>CAVUIJ010000043.1:0-125787 GCA_963741505.1 uncultured Alphaproteobacteria bacterium | reverse complement strand
GGTTTGCTATGAAAATGCGATTTTCGGGTCTACGAATTTGGGGGTCAGAGGTTCGAATCCTTTCGGGCGCGCCAATAAAATCAAAGACTTAGTTGGGTTGTCTCGAAACGGGGTACCGTTTTCCGAACGGTATTAGTCCCGAGCCGAGCCGGCGTGTCCTATTGGGCGATCTCCGATCTCAACGCCGCGGAACTGGAGCAATTGCAGAGCGCGCTGTGAGGTCATCCGCAGCCAAGGCGGCGTTTCAGCCAGTCAGCAGATCCATCGCACGAAGCGCGACCCCGAGCGTCGACCGCTCGCGCATCAGGTTGCCGCACGAGACGATCTTGACCGGGGCCGTAGTGATTGGCGAGCGATCGACAGCTTTCGCGAATGGGTGTTGGCGCGCGCACTGTGGTCCTCAGTCCGGTAACTTCGCGAGCTGCCGACGCGGGAAACGTTGAAGCGTTGAACCCAGTATTTCTCGCCTGACGAACAAGTCCAAGCTGTGCGTTTTGCGCTGGCAGAAGCGCTACAACGAGCACAGTGTCGAGGGGGCCAAGCGCATTAGGTCGCGCCCAGTGCGCATACTACCGTTATCCGAGGCGGGCTCGCATCTGTCGAAAACTGGGGACCAGGCGTCACAGACCCAGCACTGCCATAGTGGGCACGAAGCGCCTGCAAGCCGTTGCCGACTCGAGCTCGAATTGTACTATGGTAGGATGGCACAGAGCCCCCGCCAGGGACCATTGCATGGCCGAACTATTGATCGATTGCGACATTCATCCGGCACTGCCTAGCAGCGCGGCGTTGTTGCCCTATCTCGACGATCACTGGCAGGAACAGGTCACCACGCGCGGCATCGACGGCCTTGATCTGCAGAGCTATCTGCCGAGCATGCCGCTCTCCGGCCGGCCCGACTGGCGGCGCGGCGACGAGAAGCCCGGCAGCAATTTCGATATGCTGCAGCGCCAGGCGCTCGATGGGTTCGGGTCGACGTACGCCATTTGCAACTGCCTCTACGGCACTCATGCCGTCTACGATCCCTACCTTGCGAGCGCATTCAGCAAGGCGACCAACGACTGGATCGCCAACGAGTGGATGGCCCGGGACAAGCGGCTGCGGGCTCATCGATCGTCGTGCCGTTGCAGGCGCCCGATCTTGCCGTCGAGGAGATCGAACGACGAGCGGCGGACAAGCGCTTCGTCTCGGTGCTGGTCTTGGCGCAAGGCGAGATGACGCTCGGCCGACGCATGTACTGGCCGGTCTATGCGGCGGCCGAGAAATATGGCCTGCCGCTCGCCATACACGCCGGCAGCGCCTACCGGCAGGCGCCGTCATCGGCCGGCTGGCCGTCCTACCGGCTCGAGTACTACATCGCCGATGCGCAGGCCTTCCAGGCGCAAGTTCTGAGCCTTGTGCTGGAGGGTGTGTTCCGCAAGTTCCCAGGCCTCAAGGTCGTGCTCATGGAGTTGGGCGTCAGTTGGCTGCCGGCGTGCATGTGGCGGGCCAACAAGACCTGGAAGGGGGTGCGCATCGAGGTGCCGTGGGTCGACCGACCGCCAGCCGAGATCATCCGCGACCACTTCCGCCTTACGATCCAGCCGTTCGACGCGCCGCCCGACAAGACGAGCGTCGAGCAGTTGATCGACCAGATCGGCTCCGACCGCATGCTGCTGTTCTCGACCGATTACCCGCACTGGCATTTCGAGGGCAGCGATGCGATGCCGGCCTACATTCCGAAATCAATCGCGGAGCGGATGCGCAGTGCCAACGCACTCGAAACCTTCCCGCGTCTCACCCAAACCGCTTGACGGAGGCACGCCATGGCCGATGTGCTCGTTCGTGACGTTTCACGCGCTAAGACGAAAACCCGCCTCAGGATTATCGATTGCGATATCCATCCAAGCCCGCGCTCGAACGAGGAGGTGATCGCGTTCCTGCCGAAGCGCTGGCAGGAGCACTATGCGTTGTTCAACGATCACCTGCGGTTGCCGTTCATGATCAACCTGCCGTATCCGCGCTCGGCGCCGAGGATCGCGCGTCGCGATGCCTGGCCGCCCGGCGGTGGCGTGCCGGGCTCCGATCTCGATTTCATGCGGGCGCAATATCTCGACCCGCTCGATATCGAGTTCGGCTTGCTGCAGGTGCTGGACCTGTTCGTCTACTCGCAGCAGAACCTGGAGTTCGGCGCAGCCCTCGCCCGCGGCATCAACGAATGGCAGGTGGAATGCGTTTCGAAGCCGGAACCGCGGCTCAGAGCCTCGATCGTGATCGGACAGGACGATCCGCAGGCGGCGGTGAAGGAGATCGAGCACTGCGCTGCGACCGGCCATTATGCGCAGATCAACATGGCCCCGCGCGCCAACGAGCCGCTCGGGCGGCGCAAGTACTGGCCGATCTACGAGGCAGCACAGGCGGCAGGCCTGCCGATCGGATTGCACACCGGCGGCTATGGCGGCCATGCGCCGACCGGAACCGGCTGGCCATCATACTACAACGAGGAGCACCACTCGAATGCCCACACCATGGCGTCCCAGCTGGTCAGCCTCGTGATCGAGGGCGTGCCGGAGCGCTTCCCCAAGCTCAAGTTCGTCTTCATCGAGGGTGGTTTCGGCTTCATTCCCGGTATCACCTGGCGCATGGACAAGCAGTTCGAGCGCTTCCGCGCGGAAGTGCCGCACGTGAAGCGCCGGCCGTCGGAATATGTCCGCGAGAGCTTCTGGTTCACGACGCAGCCGATCGACGAGCCCGAGAATCAACAAGGATATGCGGACGCTGATCGACTGGATCGGCGTCGACCGGCTGCTGTTTTCGTCCGACTATCCGCACTGGGATTTCGACGATCCGCGCTACGCCTTCAAGATCCCGCTGACGGAAGCCGAGCGCACCAAGATCTTCAATACCAATGCCCGCGCGGTTTATGGGTTCAAATAGCCATGGCCCGTCACGTCGTCGCCAGAGCGGCCGATATCCCGGCTGGGAAAAACAAGGTCTTCAACGTCGCCGGTCGTGAGATCGTGGTGTTCCATATCAACGGCGAGTTCTTCGCCCTGCTCAACCGCTGTCCGCACGAAGGGGCGCCGATGAGCCGGGCGCAACCGGTCGCCAAACTCGAGTCGGACGAGCCCGGCGAATACCGCCGCTCCCGGGTCGGCGAGTTGCTGCGCTGCCCGTGGCACGGTTGGGAGTTCGATGTCAGGAACGGTCAATCGTATTTCGATCCCGCCCATTGCAAGGTGCGGGCCTACCCGGTGACCGTGACGCCCGGCGAGGAGTTGGCACGCGGCCCCTATATCGCCGAAACGTTTCCGGTCTCGGTCGAGGACGCCTATGTCGTGGTCGAGGCCTGAGCCACATTCGACCCATTCGGCGATCCAAATTTCCGGCACTTGCATGTCGAAGCCTGAGGACGTATGGGCGGGCTCATAGGCTGAGGATCCATCACGCTGCCACCGTCTTCGACCAAATGATCGGAAACCCCAATGACCACTTCGACCGGACTGCAAATCACCGATTCCACGGTCGGCACTGGTGCCAGCCCGAAGACGGGACAGACTTGCGTCATGCATTACACCGGCTGGCTCTACCAGGACGGTGCCAAGGGCCGCAAATTCGACAGCTCGCTCGATCGCGGCGAACCGTTCGAATTCGCCATCGGCATGCGCCAGGTGATCGGCGGCTGGGATCAGGGCGTCGCGACAATGAAGGTCGGCGGCAAGCGGACGCTGATCATTCCGCCTGAGCTCGGCTACGGTGCGCGCGGCGCCGGCGGCGTTATCCCCGGCAACGCAACGCTGATGTTCGATGTCGAACTGCTCGAAGTGAAGGGTTAGTACCGAAACCGAGGCGCGCAATCGCGCCCAATCGCGATACTGATTGAAGTCCTGACTGTCCGGGGCCCCGGGCCGGCCTTCTCACAGGGACGGGATCGTCATCGCGCGAGGGCCTGTCGGTCCGCGCCGAGCGCCGTAGCTCCGGCGCGCGACGCGGCGGTCGAGTGTGAGTGTACGATCGAGGATGGTCTCAATAGCTGCTGAAGATCTTCTTCATCCACTCGCGGTTGGCGGGGGAGGCAGGCTTCGATTCGACGATCGGGCCGATGTTGGCGGCACGGATGGCGCCCAGGTTCTCTTCCTTCTTCTTGACAATCAGGTGGGTCTTGCCTTCGAGGCCGAGATGGATGTTTGTCTCGTAAGCATAGACGTCGGGGAAGTACTGGATCTCGCCGGCATCATTTGCCCAGGCGGTGAAATAGGCGACGTGGACCGGGAATTTCTTGGCGAGCGTCGTGTCGTTGTTGTCCGGCGCGCCGGCTGCGAGCTGCGCCTTGACCTGCGCCGGGCTCCAGTTGCGGTCGATCTCCATCAACACTTCGGCGAGCTGCACCGGGTTGCGCACGCGGATGCAGCCGTGGCTGAATGTGCGCCGCGACTGGTTGAACAGCGCCTTCGACGGCGTATCGTGCAGGTAGACCGCGTGCTTGTTGGGGAACAGGAATTTGACGATGCCAAGCGCATTGTCGCCGCTCGGCGGTTGGAACACGTGCAGCGCGCGGATGTCGGTCGTCGCCCAGTCGATAGTCGTCGGGTCGACGTCCTGGCCCTTGTAGGAAACCTTGAGGCCCTGGCGTGACAGCGCCGCCGGATTGCGCACGAGGGCGGGCAGCAATTCCTTGACCTTGATCGAGTTGGGAACGTTCCAGGTCGGCTTGAAGACCACCGTCTCCATCATGTCGGAGAAGATCGGGGTCTGGGTGTCGGGCTTGCCGGTAACGACGCGCTCGGTGTGGATCACCTGACCATTGCGGACGAGGCGAAACTGGAACTCGGGCACGTTGACCATCAGGTACATGTTGCCGAGATCGGTCGGCATCCAGCGCCACATTTCCATGTTGGCGATGAGCTTACGCACGCTGCTGCGCTCGGGCAGCGCGGTCGACTTCGCGGTCTTTGGCTCGTCGGGCGTCGCGTCGGTCACGGGCGCAGGCATGTCGCGCAAGGCGAGCAAGGCCTGACGCAGCTTCTCGAACTGCGGATGCTGCGGATGCAGGCCGCGCAGATAGGTATCGGGCTCGGCGGTTGTGCGCAGCTCGTCGAATACCCGCTTCGGTGGCAACAGCTGCGCCTTGCGATCGAGATAGGTCGACAGCTGGGTCGGATCGACTCGCCCGCCACGGGCGAAGCGCGCATACTTCAAGGCAGCGAGGCTGAGTTTCAATTCGGCGTCGCCGAGCTGCTCGGGCGATGCTTCGGCGCCCAGGCGCGCGGGCAATTCGAAGTCCCTCGACTGCAGGCCCCAGTCGTCGGCCTTTTGCAACTCGGCCTGAAGTGCCAGACCGCGCGGCGACAACGCTTTGTCGGTCGCCCACAGTGGCTTGGCGCCATCGACAGCGTAATACTGCAGCAAGGCTTGGCGCTCGTCCTTGGCAAGGCTGCTGCCGATCCGTGCCAGGCGTTGCCGCACGTCGGCGGCGATCGGATCGGCGATGATGGTGACGACCGAAGGCTGGGCCGCATCGGGCGCCGGCGGCAGCTCTTCGACCTTGACCGCGTCGGATGATGGGTCCGGCGACAGGGTCGCAGCGGGGGTGGGTATCGGCGCCGACACCGGCTCGTTCGATGCCGACGCCGGATTGGCCTCGTCAGTGGCGGGCGGTTCGGCTGCATCGAGTTCGACGCGCGCGATTTTGGGCGCGGGTTCCGCCGCTTGCTGCGCCAAAGCCGGGGCGCCGACGGCACCCGTCGCGAGCAGCGCGGCAACCGCGGTTATTGCAATGGTCGAACGCAAACGCATCTTACCTGTACTCCAACGGACGCGCCGGCACGCTAGCGGACACCCCCCTGCTTGAATAGCCGGATGATTGGGGCGGCGACGCGGCAGCGGCGGCTTCCAACCTGCCTGTGGCAGAATTGTTTATGAAAAGGACGCGGAAATCGGCTCCCGCGCCCTCGTTGTTGCTGCCGTTCTTGCGCTCACAGCGTTCAGCTGGCGCCTTGTTCCAGGCCGTAGTCCTGCATCTTGCGGTAGAGCGTCGAGCGGCCGATCTTGAGGCGCTTGGCCACTTCCGTCATGTGCCCGCGATAACGACCGAGGGCGAGGCGGATCATGTCGGCCTCCATCGCTTCGAGGGTGCGGATCTCCCCGGTCTCGTCGATCGCCGAAATGCCGAGCGAATTGCGGGTGCTGCCAGCCGGCACCGAGACGGTTTGGGGCACGGTATCCTCGGCGCCGAGCAAGGCTGGGCCGGTGTAGGCCGGCTGCTTCTGCAGTACCGTCGGCGCCGCCGGGATCGTGGCGTTGAAGCCTTCGACGTGGGCCGCGATCTGCGGGAACTCGTCAACGCCGAGCACCGGACCATCGGCGAGCACCACCGCGCGGAACATCGCGTTCTCGAGCTGGCGCACGTTGCCGGGCCAGCTGTAGCTGGTGAGCAGGCGCGTGGCGTCATCGGTGAGCCCCGCGATGCGCTTGCCCTCTTCCGCCGCGAAGCGGGTTAGGAAATGCCGCGCGAGCTCGGGTACATCGTCGATCCGCTCGCGCAGCGGCGGCACCCAGACCGGGAATACGTTGAGCCGATAGTAGAGGTCCTCGCGAAACTTGCCGTCCTTGACGAGTTGGATCATGTCGCGGTTGGTCGCCGAGATCAGTCGGAAATTGACCTTGACCGGCTTCTTGGCGCCGACCGGATCGATCTCGCCCTCCTGCAGGGCACGCAGCAGCTTGACCTGGGCTTCGAGTGGCAGCTCGCCGACCTCGTCGAGGAACAGCGTGCCGCCGTCGGCTTCCTGAAACTTACCCGTCCGCTTGTCGGTGGCGCCGGTGAACGAGCCCTTCTCGTGGCCGAACAGAATGCTCTCGACCAGGTTCTCGGGGATGGCGCCGCAGTTGACGGTGATGAACGGCCGGCCGGCGCGATCGCTTTCACCCTGGATGGCACGCGCGATCAGCTCCTTGCCGACGCCGCTCTCGCCTTCGATCAGCACCGGGATGTTGGAGGCAGCCGCACGCTTGCCGAGCGAGATCACGCGGGCCATGGCATCGCCCTGCACGATCAGGTCGGAGAAGGTGAGAGTGCCCTCGACCTTCTTCTTGATGCGTACGATCTCGACGGCAAGCGCTTCCATCTTTAACGCCGAGCGGATCGAGACTTCGAGCCGTTCGGGGCTCGCCGGTTTGATGACGAAGTCGGCCGCGCCGGCGCGCATCGCCTGGATCGCGGTGTCGATCGAGCCGTGTGCGGTCTGCACGATGATCGGCGGCATGCCGGGCTTGGCGGCGACGCGATCGAGCACGCCCATGCCGTCGAGGCCGGACATCACAAGATCGAGGAGGACAAGGGAGATGCTGGCGCGCTCGGCGCCTTCGAGGATGGCGACGGCCTGCTCGCCGGTGGCGGCGGTGGAGACGTCGAAGCCCAGCCGTTTGATGGTTTCTTCCAGCAGGCGACGCTGGACTGGATCGTCATCGACAACGAGAACGCGCTTGGTCATGATGTACTCGACTGGACGCAACAGATACGTGCCGGGCCGGGTCGCGCAGGGGATCGCGGTTTTGATCCGTTTCCGCACACTCAGTGATCGGCAACTCACTCAACGGAAGCGAGATTGCCCGAGAACCGTAAACAAGCGGTGTAGAACTGCGGGTGGATGTTGCTTTTTGGGATGGTGTAGTAAAAAGCCGGTGCCCGGCTGAAGCCGGGCACCGGTACGCCGGCGGTGTCCGGCTTCAGCCCGACACCGTCAAATTTTGGTCGAACTAGGTCGAACTATTGCGGGCCTGAACCCGAGCCCGAGCCGCGGCCGTGATGCATCGCCCAACCGCCCCGGTGGTGGCCGCGATGGCCCATGCCGCCGCCCTGCATCTGCGCCATCAGCGGCCCGATCACCTTTTTCTGGTCGTCGCTGAGCGTGGCGTAGAACGGCTTGAAGACGGCAAGGAAGGCCTTGGTGCGCTCCGCCCGCTCGGCCATCATCTGGCTCATGCGCTCCATGCGCTCGACCAGATCGGGGCGCGCCGCGCCGGCCTGGCGCTGCTCCATCATGGTTTGCATTCGCTTCATCCGCTCAGCCTGATTCTCGCGGATCTTGGCTTCGACCGGCGCCCACAGCTTGAGCTGCGCGTCGTTCATCTTCAGTGCGCCGGTGATCATCGCGATGCGGCCATCCTGCATGCGCTGCATGGTCTCGGGCGAGGGCCGCTCGCGCTGCGGCGCGGCCGGCGGGGTCTGGGCGATCGCCGCGGCAGCCAGGGACAAGCCAAGCGCAGCGGGGATCAGAACGTAGGATAGCTTCTTCATCTTGGAACTCCTTTGAGGCGGCGGCTGGAGAACAGCGCCGATGACCACAAAACGCGCGGGGCAACCGGGCATCCGTCGTCGCAAACCGGCAAGATCGGCGAGGTTACCGAGAATTAATCCGGTGGCCGGCGCGTGGACTTGGCCAGGGATACGCCGGTAGCAATGCGGTCAGTTGCCGATCCGCTCCCACACCGCGACCGCCGCCGCCAGATCCTCGATCGAGGCACCGACCGACTTGAACATGGTGATCTCGTCGGCGATGACATGCGCAGCGGCGCCGTGCCGCGGCTGAGCTCGTATAAATCGCCGAGGATATGGGCCTCGGTGATGACGCCGGCCTTCAGCGGTATCACGACGTCGCCAGCTTCGTTGAGGCCGCCGATGCGAGTGTCGACCCACAACCTGGAGCGGCGCACGCAATCGTCGTCGGTCTCGCGCATGTCGGGCTTGAATGCACCGACGCAGTCGAGATGGCTACCTGCCTTGAGCCAGGCGCCCTTGACCACCGGTGTCGACGAGATGGTGGCAGTCGAGATGATGTCGGCCTTGCGCACCGCGCCTTCGAGATCCGAAGTCACCGTCACATCGATGCCGGAGCCGGCGAATTTGGCGGCCAGCTTTTCGGCATTGGCCGGGGTGCGGTTCCAGATCGCGACCTGCCTGATCGGCCGCACCGAGGCATGCGCCCGGATCAGATACTCGCCGAGGGCGCCGGCGCCGAGCAGTACCATTCGAGATGAGTCGGGCCGGCTGAGATAGCGGCTCGCCAGTGCCGATGCGCCGGCCGTGCGCCAAACCGTCAGCGCCGGCGCGTCGAGCAGCGCCACCGGCTCGCCGCTGTCCGACGACAGCAGCAGATAGACGCCGCAGATGCCGGGCTTCGACAAGCGCGCCGTATTGTCCGGAAACATCGTGATCATTTTGATGCCGATGAACTTGCCGGCGGTCAGCGCGCCCGGCGCCGATGCTTGCCACGCCGGCATCAGCAGCAGCATCGCTTCGGGGCGATTTTCGAGTGCGATCTTGTGATGATGCCGCAGCGGCGAGATGGCGCCGATGCGGAACGCATTGTCGAGAATGTCGATCAATGCGGGATAGGATAGCGCCTTGGAGACCTGAGCCGCATCGATGAAGCGCATGACTGATAGTTCCCGCTGAAGGCTGCCCGCAGCTGTGCAAACGGCAGCCGCCCACTCAAGCTGCAACTAGCGTCCGCGGCTGCTGGCGATCGCCAAGTGCTGGCCGGCACCGGCCGCCGCCTCGCGTTCGCGGGCGAGACGCTCGGCTTCGGCCCGCCAGCGGATACTCTCCTGGGTGCGGCCGCGCGCGGTGCGCCGCCACTTCGACTGGCCCATCCAGGTGGCGAAGCCGCCGAGCACGACACCGGCGATCAGCATCGCGAACAGGTAGGCATAGAACGGCAGCTCGACCGCCAGCACCGGGTTTTCCGGATTGAACGGGTCGAGCACCAGCTTCGCCGGATGCCGGTTGGCGACCGCGAGGGTGACGAGAAAAACGGTGGCGATGAAGCCGATGATCAGTCCGATGATGCGGCCGAGCACGGGGTTACTCCTGCTTGAACTCAATTCCTGGGAGCTGTTCAGGCGTTGGTATTGAGCCGTTCGCGCAGCTCCTTGCCGGTCTTGAAGAACGGCACGAATTTCTCGTCGACCGGCACCGCCGCGCCGGTCCGCGGATTGCGGCCGACGCGCGGCGCGCGGTGCTTGACGGTGAAAGCGCCGAAGCCGCGCAGCTCGACCCGGTCGCCGCGGGCCAGCGCCTCGATGATCTCGTCGAAGATCACGTTGACGATGCGCTCGACGTCGCGATGGAACAGGTGCGGATTGGTGGCGGCGATCTTCTGGATGAGCTCGGACTTGATCACGTGCTGCTTGGCTCCGATGACGCGCTGACGAGTGCTGCCGTGGCTCACGCTTATGGAGACGACAAACACATTGTAAACACTCAATTTTTGTGAGGTTGCCAAACCGAGAGCATACCGTCAAGGCCGGAGCTGCCGAGGCTTGCGTCCTGGGTCAGGCGGCTGCCGATCTCGCCGAACAGGCGGGCAGCGAGCCAACCGACGAGGCTGGCCTCGCCGGTTGTCAGCGGCCAGGTGCTCTGCCGTTTCGGTTTCCAGTCGACGATCTTGAGATCCTTCGGCACATTGCGCTTGTCGCGCAGGTAGCGCAGCACCTCGGCCTCGCCGCCGATCTCGTCGACGAGCTTGACCGACTGCGCCTCGCGGCCGGAGAAGATGCGGCCCTGCTCGAGGCCGGCAATGTCGGTGGTCTTGACGCTGCGGCGCGACTGCACGAGGCCGAGGAACCAGCGCTGGCCCTCCATGATCATGTCCTGCGCCACCTTCTTGCTCGTTTCGTCGGCCGGCGCGAACGGCGAGGGCTGCGCCTTCAGCGGCCCGCTCTTGATCTCGTTCACCTTGACGCCGAGCTTGCCCAAGAGCTCGGAGACCTCGGGCCACTGCATGATGACGCCGACCGAGCCGGTAATGGTATTGCCGCGGGCGACGATATAGTCGGTGCCGAGGCCGACGATGTAGCCGGCCGACGCTGCCACCGTGCCGAACTGGGCGACCACCGGCTTCTTCTCCGACAGCCGGCGCAGGCCTTCGAACAGCGCCTCGCCGCCGGTGGTGGTGCCGCCCGGCGAGTTGACGAACAGGATCACGCCCTCGACGTACTTGGCGTCGGCGATGTCACGCAGCATCTGCAGTTGCGGCCGGTTCTCGGTGATCATGCCCTCGATGGTGACGCGGGCGATCTGTTTGGGGTGGCCGAAGCCGATCTCGCCGTCGCGCATCGAGGCCATCACGCCGATGGCGATGACGCCGGCGAGCACGGCAAGCGTGCGCCACAGCGACAGATGCCGGCGCAGGCGGCGGCGATCGAGCACAGTCTCGGTTTCAAGCGACATGGGATTTGCCTGTCATGGCGACGGCCGCAGCGCCGTCCGGTTGGGCGGCACCTTAGGCGCATGAGGAGAGGAGGGCAACGTGGGAGTTGGGGGGTGGGCAGTAGGCAGTAGGCAGTAGGCAGTGAGTAGGCAGTAGGCAGTAGGCAGTAGGCAGTAGGCAGTGAGCGGAGCAGTGGTTCGCCGTTCTTGCCCTCTCCCCCGCCGTTTCGGGGGAGAGGGCAGAGGCCGGCCCCTCTCGGCCGGCCGAGGGTGAGGGGCAGCCGCTTGCTCGGAACCCATCCACCGAGTGGCATCGATATTGAGCTTCGCACATTTTTCTGTCGGGTCGCGCATTCGCTTGACCCGCGCCTCAAGCCATTCGCCTAATCTCAGAGATGAGCCACGCACGCAAAACTCACCGCAGTTTTCCCCTCCCCCTCGAGGCTACGGCGTTCACACATTTCGATAGCACACTTTCTCGATGCGTGATTCAAGGGGCGCGGTGCGAGTGATTCGCGGAGGCGGCGATGGCTCGCTCGAAGGCGGTGCTCGGTGATGCGCGTCGTGATGAGCGTGCGGCGTGGATGCTCGATCGTATCGTGACGTCGGGCTCGCTGGTGCTGCGCGAGATCGGAGAGACACGCTCGGGCGAGGTTGCTGCGCATCGGCTGCTGTCGTCGGATGGTGTTGACGCGCAAGCACTGCTGGTGCCGCACGTGACGCGCACGGCGCACGCCTGCAAAGGCCGCCGCATCGTTGCCGTCCAGGATACGACGGAGATCAATTTCGATCGCCTCCGTCAGCCGGTCGCCGGGCTCGGAGCGACCGGGAACACCGATATCAGGGGCTTCTTCATTCATCCGGTCGTGGCGGTGGACGCCGACGACGAGGCCCTTCTCGGTGTGGCCGGCGCCCGCATCTGGACGCGGGCCGAGGAGCCGACGCCGATGCATCACGACATTCCCTTCGACAAGAAGGAGAGCCGGCGCTGGCTCGAGGCGGCCGAGTTCGCGGCGATGCATCTGGTGCCGGTTGCGAGGCAGGTCGTTGTCGTTGCCGACCGCGAAGGCGACATCTATCCGATGTTCGCGCGGCGGCCGGTCGGGATCGACTTCGTCGTGCGTGCGAACCACGATCGCGTGCTGGCAGTGGGTGGAACGTTGCACGCTGCACCCGCCTCGTGGAACGTGCTTGGCCGAGCCGAAGTCAAGGTTGCCTCGAAGCGGATCGGCGACAAAGGCCGCACCGCGACCGTCACCCTGAAAGCCGGCTCGGTGACGATCAAGCGGCCACGCAGCACGCCCGACCGGCAGGATCCGGCGACGCTCACGCTCGGGTTCGTAGAGGTGCGCGAGGAGAACACGCCGAAGGGAAATGAGCCGCTGCTGTGGCGCCTTGTCACGACATTGCCGGTCGCCACCCTCGCCGACGCCCAGGACGTGGTGCGCCTCTATCGCTTGCGCTGGCGCATCGAGGAGGTGTTCCGTGTTCTGAAGAAAGACGGTCTCGACATCGAGCAAAGCCAACTCGAAACCGCCGGGCGCCTGCTCAATCTCGCCGCGCTCGGGCTCGTCGCAGCCGCGCGCATCATTCAGCTCGTCGATGCCCGCGACGGCAGTTCGCGCCCCGCCACCGACGTCATCGAGCCGCAGGATATCGCAGCGGCAGCAGCGATATCGGCCGCGCTGGAAGGCGGCACCGAGCGGCAAAAGAACCCGCATGCAAAAGGCTCCCTCGCTTGGCTCTCCTGGATCGCGGCACGGCTCGGCGGCTGGAACTGCTATTACAAACCACCCGGGCCGAAGACCATGGCCCGTGGCCTCGACCGCCTCCTCGATCGCATCGAAGGCTTCAAGGCTGGAAGCGAGCAGCGAAATGTGTGAATCCAGTAGGGCGAAGGGGGAGGGGAAGGGGAGCGAGGGGCGAAAGCGCGGCACCAACGCGGTCGCGAAGCCCTAGGCAGCGGACGCAGATGCGCCAGAAGAACGAAGTGGGAGTGGGCCAATTGCTTCCGAACGTCGATGTATTGCAGCGCGGCAGCATACGAACCTAAAGCAACGATGAGAGGAAAGCCGGAATTGTCACAGTCGGTTCAAGTCGAGTGTCGCAGCACCGCGTCGACGCTATTGTTCTCGCACAACCTCTTCCCCCTTGCTCGCGCGATATGGAAACAACTTCGGCACGCGCAATTGATAGCGGCGATAGTCTTTGCCGAATAGTTCGATCAGATCGCGCTCCTCCAATATGATGCCGCCCAGGATGTAGACCGTGGTCAAGCTTGCAAACAACAGGTGACCAGCGGTCATGGTCGGTGCCGCCCAGAACGCAATTAAAATCCCCGAGTAGAGCGGGTGCCGTACGACCTTGTAGAAGAGCGGCGTCCTGAACCGAGGCACAGGCATGTCTTTTCCCACGAGGTTGTTCGTGACCTGCTGCAATCCGAACAGCTCAAAGTGATTGATGAGGAACGTGCTGGCCACTGCAAGAAGCCAGCCCAGGAGGGACAAGGCTGTCACGGCATTTGCCACAACCGGGTCACTCAGGCTCCAGACAACGACGTTGATCGGCCGCCACTGCCAGAAGAGGGTCATCAGGGCGAGGCCAGAGAACAGCACGTAGGTACTGCGCTCGACCGGCTTCGGCACGATGCGGGTCCACCAGGACTTGAAGCCCTGTCGCGCCATGATACTGTGCTGGGCAGCGAACAGCCCAATGAGCAGAACATCGATGGCGATCGCGACGCCCACAGGGGTTGAGGCACCTGTGTTGACGGTCTTGGGAACGACGAGACCAGTAGTGAAGCCGACGGCGTAGAGAAGACTTGCAAGTCCGATAGCATAGCTCGCAAGGCCGTACACAAGTGCAAGGAAGCGGGTCATCGAAGTACTCCAGTGCCAGATTGCGGCCCTGCGATCGGTTTCGCCGCCGGGCGTATTGTTGCCAATTTTTCGTTGCCGTTTCCGCATTGCTTGACCGTCCGCGACACATGTGAATAGGCGCTCGTCGTGACCGTTTCGTCGCGCTCGATCGTCACGGCATGCGCTTACCGCGCGCAGGCCGCCGCCTGAATGATAGGCATTCTAGCTTGCATGATTATTCGTCCAATTCGCGAGGTTTGCCGATGGCTGATGCGCTTTCCGAGGTACTGCGATCCGTGCGGTTGCGAGGTGCGGTTTTTCTCGACGGGCGCTTCACGTCGCCTTGGGCGGTCAGTTCGGTAGTTACGGCGGAAGCCTGCAAACCGCTGATGTCACGACCATCACAGCTCATCGCCTACCACATGGTGATCGAAGGTCAAATGCTGCTGTCGATCGATGGTGATCCGGCGACCGTGGTTCGTGCGGGCGAGATCGTGCTCTTGCCCCGCAACGACGCGCACGTAGCCGCGAGTGACGTCGACCTCACCCCGGTTGACGGCTACAGCCTTGTCGAACCTTCGCCGGATGGCGGCTTGTTGCGCGTCAGATATGGCGGTGGCGGCGCGCCGGCGCGGTTGTTTTGCGGGTTCCTTGGGTGCGAAGACGGTTGCAACCCGCTTATCGCGACCCTACCGCGCGTCCTCACCATCGACATGGGCGAGGCGACGTCGAGGGATCTGGTGGAGGCATCACTCAAGTTTGCTGCAGGCGAGCTTGTCCAGGGGCGGCTTGCCGATTTCGATGTCCTGTCGCGACTTTCAGAGCTTCTGCTGATCGAGGCTGTCCGTCGCTATGCCGACAGCGGCGGCGAAATCCACATCGGTTGGCTGAGAGCGCTCAAAGACCCTGCCATCGGACGAGCCCTCGTTCTCATCCATCAAGATATCGCCGCACCCTGGACGACGGAGAGCTTAGCTCAGGCGGTCGCCATGTCGCGCAGCGCGTTCATGGACCGTTTCTCGAGCCTGATCGGCGTACCACCGATCAAGTATCTCACGACGTGGCGCATGGAGACTGCAAAGATCCAACTGCGGGAGACTGCAAGATCGGTCGCGCAGGTAGGTCGCGCGATCGGCTACAATTCGGAGGAGGCCTTCAGCCGCGCCTTCAAGCGCGAGACCGGCCTGTCGCCCTCACCGTGGCGGGAGCAGCACGCCAAGCACTGAGTGAGTCGGCTGCGGATGCAAAATCGGAAGGAATTCTCGTCGGCCCCAAAGGACCCCTCCGGCTCAATCGCGAACGCCCGCCGCCGCCTTCGCCCACGTCCGCTTAACCCCAGTCCTCGATCCTCCTTGCCACCTTCCGCCCGAACTTATCCCCGCTTCCTCCGCCCCATGCGATACTGCTTCCTGTCTGACACCACGGTCGGGAGCGTAGACGTGTGCTGGCGGCTACGTGGTGTCGAACACGGATGATCTCCGCAATAAGATCATCCGTGCCCAGGTGGGCCCACCCATTCTGGGACGAGTGATGATGCGGCTGGGCCTAAGCTCACCGGTGTCCACACTGTGTTCAGGGAGTAAAGACCCTGATCTGTTCCGCCTTGGATAAGCGGGACGCGCGGCGGACAACGTGTCATCGCAGCGGGACGCAGATGTAGCCGCGTGTGAACGTCGCAACATCTGGGCGCCGGGGATCGAAATCCCGGCGAGGCGATGGCCATCCCCACTTTTTACTGGCGGCCGATCGCCGTCCCGTTTCCCGGCGTTTCCGCTGGGTCGAAATGAACGCAAAGCCCGGAGCGAAATTCGCCGACGGGGGAAAGGTGCTGGCTGTCCCCGATCCAGCGCAACGCAAACGGCGCGACCCTTTCGAGTCGCGCCGCCGATTTCTTAGCCGCAAAGCAAACCCAGCGATCAACTGTCGCTGCCTTCGCGCTTCTTGATCGCGGCCTTGAAGATGTCGCCGAGCGAGGCGCCCGAGTCGGAACTGCCGTACTGGGCGACGGCCTGCTTCTCTTCGGCCATCTCGAGCTGCTTGATCGAGACCGAGATGCGGCGCGCCGCACGATCGACGCTCAGCACCGAGGCATCGACCTTGTCGCCGACGTTGAAACGCTCCGGACGCTGCTCGGAACGGTCGCGCGACAGATCGGAGCGACGGATGAAGGCGGTGATCTCGCTGTCGGCGATCTTCACCTCGATGCCGTTCTCCTGGACCTGAACGACGGTGCAGGTGACCGCATCGCCCTTCTTGTACTTGGCCAGCACGTCCGCCGGGTCGCCGGCCAGCTGCTTGATGCCGAGCGAGATGCGCTCCTTCGAGCTGTCGACGTCGAGCACCGCGGCCTTGACGTTGTCGCCCTTCTTGTACTCCTTGATCATCTCGTCGCCGGGCTTGTTCCAGTCGAGATCGGACAGGTGGACCATGCCGTCGACGCCGCCATCGAGGCCGATGAACAGGCCGAACTCGGTGATGTTGCGGATCGGACCTTCGACCACCGAGCCCTTCGGATGGGCGGTGAGGAAGGCATCCCACGGGTTGTCCTGGGTCTGCTTCAGGCCGAGCGAAATGCGACGCTTGTTGGGGTCGACCTCGAGGATCTGGACGTCGACCTGCTGGCTGGTCGAGACGATCTTGCCGGGGTGGATGTTCTTCTTGGTCCAGCTCATCTCGGAGACGTGGATCAGGCCCTCGACGCCGGGCTCGAGCTCGACGAAGGCGCCGTAGTCGGCGATGTTGGTGACGGTGCCCTTGAAGCGGCCGCCGACCGGGTACTTGGCCTCGATGCCCGACCACGGGTCGGACTGCAGCTGCTTCATGCCGAGCGAGATGCGCTGGGTATCCGGGTTGATGCGGATGATCTGCACCTTGACGGTATCGCCGACGTTGACGATCTCGGAGGGGTGATTGACGCGGCGCCAGGCCATGTCGGTGACGTGCAGCAGGCCGTCGATGCCGCCGAGGTCGATGAAGGCGCCGTAGTCGGTGATGTTCTTGACCAGGCCGTCGATGACCTGGCCCTCGGCGAGGCGGGCGACGATCTCGGTGCGCTGCTCGGCGCGGCTCTCTTCCAGGACCGACCGGCGCGAGACGACGATGTTGCCGCGGCGGCGATCCATCTTGAGGATCTGGAACGGCTGCGGCTGATGCATCAGCGGGCCGATGTCGCGCACCGGCCGCACGTCCACCTGCGAGCCCGGCAGGAAGGCCACGGCGCCGTCGAGGTCGACGGTGAAGCCGCCCTTGACCTTGTTGAAGATCACGCCGGTGACCTTCTCGCCGGCGGAGAACTGCTTCTCGAGACGGGTCCAGCTCTCCTCGCGCTTGGCCTTGTCGCGGCTCAGCACCGCTTCGCCGAGCGCGTTTTCGATGCGCTCCAGGTAGACCTCGACCTCGTCGCCGACCTTGAGCTCCGAGGGCTGGCCGGGCAGGCCGAATTCCTTCATCGCGACGCGGCCTTCCATCTTGAGGCCGACGTCGATGATCGCCATGTCCTTCTCGATGCCGACGATCTTGCCGCGCACGACGCTGCCTTCGAAGGCATCGTCGGCGCCGAGCGTCTCGGTCAGCATGGCGGCGAAATCGTCGCGGGTCGGGTTGTAGTCTTTCGAGGTTTGCGCGGTCGTCATTCTGTCTCCTGTGCGATTGGTTCGACTGCGGGGGCGAGCCCGCGGTGGTTTGGTTGCTGCGCGAAGCCGATAGTGCCGGACACGGCTGAGCGTGGCCGGCTGGTCAGGGCCAGCGCGCTAGTCATGGAGTTTCGATCGAATGCCGCCGCGGAGGGTGCTTCCCACCAACGAGATTGGGCTTCCCTGTCCTTCCGCCGCACTCTTGCAAGCGCGACGTGAAGTGGAAACCCTATTGGCCAACCGTCCTCTTGATCAGTCCGATGGCGGCGTCGAATGCGCTGTCTATAGCCAAGTTGCTCGTATCGAGCAACAGGGCATCTGCAGCCATTTTCATCGGCGCGTCGGCTCGGCCGGCATCGCGGGCGTCGCGGCCGCGGATTACTTCCAGGACGCGCTCGTAGCTCACAGCCTCGCCCTTGGCACTCAATTCGCTGTGGCGGCGGCGGGCGCGGATCGCCACATCGGCGGTCACGAACAGCTTCACATCGGCGTTGGGGCATACGACCGTGCCGATGTCGCGACCATCGAGCACGGCGCCCGGCGGCTTGGCGGCGAAGTCGCGCTGGAACTTGAGCAGGGCGGCCCTGACGCTCGGGAACTTGGCGACGATCGAGGCCTTGTCGCCGACGCCGGGCAGGCGAAGTCCGGGGTCGTCGAGGGAAGCGAACACGAGGCTTCGGGCGGCGCTAGCCGCCGCCGCCTCGTCCTCGAGATCGCCGCCGGCAGCCAGCACGTCGCGCGCCACCGCCCGGTACAGCAGACCGGTATCAAGGCACGGATAGCCGAAATGATCGGCGATCCGCTTGGCGAGCGTGCCCTTGCCGGAAGCCGCCGGGCCATCGATGGCGATGATCATGCCGCCGTTCCTACCGCTCGATCTCGCGGGTCCAGCGCTTGTTCCACTCGGCGCGGTTCTTGTTCACGACGTCCCAATCGATCGGCTTCAGCGCCTTGACCTCATCGCCGTAGGGCAGGCCTTTCTGCTGATCGGGGGTGAGCTTGACGGTGCTGTTGGTCGGTCCCATGCCGGCCCCTTGCGCAAGGACGAGCTGGATCTGCGGCGACAGCAGATGTTGGATGAAGGCTTGCGCCTCGGCGGCACTCTTGGAGCCGGCCACCGGACAGGCGGCGACGCCGAGCGCCACGCCGCCCTCCTTCGGGTAGACGAAGGCGGCCGGGAAGCCGGTGTCGGCGAGCGCCTTGGCACGGCCCGAGCCCCACACCGCGAGCAATGCCTGGCCGCTCTGGAACAGCTCGGTCATCTTGCCGGGCGAGGATTCGTAGGCCAGTACGTTCGGCCCGATCTCGTCCTTGAAGGCCTTGAAGCCCGGCTCGATGTTGGTCTCAGAGCCGCCGCGCACCGCCGCCGCCATCACCACGGCGTGCAGGCCGTAGGTGTTGTTGAGCGCGGGCACGATGACCGTCTTGCCGTATTTCTTGTCGGCGAGGTCGTTCCACGATGTCGGTGCCGGCCAGTTCTTCTCATCGAACACTTTTTTATTATACATCAGGCCGGTGCCGACCATGCCGACGCCGACCGCCTGGTTCGACTTGAATTTCATGATCGAATAGACGTCCTTGTAGACGTCGCCGGCGGCCAGATCGGCGCAGAAGCCGAGTTCGACCGCTTGATACATCGGGCCGTCGTCGACGATGATGGCGTCGATCACCTGGTTGCCCTTCTGGGCCTGCAGCTTGGCGAGCGTGTCGGTCGAGTTGCCGGCGACATATTCGACCTTGACGCCGTGCTTGGCTTCGAATGCCGGGATCACGTCCTTGCGCATGGTCTGCTCGAACGAGCCGCCATAGGCGCCGATGGTGAAGGTCTTCTGCTGGGCGAGGGCCGGGGTGCCCCCGGTCAGCATCGCCAGAACGCCACAGATCACGCCGCCACGAACCGCCATCGCCGCTTCTCCTCAGTCCTGCACATGAAAGACTGGGTTTCGTCGCATGCGGCGCCGGTGTCGTCAAACACCGTTGCCGCAGGCGACGCCCGCACAGGGCCGCGTTGCCTCCACGTCTCGCCCCCGTTAGTCTGGTGGCATGAGCAAAGCCATCACCACCACCCTCAAAATCGCGCTCGCACAGTCGAACCCGACGGTCGGCGATCTTGCCGGCAACATCGCCAAGGCGCGCAGCGTCCATGCCGAGGCAGCACGGCTTGGGGCCGATCTCGTCGTGCTGCCGGAGCTGTTCATCACCGGCTACCCGCCGGAGGACCTCGTCAAGAAGCCGGCGTTCGTCGCAGCGTCGAGGGCGGCAACCGAGGAACTGGCGGCGGCATTGCCGGCCGGCGGCCCCGGCATGCTGATCGGCACGATCTGGCCCGAGGACGGCAAAGTCTACAACGCCGTTGCCCTGCTCGACGGTGGCCGGGTCGAGGCGGTGCGCTTCAAGGTCGACCTGCCGAACTATGGCGTCTTCGACGAGAAGCGGGTGTTCGATGCCGGCCCGCTACCGGGCCCGGTGAACTTCCGCGGCGTGCGCATCGGCGTGCCCATCTGCGAGGACATCTGGACCGGCGAGGTCACCGAGTGCCTGGAGGAATGCGGCACCGAAATCCTGATCTCGCCCAATGGCTCGCCGTTCGACTGGCCAAAGCCCGATCTGCGCATGAATGTCGCGGTGGCGCGGGTGACCGAGAGCCGGCTGCCGCTGGTCTACATAAATCAGGTCGGCGGTCAGGACGAGCTGGTGTTCGACGGCGCATCGTTCATCCTCAATCGCGACGCCGGTCTCGCCGTGCAACTGCCGGCCTGGGAGGAGGCGCTTGTCGTCACCGACTGGACCAAGGGCAACGATGGCTGGACGTGCACGCCCGGACATAGGACGCTGCTGCCGGAGTTCGACGCGGCCGCCTACCAGGCCTGCATGCTGGGCCTACGCGACTATGTGAAGAAGAACGGCTTTCCGAGCGTGGTGCTTGGCCTGTCGGGCGGCGTCGACTCGGCCCTTGTCGCGGCAATTGCCGCCGATGCACTCGGCCCCGACAAGGTGCATGCGGTGATGCTGCCCTACCGCTACACTTCGAAGGACAGCCTCGCCGATGCCAGCGCCTGCGCCAAGGCGCTCAAGATCCGCTACGACAACGTCGCGATCGGCGGGCCGGTGGAGGCGATCCAAGCCTCGCTCGCCGAGATGTTCGCCGGCACGCAGCCGGGCGTGACGGAAGAAAACATCCAGAGCCGGGTGCGCGGCACGATCTTGATGGCGATCTCGAACAAGTTCGGCGGCATGGTGCTGACCACCGGCAACAAGAGCGAGATGTCGGTCGGCTATGCCACGCTCTACGGCGACATGAACGGCGGCTTCAATCCGATCAAAGACCTCTACAAGATGGAGGTCTATCGCCTGTGCCGCTGGCGCAATGCACACGTACCGAACGGCGGACTTGGACCGGCCGGCGTGGTGATCCCCGAGCATATCATCACCAAGGCGCCGTCGGCCGAGCTGCGCGAGAACCAGAAGGACCAGGATTTGCTGCCCGCCTACGAGGTGCTCGACGACATTCTGAAGTGCCTCGTCGAAGACGAGATGCCGGTGCCGGAGATCATCGCCCGCGGCCATCCGGTGGACGTGGTGAAGCAGGTCGAGCGGCTGTTGTATCTCGCCGAATACAAGCGCCGGCAGGCGGCACCGGGCGTCAAGATCTCGGCGCGGAATTTCGGCCGTGACCGCCGCTATCCCATCACCAACCGCTTCCGCGAAGATGCGACGGTGGTGGCGTCGACGAAGTCGACTGCCGCCAAGATGGTGAAGCCCAGGGCGGATGGCGGCGACGTCGGGTAGGGGGCGATTGGCGGAACTTCCCTCTCCCCCGCCACATCGGGGAGCGGGCAGAGACCGGATTTTTCGCTGGCCGAGGGTGAGGGACAGCCACTTGCTCTAGCGATGGTGCCTGGCTTCAGCCTGGCACCATGGTTCGGGCGGTGCCAGGCTGAAGCCAGGCACCGTTCCCCGTTGGCCGCCCCTCAGCCTGACCCTCAGCAAACAGCGCATCTGCATCTATCCAATTCCATCATCCCGACCGTCGCGCCTCGCGCGCATCCGCGCGACTTCAGGATGACTGTGGTGGGGCGGCAACTTCGGATGTCTTTGACGCAGCCACCGCCCCCACCCGCCCGAAATCGTGGCATGCCATCTCCTGCTTCACCCACTCGCGGAAGGCCTTCACGTTCGGGCGTTTCTCGCGGCCTTTGGGACAGACAAAATAGAGGCGCGGCGGGACGGCAGAGCGAGCTCGAAGGGTGCGACGAGGCGCCCCGCCCGCAGATCGTCGTGGGCAAGCAGGCCCTGCGCCAGCAAAATGCCGGCGCCGTCGATCGCGGCCTGGATCGCATGGTCGGCGGTGTTGAAGCGTAGGCCCCGCGACACATCGAGCCCCTCGACACCCGCCGCCTCGAGCCAATCGGCCCAGCTCGCGGTTTCCTCGCGGCCGGCGAGGCTATCGTCGTGGATCAGCGGCAAACCCTTGATGTCGCGCGGAGCGGTGAGCGGGCCCATCTTCTCCAGCAGCTTGGGGCTGCACACCGGCACGTAGAACTGATCGGTCAGCTTCTCGATCAGCAACTCGGGATCGCTGGTTTGCGCCGCCCGCATGTGGCGGATCGCGACGTCGACGCCGTCGGTCTTGAAGTCGGCGTTGGCGAGCGTCGAGGAAATCCGCGTATCGATGTCGGGATGGGCCGACAGGAAGCGGTAGAGGCGCGGCGCCAGCCACTTGGCGGTGAAGCCCGGCGGCGTGCTGACGACAAGGATGCGGTCGTTGCCGACGGCGCCGATGGCGGCCAGTGCCTGCCGGATCTGACCGAAGCCGGCCTGCAGCCCGGGATGCAACTGGCGGCCGACGTCCGTCAAGGCGAGGGCGCGCGGCAGGCGGTGGAACAGCTCCAGTCCGAGAAAGTCCTCCAACCCGCGGATCTGGTGGCTGAGCGCCCCCGGTGTGACGCCGAGCTCGGCTGCCGCCTTGGTCAGGCTCAGGTGGCGGGCGGCGGCCTCGAAGGCTCGTAATGCGTTCAGCGGCGGCAGGGCGGTATGCATGAGAATATTTCACTTATGGGTTGAGACATCATCCTTTGCCATACGCGACAAACGCAAGCAATCTCCACTCAACGCTAAAGTTGAGATGAGGAGATCTAATATGTCGACAAGCACTCATGAGCATCAGGCAGTCCTGGCGGATGTCGATTTCGCGGCGTTGAAGCGGATCGCCGCGGCCGAGCGGGCCGAAGCCGTCAGGGTCGACCGGCCGCGCAATCGCCGATTGGCTGCGGGCCGGCCTGCGGCTGCGCTACTCCGACGACGCCCTGACCCATCCGGCTGCCGGCGCGCTTGTGCGGCTGCTAGCTGCGAGAGCGGGAGAAATCATCATGACCGAATTGCCGATTGGAACCGAAACCCGCTTGCCTGTGGGCACACTGTTCAAGCTCGAGGACGGCCTCAGCCAATGGATCAAATGCGTCAAAGGCGCGATCTGGATCACACAAATGTCCGAGCCGCGCGATATCGTGCTGAGCGCCGGCGAGAGCGTAGCGCTGGCGGCGCCGCGCGCGGCCATCATCGGTGCCATCAACGGCGCCGCAGTGGTGTGGACCGATGCCGGTTCGGACCTGTCGCTCGCGGCGTAAGCCAAACGAAACTATCTGGCGCCGCTGATGTCGACATAGCTGGCGGTAACGTAGGATGCCGCCGGCGACAACAGCCACAGCACCGTCTCGCCGACTTCTTCGGCCGTGCCGACGCGGCCGGCTGGTACGAAGGCGACGAGCTTCTTCAGGCGGTCCTTGTCGCCGGTATCGTCGTGGATGCCGGTGTCGATCAGGCCCGGCCGGACGGCGTTGACGCGAATGCCCAGCGGCGCGACGTCGATCGACAATCCCCTGGTGAAGGTGTCGATCGCGCCCTTTGACGCGGCGTAGGCGAGCATGCCGCCGGGGCCGCCGATGATCGAGGCGCGGCTGCTCATGTTGACGATCGCGCCGCCGCTGCCGCCGCTCTTGGTCGACATCCGCTTCACCGCCTCGCCGGCGCACAGGAACTGGCTGGTGATGTTGATGCGCCAGTGGTTCTGCAACTCTTCCGCTGTGAGCTCGGTGATCGGTTTGTAGGCGTGCACGATGCCGGCGTTGTTGAAGAGGCCGGTGACGCGCCCCAGTTGCCTGTCGGTCTCGGCGAACAGCTTGACCGCGCCGTCGGCCGTCGACACGTCGGCCTTGATCGCCACCGCCTTGCCGCCCGACTTCCTGATCGCGGCGACCACCGCCTCGGCCCGGTCGGGGCTCGAATTGTAGTTGACCGCGACCGCCCAGCCGCGGGCGCCGGCGAGCTTCGCTGTCGCCGCCCCAATGCCGCGGCTCGCGCCGGTGATCACTAAAACGCCGCTCATCTTCGAATTCCTCCCTGATTTCTTTATGGGCAAACGTATCGCGGTTTGCTTGCGCTTCTGAAGCCCCATTTGCTCATGGCCGGCCCGCAATCGGCAGCCCGCCTTGGAATTGCCGCTTGTAATCGGCTACCAGGGCATTTCGATCGCAGGGGTGGTGGAGCAAGGGCAAGAAAAGATGGATGTCGAACTGGATCGCCGCGGGTTCGTGGCGGCATCGCTCGCGCAAACGGTGGCTGTCGCGCTAGGCGGTGGCGCTGCATCGGCCCAGTCGGCGGCCGGGCACAAGGCGCTCGAATTAGGCGATGCCGCGCCATTCTCGTTCGACGCCTTGAAGGCCCGCGCCCGCGAGCTTGCCGGCCAGCCCTACGTCGCCCCGCCGCGTCCGGCGCCCGAAATTGTATCCAGGATCGACTACGCCATCCACGGCACGCTGAAGTACCGCGCCGAAGTCGCATTGTTCGCCAACGGCCCCGGGCAGTTTCCGGCGACTTTCTTCCACCTCGGGCAGTATTTCCAGAAGTCGGTGCGGATGCACGTGGTCGAGCATGGCCAGGCGCGCGAGATCGTCTATCAGCCGGCCTACTTCGACATGCCGGCCGACTCGATCGCGCGGCAGGTGCCGCCCAACGCCGGTTTCGCCGGCTTGCGCATCCAGGAGAACCGCAAGGGCCATCCGAGCCGGTCGGGGCGCGACGGCGGCACGCTCGACTGGCGCCGTAACGACTGGGCAGCCTTCCTCGGCGCCTCCTATTTCCGCGCCATCGGCGAAGACTACCAGTATGGCCTCTCCGCGCGCGGCCTCGCACTCGATCCGGCGATCGGCGGCGCGCCCGAGGAGTTTCCCGACTTCACCCATTTCTACATCGAGACGCCGGCGGAGAATTCCGCCACCGTGACGGTTCATGCGCTGCTCGAGGCACCGAGCGTTACCGGTGCCTACCGGTTCGTGATGACACGGGGCGCAGGCGTCACCATGGAGGTCGCCTGCCAGCTGCATGTGCGACGCGAAGCGCAGCGCTTCTGCGTCGCGCCGCTGACCTCGATGTACTGGTTCTCGGAGACGATCAAGGGCCAGGCCGGCGACTGGCGCCCCGAGGTGCACGACAGCGACGGCCTGGCGCTGTGGACGGGCGCTGGCGAGCGCATCTGGCGACCGCTCAACAATCCACCGCGCACCGTGGTTTCGGCCTTCACCGACGACAATCCGAAGGGGTTCGGTCTGATGCAGCGCGACCGCAGCTTCGACCATTATCAGGATGGCGTCGCCTATGAGCGCCGGCCGTCGCTGTGGGTCGAGCCGGTCGGCAACTGGGGACGCGGCGCAGTGCAGCTGATCGAGATCGCGACCGACGACGAGATCCACGACAACATTGTCGCCGCGTGGGTGCCGGCCGAACCGGTCAAGGCCGGCAGCGTGCTCGACCTCGTCTACAATCTGCATTGGCTCAATCACGAGCCGGCCCACGTCGCGAGCCAGATGACGCTGGCGCGCACGGTCGCGACCCGCATCGGCAATGGCGGCGAACCCGGCCAGCCACGACCACAGGGCGTGAGGAAGTTCGTCGTCGAGTTCTTTGGCGCAAGCCTCGCGACGCTGCCGGCCGGCGTGCGGCCAACGGCCGTGGTCACCGCCTCGCGCGGCGAAGTGATCAATCCGTTCTCGGAAGCCTTGACCAATGACGTCGCCGGCCACTGGCGCGCGGTGTTCGATCTGAAGGTCGGCGCCGGCGATCCGGTCGAGTTGCGGATGTTCATGCGCCTTAATGGCCAGGTGCTGACCGAGACCTGGGCGTATCAGATGCATATCTAGTGCCGGCAATCACAAATGGCTGGCGCACATGATGAATAGTGGCGATACAACCATTATGCTCCATTGCAAGCGGCTTGGGGCCTCCGGTTTTCTTTTTTCCCCTCGTGTCTCGAGGGGGGCGGGGCGGCCGTGGTCCACGGCGGTCTTCCGCGTTTCTTTTAGTCAAGTGGCCCAGAGCCACCCCACTTGGACGCTTTTTCGCTGGGCACCTCCGCGTAGATGAGCCTTTCGAGGTTAGTACCCGGAATCACAAATCCCTGGCGCGTATGACGGCCGGGGATGCTCGCCGGCTGCGTCGCGGTGCTTGTCCGATGCGCAAGCATCGGCCGGCGCACCGCTTCTGCCGGCGAGCATCCCCGGCCGCCCGCTTAGGTCGCGGCCCCTGGGCGCCGCCGCGTCGCGCGCCTCGACCGTAGACCGGGCTACGCACTTCGGCGCGCTCCTTGCGGATCGCCTCAGGGCTCCGCGATCAAACGTGCCAGGGATTTGTGATTCCGGGTACTGGCATTGGAACCTCAGGCCTCCCCAATGCTCACACATGGGGCACGCGGTACCCTCCGGTTCGTCCCCGTGCGTACGGGATTGTTTGACCGGAAACGTCCATCCCGACCCCACGACCTGAACGCCTTCGAAGCGCGCCCCTCATGGACCGGAACATGAGCAGTATCGCATGGCGCTGCGGACCGTGGATAACTTTCGGGTGCGGAATTTCCGGAGGCGGGATTGGTTCGACAGGCACCGATTGTCTCAACTTGACTGCCAACCGGAAAGCTCGGTGGCAAGCACCATTATTGTCGGGATGGCAGGTGACAAGCGGCGTGGTATCGATGACGGTATTGTTCGACTGCTTGGAGCCCCATAAATGAGCCTCGCCCGCTCGCCGGTCAGTGCAACTGTCGTCATGCTCGCCGCATCGCCAGCCGTCGCCGCCTTCGATTGCGACCTCGATCCTGCCACCGACCAGGGCTCCTATCGGGTGATCCTCGGCCGCGTCGCCGCCGAGTAATCGATCCGCCCAGAAGTCATCCGAGGGAAAGCACGACCCATGATCCGTACCGGCAAGCAGTACATCGACAGCATCCGCGACGGGCGCCTCGTCTACATGAACGGCGAGCGCATCAAGGACGTGACGACGCATCCAAGCTTCAAGCCGCTGGTCGACATCCGCGCCCGCATCTACGACATGCAGCACGAGGCGGGAAGCAAGGACGTGATGACCTGGACCGACGCCAACGGCGAGGTCCACGCCGTCGGCGCGCAGCTGCCCTACACCAAGGAGCACTGGCAGGCCAAGCGCCAGGCCACCGACGCCGTGCTGCGCGACATCGGCGGCGTCGTTACCCGCGTCGGCGACGAGACCGTCGGCGAGATGTGGTCGCTCTACGACGGCACCGACGTGCTGAACGAGATCGATCCGCAGTACGGCGCCAACATCAAGCGCCACATCGAGCGGGTGGAGCGGGAAGATCCGTTCCACGTCTCGGCCAACACCGATCCCAAGGGCGACCGGTCCAAGCGGCCGCAGGATCAGGACCCGGACATGCTGCTGCATGTCGTCAAGGACACCTCGGCCGGCATCGTCGTGCGCGGCGCCAAGTACGAGACGGCGGCAGCCTACGCCAACCAGGCCTTCACCAAGCCGACCATCGCCAACTGGGGCAACGAGGCGATGAGCGACTACGCCGTCGGCTTCATCTGCGACCTTGGCTCGCCCAACCTGAAATTCATCTGCCGCACCGGCTTCACCGGTCGGGCGCCGGCCGAGGACTATCCGCTGTCGAACAAGTTCGACGAGGTCGACACCCTCGTCATCTTCGACGACGTGCTGATCCCGTGGGAAAACGTGCTCTTTCACAAGCACACAAAGGCCGCGACCTTCATCCGTGCGACGCTGCATCGCTACTCAGCGTTTGCCTTCGTGCAGCGCAACATCATGCTGGCTGACATGATGATCGGTGCGGCGCTGCTCAACGCGCGTCAGACCGGCCTCGACAAGCAGCAGGCGGTGCAAGAGAAGCTCGCCGACCTCGCGGTCTGGCGCGAGGGCATCAACGCCCATCTGACGGCAGCAATCGCCACTGCCGAGCGTTCGCCGGCCGGGCTCATGATGCCCAACCAGTCGCTGCTCTACACCGGCCGCGTGCTCGCCTGCTCGCAGCTGCACAACATGATGCACATCACTCGCGAGCTGTGCGGCGGCCAGGTCTGCGTGACGCCCGACGCCGCCGCTTTCCGCGATCCAGAGACCAAGCCGTGGCTCGAGAAATTCTATTCGATCAACGACAACTGGGTGGCCGACGATCGCCGCAAGCTCCTAGCCTTCGCCCGCGATCTGCTGAACTCGGACTATGCCGGCCACCGCCTGACCTTCACCATGTTCGCGCAGGCGCCGCACTTCGCGCATCTGGCCGCTGTCTACCGCAGCTTCGACTGGGAGAACACGGTGCAGATCGTGAAGAAGTCGGCGGGGCTCTCCGACCGCGTCGATGCCAAGCCGGCGGTGAAGGCGGCCAAGTGAGATGCGTCGTTGCACTTGCGGTTCGAACATGAACGGCGGCTAAACAGCATGTTCGTATTGGGTTCATGTGCTGCAGACCAAGTTCGCTCCATCGCTGGGGAACACTCAGAACTGGAGAATGACCATGAACAAGCTTGCAGCTGCTTCGATCCTTGCCATCGCCGTCGCCACCAGCGGAGCCGCGTGGGCGCAGACCACGGCTCCGACGGCGCCCGCAACTACGCCTTCCGCGACCGCGCCGGCAGTCACCATGGACGCGGCCACCGAGGCCAAGTTCAAGGCTGCCGACAAGAGCGGCAAGGGCGTGATCGAGGGTGCCGACGTCACCCCCTACAAGGCCGTGATGGACAAGGTCGATACCGACAAGGACGGCAAGATCTCGAAGGCCGAGTTCGCCGCCGCCGCCAAGGCCGGCGTCATCAAGTAAGCCGTCCCACATCATCTTGAGTGCGGAGCCGCGCCAGCGATGGCGCGGCTCCGTGCGTTTTCAAGCCTCGACAGGCCAACCAGAACAGAAAAGCTCATGATCCACACGCGCATCCGTCCATTCAACACCCGCAAGACCTATCCCGAGCAGAAGCTCGACAATGATCTCGCCCAGGCGGTGGTGGCGCGGGGAACCTATGTCTTCCTGCGCGGCCAGTGCCCGCAGGACCTCGATACGGCGGTGAATGTCGGCGTCGGCGATCCAACTGCGCAGGCGCACAAGGTGATGCAGAACATCCGCCAACTGATCGGCGAATGCGGCGCGAAAATGGAGCACATCACCAAGCTCGTCGTCTATCTGACCGACATCCGCCACCGCGAGGCGGTCTATCTCGTCATGGGCGAATACATCCGCGGCGTCCACCCGGTCTGCACCGGCCTCGTCGTCGTCGCCCTTGCGCGGCCCGAGTGGCTGGTGGAGATTGACGCCACCGCTGTTATCCCGGACTGAGACTTGAGGTGCCATGACCTTTTCGATCGCCGCACGCTGCGCCAGGACCGGCATGTTCGGCCTCGCGGTCGCCTCGTCGAGCCCGGCGGTGGCGGCGCGCTGCAGCCACGTCCGCGCCGGTGCCGGTGCCATCGCCAGCCAGAACATCACCGATCCAAGGCTCGGGCTGTCGGGTCTCGACTTGCTGGCGTCGGGCCGAAGTGCCGATGAGACCCTCGCCCGGCTGCAGATGCAGGCCGGCGCCGCCATCGCCTTCCGCCAGCTCTCCATCGTCGATGCCCAGGGCCGCACCGCAGCACTCTCCGGCGCCAATACGCTCGGTACGCATGCCATCGCGCACGGCGACGGCGTGGTCGCGGCCGGCAACATGCTGAAGCACGACGGCGTACCGGCGGTAATGATCAAATATTACGAGGCGTCGGCCGCATTGCCGTTCGGCGACCGGCTGATCGGCGCCATGCAGGCCGGCCTCGTTGCCGGCGGCGAAGCCGGTCCGATCCATTCGATCGGGCTCAAGATCGTCCGCGTAGTCGCCTGGCCGGTGGTCGACCTGCGCGTCGACTGGCACGACACCGATCCGGTCGGCGAACTGAAGAAGATCTGGGCAATCTACGCGCCGCAGCTCGACGATTACGTGACCCGTGCCCTCGATCCGACCGCGGCGCCGTCGTTCGGCGTGCCGGGGGACAAGTAGGCGGCGGTGCCATTGACGGCGCAATACGCTACGCTATTGCGCCCTACAGCGTCTGCGCCTTCGCAATCGTAGGGTGCAATAGGCGTCGCCGTATTGCACCGATCCACGGGCGGTGTAGCTTTCTTAGACAGACGATCATCCTCGGATGACAGCAGGCAAAGCCATGCGCATCTCGATCCTCGGCGCGGGCGCGATCGGCGGCTACTTTGCGGCGCAGCTGGCGTCGTCCGGCGCCGACGTGCAGGTGATCGCGCGCGGTGAGACGCTGGCGGCGATCCGCCGCAACGGATTGCGGGTTGAAGGCGCCGCCGAGGCTACCGCGCGGCCGATGGCTGCCGGCATCGACGAAGCGCCGCCGGCCGACCTCCTTGTCACCTGCGTCAAGGCCTACTCGATCCCGCCGCTTGCGATCGACATCGCTCGCCTGGTGAAGCCCGACGGCTTGTGGCTGAGTGCGGTCAACGGCCTGCCGTGGTGGTACGGCGAGCGGCCGCTGGAGAGCGTCGATCCCGGCGGGCGCATCCGTGCGGGCTATCCGATGCGCCAGGCGGCGAGCTGCGTCGTCTATCTGGCGGCCGAAGTGTTGCGTCCGGGCGTGATCGCCTTCATCGGCGGCAAGGGCCTGATCCTCGGGCTGCCCGACGATCGCCCGTCGCCGCTGCTCGACGAGGCAGCGCGAATTTTTACCGCGGCCGGCATCGCTTCGACCGTGACCGGCGATATCAGAAGCGCGATCTGGAACAAGCTGTTCGGCAATGTCGGCCTCAACCCGCTGACCGCGATCACCGGGCTCGCCGCCGACAAGCTTCTCGCCGACACCGAATTGAGGGCGCTGCTCGTCGAGATCACGGCGGAAGCGATGCAGGTCGCCCAGGCCGAAGGAGCGAAGCTCGAAATGGGCGCAGCCGAGCGCGTCGCCTACATGGCGGGGCTCGGCGCCTTCCGCACCTCGATGCTGCAGGATGCCGACGCCGGCCGTGCCATCGAGCTCGATGCCATCCTCGGCGCCATGATCGAGATTGCCGGCCGCCGCAATATCGCCGTGCCAGCGAGCTGCCGCAGCTACGCACTCGTGCGCGCCTTCGCCTCGAGCCGCGGGCTGATGCCGGCCTGATCAGCGCCGGTGCTTCTTGCCTTTGCGCGCGGTCGGCGGGCGGGCGGCGATCACCGGTTTTGCTGACGCTGCGGCGTCGGCGAGCGCAACGGCGCCGCCGGCCGGGGATCCAGGCGCGACTGCTGCTGCCGGTTCGAGGGCGGCCTTCGCCGCCTCGACCTCGATGTAGAGGTACCGGACCTCGGGGTGTTTCGCCTTGATGGCGCGATCCAGGCGCCCATTTGCAGCTTCGACATCCGCCGCCGTCGCCGCATCCGCCATGTCGACACTGGCTGCCACGATCACGTCATGGGGGCCGAGTTGCATGGTGCGGACTTCGTTGATCGCGCGAATGGGGCCTATTCTGCCGCCCTCCGCCAACAGCAGGCGGCGGATGCTCGCCTGCACCTCGGGCGAGGCCGATTCGCCGATCAGCAGGCTCTTGATCTCGACCGCGAGGAAGGCCGCGACCGACGCCAGGATCAGTCCGATCACCACCGAGGCAACGCCGTCGGCCCATTCGAGACCGATGAGATGCGCCGCCGAAATGCCGGCCAGCGCCACCACGAGGCCGGCCAGCGCTGCCACGTCCTCGAGCAGCACCGTGAACATCGCCGGGTCCTTCGAGCGGCGCAGCGCCGTCACCGCACGCTCGCCGTTGCGCGTGGCATTGAAGGCCTTCAGCGCCTGCCAGGTCGACACGCCTTCCAGCGCCAGGGCAACGCCAAGCACGGCATAGTTCACTTCCGGATTGCTGATCGGGTGCGGGTGCAGCAGCTTCTCGACGCCCTCGTAGATCGAAACGCCCGAGCCCAGCGAGAACAGCAGGATCGCGACGACGAAGCTCCAGAAATAGAGCTCCTTGGCATAACCGAACGGATGGCGCGTGTCGGCCGGACGCGCTGCCCGCTTGATGCCGTGGAACAACAAGGCCTGATTGGAGGTATCGACCAGCGAGTGGATCGCCTCCGACAGCATCGCCGACGAGCCGGTATAGGCGGCAGCAATGAATTTCGACACGGCAATGGCGAAATTGCAGGTGAGCGCGATCAGCACGACCCTGGTTGAGCCTTCAGCCGCCATTTTAGGCTTCCTCGTCCGTCTGCGGTTCGCGTGGCAATTGCCCCGCTACACTACCGGACATGTCGGCATCAATAAACCGTTGCCAGGGGCGCCAGATTTTGGTCTCTCTGCCCGCAAACAAAGTGCGAGAGTCCGGAGTGGTACCATGGAAAAGCAGGAAATCTCGCGCGATACCATCGCCGCCGCCTACAACCGCATCCGGCCGCACGTGCGCAAGACGCCGGTGATCGACTGCGCCGGCGCCGATTTCGGCATCGACGCCGGGCAGCTCACATTCAAGCTCGAGCATCTGCAGCATGCCGGCTCGTTCAAGACGCGCGGCGCCTTCGCCAACCTGATGCTGCGCGACGTGCCGAGGGCGGGGGTGGCAGCCGCCTCCGGCGGCAATCACGGCGCCGCGGTCGCCTACGCGGCCTCGAAGCTCGCGCGCAAGGCGACGATCTTCGTACCGAAGATTTCTTCGCCGGCCAAGATCCAGCGCATCCGCGACTTCGGCGCCGACCTCGTGATCGAGGGCGAGCGCTACGTCGACGCGCTGGCCAAGTGCGAGGCGCACACGAAGAAGACCGGTGCGCTCGGCATCCACGCATTCGATCAGCCCGAGACGCTAATCGGCCAGGGCACGGTCGGACTGGAACTCGAGGCGCAGGCGCCGAAGATCGACACGCTGCTGGTGGCGGTCGGCGGCGGCGGCCTGATCGGCGGCATCGCGGCCTGGTACGAGGGCCGCATCCGCATCGTCGGGGTGGAACCTGCGGCGAGCAATGCACTGTTCGCGGCCTTGGCGGCCCAGGCGCCGGTCGACGTCGAGGTTTCAGGGCTCGCCGCCGACAGCCTCGGCGCGCGCAAGGTTGGCAATTTGATGTTTCCGCTGGCCCGCGCCTACGTCGAGCAGGTGGTCCTCGTCGGCGACGACGCCATCCGCGCGGCCCAGTCCATGCTGTGGCAAGGCATGCGGCAGGTGTTGGAGCCCGGTGGTGCTGCCGCGTTCGCAGCCTTGCTCAGCGGCGCCTATCGCCCGGCCAAGGGCGAGAAGGTCGGTGTCCTGCTGTGCGGCGCCAATACGACGGCGGTCGATTTCGGCAAGTGAAACCGCCGGCGGTGCCACTTGTCCGCTCCCCCAGCACCTTCACAGATGCATCGCATAGAAACTTGCACACGCAGTGCGAATGGCAGCCCACCAGTTGCCACGAGGGAACACCATAGGGTTGCCGTGCATTGCCGCCGTCGTGCCGATGCGCGCGGGGTGCGACGCGGCCAACCACGGCCGCGCTCAAGGCCGGGCGGCGCAATACTCGTATTCGTGGAGGCCGCTAGCGGCCCTTCGCGCCACCAGGCGAGGGTGATCAGGAACAGCAGTGCAGCCAGCGCCAGCAGGCCGGTGAACATCGGCGTCAGCTTGACGCCGCGGGTGACGTAGGCCTCGCGATCCTTGAGGCCGAGCCAGCCCGAACCTGCCAGCACCCGGGCCGACGACATCATGGTGATGCGCGGCACATCGACTGAGGTCGGGTCGGCGCTGGCGAAGATGCCCGAGCCTTTGGTCCAGAACACGCCGCCGCCGGTCGCCTCGACGAGGCCCTTGAGCTTCTCATCCGTCGCGGTGACCTCGGACATTTCGCGCGCGTCCTCGGCGCCGACGTGCGACACCGCCGTCAGCGGGCCGGATGGGCCCGGTGTCTGCAATTTGTAGAGTCCCGGTTCCTTGACGTCGATGACCGAGCGCCACAGGCCCGGCCCGGCCTTCTCCGGCCTCAGATCGGACGTGGTTCCGCCCGGCTCCATCACCGCTACCGGTGGTACCGCTTCCTCCATCGATCGGCGCTCGACGGTGAGTTTCAGCCCCTTGGACGAGGCGATCAGCCGCTCTTCCTCGAGGTCGGGTTCCTTCATCAGCCAGTGCGACAGGCGCCGCAGCATGTCGGTATGCGGGCCGCCGCCGTCATAGCCGCGCGCCCACAGCCAGGCATGGTCGGAAGTGAGCAGCGCCACCCGCCCCTTGCCTTTGCGATCGAGCACCAGCAGCGGCTTTTCCTCGGCGCCGCTCATGACGATGCGACCGCGGTCGGGGCGCACTTCGACCTGACGGAACCAATGCCCCCAGGTCGGCGTCGCGCTCTCGCCGCCAGGCAGGCCGCGCGTGACGGGATGCTTGGCGCCGACCTCGGTGATCTTGGCCTTGAACGGCTGCTCGAGCACGCGGCCGGTTGGCAGCGCCGGCAGCACCGGCGACAGCGGCGTGCGCACCAAGCTCGACGAGCCGGCATAATCATCGCCAGCCGCGATCAGCAGCGCGCCGCCATGCTCGTTCACATAGCGGGTGATATTGTCGTAGTAGAGCAATTGCAGAATGCCGCGATGCTGGTAGCGGTCGAAGATGATGAGATCGAACTCGTTGATCTTCTGCGAAAACAGCTCCCGCGTCGGGAACGCGATCAGTGAGAGCTGGTTGATCGGCGTGCCGTCCTGCTTCTCCGGCGGGCGCAGAATCGTAAAGTGCACGAGATCGACGGCGGCGTCCGATTTGAGCAGATTGCGCCAGGTGCGCTCGCCGGCATGCGGCTCGCCCGAGACCAGCAGCACGCGCAGGTTCTCGCGCACGCCTTCGGCGCTGATGACGACGCGGTTGTTGGCGAGCGTCAGCTCGCCGGGCACGCCGGCAAGCTCGATCTCGAGAATGTTCTGGCCCGAATGCGGGAACGGCATCGGCACTTTGACGGTGCGGCCGATCTCGCTGCGGATGGTGTCGTCGGGGCGGCCCTCGCGCCGGATCTTGAGCGACACCGCGTTGCCGGACTGGCCCGAGCGGCCCATCTCGCGCACCGCGATCTCGATGTCGCGGGCTTGGCCGACGATGCCGTACTTGGGCGCCGAGATCACCTCGATACGGCGGTCGAACTCGCCCGGCCGACCGGTCAGCAGCGCATGCACCGGCGCGTCGAAGCCGAGGCCCGCCGCCGCTTTCGGCACGTCGTGGACCTGGCCATCGGTGATCATGATGACGCCGGCGAGCCGGTCGGGCGGCACGCTCGCCAACGCCTTGTTGAGGTCGGCGAACATCGTCGTGCCGGAGGTGGTCTCGCCGTCGGGCTTGGAGGAGGAGACAAATTTCACCTGCAGGCCGGGGAGTTTGCCCAACTTCGCCTCGATGTCGGCGCGGATGGCGGCGGCCTGGGCCGGCCGGCCGGCCAGCATCTGGCTGGTGCTCTCGTCGATCATGACGATCGCGACATTGCCGAGGTTCTCGCGTTCCTCTTCGCGCAACGTCGGGTTGGCGAGCGCCAGCAGCAGGGCGCCAAGCGCTGCGGCGCGGAACGCGGCGCCACGCGTGCGGCGCAAGAACAGCGCCACCACCAGCAGACCGGCGACCGCGAGCGCCGCCCAGTACAGCGGGGCGGGCAGCATCGGCGCGAAATCGACGGTCCAGCTGCTCATTGCCCGAGCCTTTCGAGCAAGGCCGGGATGTGCACCTGATCGGCCTTGTAGTTGCCGGTCAGCGCGTACATCACGATGTTGATGCCGGTGCGGAACGCCATCTCACGCTGCGCCTCGCCGCCGGGCACCACCGGATAAACCGGCCGGCTGTTGGCATCGAGCGCCCAGGCGGCGGCAAAATCATTGGCGGTGATGATGACCGAGCTGACGCCGTCAGAACGCTTGGCGCGCTTGCCCTGCGCCGAGTTTTCCGGTGCCTCGGCCTCGACCCACAATTGCCCGCCGTCCCAGCGACCGGGGAACGTGCGCAGCAGGTAGAACGACTTGGTCAGTACGTGCGTTTCCGGCACCGGTTCCAGGCGCGGCAGATCGAGCCGCCCGAGCAGGCGCTGCAGCGCTGTCCCTTCGCCGCGCGCCGCGCCTTGCACGTTGAAGCCCGACGGCATGCCCTGGCCGAAGTCGCGGGTATCGAACACGATGAGCCCGCCCTGCTTCATGTAGGCATCGATCTTGGCCAGCACCGGATCGGCTAGGGCGCGGGCGTTGGCCAGCACCGGCCAATACAGGATCGGGAAGAAGGCGATCTCGTCGCTTACGATATTGACACCGATCGGCTCGCCCGGATCGACGGCGGTACGATTGACGAGGACCTTGTTGAGCCCCTGCAACCCCTGGCGGCTGGCGTCGTCGGTTGCCGGGTCGCCCGACAGCACGTAGCCGAACGAGACCTTGCCGGTGGCCGCAAGCGCCCTGAGAACGTCCGCCGACAGTCCTGGCGGCCGCACGGTCTGTGTTTCGGGTGCCGGCTGGGCGAAGGGGGCCAGGAAATCGGGCGTGATCCGAATGCCCGGACGCCCCGGCGGGTCGCTCTGGGCGCGAGCATCGCCAACGGCGAGCACCAGCCCGCCGCCGACGACCAAGGCAATCGCAGTTGCCCGCGCCGCCGGGCGAAGCGCGTCCCACAACCGTGAACCCATCTGCAGCAGCAGCACTGCGATCACGTCTGCGAAGAGAAGGCCGAGCGCCGTCGCCAGCAGCGTCGGCTTCAACGGCTTCGCGGTCTGGCTGGTGTAGGCGCGCCGCTCGGCGCTGGCGGCAAGCGTTGGCAATGGTTTCAGCACCGTTTTGGGAGCTATGACGTTCAATGCACGCGGGCTCGCCTGCGAGCCATAGTAACCGGGCGGATGATCGGCCGATGGCCGCGTTTGCGCAAGCCTGGCAGCTGGGAAGGCCTGCGCCGTCGGCGGTGGGCTCTTCAAGGTGCCATAACCGTCGAGAACCTGGATCGGGGCCAGCACCGTCGACTGGTCGACGACCGGTGTCGCATTGTCCGCCGCCGTGCCGGTTGCGAGCGCATCGCCGGTCGGTGCGCCCGACTTGGCCAGCGTCGAGATCCGCCGCAGCATTTCGACGAACAGGCCCGACAGCGGCAGGTTCGACCAGTCGGAGTTGGCGGTGACATGAAACAGCACCAGCTGGCCGCCACCGCGCGCAGTCGCCGTCACCAGCGGCGTGCCGTCCTTGAGCCGCGCCCAGACCTTGACCTTGGCATCGAGCCGGGCCGGATCGCTCAGCACCTGGCGCGTTACCAGCACGTCGGCCGGGATGTTGAGACCGGCAAACAGACTGTCGTCGCTAAAGGGCCCGAGCGGCTGCGGCGTCGACCACGACAGCGCCCCGCCAAGCGCCCGGCCACCGACCCTGAGCGGCGCCGGCAGCAGGTCGTCGCCGCCCTTTTCCAAACGGTGACCGGCGAAGCGCACCAGGATACCGCCCTTGCGCACCCACTCGTCGACCCGATCCTTGACGGCGCCCTCGAGGGTGCCGATGTCGGCCAGCACCATCACGGTCGCGTTCTGCTTTATGACCCCATCGATGCCCTGGGCGAGATTGGAATCGCGCGGCTGCACGATCTCGGCGAACGGCGCCATCGCCTTCTGGATGTAGTAGAGCGGCGCCAGCAGCGGCTGTGCCTGCTCCAGGCTCTCGCCCGACAGCAAGCCGATGCGATGCCACTGCGAGGTCGCGTCGAGCAATTGCACCGCACCGGCCGAGCGCTCGGTCGCGATCTCGACGCGGGTCACCTGGTTGCGCAATTCCAGCGGCAGCTCGAAGGTCGCCGACGCCGAAGCGGCATCGGCGGCGAGCTTGAAATTGACTTCGCCGAGGCGCTGGCTGCGCACCGAGAAGGCATGCAGGATGCCGTCACGGGCGACCCCGCCGGTGCGCAGAACCGTTGCTTCGAGCTTGCCGCCGGCACCGACGCCGGCGCTCAAGGCGAGCGGCTCTTCGCCAGCCCCGCCCTCGATCACCGCAAAGCCGTTGGCGCCGAGTTTCGCCAGCCGGTCGGCGAAGGCGCGGGTGGCGCCGTCGTGGTCGATGCCGTCGGCGAGCCAGATGACGGAGACACCCTGCGCCGCGCCGAGTGCCGTCTCGATCGCGACGGCGGCGTCCGCCCGCTGCGGCGCGAACGGCTGTGGTTGTAGCGCGGCGGCGGTCGAGCGCGCATCTGCCGGCGGTTCGATGCGGATCTGGAAGCTCTTGGTCGCGCTCGCGGTCGGCGCGATCACTACGGCGCGGTTCTGCCCTTCGGCCTCCTGGATGAGCCGCTCGATCATGCGCGCGCGTTCCGACCAGCGCGATGCCGCCGCCCAGCCGTTGTCGACCGCGATCACCACTGGTCCGTTGCCTTTCAATGCGGTCTCGCGATTGGGGTTGAGCACCGGATCGGCCAGCGCCAGGATCACCAGTGCGGCTGCTGCCAGGCGGATCAGCATCAGCCACCACGGTGTCTTGGCCGGCGTCTTGTCCTTGTTCTCGAGGCCAACGAGGATGCGCGTCGCCGGGAACGCCACCTGCTTCGGCCGCGGCGGCACGGTGCGCAGCAGCCAATAGATCACCGGCAGGCTCAACAGGCCCGCGAGCAGCCAGGGATTGAGGAACGCCAGCGCGCCGATGCTCATGCCGCACCCCCGCTGCCGGCCATCCAGCGATAGTCCTTGGTGGTTGATTGCATGCGCATGATCAGTGCCAGCAGCGGCTCGGCGGCCGGCCGGTCGGTGCGATGGGTCAGCAGCGACCAGCCGAGCTTGCGGGTGATCTCCTCGAGCCCGGCGCGATGTGCCGCGAGCTTCGCCACGTACTGCGGCCGCAGCGTTTCGACGCGATCGGCCACCCAGCGGTCGGTGCCCTCCATGGCGTTGAATTCGGTGCGCCCGTCGTAGGGCAGCGTCTCCTCGGCCGGATCGAGCACCTGGATCAGGTGGCCAAACACATTGCTGGCGGCAAGTGTCTGCAGCCGCGCCTCGATTTCGGGCAGCGGATCTAGGAAGTCGCTCGCCAGCAATACGCCGGACAACCGGGTGAGCCGCTCAGGCGGCGGCAGGCTCTCAGCCAGCATCGGATTGTCGAGATTGGCCGCGATCGCCTCGGCGAGGCGTCGGGCCGCCTTGCGACTGGCATTGGGTCGGGTGAGGCCGAGCAGCGCGACGCGCTCGCCGCCACGCACCAGCAACTCGGCCGCCGCCAGGATCAAAATCAGCGCTCGGTCGCGCTTGGTGATGCCCGACAGGTGGCTCTTGAATGCCATTGATTTCGACAGGTCGGGCCACAGCCAGATCGTGTGCGCCGCCTCCCACTCGCGCTCACGCACGAACAGATGGTCGGAGCCGGCCGAGCGGCGCCAGTCGATCAGGGTTGCTGCGTCATTGGGCTGGTATTGCCGGAACTGCCAGAAGGTTTCGCCAGGTCCGGCACGCCTGCGGCCATGGATGCCGTGCGACACATTGAGCGAAATACGCATCGCCTCGGCGACCAGATCGGGCAGACTCTCGGCCAAGCCATGGGCTTCGCCCTCGAGGCCGAGGATCCGGGCCGCGGCGCCGCTGCTACGCTCCAACCGTGACGCCTGACCGGGTGCCGCCACTACGCTACTCCAACCGGCCGGCAAGCCGGGCGATGATGCTGGAAATGTCCTGGCCCTCGGTGCGGGCGGCGAAGGTCAGTGCCATGCGGTGTTTCAAAATCGGCTCGGCGAGCGCTGCGACGTCATCGATCGACGGCGCCAGGCGGCCATCGAGCAACGCCTTGGCGCGCACGGCGAGCATCATCGCCTGGCTGGCACGGGGCCCGGGGCCCCAGGCGATGTAACGGTCGGTCTCTTCGCCGGCACCTGGACGGGCGGCGCGCACGAGTTTCAGGATCGCCTCGACGACCTTGTCGGGCACCGGGATCTGGCGGACGAGCCGCTGCGTCGTCATCAGCTCACTGGCGGTGATGATGGCTTCGAGCTTGCGCTCCTCGGTGCCGGTGGTGGCAAACAGCATTCGCCGCTCGGCGGCAAGGTCGGGGTAGGTGACGTCGATCTGCAGCAGGAAGCGGTCGAGCTGGGCTTCGGGCAGCGGATAGGTGCCTTCCTGTTCCAGCGGGTTCTGGGTGGCGAGCACGTGGAACGGCGCCGGCGTGTCGTGGCGCTGGCCGGCGACGGTGACGTGGTGCTCCTGCATCGCCTGCAGCAGCGCCGACTGGGTTTTTGGGCTGGCACGGTTGATCTCGTCGGCCATCAGCAATTGCGTGAAGATCGGCCCCTTGATGAAGCGGAACGAGCGGCGCTGGCCGGCGGCGGCCGCGGCATTGTCCTCCAGCACCTCGGCGCCGATGATGTCGGACGGCATCAGGTCGGGCGTGAACTGGATGCGCTTGGCATCGAGCCCCAGCACCCGTCCGAGGGTTTCCACCAGCAGCGTCTTGGCGAGGCCGGGCACGCCGATCAGCAGCGCGTGGCCGCCGGCGAGAATGGTGATCAAGGTGCGCTCGATCACCTGATCCTGGCCGAAGATGACGGAGCCGGCGGCCTTGTGCACGCGTTGCATGCGCTCGGTGGCGGCCTCGAGGCGGGCGACGATATCGCTGCTGCCCGGGGTGATGGTCGGTGTCGCGGATGTTGTGCTCATGGCCCCACTATAGGCTTAGCTTCGCGCGTGCGAAATACTGTTGCGTCCATGGTACTCAGAATATGAAGATGGGGCCGGAACAAGGCATTGCCAACCCGGAAGGTATTGAAGCATTGGTGAACCAGCCGCCCACCGCCGCGCCGCCCCGCATTTCTGGCCTCGAGGCCATGCTGGAGGCGGCCAAGGGCGACAAGCTGCCGCCGGTCGAGCGCTGGAATCCGCCCTATTGCGGCGATATCGGCATGGCGATCCGGGCCGACGGGGTGTGGCTGTACCAGGGCTCACCGATCGGCCGCAAACCGATGGTCAAGCTGTTTTCACGCATCCTGCGCCGCGATGACGACGGCCGTCACTATCTCGTGACCCCGGTCGAGAAAGTCGATGTCGCGGTCGCCGACGCGCCGTTTCTGGCGGTCGAGATGGAGGTCAGGGGCGAGGGACCAGCGCAGTCGCTGGTGTTTCGCACCAACGTCGACGACGTGGTGGTGTGCGGTCGCGACCATCCGCTGCGGTTCGCGCCCGAAGCGGCAGGCGGCGGTCTCAAGCCGTACATCCAGGTGCGTGGCCGGCTCGAAGCGCTGGTGACGCGGGCGGTCTATTACGACCTGATGGAGCTGGTGGTCGAGGGCGACGGTGGCGCCGGAGTGTGGAGCGGCGGCGTGTTCTGGCGCGTCTCGTAGGGTGCGTGGCGACAGCGGCCTCGGGCACTCCGCCGAATTGAAGCGATATCGAGCAGCCCTTCCATGCAATCCGCGCGGGGCGCACCTGCTGGCGCGAATTCGGGCCGTGCCCTAGATTTTCAGGGAGACCATCAGATCCCCCGAGGAGCGCCACCATGCCCGTCTCGATCCGCCAGATCCATCCCGTGTTCGTCGGCGAAGTGTCGGGCGTCGACCTGACGCAGCCGCTGTCGAAGGCTGACGTCGCCGCCATCGAGGCGGGCATGGATCGCTATGCGGTTCTGGTCTACCGCAACCAGAACCTCACGGATGACCAGCAGCTGGCGTTTTCGCAGAATTTTGGAAAGATCGAGAACGCACAAGGCGGCAACATCACCAAGGCCGGCGAGTACCGACTGAAACAGGGCATGGTCGACGTCTCGAACCTCGACAAGGAGGGCCGCCCGCTCGAGCGCACCGATCGCCGCCGCATGTTCAACCTCGGCAATCGGCTGTGGCATTCCGACAGCTCGTTCCGCGCCATCCCGGCGAAATACTCGATCCTGTCGGGGCGCGTCGTGTCGACCGACGGCGGCAACACCGAGTTCGCCGACATGCGGGTCGCCTGCGACATGCTCGATGACGCAACGCGGGCCCAGGTCGAGGACCTCGTCTGCGAGCACTCCTTGATGTACTCGCGCGGCTCGATGGGCTTTGCCGATCTCACCGAGGACGAGAAGGCGATGTTCAAGCCGGTGCGCCAGCGCCTCGTTCGCACGCATCCGGTGACCGGCCGCAAGTCACTTTATCTGTCGTCGCACATCGGCACTATCGTCGGCTGGCCGATGCCGGAGGCGCGCGACTTCATCCGTGATCTGGCCGAAGCGGCGACCCGGCCCGAGCTGGTCTACAGCCACCGCTGGCGCACCAACGACCTCGTGATGTGGGACAACCGCCAGACCATGCATCGCGTCCGCCGCTTCGATGATTTCAAAGCCGCGCGACATGCGCCGCACCACGGTCGCCGGCGATGGCCCGACGGTGGCACAGGCGGCGGCCTGAGGCGAGCGTCGCAGCCCCATCAGGGGCCGCTCCCGATCAAATGAGGATTGGTGCAATTGGCGGCTCGTGCCGGTCGGCAGGCGGGTGAATTCAGCCCCCGGTTGATTTCGGCGCGAGGCACGGCCGCCCGATAAGCGGCAGTCAAACGATCCGCTGAAAGATCGTAAAAGCATTGGAAATTTTCAGCAATTTCGAAGCGTCGGCGCAAGGGTTCGCAAACGCATTTCGAAGTTAATATTTGATTGTTTCGAAGCCGTGACGACAATTGCAAACACCGAGTTACAGGAATGGAGTAAATCCGATGTCGCTGAAGCAAGGTGAGAGTAAGCAGTTCGGTCAACTCTTGGCCAACCACGATCTTGCCGTTCGTGGACTGACAGCCGAACTGGTCGGCGCCCGTAGCGTCAAGATCAGCCACAATGGCCGGTTCATGGGGGTCTGGCGCAAGATGCTCGGCTCCTACGACTGGTATCCGGCCGGCTACAACCTGCCGCAGTGCCGCGTGCCGACGCCGGAAGAGGCGGTGCGCTATCTCTTCCGGACGGTCAGCGTCGCGTGACCGACCGGCTGGCATGCTGCGAAAGAATTCAGCCAACCGCGCTTCGTCTCGACTTCATCCCCTGATCGGATCGCCCTGCGGGGGGCGGCGGCGAAGATCAGGGGGCGACGCCGGCCCCGTGGGCCAGACGCCCAATTCGCGCCAATTGCTCAATCGGCAGCCGTCCGCTAGCGTGGTCAATGAGTAATCACCACGAGCATCCGGCATCTGCGAATGACGTCGAACCCCTACCTGCAGCACCTCGACAAGACACCGGCCAACTACCAGCCGCTGACGCCGCTGACGTTCCTCGAGCGCTCGGCCCGGGTCTATCCCGACCGCACCGCGGTGATCCATGGCGGTGCTCGCACAACATATGCCGCCCTCTACGACCGCTGCCGCCGCTTTGCCTCGGCCCTGGCGCAGGCCTACATCGGCCCCGGCGACACGGTGGCCGTCATGCTCGCCAACACGCCGCCGATGATCGAGGCGCACTACGCGGTGCCGATGACCGGTGCCGTACTGCTTTCCCTCAACACCCGGCTCGATGCCGCCATCATCGCCTTCCAGCTCGACCATTCGAACGCCAAGGTACTGATCACCGACCGCGAGTTTTCGCCCGTGATCAAGGCGGCGCTCGCCCAGGCGAAGGTCAAACCTCTGGTGATCGACTTCGACGACCAGGAATTCCCACAGACGGGCGATCGGCTGAGCTTCGTCGAATACGAGCAGTTCATCGCCAGGGGCGATCCCGACTTCGGGTGGCGCATGCCGGCCGACGAGTGGCAGGCGATCAGCCTCAACTACACCTCCGGCACCACCGGCAATCCCAAGGGCGTCGTCTACCACCACCGCGGCGCTTGCCTGATGTGCTACGGCAATCTCCTCGCCGGCGGCCTCGGCCAGCATCCGGTCTACCTGTGGACGCTGCCGATGTTCCACTGCAACGGCTGGTGCTTCCCGTGGACCATCTCGCTGGTCGCCGGCACCCATGTCTGCCTGCGCTGGGTGCGCGCCAAGCTGATGTACGACGCCATTGCCGAGCACGGCGTCAGCCACATGTGCGGCGCGCCGATCGTGATGTCGACGCTGCTCAATGCTGGGCCCGACGAACGGCGCAAGCTCGATCACACGGTGAAATTCATCACCGCCGCGGCGCCGCCGCCGGAGGCGGTGCTGGCGCAGATGGCGGCGGCCGGCTTCGACGTCACCCACGTCTACGGCCTGACCGAGACCTACGGTCCCTCCGTCGTCAACGACTGGCAGTCGCAGTGGGATGCGCTGCCGGCGGACCAGCAGGCGGCGAAGAAGGCACGGCAGGGCGTGCGCTACGTCGGCCTCGAAGGCTTGAGCGTCATGGACCCGGCGACAATGCAGACGGTGCCGGCCGACGGCGAGACGCTCGGCGAGGTCATGATGCGCGGCAACATCGTGATGAAGGGCTACCTCAAGAACCCGGTGGCGACCGACGAGGCCTTCGCCGGCGGCTGGTTCCATTCCGGCGATCTCGGCGTGCTGCATCCGGACGGCTACATCCAGCTCAAGGACCGCTCGAAGGACATCATCATTTCCGGCGGCGAGAACATCTCCTCGATCGAGGTCGAGGACCAGCTCTACAAGCACCCGGCGGTGGCCTACGTCGCGGTCGTGGCGAAACCGGACGAGAAGTGGGGTGAGACGCCGTGCGCGTTCGTCGAATTGAAGCCGGGCGCCACCGCCACGGCAGACGAGCTGATCGCGTGGTGCCGGCAGGGCCTCGCGGCTTATAAGTGCCCGCGCACCATCCGGTTCCAGGACATCCCCAAGACCTCGACCGGCAAGATCCAGAAGTTCAAGCTGCGCGAGATGGCGAAGGGCGGCTGAGGCACGCCGATGCGGCCGTCGACCGGGCCGGTGTGCGGTCTCACGCGAACTCGAGGATCACCGCGTCGACCGCCAGACTATCGCCCGCCTTTGCCTTCACGGAGAGCACCTTGGCGTCGCGTTCGGCGCGCAGGATGTTCTCCATCTTCATGGCCTCGACGACGGCGAGGTTGTCGCCGGCCTTGACCTCCTGCCCGGCCGCGACATGGATCGCCTTGACCAGGCCCGGCATCGGGCACAGCAGGAACTTGCTCATGTCGGCGACGGTCTTCTCCGGCATCAGCCGGGCGAGCTCGAACTCGCGCTCGGTGAAGACGTGGGAATGGGCCTCGATGCCGCGATAGGCGAGGTTGTAGCCGTTGAGAACGGAGCGCACCTGCACCGCCGCGGTATGGCCGTCGACGGTGCCGGTCCACACCGGCTCGCCCGGCCACCAGGCCGAGACGATCTCGAGGCAACGGCCGAGCTTGCCGGCGTCGTCGATCAGCGTCACGTAGGTCGGATGGCCGTTGCCGCCGGTCGACCTCCATGCGCAGGCTCTGACGGCCGACGCGAACCACGCGGCGTGAGGCAAAGCGCACCAGCGAGCCGTGCATCTGGCCGGTGATATGGCGGCGGCGGTTGTTGTTGAGGTGGTCGATCGCGGCGGCGACGCCGGCGAGCAGCTCGAGCTCCCGGCCCTGCGGCTCGCGGGCCTTGAAGCCGTCCGGATATTCCTCGGCGATGAACCCGGTCGAGATATTGCCCGACCGCCAGCGCGGATGCTGCATCAGCGCCGTCAGGAACGGGATGTTGTGCTGGATGCCGTCGATGCGGAAAGCATCGAGCGCGTCGGACTGGGCCTCGATCGCCGCCGCTCGCGTGCCGGCATGGGTGACGAGCTTGGCGATCATCGGGTCGTAGTACATCGAGATTTCGCCGCCCTCCTCGACGCCGGTGTCGTTGCGCACGGTGACGCCGTTGGCCGAGCCCTCGCGCGGCGGCCGGTACTTAACGAGGCGGCCGATCGAGGGCAGGAAGCCGCGATAGGGGTCCTCGGCGTAGATGCGGCTTTCCACCGCCCAGCCGCGGAGCTTGACGTCCGATTGCTTGATCTTGAGCGGCTCGCCGGCGGCGACCCGGATCATCTGCTCGACGAGATCGACGCCGGTGACGAGCTCGGTCACCGGATGCTCGACCTGCAGGCGGGTGTTCATCTCGAGGAAAAAAAACGACTTGTCCTGGCCGGCGACGAACTCGACGGTGCCGGCGCTGTCGTAGCCGACCGCCTTGGCGAGCGCGACCGCCTGCTCGCCCATGGCGCGGCGGGTCCGGTCGTCGAGCAGCGGCGAGGGCGCTTCCTCGATCACCTTCTGGTTGCGGCGCTGGATCGAGCATTCGCGCTCGCCCAAGTAGATGACGTTGCCGTGCTTGTCGCCCAGCACCTGGATCTCGACGTGGCGCGGGTTGACGATGAACTTCTCGATGAACACGCGGTCGTCGCCGAACGAGGCCTTGGCTTCGCTGCGCGAGGAGTTGAAGCCGTCGGCGACCTCGGACTTCGAATAGGCGATGCGCATGCCCTTGCCGCCGCCGCCGGCCGAGGCCTTGATCATGACGGGATAGCCGATCTCGTCGGCGATCTGGACGGCCTCGCGCGCATCGGCGATCTCGCCGAGGTAGCCGGGCACGGTCGAGACCTTGGCCTTGGCCGCCGCCTTCTTGCTCTCGATCTTGTCGCCCATGGCGGCGATGGCGCCGGGGTTCGGGCCGATGAAGACGATGCCGGCCTTGGCCAGCGCGATCGCGAACGCCTCGCGCTCGGACAGGAAGCCGTAGCCGGGATGGATCGCCTCGGCACCGGTCTTGCGGGCCGCGTCGATGATGTTCTCGATCACGAGGTAGGATTGCGCCGCCGCCGCCGGGCCGATGTGGACGGCCTCGTCGGCCATCTCGACGTGCAGGGCGTCGCGGTCGGCATCGGAATAGACCGCGACCGTCTTGATGCCCATGAGCCTGCGCGGTCTTGATGATGCGGCAGGCGATCTCGCCGCGGTTGGCGATCAGGATCTTGTTGAACATCGGGGCCTCGGGGTGGGTTGAGACGGGGACAGCTACCGATTGGCATCGCCGCCAGGCCAAGGCCGCAGCCGGTCGAATTCGGTAACTGCCCCGTCGCATATGCAGGTCGCTTGTCGTAACCCGCCGCGCCGCGCCGGGCTAGGGGGCAGCGATGGGCAGAAAGTCGTAAGCGGCGGGTAGGTGGCATGCCGATGCCGCCCGCGCGCGCCAAGCGCCGAGGGGTGCGAGGTGGCCGGAAGCCGCAGCGGACTTCCGCGAGGGTAACAAGACAGCTTCGGGCCGCCTCACCGCAGGATTTTCGGCCTACCCACAGCATTCCTCCGGATTACGCCCGGACGCCGGGTTCCACGACGCCCGAGCGCGGAGGCGCTCAAAACCAAGAATGAGGCACCTGATCGCGCTCGGGCCTTCTTTGGGCAGCTGATTTACGCCTCGCAATCAAGCGAGGCGATCAGGTGCCGTGTGGCGAGCCTCGGTAGCCAGGGGCGCGTCCCCTGCTGTACCTACCGACCTGTAACCGATCCGCCTTCAATGGTCGCCACCGGTTGACGGCCCCTCTTTCGCATCGGTCGAGGGCAAGTATCGCACGGGTGCGGGAAGCGTGGATAAGTCTCGAGTACCGAATTTCCAACAGCATTGTTAACGCACAGGCCAGAATAAGCTGGCCTCTGCCCTCTCCCCGCGAGCGGACGGGGAGAGGGGAAGTCACGATCATCCCCCTCTCCCCGTCGGGCCCGCGGCCCGAACGGGGAGAGGGTTAGGGTGAGGGGCAGCCGCGCGAAGGGTCTATCAACAGCGGGCCGGGCGAAATCAATGCGGGGCGAAGCAAAAAAGGGCGTTTGAGCCAGCAGCTGCCCCTCACCCTCGGCCGGCCAAGATGGGCCGGCCTCTGCCCTCTCCCCGTGAGCGGACGGGGAGAGGGGAAGTGCCCACCGCAACGAGCTCCTTTACCATCGCCCCCGCCTTCAAGGCGGTGACGAGCTGTGGGGCGCCGTCGCGAAGCGGAACCCGAGCAGCATTGCATGGTGGATACGGTAGATAAGATTGGAGGCGAGGGTGAGTTGTGACAGAACTATTTTCGAATGTCATCGCGATCGTGTGGCGTTGGGTTCAGATAGCGGTGTACGGGAGCGCACTTCGGCCACCCAATGGCAGGCGACAAGAAACCGCAGCACTATCATTTCTGCTTCCGAAGGTTTTGGCTCACCTACTGCCGCAGCGCCAGATGCGGCCTGAACAGCTTGCGCGCGACCTCTTGCTGTTCAGCTAGCCAGAGAAGGCCATCGTGCTTGGTCTTCACAACCAGCCGATGATCGTAGCCCGGAGGTTGGTCTTGGGTCCAATCTCGATACTCGCTATTCGCCGACATGACTGACAGCGCCACATTACGGACGTTGACTATCAAGTTCCGAATAGCCTCGTCGTTAGAAAAGACAAAATCCGTTTCGGCGGCGCCGGTGTTAAACTCAACCAGGTCTTCTGTCTTGAGATCCGCATGCATCAGTAGAGAGCCGATAAACCGCATCAGGGCCTGATAGACCCTCAACCGCTTCTCGTATTGATCGAGCCGCAACTTGTCGCGATTGACCGCATACTGCTGCCACGCGATGTAGACCGCTATGCCGGCGATAACGGGTGTCAGCAGCCCCTGAGATATCTTCAGCGCAGCATCGATTGTCGACATATCCGCCTCGCATGCGTTCAGTACCGCTTGCCCTCGCGTCGAGCCTGGCTGCTGCCTTGCGAATGCGCCGCTCAATGAGAGTTATTTGTATAGGACTGTAGGTTCACGCCGTCCGAGGGGCGTCTGTCCCACCACTGACGCCACAGCGGGTGCTGCTGGTCAAGAAACCGCTGTCCGCTTGCTCCTGCAACGCACCGCTGTTCTAACTGTGCTCGGCGACTGGCAATTCTCACAATTGTAGTGTAAGTCGCCGGCACAGAGACGACGCGTGCCTGGCCCGCAGGACTCGTGTGCCTCATTTCCGCCGACCGAGGTATTGCGGCCACGCAGCCATGCCTTTGGCAGCCGTAAATCGTTGGGTCAGCCGAATTCCGATCTCTCCGCAAATCCGACAAACCATGCGAACCGCAGAGCCACCTACCGATTGCCGACCGCTCATTTTGGACATTGACAGTCGCGGTGTATCGCAAACTGTCCGCCGCGCATAGCGCCTGCCCACCGATAGCCCTGGCCCCGACCTGCCGGCCCGGTTAGCCTCCGCGGCCCGAGCAACCGCAACGCAGCCGCCCCTTGTCCACCCTCCTCATCCTCAAGCTCACCGTGACGCCGGTGCTGGTCGCCGCCATGAGCCTCGTCGCGCGCCGGTTCGGACCGACCATCGGCGGCATCATCATGGGGCTGCCGTGGATGACCGGGCCGATCCTGTTCTTCCTGGGGCTGGAGCGGGGCGACGGCTATCTGGCCGACACCGCGCGCGGGGTGCTGATGGCGGTGCCGGCGATCGGCGCCTATGCGCTGGCCTACGCGGCCGTCGCGCGCCACGCCGGTTGGGCGCCAAGCCTCGCCGCCGCAACCGTGGCCTTCTTCGGCACCGGCTGGCTCATCAGCCATCTGCCCCTTACGGCGAGCGCGATCGCGCTACTGGCGGTCGCAACCCTGCTCGCCACGCGCCAGGCCATCGCCCAGCCCCGGATGCCGCTCGGCCCCCTGTTCCTGCCGTGGTGGGATATCCCGGCGCGGATGCTCGCCACCGGCGCACTGGTCGGCGGCATCACCATCGCCGCCGACTTCCTGGGCCCGACGCTGCTCGGCATCGTCTCGAGTTTTCCCGTGATCATGACGGTGCTGACGACGTTCAGCCACTATCGCTGGGGCACCGACACGGCGATGGTGCTGTTGCGCAGCGTCATGCTGTCGCTGGTCGGCTTCGTCGGCTTCTTTCTGGTGCTGTCGCTGCTGGCGCCGACGCTCGGGCTGGTGCCGTCGTTCCTCGCCGCGACCGCGGCATGCGTCGGCTTCAGCGTCATGCTGCTGATCTACAACCGTTGGCGCGTCGGCTGATCAGTTCTGTCGCGCAACACGCAAACTGAGATAGCCGTTGATCATCTTCAGCATCTCGCCCTTCACGGTCGCCGAGCGGTTGACATACTCGACCACCGGCCAGGCGAGATAGCCGTTGACGCCGGTGACGTTGGCCATGCCCGGCGTAGCGTCGATGGCGACGCCGTCCTTGATCACCACCCGCGGCGCAAACGTCGCCGCGATCGGGATCGGCTTGTCCTTGGTCGTGATCTCGCAGGTGACCGGTTGCGGCGGTGCCTCGAAGGTGTAGTCGGTATCGGTCAGGGCGCGCATGACGAGGCTGCGGGCGATCCGGATCGAAACGGTGCAGCGCGCATCCTGCAGCTGATCGCGGGTGATTCGGCGCAGCTCGGTTCGCTCCTTGTCGGCGAGCCAGGCCGGATAGTCGCACTCGAGGTCGGCGCCCTGGCCACGGGCCAGCTCCCAGAAGCAGTTGTTGACGGTGGGCCGGCTGGCCGGCCCCGCGGCATGGCTGACGGCGGCGATCGACGATATCGCCGCGACCGCAGCTGCGAGCCCGCAGAGCGGCGGCGCGAAGCGCCTGCAAAGGTCGAGAATGCCGGTCATCGAGTGGCTCCATGCGATCCATCCGCGCAGCCGCACACAAACCCGGAATTTGCGGAGTTTTCGTGGACAATTCATGGCCCAAATCGCTTGAAGCAGGTGGGCGCTTGGTATAGCTAACGTGCACAATCTATTGTGAGAGATGGGGCTGACGATGAGCGATCATGGCACCGGCGGGCATCCCGCCATGGACTACAATGAGCATAAGCGGACCTATTCGGGCTTCCTGGCCGCTACCAAGTTCTCGATCATTTTCCTGGCGCTGCTGCTGATCGGCATGTTCATCTTCCTCGTCTAGCCCGTCGCGCGGCCGGGACGTCGTGCCGATCGCAGCCGCCTATCCCGCCGTGCCACCCTTCTCCCCGCCTGCCGCCGGTCCATTCGGGCCGGGTACGCCATTTGGACATGCATGACCATGGTCACGATCGCCATTACGGCTGAAGGCGCGGACGAGCCCCGCGTCGCGGCATCGCCCGAGACGGTCAAGAAGCTCGTTGCCGCCGGCTGCACCGTCAAGGTGCAGGCCGGCGCCGGCTTGAAGTCGCGGTTCTCCGACAGCCAGTACCAGGCCGCCGGCGCGACGATCGCAGGCTCGGCTATGGACGCCAGCGGCGGCGCCGACGTCCTGCTCAAGGTCCGCCGACCCTCGGTCGATGAAGCCCGGAGCCTGAAGCCCGGCGCCCAGGTGATCGCCATGCTGTCGCCGTTCGACGACCGCCCCGGCCTCGACGCGCTCGCCGCCACGGCTGTGAACCTCTATTCGATGGAGTTCATGCCGCGCATCACCCGTGCCCAGTCGATGGACGTGCTGTCGAGCCAGGCCAATCTCGCCGGCTACAAGGCGGTGGTCGATGCCGCCTCGATGTTCGAGCAGGCGGTGCCGATGATGATGACCGCCGCCGGCACGGTGCCCGCCGCCAAGATGTTCATCATGGGCGTCGGTGTCGCCGGCCTGCAGGCGATCGCCACCGCCCGCCGGCTCGGCGCCATCGTGACCGCGACCGACGTCAGGCCGGCGACGAAAGAGCAGGTGGCCTCGCTCGGCGCCAAGTTCATCGCCGTCGAGGACGACGAGTTCAAGCAGGCCCAGACCGCGGCCGGCTACGCCAAGCCGATGTCGGCCGAATACCAGAAGAAGCAGGCCGAGCTCGTCGCAACTCACGTCAAAACCCAGGACGTGGTGATCACCACCGCGCTGATCCCGGGCCGGCCGGCGCCGAAGCTCATCACCCGCGCCATGGTCGAAAGCATGAAGCCCGGCGCCGTGATCATCGACCTCGCCGCCGAGCGCGGCGGCAACTGCGAGCTGACCGAGCCGGGCAAGATCGTCGAGCACAACGGCGTGCGCATTTCCGGCCCGCTCAATCTCGCCGGCACTGTTCCGGTCAACGCCTCGAGCCTCTACGCCAAGAACCTGCTGACCTTCCTCGACACCATGCTCGACAAGAAGGACAAGGCCTCGAAGATCAACTGGGACGACGAAGTCATCAAAGGCACGCTGGTGGCCAAGGACGGCAAAATCGTCCACCCGAGCCTGACCGCCAAGGAAGGTGCATGATGAAAAAGGCGATTGGAGCTTCCATTCCACCACACGCGTCCCCGGACCGTGCGGGGTTTCCCAGGGCTACCGAGTTTGGCGCTTTTTCCCTCTCCCCGTCCCCTTGCGGGGAGAGGGATGAGGCCGGCCCGTCTTGGCCGGCCGAGGGTGAGGGGCGGCTTTTTGGCAGGGCGCCTTCCGACACGCGTTCCGCGCGCCGGCCGGAAGGCGCAGAAACCGGTTCGGAGCAAGCGGCTGCCCCTCACCCTAACCCTCTCCCCGTTCCGGCCAAGGGCCGGACGGGGAGAGGGGATGACCGCATGAAAATACTTGTGAAAACCATTCTTGCGCTTGCCGCTCTGGCTGCATCGGCGAGTTTCGCCCATGCCTCAGGCGGCGCCGACGTGTCGCCGGCGATCTACCAGCTGATGGTGTTCGTGATCGCGATCTTCGTCGGCTACTTCGTGGTCTGGGGCGTGACGCCGGCGCTGCACACGCCGCTGATGAGCGTGACCAACGCGATCTCCTCGGTGATCGTGGTCGGTGCGCTGCTGGCATCGGGCGTCGCCCTCGTCGGCTTCGGCTCGGGGCTCGCCAAGTTCTTCGGCTTCCTGGCGCTGGTGATGGCGTCGGTGAACATCTTCGGCGGCTTCCTGGTCACCCAGCGCATGCTCGCGATGTACAAGAAGAAAGAGAAGAAGTGAGGGAGTAGGGAATGGGGAGTGGGGAGTTGGGCTTGATCCAGCACTTTGCGCCTTTCCCTACTCCCAACTCCCCAATCCCTACTCCCCCATTTGGAACCAGCCCATGTCCGCCAACCTGACCGCCATCCTCTACCTCGTCTCGGGCGTGCTGTTCATTCTGGCGCTGAAGGGCCTGTCGAGCCCCGAGAGCTCGCGGCGGGGCAACACCTTCGGCATGATCGGCATGACGATTGCGATCGCCACCACGCTCGCCAATCTGGCCGCCGGCGACAGCATCTTGACCTGGTTCCTGATCCTCGTCGGCCTCGGCGTCGGCGGCGGCATCGGCGCCTATACCGCCCGCAGCATTCCGATGACGATGATGCCGGAACTGGTCGCAGCCTTCCACTCGCTGGTCGGCCTTGCCGCCGTGTTCGTGGCGGCGGCAGCCCTCAACGCACCGGAAGCGTTCGGTATCGGCAAGACGGGCTCGGTCAACACCACGAGCCTCGTTGAAATGGCGCTCGGTGCTGCGATCGGCGCCATCACCTTCACCGGCTCCGTCATCGCCTTCGCCAAGCTCTCCGGCCGGATGAGCGGCAAGCCGATCCTGCTGCCCGGTCGGCATGCGATCAACGTCGCACTCGGTCTCGGCCTGATCCTGCTGATCTACTGGTTCTGCCAGTCGGAATCGCAGCTCCAGTTCTGGGCGATCGTGATCGTCGCGCTGATCTTCGGCGGCCTACTGATCATCCCGATCGGCGGCGCCGACATGCCGGTCGTGGTCTCGATGCTGAACTCGTACTCGGGCTGGGCCGCCGCCGGCATCGGCTTCACGCTCGGCAACATCGCGCTGATCATCACCGGCGCGCTGGTCGGCTCGTCGGGCGCGATCCTGTCCTACATCATGTGCAAGGCGATGAACCGCTCCTTCATCTCGGTGATCGCCGGCGGCTTCGGCGGCGAGGTGGCGGCGGCCGCCGGTGCGGCCGAGCAGAAGCCGGTCAAGCTCGGCTCGGCCGAGGACGCAGCCTACCTGATGAAGAACGCGCAGAAGGTGATCATCGTGCCCGGCTACGGCATGGCGGTGGCGCAGGCCCAGCATGCGCTGCGCGAGATGGCCGACAACCTCAAGAAGGCCGGCGTCGAGGTCAGGTACGCGATCCACCCGGTGGCAGGCCGCATGCCCGGCCACATGAACGTGCTGCTCGCCGAAGCCAACGTGCCCTACGACGAGGTATTCGAGCTCGAGGACATCAATTCCGAATTCCAGCAGGCCGACATCGCCTTCGTGATCGGCGCAAATGACGTCACCAACCCGGCCGCGGAAGAAGACAAGACCTCGCCGATCTACGGCATGCCGGTGCTGCAGGTGTGGAAGGCCGGCACCGTGATGTTCAACAAGCGCTCGCTCGCTTCGGGCTATGCCGGCGTCGACAATCCGTTGTTCTACAAGGACAACACCATGATGCTCTTGGGCGACGCCAAGAAGATGACCGAGTCCATCGTCAAGGCGCTGGCGCATTGACATCAGGTGCGCAGCGTCGATGATGGTGCGACAGGCCTTTGACAGGATGTGTCCGTGCAGCTCACCATCGAATGCGAACAGGAAGATGATGGCCGCTGGCTCGCCGAGGTGCCGCAGTTGGCCGGGGTTCTGGCGTATGGCGCGACCCGCGACGAAGCGGCAGCGGCGGCGCAGGTGCTGGCACTCAGAGTGATGGCCGAGCGCCTGGAGCACGCGGAAACCGCACCCATCGAAATTCACATGTTGCTGCCGGCAGCATGAGCGTTTGGCCGTCCGCATCGGCGCACCGTGTGCTGCGAGCACTGGCGCGCATTGGCTGGACAATCAAGCGCCAATCGGGCTCGCACAAGACTCTCGTGCGTGAAGGATGGCCGGACTTTGTCTTCGCGTTCCATGATCGCGATGATATCGGTCCCAGGATGATGGCCCGCATAGCGAAGCGTACCGGCCTCACGCCTGATGACCTGTGATCGCCTGTGTCGAGTGCAATACTCGACGGACCAGGCGAATTTGGCTATGTATCAGCCATGAGCGATCATGAAACCCTCGATCACCTGACGCCGTCGGCCACGCCTTCGCCGGAGCAGATTCGGGAATGGCAAGCGCTGTCGCGCGATGAGCAGTTGCGGCGTCTGCGTTTGGCGCTGAGCCATCCGGATTGTCAAACCTCGACGACTGACACGATGGACGATGTTCTCGCATTAGCGCGCGCACGGGCTGATGCCAGGCGCGATGGCTGAGTTCCGGCTATCGCTACGTGCACGCCGGACCTTCTCGATATCTATGTGTTCACGGACGCGAGGTTCGGTCGATACCAGGCCGATGCCTATCATGCAGGGTTCGGGAAGACCTTCGACCTCATCGCCGAGTTTCCAAGGATCGGTCGCACCGCGGATGAATTGATGGCCGGTCTGCGTCGATTTCGATTTCAATCGCACCACATCTTCTATCTCGTGGAAGACGATCACGTCCTGGTCCTGGATATCTTTCACGTCAGCCAGGACGTTCGTCCTGAGCTGTTTGAATGAGAGTCGGGGCGATGCAGCGCGAACCATGTCGAGGCATTAACGACTTAGCCCTGTTCGTTGAGTGCCATTCACGACGACCCGGGCGTGGCTGTCGGCAACGTCGCCATCATGGCGCAATTCGTTGCGATGTCGTATGCACGGCTGATCGACCTCAAGAGCCCGGATGAGTGGATGCGACACGTGAACGCCTTGGCCGATTGCTACAGCGTGATCCGCAATGCGTCGCCCGGCCGGCCATTCGTCGTCGCCCAGCTCGGCCAGTCGCTCGACGGGCGGATTGCGACGCTGAGCGGGGAAAGCCGCTGGATCAACCGTGACGCGGCGCTTGACCACGTTCACCGCCTGCGGGCCGAGGTCGATGCGGTGGTGGTCGGCGTCGGCACCGTGGTGGCCGACGATCCGCAGCTCAACGTGCGTCGCTGCGAAGGCCGCCATCCAGCCCGCGTGGTGATCGACCCGCAAGGCCGTATGCCGCACGCCGCCAAATGCCTGCGCGACGACGGCGCGCGCCGCTTGATCATCAGCAATGACGAGGTGCTGCCACCGTCGCCCGGCGTCGAGGTCATCGGGCTCGGCGGCAACGGCTGCCCGATCGCGCCCCACGACATCGTCGCGGCGCTGTTCGAACGCGGCTTCAAGCGTCTGCTGATCGAGGGCGGGGCCTGGACCATTTCCGCCTTCATCGATGCCGGCGCGGTCGACCGCCTGCACGTTCTGGTGGCGCCGATGATCCTGGGCTCCGGCAAGACCGGCCTCGATCTTGAAGCCGATCGCCAGGCTCGCCGAGGCGCGCCGGCCGCCGACCAGCGTGCACGTGCTTGCCGACGGCGACATTCTGTTCGATTGTGACTTGCGTCAACAGATCGGAGTGTGAAGCATGCCGGATCCCGGTCAGAAGCCACAGCGCATGAATGGCAGCGGCAAGGTCATTCAGTTGGCGCCGAAAGCCTATGCGCCGATGGCGCGGATGCTGCACTGGATCACGGTCGGTTTCATAATCTTGATGTACCCGCTCGGGCTCTACATGACCTATCGCGGCAACACGCTGAACGTCTGGGACGGGCTCACCAACGGCCTCTACAGCACCCACAAGCTGCTGGGCTTCACGCTGTTCTGGCTGGTTCTGGCCCGCCTCGTCTACCGCCTGAGGAATGGCGCACCGCCCGACGAGCCGACGATCGCACCATGGCAGCGGCTCGCCTCGCATATCACGCATTGGTCGCTTTACGGCCTACTCCTCCTGGTGCCGCTGATGGGCTGGATCAGCATTTCGCTCTATGGCGCGCGCGACATCTTCGGCCTGTTTCAGCTGCCGGCACTGTGGACGGCGAACCAGCCGGCATCCGAAACCACATTCTTTATCCACAAGGCGCTCGGCAAGCTGATGCTGGTGCTGATCTTCATCCATATCGGCGCTGCGCTGTTCCACCACTTCATCCGCAAGGACGGCGTGCTGCGCCGCATGCTGCCGGCGAAGGGCCAGCCCGCCCCTTGATCTATGGCGTGAGGTGTCAGAGGTTGCCGGTCAACGAAAGGGCAACCCGACGATGACAAGCGACAGCCCCAAGGCGGCCAGGCCGCCCAGGATCTCGACCGCGCCGGACGGCGAGGCGCTGCCGGTGATCAAGGGCAGCCACGTCTACCTGATCGACGGCTCGGGCTACATTTTCCGCGCCTTTCACGCACTGCCGCCCCTGACGCGGCCCTCGGACGGCCTGCCGGTCGGCGCCGTGCACGGCTTCTGCGCCATGCTGTGGAAGCTGATGGGGGAGAGCAAGACTTCGGACGCGCCGACCCATATCGCGGTCATCTTCGATGCCGGCGCCAAGACCTTTCGCAACGACCTCTACGACAAGTACAAGGCCAATCGCCCGCCGCCGCCGGAGGAACTCGTCCCGCAGTTCCCGCTGATCCGTGACGCGGTGCGCGCCTTCAACGTCGCCTGCATCGAGCAGGACGGCTTCGAGGCCGACGACCTGATTGCGACCTACGCCAGGGATGCGGCGGCGCGCGGCGGCGACGTCACGATCATTTCCTCCGACAAGGACCTGATGCAGCTCGTCGGGCCCGGCATCGCCATGCTCGACACCATGAAGAACAAGCGCGTCGGCACCGACGAGGTGATCGAGAAGTTCGGCGTGCCGCCCGACAAGGTGGTCGACGTGCAGTCGCTCGCCGGCGACAGCGTCGACAACATTCCCGGCGTCCCCGGCATCGGCGTCAAGACGGCGGCCGAGCTGATCAAGGAGTACGGCGACCTCGACAGCCTGCTGGCGCGGGCGGCCGAGATCAAGCAGCCGAAGCGCCGCGAGAAGCTGATCGAGTTCGCCGATCAGGCGCGCGTATCCCGCGAGCTGGTGCGGCTCAAGGACGACGTGCCGGTGGCATTGCCGCTGGAAGCGTTCGGGGTGACCGAGCCCAAGGCCGACGATCTGCTGGGCTTCCTGCAGAAGATGGAGTTCAACACGCTCACCCGGCGGGTGGCCGAGAAGCTCGGCGCCGAACCGCCGCCGATGCTTCAAAAGTCCGTCGGCTCGACCGTTGCGAAGGCGTCGAGGAGCGATCGGGCGGACGGCAGGAGTGAAGCCGGTTCGCCGGCGGCGGGCGTTGCCGCCGGCCTCGCGCTCGCCAAGTCGAAGCCGTTCGACGTCAAGTCCTATGAGACGGTGCGCGACCAGGACGCCTTGCGCCGCTGGCTCGACGCGGCGCGTTCGGCCGGCCGGTTCGCGTTCGATACCGAGACGACGAGCCTCGACGCCATGCAGGCCGACCTCGTCGGCTTCTCGATCGCGACCGAGCCGGGCAAGGCCTGTTATGTGCCGCTTGGCCACACCGAAGGCTCGAGCGATCTGTTCGGCGGCGGCAAGGCGCCCGATCAGCTCGACCGTCGCGTCGCGCTCGACCAGTTGAAGCCGCTGCTCGAAGATGAGTCGGTTCTGAAGATCGGCCAGAACCTGAAGTACGATGCCCTGGTGCTCGCCCAGCATGACATCCAGATCACGCCGATCGACGACACCATGCTGCTGTCATACGCACTCGACGGCGGTCGCGGCGGCCACGGCATGGACGACCTGTCGCTGCGTCACCTGGGACATGCCTGCATCCCGTTCTCCAAGGTGATCGAGAGCGCGCCGGGCGCGAAGAAATCCGAGCGCACCTTTGCCGGCGTGCCGATCGACAAGGCGACGGAGTACGCCGCCGAAGACGCCGACGTGACGCTGAGGCTTTGGCATGTGCTCAAGCCGCGATTGGCAGCGGAGCGCATGACCACGGTCTACGAGACGCTCGAGCGGCCATTGCTCCCCGTAATCGTCGACATGGAGCGGGCCGGCATCAAGGTCGACCCGGCAATCCTGTCGCGGTTGTCGGGACAGTTCGCACAGTCGATCGCGCGGCTGGAGGAAGAGGTGCAGCAGCTTGCCGGCGAGAAATTCAACCTCGGCTCGCCGAAGCAGCTCGGCGAGTTGCTGTTCGACCGCCTCAAGCTCCCCGGCGGCAAGCGCACCAAGAGCGGCCAGTGGGAGACCCGCGCCGGGTTGCTCGACGACCTCGCGGGTAACGAGGAGCTACCCGACGACGCGCGCCGCCTCGTCAACACCATGCTGGAGTGGCGACAGCTCTCAAAGCTGCGCTCGACCTACACCGACGCGCTGCCGGCGTTCATCAACCCGACGACCAAGCGGATCCACACCTCATATGCCCTGGCCGCCACTACGACGGGGCGGTTGGCATCGAGCGATCCCAACCTGCAGAACATTCCGGTGCGGACCAAGGAAGGCCGCGCCATTCGAACGGCTTTCATCGCCGATGCGGGCCACAAGCTCGTTTCGGCCGACTACAGCCAGATCGAGCTTAGGGTGCTTGCCCACATCGCCGACATCCCGCAGTTGAAAAAAGCGTTCGCCGAGGGCCTCGACATCCACGCCATGACGGCGTCGGAAATGTTCGGCGTGCCGGTGAAGGACATGGCCCCGGAGGTGCGCCGCCGCGCCAAGGCGATCAATTTCGGCATCATCTATGGCATCTCGGCGTTCGGGCTCGCCAATCAGCTCGGCATCTCGCGCGAGGAGGCCGGCGCCTACATCAAGACCTACTTCGAGCGCTTCCCCGGCATCCGCGACTACATGGAGGCGACCAAGAAATTCGCGCACGACAACGGCTACGTCGAGACCGTGTTCGGCCGCCGCATCCACTACCCGGAAATCAACACGAAAAATCCGTCGATGCGTGGCTTCCTCGAGCGCGCCGCGATCAACGCGCCGATCCAGGGCTCGGCCGCCGACGTCATCCGCCGCGCCATGGTCCGGATGCCGGCGGCGCTTGCCGATGCCGGGCTCGAATCGGCGCGCATGCTGCTGCAGGTGCACGACGAGTTGATCTTCGAGGTCAAGACGGCGGAAGCCGACAAGACCATCAAGACTCGTGAAAAGAGTGATGGAAAAGAGCCCCGAACCGGCTGCCCACTTGGCGGTGCCGTTGCAGGTCGACGCCAAGGCTGCGGACAACTGGGACGAGGCGCACTGAGGCGGCGGCACCGTTCGATGTCGCCGCGCCCGGTCTTCGTCCGGCCGATCAGTCGTTGGCGGCCTTGGCCTTGACCGACTTGCGCAGGAATGCCGGTACGTTGTCGGCAAACCCAGTCGGTCCGCCGCCGCGATCGTCACGATCCGGGCGCTGTGGCCGGCGCTCCCGCTGCTGGCCCGGCCGTTCGCCGCGAGGGTCCGGCCGATCGGCACCAGGCTCCCGCGGTGGGCGCTCGCCCCGCGCCGGCGCCTGTGCTGCCGCCTGTGCGTCGCGCGGGCGATCCTCGCGATGCCGTTGCGGTCGCTCGCGTTCGGGCCGTCGTTCGCGCGGCTGGCGCGGCGCCTGGCTTTGCTCGTCGAGGTTTGTCACCGGCCAATCCTGCACGGTTGGCTGATCTGAAGCACCCGCACGAGGGGCGTCGCGGCGAGGCTCATCCCGACGTGGTTCATCCCGACGTGGCTCTTCACGGCGCGGTTGTTGCTCGCGCCGCCCGTCCTCGCGGCGCGGTGGCCGCTCACGGCGCGGCGGCCGGCCGCCCTCGCGGCGTTCGGCCGGTACCGGCTCGGCCGCGATCATGGCGTCGCTCGAACCGGTGGCGGGGATCGCCGCCTCGGCGGCAACGCGCGGGGCGCGCTCCGGCCGCCCACCATCTCGCGATCTGCTGCGGTCCGGGCGACGGTCGCGATCGCGGCCGCCGCGGCGTTCGCTGCCACGCTCCTCGCCGCGACCACCGAAACGGCCGCGACGCTTGCGCTTCGCACTCTCGGCAAAATCCTGCTCGCTCGGCGCCTCGCCGATCCAGGTCGGGGTCTCGCCGGTCACCTTCTCGATGTCCTTGATCAGCCGCAGATCATCGTAGGAGACCAGCGACAGGGCGCGGCCCTCGCGTCCCGCCCGACCGGTGCGGCCGATACGATGCACGTAGTCGTCGCCGGCCCACGGCACGTCGAAGTTGAAGATGTGGCTGACATCGGGAATGTCGAGGCCGCGTGCCGCCACGTCGCTCGCCGCCAGCAGCTGGATGGTGCCGGCCCGGAACGCGTCGAGCGTTGCCGTGCGCGCGCTCTGCTCCATGTCGCCATGCAGCGCACCGGCGTTGAAACCGTGCTTCTGCAACGACTTCAGCAGGATCGCCACGTCGCGCTTGCGGTTGCAGAAGATGATCGCGTTCTTGACGTTCTCGGTCTTGATCAGCTCGCGCAGCACTTCGCGCTTGGCCCAGTCCTCGGACTCCGGGCAGAACTTGAACAACTGCGTGATGGTCTTGGCCGTGGTGGCCGGCGGGGCGACCTCGATGCGTTCCGGCGAATTCAGGAACTGGTCGACGAGGCGGGTGATCTCTGGCGGCATGGTCGCCGAGAAGAACAGCGTCTGGCGCTTCGCCGGCAGCAGCTTGCAGATCTTCTCGATGTCGGGGATGAAGCCCATGTCGAGCATGCGGTCGGCCTCGTCGATGACAAGGATCTCGACACCCATCAGCATGATGCGGCCGCGCCCGAAATGGTCGAGCAGGCGGCCAGGTGTCGCAACGAGCACGTCGACGCCGCGGTCGAGCTTCTTGATCTGCTTGTCCATATCCGTGCCGCCGATCAGCAGCGCCACGTCGAGCTTGTGATTGATGCCGTATTTCTCGAAGCTCTGCGCCACCTGCGTGGCAAGCTCGCGGGTCGGCGCGATGATCAGCGAGCGCGGCATGCGGGCGCGTGCCCGGCCGGTTTCGAGCCGGCAGATCATCGGCAGGACGAAGGCGGCGGTCTTGCCGGTGCCGGTCTGGGCGATGCCGAGCACATCGCGGCCGCTGAGGGCCACCGGGATTGCCTGCGTCTGGATCGGCGTGGCGACGGTGTAGCCGGCTGCGTCTACGGCAGCCTGCACCTTGGGGCTGAGCCCGAGCTCAGCGAAGGACTTCGTTTGCAAAAGTAGTAATCTCCATCTCCCATGACGACGCATCGTCGCCCACGTTCGAGGACGATCTCATGCATCAGGACGAGCGCAGGGGTGGGGTAATTGCCAATTGGTGGCAAAAAACGCGGCTGGATTTTCGAAAAGGGATCAATGAAACCGAGATCCCCTGCGCCCAGCACAGATGCGGCCTGACAGAAAAGCCGGAGAAATGCAACAAAAACCTGTATTCAAGGCCAATCTACGGTGGACCGGGCTGCGGCGAATGGCAAAATCGGCCAGCCATGATCGCAGATCGGCGATTTCAAGATCATCGAGGCAAGGAAGCGCGCCATGACCGTCACCACCGAGCCGCTCGTGCTGGTACCGGGCCTATTGTGCACCGCCGACCTTTATGCGCCGCAGATCGCAGCCTTCAGTGGTCAGCGCGCGGTGACGGTTGCCGATCATACGACCGCCGACAACTTGCCCGATATCGCCCGCTCCATCCTGCGCAATGCCCCGCCGAAGTTCGCCCTCGCCGGACTGTCGATGGGCGGCTACATCGCCTTCGAGATGCTGCGCCAGGCGCCGGATCGGATCACCCGCTTGGCGTTGCTCGACACCAACGCCCGCGCCGACCGGCCCGACCAGGTGAAGACCAGGGCTGTGTTGATCGGCGCCGCCCGCTCGATCGGCGTCAGGGCGGTGCAGGGCATGCTGCTCAAATTCCTCGTTCACAAGGATCGGCTCGACGACCGGGCCTTGACGAGCCGCGTGCTGCTGATGGCCGACGGCATCGGCGTCAACGCCTTCGTCCGCCAGCAGCAGGCGATCCTCGGCCGCCCCGACAACCGGCCATTCCTCGGCTCCATCAAGTGCCCGACCGTGATCATCGTCGGTGAGCAGGATGCGCTGACGCCGGTCAAGGTGTCGGAGGAAATGCACGGCCTGATGCCGGGCAGCCGCCTCGAGGTCATCCCCGACAGCGGGCATCTTGCCACCATGGAGCAGCCTGAGGCGGTCAATCGAATTCTCGCTGCTTGGCTCTGAGCCACGGGCTGCCGCCGATGACACGCTCGGGGGAACGTGTTGCCCCGAACTCCTATTCCCTTTTCTTGACGTCTCGGGAGGTCCGGAGGGGCTGGCCCCTCCGGTCGGCTGCAGGGCGCAAGCCCTGCGCGAGTTAGCGCCGTGCTCGACATAAAAAACGGGCCGACGTTGCCGCCAGCCCGGGGCGGTGTCAGACCCGCAGGGCTCTGACACCGATCGCAATTAGCGTCACGTCTCACGTCACGTCGAAGCGATCCGCGTTCATCACCTTGGTCCAGGCGGCGACGAAGTCGGTGACGAACTTGGCCTTGGCGTCGTCCTGGGCGTAGACCTCGGCCAGCGCCCGCAACTGCGAGTTCGAGCCGAAGATCAGATCGACGCGGGTCGCGGTCCACTTCGCCGCGCCGGTCTTGCGGTCGCGACCTTCGAATGTGTCGCCTGGCGGCCGACGTCGGCTTCCACGTGGTGCCCATGTCGACCAGGTTGACGAAGAAGTCGTTGGTGAGCTGGCCGGGACGCTTGGTGAATACGCCATGCTTGGTGCCGCCGACGTTGGCGCCGAGCACGCGCAGGCCGCCGACCAGCACCGTCATCTCCGGCGCGGAGAGCGTCAGCAGTTGCGCCTGGTCCAGCAAGCAGCGCCTCCGCCGGAACCGAGAAGGCCTTCTTCTGGTAGTTGCGGAAGCCGTCCGCGACCGGCTCGAGCACCGCGAACGACTCGACATCGGTCTGGGCCTGCGACGGCATCCATGCGGCCCGGTGTGAACGGAACCGTCACGGCGTGGCCGGCGGCCTTGGCAGCCGTTTCGATCGCGGCGGAGCCGCCGAGCACGATCAGGTCGGCGATCGAGACCTTCTTGCCGCTGGTCGCCGAGGCGTTGAACGCCTTCTGGATGCCTTCGAGAGCGCCCAGCACCTTCGCCAGTTGCGCCGGCTGGTTGGCCTCCCAGTCCTTCTGGGGGGCGAGACGGATGCGCGCGCCATTTGCCCCGCCGCGCTTGTCGGAGCCGCGGAAGGTCGAGGCCGAGGCCCAGGCGGTCGACACCAGTTCCGGGATCGACAGCCCCGAGGCCAGGATCTTGGCCTTGAGGTCGGCGATGTCCTTCGCATCGACCAGCTTATGGTCGACGGCCGGGATCGGGTCCTGCCAGATCAGCTCCTCGTTCGGGACTTCCGGGCCGAGGTAGCGCGGCTTCGGCCCCATGTCGCGGTGGGTCAGCTTGAACCAGGCGCGGGCGAAGGCATCGGCGAACGCCTTCGGATCCTTGTGGAAGCGGCGCGAGATCTTCTCGTAGGCCGGGTCGAAGCGCAGCGCCAGATCGGCGGTGGTCATCATCGGCCGATGCTTCTTCGACGGATCGTGGGCGTCGGGGATCATGTGCTCGGGCTTGACGTCCTTCGCCAGCCACTGGTTGGCGCCGGCCGGGCTCTTCACCAGTTCCCAGTCGTAGCCGAACAGCATGTCGAAGTAGCCGTTGTCCCACTTGGTCGGGTTCGGCTTCCAGGCGCCTTCGATGCCGCTGGTGGTGGTGTGCACGCCCTTGCCGCTGCCGAGCGCATTTTTCCAGCCGAGCCCCATCTCCTCGATCGCGGCACCTTCCGGCTCGCGGCCGACGAGGGCTGGATCGCCGGCGCCATGGGCCTTGCCGAAGGTGTGACCGCCGGCGACCAGCGCCACGGTCTCCTCGTCGTTCATCGCCATGCGCGCGAACGTCTCGCGGATGTCGCGGCCCGAGGCGACCGGGTCCGGCTTGCCGTTCGGGCCTTCCGGGTTGACGTAGATGAGGCCCATCTGCACGGCGGCGAGCGGGTTATCGAGCTGACGGTCTCCCTGATAGCGCTTGTCGCCGAGCCAGGTGTCTTCGGCGCCCCAGTAGATGTCTTCTTCCGGCTCCCAGACGTCGGCACGACCGCCGGCGAAGCCGAAGGTCTTGAAGCCCATCGATTCCAGCGCGCAGTTGCCGGCCAGGATCATCAGGTCGGCCCAGGAGATCTTGTTGCCGTACTTCTGCTTGATCGGCCACAGCAGGCGGCGCGCCTTGTCGAGGTTGCCGTTGTCGGGCCAGCTGTTCAGTGGCGCGAAGCGCTGGGTGCCGGTGCCGGCGCCGCCGCGGCCGTCACCGATGCGGTAGGTGCCGGCGCTATGCCAGGCCATGCGGATGAAGAGCCCGCCGTAGTGGCCCCAGTCGGCCGGCCACCACTCTTGCGAATTGGTCATCAGCGCGTAGAGGTCCTGCTTCAGGGCCTTGAGGTCGAGCTTCTTGAACTCGTCGGCGTAGTTGAACGCCGCACCCATCGGATTGGACGCGACAGAATGCTGATGGAGAATGTTCAGATTCAACTGGTTCGGCCACCAGTCGCGGTTCGACCTGACACCGGACGTGGCATTGGCGGAAGCCCCGTGCATCACAGGGCACTTCTTGTCGTCAGTCATATGGCCTCCTGTCGAGGTTTGCGTGGTTTGGTCTTGCTCGTTGCTCGTTGCTCGTTGCTCGTCTCCGGCTGCGGCGCGGTCGCGCGCTACCGTGTCGTCGTGGATCGAGATGGGGTATTGGTCATGGGCTCGCATTTCGCAACTGCCGACTCTGACGGTCGCGCTAGCTTTAGGACCTGATCGGCCATAAGTGCCGATTGTAACTTCCGATCCGGCGATTGGAAATATCGATCGCTCATGCGCATCTCCCTGAAGCAGCTGCAGCCATTCGATGTGCGCGACGGCGCGGCGCACGACAAGCAGGGCCGGGCGGCGACAGGCTGAGCGCCATCAACTGCTGCCGATGAAAATGCCGGTCAGCAGCACCAGGATGCCGCCGAGCACGACCTGGACCAGCGCCGATGTGAACGGCGTCTCCATGTACTTCCAGCGGATATAGGCGATCGCCGCCAGTTCGACCGCGACCACCACGCCGGCGATCGCGGTGGCGGTCCAGAAGTCCTTGATCATATAAGGGAGGGTGTGGCCGAGGCCGCCGAGTGTCGTCATCAGGCCGCAGACGACGCCGCGAATCCAGGGATGGCCGCGCCCTGTTATCTCGCCGTCGTCCGACAGCGCCTCGGTCAGCCCCATGGAAATGCCGGCGCCGATCGAGGCGGCAAGGCCGACCAGGAACGCGTCCCAGGAGTTGTGCGTGGCAAAGGCGGCCGCGAAGATCGGCGCCAGGGTCGATACCGAGCCGTCAATCAGGCCGGCGAGGCCCGGTTGCACAATCTGCAAGACGAACAGCCGTTTCTTGGTCGCCTCCTCCTCGGCGCGCACATCGACGGTCAGCGTTGTCTCGCCGAGTTTGGCAGCAAGGCTCTCGTGCTTGCTCTCGATTTCGGCGAGGTCGGCCAGCAGCTTGCGCACGTCGGTGTCGCGGGCGCGTTCGGCGGCGCTGGCATAGAAGCGCGAGGCCTCGAGCTCCATGATCTCGGCCTGGCTGCGCGCCGCATCGAGCCTCAGGCCGTCGGCGAGCCAGATCGGCCGGCGCTTCAGGAAGCCGCGCACGTCCTGGCGCGTGATGTGCGGCATCTCCTTGCCGAACTTCGCCTCGAACATCTCGAGCAGCATGTGGCGATGGCCCTGCTCCTCGGCCGCCATCTCCTCGAACACCTTGGCCGAGTTCGGGTAGAGCGGGCGCAGCTTGGAGGCGAAGTTGAGATAGATGCGCGCATCCTCCTCCTCGTTGGTGATGGCCAGTGCCAGCACCTCGGGTTCGCTCAGATCGGAATAGCGCTTCAGCATGCCGGCACCCTGGTTTGGGGATTAGAATTCTTCTAAATAGTGCGTCGCGGCGCCGGTCAAGTGCTGACGGCCGCGCTGCACGCCGAACTGGAACTTTCGCCCACCTTGCGTGCATAGCTTACTCACTGCTTGATGGCGACCGAGCCGCCCACACGAAAAGGACTTGTAATCCCTGTGAAGCTGATCAATCCCGACACTATCGTGAAGCCCGCCTCGATGTACTCGCAGGGCGTCCAGATCGCGCCATCGCGTCAGCGATTGATCATTTCCGGCCAGGTCGGCCTGAAGCCCGACGGCACCCTCGAGCCGACCATGCGCGGGCAGATGGAGCGCACCTGGGCCAATTTGTTCGCGGTGCTGCACGCCGCAGGCTTTGAAAAGCAGCACCTGGCGAAAATGACGATATTCGTCACCGAGCCGGGCCAAACCGCCTTGTTTCGCGAGATTCGCGACCGCATGATGGATGGCCACGCCTGTGCCGCCACGTATCTGCAGGTTGCAGGATTGTCGTCGCCGGAGTTCAAATTCGAAATCGAGGCGGAAGCAGTCAAGGAGGCGTGAACCGCATGCTCAAACTGAAGCCCAACTGCGAATGCTGCGACAAGGACTTGCCCGCCGACGCAGCGGACGCGCTGATCTGCTCGTTCGAATGCACCTTCTGCGCCGACTGCGCCGAGCACCGCCTGGCTGATCACCGCTGTCCCAACTGCGGCGGCGAACTGGTGCGTCGGCCGGTGCGGCCGGCGGCCAAGCTCGCGAAATTCCCGGCTTCGAGCGAGCGGGTGGTGAAACCGCACGCCGGCTGCAAGGCGGCCTGAGGCCCTCAAGAAAAAGGATCGGATTCCATGCCCATCGTCGGCTCGGCGGTCTCGCCCTACCTGTCGCGCAACAAGTCGAACCGCAAGTTGGCGGTGCGTTCCACCGGCGGCATTGTGGTGTCGCAGAACCGTGCCGCATCCGAGATCGGCGCGCGCGTCCTCAAGGCCGGCGGACATGCCGTCGACGCAGCCGTTGCCACTGCCTTCGCGCTGGGCGTGGTCGAGCCGTGGATGAGCGGGATCGGCGGCGTCGGCGTCGCACTGGTGCGTGATGCCAAGTCGGGCAAGGTCACCGGCTTCGACTTCGGCGGCCGTTCGCCCAAGGGCCTCAAAGTGGCGGACTTCAAGCTCGCGGCCGGCGCCGACGGCGACCTGTTCGGTTGGCCGGTGGTCGAGGGCAACATCAATACCGTCGGCTACAAGGCTGTGGTGGCGCCGAGCGAGCCCGCCGGCCTCGCGCTGCTGCACAAGAGCTACGGCCGCCAGCGCTGGGGCGATCTCGTCATGCCGGCGGTGGCGCTGGCGCGCGAGGGCCTCGCCGTCGACTGGCACACGACGCTGATCATCGCCACCGCCTTCGCCGATCTCGCCCGCGACAAGGGCACGGCTGCCCGCTTCCTGCCGGGCGGTGCGCCACCGGTGCCGCCGGCTGCCACCGATCCGCGGCCGACCAAATCGCTGCCGATGCCAGAACTCGCGGCGACCCTGCAGGCGATCGCCGAGCACGGCGCGGCGGTACTCTACGACGGCCCGATCGCCAAGGGCATCGCCGAGGACATCCGTGCCGGCGGCGGCTATCTGATCGAAGCCGACCTCAAGGCGGTCACCGCGCGCGCCGTCGAGCCGATGCAGGTCGCCCATCTCGACCGCACCATCCATGTACTGCCCGAGCTCAACGGCGGGCCGACCATGGCGATGGCCTGGGCGGAACTCAAGCGGCTGCGGCCGAAGCCCGGCGCGACGCCGGACGCGGCCACCTTCGTCGCCTACGCAACGGCGCTGCGGCACGCCTGGGAGTGGCGCTTCAAGCACATGGGCGACGCCGGCGAGCACAGCGCGCCGAGCAATACCACGCATCTTTGCGTGGTCGATCGCGACGGCAACATGGTGACACTGACCCAGACCCTGCTGTCGCTGTTCGGATCGCGTATCATCCTGCCGCAGTCGGGCATCCTGATGAACAACGGCATCAACTGGTTCGACCCGCGCCCCGGTGGACCCAACGCGATCGCGCCCGACAAGCGCGCGCTCGCCAACTACGCGCCGGCGATCATGACCGGCGGCGACACCACGATCGGCATCGGCGGCTGCGGCGGCCGCAAGATCCTGCCGGCGGTGTTCCAGCTGCTGTCGATGTGCGCCGAGTTCGACTACGGGCTCGGCGCCGCATTTCATGCGCCCCGCATCGACGTGTCGGGTGTCGGCCGCATCGCCGTCGATCGCGATCTGGGCGCCGCGACCATCGAGGCGCTGGCGCGCGACTTCGACGTCGTCCTGGCCGAGCCGATCGTCTACTCGAACCCGTTCACCATCGCCAGCGCCGTCGCCCGCAGCGGCCCGATCAACGAGGGTGCGACCGAGCCCGGCCATCCCTGGTCGGAAGCGGTATCGGAGGAGGACGTCTGAGGTCATCTGGCAGGCATGCTGCGGCACCGCTCTCAGTTCCTCGACCTCGCTGCATCGCGCGTTCCAAGCCACAATCCGGCGGCGACCGCCGCCAGGCCGGCGGTGAAGTGCCAGCTCAACGGTTCACCGAGCAGCGCGGCCCCGAGCAGGCCGGCGGTGAGCGGCGACAGGCTCATGAAGATCGTAACCCGGGTCGGCGTCGTGTTGGCGAGTGCCCACAGCCACAGGAAATAGCCGGCGCCGCTCGACAGGCCGATGAAGACGATGGCGCCCCAGACCAGCCCGGAAAATTGCGGGACGTGCATGAACAGTCCCTCGAAATAGGCCGGCACCGCCAGGGCCGCGACCGATGCCAGCATGGCGAGCGCGCTGACCGCTAGCGCTGGATAGCGCTGCAGGTAGGGGCGGTAGAGCACCGAACAGATGGCGCCAGCTGCCGCCGCACCGAGCACCGCGGCCTCGCCGATCCAGGTTGCGTCGCCGCCACCTGCCATTTTCTCGCTGAGCGCAAGGCCGACGCCGGCGATCGTTGCCAGCACGCCGATCGTCTTGCGCAATGTGAGCGCCTCGTGCCCGAGCAGGCTCGCGAAGACCATGGTCAGCAGCGGAAACGTCGCCAGGATCAGCGCGGCGCGGCCGGCCGGAAGGGTTTGCAGGCCGTAATTCAGCAGCGCGATCAGGACGCCGAACTGGATGATGCCGAGGAGGGCGATCGGAGCCACGTCGCGGGCAGCGAGCCGGACGCGGGCGCCGGCAAAAGCGATCGGTGCGAGGCAGGCGAAGCCGACCACGTAGCGCATCAGCGCCAATGCTGCCGGCGTCGTCTCGGCGATGGCATAGCGCGAGGCGACGGTCGCGGCGCCGACCTGGACACCGACGGCGGCGGCAGCGAGCAAGGCCAGCCTTGAACTCTCCGCACTCAAAGGTCGCGCTCCCAGGTCTCGCTGACGAGATCGACGCCGAACGAATGGTGCGGCGCAGATGCCGTCTTTTCAAATCCGAGCGACTGGTAGAGCTGGCGCGCCGGCACCAGGACGTCGTTGGTCCACAGCGTCATGCGGGCGTAGCCGGCATCGCGGGCGAACTGCATGCAGGCCTCGACCAGGCGGCGGCCGAGGCCGCTGCCGCGCGCGGCCTCTTCGACATAGACGAGGCGCAGCTTGGCGGTCGCTTCGTCCTTGCGGACGACGAACGCCGAACCCAGGACCTCGCCGGCCCGCTCGGCAATGAAGCAGACCTCGCGGCGGCCATCAAAATTCTCGATGAACTCGGCCGCGATTCTTGCGACCGCAGCCTCGAAGGTGATGTCCCAGCCATACTCGGCGGCATAGATGGCACCGTGCCGGCTGACCACGTGACCGATGTCGCCGGGCCGGTGCGGGCGCAAAATGACCTGCGTCGCGGCGACTGCGGCTGGTGCTGCGAGCAGCGCCTCGATCTCGGCCATGGCGGCGACCAGCCGCCGGCGTTCGCCCGGCGCGAGCACGCCCAACATGTCGCCAACCTCGCGCCGCGAGGCGGTGTCGATGTCGTCGAACAGGCGGCGGCCGTCAACGGCGAGCGACAGCAGCACCTGGCGGCCATCGGCCGGGTTCGGCGCGCGGGTGATGATCCGCCGCGCTTCCAGTCCTTTGAGAACACGGCTGAGATAGCCGGCATCGAGCCCGAGATCCTGGCCGAGCGCGGTTGCTGTCGGGGCGTCGCGGTTGGCGATCTCGTAGACGATCCGGCCCTCGGTCAGTGTCAGCGGGCCGCCGAGCAGGCCCTCGTGCAGCACGCCGATGCGACGGGTGTAGAAGCGCGAGAAGCGGCGAACGGCCGCGATCTCGGCAGGCTCGACGGCAGCCATGGAGCATCCTCGGTCCAAACGGGGCACCGAGGATTGCGCCGTAAATAGTTGCCAAAGTCAAGAAAATCGAATCCTACGCGCGCCGTGGATCGAGGGGTGATGTGCCGATACAAGTCGGGCAACACACAGGTGAAGTGGCGGTCGAACTCGGGGACGGTTAGCGATTGCCGGCCACACCATGGTGCCAGGCTGCAGCCAGCCACCGGCGAGTTGCGTCGGGTGGTGGTGAGTGGTCGGTCGACGGTGGCAGCGACAATAAAGGTGTCATCCTCGGGCTTGGCCCGAGGACCCATCGACCAGCAGCTTCGGCAGGCCGAAGCTCAGCGCCGCTATGGCGAGCAACGCCCGCGGCGAGCGTACCGCGTGCAGCATTCCAGGGGCGGCGCAAGCCTTGTTGGGTCGCGCAAGGGGGCTTGAGCCAACCTACAGGTGCAGATATCACCCCCCTCACATCGTCGCGCCGATCTGCCAGGGCACGTACTCGGCGTCGCCGTAGCCGAGCAGTTCGGACTTCGACTTTTCGCCGGATGCCACCCGCAGCAGCGCGTCGAAGATCTCGCTTCCCTTCTTCGCCAGCGGCACGCCGTCGAGCACGTCGCCGCAGTTGATGTCCATGTCGTCGATCATGCGTTGGTACATCTGGGAGTTGGTTGCGAGCTTGATCGACGGCGTCGGCTTGCAGCCGTAGGCCGAGCCGCGGCCGGTCGTAAAGATCAGCATGTTGCAGCCGCCCGCCACCTGACCGGTCGCCGATACCGGGTCATAACCGGGCGTGTCCATGTAGACGAAGCCCTTGGTCTTGACTGGCTCGGCGTAGTGGTAGACGCCGCGCAGCGTGGTCGAGCCGCCCTTGGCGGCAGCTCCCAGCGACTTCTCCAGGATCGTGGTCAAGCCGCCGGCCTTGTTGCCGGGCGAGGGGTTGTTGTCCATGCTCATGCGGGCGCGCGCGGTGTAGTCCTCCCACCATCTGATGATGTCGACGAGCTTCTCGCCGATCTCGCGCGTTGCCGCACGCCGGGTGAGCAGGTGCTCGGCGCCGTAGATCTCAGGCGTCTCCGACAGCACCGCGGTGCCGCCGTGGCGGACGAGCTCGTCGACCGCGAGGCCCAACGCGACATTGGCGGTAATGCCGGAATAGCCGTCCGAGCCGCCACATTGCAGGGCGAGCATCAGTTCGGACGCCGGTGCCGTCTCGCGGTGGGCCTTGTTGACGATCGGCAACATGTTGCGCACCGCCTCGACGCCGGCGGCGATGGTCTTCCTGGTGCCGCCGGTGTCCTGGATGGTCATGGTGCGGAAGGTGTCGCTTTCCTTGACGTTGTAGGCCTGCTTCATGCGGGCGATCTGGAAGCCCTCGCAGCCAAGGCCGACCACCAGCACGCCGGCCATGTTCGGATTGCAGGCATAGCCCCAGGTGGTGCGCTTCAGCACCTCGAACGTCTCGCCGTCGCTGTCGATGCCGCAGCCGGTCGAGTGCACCAGCGGGATGACGCCGTCGATGTTGGGATAGTCGTTGAGGATGCCGGAGCGCTTGACCTCCTCGGCGATGAAGCGGGCGACGGTCGCCGAGCAGTTGACGCTGGTCATTACGCCGATGTAGTTGCGGGTTCCGACCGTGCCGTTGGCGCGGCGGAAGCCCTGGAAGGTCGCCTGTTGCTCGACCGGCAGGATCACTTCGGGCTTCGCATCCTGCGCAAAGGCGTAGTCGCGCTCGAAAGCGGCGAAGCCGCAATTGTGGGTGTGGACGTGCTCGCCCGGCTTGATGTCGGTTGTGGCGAAGCCGATGATCTGGCCGAACTTGAGTACGGGCTGGCCCTTGGGCGTCGCGGCGGTCGCCATCTTGTGGCCGCGCATGACGCGCGCCGTGGCGACAATCCCGTCCGGCCGGCTGCCTGCCTCGATCGTATCGACCGCGACGATGACGTTGTCCTTCGCGTTCAGCCGGAGGGTGCGGGGGGCGGCGGCGGTCGTGGTGGACATGGCAGAGTTCCTCCAGGCAGCGGCAGGTATGCCAACTGCAGTTCGACTTTTCCATAGTTGGCGTTTCAGGTATTCTCGTTCCAGCGGAAAAAGCAAGAACCTCGGAGGATACGCCCCATGAAACTCACCCCACAGCAGATCGAGACCTTCAATCGCGAGGGCTGGCTGTTTCTGCCGGAGCTGTTCACGCCCGCCGAGATCGAGGTGCTGCGTGCGGAAGCGGCGAACGTGCTCGCCTCGAACCGCGAGGAGATCTGGCGCGAGAAGAACGGCGCGCCGCGCACCGCCTTTGCCGCGCACAAGTACAATGAGGCGTTCGCCATTCTCGGGCGGCATCCGCGCATGATCGAACCGGTCGAGCAGGTGTTCGGCGAGCGCGTTTACATGCACCAATACAAGATCAACGCCAAGGCGAAGTTCGACGGCGATGTCTGGCAGTGGCACCAAGATTATGCGACCTGGCTGCGCGACGATGGCATGCCAGAACCGCGCGCCATGAACATCTCGATCTTCCTCGACGAAGTGTTTCCGTTCAACGGCGCGCTGATGCTGGTGCCGCGCTCGCAGCAGCACGGCAACATCGAGGCCGGACATGATACGTCGACCACGGCCTATCCGCTGTGGACGCTCGACAATGCGACGGTCGAGAAGCTCGCCGCCGAGGGCGGCATCGTGGCGCCGACCGGCAAGCCCGGCGGCATGCTCATGTTCCACGGCAACCTGGTGCACGGCTCGGCCGGCAACATCACGCCCTACCCGCGCCGCATCGTCTACCTGACGCTCAACGCCGTCTCGAACCACATCCGCAAGCCGACCCGGGCAGAGTGGATCGCCCACCGGGACTTCACCCCGATCGAGCCGTGCGCCGACGACGCGTTGCTCGAGTTCGCCCGCCGGCACCGGCAGGCGGCGGAGTAATTCGCCCGCACAATCTGCAATGCAGCCTTCGAGCCCGCGCCGTTGCAAGCGCGGGCTCGTTCGTTACAGTCGAACCCGATTTCAATTCGCAGGAGAGGTCCGATGAACCTCAGCACCATGCTGAAGGCACGCGCTACCGCCGGCAAGCCCGTCCGCATCGGTCAGATCGGTGCCGGCAAGTTCGGCACAATGTTCCTGTCGCAACTGCGGCTGACCACCGGCATGCACCTGATGGGGCTCGCCGACCTCAACGTCGGTCGCGCCCGCGAGCGTCTGCTCGGCGTGCAATGGGCCCCCGCGCAGATCGACGCCAAGTCGCTGGGCGAAGCCTTCAAGACCGGCAAGACATTCGTTACAGACGACTCGATGGCGCTGATCGAGAACCCGGAGATCGAGGTCGTCATCGAGGTGACCGGTGACCCTGCCGTCGGCATCCGTCACGCGCTCGCTGCGATCCAGCACGGCAAGCATGTCGTGATGGTCAACGTCGAGGCCGACGCGCTCGCCGGCCCGCTGCTGGCGAAGAAGGCCCGCGAGAAGGGTGTCGTCTACTCCATGGCCTGGGGCGACCAGCCGGCCCTCGTCGCTGAGCACGTCGACTGGGCGCGCACCTGCGGGTTCAAGGTGGTCGCTGCCGGCAAGGGCACGCGCTATCACCCGACCTATCATCAGTCGACGCCTGACACGGTCTGGGACATCCTCAACCAGTATCTCGTCATCCACAACAAGGCGCACATCAATCCGAAGATGTTCAACTCGTTCGTGGATGGCACGAAGTCGGGCATCGAGATGACGGCGATCTGCAATGCCACCGGCCTCGAGAGCCAGACCGAGGGCCTGTCCTTCCCGCCGGCCTCCCGCTTCGAGCACGCTGAAGTGTGCAAGCCCAAGGCAGACGGCGGTGTGCTCGAGAAGAAGGGCGTGACCGAGGTCACCTCCTCGCTCTACCGCGACGGCAGCGATGTGCCGCACAACCTGGTGATGGGTACTTACGTCGTCATCGAGAGCGACAGCGAATACACGCAGAAGTGCTTCGTCGAATATTCGATGCTCAACGACAAGTCGGGCAAGTACGCGGCGCTCTACCGCCCGATCCACATGATCGGCCTCGAGCTCGGTCTGTCGGTGGCCTCTGCCGCGCTGCGCAAGGAGCCGACCGGCTCGGCCTTCTGCTTCAACTCCGACGTCGTCGCCACCGCCAAGCGCACCCTCAAGGCCGGCGAGATGCTGGACGGCGAGGGCGGCTTCTGCGTCTGGGGCAAGCAGACGCCGGCGCCGATGTCGCTGAGGGAAGGCTATCTGCCGCTCGGCCTGTCGCACAACGTCAAGCTGAAGCGCGACATCGCCGAAGGCCAGCGTTTGAAGTGGGACGACGTGGCATTCGACGCCAACGACCCGGCGGTGAAGTTCCGCCGCGAGATGGAAGCGACGTTCGGGGGCAAGGCAAAAGCCTGAAGCAGTTGGACGAGGGAGGGGATCGGAGGACGCATGACGGCGAAGAAAGCGAGCCGCGTGGCGCTTGTGACCGGCGCAGCCTCGGGCATCGGCCAGGCAACGGCGGCCCTGCTGCTGGAGAACGGCTGGAAGGTCGCGCTGTTCGACGCCAACGAGACCGCGCTCAACGCCGCCGCAGAAGCGCTCGCCAAGCCCAAGTGCAGTTTCGTCAAGCGGCTCAATGTTGCCGACGAATGCTCGGTCGAGGCGGCGGTGGCGGAGGCCGCCGAGGCGCTGGGCGGCCTCAACGGGGTCGTCAATTCGGCCGGCATCGCCGCCGACAAGCATGTGTTCGATACCTCGGCCGAGTTGTTCCGCAAGATGCTCGACGTCAACGTCGTCGGCACCTTCCTGGTCGCCAAGGCGGCGGCGAAGCTGATGCGCGATCACGGCGGCGGCTCGATCGTCAACATCGCCTCGATCTCCGGCATCCGCGGATCGAAGGGGCGCTCGGCCTACGGTGCATCGAAGGGCGCGGTGATCAACCTGACCAAGGTGATGGCGACCGATCTGGCGCCGTTCAAGATCCGCGTCAACGCGGTCGCACCCGGCCCGATCGAGACGCCGATGGTCAAGAGCGTCCATAGCGACGAGGACCGGCGCATCTACCATCGCTTCGTGCCGATGCGCCGCTACGGCGAGCCGGTCGAGATCGCGCACGCCGTCGAGTTCCTGCTCGACGAGCGCCGGTCGAGCTACATCACCGGCGAGATCCTGGCGGTCGACGGCGGCTTCCGCGGCGCCGGCATATTCTCCGATAAGCAGTGACTTGGGAGTTTCTCTGATGAGCACCTATGATGCGGTCGCGTCGCACGGCGCGCTCATTCCGACGATCGGGCTCGGCACCTGGACGCTCAAGGGCGAGGCCTGCGCCGAAGCTGTCGCACACGCCATCGCCAGCGGCTATCGCCACATCGATACCGCCAAGATGTACGACAACGAGGACGGTGTCGGTCAGGGCCTGCGCGCCGCCAAGGTCGCCCGCCACGACCTGTTCGTCACCACCAAGGTGTGGAAGGACGACATCGGCCCCGGCGACCTGCGGCGCTCGGCGGAAGCGAGCTTGAAGCGGTTGGGCCTCGACTATGTCGACCTGCTGCTGATCCACTGGCCGAATGCCGAGATCCCGCTCAGGGGGTCGATCGAGGCGCTGTGCGAGATGAAGGAGAAGGGCCTCGCCCGCCACATCGGCGTGTCGAACTTCACCACCAAGCTGCTGTTCGACGCGATCGCGATCGCCAGCGAACCGATCGTCGCCAATCAGTGCGAATACCATCCCCATCTCAACCAGGACAAGGTGATCGCGGCATGCAATCAGCACGGCGTCGCCTTCGTGTCCTATTGTCCGCTCGGCCGCGGCGCGGTCGGCGGCGTCATCGACGAGCCGGTGGTGCAGCAGATGGCGTCTCGTCTGAAGCGCACGCCGGCACAGGTGGTGCTGCGCTGGCACATCCAGCAGGGGCTGGTCGCGATACCGCGTTCGGCCAATCATCAGCGCATCGCCGACAACATCAAGGTCTACGACTTCGAGCTCAGCGCCGACGACATGGCGGTACTGTCGAAGCTCGCCAGGCCCGACGGCCGCGTCGTCAACCTTGCCTTCGCACCGAAGTGGGATTGATCGCGGGCGGTGCTATCGAACGGCAAGCGAGGGCCTGCGCATGAAGATCAAATCCGTCGACTGTTTGCCCCTGCGCATTCCCTTCGACGACGGCGGCTCGGCGCCGGGCCTGATGCCGTCGAAGTGGACCCATCTCGACATGGCGCTGGTGCGCGTCGAGACCAGCGATGGTATTTGTCGGCTGGGGCGACGCCTTCGCCTATTCATGCCTGTCGGCGGTGACCGGCGCCATCCGCGATATGGTGGCGCCGCTGGTGGTCGGCCGCGAAATCGAGGACATCGCCGCCTTCAATCTCGAACTGCAGAAGCGGCTGCATCTGCACGGCCGCTACGGCATCACGATTTTTGCGATCGGCGGTGTCGATATCGCGTTGTGGGATGCAGCGGCGAAGGCAAAGGGGGTTTCGCTGGCGAGGTTACTCGGCGGTCGCCGGCGCAATTCGGTCCCGGCCTATGCCAGCCTCGTGCGCTACAGCGAGCCGGCGGTGCTGGCGAAGTTCGCGGCCCGGGCGGTGGCCGAGGGCTATCGCGACGTCAAGCTGCACGAGATCACGCTCGAGGCGATCGAAGCCGGCCGCAAGGCGGTCGGCCCCGACGTCAGGCTCACCACCGACGTCAACTGCAACTGGTCGGCGGCCGACGCCGAGCGGCTGCTGCCGCACATGAAGCGGCTCGATCTCTACTGGGTCGAGGAGCCGCTGTTCCCACCTGACGACGCGGCGGCGCTGGGCGCGCTCGAGCGCAAGTTCGGCGTCGCGATTGCCAGTGGCGAGAACGCCTGCACGTCGGTCGAGTTTGCCCGCACCGTGCCCGCGATCAGATATACCCAGCCGAGCGTGACCAAGGTCGGCGGCGTGTCGGAGTTCGTCCGCAGTCGCCGGGATGGCGCAGGCGCAGGGCCGCACCATCATGCCGCATTCGCCCTATTTCGGGCCGGGCTACTGGGCGACGCTGCAACTCGCGGCGGCGTTCGAGACTGCCGAGCTATTCGAGTATCTCTACATCTGGCCCGAGGCCGACGTCGGCCGCGACCTGCCGCGGCCGACGGCCAGCGCCGTCGCCATCCCCGACAAGCCGGGGCTGGGATTCGAGCCGGACATGGCAGTGATCGAAAAGTTCAGGGTCGGGTGAGTTGGAGGCAAGGCCTCGTCGCCATTTCGGGTCGGCCCTCGACGGCCGGCAGGCGTGCGCGAGGTGCGATAACGTGCCAGCGTGCGGCAATCGCGGCCGCGCCCCTTGTATTCTGGCCGCAAGGTATCCATTTGACGATTATCCCGTCGCGCAGCATTCCAATACTGGGTTTCGCGCGGCTGGGAGTTGGATTTGAAACGCCCCGATCGCTCGGCGGGGCGTTTTTCATTGGCCGCAGCCATCCCAGCTGGCTCGCTGCCCGATAGCGGCGCCGTCATTGATATCCAGCCGCGCTTGTGAACCTCTACGCGCCGGATTGAGCGCCCAACGCCAGGAAGGCTCGACATGCCAATAAGCCCCGATCTGCAGCTGATTGCCCGCTCGAATGCCGGATCAACGACCGATCACAGAACGCCGGCCGCGCAACGAAAGACGATCCTGACCGTCAACGCGGTATCATGCCGTTGGCCGATCGGCGATCCGCGCGCGGCGAGCTTTTATCTTTGCGGCGCCAGTACCAATGGCAAAAGCCCCTACTGCGAGCGCCACGCGCAAGTCGCAGTCCGCGGCCCCTCGTCGCCGCCAATCAAATGGAAGGTGGCTTAGCTGCTGCCGTCGCCATTGGTTGCCGAGCTGGAACGGCGCCCCGCCAAAGGAACGTTTCCGATGACATTGACGGCGTTGGGTTGGAATGAACGCCGGCAACTCGAATTCGAGCCATATGCCGCCAGGGGCTGTCTGCCCGGCCGCGTCGTCGGCGAGCATCGAACGCACTATCAGGTTGCGACCGAAGTGTCGGAGCTGACGGCGATGGTCACCGGCCGCTTGCGCAATGCCGCCGAACAACGTTCTGACCTGGCCGGCGTCGGTGACTTCGTGGCGCTGCGAATGCCGCAGGATGGCGGCATTGCCAGCGTCGAGACCGTTCTGCCGCGATCGAGTGCGCTGATCCGCAAGGCCGCTGGTGAGCGCCGGCCACAGCTGCTGGCGGCCAATGTCGACGTGGTGATGATCGTGATGGCGCTGGATGGCGACTTCAACATGCCGCGGCTCGAGCGCTACCTGGCGCTGGTCGAGGCCAGTGGTGCGGCAGCTGTCGTCGTCGCCAACAAGGCCGATCTGTCGGATGACCTGGAGAGCAAAAGCCGCCAGATCCGCGCAACCGCCCCCGGCGTGCCCGTGCATGCGATCAGCGCCCGTGCCAGCGATGCTGTTTGCCAACTCGAACCGTACTTCGAGGACAACCGAACCATCGCGCTGATCGGCTCTTCCGGCGTCGGCAAATCGACCCTTACCAACCTGCTGCTCGGTGAGGCGCTGCAGGCGACCCAGGAAGTTCGCGCGCACGACAATCGTGGCCGCCACACGACGACGCATCGCCAGCTGTTCGTGCGGCCGCGAGGCGGCTCGATCATGGACACACCCGGCATGCGCGGGCTTGAGCTGTGGGATAGGGCCGCGTCGACGCCGCCGGACTTTGGCGACATCGAAGAGCTGTCGCGGCAGTGCCGGTTCCGCAATTGCCAGCACGGCAGCGAGCCCAGCTGTGCGGTGCGCGCTGCAGTGGAAGCGGGAGATCTCACGGCCGAGCGCCTGGCGCGGTACGCCGCGGCTGCGCGCAAGAGCCTTGGACGACGTTAGGACTTGTGCGCGGCGATCTTGCGCCTGACGCGGCCAGGGGCTGCTGTTCTGGCCGGCAGCCGAGTGTTGGCAAAGTTGTAGGGTGCAGTAGCGCAAGCGTATTGCACCGCACCGCTTGTTGGGTGACTGCAGCCGGTGCAATACGCGAAGACGCTATTGCACCCTACGAAGTGCCGCATCCCGCAACATACTCCCGTATTCCTCGATGCGCCGGACCTCGCGGCGATGGCAGCGTTCCGATACGCCATTGCCGTCGGCCCGACATCACCTCAACCGCTCAGCGCAAAGCCCTCGTACCCCTTCGCGGCGACGTCGTTGCAGATCCGGCGATAGTGGGCCATGCCGCCGGCATAGGGCATGAACATGCGCGGCTTGCCGGGGATGTTGGCGCCGAGATACCAGGAGTGGTGCGCCTGCGGCAGCAGCGTCGCATTGGCCGCGGCATTGACCTCGCCGACCCAGCGATCCATCGCTTCGGGTTTGGCCTCGATCCGTTCGAGGCCCTTGGCCCGCATATGGGCGATGCAGTCGGCGATCCATTCGACATGCTGCTCGATGGCGACCGGCATGTTGCACAACACCGAAGGGCTGCCTGGTCCGGTGACGGTGAACAGGTTCGGGAAGCCCGACACCTGCAGGCCCAGGTAATTGCGAGGTCCCGCCGCCCAGACGTCCTTCAAGGCGAGGCCGTCGCGGCCGCGGATGTCGATGCGCAGCAGCGGTCCGGTCATGGCGTCGAAGCCGGTGGCGAAAACGATGATGTCGAGCGGGTATTCCTTGCCCGACCGGGTGACGATGCCCGACGCGGTGATCGCCTCGATCGGGTCGGCGCGCACGTCGACGAGGGCGACGTTGTCGCGGTTGAAGGCCTCGAAATAGAAGCTGTCGATCGGTGGTCGCTTGGCAGCATAGGGGTGGTCGATGTCGGCGAGCATTTCCGCAGTCGCCTTGTCCTTCACGATCGAGCGGATCTTGGCCTTGATGAATTCGGCCGCAGTGTCGTTGGCCTGCTTGTCGGCCAGCAGGTCGCGGAAGGTGGCGCGGAACTGCAACCCGCCCTTCTGCCAGGCCGCCTCGTACAAGGCTTGCCGCTGTTCGGCCGAGACGTCGAACACCGAACGGTCCTCGATCACGAAGGCATGGCCGTTGGTGGTGCCGTGCATGGTACGGCGGATGTCGTCGAATTTTTCCGTGACGTAGGACTGGAAGGCAGGCGTCAGCGGCGCGTTATGCGCCGGCACGGAATAGTTGGCGGTGCGCTGGAACACGGTGAGGTGGCGCGGCGGTTTCGGCGATCACCGGCGTCGCCTGGATGCCGGTCGAGCCGGTGCCGACGAGGCCGACGCGTTTGCCCTTGAATTCGACGCCGTCATGCGGCCACAGGCCGGTGTGGTACCATTGGCCCTTGAACTGATCGAGGCCGGGGATCTTCGGGACATTGGCGGTCGACAGGCAGCCGACGGCTGCGATCAGGTATTTTGCGGAAAGTTCTTCGCCGGCCTCGGTGGTGACGCGCCAGCGGTTCGACGTGTCGTCGTAGTGCGCCGCGGCAACGCGGGTGCCGAGGCGGATATCGCGCTTCAAGTCGAGCTTGTCGGCGACAAAGTTCAAGTAGCGCCGGATCTCGGGATGTTCGGGATAGCGCTCCGTCCATTTCCACTCGCTGAGCAGCGCCTTCGAGAAGGTGTAGCAGTAGGAGTGGCTTTCCGAATCGCAGCGCGCTCCCGGATAGCGGTTCCAGTACCAGGTGCCGCCGATGCCGTCGCCGGCCTCGAGCACCTTGACCGAAAGCCCGAGTTCATCCCGCAGCTTGTGCAACTGATAGAGCCCGGAAAATCCGGCACCGATGATCAGCGCGTCGAATTCGTTGTTCGGCGCCATCTCGACTTTGTCGCGTGTCTCAGTCTCAACCGCCGCCATCGCGTTCATTCTCCGCCTTGCAGGATGCTTTCCCGGCGCATCCGAGCCTACCCGATCTTCATGCCGAGGTGCTCGGCGACGGCGAAGATGTCCTTGTCGCCGCGGCCGCACATGTTCATCACCAAAAGGTCGTTCTCGGGCAGGGTGGGCGCGAGCTTCGTCACCCAGGCGAGCGCGTGCGCCGGCTCCAAGGCCGGGATGATGCCTTCGAGCTTGGTGCACAGCTGGAAGGCGTCGAGGGCTTGCCTGTCGGTCGCCGGCACGTAGGTGACGCGCTTGGTGTCGTGCAGCCAGGAATGCTCCGGACCGACGCCGGGATAATCGAGACCGGCCGAGATCGAATGGCCTTCGAGGATCTGGCCGTCGGCGTCCTGCAGCAGGTAGGTGCGGTTGCCGTGCAGCACTCCCGGCCGGCCGCCGGTCATCGAAGCAGCGTGACCGTTCTCGACCTCGATGCCATGGCCACCGGCCTCGACACCGAACATCTTGACGCCCTTGTCGTCGAGGAAGGGGTGGAACAGGCCGATGGCGTTGGAGCCGCCGCCGATGCACGCGACCAGCGTGTCGGGCAGCCGGCCCTCGGCCTCCATCATCTGGGTACGCAGCTCGCGGCCGATCACCGACTGGAAGTCGCGCACCATCGCCGGGTAGGGATGCGGGCCCGCCGCCGTGCCGATGATGTAGTAGGTATCCCTGACGTTGGTCACCCAGTCGCGCAGCGCCTCGTTCATGGCGTCCTTGAGGGTGCCGGCGCCGGCGGTGACGGCATTGATCTTGGCACCCAGCATGTGCATGCGGAACACGTTCGGCTTCTGCCGCTCGACGTCGGTCTTGCCCATGTAGATCTCGCAGGGCAGATTGAACTTGGCGCAGACGGTGGCGACCGCGACGCCGTGCTGGCCGGCGCCGGTCTCGGCGATGATGCGGGTCTTACCCATGCGCATTGCGAGCAGGATCTGGCCAAGGCAATTGTTGATCTTGTGGCTGCCGGTGTGATTGAGCTCGTCGCGCTTGAAGTAGACCTTGGCGCCCAAGCCCTTTTTCGCGTTGCTGCGGAAGTGCTCGGTCAGCCGCGCGGCGTGATAGAGCGGGCTTGGCCGGCCGGCATAATGGGTGTTGAGGTGGGCGATCTCGGCATGGAACGCAGGGTCGCCCTTGGCCTTGGTGTAGGCCTGCTCCAGCTCAAGGATCAGCGGCATCAAGGTCTCGGCGACGAAACGGCCGCCGAAGATGCCGAAGTAGCCGCGCTCGTCGGGGCCGGTCATGTAGCTGTTGAGCTTGGAAGTGCGGTCGGCAGTCTTGGACATGGGGCATTGAGCTTTCAAGTCGGGCAGACGTTTCAGGCGGCTTTGGCGTTGGCGATGAAGGCGCGGATCAGCCCCGCATCCTTTTCGCCGGGCCGGATTTCGACGCCAGACGATACATCGACACGTGAGGCACCGGTGCGGCGGATGGCGTCGGCGACGGTCGCGGGGCTGAGCCCGCCGGACAACATATACGGCACTTTATCCTTCACGTCATCGAGCGTGGTCCAGTCGAAGGCAACGCCGTTGCCGCCGGGCAGGAGGGCGCCCTCCGGCGCCTTGGCATCGAACAGGATCAGGTCGGCAATACCGGCGTAGTCGATGGCACGGGCGGCATCGGCCGCGGTCTCGACCTTGATCACCTTCATGACAGTGCAGCCCGAACGGCGCTTGATCTCAGCCACCCGCGCCGGCGTCTCGGAGCCGTGCAACTGGAGGATGTCGGGGCCGACTTCCCGCACGATGCTTGTGATCAGTGCGTCGTTGGCATCGACCACCAGGGCGACGACCTTCGCCCTGCCGCGTGCCTGGACGGCGAGCGGGGCGGCTACGGCCAGCGCGACGTTGCGCGGGCTCTGTGCAAAGAACACCAGGCCGACGTAATCGGCGCCGGCGTCGAGCGCCACCGCCATCTGCGCCTGCGACTTCAAACCGCAGATTTTTACCTCGACCGTCATCGTTTTCTATTCTGCCAGTTGCAGCCAATGGTTCTGCACCATCCGCGGTTTCCAGTATACCCTCCTGAGCCCAGGCCGCCGGCAATCGTGCAACGGCATCGCTGGGGCTTCGGCCCGTGCCCAATCTTGCAGCAGCTGCACCGGGGCGAGGCAAGTCCAGCGCTGCGATGCGTGGATAATGCACCTGGGTAAGAATTTGCAAACGAGTTTAACACTCCTGACTTGCTGATGTTGCATTTGAAGGACTAGTGTAAGTCTATCTTGATCAGAATCCGGCGCGAGTAGAGGTGCTCGTCGAGGCGTACCGACAACATCGGGCGTGTCGCAGGCGCCATAGCAAGGTGATAGTCATTATACTTAATAATCATCATTTATGCTGCATATTGGATGCCACGCCGTGAGCATGGTGCGAATGCGATAATTGTGACGGTGGCAAAGATTTGGCGGGAGAGCTCAGCGATGGCACATGGCGATGATGAAGGCCGCAATGCGCCCGGCGGTCTCGAGCCTGGAAATCTACCGATGGCCGAACGCCAGATGCCGCAAGCACAGCCGGCCAAAGTGGCGGCCGGCGTGTCGGCGGCGGCCCGCCTCGCTGCCGCCCAGAAAGAGCGCTTCGCGCACGACTTCTCCCAGGCGGTCGCGGTGCTGATGCGGGACGCCAACTACAAGAACCTGCGTCTGGCGGATCTCGAATGGCTGGTCATTCCGCCGATGGTTGCCGGCCAGGCGCGGGTCGCCGTGTCGCGGCCGCGCAAGGATGGCCCGGTGATCCCGGTCGCCGCCGCGTTGTGGGCGCGCGTCTCGCCGGCGGTCGACAAGCGTCTGGCCGACAACCTCGACAAGCCGCCGGTGCTGACGTCACGCGAGTGGACCTCGGGCGATATCATTTGGCTGATCACGCTCGCCGGCGAGCAGCAGGCGATCAGCAACTTCCTGCCGCAGCTGCAGCGCACCGTCTTCAAGGAGCGCCCGGTCAAGGTGCGGGTGCAGGACAAGAACGGCAAGACCATCGTGCAGGTACTGCCGGCGCAGCCTGGGAGCAGGACCTGATCGCGGCTGGTCGGCTGCTCACGCCGGCCACCAGCCGCCCCGGGGTCGTCCGCACGGGCAGCATGAACCGCGGCGCGCGGTCGAAGACCGATCAAGTCACCGGGCCGGGATTGAACAGGGCGAGCGCATTATGCAGCTGCCACTGCTCGGCCCAGGTCTTCTTGGCGCCGCTGGCGACGTCCAGGATCAAACGGAACACCTCCCAGCCGACCGCCTCGATGGTAGCGTCGCCGGTGGCGATGCGGCCGGCGTCGACATCCATCAGATCGTGCCAGCGCTTCGCCAGGTCGCTGCGGGTGGCGACCTTGATCACCGGTACCTGGGCGAGACCGTAGGGCGTGCCGCGGCCGGTAGTGAAGACGTGGATGTTCATGCCGGCGGCCAGTTGCAGCGTGCCGCAGATGAAGTCGCTGGCTGGCGTTGCGCAGTAGAGCAGGCCCTTGGTGGTAGCGCGTTCGCCGGGCGACACCACGCCGGCGATCGGCGCCGTGCCGGACTTGATGATCGAGCCCATCGCCTTTTCGACGATGTTAGACAAGCCGCCCTTCTTGTTGCCCGGCGTCGTGTTGGCGCTGCGGTCGGCGGTGCCGATTTCGAGGTATTTGTCGTACCAGTCCATCTCGCGGATGAGCGCGGCGGCGACCTGGCGGTTGGCGGCGCGGGCGGTCAGCTGGTCGATGCCGTCGCGCACCTCGGTGGTTTCCGAGAACATCACCGTGGCGCCGGCTCGGACCAATAGGTCGGAAGCGAAGCCCAACGCCGGGTTGGCGGTGACGCCGGAGAAGGCATCGGAGCCGCCGCACTGCATGCCGACGACAAGGTCGCTTGCCGGGCAGGTCTCGCGGCGGCGCTTGTTCAAGCGCTCCAGATGCTGCTCGGCGGTGGATACGATCGAGCGGATCATCGACTGGAAGCCGACGTGGGCTTCATCCTGCAGCGTGACTAGGTCATAGCTGGGCGAGCCCGGCGGCAGCAGCCGCTCCGGCTGCAACTTTTCACAGCCGAGGCTCACGACCATGGTGCTGCCGGCGAAATTCGGGTTGCGGCTGATGTTGCGCAGCGTGCGGATCGGCACGGCGGCGCCGGGAGCATCGATGGCGACGCCGCAGCCGTAGGTGTGCTCGATGCCGATCACGTCGTCGACGTAGGGGTACCGCGGCAGCAATTCCTGCTTGATCCGCCGGACGGCGAATTCGACCACGCCGGAGACGCATTGCACGGTGGTAGTGATGGCGAGGATGTTGCGGGTGCCGACCGAGCCATCCCGATTGCGAAAGCCCTGGAAGGTGTAGCCGTCGAGCGGCGGCATCGGCTCAGGGGCGGCGGTCGCGATCGGCAGGTTGTCGAGGCCGGGCGCGGCCGGCATGCGGATCGATTGCTCCGACACCCAGCAGCCACGCGGCAATTCCTTCAACGCATAGCCGATGATGACGTTGTAGCGCCGGATGGCGCCGCCCTCGGCGATGTCGGCGAGGGCCACTTTGTGGCCCTGCGGCACCCGCTCGCGAGGGTGAGGCCGCAGGCGAATTTCGCGTCCCTCGCCAAGCCGCCGTCGTTGGCGACGATCGCCACGTTGTCGGCCGCGTGCATGCGGATGTAGAGCGGCGCCTGCGGATCTGTTCGCTGGCCATCGATGTCGTGTCCCCAGGTACGTTCGACCGTCAAGCTCGACATCGAAGCTGCGCCGGATCACAGCAGCCGCTTCAACTCGGCTTTGAGCGCGGGGCCGAGGTCATCGCGGGCGAGCGCGTAGGCGACATTGGCGGTCAGGAAGCCGATCTTCGAACCGCAGTCGTAGATGTTGCCGTCGAAGCGCACCGCATGGAACGGCTGCTTCTCGTCTTGCCACAGCTTGATCATCGAGTCGGTCAGCTGGATCTCGCCGCCGGTACCGCGCTCCTGGGCGGCAAGCAGTGCGAATATCTCAGGCTGCAGGATGTAGCGGCCGGTGATGTGCAGGTTCGACGGCGCCGTGCCCCGTGGCGGCTTCTCGATCATGGCGGTCAAAGCGGACACCTTGGACTTGGTGTCCTCGACGCCGACGATGCCGTAGAGATGGGTTTGATCCTGCGGCACCGGCGACACCGCGATATGGTTGCCGCCGAACTCGTTGTAGGCCTCGATCATTTCGGCGAGGCACGCCTTGACGCCGTGATGCAGCATGTCGGGCAAGAGCAGCGCGAACGGCTCGTTGCCGACGAGTTCGCGGGCGCACCAGACTGCATGGCCAAGGCCGAGTGGCTTCTGCTGGCGGGTGAAGCTCGTCTGGCCGGCGCCCGGCAGGTCGTTCAGCAGGTGCTCGAGCTCCTTGGCCTTGCCACGGGTTTCGAGCGTGTGCTCCAGCTCGTACTGGCTGTCGAAGTGGTCCTCGATGACGCCCTTGTTGCGGCCGGTGACGAAAATGAAATGTTCAATTCCCGCCGCTCGCGCCTCGTCGACCACGTGTTGGATCACCGGCCGGTCGACTACGGTCAGCATTTCTTTCGGCATCGCCTTGGTCGCCGGCAGGAACCGCGTGCCCAGTCCGGCGACGGGGAACACGGCCTTGCGGATCGGCTTTTTCGGCGACGGCATGATCAAAACTCCTGCGGCAGCGAGGTTGAGCGGGTGCGCCCTCCTGCAAGTCCCGTGGCAATTGGTCACGCGGATGCCTTGAATGGCCGCAACCCGTGCGTATGCTTAACAAAGACTCGTGCGCTGCGAGGCTGGTAATGGCCGATTATGGGCGCGCGAGACAGCGGCAGTCCTAGTCGCGACGCGATCAGGTTACCATGCTGGTTCATAGGCAGGCGCGGCGCAGCGAGCGGGGAGTTGTCGACATGAGCATTCTGGTCACGGGCGGTGCCGGCTATATCGGCAGCCACATGGTGATCGAGCTGCGCGAGGCCGGCGAGCAGGTGGTGGTACTCGACAACCTCACCACCGGCTTCCGCTGGGCGGTCCCGCCCGAGGTGACGCTGGTGATCGGCGACTGCGGTGATCAGGATCTGGCCCGCGCCGTCATCCGCCGGCACGGCGTCACTGCCATCATCCATTTCGCCGGCTCGATCGTGGTGCCGGAGTCGGTCGCCGATCCGCTCGGCTACTACAACAACAACACCGTCAAATCGCGGGCGCTGATGGAAGTCGCGGTGGCGATGGGCGTGAAGCAGTTCATCTTCTCCTCGACCGCCGCCGTCTACGGCATGACCGGCGACGAGCCGATCGACGAGGAAACGACCCTGAAGCCGATGTCGCCCTACGGCTCGTCGAAGCTGATGACCGAGATCATGCTGCGCGATGCCTCGCGTCGCGCACGACTTCAACTATGTGGCGCTGCGCTATTTCAACGTCGCCGGCGCCGATCCGCAAGGGCCGCACCGGCCAGTCGACGCCGCGCGCCACGCACCTGATCAAGGTCGCCTGCGAGACCGCACTCGGCCAGCGGCCGCGCATGGAGGTGTTCGGCACCGACTATCCGACCGCCGACGGCACCTGCATTCGCGACTACATCCACGTCAAGGATCTGGCCCGCGCCCATATGTCGGCGCTCAAGCATTTGCGCAATGGCGGCAAGTCCGACGTGTTCAACTGCGGTTATGGCAAGGGCTATTCCGTGCTGCAGGTGATCGAGGCGGTGAAGCGCACCTCGAACCGCGACTTCGAGGTCAAGATGTCGCCGCGCCGGCCGGGCGATCCGGCAGCCGTCGTGGCGGCACCCGACAAGATCATGCGCGAACTCGGCTGGCAGCCCGAGAATGCCGACCTCGATCAAATCGTGACCCAGGCCATGGCCTGGGAGCGGCGCCTGGAAGAGCGGAAGAAGGCATCGTGAGCTGGATCGGCGTCCGGCTTTAGCCGGACACGGTCGTAACCCTGGTGCCAGGCCGAAGCCAGGCACTGTTCGCCACCGCCGCAATTATGCCGGGAATCGGATAACTGTGGGGTGGGCTGGGCCACTGCGGTCCGGCGCGTTGGCGCGTGCGGCGGGGACAGGCATGAAACGGCTGCGGTATTTGCTGCTGATGGTGCTGCCGGCGTGCCTTGCCGTCGCCGTGCCGGCACAGGCTCAGCCGCAACCCTCGTTCCAGGCCTTCGTCGACGGGCTGTGGCCGGAGGCGAAGGCGCTCGGCATCTCGCGCACGACTTTCGATTCGGCCTTCAAGGGCGTCGAGCCCGATCTCACCCTGCCCGATCTGGTGCTCCCCGGCCGGACGGAGCAGTCCGCCAAGGGTCAGGCCGAATTCACCCGGCCGCCGCAGGATTACCTCGACAAGAAGTACCTGACCAACCTCGCCGCCCAGGCGCGCGGTTTCGCCAAGACCCACGCGGCGGCACTCGATGCTGTCGAAAAGGAGTTGGGCGTCGACCGCCGCATCGTGCTCGCGATCTGGGGCCGCGAGACCGCCTTCGGCTCGCACAAGCTGCCGCACTACGCGATCCGGGTGCTGGCGACGCAGGCCTTTACCGGCCGGCGCAGGGAGCTGTTTCGCCGCGAGCTGCTGTTTGGGCTCAAGATGCTGGAGGATCGTATCGTCACCATCCCCAACATGCGCGCTTCGTGGGCCGGCGCCATGGGCCTCACCCAGTTCATGCCGTCGGAGTTCTTCCAGTCGGCCTACGACCTCGATCACGATGGCCGGGCCGACCTGTTCAACTCGGTGCCGGATGCGCTGGGCTCGGCGGCCAAGCAGCTCAAAGACAAGGGCTGGGCGCCGAACCTGCCCTGGGGCTTCGAGGTGCGGCTGCCGAAAAGCCTCGATTGCGGCTATGATGGGCCGATGAACGCGCGCACCCTCGGCGACTGGCTGAAGGCCGGCGTCGCAACCACCGGCGGCCGCCCCATTCCAGCGGCGCTGCAGGACAAGAGCGCCTATCTGATGTCGCCGGGCGGCGCCTACGGGCCCTCCTTCCTCGTCACCGACAATTTCAAGGTGCTGCGCGCCTATAACACCAGCGACCTCTATGCCGTGTTCGTCGGCCATCTCGCCGACCGCATCGGCGGCGTCGCCGACTTCGACACGGCCTGGAAGTCGATCGTGCAGCTGCCGACCCGGGACGTCGAGGAGATTCAGAAGCTGCTCAAGGCGCGAGGCAGCCCGATCGACAAGCTCGACGGCAAGATCGGCTCCAACACCCGCTGGCTGATCGGCAAGTACCAGCGCGAGGCCGGCCTCGGCGTCGATTGCTGGCCGACGGCAGCACTGCTCGCCCACCTGCGCGCGAGCCCGGCGAGGTAGCAGGCATGGCGACAGCGGCGCGATCGACGGTCGGGCTTGTCGGTGGCTGCATGCTGGCGGCAGCGATGGGTGCCTGGCTCGTGCACGCGAATTGGCTGCCGCCCGCCGTGGTGCCAGTGACGCCGCCGCCGGCGGTTGCCGTCGCTTCGCCGTCGCAGTTCGCCGCGTTTCTCGATTTCCTCAAGCGCGACGCTGCCGTGCAGGGCATCACGCCGGTGACATTCGACACTGCCTTCGCGCGCATGGTCCCCGATCCGGAGGTGATCGAACTGCGCCGGCGCCCAACCCGAATACGTCAAGTCGGCGGGCGAGTACCTCGGCTTGCTGGTTTCGGAGGCCCGCATCGAGACCGGGCGGTTGAAGCTTGCCGAGCAGGCGACGACGCTGGCGGCGGTCGAGACGGCCTATGGCGTCGACCGGCACGTGGTGCTGGCGATCTGGGGCGTGGAAAGCAACTACGGCACCGCCATGGGCGGCCGCTCCACCCTGCGCTCGCTGGCGACGCTTGCCACCTTCGACAGCCGCCGGCCGGAATTCTGGCGCAACGAGCTGCTGGCGGCGTTACGCATCCTGCAGTCGGGCGAGACCGCGCCGGAGAACCTGTCGGGATCGTGGGCCGGCGCCATGGGCCACACCCAGTTCATGCCGACGACCTACGCCGCCCATGCCGTCGACTTCGATCGCGACGGCCGCCGCGATATCTGGGCGAGCATTCCAGACGCGCTCGCCTCGACCGCCAATTACCTCAAGGCGTCCGGCTGGGTGGCGGGCGCGCCGTGGGGCTTCGAAGTGCGTCTGCCGGTGAACTTCGATTACGGCCTTTCGAACCCCGCTGTGACGAATACATGGGCGCAATGGCAGGCGCTCGGCGTGGTGACGGCCGCCGGTGGGAAAGTCGCCGGCTCGATGCCGGCCCTGCAACTGATCCTGCCGGCCGGCGCCACGGGGCCGGCGTTCCTCGTCGGTGACGGCTTCCGCGCCATCCTGAAGTACAACAACGCGGTGTCGTACGCGCTGGCGGTCGGCCACCTCGCCGACCGGCTGGCCGGCGGCCCGTCCTTGACGACGCCCTGGCCGGCCGGCGACAAGCCGCTCGGCAAGGCGGAGCGCGAGGAGCTGCAGCGGCGACTTGGCGCGCTCGGCTTCGAGGCCGGCGGCGTCGACGGCATCATCGGCAATGCCACCAAGGCCGCGATCCGCTTGTTCCAGAAGACCAGGGCGATGGCCGCCGACGGCCATGCCGACCTTGCACTCCTCGAACGATTGCGGCAGGAGGGGGGGCGATGAACCGGCTCACCAACGTCTGCCTCGTCCTGTGCCTGGTATTCGGCCTTGCGCTGCCGGGCACGCCGCCCGCGCGCGCCCAGGAGGACCCGTCGGCCGTGAGCTACATCACGCCGTTTCCGGAAGGCGATATCTACAAGCTGCAGGTCCTTGGGGATTCGCTCGCCGACGGGGCGCTGTCGGGGCTCGTCGAGGCGTTGGGCTCGGATTCGCGGCTGCAGATCAATCGCAAGCACCGGCACTTTCCAGGTCTCACCCGCGCCGAAGCCGATGACGAGATCAAGGCGATCGAGGATGCCGCCGGCCCCGAGCAGAGCCACATCACCATCGTCATGGTCGGCCGCGACGACCGGCTGTCGATCAGGCTGCCGAACAAACGTGTCAGCGTCGGCACCGACGAATGGCGCGAGATCTATGGCCGGCGCGCCGACCGGTTGATGAAGGCGCTGAAGCGGCGCGGCGGCGCGGTCTACTGGATCGGCCTGCCGGTGATGCAGCGCCCGGATTGGAACGACACCGTCCAGCTGATCAACGACCTGGTGCGCGATCGCGCCCACCTCAATGGTATCAAGTACATCGACGCCTACGCCGGCTTTGCCGACGAGAACGGCAGCTTCGTCGCACTCGGGCCCGACGTCGCGGGGCTGGTGCGGCGCTTGCGCGAGGGCGACGGCGTCGGCTTCACGCCGGCCGGCAACCGCAAGCTCGCCCACTTCGTCGAGCGCGAGATCAGGCGCGACCTGACGCAGGCCAAGAACGAACGCAGCATTCCGCTCGCCGGCGCCGAACCCGAGCAGCGCAAGATCAATCCGGCAAAGGCCGAGCCGCAGGCGTCCGGTGGCGCCGACGCCGAAGCCCGGCGAGACCAAGTCGGCCTGGTCGTCGACCACGACTTCGGCGCCGCAGCCGACCGCTGCCGCGGCCAGTACGGCGACCGAGCAGAAGGCCGACAACAGCCGCATAGCACTGCGAACAGTGACGCCCGCTGGCCGCGAGGAGTCTACGACGCTCGACATCCTGCGGCCGGCGATCCCGGCGTCGGTCATTCAGCTTATGACCCGCAATGCCTCGCCTGAGCGTGCCACCCAGGTCGGCGATACTCTGCAGGAGACGCTGCCCGGCGGACTGCTGTTGCTGAGCTCGGTGATGCCGTCGGCCGACGCGCCGGGAAGTAGCGGGCGCCGCGCCAAGCTGGCGCCGACCCAGACGCCTTATTTCCGGGTCATGGTCAAAGGCGAACAGCTGCCGCCGAAGCCCGGCCGGGCCGACGATTTTCGCTGGCCGCGGCCGGATCAGATGCCGGAGCTGCCGGTGCCTGCAAAGCCGGTTGCCGCGCCGGCCTCGGCCCCGGTCCCGGTAGTGCCGGCGCCGCCGCCAGCCAGGGCGCCGGAGCCGAAGCGCCAACCCCAGCGTCCCTGATCGGTTGGACTTTCCACAACTGGCAGTGCCTCGCCACCAATCTGCCCCAAGCGCAACCCAACTCCGACAGATTGGTCGACTACGCCGACAGCCGAGGCAGGCTCGAGCAACGTCGAACTGCCCAATGTGTACGCGGCTTTGCGTAGCGGACCAGGCGATCCCATGCCGGCGATCTCGGATTTGTTCTCGAATGGCAGCCCCCATGGCAGCCGTGCGGGCGGTGACCGGCACGGCGACGGCTACGACCTTCATGGTGGCGACCAGCCCAAGCGCGACCTCAAGAAATTTCTTCTCGTCCTTGGTCTCGGCGCGCTGTCGTGGGTCGCGACCTACGTCGGCATGCTCGAGCTGATCGAGGCCAACATGGGCGATCTGCCGCTGATCCACAAAGTGATCATCGGCTTCTCGGTCGCCATGCTGATGACCATGATCGTGTGGCTGCTCGACCAGATCTTCGCGCCGAACGGCTTCGTCACCCGGCTGCTCTATGTCGGCGGCTACGTGTTCTTGTCGGTGATCTCGATCGGCTTCGGCTTCGGCTTCTACTGGAAGGTGCTGGAGAGCCGGTCGGAGGCCTCGCGCTCGGCTGAGAGCGCCGTCACCCAGGTTCAAGGCGCGCTCAATACCGCCGCCACCCGGCTCGAGCAGCTCAACGGCACGCTCGTGAGCCTGACCCAGATTTCGACCCAGAAGGCCGAGCAGGAGCGCGCCAACGGCACCTCGTGCCCGAACTCGAAGCCCGGCGAAGGTCCGCGCCGCAAGATGCGCGAGGACGACGCCGCCCGCTTCTCGTTCGCCGCAGACTTCGTCAAAGGCCGGGTCGACGGCGGTGAAAAGTGAAATGTCAGGCCTCGACGTCGACCTTGCCAAGATCGTCAAGGACGACAAGTCGACCTTCGATGCCAGGAGCGGCACCCGCAACGATTTCATGCGCTCGCTTGAGCCGCAAGCTCGACATGACCGTGACCGGCTTCAACGCCTTCCGCACCGATCCGCAATTGAAGCAGATCCGCGCCGATCTCGCCGAGCGCGCCGACAAGACCACCATTGCCGACGGCAAGGGCGGCTCCATCTCCTGCCCCGATCCGCAGCTGCAGGGGGCGTTGAAGGGCGTCGTGCGCGCCATCGATCAGCTGCCGGAGCTGCAGAAGCCGACGATCGCAGCCGTCGAAGGCTCGGAAGCGACGATCGAGGCGTTCCGCCGCCTCACCACGAGTTTCTACGGCCTGCTGTCGTTCAAGATGCCGCCGTCCGCCGATGAGCTGCGGGCACTGCAGCAGAAAGCGGTGCAGTCGGTCGAGACACCGACGCCGGCGGTGATGAAATCATTGGGGGGCGAACAGGCCGGCCTGTCGAAGCGCGACTACGTGCCGCTCGCCATCGCGATTTTCGTCGACATCTGCCTGCTGCTGGTGTCGATGGGCCGGCCGCTGAACCGCCTGCACGGCCTGGTGCCGAAGATGCAGGCGGCCGAGCGCGGCCCGGTCTACCAGATCCTGTCGCGTTTCACCGACATCCACGCCGACGCCGAGATGCGCCAGAAGTTCGAGATCTTCCGGCACGTCGTATTCGATTACGGCGGCGACTACTACGTCGCGGTGCCGCTCGATGCGCCATGGAACCGCAATCCGCGCGAGCAGCAGGAGTTGCTGGCGGAAGCCCATTTGCTGTCGAACCTGTTCTCGAGCTTCGAGAAGGAGAAGATATTCAAGCGGGTGTACTCGCCGTTCCTCAAGACCGCGAGCATCCAGAAGAAGCTCGGTCGTCAGGGATCGAAGTTCACCCATTGCAAGGCGTTCCGCATCTACCGTTTCGCCGATGGCGCCTGGTCGGAGATCATCCTCGGGGCGGTGATGGGCGCCGCCAGGCGTGTCGAGGCGGAGAAGCGCCGGCGCCGCGCCGAGGTGGGCCCGGCGCCTGGCCAGCCCGCCGGCATTGCTGACGCTTTCCGGCAAGTTGCCCATCGGGTGCGCCCGCCGGCGCCCGTCATGCCGCAGCCGATGCAGTCGGCGTTCGCCCCGCCTGCGCCACAGCAGCGGCCCCAGCAGGGCGCGGCGCGGCCGGCGATGGCAGGCTATGAACCACATCGAGCCGGGCCGATACCGGCTGCGGCCAACGACGCCGCTGCCGCCTACGGCCCATATGCCCGCTTCCAGCCGCCGATGCCGGCAGAGGCGGCGCGTGAGGCGCGGGTTTCGCAATGGTCAGATGAGATCGCCCGGCGGCAGGCGGAGGTCTCAGTCCGGCCGCTGGAGACGCCGCCGTCACTGCCAGAGAACGTCGTCGCCATGCCGGTGCGGCCAATGGCGCCAGGGACGGTGCCGCCCGAGGCCCGCGACGCCGGCGTCGACATCGAGATGACGCGCGAGACGATCCGCTACACTTTGCCGACCGGGACCGCGCAGACGGCGATGACCACGGTGCCGACGACGCCGGCAGTGCTACCGGCGGCACTGGCGCGGCTTGCTGCCGCGAGCCGCGCGGTCCAAACGCCGTCGACACTGTTGACTGTCGCGCCGGCCGACTGATGAGGCAAGTCGGAAACGATACAGCGATCAATCCAAAATTAACCGCCCTCGACCACAATCGGATCTGCGCACGACCGACCAGTTCGCAACTCTCATGTGAAGCACGCGTAAGGAACCGAAAACTGGTCTCGGCCGGCTTGCGGAAAGCCTGCCGGTTCCCGCCCCTTCGAGGAACAGAATATGACGTTGAATGCGAAGCCCAGCATGGATGTCGTCAGGCGCGAGGACAAGGAAGATAGGCTCAAAGCCTTCATTAGCAACTATCTGGCGGCAAACGGTGATGTAAATGGTGGGCAAACCTGGCTGCTGATTGCCCGCTCGGTCGAGAGCCCGGTGGTGCTGGCGGTGACCGCGCTGGCGCCGGCGATCAAGGCCGCCGGCTACAATGTGAAAACCTTGCTGACGCACGCGCTGCCGAGCGTTCCCGACAGCGCGGCGCAGACGCCGATCGGCTTTGCCTGCGAGTTGCGGATTGCCCGCGACGTGCGTCTGCTCGACGCGCACGAGCAGCTGCACATCGATGCCTCGACATCGTGGATCGGCGACTGCATGCGCCGGGAGCCGGCCAAGCGCGATGCCTACGAATGCTACGCCACCGGTTGCGTGGAGACCGCGGCCTGGAGCGCCAGGGCGTTCGATCGGCTGTGGCAGCGGGGCGAGCCGATGCTGATCGGCGTGGCCGAAGCCGTGGCCGCGGCGGTGCCGGTACCAGATATCGATGCCTGCGTTTCGCAAGCCACGCAGATCCCATCGACGGTTGTCGTCTCGACCCGGCACTGATATCGACCGGGTGACCGTTCCGACGCGGTTCGGCCACCCGCTATTCATTCTCCTCGATGATGCACCAGCCTGCCCGCGGCATAAGTCGCGGCGATTGCCCGGTCATCGCCGAGGATCATCAGCACGAACAGCGTGTCTGAAATCGACTTCGCCCGCGCCGCGCGCTGGGCGATCAATGGCGTCGAGTTGAGATCGAGCACGGCGATGTCGGCCTCGTAGCCCGGCGCCAGATTGCCGATCCGGTCAGCCATTCGCAGCACTCGCGCCGAACCTTGCGTCGCAAGCCAGAAGGCGCGGGCGGGATGCACGCTGTTGCCGCGCAATTGCGCGATCTCATAGGCCGCGCGCATCGTCGCCAGCATCGAGAAAGACGAGCCGCCGCCAACGTCGGTGCCGAGCCCGACCGGAATCGGCGTCGCGGTCTGGCGCAAGCCCGCCAGATCAAACAGGCCGGAGCCGATGAACAGGTTGGAGGTCGGGCAATGCGAAATGCCCGAGCCTGATTCGCGCAGCCGGTCGATCTCGCGCGGGCAAAGGTGGATCGCGTGGCCGAAGTTGGCGCCGGGGCCGATCAGGCCGACCCGCTCGTAGCTGTCGAGATAGTCGCGCGCGGTCGGGAAAAGTCGCCTGACGCATTCGATCTCGGCGGTGTTTTCCGAAATATGGGTCTGCATCAGCGTCGTCGGATGCGCCTGCCACAGCGCCCCCATCGCCGCCATCTGTCGATCCGTCGAGGTCACCGCGAACCGCGGCGTGACGACGTAACTCATGCGGTCGCGGCCGTGCCAGCGACGGATCAGCGCCTCGCTCTCAGCGTAGGCCCGCTCGGCCGTGTCGAGCAGTCCAGGCGGGGCGTTGCGGTCCATCATCGACTTGCCGGCGGCCATGCGCAGGCCGCGCGCCCGCGCCGCCTCGAACAACGCATCGACCGACTGCGGATGCGACGTGCAATAGACCGAAGCGGTGGTGGTGCCGTTGCGCAGGATCTCGTCGAGGAAGATCTCGGCGACGGCGCGGGCATGGACCGGATCGGCGAATTCGAGTTCCGCGGGGAATGTGTACTTCTCGAGCCATTCCAGCAATTGCGCGCCGTACGACGCAATGATGCCGGTCTGCGGGTAGTGGATATGCGCATCGACGAAGCCGGCCATGATCAAATGGCCGGGATAGGCGGTGACAGTGATGCCGGGATAGCCGGCAAGGATCTCGTGTGCCGGGCCGGTAGCTTCGATCACGCCGTCGGCGATGACGACGGCGCCGTCGCTGTCGAAGGCGATGGCGTCCTCGGGCGCGACCTCGAAGGGATCGGCCTTGAACGCCAGCGTCTGGCCGCGAATGGCGAGTTTCGTGCTCATGCGGGGGCGAAGAACGGTTTGCCGAGGCTCGCCGGAGCGTTGAGCTTCAGGCGCATCTTGTCGGCCGAAATGATGACCAGCACCACGATCGTCGCCAGGTACGGGAACATGGCGAGGATCTGCGGATCGAGCGACAGGCCGAAGCCCTGGGCGTGCAATTGCAGCACCGAGATGCCGCCGAACAGGTAGGCGCCGGCCAGCGCGCGGCCTGGCCGCCAGGCTGCGAACACGACGAGGGCGAGCGCGATCCAGCCGCGTCCGGCCGTCATCTTCTCGACCCAGATCGGCGTCTGCACGATCGACAAGTAGGCGCCGCCGAGGCCGGCGCAGGCGCCACCGAACATCAGCGCCAGGTAGCGATATCGGATCACCGGGTAGCCGATCGCATGCGCTGCATCGTGGTTCTCGCCGATCGCCCTTAGGATGAGGCCGGCGCGGGTGCGATTGAGCGTATAGGCGGTAGCGGCTGCGAGCGCGAGCGACAGATAGAAGAGCCCGTCGCGGGTAAAGAGCAGCCGGCCGACCACCGGCAGGCTCGACAGCACCGGGATATCGAGGCGCGGGAACGACGGCACCGCCATGCCGGAATAGCCCTGGCCGATCAGCGCCGACAGGCCGAGACCGAACATCGTCAATGCCAGCCCGGTCGCCACCTGGTTCGACATCAAGCTGAGCGTCAGCACTGCAAATAGCGCCGCCATGACGGCGCCGGCGATGATCGCGGCGATCACACCGGCGGCGGCGCTGCCGGTGGCGTATGGTGGCGGCGAACGCGGCGACGGCGCCCATGATCATCATGCCCTCGACGCCGAGGTTGAGCACGCCCGCCTTCTCGACCACAAGCTCGCCGATGGCGGCGAATACCAGCGGTGTCGCCGCCGCGATGACGCCGATCATGATGTCGGTCAACAGGTCCATGGCTCGCGTCCTATGCGGCGGGTTTGAGGGCGGCGGTCGTGCGCCGGGTGGCGCGCCACACCGGGCGGAAGCGCACCAGCACGTCGCTCGCCAGCAGGAAGAACAACAGCAGGCCCTGGAAGATCGAGATCGTCGCACTCGGCAGCCGCATGGCGATCTGCGCCGCTTCGCCGCCGATGTAGGTGAGCCCGATCAACAGGCCGGAGAACAGGATGCCGACCGGGTGCAGCCGGCCGAGAAAGGCGACGATGATCGCGGTGAAGCCGTAGCCGACCGGCAGCGACGGCACCAACTGGCCGACCGGGCCCGCCGCCTCGATGATGCCGGCGAGGCCGGCAAGGCCGCCCGACAGCATGAAGCAGCCCCACACGATGCGGCTTTCAGAAAAGCCGGCGAAGCGGGCGGCGCGCGGCGCCAGTCCGAGCACCTTGACCTGGAAGCCGGCGATGTGCCGCGACAGCAGCAGCTGCGTCGCCGCCACCGCCAGCAGCGCGGCGATGGCGCCGATATGCGCCCGCGTGCCCGGCACCAGGTTTGGCAGCAGGGCGGTGGGTTGGAACAGTCGGCTTTCCGGAAAATTGGCGCCGTCGGGATCACGCAGGATGCCATGCACAGCCAAGCTCAGCAGCAGCACCGCGACGTAGCTCAGCATCAGGCTGACCAGGATCTCGTTGGCGTTGCAGCGGGTGCGCAGCAAGGCCGGGATCGCCGCCCACACCATGCCGCCAAGGATGCCGGCGACGAGCATCGCCGGCAGCAGCCAGATGCCGCCGGCCGGGTAGAGGGCAAGGGCCACGCTGCCGCCGGTCAGCGCGCCGATGGTGAACTGGCCTTCGGCGCCGATGTTCCACACACCGGCCCTGAATCCCACGGCGAGTCCGGTTGCGATCAGCACCAGCGGCGTCGCCTTGACGGTCAATTCGGCAAGTCCATTGAGCGAGGTGAGCGGCTTGACGAAGATCAGCCACATCGCCTGCAGCGGGTCCTTGCCCAGGCTCGCGAACAGCCCGAAGCCGGCGGCGAGCGTCAGCACGACGGCGATCAACGGCGTCGCGTAGACCATCGCCTGCGACGGCTCGCGGCGGGGCTCGAGCCTAAGCATGTACCGCGTCCTTCGTGGCCTGGATCGGCATGCCACCCATCGCCCGGCCGATGCCTTCGACCGTTGCCGCTTCGATCGGCACCGGCGCCGACAGCTGGCCGTAGGCGATCACCGCGATGCGGGTGCAGAACGCGAACAGCTCGTCGAGATCCTGCGAGATGACGATGATGGCACAGCCTTTGGCGGCAAGATCGAGCAGGGCCCGGTGAATGGCGGCAGACGCGCCGGCATCGACACCCCACGTCGGCTGCGCGACGATCAGCACTTTCGGATCGCGCAGTATTTCGCGGCCAACCACGAATTTCTGCAGGTTGCCGCCGGACAGGCTGCGCGCCGCATGTGCGACGCCGGCGGTGCGGACGTCGAACGCCGACACGATCCGTTCGGCCAAGCGCGCGATCGCCCGGCGGTCGATCATCCCGCGCGAGACCAGACCGGCGCTGCCGGCTGCGGCGAGCAGCGTGTTGTCGGTGAGCGACAGATCCGGCACCGCGCCATGGCCGAGGCGCTCCTCCGGCACGAACGCCATGCCGAGGCGTCGCCGCGCGATCGGCCCGGCTTGACCGATCGGCACGCCGTCGATGGTGATTGCCCCTGGCTTGGCGGCGGCACGTTCGCCGATCAGCGCCTCCATCAGCTCGAACTGGCCGTTGCCGGCAACGCCGGCGATACCGAAAATCTCGCCGGCGCAGACGTCGAAGCTGATGTCGTCGAGATCGACGCCGAAGTGCTCTTGGCTCACCAGCGACAGCGCGTCGACCTCGAGCCGCACCGCACCGGGCTTGATGCCTGGGCGCGACGCCGCCTGGAACGTAGTGCCGATCATCATCTCGGCGAGACCACGTGCGCTTTCCTGGCGCGGGTCGCAGGTGGCCACGACCTTGCCGCCGCGCAGCACAGTTGCTCGGCTGCACAAACTGCGGATCTCTTCGAGCTTGTGCGAGATGTAGAGGATGGAGCAGCCCTCGAACGACAACCGGCGCAGCACGGTAAACAGCATGTCCACTTCCTGCGGTGTCAATACCGAGGTCGGTTCGTCCATGATCAGCAGGCTCGGGCGCTGCAAAAGGCAGCGCACGATTTCGACGCGCTGGCGCTCGCCGACCGACAGCGTGCCGACGAGGCGCGCCGGATCGAGCTTGAGGCCATAGGACGCCGAGACCTTGACGATGCGCTCGGCCAGGTCGCGGCCGGCCTCGGACGCGGGCAGCCCAAGGGCGATGTTCTCGGCGACGGTCAATGCCTCGAACAGCGAGAAATGCTGGAACACGATGCCGATGCCGCGGGCGCGCGCTTCTGCCGGGCTCGCCGGCTGGAACGGCTGACCATCGAATGTCATGCGCCCGTCGTCCGGCTTGAGGATGCCGTAGATCATCTTGACGAGTGTCGATTTGCCGGCGCCGTTTTCGCCGAGCAGCGCATGGATCTCGCCGCGCGCGACTTCAAGCGACACATCGGCGTTGGCGACGACGCCGGGAAAGAGCTTGGTCAGGCCCGCAAGGCGCAGCAGGGGACGGCTCATGGCGTTGATGCCTCGAGGTGGCGTTTGACGCGCTCGACGGCAAACAGGATGCGCTCGGGCGTGGCGGGTGCATCAAGGTCGGGCGAGACGCGATTGGCGCCGACGCTGGCGATGGCATCGCTGAGCGCCGCGTGCACCGAGATCGCCAGCATCAGCGGCGGCTCGCCGACGGCCTTGGAGCGGTAGATGGTGTCCTCGATATTGCGGCCCTTGTCGAAGATCTGGATGCGCATGTCGGGCGGCCGGTCCGAGGCGCAGGGGATCTTGTAGGTCGACGGCGCGTGTGTACCGAGGCGGCCGGCATCGTCCCAGACCAGTTCCTCCATGGTCAGCCAGCCGGCGCCCTGGACGAAGCCGCCCTCGATCTGGCCGAGGTCGATCGCTGGGTTCAGGGACCGGCCGCAGTCGTGCAGGATGTCGACGCGAAGGATGCGGGTCTCACCCGTCAGCGTGTCGATCGCGACCTCGGATACGGCGGCGCCATAGGCGAAGTAGTAGAACGGCCGGCCGGTGCGCGTTGCCTCGTCCCAGCTGAGTTTCGGCGTCGCGTAGAAACCGGTGGCGGACAGCGAGATTCGGGCGCGGTGGGCCCCGGCGATGACGTCGTCGAAGGCTAACTCCTGCGTGCCGACCCGAACCCGGTTGGGCAGGAAGGCGATGTCTGATGCCGGCGTCTGGTGGATCTGCGCGAGGTGGGCTATGAGCCGGGCCTTGATCTTGGCCACCGCATCGCGCGCCGCCATGCCGTTGAGGTCGGAGCCCGACGAGGCGGCGGTGGCGCTGGTGTTCGGCACCTTGCCCGTGGTCGCAGCCGTAATCTTGACGCGGGCGAGATCGACCTGGAATTCCTCCGCCACCACCTGCGCGACCTTGATGAACAGGCCCTGGCCCATCTCGGTGCCGCCGTGGTTGAGGCCGATCGAGCCGTCGGCGTAGACGTGCACCAGCGCGCCGGCCTGGTTCAGCATGGTGTTGTTGAACGAGATGCCGAACTTCACCGGCGTCATGGCGATGCCGCGCTTGAGAATCGGGTTGGCGCGGTTCCAGGCGGCGATCGCGGCGCGGCGGCGCGGCGTAATCGGACGAGCGTTCGAGATCGTCGAACAGGTCCTGGATGATGCAGTCCTCGACCTTCATCTTGTAGGGCGTGGCGCGGTACTCGCTCGCGTCCTTGTGCGGGTAGAAGTTGGCGCGCCGCACCGCCACGGGATCGCGGTTCAGATGCCGGGCGATGTCGTCGATCACCCGCTCGATGCCGATCATGCCCTGCGGCCCGCCGAAGCCGCGGAAGGCGGTGTTCGACGCGGTGTTGGTCTTGAGCAGGTGCGAAGTGACGCGCGTCGCCGGCAGGTAGTAGGCATTGTCGGCGTGGCACAGGGCGCGATCGGCAATCGCACCCGACAGGTCGAACGACATGCCGCAGCGCATGGCGTGCTCGAAGGTGACGCCGAGAATATGGCCCTCGTCGTCGAAGCCGGCGGTATAGTCGATGCGGAAGTCGTGACGCTTGCCGGTGATGCGGAAATCGTCGTCGCGGTCGTAGCGCAGCATCACGGCACGGCCGGTCTGTCGCGCGAAAAGTGCTGCGATGGCAGCCGGCAGATTGCCCTGGGTCTCCTTGCCGCCGAACGCGCCGCCCATGCGCCGGACCTCGACCGTTACCGCATGATAGGGCACGCCGAGCGCGGCCGCGACCTTGTGCTGGACCTCGGTCGGGTGCTGCGTCGAGCAGTGGATGGTGATCTCGTCGCCTTCGCCGGGGATGGCGACCGCAACCTGGCCTTCGAGGTAGAAGTGCTCCTGGCCGCCGATCTCGATGCGCCCCGATACGCGATGCGGCGCGGTGGCGATGGCGGTATCGGGATCGCCGTGCGTCAGCGTGCGCGGCGGCTCGAGATATGATCTGGCGGCGAGCGCCTGGGCGATGGTGACGATCGGCGGCAGAACTTCGTAGTCGATGACGGCGAGGGATGCAGCAGCGCGCGCTTCGGCAATCGTCGGTGCCGCGACCGCGAAGATCGATTGCCCGGCGTATTGCACCAGTCCATCCGCGAAGATCGGATCGTCGCCGCGCACCGGACTGCAGTCGTTGTCGCCGGGAATGTCGGCGGCGGTCAGCACCGCCACGACACCAGGCGCGTTGCGCACCGCGTCGAGATCGATGCTTTTGATCCGAGCATGCGCATGCGGGCTCGTCGCAACGAACGCCTGCAGGGCATCGGCCGGCAGCTTGATGTCGCCGGTGTAGACGGCTTCGCCGGTGACGTGCCGCTCGCCGCTGTCGTGCCGGCGCGCCTCGTGCACGCCGCCTTCGATGCGGGTCTTGGGCAGAGTATTGGCGGGGGCGTGCATGTGCTGCCTCACACCGACAACTGTGCCAGGCGCGTCGTTGCCATGCCGGGCTGAGCCTCTCGATAATAGCGCCGAGCCATGTTCTTGGCGACGAGCATTCGATAGTCGGCCGAGGCGCGCATGTCGCTGATCGGCGCGAAGTCGGCGGCGAACGCGGGCACCGCGGCTTCGATCGTGTCGCGCGACCAGGGCTTGCCGGTCAGTGCCGCCTCGACGTGTGTCGCGCGCTTCGGCGTGCCGGCCATGCCGCCGAAGGCAATGCGCGCGCGCGTGATCGTGCCGTATTCTTCACGGATGTTGAAACAACCGCACACCGCCGAGATGTCCTGGTCGAGCCGCTTCGACACCTTGTAGCACTTGAGTTCATGCGACATGGTGTCGAGCGGGATCTCGATCGCCTCGACGAACTCGCCCACGCGGCGGTCCTGTTTGCCGTAGGCGATGAAAAAGTCTTCGAGCGGGATGCGGCGTTGTCCGTAAGCTGAGCGCAGCACCAGCGTCGCGCCGAGCGCGATCAACGCAGGCGCCATGTCGCCGATCGGCGAGCCGTTGGCGATGTTGCCGCCGATGGTGCCGCAATTGCGCACCTGGGTCGAGCCAATGCGGCGGATGAGGTCCGCCAGGCTCGAATAGCGATCGAGTAGTGCTCGCGGCAGATCGGCATAAGTGACGGCAGCGCCGATTGTCAGGACGTCGCCCTCCTGGCCAATCGACTGCAGCTCGCGAACGCGGTCGACGTGGACGACGATCGGTAGATCGCGATGCTGCTTCGTCACCCACAGGCCGACGTCGGTCGCGCCGGCGACGATCGTTGCATCCGGGTACTCCGCCATGATCCGCGTCAGCTCGTGGAGTTTGGTCGGCGAAAACAGTCGCTGACGGCCGTTGAACGGCCCGACGCTCGTGGCCTCGAGATCGCGCAGCGAACTGGCTTCGGCGGTCCGGCGCGCTGCATCCCACTCTGGAACCGGCACCGTCTGTATCTGCCGTGCCGCCGCGATGATCGGGCCGTAGCCGGTGCAGCGGCACAGGTTTCCGGCGATGAGATCGTTGATGTCTTCCAGTCGTTCACACGCCGCCCCCATCGCATGCGCGACGTACAGCGACATTACGAACCCCGGCGTGCAGAAACCGCATTGCGAGCCGTGGCCGTCCACCATCGCCTGCTGCACCGGATGCAATTCGCCGGCGGGGCCCTTGATGTGCTCGACGGTCGAGACCGATTTGCCCTGCAACTGGCCGACCAGAAGAATGCACGAAGTGATAGCACGCAGGCGCAACCTGCCGTTTTCGATCGCACCGAGCGCCACTGTGCAGGCGCCGCAGTCGCCCTCGGCGCAACCTTCCTTGGTGCCGGTGAGGCCCCTGGCGCGGATCAATTGGTAAAGTGTTGTCGTCGGCGAAACGCCGGCCAGACGCTGCACCTCGCCGTTGAGCACGAATGTGATTTCGCCCGGCATGGTCGAAGCGTCCGACGGCGAGGGAAGCCGGGTCAAGGGCAAAATTCCGCCGCTGCCTGCAGCACGTTACAATCGCCAGCCGGAGTGGATCGCGGCGACGCCGCCGGTCAGGTTGCGGAAGCTGACGCGCTCGAAGCCGGCGTCGCGGATCATCGCCGCAAACGCCTCCTGGGTCGGGAACTTGCGGATGCTCTCGACCAGGTACTGATAGGGCTCAGCCGCGCCCGCTGCCAGTTCCCCGAGCTTCGGGATGACATTGAACGAATGGAAGTCGTAGAGGTTGTCGAGCAGCGGCACGTCGACGTGGGAGAATTCGAGGCACAGGAAGCGGCCGCCGTGCTTCAGGACGCGGCGCGCCTCGCGCAGTGCCCGGTCGATGTGGGTGACGTTGCGGATGCCGAAGGCGATGGTATAGGCGTCGAAGTCGCAGTCGGCAAAGGGCAGGGCTTCGGCATTGCCCTCGACGATCGATACCCGGTGATCGAGGCCGGCGGCGGTCACCTTGCGTTTGCCAACGGCCAGCATCTCGGCGCTGATGTCGCAGATGGTGGCGCTGCAACCCGGCCCGCCGCGGGCCATGAACCGCAATGCCACGTCGCCGGTGCCGCCGGCAACATCGAGCAGGCGGAACGGCGAAGGCCCCTGCGGCGGGTTGAGCATGGTGATGAAGTCGGACTTCCACAGCCGGTGTAGGCCGCCCGACATCAGGTCGTTCATCAGGTCGTAGCGCTCGGCGACGTTGGAAAAGACCTCATTGACGAGGCCCTGGCGCTCGCCCTCGGCGACCTCGCGGAAGCCGAAAGAGGTTTGGGTGGACGACTGGCTCGGAGCGTGCTGTGTCATCGATCAATTGTACAACATCACCGCCGAGCGAGACCATCCAATTGTACGCTCGGTAAACCGTACGTTGTCGAGGTCCGATGCCTGAGCTACCCGAGGTCGAGACGGTAAGGCGCGGCCTGGAGCCGGCGATGACGGGCAAGCGTGATTGTTCGTGTCGAGGTGCGTCGGCCGGATCTACGGTTTCCGTTTCCGGAAGCGTTTGCCGAGCGGCTCACCGGCGCCGAAGTGACGAGCCTCGGCCGGCGGGCGAAGTATGTGTTGGTGCGGCTGTCGACCAACGAAACTCTGATCATGCACCTCGGCATGAGCGGGCGGTTCTCGATCGCAGCACCTAATGGTGGCGCGCGGGTCATCGGCGAGTACGAGCACGACGTCGGCAATGCGTCCGCGCACGATCATGTGGTGTTCGAGATGGCGGACGGCACCACCATCACCTACAACGATCCGCGCCGGTTCGGCGCCATGGATTTGTGCGCCAGCAGTGAATTCGAGATGCACAAGATGATTGCCGGCCTCGGTATCGAGCCGATGGGCAACGAGCTGTCGGCAGACTATCTGGCAGCTCGCGCACTTGGCAAAAAGACCGATCTCAAGGCGTTCCTGCTCGACCAGCGGATCATCGCCGGGCTCGGCAACATTTACGTCTGCGAGGTGCTGTTCCGCTCCAATCTCGGTCCGAAGCGCAGCGCGTCATGCCTCGCGCGCGGCAAGGCAAAGCCGACTGCGCGAGCCGAACGCCTCGTGCCCGTCATTCGCCACGTGCTGGCCGAAGCGATCGAGGCCGGCGGATCGACACTGCGCGACCACCGCCAGACCGACGGCTCGCTGGGCTACTTCCAGCATCGGTTCCAGGTCTATGGCCGCGAGGGCGAAGCCTGTGTCGCGCCCGGCTGCACGAGCACCATCAAGCGGATCGTCCAGGCTGGCCGCTCGACGTTCTATTGCCCGCGCTGCCAGCGCTGAGGCTGCCGGAAAAACAAAACCGGCCAGATCGGGGGATCCAGCCGGCAGCATGTTCTTAGACGGGGTACGCACGTTTGTTCGATACGCAATACCGGACTCGATACACAACCCACGACGCAACCGTACATCTACACACTTCGACGCAACTCGTACGCAACCGTTACGCTACGCTACAACCGACTTAGGCTCAGCAATCACTTGTGAGGCATAAGACTGCGCCGGCTTATCGCGATTGGCAAACGCCGAAGGTCGCAAGACCATCGGGAAACTGTGGAAAACTGGTCTGAATGATTGCGTAATTTCGGCGCACCTGATCGCAGTCGACGCCGCGTGTAATAGCATTGCCCGATGCAACCATCGGTGGCGGCGTCAGCGGGCGGCCATACGGAACGCGGCCGCGGCATTGACCGCACCATTCGGTATGCGGCCGGCCAGGATCTCGCCGGCCTGCGCCACCGTCTCCAGGGCTTGATGCTCGATTGCCTGCGGCGTCAGGCCGGCGGTGTGCGGCGTCGCGATCACATCGTCGCGGGCGGCGAGGAAGGGCGACGGCATCTGGTCGGTGGCACGGCCGACGTCCATGGCGGCGCCGGCGATCCAGCGCTCGTCGAGGGCCTTTGCCAGCGCCTGCTCGTCGATCAGGTTGCCGCGCGACAAGTTGACCAGGAAGGCGGTCGGCTTCATGCGGCGCAGGACCGCGGCGTTGATCAGGTTCTCGGTTTCTTCGGTCGCGACCGCCAACGGCAGCAGGAAGTCGGCGCTGGCGACGACCTCGTCGAAACTCGTCATGCGCACGAAAGCGGCGTCCTCCTGGACGTAGGGGTCGTGGACCAGAACGGTCATGCCGAAGGCGTCGGCGATCTTGGCCACGTGCCGGGCGATGGCGCCATAGCCGATGATGCCGATGGCGGCGCCCGACAACTGGACGCCCTTGCGCGGCGCCGGCGGCTTGTGGCCGCGGTAGTTGTTGACCGAGCGGGTGATGTCGCGGGCAAGGTCGATCATCTGGCCGAACGCCATCTCGGCAACGGCGGCAACGAAGCCGGGGCTGGCCTGGGTCACCAGCACGCCGGCCCTCGTGGCCGCGGACACATCGATGGTGCGGATGTCGACGGCGCAGCGCAGGAACGCTATTGCGTCGGGGATCTTGTCGAACACCGCAGCCGGACCGGGGGTATTGCGGTCGGTGACGATGATCCGGCAGCCCTTGGCGAGGCGTCCGATGCCGTCGGCGTCGAGCGGCGCCGTGCCCTCATGGAACACGACCTCGCCGAGCGCCTGGAGTCCTGCAACGGCGCGTTCGCCGTAATAGTTGGCGCGCATGTCGGGCGTATGGGTGAGCAGGATGCGCGGACGGCTCATGCTAATTCGCCCCACAGGTCGTATTCGTCGGCGTGCACGATCCTGGCCTGCACGATCTGGCCGGCCTCGAGCTTGGTTGCGCCATTCAGGAACACGCTACCGTCGATTTCCGGCGCGTCCCACTTGGAGCGGCCGAGCGCGCCTTCCTCGTCGACCTCGTCGATGATGACGTCGATGGTGCGGCCGACTTTGGCGCCGAGAATCTCAGCGCTGATCTCCTGCTGCGCCGCCATGAAGCGGTGCCAGCGCTCTTCCTTGACTTCCTCGGGCACGGCGCCGTCGAGCGCATTGGCCCTGGCGCCGTCCACGGCTTCGTACTTGAAACAGCCGACGCGATTGAGACGCGCTTGCGGCAGCCAGTCGAGCAGCATCTGGAAGTCTTCCTCGGTCTCGCCGGGAAAGCCGACGATGAAAGTCGAGCGAATGGCGAGATCGGGGCACACCTGCCGCCACTTGGCGATGCGGGCGGCGGTTTTGTCCTGGTTGCCGGGCCGGCGCATCGCCTTCAGTACCTTGGGCGAAGCATGCTGGAAGGGGATGTCGAGATAGGGCAGGATCTTGCCCTCGGCCATCAGCGCAATGACGTTGTCGACGTGCGGGTAGGGATAGACATAGTGCATCCTGACCCACGCACCCAGTGACCCGAGGGCCTGTGACAGGTCGAGGAAGCGTGCAGCCAGTGGTTTGCCCCGCCAAGGGCTCGTCGCATACTTGATGTCGAGGCCGTAGGCGCTGGTGTCCTGGCTGATCACCAGCAATTCCTTGACGCCGGCTCTGACGAGCTTCTCGGCTTCGGCCATGACGTGGCCGGCCGGACGGCTGACCAGTTTGCCGCGCAGATCCGGGATGATGCAGAACGAGCAGGCGTTGTTGCAGCCCTCGGAAATCTTGACATAGGCATAGTGACGCGGCGTCAGGTGCAGGCCTTCCGGCGGCACCAGATCCATGAACGGATCGTGCAGCGGCGGCGCCGCCTCGTGCACCGCCTCCATCACCTGCTCGTACTGGTGCGGACCGGTGACCGCGAGCACGCCCGGGTGCTCGGCCCGGATGCGGGCCTCCTCGACGCCGAGGCAGCCGGTGACGATGACGCGGCCGTTGGCCGACATCGCCTCGCCGATGGCGTTGAGGCTCTCTTCCTTGGCCGAATTCAGGAAGCCGCAGGTGTTGACGACCACGACATCTGCGCCGTCGTAGTCGGCCGCGATCTGGTAGCCCTCGGCGCGCAGCCGGGTGATGATGCGCTCGCTGTCGACCAATGCCTTGGGGCAGCCGAGCGAGACGAAGCCCACCTTCGGGATTTTCGGTTTGCTGGCGCGGCGCGCCTTCGGCGGCACGGGCTGGCCACGCTTGGACGATGATTTGGATTTCGATTGAGCTGTTGTCATGGGCCGGGTCTTTACGCGATTGATGCCTGTTAACGCAAAGGTTGCGTTTGTGAAGGCTTGACGGCCATGCGTGCGCGGTGGTTGGCCTTGGACGCCGCCCTCCTGTAGGCTACTGGCAATGGCTTGAATGGCGCGGGGGTGGACGTGGCAAGGGATGAAGCGGTGCGGCTGGCGGCCGATATCGGCGGCACTTTCACGGATATCGTGCTTGATACGCCCAAGGGACGGCTGACCTCGAAGCTGCTGACCACGTCGCGGGCGCCCGAGGAAGCCGTGATCAACGGTACCGCGGCGGCGCTGGCGCGGGCGGGGCTCACCTTCGCCGACATCGGTGTATTCGTGCACGGCACCACGCTCGCGACCAATGCCATCATCGAGCGCAAGGGTGCCAAGACCGCACTGATCGCGACGGAGGGTTTTCGCGACAGTCTCGAGATCGCCGACGAAGGCCGCTTCGACCAGTACGACGTGTTCATCGAGCGGCCGAAGGTGCTCGTCCCCCGCCGGCTGCGATTTACCGTACCGGAGCGGGTTGACGTGCATGGCGCGGTACGGCTGCCGCTCGATGTCGAGGCGGTGCGCGCGGTGGCACAAAAGATCAAGGCCGGGCAAGTGCAGGCCGTCGCCGTCGTGCTGATGCACGGCTATGCCAATCCGGCCCACGAACAGCGCATTGCGGCGATCCTGCGCGAGGAATGCCCCGGGGTCTCGATTTCCCTCGGCTGCGAGGTGGCGCCGGAGGCGCGCGAGTACGAGCGCACTTCGACCGTGGTTGCCAATGCCTACGTGCAGCCGCTGATGGCGGGCTATCTCGGTCGGCTCGATGCGACTTTCCGCGCCAAGGGCTCAAGAGCGCCGATCCATCTGATCACCTCGGGCGGCAGCCTCGCCAGCCTCGATACGGCGGTGCGGTTTCCGGTGCGGCTCGTCGAATCCGGCCCGGCCGGCGGCGCGATTCTGGCGGCTTACCTCGCCGCCGAGCGCGGCGAGAACGCAATCTTCTCGTTCGACATGGGCGGCACCACCGCCAAGATCTGCCTGATCGACAACGGCACCCCGCTGAAATCCCGCGCCTTCGAGGTCGACCGTTCGGCCCGCTTCATGAAAGGCAGCGGCTTGCCGGTCCGAATTCCAGTCATCGAAATGGTCGAGATCGGCGCCGGCGGCGGCTCGATCGCCTCGGTCGATGCCTTGCATCGCATCCAGGTCGGCCCGCGCAGTGCCGGCTCCGAGCCCGGCCCCGCCTGCTACGGCCGCGGCGGCACCGAGCCGACCGTGACCGATGCCGACGTGGCGCTGGGCAAGATCGATCCCAAGCACTTCGCCGGCGGCTCGATTGCCCTCGACGTGGCGAAATCCGACGAAGTGCTGGTCGCGCGGATCGGCAAGCCGCTCGGCATGGAGGCACTGGAATCGGCCTACGGTGTCGCCGAGATCGTCGATGAGAACATGGCCAATGCCGCTCGCGTGCACGCGGTCGAGCGCGGCACCGACATCGCCGGGCGGACGCTCATTGCTTTTGGCGGAGCCGCACCGCTGCACGCCTGTCGCCTCGCCGAAAAACTCGGGATCAGCCGCATCATCGTGCCGGCCGACGCTGGTGTCGGCTCGGCGGTCGGATTCCTGCGCGCGCCGGCGGCCTATGAACTCGTTCGCTCGCGGCACATGCGGCTCGACCGCTTCGATCCGGCCGCCGCGACCAAAGTTCTCGACGAGATGGCGAGCGAGGCCCAGGCACTGGCAAGGTCCGCTGCAGGCGGCCGGCCGCTCGAGGCCTCGCGCCACGCCAACATGCGCTACCTCGGCCAGGGCCACGAGATCGCAGTCGAGCTGCCCAATCGGGCGCTCGCCGCCAACGATGCCGGTGCCCTGCGCGAAGCTTTCGAGGCCGAGTACCGGCGCTTGTTCGCCCGGCACATCCCCAATGCGATCATCGAGATCATGAGCTGGAGCGTGCTGGTTACCACCCGAGAGGCAAGACCTGAAGTGCTTCCCGAGGCTGCCGCCCGCACCGGGGTCAAGCCGGTTGGCGAGCGCCGCGTCTACGACAGCGCCGCCAAGCGCTGGGCGGCAGCGCCGGTCTACCTGCGGGCTAGCCTCCAGTCAGGCATGGGCTTTGATGGTCCGGCGGTAGTGGTCGAGGACGGCACGTCGACCGTCGTCACGCCCAAGTTCAAGGTGCACGTCGACGCTGGCGCCGCCTTGGTCCTGACCGCGAAGGAGGGCTGAGTAATGGCGATTGCTCAGGCTCAAGGTTCGCCGTGGTCATTCGGCTCCAGCAAGGTTTTCCCTCCCCCTTCGAGGGGGGAGGACGGTGCGCCTTTGAGTTACGGCGCGCATGAGTGGCGGTCGCTGAGATTTCTGGCGCGGCGTAACTCACTAGGCGCACCTAGGTGGGGGTGGCCGACGGCTGGTCTTACAAATTCCTGCCGACACCCCCTCCTGGCCGCGCCTAATGGCTTGGCGCGCGCTACCGGTTGGCTGACGTCTGCGAAGCGCGCACCAAACCAAAGGCGCGGCGTCCTCCCCCCTCAAGGGGGAGGGAAGGGAATTGCAGGGACGAACGCAATTTCGACGTGCACGAAGGAGATCTGAGCCATGGCAGTGCTCCAAGAAATATTCCGCCATCGAGCTGCAGATCATGTGGGACCGGCTGATCGCCGTCGTGGAAGAGCAGGCGCAGGTGCTGCTGCGCACCGCGTTTTCCTCGATCGTGCGCGAGGCGGGTGATCTCTCGGCCGGCATCTTCGACTGCCAGGGCCGGATGTTGGCGCAGGCCGTTACCGGCACGCCGGGGCACGTCAACTCGATGGCGCTGTCGGTCGAGCATTTCCTTGCGCATTTCCCGGCCGCGACCATGAAGCCGGGCGATGTCTACATCACCAACGATCCCTGGATGGGCACCGGCCACCTCAACGACTTCGTAGTCACGACGCCGTGCTTCCGCGGCGGCCGCCTGATCGGCCTGTTCTCTTGCACGTCGCATCTGATGGACATCGGCGGCATAGGCTTTGGGCCGGACGCGACCGACGTCTTCATGGAGGGCCTCTACATCCCGTTTCTGAAGCTGTTCGAGGAGGGCCGCGCCAACGAAACCTTGATGGGTATGATCCGCGCCAACACCCGCACGCCAGTCGACACCATCGGCGATGTCTACTCGCTCGCCAACTGCAACGAGGTCGGCGCCGAGCGGCTGACCCGCATGATGGACGAGTTCAAGCTCGACGATCTCGACATCCTGGCCGAGCACATCTGTTCGAAATCGCGCGCCGCCGTGCTGGCCGAGATCGCCAAGCTGCCGAAGGGGTCGTGGTCGAACACGATGACGATCGACGGCTATGAGAGCCCGATCGAGCTCGTGGCGCGGGTGACGGTCGGCGACACCGGCATCGCCGTCGACTACAACGGTACCAGCCCGGCGGCACGGCGCGGCATCAATGTGCCGATGGCCTACACCACCGCCTACACCGTGTTCGGCCTCGCCTGCGTCGTCGCGCCGCGCGTGCCCAACAACGCCGGCTCGCTATCGCCCTACACGATCAGTGCGCCGGAAGGCACCATCCTCAATGCGCAGAAGCCGGCCGCGGTGCTCGCGCGGCACATCACCGGCCAGATGCTGCCCGACATGGTGTTCGGCTGCCTCAAGCAGGCGGTCCCGGAACGGGTCCCGGCCGAAGGCACTTCCTGCCTGTGGAACATTACCCTGCGCGGACGACTGGCCGACGAGGACACCGGCAACTACGGCTTTGCCACCACCTTTACGTCCAATGGCGGCACCGGCGCCCGGCCGCACGGCGATGGCCTGTCGACCACCGCCTACCCGTCGGGCGTCAAGGGCACGCCGGTCGAGATTGCCGAGCAGATCATGCCGCTGATCTTCTGGCGCAAGGAGTATCGCAAGGACTTCAGGCGGGATCGGGCGCACGCGCGGCGGCCTCGGCCAGGTGATCGAGATCGAGAGTGGGATTAGCCAGCCGTTCGAGTTGCTCGCCGCATTCGATCGCTTCGATTTTCCGCCGCGCGGCCGCGACGGTGGCGGCAATGGTGCCGCCGGTCGGGCGAGCCTCCGGTCAGGCACCAAGCTCAAAGGCAAGGGTACGCAACTGATCCCGGTCGGCGAGCGCCTGGTGATCGAGACCTCGGGCGGCGGTGGCATGGGTGATCCGGCCAAACGCGACCCGGCCGCGATCGCCCGTGACCTCGAGGACGAGTTGGTGAGCCGCCCGCTTGCGGCGAAAGCCTGAGGCGACATGGTGATCGCGCGCTGTTCTGGCGTCATGCGGACGCGGGCCTGAAATGGCGCATCCGATCAACCATTCATTCGGACTGTTGGCTGATCCGAACTACCGCCGCATGTGGGCGATCGGCGGCCTGACCGGGGCCGCGCGCTGGCTCGAGTTCGTGGCGATCGCGATCTTCGCCTACGAGTTGACGCACTCGCCGGCGATGGTGGCGCTGCTCGCCGTGATCCGGATGACGCCCTACGTCGCGCTCGGCATGGTGGTCGGCGCCATCGCCGACGTCTACGACCGCCGCCGCCTCTTGATATTCAGCTTGGCGACGATGTCGGTTGTCGCCGTCGTGATGGCGGTCCTGACCTGGCTCGGACTGGCCGGCTACGGCACGGTGGCCATCACCACGCTGTTTGCCGGCGCGTTCTGGACGGTCGACATGCCGGCGCGGCGCGGCCTGCTGGTCGAGGCGACCGGCCGCGAGCGCATGGCCTCCGGCCTCGGGCTCGACAACGCTACCAACCATGCGATGCGGGCGGTCGGGCCGTTGTGCGGCGGCCTCGTCTATGAGCTGATCGGCATCTACGGCATCTATGTGTTGATCGCCGTCTGCTACGCCGCCTGCGCGGTGTTTGCGAGCCGCTACCGGACGCCGCCGGTGATCCCGACCGCCGGCGGCGAGGACGCAAAGCCCTTCGGCCGCTCCTGGCTCTCAGCCATCCTGCCGCCGCGCGAGCTCGTCCTCAACCGCCGTTTTCAGATCCTGATGGGCGTGACGCTCGTTTACAACCTGTGGTGCTTTCCCTTCGTCACCATGGTGCCGGTGATCGGCCAGAAGGACTTTGCCTTCTCGCCGTTCTGGGTCGGCGCGTTGTCGGCCTGCGACGGCGTCGGCGGCACGCTTGGCGCGCTGCTGGTCGGGACGGCGATGAGTGACCGCGGTCTGTTCCGGTTCCATTACCTCGGCACGACGTCGTTCCTGCTGCTGGTGGGGATGATGTCGCTGATGCTGCAACCGGCCGCGGCGGTGCCGATCCTGTTCGCGATCGGCATCAATGCGGCATTCTTCTCCGCGACCCAGTTCGCGCTGATCTACGTGACGGCGCCGCCGGCGATGCGTGGCCGCGCGACCGGCGTGCTGTCGCTGTTCATCGGTTCTTCGCTGATCGGCCACTATCACACCGGTTGGCTGTTCGAACGGCTCGGATCGGCACCGGCGATGCGGCTGATGGCGGCCGAGGGCTTGGTCGCGATCATCCTGCTCGGGCTCGCCTGGCTGCGCGCCAACCGCACTGAGGCCCATGCGGCCAAGTAACCGGCCAGCCACTTCCAACCGCGATTGGAATACTGCACAGTGCCGCGTGCTATGATTGCAATTTTGGGGGATGAATGGAACTCGACTTCCACACGCTGGATGTGTTCACTGATCGCCGCTTCGCCGGCAACCCGCTGGCCGTGGTGCATGGCGCAGATGGCCTCGACACCGCCGCGATGCAGACCATCGCGCGCGAGTTCAACCTGTCGGAAAGCGTGTTCGTGATGAAGCCGGACAACCCGGCGCATTCGGCCAAGATCCGCATCTTCACCCCGGCGATGGAACTGCCGTTCGCCGGCCACCCGACGGTCGGCACCGCGGTACTGCTGGCCGAGCTCAGGGTCGGCGGCGAGGCGCGCGACATGGATAGCCTCGTGGTGCTGGAAGAAAAGATCGGCGTCGTCCGCGTCGGCGTCAAACTGCGCAAGAACGAGGCAGCCTTCGCCGAGTTCGACGCACCGAAGCTGCCGGAGGATTCAGGCCCTGCGCCTGACGTGCAACTGCTGGCGCCGGCGGTCGGCCTCGAGCCGTCCGAGATCGGCTTTGCCAACCACCGGCCGACGCATTATTCCGCCGGCGTGCCGTTCACCTTCCTGCCGGTGTCCTCGCTGGCGGTGATCGCGCGGGCGGAGATCCAGGCCGGCCACTGGGCCAATGCCTTCGGCAGCGCACGAACCGGCAAGATGTCGATCTATTGCCGCGAGACCATCGCCTCGTCGTCGGCGTTCCATGTCCGGGTGTTCGCGCCGGCAGCCGGGGTGCCCGAGGACCCGGCGACCGGCGCGGCGGCGGCCGCCTTCGCCGGCGTCATCCATCGCTTCGACGGTCTTCGCGACGGCCACCACAAGCAGATGATCGAGCAGGGCTTCGAGATGGGCCGACCGAGCCATATCTCGGTGGGCATGGAGGTGGCGGGGGCAAGCTGACGACGGTGCGGATCGGCGGCAGCGCGGTCAGGGTCAGTGGCGGCAAGCTCAGGGTGAAGTGAAGGGGCGCGACGGCGCTGGCCTACAGCCAATCCTCCACCACCAGTCCCGGCACCCGTGCAAATTCGCCGACATTTGCCGTGACCACGATGAGGTCACGACTGCGGGCATGGGCCGCGATCAAGGTGTCCAGTGGACCGATGGGAGTTTTTCGAAGCGCGGCCCTGATCCGGCCGAAGTCGGCGGCGGCAGCCGCGTCGAAGTCCAGCACGCCCTGAAGTCTTGCGACGAATTGTTCGATTTCGAGCTGGTTGTCCGAAATTCGCCGGGAGTTCTCGGCGCCGTAGTGCAATTCCGCTAGCACGATACTCGAAATGCAAAGTTGCTCAGCATGTCGATTGAAGCGGCCGGCCAGATTGGAGGTCGCGTCGGCCCGCATGGCGCGGATGCAGGTATTGGTATCGAGCATGTAGCGCAGCATTCAGAGCGGCTCCCGCTCCTCGAAGGTGCCTTGATCGCGCTCGGTCAGGAAATCATCGGAAGGCCTCGACGCTCTGGAGAAGAAGGTATCCCATCGCTGGCCGACCGGACTGATGACCCGGCTATTGCCGACCTTGACGATCTCGACCTCACGCACGCCCTCGGGGAAAGCAACATCCTTCGGCAGCCGGACGGCTTGGGTCTGATTGCTCTTGAAAATGACGGTCGAGGTCGACATGGGTCACCTATGTATGTCCTTTATGGATATACAAGCTTAACAGAAATGTCAAGGGTGTGTGCGACGTGCGCGCAATCGGTGGAAGACGCCGCCCATCCCAACTTCGTCCCCCTTGCAATTCGCCCCGCTCTCGGGCTTTATCTCTATTTGACGCGCTACGCCCGGATCGGGACGATACAACTTCATGCCAGCCATGGCCGCCATGACCGGGATTGATGGGACGCACATCGCGCTCCCTGCCGGCGCGCGCCCGGCTGCCCTCCTTCTGCTTACCAGCCCCTGAGCCTCGACGGTTCGGGCCCAATGGGCCGCGGACGGGTGCTCAGGGGACGAAGATCAAGACCGACTGAAGGGAACAACCCGGCAGCCGCTGGCGCCGCATATCCAGACTGGAACCCGAGACATGACCTCCCATTCCAAAGACCGAGTCTTCATCTTCGACACCACCTTGCGCGACGGCGAGCAGTGCCCCGGCGCCACCATGACCTTCGAGGAGAAGCTCGAGGTCGCCGACCTGCTCGAGACGATGGGCGTCGACATCATCGAGGCCGGATTTCCGATTGCGTCCGACGGTGATTTCGAGGCGGTCTCGGCGATCGCCAAGCGGATCAAGAATTCGGTGGTGGCGGGTCTCGCCCGCGCCGGCACGAAGGACATCGACCGCGCCGGCGAGGCGGTGAAGCATGCTGCCCGGCCGCGCATCCACACCTTCCTGTCGACCTCGCCGGTGCACATGAAGTTCAAGTTGCAGAAGGAGCCCGCCGAGGTGCTGCAGATGGTCACCAACTCGGTGAGCCGAGCCCGCAATTGGGTCGACAACGTCGAATGGTCGGCCGAGGACGGCACCCGCACCGAGATGGATTTCCTGTGCCGCTGCGTCGATGCCGCGATCAAGGCCGGCGCCACCACCATCAACATTCCCGACACCGTCGGCTACACCACGCCGGACGAGTACCGCGACCTCTTCCGCACCGTGCGCAGCCAAGTGGCGAACTCGGACAAGGCGATCTTTTCGGTGCATTGCCACAACGACCTCGGCATGGCGGTCGCGAATTCGCTGGCCGGCCTCGAAGGCGGTGCGCGCCAGGTCGAATGCACCATCAACGGCATCGGCGAGCGCGCCGGCAATGCGGCGCTCGAGGAAATCGTGATGGCGATCAAGACCCGCAATGACGTGCTGCCGTACGATTGCCGGGTCGATTCGACGACGCTCAACCGGGCGTCGAAGCTCGTTTCGGCGGCGACCTCGTTTCCGGTGCAGTACAATAAGGCGATTGTCGGCCGGAATGCCTTCGCGCACGAGAGCGGTATCCACCAGGACGGCATGCTGAAGCACACCCAGACCTACGAGATCATGACGCCCGAGAGCGTCGGCGTGTCGAAGACCTCGCTGGTGATGGGCAAGCACTCCGGGCGCAACGCCTTCCGTAACAAGCTCCAGGAGTTGGGCTACGAGCTGGGCGAGAACGCGCTCGAGGACGCGTTCACCCGCTTCAAGACCCTCGCCGACAAGAAGAAGCACATCTACGACGAGGACATCGAGGCCCTTGTCGACGAGGGCATCGCGACTGCCACCGACCGCACCAAGGTGGTGGCGCTGATTGTCATCGCCGGCACCATGGGGCCGCAATCGGCGACCTTGACGCTCGATGTCGACGGCACCGAAAAGACGGTGCAGGCGACCGGCAACGGCCCGGTCGACGCGATCTTCAACGCCATCCACAAGCTGGTGCCGCATCGCGCCGTGCTCGAGCTCTACCAGGTGCACGCGGTGACCGAAGGCACCGACGCCCAGGCCGAGGTCTCGGTGCGCCTGCAGGAGGATGGCCGCACGGTCACCGCCAAGGCCGCCGATCCAGATACCCTCGTTGCCTCGGCCAAGGCCTACATCAGCGCACTCAACAAGCTGATGATCAAGCGCCAGCGGGAGACGACGCCACAGGCCGCAGCCGGCGAACGCCAGCGCCTCGGCGGCGTTTGATCCCAAGTGTGACTAGGCGGGGCGGCTGTCACGCCGTCCCCACTCCGCGCAAGTTAGCGGGGATAGGGGAAGAAGCGCGCATGGGTAATCCGCGATCGCGCCGCGTCACTTGCGACAACACCTTCCACGACGGCGCCATAATTATGTCGTGCCGCACACGGCACGTTGTTTGGTAAGCTGGTTGCGCAGGTCGGACGGCAACGGTTTGCCAACGAGCTGTGTCGTCTGGGATCGCAGGGGTAGCGCAGGGTTATGTTGTCTGCAGTGACGGGCGTGTTTTCGGACGACATTGCAATCGATCTTGGTACGGCGAATACGCTCGTGCACGTGATTGGCCGTGGCACCATCATCGACGAGCCGTCGGTCGTCGCAGTGCGCTCCCACATGGGCGGGCGCGAGGTGCTGGCGGTTGGTCGCAAGGCCAAGCTGATGGTCGGCCGCACGCCTGAGTCGATCGAAACGATCCGCCCCCTGCGCGACGGCGTCATCGCCGATTTCGTCGCGACCGAAGAGATGCTGCGCGAGTTCATCAAGCGGGCAAAATCGATGATGGGATTTCGCCGGCCGCGCATCCTGATCTGCGTGCCGGCCGGCGCCACCCCGGTCGAGCGCCGCGCCGTCTACGAGACGGCGGTGTCGGCCGGCGCTCGCCGCGTCTTTCTGATCGAGGAGCCGGTCGCAGCTGCGCTCGGCGCCGGCCTGCCGATCGATGAGCCGGCCGGCACCATGGTGGTCGACATCGGCGGCGGCACCACCGACATCGCCGTACTCTCGCTCGGTGGCGTGGTGCAGGCACGCTCGCTGCGCTGCGCCGGCAACGCCATGGACGAGGCCATCATCCGCTACGTGCGGCGCAAGCACCAGCTGCTGATCGGCGAGGCCAATGCCGAGCGCATCAAGATCGAGGCCGGCAGCGCCATGACGGCGGTCGACGGCCGCGCGGCCGAGATCCACATTCGCGGCCGCGACCTGCGCCAGGGCCGGCCGAAGAGTGTCGTACTGGGCCCGCAGGACATCGCCGAGGCGCTGGAGGACCCGATCGAGGAGATCGCCGAGTTCATCCAGCGGGCGCTGGAGGACCTGCCGCCGGAAGTGTCGACGGACATCTGCGAGCGTGGCATCCACCTGACCGGCGGTGGCGCCCTGCTCGACCGGCTCGATGCCGAACTCGAGCGCCGGGTCGGCGTCAAGTTCTCGGTGCCCGATCAGCCGACCCAATGCGTGGTGAAGGGAACGGCGGCGGTGCTCGAGCAGATGTCGAAGCGCGAGCATCTGCTGATCAAACCGTAGACGAAGCGCGCGCGACCGACGTGCAGGAGGTGACTGTTCCGACATGAGGATGCTGCGACACGATGCATTCGCAAGGCAGGGCGAGGTCGCACGGTCGCGCGGCTTGCGGCCGGGCCTCGTGTTCATGCTGGTTTTTGCCTCGGTCGGGCTACTGTTCTTGAGCCGCCTGCAGCACGGCCAGATCACCGAACTCAGATTGCGGCTGGCCGAGCTGATGGCGCCGGTGCTGAGGGCGGCGGTGGTGCCGATCGAGCCGATGCGTCGCGCCGGACAACGCGTCGCGGCCTATTTCGAGCTGTTCAACGAACTCGACCGCTTGCGGGCGGAGAACGAGCGGCTGCGCAACTGGGAATGGCGGGCGCAGGAGACCGAGCGCAAGGCCAACCAGCTGGCGCGGCTCGCCAACGTCGTCGAGGAGCCGGGCCTCGAATTCATCAGTGCCCGCGTTGTCGCCCACTCGAGCGGGCCGTTCGTGCGTTCGGCGATGCTTGGGCTCGGCCGCGATCGCGGCATGAAGGTGGGCTACCCGGTGGTCGATGCCAGTGGCCTCGTCGGCCGGCTGGTCGAGAGCGGCGCGCGGGCCTCCCGTGTACTGCTCGTTACCGACATCAACAGCCGGATCCCGGTGCAGGTCGGCAAGGCGGCGGTCCGTGCGGTGCTGCTCGGCGACAATGGCCCGAACCCGCGGCTCGGCCACCTGCCGCCGGAGGCGGCGATCGAGGCCGGCGACGAGGTGTTCACGTCGGGGATCGGCGGCGTGCTTCCGCGGGGCCTGCGGATCGGCACCGTCGTGGCCGATGGCGACGGCTACCGGATGCGTCCGCATGCCAGTCTGGACGAACTCGACTATGTCAGTGTCCTGCTGTTCGAGAGCCCGACCATCGAGTTCAACGACGACGACAAGGCGCTTTCGCCGCGCGACAGCAACCAGCGACGCTCTACGCTCGGCCGCGCCGGCGCCGCTGCGGGGAGTGATGCGCCATGAGCGTGAACCGGCTGAAGGTGTTGATCCCCGGCGTGACCCTGGCGCTGGCGACGCTGCTCGCGGTGCTGCCGTGGGGACTGTCGTCGGATACCCGCTTCCTGCTGCCGCTGCTGCCCTTTGCCGTCATCCACCTTTGGGCGGTGCGCCAGCCGGCGCTGATGCCGGAATGGCTGGTGTTCCTGTCCGGGCTCGCAACCGATGTGCTGACGCATGGGCCACTGGGCTTCTGGTCGCTGGTCTTCCTGCTCGGACTCGTCTTGGCGCACGTCATCCGGACCAACGGCGCCTGGGGCAACGGCGGCCGCTGGCTGCACTTCTGCGCCACGCTGGTGGTGCTGGCATTGGCGCAGTGGGTGATCGCCGCCGCCTACTTCATGAGCGCGATCGATTGGCGTCCCTTCCTCGCCGCAGCCTTTGTCGCGGCCCTGATCTATCCCCTGCTCGGAGTGCTGCTGGGTCCGCTCGAGCGGCTGTGGCCGACGTCCGATAACGCCCGTTTCGAGCGTGGAGGCTAGCCTCATGTTCGGCAGCGCCCGCGATGACGACGACCAGCGCCGGCGGTTCTCGCGACGGGCGCTGCTGGTCGGCGGCGCCCAGTTGGCGGGTCTTGGCGCCATCACCTCGAAGCTCTATCAGACGCAGGTGCTGCAGGCATCGCGCTACGCGCCGCTGGCTGACGAGAACCGTGTCAACGTCCAGCTCATTGCGCCGATCAGGGGCCGCATCTTCGACCGGTTCGGCCGATTGCTGGCCGGCAACGAGGAAGGCTTTCGCGCCGTCGTGGTGCCCTCGCTCGCCGGCAACGTGCGCCAGGTGCTCGAACGCCTCGCCCACTTCATGCCGCTCGCGCCCGAGGAGCAGGAAAAGCTCGTCGCCCGCGCCCGCCGTCAGCAGCCGAACGTGCCCTTGATCGTTGCCAACGAGCTGACGTTCGATCAGATCGCCAGCATCGGCCTCTATGCGCCGCAGCTGCCAGGGGTCCAGATCGAGGCGGGAGCGACGCGCCGGTATTTCTTCGGCGAGGCGGTCGGCCACGTCGTCGGCCATGTCGGCAACGTCGAGCGGGTCGCGATCGACGACGACCCGGTGCTGAAGCTACCTGGCATGCGCGTCGGGCGCACCGGCGTCGAGCGCGGTCTCGAAGAACGGCTGCGTGGCCAGAGCGGCGCCACCAGGTACGAGATCGACGCGCGCGGTCGCATCGTCCGCACGCTGGCGGAAAGCGCGCCGGAGCGCGGCGACGACATCGCCATCGCCATCGATACCGATCTGCAGCGTGCGATCGGCGAGCGCCTGGCCAAGGAGCGGCGGGCATCCGCAGTCGTGCTCGATACGGTTGCAGGAGACGTCGTCGCGATGGTGTCGGTGCCGACCCATGATCCCGGCAAGTTGGTCAAGGGCGTCACCGCCCGCACTTGGGCGAAACTGACCGAGGCCGGCAACGACCCGATGCTCAATCGCGCCATCCGCGGGCTCTATCCGCCGGGGTCGACATTCAAGATGGTGACTGCGCTCGCGGCGCTCGAAGCCGGCGTCATCGACCTCAAGTCGCGCATCGCGTGCGATGGCCAGACCGAGCTCGGCGGCCAGGTCTTTCGCTGCTGGAAGCGTTCCGGCCACGGCCATTGCGAGTTCCATCGCGCGCTGCGCGAAAGTTGCGACTGCTACTTCTACGAGATTGCCCGTCGTGCCGGTATCGATGCCATCGCCGCCATGGGCCGCACACTCGGCTTCGGCCAGACGTTCGACACCGGCCTGGCGCTGCAAAAGCCGGGCGTGATGCCGGACGCAGCCTGGAAGCGCGGGCGCTATAACAAACCCTGGCTGGGCGGCGAGACGCTGCTTGCCGGCATCGGTCAGGGCTACGTCCTGGCGACGCCGTTGCAGTTGGCGGTGATGACCGCGCGCATCGCCAGCGGGCGCATGGTCGTACCGCAGTTCGTGCGGCCGGACGCCGGCGCGCGGCCGGCTGACTTCGAACCACTCGGCGTCAGGCCGGAGCTGCTCGACGCGGTCAGGCGCGCCATGACGGCGGTCGTCAACGAGGACGGCGGCACCGGCGGCAGCGCCCAGCTCGATGGCGGCCGGCCGCTGCTCGCCGGCAAGACCGGCACCTCCCAGGTGTCGCGCGCATCGGCCGAGCGCAGCGGCCAGGAGCTGCGCTGGGAGCAGCGCGATCATGCGCTGTTTGTTGCCTACGTGCCGGCGGCCAAGCCGAGGTACGCGATCTCGGTGGTGGTCGAGCATGGCGGCGGCGGCGGCGCCACCGCCGGGCCGGTGATCCGCGACATCATCGCCGAGACGCTGACCCGCGATCCGGCCGGCAAGCCGTCCTATCCCGACTTTGCCGGCGGCGCGATCCCGGCATCCTTGCGCCGGGGCAAAGCATGAGCGCGCGCCTGGGATCCTATTCGACCCCCAGCAGCATCGGCGATAAGCTGTTGCGTTTGCATTGGCCGTTGCTCGCATTGCTGTGCCTGCTGGCGAGCATCGGTCTAGCCGCGCTCTATTCCGTCGCCGGCGGCGACTTCAGCCCGTGGGCCGACCGCCAGGCCATGCGTTTCGTGCTCGCGATGGGCATGGTGATCATGCTGGCGCTGACACCACTGCGCTGGTGGCTCAACCTGGCGCTGCCGGCCTACGTCAGTGCCCTGGTGGTGCTGGCACTGGTGCCGTTGATCGGCATTGAGGCACTCGGCGCGCGGCGCTGGCTCGCGGTCGCCGGCGTTTCGTTTCAGCCGGCGGAGTTGATGAAGGTGGCGCTGGTGCTGATGCTGGCACGCTACTACCAGTGGCTCGGCGCCAGTCGGGTCTCGCGGCCGCAGTGGGTGCTGCTGCCGCTGATCCTGATCGCGATGCCAGTGGTACTGACGCTGCGGCAGCCGGATCTTGGCACCGCGGTACTGTTCGCGGTCGTCGGCCTGTCGCTGATGTTCCTGGCCGGCGTAAATCTGCTGTATTTCGCGGCTGGCGGCATCGCCGCGCTCGCGCTGGCGCCGGTGGTGTGGAACCGGCTGCACGATTACCAGCGCCGCCGCATCGAGGTCTTTCTCGATCCCGAGAAGGATCCGCTGGGCGCCGGCTACCACATCACCCAGTCGAAGATCGCGCTCGGCTCGGGCGGGCTTTCGGGCAAAGGCTTCCTGCAGGGCACCCAGAGCCAGCTCAACTTCCTGCCCGAGAAGCACACCGATTTCATATTCACGACCTTCGCCGAGGAATGGGGCTTCACCGGCGCGGTCGGCCTGATCAGCCTCTACGGAGTGCTGGCGATCATGATCCTGTGGATGGCTTTCAGCTGCCGCAACCAGTTCGCCCGGCTGGTGACGGCCGGTGCCGGCCTCATCGTGTTCGTCTACGCCTTCATCAACATGGCCATGGTCATGGGCGTGGTGCCGGTGGTCGGCGTGCCGTTGCCGCTGGTCTCCTACGGCGGCACCTCGATGACCACGACGATGGTCGCGATCGGCATCGCGATGTGCGCCTACGTCAACCGCAGCCTGGCGCTGCGCAGTGGCTAAGGCGAGCTTCGACAAAATCTGGGCGCTACGCGCTTGCCAGGGCCCCCGACCGGTGATACACGCACGCGTCCGGGTCGATCGAGGCCCGGCTAAGTCCGATGCGCTCGCGAGCGTTGACGGCGCGGGTGATTAGCTCAGTTGGTAGAGCAGCTGACTCTTAATCAGCGGGTCGTAGGTTCGAATCCTACATCACCCACCAATGATTTCAATAAGATAGCTGGGCTTTGGGCAGACTTGTCCGGCGAGTTTTGCAATCGGTTTTGCAAGCCCCGTTCCCTGCACGTTCCCATTTCAGGACGGCCGACGCAGCAAGTTTCCTCTGGTTCACTTGGCGGCCATAGTGTTCGACCATCTGTCGCGACTGCCCGGTGATCGCGGCGACTTCGGCATCAGAGCACCCTGCCTCAAGCAAGGTCACCACACTTGATTTGCGAAGCCCATGGAACACCAGCTTGGTTTCGCGGATCGGCGCGAGGGGCCCATTCAGTGCCTTCTGCCAGCTTGCCCGAAAGCCATCCTTGGTCCAAGGCGTTCCCCTAGTCGAAGTAAGAATGCGCACGCTCGACCGCGGCACCTCGGCCAGCACGGCAAGCAGGCTCTGATGTGCTGGGATCGCAAGAAGCCTACCCGTTTTCTCTTGGCGCACCTCGACGATACCGCCCTTGACGGCCGCCCATGTCATCTCGATCACGTCGCCTTGCCGCTGCCCAGTGTAGAGCGCGAGCGCCGTGGCCTGCCACATCCACGTTGGCCCTCCCTGACGTACAAGCTCGATCATCTCCCACGGCCACGGCGCCCAGCCCTCGCCAATCGACAACTTGCGGACATGCTGGCAGGGGTTGTCAGTCCTGTAGCCGCGCGGAACCGACCACGAAATCAGGGCAGATAGGGTGCGAATGAGGGCATTTGCCGCGGCTGGAGTTGTGCGGTGTTTGTCGCGCAGCGCAAGAACGTGTGCCGGCAGGAGGCCCGAAACGTCAAGCGTCCCCTACGTCGCACGGATCGTTTCGAGGTACCGCTCATAATCACGGCGCGTCGAGCCAGCGAGATCGGCGAAATCGGGGCTCGCTGTGTAGGCCTCGATCAGATGCGCAAAACTCTTGGGGTTCGTCGTCGGTTGAGGCGCATTCGTCAGCTGGCGACAGGCCGCCCAGAATTCGGGCGAACGGGGGTCATCTGGGAGCCGAACCGGCATCCTCGCGTTCTTCGTGCCCCGCCCCGAATGGAGATAATAGTAGGCGCGGCCCTTGACGCGCACCACGTTGACGTGAGGCGGCAGGTCAATCGTCGGCTTTCGAGGGCGTGCCATGGTTGAGCCCGCAAGGTACGGGTCGGCAGCATCGGTTCGCGCCGGTGAGTTTCAATTTGGACTTGACCTGACAGACAATCGTTAATCGGGGGTGGGCTGTCCGATTGAACGAAGCTGTTGTCGTCACGCGGCCTGCATCAATTTCTCCTTTGCAACCGGCAGCGTGTCAATGAAGGATTGCATAGGGGTCTTGAGGAGGCGCTCAATGCCATTGATCAGGTCAACAACGCTGATTTCTTCCTCTCGGTATTCACAACTGGATTGCCCGACGCGCCAGTGGCGTTTGGCGCTTTGCGGCAAGCAGTCCAGGCTTGGGTCGATGGCCTTGACTACGACGCGGTAAAAGCAGCGTGGGGCATAATGCCCCGCCTGTGGAATTGTTTGAACAGACGCACTATGGAGCCCAGTTTCGCGTCGAGCCGGTGCCCCGGTTGCTCTACTCCGGGGCGTGCTTGGTGAAAGAGCGATTGGCGCGCGTATGGGGGGCGTGCAAGTCGTAGAGGACCACGTCGCCATCCGTGATGCAGTCGTGAAGAAGGCCAACCGCTACGGGGCTCTGGATTTGCCCTTCGTGGTCGCCGTGAATGCTATGGGACAATTCAGCGGCGAGGATCAGGCCGACTTCGCGTTGTTCGGCGACGAAC
>CAVUIJ010000042.1:0-25332 GCA_963741505.1 uncultured Alphaproteobacteria bacterium | reverse complement strand
CTGAGGCCGCTTGCCGGAAGGGCCGTCATTCTCAAGAGGAGCCGGGTGAAGCTCGCCGTCGGCCGCCAATGTTACGCGGTGTTCCTGACCGGAATTGCGGAAGAAGCGCGCTCCCCGTGCCATCCGCCGCAACAAGACAAGGGCATTGTGGGGGATCTTGTCTGGCATGTTCTCACTCCACGTCGACGGGCCATTCCCTTAAGTGGTGCGACCGCCATCGTTCGGCAAGGCCACATTGGATATCCCCAGGCCGTAACCACCTTCAGAGCCCAAGGAAGCCCGACTGGTGACAAGCGCTTCGGCCTCTTGTCCCAAGAGTCCGAATTGGGTCGATGCTGTCGAAAAACTGTTTGGTTTGCTTGGCCTCGACCGTTCCGGCATCCATTTGAGCCAAGGTGTTGATTGGGTTTGAGGATCGATGGGCCGGCCCGGGGGCCGGCTGCGACGCCGACGCAACTGGTACTCAACGCAACGCCACTCACGCCCGCTGCGGTTCGGGCGGCTTCAGGAGGCGCAGCGCCAGCGTCTTCAAATTCTGCACGATGGCGGCAAGGTGGAACTCGTCGCGCGCGCCGGACAAGCCGCGCAGCCGCAGTCGCTCGAAGCCATGATGGGTCTTCAGGTGCGCGAAGCGCATCTCGACGCGCTTGCGCTCGTCGCGCGATTTCAGGAATGCCTTGGTCGTCATCTTGCGACGCGCCACGTCACGCGCATCTTCGTGGATGTCGCGAGGAATCTGGCGGGCCGGCATGTTGGGGCAGCACTGAGCTTTCAGCGGGCAACCCGTGCAATCGGATTTGCTGGCGCGGAACCGCAAGGTCGTTCCGTCATGGATCGTGCCCGTCGTGTGCAGGATTTTCTTGTTCGGGCAGATGTAGACGTTGGCGCGGCGGTCCCATTTGAACGCCGACCGTGAGAACGTGCCGTCCTCACGCTCACTCTTATCCCACACCGGGATATGCGGCGTGATCCGCTTGTCCTTGACCAGCCAGCCGAGAAAGCGGCCGATGCCGTAGGCCGTGTCGGCCACCAGCCGCTTCGGCTTCAGGTCGAAACACTGCCCGGTGCGATCGATCATCGTCTTGGTGGCTTCGACCTCGTCATAGGTGCGCGCCGGCGTCGCTTCGACATCGACGATCACCGCGTGCTCGATGTCGATCAGATAATTGAGGCCATAGCCGAACTGCACCCGCTTGTTGGCTTTCGCCGTCCACGCCGATGCGGGATCGGACGGAGAGATCACCTTCGGCGCCTTGCGCTCACCGCGCCGCCGGCGCGGTGTCTCGGGGCCAGCGTCGTTGTCGTCAGTGTTGCCGTCGGCCGTAGCGGCCTGATCTGGCGTCGACGCCTCGGCCTCGATTGCCGCCAGGTACTCGGCGACCGCGCGCTTCTGCCGTTGCGCGTCGGTCCAATCGAGCTCGGCCGGCGGCTTGCCGCGATAGCGGCTGGCATTGGCCTCCAGCACGCTGGCATCGACGGCGAAGCCTTCGCCCTTCACCAGTCCCATCGCCATCGCCGACCACACGACGCGCTCGAAGATGTGACGCAGCACGTCGCTGTCGCGGAAGCGGCCGAGCCGATTGGCCGAGAACGTCGAATGGTGCGGGATGGCGTCGTCAAGATCGAGCTTGCAGAACCAGCGATAGGCCAGATGCAGCTCGATCTCCTGGCACAGCCGACGCTCGGAACGAATGCCGTAACAATAGCCGACCAGCAGCATCCGGATCATCAACTCGGGATCGACGGACGGCCGGCCGATCTCGCTGTAGTAGGGCTCCATAACCTTGTGAAGGTCGTCCAGCGCGGCCGTGACGAACACATTCATCCGCCGCAGCAGGTGGTTCTCCGGAATGCGATCCTCGAGCCGGAACTCGTAGAACAGCTTGCCCTGATCGCGCCTACGCCGCCCCATCATCGCCCGCGCCCTCCTCCGCCGATCGAGATCAGACGACGGAATCACCGTTCGGCGGTCATCTCAAGCCCTTTATCGACAGCATCGGTCAATCGCGTCGCCAGCTGCTGGATCGCCGACCGGTCAGTCGGCCCCAGATAGCGGACGAGCACTGCCCCGAGATCCACCTCAGGGAGAAAGCGTGTCAAGATCGACAACGATCCGCATCGAGGTTGAGGTGCGGAGGCTCGATCATGCGCAATCTCTCTACAGCATGACGCGGGCCCACGAAGCGGCGCTGCGGCTTTTCCGCGTCGGGCACAGTCGCGTCACCGCTTTCGAGCCGAAGGACGCGATTTTCCCGGGCCACGTGGCGCCGGTGATTCGTGTCGCCGCCGACGGTGACCGCAAGCTGGTCCCCAAGTCCTGGGGCTTCGTGCTAGCCGCGGGCCGGCAATGCGTGGCGCCGCGTGACCAACTTCCAGGACGACTTCAGCTTCATGACGGCGACGCCGAACGCGCTGGTGGCAACTATCTTATCTCGAGCGAATGCCGGTGCTGCTGGCCAACGACAGAGCGCGCGAGACGTGGCTCAGCGGCACGCTGGCCGATGAGCCGTCGCGCTCGTACGGGAGCACCGGCCTGAGGCCATGCCGATCGTGCAGGCCGGGATGGTGAAGCGCGATCTCTTGGCCCGGCGATGGATGCGCCCACCCTCCATTCTGACCGCGGACCGACATGGCCCTGGCAAAGCCGGCCTCGATGCAGCAATATTGCTCCACAAGTCAAAGTGCCTTGGGAGGCTGTTCATGGATGCGCAAATGCGGTTGTTCCGGTCGCAGGCCTTCGAGGAGTCGGAGAACACCGGCACCAATCCGAGCTCAAATGTCACGATGGGCGATGTGATCGCCGAACGGTTCTCACGGCGCGATCTGATGAAGGGGATCCTCGCGGTGCCAGCTATTGCCGCAGCCGCCTCGCCGCTCGCGCTGCTGGCCTCGGAGAAGGCAAGCGCACAGGGGGCCAACACCACGCCGACGTTCAACTTCAAGGAGGTGACGGCGGGCATCGACGACAAGCACTACATCGCCGAGGGCTACGATTCCGACATCCTGATCCGCTGGGGTGATCCCGTGCTGCCCGACGCGCCGCTGTTCGATCCGACCAAGCAGACCAAGGACAGCCAGTCGAAGCAGTTCGGCTACAACAACGACTACCTTGGCTACATTCCGATGCCGGGCGCGGCGAACCCCTCAGAGCACGGCTTCCTCTGCGTCAACCACGAGTACACCAACGAGGAACTGATGTTTCCTGGCCTCGGCCGCCAGGACGACCGGCGCGGCGGCACTACGCCCTTCGCGAAGATGACGAAGGAGATTGCCGAGGTCGAGCAGATGGGCCACGGCGGCACGGTGCTCGAGGTCATGAAGACCAACGGCAAGTGGGCGGTCGTCCAAGGCTCGAAATATGCGCGCCGCATCACGGCCGACACCGAGATGCGCTTCTCCGGTCCGGCCGCCGGCCACGAGCGGCTGGCGACCAAGGCCGATCCGACCGGGACCAAGGTCTTCGGCATGCTCAACACTGTGCCGGCGGGCGCACGCCGTGGGGCACGTGGGTCACTTGCGAGGAGAACATCAACGGCTATTTCTCCGGCAAGCTCGACGAGAAGTCTCCGGAAGCCCGCAACTACAAGCGCATGGGCATCCCGAGCCGCTGGTACAATTGGGGCGACTACTGGGACCGCTTCAACATTGAGAAGGAGCCGAACGAGGCGAACCGCTTCGGCTGGGTCGTCGAGATCGACCCAACCGATCCCAACTCCATGCCGGTCAAGCGCACTGCCATTGGACGTTTCAAGCACGAGGGTGCGGCTGGGCTCGTGAACAAAGACGGCCGTTATGCGATCTACTCTGGCGACGATCAGCGCTTCGACTACGTCTACAAGTTCGTCACGGAAGGCCGTTACGATCCCGCCAACCGCGCCGCCAACATGACCCTACTCGACCGCGGTCAGCTGTCGGTCGCCAAGTTCAATGCCGACGGCAGCGGCGAATGGCTGCCGCTGGTGCATGGCCAAGGCCCGCTCACCGAGGCCAACGGATTCAAAAGCCAGGCCGACGTGGTGATCGAGGCGCGCATCGCCGCCGACCTGCTCGGCGCGACCAAGATGGATCGGCCGGAAGACGTCGAGGCCAACCCGAAGACCAACAAGGTCTACGTGATGTTGACCAACAACTCCCAGCGCAAGGCCGACCAGGTAGACGCCGCCAACCCGCGCGCCAACAACCGCTTCGGCCACATCGTCGAGATCACGCCCGATGGCCTCGATCACGCCGCCGGCCAATTCAAATGGGAGATCCTGGTCCGCTGCGGCGATCCTTCGGTGGCCGAGGTCGGCGCCACGTTCAATCCGGCCACCTCGAAGGACGGCTGGTTCGGCTTCCCCGACAATTGTGCTATCGATGGGATGGGTCGGCTGTGGGTCTCGACCGACGGCAACTACCCCAAGCGCAGCGCCCGCACCGACGGGCTCTGGGCGATGGAAACGAAAGGTCCGGCGCGGGCCACCTCGAAGCTCTTCTTCCGCTGCCCGCTCGGCGCCGAGATGTGCGGGCCGGAGTTCACGCCCGACGACCAGACGCTGTTCCTAGCCGTGCAGCACCCGGGCGAGTCCGACGAGAACGATACCGAGGCCGCGGCCGGCACCTTTGAGGATCCCTCGACGCGGTGGCCCGATTTCAAGCCCGGCATCCCGCCGCGCCCGTCGATCGTCGTGGTGACCAAAAAAGGCGGCGGCAAGATCGGAGTTTAGTCTTTCGCGACTGAGGAATGGTCCCCAACACGCGGCCTCCTGCGTCTCTTGCGTGAAGGCAGTACAGTTCGTGGCGGCACCATCCGGCCCTGCTTGGTGCCGACGTGGGTCAGCGCGTTCCTCATGAAGTGGACGCGGCAGCGCTGCCACGTGGCGCTGAGCACCTTGGCGGCCGCCTTCTTCAGGCCCTCGTGGCTGTCGCTGATCACGAGCTTGCCTACGCGCCGCGCTTCACTGGCCGCATGATCGTGAACTTCACTCGAAACAGCGAGGAGGCTCTGTATTCCTGGGGCTTCGTGCTGCCGCGAACCGGCAAGTCTTTACACGATGTCGAGCCCGCGCGCCGCAGGATGTTTGTTGAGGCTGGACGGTTACGGCGTGGGGCATTGGGGACCTGGTCGAGGTCGCGAGCGGTGCTGCCGCGCTGAAGCGGCCCCTGGCCATGCTTGCCTTCGGCCGCTGGCCACTGCCCGCCCCTACTCCACGATCGCCTCGCGCCGCCCGCGCACGGCCGGCGGCCGCGTCGCAACACTTGTTGGCAAACTGTAACTTCGTCGGCTCTGGGTCTTGTGTCACGAGCATCGCCGGTCCACACGGCGCTGCGCAACTGTACTGGAGATGGAGGTGGGCCCTCCGGGTTCGGCGATCAGGTCGCTGATCCCAAGCCACCGTGAGCTGCTGCGGTCAAGAGCCGTGGTGGTGAGCGTCACGGAAAAGTCGGGGCGATGATCCCGGCAGGCATGGTCGAGAGAGACGAGCGCAATCGAACTGCCACTGAAGCGTCGAAAGCTGATTAGGTGATGTCAAAATCGCGGGTTGACCCTACCTGCGAGATCAGCTCGGACGATGTCCTGATACGGACCGAGCGGCATCCGGCGTGTAGGCAGCGTGAAGCTCGACCAGGCTCTGGTGCGGAACGTGAGAACCTCGACGGCGATGCCAAGGGAAAAGGCGCAAGCGACTACAACCGCGAGGCCGAAAGTACCGATGCGCCGGCGAGGGGCGGACTGCCTCGTAGTAGCGACGAAGGCCCTGTAATGGGGCTGGAGCGAAGGGGGTGGGTCATCGCCGCTGATTTGGGCCAACGGGTTCGCCCGGAGGAGCCCTTCGTTCAGTGGAAGGCGGCAGCCTTCGAGCGGTGGCACGAGCCGGATGAATCGAGAGGTTCAAGTCCGGATCTGTGAGAGGCTCGGGGTGAAATTCCCCGGGCCTACTCGGCATTCGCCAAGCGCGCCATGGACTTGATCGGCGTTGTGCAGAGTCGAGCTGCCGTCACCGGCTTCCGCCACTCAGTACAAAGATCGCGATCTGATCATAGTCGCAGTACCTCGCTTAGCGGACGCGGGCACCGCCTGTGATGGGGGGCTGCTCAACCAAACGGCCTTGCTACTTAGCATTGGCCTGGACGTCCCAGACTAAGCTCGACTCAGCGGCAGATCGCTATGTCTCGGTTGGACAGGTCGGTAAATAGACGTGCGATCTCTTTCCGAAGCCCTTGCCCATCCCTCGGAGACTGCCGGAACCACCAGTTCAGCAATGCTTGCACCGTATGTCCCAGCGGATGATTGATGGCTCTGAAGACCACGTCGTTGCCCGCCTCAGCCGGATCATTGCGATAGAGCTGCACCGTCCGCCGAGCCAAGGTGAAGAAATGCTCGTCCTGCCCGACGAATGTCTTCGCCTGGGCTTCAAGCCACGATGAGATCGCATGCCCGAAGCGCTGATCGAGCCGCACTATCCGAAAATGGGACCGCAAGGCGGGCGGCGGCCGTTTCCGCTCGGCACTATGCTGCGCATCTACTGCACGCAGCAGTGGTACGATCTCTCCGATCCCGGCGCACTATCTGGCGCTGATCGAGCGCAAGATCAACGCGCTCGACCAGGCGGCTCCGCTGGTCGATTGGGTGCTGCCGGATGAGTTTGCGACACTCCGTCGGCTGCTCGAAGCCAGGATGGGCAAGTCCGCCAAGCGCGAGTTCGTACAAGTGCTGCGGCTGATGGAGACGTTCGCGATCGCCGACGTCGCGGCGGCCGTGCGTGACGCGATCCAGCGCGGCGCCATCGGGTTCGACGCCGTCAAGCATCTGGTGCTGTGCCGGATCGAGCGGCGGCCGCCACGGCTCGATATGGCGATCTATCCCTATCTGCCGAAGGCGACGGTCGCGACCACGTCGGCGCGCGACTATATGGCTGGCCTACGCGCGCGCTGTTGGCATTGCGCCGCTGCCTGCGGCCCCGCATGACGTCGCCAACTGGCTGGCGGCCCGGCATGCCAGTGGCGACGCCGGCATCGCGACATTGCGCAGTGCGGTCGCTGCGATCCGCATGGCGCATCTTGCCGCCGAATTGCCTTTCGACACCCGGGATCCGGCAATCGCGCTGGTATTGCGCGGCGCCGGTCGGGTCAGTGGCCAACAACAGCGACAGGTCGCGCCGCTGCGATCGGCGATGGTCGCCGACATATTGACGCAACTCGGCACGTCGCCACGCGATCTGCGCGACGGTGCCGTCATCGCGCTCGGCTATTGCTTCGCGCGGCGGCGCAGTGAACTTGCAGGGCTTGATCACGAGCGCCTGGGCGGTGGCGACGGCTGGCTGACATCGGCCGACCGCACGCTCGAGATCCATCTCACGCGGGCAAAGGCCATGACGGGCAGCGAGGCCGAGGTCTACGTCGTGCCGCGCACCCGCAACCACCTGGCGGCGAATGCGATCGGGAAATGGATCACGGCAGCAAACGTAGCGCCGGGCGAACCGCTGCTGCGCCGGGTCTATAAGTCAGGCCGGATTGCATCTGCTCGGCTCGACCCGCAAAGCATCTCCCTGATCCTCAAATCCCGCGTCGCTGAGTATTTCGAGCGCCAAGGCCTTGGTGCAGCCGAGGCGGCGCGGCAGGCGCGAAACTACTCCGGCCATAGCCTGCGGGTTGGATTTGCCGTGACCTCGGTAGAGGCCGGAGCCAGTATCGTCGCCATCCAGCGCGCACTTGGCCACCGCACGCCGATGATGGCGGCGCTCTACGCCCGCAAGGCCGAACTCGCGCGGTTGAGCCCGCATCTGCTCGAAGGGGTCGCGCCAAAACGGCCAACGCGCAAGCGGCGGCGAAAGGGGCGCCCGTCATGATCCCGCAATTGCTGCGCCGCCTGATTGCCAATCCGCCGGAACACCCACCTTTCACCGCCGCGCTCGAGCAGCACCTTGAGAACGGAACATCAACCGCACCAACGGCCTGGTACCGCAGTCAGCGCGAGCGCTGGATGGGCTGGCTCGCGTAATACAATGGCCCCGGTTTCTACGGCCGCAAGCGGTTCGATCGCCACGCCACCTTTACCTACAACCACTTCTGTGTCCCCCACCCGGGGCTTGGTGTGCGGCTTCGTTGCCGTGGCAGGCCCTGCCGGCTCGCCCTGCTGCCCGTCACCTTTTTACAATTGTTAGCTGCGCCGCGGGACGGGGTATCCGATAGACAACCACGCGACGAGAATTGCGTGAGGCATAGTGATGGTGGGGATCGTTGATCAGCTTCCGGAAGGCTTTGGCTACAGGGATCCAAGGGGTGTGCTGCCAAAACAGTTCGGCGCACATCTCGATGTGCAGACACATAAGCTCACGCGCAGGCACCTCACCGACGCGACCGCCTGGTGCCTGCAACCAGTCAAGCAGAGCGGCCGCCTGCTCTTCAGGCGAGTGCCACGACGGAGTGGCCACTGGGACTAGAGTTGAACCGGTTCGCACCGGTTGTACATCGGTCCGCTTCTGGCCATGAATTGCCGCGGCAGGCTCAGTCACGGCCTTCGCATCGGTGCGAACCGGTTCGCACTCGCGCTCATCGGCGGGCTCGGATTTCTTCCTTTTCAGAAAGCTGCCATGTCTGAAGATGCTTTTCATACGCGATCGATCCCAGGCATCGCCATGACAATGTGGCGCGCAGTCGACGCTGCGCGCCCAGGAAATCACCGGCGCCGCGGCCGCTGGAGAGCACCAGCGACGCTAACGTTCCAATCTCAGCTTCGATTTGCAAGTTGCCTGATCTGCTCAAGGATCGTCGCGATCCCCGTCACCTGGGCTGCCAACGCAAGCCAGGTCCCGGATGATCTCAGCCTGGCGGGATGGGGAAATCGATCCGTAGCTCGTAAACGTGGTCATCACACCCTCGTGCCCCAGATTTTGACTCCACGCCTTGTATTCCTCTGGCGATCGGCAGACGCGCTGGCCAAGCTGGACCAGCGTCTTCCTGACACTGTGGGGATTGAAGTAGGGCAGTCCGGCGGCGATGAAGGCGTCGTCGAAACACTGCGCGGATCGGGGACGCGTTGCTCCAGTGCCGGCGATCGACGCCCGATGATTCAAACAGGCCTGATGCACCGAGCTTGATACGGGTTGCGGGGAAAAGGGGATCATCTGGTCCGAACTGAAGTGCCAACCGAAGATGCTCAACCCACGTTTCGACGACTTGCCGGGCCAGATCACCAACCGGGAAGAACGTCGTGATGATCGTTTTGGCGAACTTGGTCCTGACCTCGCGAGGATCCTGATGGACCCGCTGCTCCGACAGGTCGACATGCTTCAGCTTCAGCGAGGCAATGGCATTGTCGCGGCAACCCGTAAGGATGGCGAAGGCGATCAAGGCCCGGTTGCGGCGCTCGATATCGGTGGTCGTTGGCATCACGCCGAGCACGTGATTGATCTGCTCGAGTGAGGGCACGCGTTCCGGCGCGTGCGACTTCGCGATCCGGCTGTCCTTCTCGGAGAGGTTGAAGTAGTCGGCGTCGGCGTAGCTCAGGCGGGAACGGTATCCTGGCTGGCCGGCGAGCCAGTGAAAGAAATTCCGCAGAGCCATGAGCGTGGCATAGACCGTGGCCTTGCTCAGTTTCTCGCCGGTCACCTGGTTGGTTTGCTCCGCGAGATGGCGCTTGAAGGCGACAGCTTGTTGAATATGAAAAAGCCTGAAACTGCGGAACCTGGTATAGGTCTCGAAACGATTTAAGGCCTTGGCGACGGAATCAAGTGACGCCTCGCTATAACGTCGCGCCTCCTTGAGATATGTGAAGTAGGCGCGCTTCATACGCTCGTTTTCAGCGTTGTTCGTCTTCATGGATCTGACCGATTGCCGCGAAGTCAACATTGAGACTGGTGTCATTGCTATCTCCTATGCGTTGCTGACCTTGAGGAAACGCGACGTCGCAATTGCCCTTGACGACGGAGATCTGGGCCAGGGCCACACGCCGATGCATGAGCACTTCGCAGATGCCGCATAGGCCTCGGAAGTTTCCCGAAGTGTCGGTAATCGGCAGATAGTCGAGCATGCCGGCGGCGGGCGCACGTGGCACGCGGCACCTGAGACAGAAGAGCTCGCCTGGACCGCAGCGGTGCCGATGCCGGCGGCGGGCCGCATCGAGAAACGCGCGCAGTTCGGCGCCGTGAATGAGCGCGGGGCGTCGGGAATCGATCGCCGGAAGGCTCGATTTGAGCCAGCGCCTGACTGTGTTCTTGTGTACGCCAACACAACGGGCAGCCTCCTCGACGGAATAGCTTCGGTGGATTTTGACGCGCCGGCCACTGACACGTCTCACCGGCTCGTCCCGTACTCGATCAGGGCGCGAATATCGTCGACCCGCCATGCGGTTATTCGTTTTCCCAGTTTCACCGGCTGCGGAAAGCGGCCGCTCTTGACGCCGGCCCACCACGTCGATCGAGCCACCGGTATCGGACCCTTGGGGGCGAGGATCGAGGACAGCCTGATGAACCCTGTTGCGGGAAGACCGTCGGACATGAACCAACTCCATCTGCTACGAGATGAAAGCGTTCTAAGCCGGCCGATCGGCACTGTGGGCGAATTCCGAAACGGAATTGGGGAATTCCGAAATCAACCTCAGCGGTCTGGCATTTCGATGCCGAGGTCGCGAAAGGCGGTACGCAGATGTGTCAGGACGGTGTCCTCGTGGATCGACAGTCCGAGCAGTTCGATGTCGGTGACGATTTTTGCTGTTGCTGGCGTTTTTTTTGCACGGGGATCGTACTCATACCCGGCGTAAGCCATCGCCGCGACCATCAACTGCAGGCTTCTGCGTTCCCGCGGATGCGGATCTTTGTTGGCAATTTTGTACTGCGTCAACTCGATCTTGAGCTGTTCGTTCTCCTGACGCAATTGGCCGACTTCGATATCCGGCACGTTCGGCAAAGGGGCGAGTTCGGCGACCGCGTCTCGTAGCTCCCGGGGAAGCTCCATTTTGATGCGATCAGCCCAGTCGACGAAGTCGGACGGGCTAAATTGCTGCCCTAACGTGCCCTTATCGACGGCACGTGAAATGAGCATCAATTGTCGATCGAACGCCTTGGCCTCGGACCTTGCCTCGGCATAGGGTTTGATGGTGTCCGAATTCACAAGCTTCGGATCATATCCAAGGGATAGTGCGGCGGCTTCGGCAGGATGCCAATAGGCTAGTCTTGCCCAGTGGCCAGCGTCGGCGCGGGCATCTGCGTGATCGAATAGCGAATGGCGCGCACGCGAAGCCAATTCCTTTCAAGCCCCGACCTTAACGCGCACTAAGGGTAGACGTCACGTCGACCAACCGAGACCACCAGCAGCGAGTGCCGCCGGATGAGGCACGGACCGCGGCGCGATTTCACTGGAGGCTCAGCTGCGAACGATCCCTCGCTCGCGGACGAAAGAGTGGCCGATTTCGGCTGAGCGTTGTCAACGACCAACACTTTGTTTTGTGTATACCGCAAAACTGTTTGACATGAAACAGTCGCGGATTTATAAGGAATCATGGAAGAATCAGAACTCTATTCACAGCTCGGACAACTTGTGCGACGACATCGCGAGAGGCTCGGTCTGAACCAGGCTGAGATTGGCCAGGCAATCGGGCTGACGAGAGCGTCGATCGCCAACATCGAGACCGGGCGCCAACGTATTCCGCTCCATCACCTTTACAGCCTTGCGCGAGCTCTGAAGTGGACGCGCATGCTTTGCTTCCGACAGCCTCTGGTAGCGCTCCAACGGTCGCTGATCGCGACATTCAGTCGTCGGTCGAGCTGAGCCCACGCGAACAGGACGAAGTTGCAAGGGTCGTGGGTTCGATATCGGCAGGAACAATGCGTTGGGGGAGAGGATGATCCGAGCGGTCAAGCGCATTGATCCCAAAAAACGGGCTCAGGAAGTATTGGCGGAGCTCGACATTACGCGAGGCCCTGTGGCGGTCGGCGACATCGTGCGCAGCAAGGGCATCACTGTGCGCTACGTGCCTCTCGAAGCCGATCTTTCCGGCATGATCTTCATGAAGGAAGGCGCCGTAATCATCGTCAATTCGCTGCACCACCCAAACCGGCAACGTTTTACACTCAGCCATGAACTCGGCCATTTCGAGATGCATATGAAAGAGATTGGCGCAGAAGTGCACGTCGACAAAAAATTCTTGGCGTTTGCGCGAGATGGAAATTCGTCGTTGGGATCGGATCGCAAGGAAATCGAGGCCAATCGGTTTGCGGCTGAGCTGTTGGTGCCTCAACAGTTCCTCATTCAAGAGCTGCGCGGCCGAATAATCGACGTAGAAAACGAGAATCTGGTCAAAGAATTGGCGGACAACTTCCAAGTCAGCCGTCAGATGATGACGTTCCGGATCGCGGAACTTGCAGACAGCGGGCGCAGATCGTAGCCCGACGACTACGGCACCGGGATAACGCACTACACCGCGGACGCAGCCAGCCTGCAGCGCTCGAGGGGGGGGCAGGCTCGTCGCCCCGCGCTCCGCTGAGTTTCGCAATCCGATGGAGCAAGAGGGTGGGGGCAGTAACCGCGTTCTGTCACATGGCTTGTCACATGAGGCGCTTAGCTCGCCAAGCAGGCTTGGACTTGACGCCCTCGGGATATGCTGCCAACTATCTGTATTAATTAGATTATTTTCGGCTATGAGTTTGGTCGGAGCGGGGAGATTCGAACTCCCGACCCCTTGCTCCCGAAGCAAGTGCGCTACCAGGCTGCGCTACGCTCCGCCCGACCATGGGTGTGCGATTGTCGGCAACACCCTTCGCAGCCGAGCCCGAAACCCGACCGTGTGGCGCGCTTATAGACGCGGGCACCGCCTGCCGCAAGACCGATTTCGCGCAATGTCATTCGTCACGCCGCAAGAGCGTGCCGGCCGGCGACCCGTCCCAACCGGCGATGTACTCTTTCGACCCGCCAGCGGCCGCGTGGCGTTTGACCAAGCTGTTGATTTGTCTCGACAACGGCGGTTGGCCACTGGCCCGCGGTGCACAATATCGACCACCGGATGAGGCTGTGCAGGGGCTGCCAACAGATTCCGAGCCGCGCGGCTGCCGCGGCCGAGGTGAAACGCATCCTCGCCTTGCCGCTGAGCACGTCCACCGCCGCGGAAAGGTCGATGCTGGGCGTCCTTGGCTGGGTTGCTCGGTTCGAGTGTTAAATGACGCTCGAGTGCCAGCAGAGTGGGATTGCGAAATCTGCCTCAGCGCTGCGATTGCGGCACCAGCTGCCGGCGCGGTCCACGCTTCGCGACGAGATCGGCGCACCGCAGCCATCAAGAACTCGCGCAACGGCGACGAAGCGGCCAGTCGAAAATAGATAAACTACATAGTATATTATCCAATAGATATTGTTATTAGAAGAGTGACATCGAAAACACGTGTAGCATTAACTGACGACGAACGATTTTAGCTCCGCTGCGCCTCGTGTACGAAGAAGCACGAGGCGCATGAATTTCGATTCGGCGGGGGCAAGTTCTATGATAATAATCGTGGACGATCGCACAATTGTAACCGAAGCTTATCGGTCTTCGTTCGATCGCGAGGGAGTTCCGGCGACGGGATTTAACTCGGGCGACTTCGAGGGGTGGGTCGGCGCCGCCGCTGAAGAAGACGTCGGCGCGATCAACGCCTTTCTCATCGGCGAATGCGCCGCTGTCGAACACATGGCGGCGGTCATCAAGCGTCGTTCCGCTGCTGCGGTAATTGCGATGAAAGACCAGAAATCGCTGCTGGGAACGCTCGAAATGTTCGCCGAGGGCGTCGACGATGTCGTTACCAAGCCGTGCCACGTGCGCGAGATCCTGGCCCGGATCGAGGCGATCTCGCGCCGGCTGAGGGCGGATCGCGAAAAGCGAGCCGATACTGTCGATATCAAGATCTTTCGCGACGGCCGCGACCCACTGATCTGCGGTCAACCGCTGGCGCTGCCGCGGCGGGAATTGCACATATTGGAATTCCTGGTATATAATCGGTCTCGAAGGGTAACCAAGACGCAGATATTCAACACTGTCTATGGATTGTTCAATCAAGGCATCGACGAAAACGTAATCGAAAGCCACATCAGCAAGCTGCGCAAGCGCCTTCGCCAGCATCTTTCCTACGATCCAATCGATTCAAAGCGGCACCTTGGATATCGCTTGATACGTCGCGATGCGACCGACAATTTCTGAGTGCAAGTTCGACGTATGTCCAGGCGATGCGTCGCACGCACCGTCACCGCCGCTGCGAGGCGCATCGGGCCTGTCCGAGTAGTCTCGACCGTGAAACTCAGTTGATCAACGCGAAAGGGCTTGAATCGGCGGGCAATGACTGATCGAGCGAGATACCGGCTCGACCCAGGCCGACCCAATCGACCTTGCCGCTGATGCTGAAGCCGGGGCGGACGAGCAGATGAACGGCGGTGCCCAGGGATGCGTTCAGCAGACCCAAGACGCCGATCGCCTTGTCGCTGGCATTGAGAACCGCAACTCTCTCGATGCTTTCGCCGACGACGATGTAGGCCTGCACATTCATCGACCTGCGTTGCAGTGCCCGGCGCTCGGTGCGATACGGCACGGTAACTGTGCCAGCGGCGTCGACACAGGGGTGATTGCCAAGCTCGATTTGGGAAAGTAGCTCGAGCACCGTTCGATGGCGCTCGTTGTCGTGCATCGACTTGCCATCGCACAGATGCTCGCCCAGTGCGCATACTGCCGCGCGCCCGGCCGCGGCCGACTCCTGCCACGCCCCGGCAAGTACTTCGATGGAGACGGGATCCATGTCGCCCTCCGATCCGTCGCGGTCGGCAAAGCCGATGGTCAGCGTGCGCAGAAACGCGAGCCTGTCGTAGTAGTCGCGCAGACGGCTCGACAGTTCGATCGTATCGATATTGACGCACAATTTCAGCATGGCCTGCGGAAAGAAAGCCGGTGGCGGCGGGAAATAGCACACGAGGTTGCGGCGTGCCGGGCGGTCCTGGTTCACCACCATCCAGTTTGCAATGCTGGCCGTCGCGGCCGTCAACAGCGTGGAATTCAGGAGTTCCTCCAGCAAGCCTGCCAGCAAGGGGCGAAAGACTTCGCTCGATGCAATGCCCGACGGCGATCCATGATCAATGGCGACATCCGCAATGCGTATTTCGGCGGCTTGCATGGCATGTACCTCGAACGGAACGCGGCAGCCTGCTGCCGCGCAAGTGACGCGCGGCGTGGCGAATTGCGATGATGCGGAGGGGCATGCCGGATCGGCCGGCGAGACAAAGTGGCATTATGCCGTGCGCCAATAGCGAGTGCGCAATTGTCTGCCCGAACAACCTAGCCCGAAGCTGTAAAAGCATGATTAAAGTGAACGCAAGTCCCGATTGGGCGCGGGCGATTATGCGTAATCCGGGCTTAACTTCCCTCGTGCAATTATACATTAGACACCGGAGCGCCGTGCTTTAGCCGCTCCCGAGGCATGATGCCGATTGTCCAGCCGCCGGAGTGCGGCATCCACCAAACCAATCGATGCAGGCCATGCTGCCGGTGTATTGCGCTGCCATGCGCGTACGGGTGCGCAGCCTGCCATGTGCTGGAGTGGCATCATGTTACCAATGCAGGCGCGTCGCGGGTTCGGCAGACGCGACAACTGCGCTCAGGGTTGGATCCGCGTAAGGGGCCGGCCAAGAATACTCTGCAAGGTGCGCAATCGAGGTCTGGAAGGGACGTTCCTGGAATGCGCCGTGCCGGCCTGGCTGCCATCCCAATTCGAGCTCATTCTCGAAGATTCAAACCAGGTGCTGACCTGTGCAATCAGGCATGCGCTTACCGGCGGAGTGGGTGTGAGTTTCGTCGACCAGGCGACAACCTGCGATACCGGCGGCCCGTTCCCCACGACGATCGTTGAAGCCGATGCGTGGCGAGGCGCCAACCCCGCGTCCCTCCCCCGACCGAAGCGACAGAGGTGAGGCGCACCATGTCGAACCACATTGACAAGCCGGCCGCTCAATCGCGCCCAGACGAGCGAAGAGCATTCGGCAGAAGAAAGATGCTCAAGCCAGCACGTATCGTCGGCGCGGATCACCCGCCTATTGCGGCCACCGTCGTCGACATCAGCCTCAGTGGCGCACGGATTGTGGTTCGCTGCGGTGTCCAGATCCGCGCGAAATTCGATCTGGAGATCATCGACGACGGCGTTTCGATAGGCTGCGAAGTCGTGCATGTCGACCCCAACTTCATCGGGGTGAAATTCGTTCGAATGCCCCGGCAAATCCGGCCGACCGGCAAGCTTGAGGAAGCGCGACTGAGGAACCTGATCGCGGCCCTTTGTGCCAACGGCCACACTCCCGCCTCGACTTAGCCGTCGCGGACCGTTTCCACAACTGCGGCCGGCACTCGACGCAGTCAAATGCGTGCCGGCAAGGTTGACGCAAGTCCATGCCGCTTTGTTGTGCCGTGACCGGTGAACGCAGTGTGCTTACCCGGCAGCTCGTGGAGGGGGGATTTGACACGGCAGTGATTGTTTTCAGGCCGTCATTGGAGCCCGGCCATGAAGTCCGGTTGACGGAGGTGGCCGGCGTCATCGAACTTCCAGGTCCAAGCTGAGTATTCCGGGCAGATTTGCTCGCAATGGGCAGATCCGGCGGCCGGTCGTTTGACGTTCGTCAGTGACGGCTTCGCTGCGGCAGCGGAATTGGTCTACAGTGTTAGAATACTGCGGTCTGTCCCGGCACATCGGGATGGAGCGGGAGGGAGTGTGTCTGCACGTGCTACGCGCCGAAGTCATAGATGGCCGGGTCAGGCTGCAGGCGACCGGCGCCTGGACGGCGGCGCACGCGGCCGAACTCGATCGAGCGATTGCTGCGCTCGAGCCGCCGCCTGCCTCGTCGATGCCGGTCGCGCTCGACATGCGGGCGATCGAGGCCTTCGACACGTATGGCGCACGCCTGCTGCAGCGGCTGCTGCAGAGCTGGAAAGGGCGCGACCAGCCGCTCGAAGTCAGCGGTCTGCCGGAGCGGTACGCGGTCCTGCTCGACGCCGTGCGTCGGGCCAGCGACCTGCCGGCCGCGCCGAGGCCGAAGCCGGCTTTGGTTCGCCAGGCACTGACGGCCGCGCGAGGCCAGCTGGCGGCGCTGGGCGAGAACCTCGCGATCCTTCTCAACATGATCGGGGCAATCGGCATCGCGCTGGTGCGGGTGGTGCGAAATCCGCGCACGTTCCGACTGACATCGGCGGTGCATCAGATCGACCGCGTTGGCTGGCAGGCGGTACCGATCATCCTGCTGATCACGTTCCTGATCGGCGCCATCATCGCCCAGCAGGGATTTTTCCATTTCCGCAAGTTCGGCGCCGACGATTATGTCGTCGACATGGTCGGCATCCTGGTGCTGCGCGAGATCGGCGTGCTGATTGTCGCAATCATGGTGGCCGGCCGCTCGGGCAGCTCCTACACCGCCGAACTCGGCTCGATGAAGATGCGCGAGGAGATCGATGCGCTCGCCACCATGGGTTTCGATCCGGTCGAGGTGCTGATCCTGCCGCGGGTGCTGGCATTGCTCGTCGCCCTGCCGATCCTGGCCTTTCTCGGTTCGATGTCGGCACTCTATGGCGGCGGGCTCGTTGCCTGGCTCTACGGCGGCATGAATCCGGACATCTTCATTACGCGATTGAGGGACGCGATTTCGATCACGCACTTCGAGGTCGGCATGATCAAGGCGCCGTTCATGGCGCTCGTCATCGGCGTCGTCGCCTGCTCCGAGGGACTGTTGGTGCGCGGCAGCGCGGAGTCGCTCGGCATCAGGACCACGGCCTCGGTGGTCAAGGCGATCTTCCTGGTCATCGTCCTCGACGGCCTGTTCGCCATCTTCTTCGCGTCGATCGGGATGTGACGATGATGACGGACGGCACGGGCGAAGCAGCGATTGTGGTGCGCGATCTGGTGGTCGGCTTCGGCGATCGCGTCATCCTCGACCGACTGTCGCTCGATGTGCGGCGGGGCGAGATCTTGGGCTTCGTCGGCGGCTCGGGCAGTGGCAAGTCGGTGCTGATGCGTACGATCATCGGCCTGATACCCAAGCGGCAGGGGCAAATCCTGGTGCTTGGCCGCGATCTCGATCGATTGAGCGATGTCGAGCGGCGGGTCACCGAGCGGCGCTGGGGCGTTCTGTTCCAGCACGGCGCGCTGTTCTCCTCGCTGACCGTCAAGGAAAACGTGCAATTTCCGATGCGAGAGCAGCTCGAACTGTCCGAGCGGATCATGGACGAGGTGGCGCTGACCAAGCTCGCCATGGTGGGTCTGGGCCCGCACGATGCGGACAAGTTCCCATCCGAGCTGTCCGGCGGCATGACTAAGCGCGTGGCGCTCGCACGTGCGCTCGCGCTCGAGCCCGATATCGTCTTCCTCGACGAGCCGACCTCGGGCCTCGATCCGATCTCGGCCGGCGAGTTCGATGCGTTGATCCGCACCCTGCAGCAGACGCTCGGGCTCACCGTGTTCATGGTCACGCACGATCTCGACAGTCTGCGGACCGTGTGCGATCGCATCGCGGCATTGGCCGACGGTCGCGTGGTTGCGATCGGCTCGATGGCGCAGATGCTGCAAAGCGAGCATCCGTGGGTGAAAGCCTATTTTCGCGGCAAGCGCGGGCGGGCCTTGGAGCTCGGCCGGCAGGAAGCCCATACCTGAGAGGGAAGCGATGGAAATCCGCGCGCGCTATGTCCTGATCGGAGCCTTCACCCTTGCGGTGATCGCGGCGGGCTTCGGGTTCGTCTATTGGCTCAATAACGCTGGAGCATTGTTGCAGCGCTCGGTCTATCGCATTCAATACGAGAAAACCGTCTCAGGCTTGCTGAAGGGCTCGGCGGTGCTGTTCAACGGCATTCGCGTCGGCGAGGTGACGGCGCTCGATCTCGATATTGGTCAACCGCGGCGCATCACGGTTTCGGTCGCAATCGATCGCAAGACGCCAGTGCGCAGCGATACGCGGGCGGCGATCGAGTTCCAGGGCCTGACGGGCGCGCCGGTCGTTGCGTTGTTCGGCGGTGCTGCCGATGCGCAACTGCTCGCGTCGACGGGCGCAGAGCCGCCGCTGCTGGTCGCCGATCCCAATACCGGGCAGAATATGACCGAGGCGGCGCGCGAGGCGCTGCGCCATCTCGACCAGCTCGTGGTCGAGAATGCGGAACCATTGCGCACGGCGATCGCCAGCATCAGCACGTTTTCCGGCGCGCTCGCCCGCAACTCCGATCGGGTCGACGGCATCGTTGCCGGATTGGAACGCCTGACCGGCGGCGGCCAGAAGACGCCACCCCGGATCTATGAACTCTCGGCGGTGCGCCAGTTCGCTGGCCTCGGCCCGGCGCCGGCGGGCCAACTCGTCATTCCGGAGCCGACCGGGCTCGGGATTTTCGACACCGACAAGGTGCTGCTGCGCGGCGGGGAAGGCCAGAAACCCGTGCTCGACAATGCGCAGTGGCCCGATGTGCTGCCGAAGCTGTTGCAGTCGCGGTTCATCCAGAGCTTCGAGAGCGCCGGTTACATGCGGATCTTCGGTCGCGCGCCGGAAGGCGTCGTCGCCGATCATCAGCTCTTGCTCGACGTCCGCAGCTTTCATGCCGCCATGACCGCTGCGCCGACCGCCGAGGTCGAGATTGCAGCCAAGGTCGTGCGCAATGACGGCAAGATCCTGGATGCCCGGATCTTCAAGGCTTCCGTTCCGGCCGGCGCGAGCGACGCCGCAGCGGTTACGGCGGCCATCGATGCGGCCTTCGGCAAGACCGTTGTCGAACTCGTTCCGTGGGCGCTTGCGGCAATGAAATGATGGCGGCGACGAGACCACGCCGAACGATCGACTAGCAGCGATGGCAGGAGGATATGATGCGATATTCCGTACATGCGGCAGGCTGGAGAGCGGCCGCGGCTGCGGCGACGGTACTGCTGGCGCAACTTGCGGGCGCGATGTCCGCCGACGCCGCCGATAGTGCGGTCATTTCCACCCTGCTCGGCAACTGGGGCGGCAGCGGCCGTGTCCAGTATACCGACGGTAGTTCCGAAAGCATCCGCTGCACCGCCTACTACACCGGCGGCGGCAGCGAACTCAATATGGCAATCCAGTGCCAGAGCCAGACCCAGCCAATCCATGTGCGCAGCCGCCTTAAGGTCGACGGCGCCCGCGCCACCGGCGACTGGGAGGAACGAACCTACAACGTCAATGGTTCGGCGACGGGCCGCACCACAGGCGACAGCCTGTCGCTCGAATTGAAAGGCGGCGGCTTCAGCGGCAACATGGCCGTTTCTTTCAGCAAGTCGCAGCACTCGGTCAATATCACCACACAGGGCATCGGCATGAGCCGGGCCTCGATCAGCCTCAACCGGCGCTGAGCGGTCCCGCCCTATTCGTGCCGCAGCGCTTCGATCGGATCGAGGTGCGCGGCGCGGCGGGCCGGGAAATAGCCGAATATCACACCGACCAGCGCCGAGAATACCAGGGCGACGAAGACGATCGTCGGATCGAGCACGAACGGGACCTGCAATCCCCTGGTCGCGAGAGCGGCCAGTGCGAGCCCGAGCATGACACCGATCAGGCCGCCGAGCAGCGACAGCACCACGGCCTCGATCAGGAACTGCGACAAGACCTGGCGTTCCAGCGCGCCGATGGCCAGGCGTATGCCGATCTCGCGCGTGCGCTCGGTGACCGAGACCAGCATGATGTTCATGATGCCGATGCCGCCGACCAGCAGGCTGATTGCCGCGACGGCGCCGAGCAGGCCGGTCAACATGGCCGTTGTCCCCGCCGTCGCCTGGACGATCTGCTTCATGTCGCGTACCGAGAAATCGTCCTCCTTACCGGCGTTGACGTTCCGTCGCTCGCGCAACAGGCGCTCGATCTCGCCCTGGACCTTCGTGGTCTCGACGTCGTCCATCGCCGACACCATGATGCGACTGATGTCGGTATTGCCGGCGATGCGCCGGTGGTACGTGCGCAGTGGCACCAGCACGATGTCGTCCTGGTCGGTGCCGAAACTCGATTGGCCCTTGGGCTCGAGCAGGCCGATGACCTCGCAGGAAAGCTTGCCGACCCGGATGCTGCGCCCGATCGGATCGCCGCGGCCGAACAACTTGTCACGCACGGTCTCGCCGATGATGCAGGCGGCCCGGCCGCTGCGGACCTCGCCCTCGAAGAACTGCCGGCCGGCCTTCAGCGGCCAGTCCTGGGTGATAAAGTAGTCGTTGGTGGTGCCGGTGACGATGGTAATGCGGTTGTCGGTGCCCGATACCACTGTCACGGATTTCTGCGCCACCGGCGCCACCGCCTTGACGTGATTGAGCTGCGATTTCATCGCGTCGACGTCCCGGGTATTGAACGCCTTCGCATCCGAACTTGCCCGGCCGGGCCCGAACTGCCCCGGACTGACGAACAGCAGGTTCGACCCAAGCTTGGCAAGATCAGCGGTGACCTTGGCCGTCGTGCCGTTACCGATCGTTACCATGGCGATCACGGCGCCGACGCCGATGACGATGCCGAGCACGGTCAGGAACGAGCGCATGGCATTGCGCCGGATCGCCTGCATTGCGAGCTTGATCGCCTCGAGCAGCATCAGGCGGCCTTTCGGTTGATGATGTCGCTCTCGATGCGACCATCGACGAAGCGGATGATGCGGTGGGCAAAGGCGGCAATGTTGGGTTCGTGGGTGACCATCACGATCGTCATCCGCTGGTCGCGATTGAGGCTTGTCGACCAGTTCCATGATCTCCCGGCTGGTGCGGGTATCTAGGTTGCCGGTCGGCTCGTCGGCGAGCAGCACATCGGGGTCGGTCACGATCGCGCGGGCAATTGCTACGCGCTGCTGTTGGCCGCCGGAAAGCTCGGCCGAGGTGTAATTCTCGCGACCGGCGAGGCCGACGCGCGCCAGCGCTGGCGAGGCGATTTGCGCCCGCAGCAAAGGCGCAGGGCAAGGAGCTGCAGCTTTGTGAGCTCAACCCGGCAAATTGACACCGATGTGAATCTGCTTGAACGCGCGCTGGGAAACTATCTGAGCAACGCCATCACGCATTCAAGCGGCACGCAGATATTGCTTGGCCTGCGCGCCGACGGCCTGGATCATGTCCGCTTCATTGTGGCCGATGATGGCGCGGGCGTGAACGCAGCCGATGCCGATCACATCTTCGACGATTATTTTCGCGGCGCTGACGGCCTGCGCAGGCATCAAGGGCGGTTTCGGCCTTGGCTTAGCGTCCGTGCGGCGCATTGCGGGCCTGTTAGGCGGCGAGGCCGGACTGGCGCCCCGCAAAGGGCGCGGCGCTATGTTTTATCTGAGGCTGCCCGAAGCTAGGCAGAGCGCATGAAAAGCTGCCTCATTTGCGATGATCACATCATGGTGCGCGAAGCGCTCGCCGGCGCGGTCAGGATGGGGTGGCCAAAGGCGAAAATCACACAGGTTGGCGACTTTCCGTCCGCCTGGGCGGCGGCGGGGGCTCAGCCGCATGACATTTGTATTGCAGATTTGATCATGCCTGGCGCAGGCCCTTTGGATGGGGTGGCGGGGATTATCGACACAGCGCCTGACATGGCCGTCCTTGTCATCACCGGCACGGAAGACGATGTGGTGATGCTGCAGCTCCTTGACATGGGCATTGCCGGGTTTGTTTCAAAATCCGCGAGCACCGGCATCATTGACGCGGCCTTGCGCCTGATACTGGCGGGAGGCCGCTTCCTTCCGCCACGTCTCGCCGCAATCGCCGCGACGCAAATTCACCGGCGCGAAGCAACTCCGGTCCTCGACAGAACGGCCACGATTTCCAACCGGCTCACTTCCCGTCAGCACGGCGTTCTGAAGCTCGTCGCCGACGGGCGCACCAACAAGGAAATTGGGCGCATGCTCGGCGTCGCGCCCTCCACCGTCAAGACGCATCTCGAGCAGATCATGCGCCAGCTCGGCGCCGTGAACCGCGCTGACACGGTGCGCATCGCGTTACAATTCAGGCCTCTTGACCCGCAACGGCGATTTACAGCAAATATCTCTGTCAAATTGAGCAGGCGGCTTAAAGTGGCGGACTCCGTCCCCACGCCCTGAACCTCCCCTGCCCGTCATTTCGCGCAGTCCCAGTTCACCGACCAATTCAGCGCGCCCTGTTTCGAAACCTTCAGCGCCTGCTGGATCATTCCGGACGACACCAGCGGACGCGACAGCACGAGTTCAATCAGATCGGCAGCCGCGAATTGGTGCGCCGCCCGCCAGGCGCCGTTCCATCTGGCCTTTCGCCAGCATCAGCCGGTCATGTTCCTTGAGCCCAAGTCTGGCCGCTTCATGGATAGCGTCAAGCGAGGCTACCAGCCGCTGAGCGCGGTCGCGGGCGCGCCGGCGCTCACGCGGGATCTGCTTGGCGCCAAGGTGCAGCGAGGCGAGATGATGGGCGGCTATCCCCTCCTGGCGCAGCAGCGCGGCAACCAGCAGAGGCCCGAGCCAAGCGGCGCGCTGCAGCACGTCGATCTCCGACCAGGCGTCCATCAGGATGGCGGCGCGCAGCACGACGGGAAGCGAACGCGTCTTGGCGATGACATCCTGCCATTCGGCCAGCCGCGCGTCCTCATCCCATTCGAAGTCATAAACCAAGGAAGGGCGGTCCGTCTGCGCAGGCTTTTCCAGTCCGGGTAAGTCGTCGCTGCCCTCCAGCACTTTGGCGGTATGCTCCAGCACCCGATCCATCGCCGCAAGCGCCTTTGACAGTTATCCGGCGAAGCGGCGTCCCCGAACGGTTCGAGATCCTCTTCGTCCCGGCCTCCCCTCCCCCGGTTCCGTCTGGCTCGCTCCGGTAGGCCCTGCCGTCGCGCCGTGTCAGCTGCCGCAGCCCATCCGCGCCAAGCGCCCAGTCCGGCTTGTTCCCGAATATCTGACGCCGCGCCCTCAGCACGGCATGCGCCCGTGTCAGTTCGTGAGTTGGCAAACGGATGTCCATATGCGCGTCATGCAGGACGAGGTCTTCCAGATGCACCAGCTCGCCTTCCAGCCACAGCGCGGCGGCGGCATCGGCGAAATGCTGGCGCTCGATCCAGCCGTCGCGGACCGGCGAGCGGGCCAGCCGCTCGTCCAGCCGCGCCAGAGCCTCGGTTGCCCGCGCGGCGGGTCCGATCAGCGTCTCCAGAGGCAGAACTCCGATTTCGTAAGCCATTGTTTTAGATGTAGCAAACTCTCGATAGTAAAGCTATATGGATATTGCATGGACCTATAGGCGATGAACTGCGGGAGCTATTATCACTATTGATAATTATCCAGTATCGATAGTGATCTGGTTTGCGGTTGACCAAGTGAGTGGCAGGCGTTATCGTCCACAAGATCAATCAAGCCAGACCGGCGGAATCCTCGAGGGCAGCCATGACCAGACATGTAAAGGTCGCCGAAGCCAAGACTCACCTCTCCGAGCTCCTCGTCAAGGTGCAGCGCGGCGAAGAATTCGTCATCACCCGTGGCAGCGAACCGGTGGCGCGTCTGGTGCCGGTCGACGAATTTGCGCATCGAAAGGCGTTGATCAGCGCAATCCGCGCCGAGCGCAGCCGATATAAGCCCGTCAGCCAAGCGGAAATCCGTGACTGGAAACACGAGGACCACACCCACTGATGGCTTTCATCGTCGATGCCAGCTTGGTGGCTCCCTGGCTGCTGCCGGACGAAGCGACAGCGCTCACCGAAGCGCTGCTCGACCGCGCCATCGTGAACGTCCACGCGCACCCGATCTTCTGGCCCATGAAATCCGCAGCATCGTCGTGCGTGCCGTGCGCCGCAACCGGGTGGCACAAAACGACGCCGCAGGTCTCCTGCGCCGCTTTGAACAGCTCGCCATTATCAATGCGGGTCCGGCGGACACGCTTGAGGCGGCGCGTCTAGCCTTCAAGCACGGTCTGTCCGCCTACGATGCCGCCTATCTGTGGCTGGCAGTTTCGGAAGGATCGGAACTCGCGACACTGGACCCGGCGTTACGCAAGGCTGCCTTGGGCGAAGGCGTGAACGTGCTGCCGTCCGAACAGCCATAATCTGATGCGCAAATCCGGGTATGCGTCAAGGCAGGACATTGCAGACCAGCTCGCCCGGTCACAGGAACTAGACGCGCTTGACGCCATCTTGCCGTTTAACCGCCGCGAAAAGCTGGCGGAGCTTCTGACGGATGATGATGTAGCAACGCTGAAACATCTGGCCAAACAAGGGCTTGGCGACAACACGATGCGGGCGCTGGCGTCGGATTTGGCCTATCTGGAGGCATGGAGTCTCGCCTCGACAGGTAAAACCCTGCTTTGGCCCGCTCCAGAGGCGCTTTTGATCAAATTTGTCGCGCAGCATCTTTGGGATGCGCATGAACATGCACTGGACGCCAACCATGGCATGCCTGACGCGGTAGGCGACGCGTTGCGC
>CAVUIJ010000041.1:0-401213 GCA_963741505.1 uncultured Alphaproteobacteria bacterium | reverse complement strand
GCCGAACACGCTGGCCAGCACGGTGCCCACGCCGAGCGCGACGAAGCAGCCGCCGATCTGCTGCTCGTTCAAGCCCAGCGCCTGGGTGGCGAACAGGATCGTGACCACCATGGCGGCCTGGTGGCACAGTTGCCAGCCGCCGACCACCGCCGCCAGCGCGACCAGCAAACGCGTGCGCGCGACGAATCGCAAGCCCGCCAGCAGGTCGCGCCAGAAGTGCGCGTCGGTGCGAGGCTGGCGCCGCTCGACCACGCGCACGCCGCGCAGGATCCACGCCGACCACAGCAACATCGCCGCATCCACCAGCAGCGCCACCGGCGCACCGAGCACGCGGATCAGCAGCCCGGCCAGGCCGGGCCCCACCACCTCGGCACCGGAACCGGCCAGCGCGTTCTTCGCATGCGCCTCCACCAGGCGCTCGCGCGCGACCACCTGGGTCAGCACGATCTGCGCGGCGCTGCCCGCGGTGGTGAACACCGTGCCCAGCGCAAAGGCCACCAGGTACAGCCAGGGCATCGTCAGCCAGCCCATCGCCCAGGCCAGCGGAATGCTGGCCACGGTGAGCGCGAGCGCCGCTTCGCCGGCGATGTACACCGGCAGCTTCTGCACTCGGTCGAGCCACACCCCCGACGGCAGCGAGAACAGCACGAACGGCGCGATCTCCATCGCCGTCAGCAGCCCCATCTGCGTGGGCGTGGCCTTCAGCAGCACGGCAGCGGTCAGCGGCAATGCCAGCATCGTGACCTGTCCGCCCAGCGAGCTGACCAGGATCGATGTCCACAGGCGCCGGTAGGTGGCGTCGCGCAGCAGGTCGTCGGCGGGCAAGCGCAATGTGCTGCACCCGAGCCGCCACAGTGTCTTGATGGATCGCATCGTTCTTCTCCGTACCGGCGGGCTCCCTTGTGGGGTACGACCGGCGTCTACTGGCAGTGCGGAAGATCGAAAAGCCGGATTTCCCGCTGACTTCTCAGCGGGGGCTTCGATCAGAAGCTGAATGCCGAGAAGAGTTTGGCTATAGCACCGCGAACGATCCGTTCGCGTCCACGGCGCAGGCGATCGACGGGTTGGCCGCCATGCCCGCTTGCGCCGTGGTCTTGTCGTCGTGCCCTACGAACTGCAGGCCGACCGACGCGGCGAGGCTCACGGCGACAGTCGACGCACGCACGATCCGCGCGCCGCGGCCGGCTCGTCGATTCGTGGTGTGGATGTCGCTCATCATGAGTTCTCGCTCAGTGAAGTGGCGCGATGCTAACCGCTTCCCCCGCAGCCGCGCAAGAGGGCCGTGGCGGCGCCCCCTAATTGCGAACTGGGAACCGCGAACTACGAGCGGTAGTCGGCGTTGATGCTGACGTAGTCGTGCGACAGGTCGCAGGTCCAGACCTCGCTCGCAGCCGCGCCACGGTGCAGGTCGACGCGCACGGTGATCTCGGCGCGTTTCATCACCTGCTGGCCCTGCTCTTCACGGTAGTCGGGGTGCCGGCCGCCCTGCCGCGCGACGTGCACGTCGTCGAGGTGCAGATCGATCAACGATTGGTCGAGGTCGTCGATGCCGGCGTAGCCCACCGCCGCCAGGATGCGCCCGAGATTGGGATCGCTGGCAAAGAACGCGGTCTTCACCAGCGGCGAGTGCGCGATCGCATAGGCCACCCGGCGGCACTCGGCTTCGTCGCGGCCGCCTTCGACGCGCACGGTGATGAACTTGGTGGCGCCTTCGCCGTCACGCACGATTGCCTGCGCGAGCTGCTGCGAGACGGCGACCACGGCCTCCCGCAAGGCGCGGCCAGCGGGCGAGTCCAGCGACTCGATGCGCGCATGCCCGGCCCGCTGGGAGGCCATCAGCATGAACGAATCGTTGGTCGAGGTGTCGCCATCGATCGTGATGCGGTTGAAGCTCAGGTCGGCCGCTTCGCGCACGAGTTGTTGCAACGCCGGCTGCGCAATCACCGCGTCGGTCGCGACGAAGCCGAGCATCGTCGCCATGTCGGGCCGGATCATGCCGGCGCCCTTGGCGATGCCGGTCACCGTCACCGTCTTGCCGCCGACCGCCACGCGGCGCGACGCCGCCTTGGGCAGCGTGTCGGTGGTCATGATGCCCTCGGCGGCGTCGGCCCAGGCATCCGGCCGCAGCGCGGACACGGCCGCCGGCAACCCGGCCTCGAGGCGATCGATCGGCAGCGTCTCCATGATCACGCCGGTCGAGAACGGCAGCACCTGGTTCGGCTGGCACTGCATCAGGCCGGCCAGCGCCACGCAGCTGCGGCGCGCGCGGGCCAGACCGTCCTCGCCGGTGCCGGCATTGGCATTGCCGGTGTTGATCACCAGCGCCCGAATGCCGGCGTTACTGGCGAGGTGCTCGCGGCACAGTTGTACCGGCGCCGCGCAGAAGCGATTGCGCGTGAACACGCCGGCCACCGCCGAGCCCTCGTCGAGCGCGAACACCACCAGGTCCTTGCGGTTGGCCTTGCGGATGCCGGCCATCGCGATCCCGATGCGAATGCCCGGCACAGGATGCAGGTCCGCCGGGTTCGGCGCGCTCAGATTGACGGGCATGACGTAAAGCCTCCTGCAGTGCGCCGCGGCACGATCACGGGCTCAAGCCAGTTTGCCGTGGCAGTGCTTGTACTTCTTGCCGCTGCCGCAGGGGCAGGGTTCGTTGCGGCCGACCTTGGGCACCTCGGCCACAGCGGTCAGCGCATCGGTTTCCTGCGACACGCTGCCGTCGTCGTTCGGGTGCGTGTAGGTGACGTTGGCCACCTGGCTGGCGCGTTCTTCGATCGCCTCGGCGGCCTCGACCACCTGCTCCTGCGACTGGATGCGCACGGTCATCAGCAAGCGCGTGACTTCGAGCTTCACCAGGTCGAGCAGCTGCGCGAACAGCTCGAAGGCCTCGCGTTTGTACTCCTGCTTCGGATTCTTCTGCGCATAACCGCGCAGGTGGATGCCCTGGCGCAGGTAGTCCAGCGCCGCCAGGTGCTCGCGCCAATGGCTGTCGATCGACTGCAGCAGCACCATGCGCATGAACGGATTGAACTGCTCTTCGCCGACCTGGGCGACCTTGGCCGCGAACATCTGGTGCGCGGCCGCCACGACCTTCTCGACGATGTCCTCGTCGGTGATTGCGTCGCTCTTCTCGACTTCGCTGCGCAGGTCGACCTCGAGCTGCCATTCGTCCATCAGCACCTTCTCGAGGCCCGGCAGGTCCCACTGCTCTTCGACGCTCTCCACGGGCACATAGGTGCGCACGACATCGGTCATCGCGCTGGTGCGCAGATTCGTGATCTGCTCCATCACCGACGTCGACTCCAGGATCTCGTTGCGCTGCTGGTAGATCACCTTGCGCTGGTCGTTGGCGACGTCGTCGTACTCGAGCAGCTGCTTGCGCACGTCGAAGTTGCGCGCCTCGACCTTGCGTTGCGCGCCTTCGATCGAGCGCGACACGATGCCGGCTTCGATGGCTTCGCCATCGGGCATCTTCAGCCGCTCCATGATGGCCTTGACGCGGTCGCCGGCGAAGATGCGCATCAGCGGGTCTTCGAGCGACAGGTAGAAGCGCGACTGGCCCGGGTCGCCCTGCCGGCCGGAGCGGCCGCGCAGCTGGTTGTCGATGCGCCGGCTCTCGTGACGCTCGGTGGCGATGATGCGCAGGCCACCTTCGGCCTTGACCTTGTCGTGCAGGCCCTGCCACTCGCTCTCGAGCTGGGCGATGCGCGCGGCCTTGTCGGCCTCGGGAATCGACTCGTCGGCCTGCAGGAACTGCACCTGCTTCTCGACGTTGCCGCCGAGCACGATGTCGGTGCCGCGGCCGGCCATGTTGGTGGCGATCGTGATCACGCCGGGTCGACCCGCCTGGGCCACGATCTCGGCCTCCTTGGCGTGCTGCTTGGCGTTGAGCACCTGGTGCGGCAGCTTGGCCTGCGTGAGCAGACCCGACAGCAGCTCGGAGTTCTCGATCGACGTGGTGCCCACCAGCGTGGGTTGGCCGCGCTGGTGGCAATCGCGGATGTCTTCCTGCACCGCGTTGTACTTCTCGCGCGCGGTCTTGTAGATCAGGTCGAGTTCGTCCTGGCGGATCGTCGGCCGGTTCGGCGGGATCACCACGGTCTCGAGACCGTAGATCTCCTGGAACTCGTAGGCCTCGGTGTCGGCGGTGCCGGTCATGCCGGCGAGCTTGCCGTACATGCGGAAGTAGTTCTGGAACGTGATCGACGCGAGCGTCTGGTTCTCGCTCTGGATCTTGACGCCCTCCTTGGCCTCGACCGCCTGGTGCAGGCCGTCGCTCCAGCGCCGCCCGGTCATCAGCCGGCCGGTGAACTCGTCGACGATGATGATCTCGGCGCACCGTCGCCCTTTTGCACCACGTAGTGCTGGTCGCGGTGGTACAGGTGATGTGCGCGCAGCGCCGCGTACACATGGTGCATCAGCGTGATGTTGCCGGCATCGTACAAGCTCGCACCTTCGACCAGCAATCCGGCCTGGCGCAGCAGGTCCTCGGCGCGTTCATGCCCCTCCTCGGTGAGGAAGACCTGGTGGCTCTTCTCGTCGACCGTGAAGTCACCCGGGTCGATCACGCCTTCGCCGGTGCGCGGGTCGGCCTCGCCGATCTGCTTCTTCAGCTTCGGCACGACGGCGTCGATGCTGACGTACATGTCGGTGTGGTCTTCGGCCTGCCCGCTGATGATCAGCGGCGTGCGCGCTTCGTCGATCAGGATCGAGTCGACCTCGTCGACGATGGCGTAGTTGAGACCGCGCGCGACACGGTCGGCGGTCTCGTAGACCATGTTGTCGCGCAGGTAGTCGAAGCCGAATTCGTTGTTGGTGCCGTAGGTGATGTCGGCGGCGTAGGCGGCCTGCTTCTCCTCGCGGCCCATGCCCGGCACGTTGACGCCGACGGTCAGGCCGAGGAAGCGTGTAGAGCCGGCCCATCCACTCGGCGTCGCGGCGCGCGAGGTAGTCGTTGACGGTGACCACGTGCACGCCCTTGCCGGACAGCGCGTTCAGGTACACCGGCAGCGTGGCCACCAGCGTCTTGCCCTCGCCGGTGCGCATCTCGGCGATCTTGCCCTGGTGCAGCGCGATGCCGCCGATCAGCTGCACGTCGAAGTGGCGCATCTTCAGCGCGCGCTTGCCGGCCTCGCGCACCACGGCGAAGGCCTCGGGCAGCAGATCGTCGAGCGCGGCGCCGCTGGCCAGGCGCTGGCGGAACTCGTCGGTCTTGGCGCGCAACGCCGCGTCGTCGAGTTGCTGGAACTGCGGCTCCAGCACATTGATTCGTTCCACCACGCGGCGATAGCCCTTGAGCAGCCGGTCGTTGCGGCTGCCGAATATCGAAGTCAGGATCTTGGGCAACATGCGGGGATTGGAATTGGGGCGCGCGCTGGGTTGCCTGTGGTCTACACCGTCACCGGCGCGGACCCACATGCAACGGTGAGGTCGCTGCGGCCGGACCCCATGAGCGCCGTGCCGCAAAGGCGGCGAAGTTTAGCACCGCGCCCCATGGGCGCGCCGGGGCGCGGCTACTGCGAGTCGTCGCCGCTGGTCGCCGGGGCGGCCGGTGTGGCCGGCATCGCAGGCGCGGCCGGCGCCGCCGAGGGCTGCGCCGCCGGGCTTGGCGCATTCGCGCTCGCATCGTCGTGCTCCGGCGCCGCCACCCGCGCGCGCTTGGCTGCCCGCTGGCGCGGCGACGTGGCGCCGCTGGCGTCGGCCAGCACCGCCATCGGCGGCATCACCGTGCCAGGCAGTTTCTTCGCGTTGCCCGACAGGAATCGAGTCGGGTTCTGCGGGACCCCGGACACCAGCACCTCGAAGTGCAGGTGCGGGCCGGTCGATCGACCCGAGGTGCCGACCTCGGCGATGACCTGGCCGCGCTTGACCAGCATGCCGTTCTTGACCAGCAGCTTCGAGGCGTGGGCATAACGCGTCACCAGCGAGTTGCCATGGTCGATCTCCAGCAACTGGCCATAGGCCGGGTGGTTTTCGCTGACGATCACCATGCCGCCCGCGGCCGCGTGGATCGGCGTGCCGACGTCGGACGGGAAATCCAGCCCGGTGTGCAACGCCGCGCGGCCGGTGATCGGATCGAGCCGGAAACCGAAGCCCGAGCCCACCGGCCCTTGGACCGGCGGGCCGCTGGGCACCAACAACGACTGCAGGCGGGCCTCGAACAGGCGCGACTCGACCAGCGTGAACAGGTCGCTGCCGAGGTCGGCGCGTTCGTCGAGGTGGCTGAGCGCCTCGTTCAGATCTTTCAGCGTGGGCCGCTCCATCGGCACGAACGGGCCGCCTTGGCCACCCTTGGCATGCGCGGGCAGCGCCTTCAACTCGTCGGTCTTCACGCCGGCCAGGCCGGTGACGCGTTCGCTCAGCGCCTCGAGCTTCACCAGCTTGGCCTGCATTTCGCCCACCCGGTTGGCCATTGCATCCAGGTTCTCGCGCATGAAGCGCTCGCGCTGTGCGATTTCGTCGCGCACGATCAGCTTGACCACCTGGCTCACCACCGGCCAGCCTTCGCGCGCCGCGGTCAGGAAGATGAAGTGATACACGGCGCCCGAGATCAACATCAGCACCGCAGCCAGCAACAACCCCAGCAATCCGAGTTGCCAGCGCTTGAAATGCAGAGCCCGGGTTCGAACCAGGCTGCTGTCGGTGATGAGGATCTGCATCGCTACACTCCTTGCCATGCCCGCCCATGCGCGAAACGTCTCGCCGCTCGCCGCGGCGCTTCAATCCAGCGAACCCCTGGCCCGTCTGGCCGAGCGCCTGCGCGAATCACGCCAACGCTTCAGTTGCATCGAGGCCGTCTTGCCGGGCCCGTTGGCGCAGCAACTGCGGGCCGGCCCGATCGACGCGGACGGGTGGACTGTACTGGCGACCAACTCGGCTGTGGCGGCGAAATTGCGTCAACTCGTGCCGGACTTGCAGGTGGCGCTGGTCGAGGCCGGACACACTGCGTTGCCGATTCGTGTCAAGGTGCTGCCGACGTGATCTGCGTCACTGCTGACGCGGGTGGTGCGGCTATCCGACTCGAAATAACATCTTAAGTGCTTATCAAACAACGACTTGATGCGGCAATCCAAAGTAGGTACCGTCATTTGTACCGTCACCCTCCATACGCCTCCACACGAGCGGGTCCAGTGCAGCGGAGCGCAACAACGTGGACTTCAACCTGACTCGGTGAGTGGCCTGCTTTAAACGTCTGTCCAGCGCCCGAACCAGGACGTGATGCAGAGGCGCCACGGGCTCACCCGCCCAGTGCAGGAGCGAAGAGGTCGTTGGTGACCTGAGGACTCCCCTCCTGCGGGTCATCCATGCGCGGTCTCATCACACGAGGGCCGCCGTCTGGCACCAGCAGTCCTTGCTGCGCGAGCAGCCCGTCGTAGGCCAGCACCCGCAACCGGTTGACGCGCTTGGCGCCCTTCCGAAACCCGACCAACTCATCGTACAGGCGCGGATGTTCCGCTCGCTCGAGCTTGAACACCAACCGAATCGGCGGGGGCGCCGGCTGCACCGGGCGCTGCTCATCGGCACCTCCGGCCTGCAGGCCGTGTGGTCCCGCTCCACCGCCATCACGCTGCGGGCATAGTTCTGCCCCGCCAGCTGGAACCCGCGCACGTTGGCGAACATCGGCTCCTTGACCTCGTGGATCCGGTGCCTCGGAAACGCGGCCTTCACCGCCTTGCGGAACAGGAACGCGCCACCGCCCACGAGGATGATGTTCTGCAGGCTGTGCGGCGCCTCGAGCCACTCCTTCATGCTCGACACGGCCTGGTCGGCCACCGACTCCGCCAGCGGCATCAGGTGCTTCATGTCGTAGGGCTTCTGGAAGATCACCGGCGGCTTGCCGGTGCGCAGCGCCAGATCGATAGCGTCGAAGTCCCGGTAGGGAGTGCCGATGTCCTTGGTGATGGCGTGCGCGATCAGGCGCAGCACGTCGGACATGCCGCGGTTGATCGAGTGGCTCTGCTTCTGCACCAGCCGCATGCCCTGGGCAACCAGCCAGTCGAAGGTGCGCGAGCCCGGGTCGATGATCAGGCTCTGCTCCTTGCCGATCTCGGCCATCTTCTGGTGAACGCTGGCGTAGTGCACCAGCGCGCCCTGCGGCTGCGCGACGGCCAGCGCCTTGGCCACCGTCACCGTCTTGCCGTCGCCCACGTCGTGCTTGCCGGTCATGGCCTTTTCCAGCGCGGCCTTCTTGACCGCGAACAGCGCCACCGGCAGGCCGACCACCAGCAGATCGATGTGGCTGAGCTTCATCATGCCGAGCGCACCGCGCAGCAGCGCCATGTACTCGGGCGACTCGGTGTACTCGTCGTGGAGTTGCTTGGCACGGAACGTGTCGGCTGCCAGCGCCACCTCGGGTCCCACCTCGTAGAACAGCGCGCCGATGGGGATGAACATCGTCTTGCGTCGACGAGTTCGGCGGTGACCCAAGGCAGCCATTTTTCGTTATGGGCGACCGCGGCTTCCTGAAAGCCGCGATCCTCGATGGCGGCGATGCCGGCTGAGATGGCGGCCGACGACACGTTGAACGGCCCGCGAATGCGATTGAGCACGTCGATGATCGCCGGCGGTCCGTAGAGCCAGCCCAGGCGCAGCGCGGCAAGGCCGTGGATCTTGGAGAACGTACGCGTCATCACCGTGTTCTCGGTGGTGGCGACCAGTTCGAGGCCGGCCTCATAGTCGTTGCGGCGGACGTACTCGCAGTAGGCGGCGTCGAGCACCAACAGCACATGCGGCGGCAAGCCGGCATGCAGGCGGCGGACCTCGTCGAACGGGATGTAGGTGCCGGTCGGGTTGTTCGGGTTGGCGAGAAACACGACTTTGGTGCGTGGGCTTACGCACTTGAGGATCGCGGCGACGTCGGTGCGCAGGTCCATTTCCGGCGCCACCACCGGCGTCGCGCCGCGCGCCTGCGTCGCGATCTTGTATACGAGGAAGCCGTGCGTGGTGTAGATCGCCTCGTCGCCGGGTCCGAGATAGGCCTGGGCCACGAGATTCAGAACTTCGTCCGAACCGGCGCCGCAGACGATGCGATCGGCGTTGATGCCATAGGCATTGGCGATCGCCTGCCTGAGCTTCACCGCGGTGCCGTCGGGGTAGCGTTCGAGATGATCGGCTTCGGCCTTGTAGGCCGCGATCGCCTTCGGACTGGCGCCGAGCGGCGTCTCGTTCGACGACAGCTTGATCGGCTTCATGCCGCCTGGAACATTGCTTTCGCCCGGCACGTAGGCCTCGATCTCGAGGATGCCGGGGCGGGGGATCGGAGCGCGGGCGTTCATGCGGGTCAACCGTCGTCGGGGATTGAGTGGCGTCGTGGCCAGAGCAATAGGCCGTGGCCGCCGGGAAATCAAACGGTTGCGGTCGGTTTCCGGCCGCCGCGGGGGCGGCGTTGGTTGGCGCTGCGGGCATGAAGCTGTGCGCTCCTTGAGGTGTATCTGCAGCCCCATTCTCGCGCACGGCCGGCATCTACGCATGCAATTCGTTTTGCCCTCTATCCGAGGGGGAGCGGGGTGGCCGTGTGTGGTGAGTGGTGCACGAGTGGCAGCCACACGGTGAACGGTGCCTGGCTTCAGCCTGGCACCGCCCGCGCCATGGTGCCAGGCTGAAGCCAGGCACCATCGAGCCAGCGGCCGCCCCTCACCCTCGGCCGGCGAAGATGCCGGCCTCTGCCCTCTCCTCCGAAGCGGCGGGGGAGAGGGGACTTTTCCCCCTCTCCCCGTTTTGACGGGGAGAGGGCCCGGCGCGCAGGCGCCAAAGCAAAATGCGTGAGGGGCGGCTGCGCGAAGACTCTATCAACAGCGGGCTGGGCGCGGTGCATGTGAGACGACGAAAAAGGGCGCTTGAGCCAGCCGCCGCCCCTCACCCTCGGCCGGCAAGAGGGCCGGCCTCTGCCCTCTCCCCCGAAGCGGCGGGGGAGAGGGGAAGTGGAGCCTCGCCCGGCCGGCCGCCCCCACACAGTGCCGTAGGGTGCAATAGGCGCGTCGGCCGGTCATGCCCGAGCCACGACCGACATGGCTGGCACCACCCGCAGATGTCGGATCGCGCCAGCCGGCTTGAGCCAATCTACAAGTATACCAGTCGGCTGGACGCCACCCAGACAGTAGACCGATTTCCGGTTTCGGTCGTGACCGATAGTGGCGCCGATGGCGAGGAAATCGGTAAACCGTCCCCTCGCCACCCTACCCCTTCAAATTGGTCTTGATGTCGGTGAAGCGGATCTCCGGTGCGCGTTCCTGCGTCCAGTTCAGCATGAACGTCGAGGGCGCGAAGAAGACGAGGTCGCCATCGAGGTCGAGCGCCATCTGGCTGCGGTTCTTTGCCGCGAAGGCGTCCAGTGCTTTGGGATCATCGGCGGCGACCCAGCGCACGGTCTCGAACGAAATCGTCTCGAAGCCGATCGGCAAGCCGTACTCGTTGGCGAGCCGGTCGGCCAGCACGTCGAGTTGCAGCGCGCCGATCACGCCGATGATCGGCTGCGAGCCATCGACCGGCGAGAATAGCTGCACCACGCCCTCTTCCGCCATCTCCTGCAGCGCCGTGCGCAACTTCTTCGCCTTGATCGCATCGTCGAGGCGGACACGACGCAGGATTTCCGGCGCGAAGCTCGGAATGCCCATGAACGCCAAATCCTCGCCCTCGGTCAGCGTGTCGCCGATCCTCAGCGTACCGTGGTTGGGCAGCCCGACCACGTCGCCGGCGTAAGCCTCGTCCGCGATCGAGCGATCCTGGGCGAAGAAGAACTGCGGCGACTGCAGCGCCATGATTTTGCCGGTGCGGATCAACTTCGCCTTCATGCCGCGCGTGAGCTTGCCCGAGCACACCCGCATGAAGGCAATGCGGTCGCGGTGATTGGGGTCCATGTTGGCCTGGATCTTGAACACCACGCCGGTCATCTTCGCTTCCGTTGCCTCGACCATGCGCGTCGAGGCCTTCTGGTTGAGCGGTGGCGGCGCGTAGGCGACCAGCGCGTCGAGCAGATCGCGAACCCCGAAGTTGCGCAGCGCGCTGCCGAAGAACACCGGCGTCAGCGTGCCTTCGCGGAAGGCCTTCAGATCGAACTTGCCGCAGGCGTCGAGCACGAGACCGACTTCCTCGCGCCAGCGCTCGGCAACCTCGGGCTCCATCAGTGCGGCGATGGCCGGATCGTCGGGACCGGACACGGGCAACCCGTCGGCGTCCTTGTCGATCTGGCGCACCCGCGGAGTCGACAGATCATACGTGCCGCGGAAATCGCGGCCACGCCCGATCGGCCAAACCATCGGCGCGGTGTCGAGCGCCAGTACCTTCTCGATCTCGTCGAGCAGGTCGAGCGGCTCGCGGATTTCGCGGTCCATCTTGTTGATGAAGGTCAAAATCGGGATGTCGCGCAGGCGGCAGATCTCGAACAGCTTGCGGGTTCGCGCCTCGATGCCCTTGGCGGCGTCGATTACCATGACGGCGGCATCGACCGCGGTCAGGGTGCGGTAGGTGTGGTCGGAAAAGTCCTCGTGGCCTGGCGTGTCGAGCAGGTTGAACACGGTGTCGCGGTACTCGAAGGTCATCACCGAGGTCACGACCGAGATGCCGCGCGCGCGCTCGATCGCCATCCAGTCGGAGCGGGTGTTGCGGTCGGCGCGCTTGGCCTTGACCTGGCCGGCGAGCTGGATGGCGCCGCCGAACAGCAAGAGCTTCTCGGTCAGCGTCGTCTTGCCGGCGTCGGGATGCGAAATGATCGCGAACGTGCGCCGGCGCCCGATCTCGCGGGCGAGCGGGGTCAAGGGGGCGGCTGCGATCGTGGCGTCGTTCATTGTGTGCGGCTCATGTCTAGTTGTTGAGGGGTGCGTAGCCGAATTCGTCGATAACCTCAACGTTTGCTGCGGACCCGACGACGCGTGCCTGACCCTACCCTTCTCCCCGGCCGAAGTGGCGGGGGGTGACGGGAAATCGCCCTCGCAACGACGTTTCATTTCTGCGAAAGCTGTCCGAAAGCAAATCGCATCGCCGGAGCCAACGCCGCATGTCCAATCCCATCCTCGTCGAGCTGACGCGCGGACCGCTGGTCGAGAGCGTGCACGCCGGCGCACTTGCGATCTCGAGGCCGAATGGGGAATTGGTGGTGAGCCTTGGCGAAGTCAAGCGGCCGGTGTTTCCGCGCTCGGCGGTGAAGGCGTTCCAGGCCCTGCCGCTGGTCGAGAGTGGGGCCGCCGAGCGGTTCGGATTCGGCGATCGCGAGATCTCGATCGCCTGCGCCTCGCACAGCGGCACCGCGGCCCATGCCGAGCTTGCCGCCTCGATGCTGGCGCGCGCCAAGCTCACTGAAGCGGCGCTCGGCTGCGGCGCGCACGAGCCGATACTCGAGTTGGCGGCGCGGACATTGGCCGCAAGCGGCCAGAAGCCGTCCCAGTTGCACAATAACTGTTCCGGCAAGCACGCCGGCATGTGTGCCTGCGCGGTGCATCATAGGCAAGACCCGGCCGGCTACTGGCTCCCCGATCACCCTGTGCAACAGCGCATCATCAAGATCTTACGCGAATACACCGGCGAAGCCCTGGGCGCCGATGTGCGCGGCATCGATGGTTGCTCGGCGCCGAATTGGGCCATTCCCGTCGCGGGCCTTGCCCGCGCCTTCGCCTGCTTCATCACGGCGGAAGGTCCGGGCAAGGCCCATCGCGCGGCGTCCGAGCGAATCGCAAAAGCAGTGTGGGCGGCCCCCGACATGGTCGCCGGTCCGGGCCGGCTCGATACCGTCGTGATGAGCCGGGTGCCGGGCAAGGTATTCATGAAGACCGGCGCCGAGGGCGTCTACTGCGGCGCGTTCCCGCATCTGGGATTGGGCTTCGCGGTCAAGATCGACGACGGGGCGAAGCGCGCGTCGGAGGCCGTCATCCTGGCGTTGCTCAATCGCGTGCTGCCGGAAACGCGCGGCCTCGGCGATGGTGGCGTGATCAAGAACTGGCGCGGCATCGAGGTCGGCACCATGCGGGTTTCGGCCGAGGTGGAAAGGGTGCTTCAGAAGGTGGCGGAGTGACCGACGCCACGTCCAACCTGCCGCTCGTCGTTCTGCCGGGCATGGACGGCACCGGCAAGTTGTTCGAGCCTTTCATCGCTCAGGCGTCGCGCCATCGGCGCGTCGAGGTCATTGCCTATCCCTGTGACCAGCCGCTCGGCTACGAAGGTCTGACCGATCTCGTCCTGCAGCGCGTGCCGCACGGGCCGTATCTGATCGCCGGCGAATCCTTCGGCGGCCCGCTGGCAATCGAGGTCGCGGCGCGCGATGCCAATGTCGCCGGCCTCGTTCTGGTTTCGACCTTCGCGCGGCATCCGTTGCCGTCGTGGCTTGAGCCGCCGTCGCGCCTGATCAACACCGGCCGGTTGCCGCGCCAGCTGATCGAGGGCGTCCTGCTCGGCAATGATGCAACGCCGGGCGTGCGCGAACGTCTCGCCCGTGTCCTGCCGACGATCACGCCCGAGACGATGCGGGCGCGAACCTCGGCGGTGCTGCGCGTCGACAAGCGCGAGCAATTGAAGTCATTGCGTTGTCCGATCCTGTGCATCGCCGCGCGCAAGGACGTCCTGCTCGGCGCCCGCGGCCTGCGCGACATCCACCAGGTCCGCCCCGACTGCACCGTCGAGTTGATCGACGGCCCGCACATGCTGCTCGAAACGCGGCCCGATGCGGTGGCCGGAGTGATCGAAGGGTGGTGCAAGCGGCGCTGCCGTAGGGCGCAATAGCGGCTTCGCGTATTGCGCCGACTTCAGCCCGCCTCACATCGCCTTCACCGCATCCTTCCAGGCCGCGATGGTTTCGGCGACCTCGGCCTCGCCATGTGCGATCGACACGTAGTACTTGGTGCCGCCCTTCAATATGCCACGCTCGAGCAGCAGCGCATTGAAGCGGTCGAGCTTCTTGGCATCGGCTTTGAGGATGTCGCGGTAATTCTCGATTTTGTCGCCGGTGAAGAACACTTCGAACATCGGTGCTTCGCCGCTGACGCGGGCCGGGATGCCGGCATCGTCCATGGTCTTCTGCAAAGCCGCCATCAGTGTCTTACCGGTCTCAAACACGCGCTCGTAGGTGCCGGGCTGGCGCAGCACCTTGAGGGTCGCGAGGCCGGCCACCGCTGCAACTGGATTGCCGGACAGCGTGCCGATCTGCGGCATGAAGTCCTTGGCTTCGACGCGGGTCTTGTCGAAGTGCTTCATAATGTCGTCGCGGCCGGCAACCGCGGCAAGCGGGAAGCCGCCGCCAACGATCTTGCCCAGCGTACACAGGTCGGGCACGACGCCATAATACGCCTGGGCGCCGCCATAGGCGAAGCGGAAGCCGGTGACGATCTCGTCGAAGATCAGCGGAATGCCGTGGTCGGCGGTCGCCTTGCGCAGCGCCGCCAGGAAACCCTTCTTGGGCGGGATCAGCCGCTGCAGCGGCTCGACGATGACGCCGGCCAGCTCATGCGCGTGCTCGGCGATCATCGCGGCCGCAGTCTCGGCATCGTTGAATGGAGCGATCAGCATCTCGCCCTTGAGCACGCCGGGAACGCCTGCCGTATCCGGGATCGCCTGCGGGAAGTTGCCCGGCTGCTGCGGCGCCATGCTCATCAGCGCCCAGTCGCCCATGCCGTGGAAGCCGCCCTCGAACTTCATGATCTTGTCGCGGCCGCGAAAGGCCCGGGCGAGCCGCATCGCGTAGTGCGTCGCCTCACTGCCGCTGGAGGTATAGCGGACCTTTTCGGCGCACGGCACGGCCTCACAGATGGCTTCGGCAAGTGCAATCCCGTGCTCGTTGTTGGCGAAGAAGGTCGACCCCCTGGCGACCTGCTCCTGTACCGCCGCGACCACTTCGGGATGCGCATGGCCCGCGAACATCGGCCCGGAACCCAACAGATAGTCGATGTACTCGCGTCCGGCGACGTCCTTGACGCGGGCGCCATGGCCCTCGCGGATGATGATGTCGGGACCGAGATTGCCGAACGTGCCGCCGGGCAGCGTGCGCTTGGCGCGTTCGACGAGCTGATCCTTGGCCTCGGATGCCATGTGCATGCTCATGCTAGCCCCCTGCGAAATTTGCCGAATTGGTGGAGCCATTAAGCCATCGCCGTCAGCGGTTGTCGACCGCCCGACGCGCCGGGCGCCCCCCACGATCCGTCATGCCCGCAGCCTATCGATTGCATTGACAGTCGATATTTCAAATCACGCGTGGCGGACGGCATCGTCGTTTGCGGGAGAGCGGACAACCGCTTCCGATCATGAGCCAGCAACGACGGTGGGCGCCATGACAACAACGACCAGCAAGTTGGCAACGCTGTTGTTCGGCGCCACCGTCCTGATCGTTCTTGCCACCGGCGATCGCCAGCATCGGCCGGCGGCCGGCGTCCGCAAGGCGGTCGAGTTGATCAGCGAGCAGCAGGCGCGCCGACTGCGCAGCGTCGCTCAAGCGGTGAAGGTCGCTGCCGCCTAGTCGGGCGGCCGGCGCTCATCCCCGCTTCAGGCCCTTCTCGTCGAGCTCGCGCAGATACTGGGCCCAGCGCTTGTTCTTCTCCTCGCCGAGCAGCTTCAGGTACGACCAGGCGTAGAGACCGGTCGAGTGGCCGTCGTCGAAGATGATGCGCACCGCATAATTTCCGACCGGCTCCAGCTCCTTGATCTTGACGTTGCGCTTGCCCGCGACCGTGACGCGCTGGTCGGGCGAATGTCCCTGCACCTCGGCCGACGGGCTCATCACCCGCAGCATCTCGGCCGACAGATCATGGATCGTGCCGTCCTCGAAGGTGACCTTGAGGGTATCGCGGGCCGCACCCGGCTCGAGTTTCGGTGGCGCCAGCCGCTGGCCTTGCGCAGCACTCATCTCGGCCCACACCTTGGCCGCAACGTCGCGGAAGATTCCGGCCTGCAGGCTCTCCGGCGCGGTCGCAGTGATCGGCTGGCCGCTGTCCGACCTGGTGCGGATATCGATGTGCAGCGGAATGGCGCCGAGGAACGGCACGCCGAGCTTCTCGGCCTCCTCGCGCGCGCCGCCATGACCGAAGATGTCGCTTCGCTCGCCGCACTTAGGGCACAGGAAATAGCTCATGTTCTCGACGATGCCGAGGATCGGCACATCGACTTGGCGGAACATGGCGAGGCCCTTGCGGGCGTCGATCAGGGCCAGATCCTGCGGCGTCGACACGATTACCGCGCCCGACAGCGGCACCTGCTGTGCGATTGAGAGTTGTACATCGCCGGTTCCCGGCGGCATGTCGATAACCAGGATATCGAGCTCGTCGCCGGCATCGCCCCAGGCGACGTCGCGCAGCATCTGGTTGAGCGCCGAGACGACCATCGGCCCGCGCCAGACCACCGGCGTCGCCTCGTCGACCAGGAAGCCCATCGACATCACCTTGATGCCGAAGTTCTGCATCGGCAGCAGCCGGCCGCCGCTCATGCTCGGCTTGCCGGTAATCCCCAGCAAGCGAGGCTGCGACGGGCCGTAGATGTCGGCATCCATGATGCCGACCTTGAGCCCGATCGCCTGCAGCCCGAGCGCCAGATTGACCGCCGTGGTCGACTTGCCGACGCCGCCCTTGCCGGAAGCGACCGCGATCAGATGGCGAACGCCGGGAACGGGGGCGCCGCGCCGCGAGGGCGATGCTGCGGCGGGCGCTGCAGCCCGAGCGCCGTCGCCGGCAGCACCACCGGCGCGGGCCTGTTGCACGCGCGAATGCTCGGGCACCGCGCCGCCGCGCGGGCCGGTGGACGGGCCGGCCGACTGAGCGGTAAGCACGGCAGCGACACCGGTGATGCCGGGCACCTCGGACACCACCGTCTCGGCCGCCTTGCGCAGCGGCTCCAGCTCGGCGGCGCGTTTTGGGTCGATCGTGATCGAAAAATAGGCACGACCATCCTTGATCAGCACGTCGGAGACCAGGCCCAGATCGACGAGATTGCCATCGAGATCGGGCCCTTTCACGCGGCGCAGGGCATCGAGGACTTGTGCTGAAGTGACGGCCATGAACTCTTTCTCCGGCAGCAAATGATGTGGCTTCGAGGTCTCATATGGGGGGGATGGTTGAGCGTGTGAACCAAAACTCGCGATTTCACCTGTTGCACAATATACCTTCGTCGCATACTCAGCATTAGCGGCGCCCTTGATGGCGCCGGCATGCCGTCTAGAGCGGCCAAGACAGAACAACAGCGGGCCAACCGCGTTTGAAGCTCGATGAGGGAAGCATGGACGCCCACACTTGGCTATTCACCAACCTGATCGGTGCTGGCGGTCCGGGACCGTTGCTGGCATCGTGGCTGCTGATCGCGGCCGGCCTGGTCACTCTGTTCATGTTCTTCAAGCCGGCACTGGGCTTGAGCCGCAAGATCGACAGCATCAACTCCTGGATCGGCCACAGCATCGCCTGGATGATCCTGGTCGCAGTTCTGGTGTCGGCTGCCAATGCGATCGTGCGCAAGGTGTTCAACACCTCCTCCAACGCCTGGCTCGAGATCCAATGGATCCTGTTCGGCATGGTGTTCCTGCTGTGTGCACCGTGGACCTTGATGGCCAACGAGCACATCCGCATCGACATCGTGAACTCGCTGCTGCCGAAGCGAGTGCGTGACTGGATCGACGTGATCGGCCACTGGTTCTTCATCGTGCCGATCTGCCTCGTCATGCTGTATACTGGCATCCCGTTCTTCGTGCGGTCGTGGGGACAGAACGAGCAGTCGACCAACGCCGGCGGCCTACCGGTGTACCCGGCCAAGTTCCTCATACCTTTGGCCTTCGTTCTGCTTCTGGCTCAGGGCTTCTCGGAGCTGATCAAGCGCCGGGCAATCATGCAGGGCAAGCTCGCGGACACCACCTCGGGTGGCGGCCACCATGCTGCGGCCGAGGCCGAGGCCGAGCGCCTGGTCAAGGCGCTGGCCGAGGAGGCCGAAGCCTTGGCCAACGCCAAGGCGGCGGCTGCCCGGTCCGCCAAATCCTGATCGTCGACTGCCTGAAGATTTGCCTGGAGTTACCCTACGATGGCTGCATTCATCGCGCAGAACATGGCACCGATCATGTTCGCGTCGCTCGTGGTATTCTTGTTGCTGGGCTACCCGGTCGCCTTCTCACTCGGTGCCTGCGGCCTGTTGTTCTTCATACTTGGTGTCGAATTGGCGCCGCTGTCGCAGGGCTCGATCAACCTATCATGGCCGCTGCTGCAATCCTTGCCCGAACGCATCTACGGCGTAATGAGCAACGACACGCTGCTGGCCATTCCGTTCTTCACGTTGATGGGCTTGGTGCTCGAACGATCCGGCATGGCGGAAGATCTGCTCGACACCATCGGCCAGCTGTTCGGCACGATTAAGGGCGGCCTCGCCTACGCGGTGGTGTTCGTCGGTGCCCTGCTCGCCGCCACCACCGGCGTCGTCGCCGCATCGGTGATCTCGATGGGCCTGATCTCGCTGCCGATCATGCTGCGCTACGGTTACGATCGACGCGTCGCCTCGGGCGTGATCGCGGCTTCCGGCACGCTGGCCCAGATTATCCCGCCCTCCCTGGTGCTGATCGTGATGGCCGACCAGCTCGGCAAGTCGGTCGGCGACATGTACGAGGGCGCGTTCCTGCCCGGCGTCGTGCTGGCCGGTCTCTATGCCAGTCTACATCTGGCTGATCACGACGTTTTATCCGTCGTCCGGCCCCGGATTGCCGGCCGAGGCGCTGCTCTACAAGGAGACATCGCCGACAATGCGCGATGGCTTGTCGCGAGTAAGCAGCCTGCTGCTGCTGCCGCTGTGTGCGGCAGGCGTCTATTTCGTCTGCAAGAGCATCTATGAATCGGTGCTGGGCAAAGATGCCACGTTCGACCTGCTGAGCGTGATCATGATCGCGTTCCAGTTCGCTGCGCTCGCCATACTGCTGCTCGGTCTGGTGCGCCTGCCGCGTTCGCTGACAAGTGGTGGCGACGAGCGCGGTCTGCTGTCGCTGCTGCTGCTGGCGGTGGTCGCCGCCGTGATCGGCGTCAAGGTGATGAGCGACACGCACTACAAGGGCGCTGAATTCGTCATCCTGTGCATGGGCGTGGCGATCGTCGTCGCCTTCGCCGCGGCGATCGTGAATTGGATCCTCGGCCGGCTCACCGGCTTCCGCTTCCTGTCGCTGATGGCGCAGCAGGTCACGTTCGTGATGGTGCCGCCGCTGTTCCTGATCTTCCTGGTGCTCGGCACCATCTTCATCGGCGTCGCGACACCGACCGAAGGCGGCGCCATGGGTGCCACCGGCTCGATCCTGCTCGCCATGTTCAAGCGCTGGATCGACAACGATCGCCGGCGGTTCAACATTCACCTGCTGCGCTCGGCGGTGGAAGCGACCGCCAAGCTTTCCGCCTTCGTGGTGTTCATTCTGGTCGGCGCCCGCATCTTCTCGTTGTCGTTCTACGGCGTCAACGGCCACATCTGGGTCGAACATCTGTTGACTTCGCTGCCCGGCGGCCAGGTCGGCTTCCTGGTGTTCGTCAACGTGATGGTGTTCCTGCTCGCCTTCTTCCTCGACTTCTTCGAGCTGGCGTTCATCGTCATCCCGCTGCTCGGGCCGGCCGCCGAAAAGCTCGGTATCGACCTGATCTGGTTCGGCGTCATCCTCGGCGTCAACATGCAGACGAGCTTCATGCATCCGCCATTCGGCTTCGCGCTGTTCTATCTGCGCTCGGTCGCACCGAAGGAACCGTTCAAGGACAAGATCACGGGCAAGCTCACCGATCCGGTCACCACCGGCCAGATCTACTGGGGTGCGGTGCCGTTCGTGATCATCCAGTGCATCATGGTCGGCCTCGTCATCGCCTTCCCGCAAATGGTGATGCACTACAAGAGCGTCGGACCGGCGGTCGACCCGTCCAAGGTCGAGATCACGGTGCCGGGCTTTGGTGGCGCCGGCGGCGCGCCGGGCGGCCTCAACATGCCGATGGGATCGCCGTTCGGCGGCGTGCCGGGCGGCGCACCTCCGGGTCTCGGCGGCCTGCCGCCGGGCCTGGGTGGTCCGCCACCGAGCCTCGGCGCCCCGCCTGCCATGCCAGCACCGGCGCCCGCGGCGGCGCCTCCCGCGGCTGTCGTGCCGCCTGCACCTACGGCTCCCGCTCCTGCGGCAGCGCCGGCCGTGCCTGCACCGACAGCGGCGCCAAACGCACCGCCACCGGCAACACCGGAGCCGGCCGCAGCGCCGGCAGTGCCGCCGCCGGCGCCCGCCATCATCGACGTCACCAAGCCACCCGCGTCATTGCAGGAGTTGACGCCGCCAACGCCAGCCGCCCCGGCAACACCAGAACCGTCGGCGGCGCCGGCTGTGCCGCCACCGCCTCCCGCAGTTATCGACGTCACCAAGCCACCGGCGTCGCTGCAGGAGCTGGCACCGAAGTCGAATTGAGGGGCAGGCTACGGTTGTAAGTTGGGTTAGAACGCCCACTTGCGTTCGTAACCCAACAACTTCGGACGGTGCAAGTTGTTGGGTTACGCGCCAAACGGGGCGCTAAGCCAACCTACGCCAAGCCTACACCTGCGGAACGCTGCCGCGAGCCGCGGGCTTGGCCGCCGACTTCGCGCCGCCATCACCGCCGCCACCGAACGCCTCGCCGGTGATCTGCGCGATGCCGGCGAGTGAGCCGATCAAGCTCGATGCATCGAGCGGCATCATCAGGATCTTCTGGTTCGGTGACTTGGCCAGCGCTTCCAACGCCTTCACGTAGTTGTTGGCGACGAAGTAGTTGATCGCCTGAACGTTGCCCTCCGAGATCGCGGTCGACACCATTCGCGTGGCATTGGCTTCGGCTTCGGCCGCGCGCTCACGGGCCTCGGCGTCGCGGAAAGCGGCTTCCTTGCGACCCTCGGCCGACAGCATCACAGCCTGCTTCTCGCCCTCGGCCTTCAGGATCGCGGCGGCGCGCATGCCTTCCGATTCGAGCACCAGCGCGCGCTTCTCGCGCTCGGCCTTCATCTGCCGCGCCATGCTGTCGATCAGATCGCGCGGCGGCTCGATGTCCTTGATCTCGATGCGCGTGACCTTGATGCCCCAGGCTTCGGTCGCGGCGTCGACCACCTGCAGCAGGCGGGTGTTGATCTTGTCGCGGTTGGACAAGAGCTCGTCGAGATCCATCGAGCCCATGACGGTACGGATGTTGGTCATCGTCAGATTGATGATCGACGGCTCGAGCGCGTTGACCTCGTAGGAGGCCTTGGCGGCATTCAGCACCTGGTGGAAGGCGACGCCGTCGACGCGGACCATGGCGTTGTCGCGGGTGATGATGTCCTGCGAGGGGATATCCATCACCTGCTCCTTCATGTTCATCTTCGAGCCGACCCGCTCCATCACCGGGATCAGGATGTGCAGGCCGGGCGTCAATGTGCGGGTGTAGCGGCCGAAATTCTCGACCGTCCAGTTGTAGCCCTGCGGCACGACCTTGACCGTCGCCCACAACGCTGCGGCAATCAGGATGACAAGCGCGACGCCGAAGAACTCGAAACCTGAGGGAAGAATGGCGGCCATGATCGGCACTCCGGGTTGAATGGCGTTGCCCACCTGAAATGTGGTGCGGCACCCCGGATTTGAAGGCAAAATGAACAATTAGCCGTAAACAAAAATAGATGCGGCGATTCATAAATGCGCCACAATTATTTATTTTGCGATAACCTTTTCTTCATACCGCAAAGCCTTGTCGTGGCGCATTGCCGCAATCAGCAGCAGGTAAAGCACCAGGGCATTCAGGACATGCCACAGCGCATGCGTTCCGGCCCGCCAGCCGGGTCCGATCAGGACCGCCGGGCAAAGCGACTTGTCGATCGAGCGCAATGCCAACGAGCCGGCGAATATGCCCGCCGCGGCGAGCAGCGAGCGCCCGGTTGCGCCGCCGCGCCGGGTCACGACCAGGCCCACCACCAGCAGTGCCGCCAATGCCGGCACGTAGCCGAGCGAGCCGTTGAGGCATGGGGGCCCGCCGCAGTCGAGCGAACCGGCAACCGCGCCCGATGCCAGAAAAAGCAGCAGGCTCGCTGCTACACCGCGCCATTCGAGGCCAACAAAGCGGCTGAGCGCATAGGCCAGATAGCCAAGCATGAACAGGCCGATCGGCGCCACATCGGCTATTCGCGCCCATTTCGTTGCGACCATGTGAAACAGGAAACTGCCGATGCCGATCGCCAAAACCATCGCAATCAGGACCAATTCCACCTTGCCGCCGCGCGCGGCCCGCCAGCGCGCCAGGGCGACAACTGCGGCGACGATGAATCCGGCATTGCTCAGTGCATTGAGCGGCTCGGCCCAGAAGCCTGGGTCGCTGCCCCGCTCGCAATAGGCGAAAACCTTTTCGCTCCAGTTCATGGATGGCCAGCCCTCGCCGCGCGATGGTATGAATTGCGGCCACATCCTTTATCATGCCGCTCGCGACAACTTCCAAACAGTCGCGATCCGCCGCCTTCGACCCGAGAGACCTGTCATGCGCGCCATTGTCATCCATGCTGCCAAGGATCTGCGGATCGAAACCTCGGCGGTTGCCGATCTCGGCGTCAACGATGTCGAGGTGCGCATCGAGGCCGGCGGCATCTGCGGCTCCGACCTGCACTATTACCAGCATGGCGGCTTCGGCACGGTGCGCATCAAGCAGCCGATGATCCTCGGCCACGAGGTCGGCGGCAGGATCGCTCGCGTCGGCACGGCCGTGACCAACCTCAAGGCCGGCCAGCGGGTGGCAGTCAATCCGAGCCGGCCGTGCGGTGCCTGCCGCTATTGCAGCCAAGGCCAGCAGCAGCATTGCCTCGACATGCGCTTCTACGGCAGCGCCATGCGTTTTCCCCACATCCAGGGCGCCTTTCGCGAAGTGCTGGTAACCGACGCCCGCCAATGCATTGCCGTTGCCGACGGCATGTCGGCGGCCGAGGCGGCGATGGCCGAGCCGCTGGCCGTGTGCCTGCACGCTGGCCGCCAGGCGGGACCGCTCCTCGGCCGTCGCGTGCTGGTCACCGGCTCGGGCCCGATCGGCATCTTATGCATGATGGTGGCGCGCCGGGCCGGTGCTGCCGAGATCGTCGCCACCGACATTGCCGATGCGCCGCTGAAAGTCGCCGCGCGAACTCGCCGCCGACCGCACCATCAATGTCGCCAAGACGCCCGACGCGCTCGCGCCCTTACGCCGCCGACAAGGGCTCGTTCGACGTGCTGTTCGAGGCCTCGGGCAACCAGCAAGCGCTGATCGCCGCGTTCGACGTGCTGCGGCCACGCGGCGTCATCGTCCAGGTCGGCATCGGCGGCGGACCGGCGACGCTGCCGCTCAACACCGTGGTGGCGAAGGAGTTCGAACTGCGCGGCACCTTCCGCTTCCATGAGGAATACGCGCTCGCCGTCGAGCTGATGGGCCGCGGCCTGATCGACGTCAAGCCGCTGGTGACTGCGACCATGCCGCTCGATCGCGCGGTCGAAGCCTTCGAGCTCGCCGGCGATAGATCGAAGGCGATGAAGGTGCAGCTGGCATTCGGCTGAGGACGAGCCCATGGCAATGTTCACGCTCGACCAGCTCAACGCGATGCCGGCGGCCGACTTTGCCACCGCCTTGGGCGATATCTGCGAGCACAGCCCATGGGTGGCGGCTGCGGCGGCGAGCAAACGTCCGTTCGCGACAGTCACGGCCTTGCACGACGGCTTGATGAGCGTCATCCGCGAGCGGCCCGAGGCCGAGCAGCTTGCCTTCCTGCGCGCTCACCCCGAGCTTGCCGGATTGCAGGCGCGAGCCGGCACGATGACCGCCGACAGTACCGCCGAACAGGCAAGCCTCGGCCTCGCCAACCTGGCCCGCACCGACACCGAGCGTTTCGCCGAACTCAATGCCGAATATGGCACGCGCTTCGGATTTCCCTTCATCATCTGCGTACGCCATCACACCCGCGATGCCATCCTGCATCGCTTCGAGCAGCGCCTGGCACGCGACGCGGCGACGGAGAAGGCGGCAGCGCTCGCCGAGATCGCCGACATCACCAGGTTGCGGCTCGCAGCCAAGGTGTCCGGACCCGGCAGCCCGAAGACCGACGGGCGGCTTTCGACCCACGTGCTCGATACCGTTTCGGGGCGCCCCGGCCCGGGGATACTGATCGAGCTCAGCCAGATCGGCCCGCGCGGCGACGGCCTCATCGCCTCGACCGTCACCAACGCCGACGGCCGCACCGATGCGCCCCTGCTCGCCGGCGCCCCGCTGCGCATCGGCAGCTACGAACTGCAGTTCCATATCGGCGAATATTTCCGGCGCAGCGGCACCGCTCATCGCTGACCCTGCCTATCTCGACGTCGTGCCGATCCGCTTCCAGATCGCCGAACCCACGGGCCACTATCATGTGCCCCTGCTCGCCAGCCCCTGGAGCTACACCACCTATCGCGGCAGTTGAGCGCGAACGGCTGATCCCCATCTGCAGCGGCCATCTTGTCTTTCGCCGGCATTTGACTGACAGTGCCGGCCAACGGGCGACGAGACCCGTCCTCAGGGATTGCCAAGGAGAGACCACATGGCGAAAAAATTCGGGGTTAGCCGCCGCACGTTCGTGGCCGGCGCGGGTGCTGCCGCAGGCTCCGGCCTCATTCCGATCCCGGCCGCGTGGGCCGCCGTCGACTACAAGAAGTATGCCGGCACCAAGCTCGAGGTGATTCTCGCCAAGGGGCCGCGCGGCGACAATCTGCAGAAGTACATCAACGAGTTCACCGACCTCACCGGCATCCAGGTCGAGTCCGAGCAGATCCCCGAGCAGCAGCAGCGCCAGAAAGCGGTGATCGAGCTCGCCTCCGGCAAGCCGAGCTTCGACGTCATTCACCTGAGCTATCACGTGCAGAAGCGGCAGTTCGAGAAGGCCGGCTGGCTCGCCGACCTCACCCCGTTCATGAAGGATCCGAACCTCACCGCGCCCGATCTCGTCGAAAGCGACTTCTCGGCCGCCGGCCTCACCTACGCCAAGAACGACAAGGGGCAGATGCTGTCGCTGCCGTGGTCGGTCGACTACTTCATCCTCTACTACAACAAGGAAATCTTCGAGAAGAACAAGGTATCGGTGCCGAAGACGCTCGACGAGATGAACGAGCTCGCCGCCAAGCTCACCGACGAGAAGGCCGGCATCTACGGCTACGTCGGACGCGGCCTGAAGAACGCCAACATGACGCTGTGGACCAACTACTTCCTCAACTACGGCGGCGAATTCCTCGACGCCAAGGGCAACATCCTGACCGACGGCCCCGAGGCGATCGAGGCGACCAAATGCTATCGTGCGCTCCAACAAGTCCTCGCCGCCGGGCGTCGCCGGCTTCAACTGGATGGAGGCGCTGGCCAGCCTTCGCGCAGGGCCGCGCCGCGATGTGGGTCGACGGCGTCGGCTGGGCGCCGGGCGTCGAAAACCCGAACTCGCTCGCGCATCGCCGGCAAGGTCGGCTACGCCATGGTGCCGGCCGGACCCAAGGGCCAGCTACTCGGCGACCTACGGCGACGGCATCGGCATCGCGGCCGCCAGCAAGAACAAGGAAGCCGCCTATCTGCTATGCCAGTGGGCGGTGTCGAAGACAGCAGGGCGCGCGGCTGCTGCAGGCCGGCGGCGGCGTGCCGTTCCGCAACTCGGTGCTGAACGATGCGGAAACCCGCGCCGGGCGTCAAGCTGCCGAAGGAGTGGCTGCAGTCGGTCATCGACGCGGCCAAGATCAGCAAGCTCGGCCTGCCGGTGATCATCCCGGTCGCCGAGTTCCGCGACATCGTCGGCGCCGCCGTCACCGCGACGCTGTCGGGTGCCGATCCGGCTGCCGAACTGAAGAAGGCGCACGAGCAGTTCCGCCCGATCCTGGAACGCAGCGAAAAGGCCTGATTTGGGCACGAGCACTTGCCGGGCCGCCTCGTCGAGGCGCGCCCGGCAATTTATCAATCGCGAGGCGCACTCAAAGATGGATGCCGAAGTGAAGCCCGTGCAAGCCGCGGCAACTGCCGGCCGTCATCCCGGAGAGCTGGCCAATTGCGGCCGCCGTCCTACTGGCCGTTCGTGGTGCCGGCGATGATCGTGGTGCTCGCGGTCATCGTGTTCCCGTGGGTGTTCACGATCTGGATGAGCATGCACGAATGGAAGGTCGGCCAGCCGACCAAGTTCGTCGGGGTCGCCAACTATTTGCGCCTGCCGACCGATCCGCGCTTCGTCGAGGCGATCTGGCACACGCTGGTCTACACCGTTCTGTCGGTGGTGCTGCCGGTGATGCTCGGCACGTTCGCGGCCGTGGTGTTCCACCAGAAATTCCCGCTGCGCGGCTTCCTGCGCGGTCTGTTCATCATGCCGATGATGGCGACCCCGGTCGCGATCGCGCTGATTTGGACCATGATGTTCCATCCGCAGCTCGGTGTTCTCAATTATCTGCTTTCGCTGGTCGGCATCGGGCCGCAGCTCTGGGCGTTCCACCCCGCGACCGTGATCCCTTCGCTGGTGCTGGTCGAAACCTGGCAGTGGACCCCGCTCGTCATGCTGATCGTGCTCGGCGGTCTCGCTGCGATCCCATCGGAGCCCTATGAAAGTGCGCTGATCGACGGCGCCACCGTCTGGCAGATGTTCCGCTACATCACGCTGCCGCTGATCATGCCGTTCCTGTTCATCGCGGCGATGATCCGCATGATCGACGCCGTGAAGGCATTCGACATCATCTTCGCGATTACCCAGGGGGGACCTGGATCCGCGTCCGAGACGATCAACGTCTACCTCTACAGCGTGGCGTTCGTCTATTACGACATCGGCTACGGCTCGGCGATCGCGCTGGTGTTCTTCATCGTCATCGTCATGCTTGCCGCGGTCATGCTGTACGCCCGCCAGCGCATGCATTGGAACGAAGCCGGGGGCGGGGCATGAACCTGAAGTACATCCTCGGCAAGATCGGCCTTGCGTTCTCGATCTTCGTTATCGTCTCGCCGGCGATCCTATTCTTCATCTGGATGATCTCGCTGTCGCTGAAGTACGAGATCGACAACGCAACATATCCGCCGATCCTGATCCCTGAGCGCATCGCCTGGGAGAACTACGCGCAGGTCTTGGCGTCGAACCGCTTCCTGACGTATTTCATGAACACGCTGATCGTCACCGGCTCGGCGACGTTTCTGGCGCTGCTCGTTGGCGTGCCGGCAGGCTATGGCATCGCGCGCATGCAGGCGCACAAGTCGGCGATCGTCATCCTGATCGCGCGGATCACGCCGGGCCTGTCCTATCTCATTCCGCTATTCCTCTTGTTCCAGTGGCTGGGCCTGCTCGGCACTCTGGTTCCCCAGATCGTCATCCACCTTGTCGTCACCGTGCCGATCGTGATCTGGATCATGATCGGCTATTTCGAAACGACGCCGCTCGAACTCGAGGAAGCGGCCCGCATCGACGGCGCGACGCGCTGGCAGATCTTCCGCCACGTCGCGATGCCGATCGCCAAGCCCGGCATCGCCGTGGCGTTCATCCTGGCGGTGATCTTCTCGTGGAACAATTTCGTGTTCGGCATCGTGCTGGCCGGACGCGAGACGCGCACGCTGCCGGTCGCCGTCTACAACATGATCTCGTTCGATCAGTTGAGCTGGGGGCCGCTTGCCGCCGCCGCACTGATCGTGACCTGCCCGGTGCTGCTGCTGACCGTGTTCGCCCAGCGCCAAATCATCGCCGGGCTGACGGCAGGCGCGGTCAAGGGCGGGTGAGATCGGCCGACGTTTTGGCGCGGCTTGCACGACGGCAACGCGATGAACGCTGGTTAAATTCGCGGTTCAGAATGGGTTCAAGCGCGCTGTCGTAGCTTCATCATCACTGAAGCAAACGAGACACCCGCGCGCCGGCCAGCCGGCCGCCCCACCCCGGAGACGAGCCATGAACCGCATCGTGATCACCGCCGCCGCCCTCGCCTTGACCGCCACCGGCGCCTTCGCCTACGGCACCAAGACCATCGACGTCAACGAAGCCGTGCAGGCGAGCCGCATCGAGCAGGGCCGTCTGACCGGCCAGCTGACCAAGAAGGAATATCGTGATCTTCAGACCGAGCAGGGCCGCATCCAGGCGATGGAAGCCCGCGCCAAGGCCGACGGCTATGTCTCCAAGCGCGAGTACAACCGGATCCACAATGCCCAGCTCGACGCCTACGGCCACATCAAGCAGGAAGCAAACGACGGCCAGGTGAACTTCCTGCGCCGGTGGCTGTCGAACCACCGCTGACCCGAGCGGCACTACGAGCGGAAGGGTCGCCCGTCGGGCGGCCCTTTTCATTTGCTACAGATTCCAGATCTTTGGCTCGGCAAATTCCAGGCTGTTGCCGGCCGGGTCGCGGAAATAGATCGAGCGGCCGCCCGACGGCCAAACGAAGTCAGCCTCGATCGCCACGCCGTGCGCTTCGAGATACCCGCGCCAACGATCGATCTCGGCAGCCGACGCGCGAAAACAGACATGGCCGGCCCCGAGCGCGCCGTGAACGGGCACCGGCAGTGCAGTGGTCGCGGCCGGCTTTGCGGTCTCCATCGCCACGAAGATCAGCAGCATCTGCCCGTCGCAGCGGAAGAATACGTGCCGGGCCGGCGCCCGCCCGTGCACTTCGAGGCCGAGAATGTCGCGATAGAATGCCTCGGCCTTGCCCAGGTCATCGACGTAGAGGGCGGTTTCGAGAATACCGAGCGGCATGGGATGCTCGTTTGGGTCGGTTCGATTGTGCAGAACCATACCCTAGTACCCGGAATCACAAATGGCTGGTACACCTGATCGCGGAACCGCGAGGCGATCCGGCAGGAGGGCGGCGAAGGCCGTAGCCATAGCTACGGACGAGGCGTCCGACGCCCCGGGCGACCGTGGGCCGCGACCTAAACGGGCGATCGAGGATGATCGCCGGCGTCATGCTGGAAGCATGCGGTCCGCATGACGCGCGACCGTCGACGCGGGGCGTGACGGCATCGCTCTTCGCGGCGCTCCTGGCCGGCAAGCATCCTCGATCGTCATGTGGTGCCAGCCATTTGTGATTCCGGGTACTAGCGCAGGATCACCGATGCCGGCAAAACGTCGGTGCGTGGCCAACCTCCGTGCCGGCCAGCTGCGCACACAAAATGGCCCGACGGGACAGCGCGCCGGGCCAAATCTTCGAGACTTCGTTTCCGATCGTCTACTGTGCGACCGCGTGCGTTGCGGCGATGTCCTTGGCGCCGAGACCGTTCGGCTCCGGAACGTCTCTCCGGCAGGCGCTGACCGCTACCGCCGCGCAGATCGCAGCAACAAGAATTGCAGTTCGGGTTCTTTGCATGGCTTGCTCTCCGCGTTGCCTCATGGCAGGTCGAATGTGACGCCTCCAATCTCGCATAAGCAAGCATCGAACTGCCGCAGGTAATTCTTCTGCGACCGCTAGATGCGCGAATGCAACAGCGCCGGTGCGCGGCTCCCGCTATGCTCGTCCCTCCGAACCTGCAATGGAGTGACCCTATGAGCATTCCGAGTTGCCCGCTGGCCAAGTATCGAACGCTTGCTGCGCTGGCCTTCGCGGCATGGCAACGATGGCCGCGGGGCTTGCCGGCGGTATGGCCGAGGCTGCGACGGTGGTTGCCCGGGTCGACCTGTCCAAGCAGCGCATGTTCGTCAGCGTCGACGGCGTCCAGCGATACTCGTGGCGCGTCTCGACCGGCCTGCAAGGCATGCAGACGCCAACCGGCTCGTACACGCCGTTCGCCCTGACACCCTATTACTACTCGAAGAAGTGGAAGATGGCGCTGCCCTATCTGGTTTCGATCGATGACCGAGGCACCGCCATCCACGGCACCTCGATGACGTCGAAGCTCGGCCGGCCGGCTTCGCACGGCTGCATTCGCCTCGACACCGGCAACGCCGCCGTCTTCTACAAGCTGATCGAGGCCAACGGCATGTCGAACACGCAAGTCGTCGTCACGCGCTGAGACCTACGCACTGACCTGCACGTCGCGGCGCTCTCGCGATGAAATCATCGCCGCCTCGATGCAGGCGATGATGTGCCGGCCCCAGTCGCCGGTGACGGCAATGGCAGCGCCCTTGGTGATTACGTCGACCATGGCCTGCCACTCGGCGATGATGCCGTTCTGCATCCAGTCCGGGTCGACCGAACCGGCAATCTCGGACCACTTGCCGCCGCGGCCAACGGCGACACCGCGCTCGGGATCGATGCGCAAGGTGCCCTGCTCGCAAATGAGGTCCATCGCGAACGAGCCGGCGCCGTCGCGATAGCCGACGCTCGCGACCTGGCCGAAGCGACCGTCGTCGAAGCGCAATAGCAGCATGGCGCTGTCGTCGGCCTTCTGGTCGTGAAACGAGGTCGCGACCGCCGCCGAGACCGAAGCGACGCGCCCGTCCATCAGCCAGATCAGCCGATCGAGGGCGTGGATGCCGGCGGTCATCAGCATGCCGCCGCCGGTCGCTGGATCAAGGTGCCAGCCGCGCCGGTTGCTCTCCATCCAGGTTTTCAGCAGCCAGCTCGAGCCGGTGATGGGGCGGCCGAGGTCGCCGCGCTCGATGATGTCGCGGGCGACGCGGCAGGGCTTGGTGAAATGCATGATCTGGCCGACCATCAGTTTGGCCTTGCTCGCCTCGCCGGCGGCGATGATGGCGCTGCACTCGGCGACCGACAGCGCCATCGGCTTTTCCAGCAGCACGTGCTTGCCGGCCTCGAGGGCGGCAATCGCGAACGGCGCATGCAGGTGGTGCGGCGCGGTAATGGCGATGGCGTCGACGGCCTTGTCATCGATCAGCCGCCGCCAGTCGGTATAGGGCGTGCCGCCATGCTCGGCTGCGAAGCTCTGCGCCAGCCGTGGCTCATCGGCACAGACCGCGACCAGCCGCGCGCCCGCGGTCGCCTTGATCGCGCGGGCGTGATAGCCGCCGAAATAGCCTGCACCAAGAATGCCGATGCCAACCATGTGCCGCTGCCTGTGGGTTAGGTCTGCATGCCCCAGCGCCTGATCGTCACCCGCTCGATGTTGCGGAAGATCAGGTTCTCGACCAAGAGGCCGATCAGGATCACGGTGAATAGGCCGGCGAACACCGAGGGGATCTCGAGCTGGTTCTTGGCTTCGTAGATGAACCAGCCGAGGCCGCCCTTGCCGGAGCTGGCGCCGAACACGAGCTCGGCCGCGATCAGGGTGCGCCAGGCGAAGGCCCAGCCGATCTTGAGGCCGGTCAGGATGCTCGGGAATGCCGCCGGGATCAGGATTTTCAGCACGAAGCCGATGCCGCCGAGACCGCAGTTGCGCCCGACCATGCGCAGCGTGGTCGACACCGATCGGAAGCCCGAATGGGTGTTGAGCGCCACCGCCCACAGCACCGAGTGCACCAGCACGAAGATGATGCTCTTGTCGCCGAGGCCGAACCAGATCAGCGTCAGCGGCAAGAGCGCGATCGCCGGCAGCGGGTTGAACATCGAGGTCAGCGTTTCGAGCAGGTCGTTGCCGAGCCGCGTCATCATCGCGAAGGCGGTGAACAGCAGCGCGAGCGCCAATCCGAGGCCATAGCCCTGCAGCAGCAGCCGGAGCGAGTTCAGCGCCTTGCCCGGCAGCTCGCCGGATGCGATCGCCTCCCAGAACGCCTGCAGCGTCGAAACGAACGTCGGCACCAGCAGCGGGTTGTTGAGGGTGCGCGCGTAGAACTCCCAGGCGGCGGCGATTGCGAGCAGCAGGACGGTCTTGCGCAGCGCACCGTTGTTCCACAGCCGCTCGATGAAGGTCAGTGGTTTCTCGACGACGCCGAAGTCGGTGTTGAGATCGCCTTGCGTGAAGAATTCGGGGCGCGGCGCCGGGTTGGGCAGGCTCGCGGTTGCATCAGTCATGAACGCGCCCTCCCGGTGCGGTCGTTTCCTCGACGTGGTCGGCGAACAGCATGCGGTGGATCCGATCGGAAAGCTTGGCGCCCGAGACCGGATCGACGCGGTCCTCGCCGTCGCTGTTGATCTCGGCCTTGACCTGGCCCGGATGCGGCGACAGCAGCAGGATGCGGCTGCCGATACGGATCGCCTCCGGGATCGAGTGAGTGACGAACAGCACCGTGAAATGGGTATCGGCCCACAGTTGCATCAGCTCGTCCTGCATCTTGCGCCGGGTCAATGCGTCGAGCGCCGCGAACGGCTCGTCCATCAGCAGGATGTCGGGTTCCATCGCCATGGCGCGGGCGATGGCGACGCGCTGCTTCATGCCGCCCGACAAGGTGTGCGGATAGTTGTCGGCGAACTTGGTCAGGTTGACCTTGGCGATCGCATCCATCGCCTTTTCCTCGGCCTCGCGGCCGCGCATCTTGCCCGAAGCCTCGAGCGCAAAGATCACGTTCTTCTTCACCGTCTTCCACGGCAGCAGCTGGTCGAACTCCTGGAACACCATCATACGATCGGGGCCAGGCTTGCGGATCGACTTGCCCTTGAGCGTCATGGTGCCTTCGGTCGGCGTCATGTAGCCACCGACCGCCTTCATCAGGGTCGACTTGCCGCAACCCGACGGCCCGAGCAGGACGAAGCGCTCCGACTGCATCACGTCGAACGACACGCGATAGGTGGCGGTGACGAGATGCTCCTTGGTCTTGTACTGCAGCGTGACGCCGCGCACCTCCAGCAGAGGTTTGGAACTGGCAAGTGGTTTCACTGCGCCTCCGGGAATAGCAGGTCCTTGTAGCTCGCCGGCTTGTTCTTGAAGTTGCCGGTGCGGATGAGGAAATCAACCATCGGCGCGATCGACAACACCTTGGTGGTGAACTGGTTGCCAGGCATGCTCAGCAGCTCGACGATTTCCTCCACTGAAGCCTTGTCCTTGGCCACCTTGATGTAGATCTCGGCCGCGGTCTTCTTGTCGGCGTTGACAAGCGCGGTCGCCTCTTCCAGCGCGTCGCGGAAGGCCTTGAACAGCTTCGGATTTTCGGTGCGGAACTTCGAGGTGGCAGCGATCACGTTGAACGAGAACGGTCCGCCCATGGTGTCGTTTGCCGTCAAAATTGGGCGGATGCCGGGCGTCTTGGCCTGGCGGGCGAGAAACGGCAGCGTCGTATAGTTGGCGGTGACGTCCTTGTTGCCGGAGATCATCGCGATCGTCGCGTCGGGGTGCGCCATCGTGACGGTGAATGGATCGAGCTTCGCATGATTGCCGACGCCGAACGCCTTCTCGGCCGCCATCTGCAGCAGGATCGCCTGCAGCGCGATCTTTACCGCCGGCACCGCGATCTTGTGCTTCTCGTTGAAGTCGGCCAGCGACTTGATATTGTCGTCGCGCACCATCAGCACGAGCGGCAGGGCGTTGAGCCCGGCGACACCCTTGACGTCGATCAGCCCCTTCGAGCGGTCCCAGATGGTCAGCAGGCCGGGAATGCCCAATGACACGAAATCGATGTTGCCGGAGATCAGCGCGTCATTCATCACGTCGGACGATCGGAACGTCGCCCACTCGACGGTGATGTCGCCGAGGCCCGCCGCCTTGGCGTGCTTCTCGATGAGCTGGCGCTCTTCCATGATCATGTACTGGACATAGCCGAGGCCGTACTGCTTGGCGGCGCGCACCTTGCCGGCCTCGGCATGCGATTTCACCGGCGCGGCAAATACCGCGGCCACCAGACACACGACGAAGATCGCGATTGATCGAAGCTGCATTCGTTCCTCCGGCGGGGCTTTATTGTTCACAAGCCTCTTGGCCGGAAGTGATGCTCTGGAATGAACGCAGCGTCAACCGCCGAGCACGGCAAGCGCGCCGAGGCCAGCACCGCCGACCAGGATACGCCACCAGGCAAAGAGCGCAAAGCCGTGGCGGGAGACGTACTCGAGCAGGTAGCGCACGACGATGACGCCGGCGATGAAGGCGACGACGAAGCCGAGCGCGATGCTGGTCACATCCGCGGGCTGCAAAATCGCGTAGTTCTTGTAGAGGTCGTAGGCGAAGGCGCCGGCCATGGTCGGCATGGCGAGGAAAAAGGAAAACTCGGCCGAAGTACGCTTGTCGGCACCGAGCAGCATGGCGCCGACGATCGACGAGCCCGAGCGCGATACGCCCGGGATCATGGCGAGGCACTGGGCGAAGCCAATAGCGAGCGCGGTCTTGATTGGTAAGTCCATCACATCGTGGTATTTCGGGGTGAACTTCATGCGGTCGACGGCGAGCAGGATGAAGCCGCCGACCACGAGCGCGATGCACACCGTCATCGGGCTTTCGAACAGCACGCCCTTGATGAACTTGTGCAGCGTAGCCCCGATCACCGCGGCCGGCAGGAAGGCGACCAGGATCGCCAGCACGAAACGCTGCGTGCGGGCATCCCGCGGCAGATCGAACAGGATCCGCGACAGCTTGGCGAAATAGACGCTCAAGATCGCCAGGATGGCGCCCAGCTGGATCAGCACCTCGAAGGTGCGGCCAGTCGACTTGACGCCGAGGAAATACTCGGCGAGCAGCAGATGTCCGGTCGATGACACCGGCAGGAATTCGGTCGCGCCTTCGAGAAGGCCCAGAAAGATGACCTGCCAGGTTTGCATGATTTGGTATCCCGAACGTGAGCCCCCACGAATCAGTGCAGGTCGTGTACCAGAATTTTGCTACCTTCGGGCAGACAACCTGATGCTTTGGGCCAACAGCAATAGAACCGCATGAAGCTGACCCACTTCCGCCTCTGTCCGTTGTCGCGCTCGATCCGGCTGGCGTTCGCCGAATTGGAGCTGGCGCCGGTGCTCGTCGAGGAGCGGCCATGGGAGATCAAGCCGGGCTTCCTCGCGGTCAATCCGGCCGGCGAATTGCCGGTGCTGGAGCTGGCCAACAGCCTGGTGCTGTGCGGCGCCTATTCGATCTCCGAATTCCTCGCCGAGGAGGCGGAGAATTCCGAGACCGACGAGCGCACTATGCGCCTGTTCCCCGGCACGCCGGAGGACCGCGCCGAAGTCCGCCGCCTGGTCGACTGGTTCCACGGCAAGCTCAACCGCGAGGTGACGCAGGCCATGCTCGCCGAAAAGGTTTACGACCGCTTCGCCGGCGGGCCGGCATCGCAATCGCACAGCAAGCCGATTGCCCAGCTGCTGCGTGCGCTGCACGCCAACCTGCGCTATCATCTGGGCTATATCAGTTTTCTTGCCGACCAGCGCCGCTGGCTCGCCGGCGACGAGATGAGTTTTTGCGACCTTGCGGCGGCAGCGCATCTGTCGGTGCTCGACTATCTGGGCGAGGTGCCATGGGACGACTACCCGCAAGCCAAAGCCTGGTACGTGCGGCTGAAGTCGCGGCGCTCGTTCCAGCCGCTGCTGGCCGACCGCCTGCCCGGCATGCCGCCGCCGATCGCCTACACCGACCTCGATTTTTGAAGGTGACGCGCACCGACACATCGACTGACTTGCCCTCTCCCCGTCCTCTTGCGGGGAGAGGGCAGAGGCCGGCCATTTCAGACCGGTCGCAGGTGAGGGGCAGCCGCTTGCTCGAATACAAACTTGTAGGGTGCAATAGGCCGCCTCTTCGGCCGTATTGCACCGCGCCGCTTGTTCGGTGGTTGTGGCCGGCGCAATACGCAAGGGGGCTATTGCGCCCTACACTTCAGCGCTCCCCGTTCCGGCCACGGGCCGGACGGGGAGAGGGGACATCAGTGTCAATCATCGCGACTTACTGGTCCTATGCGGCGACAGCGGATGAACAAGCCGCCCCAGGTGCCGAATGACCGAGGTTCTCAAATCACGCGTGATCGAGGCGGCGCTTGGCCTCGGCTTCGATGCGGTACGGGTGACGACGCCGGACGCGCATCGGTCGCGGCCGGCGAGCGGCTCGCCGAATTCCTGCGCCAAGGCCGGCATGGCGACATGGACTGGATGGCGGCGCACGCCGACCGGCGGGCCGATCCCCGCGCGCTGTGGCCGCCGGTGCGATCGATCGTGATGCTGGGACTATCCTATGCGCCGGATCGCGATCCGCTCGAAGCGCTCGCCGACAAGAGCCGCGGCGCGATCTCGGTCTATGCCCAGGGCCGCGACTACCACGACCTCATCAAGTCGAGGCTGAAGCAGCTCGCCCGCGTGCTCACCGAAGCCGGCACGCAAGCCCGCGTCTTCGTCGATACCGCGCCGCTGATGGAGAAGCCGCTGGCCGAGGCCGCCGGCATCGGCTGGCAGGGCCGGCACACCAATCTCGTCAGCCGCGAGCACGGTTCGTGGCTATTCCTCGGCGCCATCCTGACCTCCGCCGAGCTGCCTGCCGATCCACCCGAGACCGATCACTGCGGCTCCTGCCGGCGCTGCCTCGACGTCTGCCCGACGGCGGCCTTTCCGGCACCCTACCAGCTCGATGCGCGCCGCTGCATCGCCTACCTGACGATCGAGTACAAAGGCCATATCGCGGAGGAATTCCGCATCCCGATCGGCAACCGCATATTCGGCTGTGACGACTGCCTCGCCGTCTGTCCATGGAACAAGTTCGCCGGGCGGGCGCGCGAGGCACGCCTGCACGCCCGCGCCGACACCGATAATCCGCCGCTCGCCGACTTGCTCGCCCTCGACGACCGCGCCTTCCGCCTGCGCTTCGCCGGCACGCCAATCAAGCGGACCGGCCGCGACCGCTTCATCCGCAATTGCCTGATCGCTGCCGGCAATAGCGGCGACCGCGGCCTGCTGCCGATGATCGAACGGCTGGCAACCGATGCCTCGCCGCTGGTGCGCGCGATGGCAGCATGGGCGCTCAACCGTATATGTTGCGGGAAGGAGCTCGCCGCATTGCGCACGCGCCATCTGGCGCGCGAGACCGATGCGGACATCCGTCGCGAATGGACCGGAGTTCATTGATGACCCCGCACCTGCTTTGTGTCGGCATGGGCTATTCGGCGAGCGCGCTCGCCCGCCGGCTCGGCGCGAGCAGCTGGCGCATCATCGGCTCGGCCACGAGCGCCGCCGGCTGCGACCGCATCGTTGCGCAGGGCTGGACCGCAGTGACCTTCGACGGCACCGCGGCATCTGCCGATCTGGCCAGAGCGATCGCGAGCAGCACACATCTCGTCGTCTCGGCAGCACCTGATGCCGCCGGCGATCCGCTGCTGCGTCACCACGCCGAGGACATTGGCCGCAGCGACCAAGCTCGCCTGGATCGGCTATCTCTCGACGGTCGGTGTCTACGGCGATCACCAGGGCCGGTGGATCGACGAAGACACCGAATTGCGGCCCCTGTCGCAGCGCAGCCGCCAGCGCGTCGCGGCCGAAAATGCCTGGCTCGATTTCGCCGCCCGTTCGGGCAAACGCGTGCAGGTCTTCCGCCTCGCCGGCATCTATGGTCCCGGCCGCAGCGCCATCGACAACCTGCGGGCCGGCACCGCCCGGCGCATCATCAAGCCCGGCCAGGTCTTCAATCGCATCCATGTCGAGGATATCGCAGGCGCGCTCGACGCGGCGATCCATAAGCCCGACTGCCCGCATACGATCTTCAACGTCACCGACGACGCGCCGGCGCCGCCGCAGGACGTGGTGGAATATGCCGCCAAGCTGCTCGGCTTGCCGGTGCCGCCGGATATCCCGTTCGAGCAGGCGCAGCTGTCGCCGATGGGCCTCAGCTTCTACGGCGAGAACAAGCGTGTCGCAAACGCGCGGATCAAGGCCGATCTCGGCGTCAAGCTGCTCTACCCCACTTACCGCGAAGGCCTGGCGGCGCTGGCGACGCATCAGGCCTAGTACCCGGAATTACACATGGATAGCACACCTGATCGCGGAACCACGAGGCGATCCGCCAGGAGCGCGGCGCAGCGCGTAGCCGCAGCTACGCGCAAGGCGCGCAACGCCGCGGGCGCCCGTGGGCCGCGACCTAAGCGGGCGATCGAGGATGCTCGCCGGCGGCGTCGCACCGCTTGTCCGATGGGGCAACATCGGCCGGCGCGGCGCTCCTTGCCGGCGAGCATCCTCGATCGTCATGTGTGCTATCCATGTGTAATTCCGGGTCTAGATCGGGTCCCAGGAGAAGGCATCCTGGCTGCGGTCGAGCGGGATCAGGTTGGGCTTCAGGGCCGGGTAGGCCTGCTCGGCGATTGTCGTCGGGGTCCAGCCTTCGGCGCGATGCACTGAGCGCAGCGGCCGGCTCTGGCTCATCAGGATGATCTCGTTCATGCGGGTGGCGAAGATCTGGCCGGTCACGCCCTTGGCCGCATCCGAACTCAAGAACACCGCCAGCGGCGCATTCTTGTCGGGCGTCATCTGCTGCAGCTTGGCGACGCGGGCTTTCTGGTCGGGGGTGTCGGCGGGGATCGAGTTGGTCATGCGGCTCCAGGCGAACGGCGCGATGCAGTTCGAGCGCACGTTGTAGCGGGCCATGTCGAGCGCGATCGACTTCGACAGCGCGGTGATGCCGAGCTTGGCCGCCGAATAGTTGGCTTGGCCGAAATTGCCGACGAGGCCCGAGGTGCTGGTCATGTGCACGAAGGCGCCGCTCTCTTGTTTGCGGAAGTGCTCGGCCGCGGCGCGGCTGACGTAGAACGAGCCATTGAGATGCACGTTGATGACCGACAGCCAGTCCTCAGGGCTCATCTTGTGGAAGATCACGTCGCGCAGGATGCCGGCGTTGTTGACGACGATGTCGATGCGGCCGAACGCGTCCATCGCCGCCGCCACGATCTTCTGGGCGGAAGCCCATTCGCTGACGCTCTCGGTCGAGATCGCGGCCTTGCCGCCACGCTGCTCGATGATCTGCTTGGTTTGTTCGGCAGGTGACGCCGAGCCGCCCTCGCCGGCGAGCGAAACGCCGATGTCGGCGATCAGCACCCGCGCGCCGGCTTGCGCCATCGCGGTCGCGATCTCGCGGCCGATGCCGCCGCCGGCGCCGGTGACGATCGCGACCTTGCCTTCGAGCATTTTCGTTTCCGCCATGGTCTTCATCCTCCGAATACGACGCGGCCGTTGTTGACCACGATAATGTCGCGCTCGACGACCCGGGCGCGGAAGGCGCCGCTCCTGCCACATCTCGGTGCGGATGGTCTCGCCCGGAAACACCGGCGCGGAGAACCTGAGGTCGAGCGACTTCAATGTGTTTGCCTCGTAGTTCGCCAGCCCCTGCAGCAGCGCGTGGGTGACGACGCCCAGCGTGCAAAGCCCATGCAAGATCGGCCGCGGAAATCCGGCCTTGGCGGCGACGGCGGGATTGGAATGCAGCGGATTGTCGTCGCCGTTGAGGCGATAGATCAGCGCCTGCTCGGGCCGCGTCGGCAGATCGATCATGAGATCGGGCTGCAGCCGTCGGGCACGGGATGGGGCTCGCGCACCGGCCCCGGCGGCCCGCCGAAGCCGCCGTCGCCGCGCAGGAACGTGGTCGAGCGGGTGATCGCGATCAGCTCGCCCGTGCCGGCATCGCGCAGCTCCTTTTGCGAATACATCAGCGCGCCCTTGCCCTCGCCCTTGTCGACGAGGCCGGTAACGCGCGTTTGGCCGACGACTTCGCCTTCGATCGGCAGCGGCCGGAACAGCTCGATGCCTTGCTCGCCGTGCACCAGTTTCACGGCATCGACGCCGGTCGCCGGATTGCCGAGCCAGAAGCCTGGATGGCACAACACGACCGCCATCGACGGCGCGGCTTTCAATGCGCGGTGATGATCGACGAAATCGAGCTGCCGCTCGGCAAGCGGGTCGGCGCCCAAGCCGATCGACAGTGCATAGAGGCTGGCAATCGCGCTTGGTCAGCTTCTGCCGCACCTCGGGGATCGGATAGTTGAGCAGGTGCTCGTATTTGATCGCCATTTCAGCTCACCTCGATGACGGCGTCGGCGGCGAATGCGCCCTCGCCTCCGGGCATCGCGAACACCGGATTAAGGTCGATCGAAGCCAAGCGCGGCCCCGCCGCCACCGCGAACTGCGACAGCCGCGACAGCATCCGCGCCAGCGCCGCGATGTCGGCCTTGGGACGACCGCGCGCACCAAGCAGCAGGGCTGCCCCCTTGATCGCGCGGATCATACCCTCGGCCGTGGCCTCGTCGACGGGGCAGCGATGCAGCACCACGTCCTTCATCACCTCGACGAAGATGCCGCCGAGACCGAACATGGCGACCGGCCCGAACGCGGGATCGCGGGTGATGCCGAGGATGCACTCGACGCCACGGCTCAGCTGTTTCGCCACAAGAACACCATCGATGCGGGCGGCCGGCGCATTGTCGCGGGCGCGTTGCAGCAACGTCGCATAGCCCTCGCGCACCGCCGCCGCGTCGGCGATACCGATCAGCACACCGCCGATCTCGCTCTTGTGCAGGATGCCGGGCGAAATGATCTTCATCACCACCGGATAGCCTAGTGCCGCGGCCGCCGCGATTGCCGCCTCTGGCGTGGCGCAGACGTGCTCCGGCACACAGTCGATGCCGGCCGATTGCAGCAGCCGCTTCGCCTCGGCCTCGTTCGGCGAGACCGCCGGCAGCGCGACAACCGGCATCGTCGGCGCCGGCGCCGCCGCCGAACGCGCGAACGCGGCGCCGAACCGGCCCATGGCATCGATCGCAACCACAGCTCGGCTCGGGTCCTCGAACACGGTCAAGCCATCCGCCTCGTAGGCTGCGACCTGATCGGCGTCGGCCAGCACGGAGAGCACCACCAGCCGGTCGGGATGGCGGCTGCGCACCGCTGCCATCTGCTCACGGACCTTCGCGCCCATGGTCGGCGAGCCGCCGGTATAGGTGAAGAACGCCAGCAGCGAGCCGTAGCCGCCGGCCTCGACCACGGTCTCGGCGAAGGTGCCGATGACAGCGGGATCATTGAGGATCTGCGCGGTGCAATCGACCGGGTTCTGGGTCGCCGCGAACGGTACGATGGCTTTGAGCTTCGCCTGCGCCTCAGCCGGCATCGGCGGCATGGCGAGGCCGAGATCGTCGGCCGCATCCGAGATCAGCACGCCGGCGCCGCCGCTGACCGTGATGACGCCCAGCGTATTGCGCACCGGATAGATCCGGCGCGTCGCCAGGTGGGCGATGTCGAGCATCTCCTCGGTCGAGCGGGCGCGCACGACGCCGAACTCGGCGAGTACGGCATCCGTCACCGCGTCGTCGCCGGCGATCGAGGCGGTGTGCGAGCGCGCCGCCGCACTGCCGAGCTTGCTGCGGCCGACCTTCATCATGACGACCGGCTTGTGGGCGCGGCGCGCTGCTTCCAGCGCCGCAACCAGCGTGTCGGCTCGGCTGATGCCCTCGGCGTAGGCAGCGATGACGTGCGTTTCGTCGTCCTCGACCATGCGGGCGATGATGTCGCCGAGCGTGACGTCGGATTCGTTGCCGGTCATGGCGCAGGCGGATATGGCGATGCCGCGCCGGCGCGCGACGCTCACCAAATGCCCGCAGTAGGCGCCCGACTGGCTGGCGATGCCGATGGCGCCGGGCTTTGGGAACCCTGCTTCGAAGGTCGACATGAAGGTGCCGAAGTAGCCGCGGCGCAGGTCGAACGCGCCGAGCGTATTGGGGCCGAGCAACCGCATGCCGTGCCGTCGTGCCGACGCGACCACGTCGGCCTGCAACCCCTCACCCTCGCCGCCGACCTCGGCGAAGCCGGACGAGAACACGATTGCCGCCCCGGTGCCGCGCTGGCCGAGCTCGTCGATGGCCTGGCGCACGCTGGCGGCTGCGACCGCGACGATCGCCACATCCGGCGCCGACGGCAGATCGGCAATCGAACTATAGGCGCGCAGACCTTGGATTTCGGCGCGGTTGGGATTGACCGGGTAGATCTCGCCCTTGAAGCCGCGCGCCAGCATGTAGGAGATCGGCCGGCCACCGATGCGCAGTGGGTCGGCCGAGGCGCCGACCACCGCCACCGAGCGCGGCGCCATCAATTTCGCCAGCGCGCTGACGTCTTTCGTGGTCATCGGCTCACACCGCAGCCTGGCTGCCAAGCAGCGCCGTGATCTGGCTGGAGAAGGTGCCGCCGTTGCCGTGGCAGACCGCAACGTCGCACTTTTTCAGCTGCCGCTCGCCGGCGTCGCCCCGGATCTGCGTCACCGCCTCGTGGATCAGGAACAGGCCGTACATGCCCGGATGCACGCACGACAAGCCGCCGCCGCTGGTGTTGACCGCGAGCTTGCCGCCCGGCGCAATCGTTCCGCCCTGGACGAAACGCCCGCCCTCGCCCTTCGGGCAGAAGCCGAGGTCTTCGAGGAACATCAGCGTCGTGATGGTGAAGGCGTCGTAGAGCATGACGAGGTCGACGTCCTTTTGGGCGAGGCCCGCCATGGCGAAGGCGCGCGGCCCGCTTTCAGCCGCGACTGAGACGGTCAGGTCCTTCATCTGGGTGATCGAGCGGTGCGAGTGCGCGCCGCCGGCACCGAGGAAATACACAGGCTTTTTCGGCAGATCTCGCGCGCGGTCGGCGCGCACCATGATCGCCGCCGCACCGCCGTCGGTGACGAGGCAGCAGTCGCGCGCGGAGAGCGGATCGGACACCATCCGGCTCGCCAGCACGTCCTCGCGACTGAGCGGTCCACGTGCGAACGCCATCGGATTGAGGTTCGCCCATGAGCGCGCCGCGACCGCGATGTCGGCCAGCTGCTCGCGGGTGGTGCCGTATTGGTGCATGTGTCGGCTGGCGGCGAGCGCATAGGCGGTGATCGGATGACGCGGGTTGTAGGGCGTCTCATGCCACTGCGGCTCGCTCATCGACACGAGCTTGCCGCCGGCGGTGCGCTGGTTCGAGCCATAGGTGATCAGCACCGCGTTGCAGATTCGGGCATCGAGCGCGAGGGCCGCCTGCAGCAAATGCATCTCGAACGACGAGCCGCCGACGTTGGTGCCATCGAAGAATGTCGGTTTGATGCCGAGGTATTCGGCCATGGTCAGGGTCGGGAAGGCGTGCGTGCTGGTGGCGGCGCAGATGCCGTCGATGTCCGACACCTTCAGGCCGGCATCGGCTATTGCCGCGAGCGAAGCCTGCGCCATGATCTCGGTGGCGTTGAAGCCCGCCGCCTCGCCCCAGCCGGCGGCACCGATGCCGACGATCGCGGTCCGACCCTTGAGAGCATGTGCCATGTCAGACGCTCCCCTTCGCGGCCGGTTCGAACACCACCGCCGGCCCGTCCTTCAAGTCCACGATCTTCGCCGTTACCTTGGTGCCGATCGCGACCGTCTCGGCGCCGTCGATGCGGCTCATCATGCGCGGCCCCTCGTCGAGCTCGACGAGCGCGATATTGTAGGAGCTGTCCTTTGAACGGTTGACGGTGATCGCATAGACGGTGCCGCGCCCCGATGCCGCGACCCATTCGAGATCGCTCTCGCCGCTGCCGGGGATTGCGACGCGCGGATAGAACGTGTGCGCGGCCGGTCGAGCGGCTCTTCTGGATCATGAAGCGACCCTCTTTCAGGAATGCCTTGAATTGCGCCTCCGGTCCGAGCGCCGCTGTGCCTGCCATGTGCGTCCCTCACCTGCTCTTGTTGCGCCGGCCCGCGGCGCTTCGCTGGCGGCAGTGTGCACGGCCCGGTTCGACCGAAGCAACCGGGTTTCGCGAAGGGCTGCTGCGCGGCGAGGCTGGAACTTACGGCGACAGTTATCGAGCCTACGGCCCTCGACGGATCGGCCTTGCTGCGCGACACTCGGTGCCAATGACAAAAACTCCAACGCCGAGGACGCGCCGCCATGCCCGCCCCCATATCCGACACCACCATCACCGGCCTCAAGACCACGCTCATCGGCGTGCCCTGGAACGGGCCGCCGCCGGCCAACGGCATCATGCCGCCGACGCGGCGCGAGTTGCTGGTCCTCGAGGTGATGACCAAGGGCGGCATCACCGGCATGGGCTACCTGCAGCCGCTGTCGGGCGGCATCGAAACGCTCGACACCTGCCTCAAGGAGATGATCGCGCCGAAGATCATCGGCCGCGACGCGACCGACATCGAAGGCATCTGGCAGACGCTGTGGAAGAGCACCTATTGGCTGGGCCGCGGCGGCATCGCGACGTTCGCCTTGTCCGCCGTCGATATCGCGCTGTGGGACATCTTAGGCAAGCGCGCCGCACTGCCGCTGCATCGGCTGTGGGGGCACTGCCACGACGCGCTGCCGGCCTACGGCTCCGGCTGCTGGCGGGGCTTGGGCCGCGACGGCATGATCGCGCGGGCGAAGGAATTCACCGGCCAGGGTCTCACGGCGATCAAGATGCAGGCGGCACACATCCGCCCCTGGCGCGAGGATGTCGCAAATGTGCGCGCCATGCGCGACGCGCTCGGCCCCGACATCGAGATCATGATCGACGTCAACATGGGCTGGACCGCCGACACCGCGATCCAGGCCGGCCACCACTTCGACGAATGCGACATCTACTGGCTGGAAGAGCCGGTGGTAGCTGAGGACTTCGCCGGCTACCGGCGGGTGGCGGCGGCGCTCAAGACCCGCGTCGTCGGCGGCGAGAGCCACTTCACCCGCTATGACCTGCGGCCGTTCTTCGAGCACCCCTCGACGCCGATCCTGCAGCCCGATCCGATGCGCGGCGGCCTGACCGAGCTGCGCAAGATCGCGGCCGTCGCCGACACCTGGGGCATTTCGATCGCGCCGCACTGCTTCCACGAGCTGATGGTGCACATCATCGCCTCGATCCCGAACGCCAACTACCTCGAGTACATGACCTGGAACGACGACCTGTGGGTGACGCCGTCGATTCCCGTGAAGGGCATGATCAGCCCGCCCGAGGCGCCCGGCCACGGCCTCGCCTTCAAGCCCGAAATCCTGCGCGACTGCCGCATCGGCGGCTTCGAGACCGGGCGGGCGAGCTAATCCGGCAGCACCTCGTACGTCGCTTCGAAGGTCTCGGCGTTGTTGCCGTAGACTTCGTTGCCGTTGCAGATCAGATAACCCGAGGGCGCGGTCTGCCGCTCGCCCCAAGGTGCGACGATGTCGAAACCCTTCGCCAGCGGCAGCACCGCGACCACGCGCCGTGCCTTGAACACCGGCCCCAACTCGTCGGTCTCGCCGGTCGGCTCGTAGAGTTCAGCGAACCTGGCTGCCGCGATCACGTAGTGGTTGAGGCGGCCGTCGCGGTCGCGCAATGGCCGCCGCGCGGCCGTCAGGTTGGTCACGATCCAGTCGCCTGGCTCGGCGACATTGGTCGTCTCGCGGCCGTTCCAGTGGGTGTCGACCTGCTGCCGCGCCGACGCCTGGACCGCCGCGACGAAGCCTAATTTGCGCGCGCGCACCGGAACTGCGGCACGCGCCGCCGCCAGATCCTCGAAATTCTGCGACGTCAACGGGTGGTTGGAGACGATACGCTCGTCGATTGCCGATGCCATGTGCGAAGCTCCTTCTGCCCGGAACCGCCGCGACCTGTCCGGCACCGCTCGCCGGCGTCGCCATCGCACTACTGCCGCGCGACGGATCGGGTTGCCGACCGCCGGCCCTTTGCCGGCTCGGCTCCTGCAGCTTATGGTCGCCATCTCGAAACGCCCGCGAACTTAAGTCGATCCCGGCCGCCCCGCCATGAAAATGCGACACGGCCTGACGAGGAACACCGATGCGCCGCAGCAGCCTTTCGCCCCTCGTCCTCGCACTCGCCGTGCTTTGCGCCATGGCGATGACCGCAATCACCGCCCAGCTCGGGCAGACGACCAAGCTGCTCAACAGCGTCGAGCACTGGTCCGCCGACTGGCGCTCAGCCCTGCTTGCCGATCGCGGCGCCACCCAGCATCCCCACATCGCCGTTGTAATGATCGACGACGACGCCATCGCTGGCCTTGCCTACCGCTCACCGACCGACCGGGCGCTGCTGGCGCGGCTGGTGCGCATCCTCGATGGTGCGGGCGCCCGGGTAATCGCCCTCGACTTCCTGTTCGACCAGGCAACGGAGCCGGCCAAGGACCGGCAACTGATCGACGCCGTTCGCGCATCGTCGGCCAAGATCGTGCTCGGCAGCGTCGACGAGCGGGTCGAGTTGCGGCCGGAGCGGCGCGCCTTCCTGACCTCGTTCCTGGAGGCTGCCGGCGCGCCGACCGGGTACCTCAACTTGCGCTACGAGATCGACGGCGTCATCCGCGGCGAGGCCGACCGGGCTCCGTCTGCCGCCGCCGGCGGCGCCATCGCCGACAGTTTCGCCGCGGCAATCGCCAGGGCCGCCGGCGCCAAGGTTGCGGCCCCCGCCGTCCGCATTGCCTGGTTGAAGCCGCCCGCCGACGGCTCTGACACCTTCATGATGCTGCCAGCCGCGCAACTGCTGGCACCGGCGAACGACATGGAGCGGCGGATGGCCGAACTGCTGCTCGCCGGCATCAATGGCCGCGTGGTGCTGATCGGCGGCGACCTCTCGGGCAGCGTCGATCGCCATCCGACGCCGATCTCGAAGCTCGTCGGCGAGCCGCTGCCCGGTGTCGTGATCCACGCCCATTCCGTCGCCCAGCACCTCGACGGCCGCCGCCTGCGCCTGGTCGAGCCGGCGATCGTCGGCCTGCTGTCCTTTGCCATGGCGTTGACGGGCTTCCTCGCCGGTTGGCGGTTCCGGGTGAACAGCTGGATCACGGTCACCGTGCCGGTCATACTGCTGGCTCTGATCGGCGCCATCTTCCTGGCCGGATCACGCACTATCGTGCCGTTCGCGGAGCCGGCGCTGGCCTGGTCGGCGAGCGCCCTGCTCGGCCGGGCAGCGAGCTTTATCCTGCGCGGGCGCAGGGTAGAGTGGTACGAAGCTTCGTGACGGGAGAGGATTTCCAGCCATGCGCCATTATATTGCCGTCGCCACTGCGGCGGTCCTCGCAGCAATTGCGGTCGTGTCGGGCGCCGCCGCCGACATCCTGATCGTGTCGTCGACCACGCCGGAGCTCAAGCCTGGCATGCAGCTCGCCGACAGCGCCAAACTCGACGTTCCCGCCGGCGCCAAGGTGCGCGTGCTGCTACCGTCCGGCGCGACCCTGCAGATCAACGGCGCCTCGAGCCGCCTGGTCAAGGAGATCACCAAGGGCGAGCCGCTGGTCGAGTTGGTCTGGGCCAAGGCCAAGGAGCTGCTCGCGACCGGCGGCGTCGACCAGTCCCGCACCGGTGCGGTGCGCAGCTTCACGCCGCCGCCGCCACCGGCGGTCCAAGGCTTCTCCTGGACCCTCGTCGGCACCAACGCCAGCGGCAATGTCTGTGTCGAGCGCGACGCGGCCCTCTTGGTCGAGCGACCGGCCAGCCGCGCCGCCGACATCACCATCATCGACACGGCCAGGAACACGCGAGCCGTCGTCGGCTTCGCCGGCGACGCAATGAAAGCTGACTGGCCGGCGGCGTTGCCGCCCAGCGCCGAGACCACCTATCAGATCGTGGCGGCCAATTCCGGCGTGAGGCAGATCAAGCTGCGGCTGATCGACAAGGCCGGCACCAGCGACGCGGCGGCCCTGCGCACGCTGCTCGAGAACGACTGCCGCACCCAGGCCAGGGTCTGGGCCAAGGGGTGAACGCCACGCCGGTGCCCGGCCAAAGCCAGGCACCGCACCGCGTTGCAATAGCAACGCTATCGGACATTCGGTAGCGGAAATTTATTCACAGCTCCTCGCCTTACGCGATAGCCCTGATGTTCTGCTACGCGAGCGCGCGCTCTGATCCAGCCCCAATCGAGGAGCAGGGTCCACGACCGCGGCTGCGGCGACTGGTGCAAGGCCTATTTCCCCTCTTCCGTCCGCTTGCGGGGCGAGCACAGGCCGGCCGAGGGCCTCACGCCTTGACGACCCGCTCGTTCGTGAGGCCCTTCCTGGCGAAAACGTTGCGAGTGTCGATGATCAGGCGGGCGCCGGCGGCGAGTAACTCGTAGTCGACCGCGTCGTGATCGGTGGAAATGAGCACGGCGTCATACGACGCGACCGTCTCGGCCGCGAGCCCAACCGAACGCCGGCCCTTGAACACGGCGTGCTCGCGCGTGGTTGGGATTTCGGCCACGTGCGGATCGTGGTAGTCGCACTTGGCCCCGCGCTTTTCGATCAGCTCCATCAGCTTGAACGACGGGCTTTCGCGGATGTCCGATACGTTCTTCTTATAGGCGAGGCCGATCAGCAGGATACGGGCGCGGCCCAGCGCAATCCCCGAGCGGCGATCGAGCGCCTCTTCGAGGCGGCCAACGACGTAGCGCGGCATCGAGGTGTTGATTTCGCCGGCAAGCTCGATGAAGCGCGTCGGTGTGTCGAACTCGCGCGACTTCCAGGTGAGGTAGAAGGGATCGATCGGGATGCAGTGGCCGCCGAGGCCGGGGCCAGGATAGAAGGGCATGTAGCCGAACGGCTTGGTCTTGGCCGCCTCGATCACCTCCCACACGTCGATCCCCATGGCGTCGTAGACGAGCTTCAGCTCATTCACGAGCGCGATGTTGACCGCCCGGAAGATGTTCTCGGTGATCTTCACCGCTTCCGCCGTCGCTGGCGACGACACCGGCACGACTTGGCTTACCACCGCGCCGTAGAAGGCCTGCATCAGCGCCAGGGCATCGGCACCATCACCGGCCACCACTTTCGGGATGGTCACCGTCTCGAACTCGCGATTGCCTGGATCCTCGCGCTCAGGCGAGAAGCCAAGGAAGAAATCGCGGCCCGACTTCATGCCGCCGGCTTCCAGGATCGGCCGCACTACCTCATCGGTGGTGCCGGGATAGGTCGTCGAACTCGAGCACCACCAGTTGGCCGGCCCGCAGGTAGCGCGCGATGGCGGCACTGGTCGCCGCGATATAGGTCATGTCGGGCTCGCGATGGCGCGTGAGCGGCGTCGGTACGCAGATCACGATCACGTCGCAGCGGCTCAGGCCACTCATGTCCGACGTTGCGCTCAAGCGCTCATCGGCCACCAGCCTTCCAAGCTCTTCGCTTTTCACCGCGTCGATATAGGACGTGCCGGCGTTCAGCAGCGGCGGTTTTTGCGGATCGATATCGAAGCCGATGGTCTTGAAGCCGGCGCGCGCAATGGCAGCCGCCAGCGGCAGGCCGACGTAGCCAAGGCCGATCACCCCTGCCACCGCCATGCGCCGTTCGATGCGCACTCGTGCCATACTGCTCTCGCTGCCGATTGCCTCAGGGCGATCCATCAACCAGGTCCTCTCACGGCACGCCGCTACACCATGGGTCACAATAGCGCCCGCAGCAGCGGCGGGATATGGGCGGTGGTTGGCCAGCCTTCGATCTCCTCGGCGGCGCCCACCAGAACGATGCCGGCCAACTCCGGCTCATCTTGACGGGCGAGATTGGCCGTGACCTCGGCATGGAGTTCATCTGAGCACAGATGCGACCGGTACTCGACCCCAATCGCGATCGAAGACTGCGCGGCCACAAGGATGTAACCCGGCGTGCGTGTCAGCGCCCCCAAGTCGAGCCCGGTCTCCTCGGCGATCTCGCGCGCGATGCTGCCGTCGATGTCGATCGTGCCGTCGCGGCGCACATCGGCCTGATCGATGAAGCCGCTTGGGCAGTAGGCGCGACCGGCGTTGAGGTTGCCGCCTGACTGGACCCCGAGCAGCACATGGCCCTCCCGCGAGCGCACGATCGCGCAGCCGAAGCAATCGCGGACGGTGTCGTCGCCATGGCCGTGCGCGCGCCAGTAGATGAAGCTCGCGAAGTCAGAGCTGGCGAATTCACCGCTGAATGTCTCCCGCTCTACCTGGTGGTCGAGCAGAACCTGGATCGGGCCGTTGAAATAGCCTGAATTTGCTGCCTGCTGGTTCTCGAATTCGGCCATGATCTCGCGGCGGCGCTCCACAGCATAGGCCCACGGCCGCCCCCCGACCCACAACCGGCATTCCGCGACCCTTCGAATTTCGCCCCGCTGCATGCGCACGATCCAGACCTCCCAACGTTCTGCTTCGCCAACGAACCAGTGGCATCAGACAATCATTACGACTTCTGCGTCACACATTGCATAGTGTTGAGCCCGATCGCGTGAGAGCTGGGCCATGATGATCCGCGCACAGCTGCTTCGTAACATTGCGACAATCGAGTTGATCAACAGGGCCCTTGTGGTCGCACAAGCGCCGCAGTTGCTCCACATTCACTCCACATTGCGGGTGCGATATTCAGCCCAAGCCACACGATGGAGTTCGGATCGCCACCCAGTGGGGTACGATCCACCGCCGGCAGCTCGAACGCGAGCGGCAAAGCCGGCCGATGCAACGGCCGGGCCGCGGCCAATCGTTCGCGGCACTCGTTTCAGTTGACGCTACGCTTCATCGCGCAGCGCCAAGCCGGGCGACGAGGAACCCCCGCTTCCTTGCCGCCCGGTTTCGATCCCGGTGCCGCGCATCGCCGCACGATGCAACGCACCAGGATCAGAGCAGCCGGAAGAGCTTGATCGTTCGCCGCTCCGCCACACCTCCCTCCCCGAAGCGGCGAATGATGAGGCCTTCCGGCAGGCCCTCCGGCAGTCCCGGCGCCGTGAATGGCGGATGAATGGCCCCGTTAGCTGGGGTTTAGCTCAGCGCCGCCATAACACCCTCAATTCTCCCCAACGCGACCATCGCGAAGCAGTCTTATCCATCCTGCGCACCAGTGAGGGCGCTCGAACCATGGATACCCCTACGATGAAAACCACGATGACCGCCGTTGCTCTCGTTCTTGCCCTCGGCACCTCTGCGTACGCCCAGGAAGTGAAACCATCGACGACCCCGCGCCGGCCGTGACCGCGCCCGCCGCCAAGCCGGCCGATACCGCGACCAAGCCTGTTCTGGCCCCCGACACGATGCAGAAGGTCGGCGCGCCGGCCGCCCCTGCCGCGCCCGTAACCGCGCCGAAGGTCGAGACCAAGCCGGCCGTGACGCCGTCCGCAACCACCACGGCCGCGCCCGCAGCCACCAAGACAGCTGCCCCAGCCGCTGCGACCAAGCTCGTCAATATCAACAGCGTGAGCGTAGCGGATCTCGAGAAGCTGCCCAAGATCGGCGATGTCCGCGCCAAGCAGATCGTCGCCGGCCGTCCCTACAAGTCGGTCGATGAGCTGCTCTCGAAGAAGGTCATCCCACAGGATGCCTTCGATGCGGTCAAGGGTCTGATCAGCGTCAACTGAAGCTGGGCGAAAGCCAAGACAGGGGCTCCGGTGCCGCAAGGTGCCGGAGCCCTTTTTCCGTTCGCGACGAAAGCGCGGAAGCAGAACGGGCCGCCATCCTGCGATGACAGCCCGCCAACTCACCCCGCGTGAGCTGTTCGTCGATACCGTACCCTCCACGATGCCAACGACAGCTTCTCAGCTAACCGAATTATGCACGCGGTGCCTACCCACATCCGCCAAAATGTAATTCAACGTTTCGAAGGCTTGTCGGCGAAAAACGGCTCAGAACTTGTAGCTGAAGCCGGCTCGGATGGCATGGAAGTCGGCGTCGCCGTTGTGGACCGAATGGTTGTCGTTGCTCAGATCCGTAAACCGATACTCGAGCCGCAGCGTCATGCGATCGCTGATAATCTGCTCGATACCGGCGCCGACGGTGAAGCCGCTGCCGACATCGGCATAGGCCACGCCGGCGGTGGCATAGAACAGACGGTGATCATAGGCGATGCCCAAGCGACCCCGCGTCGAACCGACCCAGTCGCTCCCGCCGTTGCCGCCATTGCCCGTGATGTTGGTCAACTCGATGTCGGTCTCGATGCCGTACACGAGGTTTTGCGACTGCCAATTGTATCCAAGGTGGACGCCACCGACAAAACCACTGTCCTCGTTGCCCCAACCAAGGCCGATCTGGCCACCGACGTAGAGCCCGGTCCAGCTGAACGGCTGCCGATATACAATCGGATCAGGTGGCGGCTTTTTGCCGAACCTCTTGCCGCTGGAACCAAGATCGGCCGCCGAGGCGGAAGCGACCAGGATGGCGCCGCCGGCAACCACTGCAATCGCTCTGAGCAGATTTCGCATGCGTTAACTCCTTGGTACGGAAATCGACCTCGAGCACTGCGCCGCCGATGTCGAAGGTTGCAGTTGCAGGCAAATTGTGGCCAAAATCAGCGATTTAGATTGCTCAGATGATTGATAATTGCAATTGGGCAACAGCTTCCTAGAAGCCTTTCGGTGGCGCAGCTTCGAGCGACATACCTGGGAAATATGCTTCCATCCCTGACCTGGAAACGAAATGTCGCTCGCGCCGGAATGGGTCGGACTAGAACCGTATCGACGGGCTCGGTTTGGGAATGTATTTCCATTTTTTGTTACCTGCGTCGCTATTCAATAGAATATTTTTCCCTTATATTGCATCGCACAGACTGGAGACCGTGCCATGCCCCTCGACGTTCTCTACGGCCACTGCGACCACGCCGATGCGCGCTTTCTGAAGCTTCATGTCCGGCTGACCGACGGCGCTCATTTCGAGCCCGAGGCAGCCGCCGGCTTTCGCATCATGGAGCTGATGCGTGCCTATGGCTTGCCGATCAAGGCCGAGTGCGGCGGCGCATGCGTGTGCGCCACCTGCCACATTCGCGTGCCGGAGAAATGGCAACACCTGTTGCCGCCGCCGTCGGACGAAGAACTCGCCAAACTCGACGAGATCGCCGGCGCCGATGAGCAATCGCGGTTGGCCTGCCAGTTGATGATGACCGACGCACTCGACGGGCTGGAAGTCGAATTGCAGCCCGACAGCCTGATTGCGCAGACCAACTGGGTGGCCGGCTGACGATGTCGAACCGCTCATATACGCGCGCATCGGGCCGCGTCCTGCTGGTCGGCGCCGGCCCCGGCGATCCCGAGTTGCTGACCTTGAAGGCGGTCCGCGCCCTATCGGCGGCCGATGTCGTCCTGTACGACGGCCATGTCTCCCAGGGCGTGCTGGATTACGCACGCGCCGGCGCCGAGTTGATCTCGGTGGCCAAGGCGCGCGGTCGCCACTCGAAGTCGCAAGCCGAAATCAATGCTCTGATCGTCGCATTCGCGCGCGCCGGCCGGACCGTCGTGCGGCTGAAGGGCGGCGATCCGTCGGTGTTCGGGCGCGGCGGCGAGGAAATCGACATCCTGCGCGCCTCCGGCATCGCGGTCGAGGTGATCCCCGGCATCACCGCCGCGACCGCCGCGGCGGCCTCGCTGCAGATCCCGCTCACCCACCGCGACATCTCGCGCTCGGTGACCTTCATCTCCGGCCACGCCGCCGGCGACGGCGCGCCCGCCTTCGACCAGCTCGATTTCGCGGCGCTGAGCCATGGTCGCTCGACGCTCGCGGTCTATATGGGCCTCGCCACCGCCGGCACGCTCGCTGTGACGCTGATCGCTGCCGGTTGGTCGAAGGCGACGCCGGTGATCGCGGTCGAGCGCGCCTCGCAGCCGAACGAGCGCCGCGTCGCAACATCGCTCGACCAGCTCGCCATCGATCCGGCGAGCCTTGGGCTATCGGGGCCGACCCTGCTCATCGTCGGCGAAGTGGCGAGCCTGCCCGCAGCCGGCGACATCAACCACGTCGCGCGCGCATTCGACCAGACCGCCAGCAAGGACAGCATTCATGCCTAGCATCGTCACTGCCAACGACCTGCGATCCGGCCTCGTCGTCTATCTCGGCCCGCAGCCCGCTGGGTGAAAAGTCTCGAGGATGCGGTGGTCGCAACCGATGCCGGCGGCCTGAGCCTGCTCGAGACGCAGGCACACGACGCCGTCGCGTCATCCGAGGTGACCGCCGTCTACGCCATGGACGTGCGTCTCGCCGGTGGCGTGCCCGAACCCGTATCCGTGCGCGAGCGCATCCGCGCTGCCGGCGCCCCCACCGTTTGAGGACCAGCCACATGTATCGCTACGACGAGTTCGATCGCACATTCGTTGCCGAGCGCGCGGCCCAGTTTCGTGGCCAGGTAGCGCGCCGTCTGGCGGGTCAGCTCACCGAAGAGCAGTTCAAGCCGCTGCGTCTGCAGAACGGTCTCTATTTGCAGCTGCACGCCTACATGCTGCGCATCGCCATCCCCTATGGCGTGCTTGCGGCGCGCCAGATGCGGCAACTCGCGATGATCGCGCGCAGGTGGGACCGCAACTTCGGCCACTTCACCACGCGTCAGAACATCCAGTTCAACTGGACGCGGCTCGAAGACGCCCCCGACATCCTGGAGGCACTGGCCGAAGTCGACATGCATGCGATCCAGACCAGCGGCAACTGCATCCGCAACGTCACCGCCGACCCTTTCGCCGGCGTCGCCAGCGACGAGATCGAGGACCCGCGCATCTGGGCCGAGGTGCTGCGTCAGTGGTCGACGATCCACCCCGAGTTCACCTTCCTGCCGCGTAAGTTCAAGATCGCCGTCACCGGCGCCGCCGAGGACCGCGCGGCGATCCTGTTCCACGACATCGGCCTGAAAATCGTCAAGGGCGCGAAGGGCGAGACCGGGTTCCGCGTCTACGTCGGCGGCGGCCAGGGCCGCACCCCCTACGTTGCGCAGGAAATCAACGCCTTCCTGCCGCGCGAGCGGCTGTTGTCGTATCTCGAGGCGATCATGCGGGTCTATAACCTGCACGGGCGACGCGACAACATCTACAAGGCGCGCATCAAGATCCTGGTCAATGCGCTAGGGCTTGCAGAATTCCGCCGCCAGGTCGAAACCGAATGGGCAAGCCTCGACCAGCCCTCGATCGATCTGCCGGCACAAGAGCACGCTCGCATTGCCGCATACTTCAAGCCGCCGGCCTTGGCCAAGGCACCGGCGCGCGATGTCGCGGTCGAGGCGCGCCGCCGCGCCGATCCCGCCTTCGACCGTTGGCTTCGTCGCAATGTCGCGGTGCATCGGGCGCCGGGCTACAGCATCGTCAATATCTCGTTGAAGGAGCCGGGCAAGATCCCGGGCGACGCTTCGGCTGAACAGATGGAAGCGGTCGCCGATCTCGCCGAGCGCTTCGGGCACAGTGAGATCCGCGTCACCTATCAGCAAAATCTGGTGCTGCCGAATGTGGCCATTCGCGATCTCGCCGCGGTCTATGACGGCCTCGTCGCGAGCGGCCTTGCCACCGCCAACACCGAGCTCATCACCGATATCATTGCCTGCCCAGGCCTCGACTACTGCAATCTCGCCAACGCCCGCTCGATCGGCATCGCGCAGCAGATTGCCAGGAAATTCGCCGACCCGGTGAAAGCGGAGGCGATCGGCCCGCTGCGCCTCAACATCTCTGGCTGCATCAATGCCTGCGGCCACCATCACGCCGGCAACATCGGCATCCTCGGTGTCGACAAGAAGGGCACCGAGCACTACCAGATCACGCTGGGCGGCAGTCCCAGGCAAGACGCCGACATCGGCGATATCCTCGGCCCGAGCTTCACCGCCGAGACCGTGCCCGGCGCAATCGAGACCATCGTCGATACCTACCTCGAGCACCGGCTCGACGCGGCCGAGTCGTTCCTCGCCGCCTATCGCCGGCTCGGCAAGGCACCATTTCGCGACGCGCTTTACGGCGCCGATGCACCCCGTCAAGCTGTCGCGACCCTGGAGGACGCCAATGTCTGAACCCAAGCCCCTGCTGGCGCCGCTGCGCGCCGCGACCGCCGATCCCCGGTTGTGGAAGGATGGCGCCTTCGTTGCCGACGCCTGGCGCCGCATCGACGACGATGCCGCCGTTCCGATCGATGGCCGCGCCATCATCTCGTTGCAGCGCTGGCGCGCCGAGCAGCCGGCATTGACGGCACAGGGCCAGGCGATCGGCATCCACGTCGATCCATCGGACATGCTCGATCCGGCGACCGACAACCTCGACCGGCTCGCCCTGATCGCCCTGTCGTTCCCGAAATTCAGCGATGGTCGCGCCTATTCGACCGCCCGGCGACTGCGCGAGCAATGGCGCCACCGGGGCGAAATCCGCGCCACCGGCGACGTGCTGCTCGACCAGGTTCCCCTAATGCTGCGGTCAGGCTTCGACGCGCTCGAGGTTGTCAATGCTGCGACCATCGCCGCACTCGAAAGCGGGACGGTGCCGCTGCTCGCCCACGTCTATCAACGCAGCGTCGGCAGCGACACTGTCGGTTGGCGTACGCGGCGCGCAGCCGGGATGCGACTTAGCGCGGCGGAGTGACGAACATCGCTCACGCACGTCCAGCGTCGGGCACCATCTGGCCTTGCAGCAGGGTGTAGGTCAGCACCTTCTTGTGGGCAATCCAGGGTGTGCAGCGCCCTTCCATGGCCGCGAAATGAGCGCTGTCGCAGTGCGCCTTGAACGCCACCTCGTCGTCGTAGACCTCGTACAGGAAGAAGCCCGCCGGATCGAGCGGGTCCTGCGCCACGTCGAACTGGCGGCAGCCGGTTTCATTGGCCAGGCTGTTACGGGCATGCTCAAGCAGCGCCATCCCGAAATCCGAGATGTGCGCCCGCCTGGCCTCGAAAAATGCGACGACCACGAGCATCAATTTCTCCTGTCGAAGTTCTCTGGCCAAGGCAGCGAATGCCGCCGGCGGTCCTCTTGCGCGCCTCCGGCCGAAGCCGGGAGGGGTCGAATCGAATGCCTCCTTATTGAAGCCGAATGCGGCCCGGATGGGAACGCTTAAGGCCCCCGTCGGCAGCTGATCACCGCGGCTTCAGATGGCCGAAGTTCCGGCGCAGTTCGCGCACGTGCAGCACACCATCCTGCGTCAGCACGTACATGCCGTTGGCCGGCTGCGCGATGACGCCGAGCTTTTTCAGGCGATGCAGCTGCGAGACGATGGCGGCACTGGTGTCGTCGAAGCCGGCCTCGGTCAGGGCGCGGGTGAGTTGCGGCAGTGCCAGGGCATGATGCTCGGCTTCGAGCGCTTCGAGGACAACGAGCTCGCGTACCCGGCTGCGCTGATTGCGGCCGATCTCATCGGGCTCGACGACGACCGCAAACTGCGGCTCCAGCCCATGCGCGCCATTGGCATTGGCGCCGAGCGGACGGCCGGCAACCTGTCCCGGCACCAGCGACTCCAGCGCCGCGAGGCGGTTGCGGAACGTCTCGATCAGCGCCTTGACCTCGGCCGGCGCAGTGCCAACCCGCCCCATCAACGGCACCTGGATGTGCGCCTCGAAGGCCGCGACCAGCCGGGAGGAAAAATCGGGTTCGCGGCCGTCTGCGGCCATCTCGGTGTCACCTTGCGAGCCGACGCGATGAACGTGCTCGAGCATTCGTACGTATCCTGTGCGGAGCATTCGCAACTTTGCACGACACAGTGCATTCGCTCAATGGCAAAACAATGCATTGCGTACCATTTCATTTCATTCGCAGATTAGGTCGCAACCGCATCTCCATGATTTTTCGTCGAATTAAGGACGATGCAATATTTCGGAAAGCATAACGCAGTCATTCCATGCGCTGCCTACGGTCCGATTGCCGGGGCAGCGACATTTTGCAATTCGCAATATTTCACATGACCTTATGTCCGTTCTTTTACACGCTTTCGCATGTCTGGCATCACCCCAGCATCCGGGCTTCCCCCAGCCTTCAAGCCCCGGATGGCCACTCATGGATTTTCTCTCCCCGCTCGATACTGCAATCGTCGTCCCCGCCGCGGTCGTGCTCGACAAACTACTGCTCGACTTCGACATCCTCGACGTCATGCTATGGTTTCCCAAGCTTTCCTGGATCGAGTGCATCAAGGCGATCGGTGCGGTGCTCGCCTGCAAGTGCGTCACCGACCAGATCGAGCGGTGGGCGCTGGCGCCATTGAAGAGCCGAGCCAGGACAAGTCTCGGTCGCAACCTGGCGCGCCGCTGGCCAGCGCTCGCCCGCCGTCTCAATCTGGTGCCTGCGGCCTGAGCCTCAAACCGGATTGGTCTTGGTTGTTTGCCGCCGGCTGGCCGCCACCTCGCGAATGCGCGCCATGATCGCCGGGTGCCGGCGCGCCAGCCGCTCCAGGTCCTCGCGGTCGAGGACCAGCGCGCGCACGCGTGTCGCCGCCATCACCGTGCTTGAACGCGGCCGGTGTTCGAGTAGCGCCATCTCGCCGAAGAAGTCGCCTTCCTTCAACGTGACCTCGCCCGTCTCGGTTTCCACCACGACATCACCGGAGACCAGGAAGAACATGCTGTCGCCCGGCGTGCCGCGCCGGACGATCACGTCGCCGGCCTCGAACGTGCGCGAACGCAACAGCGTGATGATCTGCGACACCGCCGCCGCGTCGAGGCCACCGAACAAAGGCACCCGCGCCACCAGCAGCCACGACACCATGAAATCTCGTCGGGTCGCCTCACGGCCGAAACCGGTCGCGATGATACCGAATGGCAAGGCAAAGGCTGCGATGCCGGCAATAATCATCAGTCCGGCAAAGGCCTTGCCGAGCGGCGTCACCGGAACGGCATCGCCATAGCCGATGGTGGCGAGCGTCACCACCGACCACCAAGCCGCTGCAGGAATGCTACCGAAGGCGACCGGCTGTGCATGGCGCTCGATGAAATACATCACCGTCGCGGCAAACATGACGAGACCCGTCATGATGACGAGAGCGCCGAACAGGGCTCCGCGCTCGGCCGCGATCACCCGCCCCAGCGAATGCAGCGCCGGACTGTAGCGGGCAATCTTGAGGAAGCGCAGCATCATTGCTGCCCACATGTCGATGCCGGCGACAAGACCGACGAACGTGGGCACGAATGCCAGTAGGTCCACCACCTGCATCGGTTGGCTCGCGTAGCGCAATCGCTCGCGCCACGGCGCGCCCTGCGCGAAGAACGGCAACTCGACGCACGACCACAGACGCAACCCGTACTCGGCAGCGAAGATCAAGGCCGTAACGACATCCAGAGCGCGTATCCAAGGCCCGTAGGACGCCCGGACCTCTGGCACCGACCAGGCGGCGCCGGCGGCCACGCTCGCCACCGCCAGAGCAATCAGCAGGTCACTTACCAAACTGCCCCAGAAGGTGTGGCCAAGGCCGGCTTCGAGCGCATGATGCACGCCCCGTCGGGCGCGTTGCCGCCACATACGACTATGCTGCGCCTGTCGCATCGAGCCGTCCCTATCTCATGCCGCGCTTGGCGCCGCGGACCAGCCCAGCCAGCAGTCCGACCGACAACAGGCCGATGGCGACGATGACCAGGGCACCGGTCGAGGCCTCGGCCAGACGCTCGTCGGCGGCCAGCTGGTAAACGCGGACAGCGAGCGTGTCGAAATTGAAAGGCCGGATGATCAGCGTTGCCGGCAACTCCTTCAATACATCAACGAAGACTAGCACGATCGCCGTCATCAGCGGTCGGCTCAACAGCGGCAGGTGTACCCGCCGCAGTACTTCGCCACTGGTGCAGCCGAGCGTACGGGCGACCTGATCCATGCTTTCCGGGATCCGCCCGAAGCCGGCCTCGAGGCCGCCCGAAGCGACCGCCAGGAACCGCACCAGATAGGCGAACAATAGCGCCGCGATGCTGCCGCTCAGCAGCAATCCGGTCGACACACCAAATGCGCTGCGAAACAATTGATCGAGCCCCCGATCAAAGGCGCCGAGCGAAACCAGCACGCCGACCGCAATTACTGTGCCGGGCAGCGCATAGCCGAAAGTCGCCACCCGCAGCAGCGTGCGCAGTCCGTCCGACGATGCAAGCCGGCTGGCATAGGCCACGAACAGACCGGCAGCGGTCACGATCACGGCAGCCGTACCGGCGAGCGAGAAGGTATTCCACGACAACCTGACAAACCGCTCGCCGAGCAGGTTGTCGCCGCCTTCGATATGCAGGCCGATCAGGATCGCGACCGGCAGCACGAAACCGAGCAGCACCGGTGTCAGGCAGGCGGCGACCGCCAACGCACTGCGCCAGCCGGTGAGCTTGGTGCGCGAGATTGCCCACTGCTTGCGGCCTTTGCTATGGAAACGGCTCTGTCGGCGCGCCCACTGCTCGAGAATGACCAGAGCGGCAACGAACAGCAGCAGACCGCTCGCGAGCTTGCCGGCGGCGATGCGATCGCCCATGCCGAACCAGGTGCGGTAGATCGCGGTAGTGAAGGTGTCGATGCCGAAATACTGTACCGTGCCAAGGTCTGCGAGCGTCTCCATCAGCGCCAGCGCGAGGCCCGCGGCGATCGATGGCCGGGCCAGCGGCAGGGCCACCCTGAAGAACCGGTCGCGACCGCTGTGGCCAAGCGTGCGGGCGACATCGAGGGCGGTCAGCGACTGGTCGAGGAAGGCCGCGCGGGTGAGGAAATAGACATAAGGGTAGAGCACCAGGGTCAGCATCAAGCTCACACCCCACAGGCTCTGCAGGTTTGGAAACCAGTAGTCGCCGCGCCCCCATCCGAAGGTCGATCGCAACGTACTCTGCAATGGTCCGGCGTAGGTCAGGAAGTCGGTGTAGGCGTAGCCGATGATATAGGCCGGCACCGCCATCGGCAGCATCAGCAGCCAGGCGAAAATGCTGCTCAGCGGAAACCTGTACATGGTGACGAGCCAGGCGCAGGCGGTGCCGATCACCGCCGTACCGGTGCCGACCATCGCCAGCAGCCCAAAGGTGTTGAACAGGATATCGGGCAGGATGGTGCGGGCGATGTGGCCGAGAGTGCCGCTCGAAGTCGCAAACACGTTCGACAGCACGGTGAGGATCGGCAGGGCCACGACACCCGACAGCACCAGCGCCCCGGCAAGCAGCCCCGGATTGCCACCTGCCGCCCAATTCCAGGCTTGCCGACACCTGTCGAAGGCAGCGCCGAACGCTGCCCAAGTGCGCTTGATTCGATCCGGCTCGACCTGCATATCGACCATGTCAGCGAACGATTTCCCAGTTAGTACCCGAAATCACACATGGCTAGCACACCTGATCGCGGAACCACGAGGCGATCCGCCAGGAGCGGGGCGCAGCGCGTAGCCCAAGCTACGCGCAAGGCGTGCGTCATGCTGGAAGCATGCGGTCCGCATGACGTGGGCGCCCGTGGGCCGCGACCCTACGGGCGATCGAGGATGCTCGCCGGCGGCGTCGCACCGCTTGTCCGATGGGGCAACATCGGCCGGCGCGGCGCTTCTGGCCGGCGAACATCCTCGATCGTCATGTGTGCTATCCATGTGTGATTCCGGGTACTAGACGACTTCACGAAAGTGCCGCCGCCGCGCCCTCAAGCGGCCGGCACCGGCCTGCCGATACTCGAATACACGAGACCCGCCTCGATCGCGTCCTGCGGCTGGAATATATTGCGCAGGTCGACCAGGGCATTGCCGCGCATTGCCGACTTGAGCGCCTGCAGATTGAGCGCGCGGAACTCATTCCACTCGGTCAGCACGACAGTGACATCGGCACCAGCCGCCGCCGACAAGGCGTCCTCGCACCACACCGCGCCTTCGAGCAGCGGCTCGCCATGCTTGCGGCCCTGCGGATCGTAGACCTGCACCCGTGCGCCCTTCTCGATCAGCATCGGCAGGATGACGAGGCTTGGCGCATCGCGCATGTCGTCGGTATTGGGTTTGAAGGTGACGCCCAGAACCGCCACCGTCTTGTCGCGCACCGAGCCGCCGGCAGCCCGTTCGATACGACCCGCCATGGCGATCTTGCGCTCGTCATTGACGCGGCCGACCTGCTCAATCAGCGACAGCGGTGCACGATGCTCGCGCGCCGTGCGCGCCAACGCCGACACATCCTTCGGGAAACACGAGCCGCCGTAGCCCGGCCCCGGATGCAGGAACTTGTCGCCGATCCGCCGGTCCTTGCCGATCGCACTCGCCACTTCCTGCACGTTGGCGCCGACCTCCTCGCACAAGTCCGCCACCTCGTTGATGAAACTGATCTTCATGGCGAGGAAGGCGTTGGCGGCATATTTGGCGAGTTCGGCCGACTCGCGATTGACGAACATCAACGGCGCGTTGCGCAAGGCGAGCGGCTTATAGAGGCGCTCCATGACTTGCCTGGCACGCGCGTTGTCGCAGCCGACCAGCACCCGATCGGGGTGGGTGAAATCCTGGATCGCCGAGCCCTCGCGCAGGAACTCGGGGTTGGAGCAGACTGCGAAGTCGGCATCGGGGCGCAGCGCCCGCAGCCGGCGCTCGATCTCGCGGCTGGTGCCAACCGGAACCGTCGACTTGGTGGTGATGACAGTGAAGCCGGTCAGATACGGGGCGATCTCCTCGACCGCGGCGAACACGTAGGAGAGGTCGGCATGGCCGTCGCCGCGACGCATCGGCGTTCCGACGGCGAGGAAGATCAAGTCGGCATCGCTGGCAGCAGCGGCCAGATCCTGGGTGAAGAACAGCCGCTTGGCGGCGACGTTGCGCACCATCAGATCATCGAGTCCGGGCTCGTAGATCGGCACTTCGCCGCGCTTGAGGCTAGCGACGCGGGAGGCTTCCTTGTCGACGCAGGTCACCGTCCAACCGAATTCGCAAAAGCAAACCGCCGAAACAAGCCCAACGTAGCCGGCGCCAATCATGCAGATTTTCATAACGAGTCCTTGCGCAACCCACCTGTGATCGACGCGTAGGCCAGAATGCCCGTGCTTTCAAGGCGGCCGCGACCGTGCTTTGTTGACTTAGGTTGTCACAGTTACTCGCCCGGGACGCCCATTAGCATGCCGATGCCGTTAACTCCTCTTGCCTTGCGGGCTGGCGGCCAGGCTGTCTCGATCGGCGAATGCATGGTCGAACTGGCACGAGGGCCCGATGGCCGCTTTGGCCTCGCCTATGGCGGCGACACCTTCAACACCGCTGCATACATGGCTCGAGCCGGCATTGAGGTGGCCTATGCCACGGCGCTCGGCGACGACCCCTACAGTGCCGGCATCATGGCTGCTGCCCGAGCCGAGCGGGTGGCGACCGAGCTGATCGCCACCTTGCCCGGCCGCATGCCCGGACTTTACCTGATCGAGACCACCGCCGTGGGCGAACGCTCGTTCTGGTATTGGCGCGACCGTGCCGCCGCCCGCGAGCTCTTCGAGTGCGCCGGTGCTGCGAAGGTGGTCGAGGCGATTGCCGCGGCCCGCCTCGTCTATTTCTCCGGCATCACCCTGTCGCTGTACACCGCGAAGGGTCTCGACAGCATGGCCGAGCGCCGTTGCCGCCGCCCGAGCGCGCGGCGCCGTCGATCGCCATGGACAGCAACTACCGGCCGCGCGGCTGGGGCGGCGACCTCAACCGCGCCCGCGCCACGTTCGTGCGGTTCTGGGCGCTGGCCGACATCGCGCTGCCGACCTTCGACGACGAACAGGCATTGTGGGGCGACCAGACGCCTGCCGATACCATCGACAGGCTTTGCAATCTCGGTGTCACCGAGATCGTGGTGAAGCAGGGCGGCGACGGCGCACTGGTTCGCGCTGGCGGCCATGATCTGGTGGTACCGTGCCCGGCGCCGGTCACCCCGGTCGATACCACGGCCGCCGGCGATAGTTTCAATGCCGGATATCTGGCACGCCGGCTGCTGGGCGATGGCCCAGCCGACGCGGCGATCCTTGCCCATCGCCTCGCCGGCGTCGTCATCCAGCACCGCGGCGCGATCGTGCCGAGGACTGCAACCGATGCCGTGCTCGAGAACGCAGGCGAGCGGTGAAGTCTGTCGGTTTCACGCCCGCAGTCGTGATGCTTCACGCGCCAGCGCGGTGATCGCTGCCCAGTCGCCGCCAGCGACCGCATTCGCCGGCGCCACCCACGAACCGCCGACCGCAGCCACGTTCGGCAGCGCCAAGTAACCCGGTGCCTTCGCCGCATCGATGCCACCCGTCGGGCAGAACATCAGATCGGCCAGCGGCGCGCCGATCGCTTTCAGCGCAGCGGTGCCGCCAGCCGGCTCGGCCGGGAAGAACTTCAGTACGCGATAACCCATGTCGGCGAGCGCCATCGCCTCCGAAGCGGTCGCGACGCCGGGCAGGAACGGCACCGGCCAGGCGCTCGCAGCCTCGATCAGGCGTGGCGTCATGCCAGGCGACACCAGGAAGCGCGCACCGTGCGCCATGGCGGCTGCCCCCTGCTCCGGCGTCAGCACCGTGCCGGCGCCGATCACCGCGCCCGCAACCGCGCGCGCCATCTCGCGGATTGCTTCGAGCGCGACGCCGGTGCGCAGCGTGATCTCGAGGACGTTGAGCCCGCCTTCGACGAGCGCGCGAGCGAGCGGCACCGCCTGATCGACACGATCGATCGTCAGCACCGGCACGACGCCGACCTTGCGCAATGTCGTTGCGAGACTTTGGTTCAGCTTCGACTGCATCGCGTGACCTTTTCGCCGCTGAGGAGCTGCCAGTTGCATAGACGCGCGCTTGCGCCTGGTGCACCCCGATGTTTTCCATCTTGTCGTTTAAGGCCAACTAAGCCAGCCTTTCCCGGCTAAGTCCACGATCCCGGCACGTCACGACGCGAAAGCACCATGGCAAAGCCCACCCACAAGTTCGAGCGCGTTGCCTTCGTCGCCAGCGACAATGCGGAGGCGCAGGCGGCCCTCCAGCGCCTGACCCAGCGCTACGGCGGTTACTCCGGCGACCAGCCCGATGCGGTGGTGGCGCTTGGCGGCGACGGCCTGATGCTGCAGACGCTGCACCGCTACATGCACCGTCATTTGCCGATCTACGGCATGAATCGCGGCTCGGTCGGCTTCCTGATGAACGAGTACCAGGAGGACGACCTGTTCGGGCGCCTCGACCGGGCCGAGACCGCCGTGACGCATCCCCTGACCATGACCGCGACCGACACCGGCGGCCGGACCCATCGCGCGCTCGCAATCAACGAGGTGTCGCTGTTTCGACAGACGCACCAGGCGGCCAAGCTCAGGATCTCGATCGACGACAAGGTGCGGCTCGAGGAATTGATCTGCGATGGCGTGCTGGTGGCGACGCCGGCGGGCTCGACCGCCTACAATCTGTCGGCCTACGGTCCGATCCTGCCGATCGATACCGCGCTGCTGGCGTTGACGCCGATCAGCCCGTTCCGGCCGCGGCGCTGGCGCGGCGCGCTGCTGCCGAACAAGGCGCGGATCGTGATCGACGTGCTGGAGTCGGACAAGCGCGCCGTCAGTGCGGTTGCCGACCACGCCGAAACGAGATCAGTCATTCGCGTCCAGATCGAGGAGGACGCTTCCGTCGACCTGATCATGCTGTTCGATCCCGGCCACAGCCTCGATGAGCGGATCCTGTCGGAGCAGTTCCGGTATTGAAGCGAGTGAGCTCAACAGCGCTGCGGGGAGTTTCCATGCAAGGCCTATATTTCGAGGAATGCGAGATCGGTCGCGTGATCGAGCACGCGCTGCGGCGCACTGTCACCGAGATGGACAACACGCTGTTCTCGTGCCTGACCCACAACCCGCAGCCGCTGCACATCGACCACGAGTTCGCGGCCAACAGCGAATGGGGCCGCCCGCTGGTCAATTCCCTGTTCACGCTCGGCCTGATGATCGGCATCTCGGTCGGCGACACCACCTACGGCACGCTGATTGCCAATCTCGGCATGACCGACGTGAAGTTCGGCAATCCGGTTTTCCACGGCGACACGCTGCGCATCACCACCGAGATCGTGTCGCGGCGCGAAAGCCGGTCGCGCGCCGATGCCGGCATCGTCGAATTCCATCATCGTGCCTTCAACCAGCGCGGCGAGATGGTGGCGGAATGCAAGCGCCAGGCGTTTATGAAGAAGAAGGCCGTGAGTTGACGCGCCGCCGACCAAACGGTGCCAGGCTTCAGCCTGGCACCGCTCCACCACTGCCAGCGGGTGCCAAGCCGAAGCCAGGCACCGTTACCCAAGGATACCTCCCTCATGCGTTCCCTCCTTTTCGTGCCCGGCGACAGCGACAAGAAGCAGTCGAAGGCGCTCGCCACCGGCGCCGACGCGCTGATCCTCGACCTCGAGGATTCGGTGGCGCCGACGCGCAAGCCCGCCGCCCGCGAAATCACCCGCGCCTGGTTGCAGGCCGCCAAACAGACGTCCAAGCGGCCTCGGCTCTACGTCCGCATGAACGCATTGTCGTCGCCCCACTGGCAGGCCGATCTCGAGGGCGTGATGCCGGCCGGGCCCGATGGCATCGTGCTGCCGAAGCCCAACTCGGGCGATGACGTCGAACAGCTGTCGCTGACGCTCGCAGCTCTCGAGGACAAGCTCGGCCTCGAGCACGGTTCGACCCGCATCCTGCCGATCGCGACCGAGGTGCCGATCTCGGTGCTGCAGATGCCGAGCTATGTCGGATCGAGCACTCGGCTCGTCGGCCTCACCTGGGGCGCTGAAGATCTTGCCGCCGAGATCGGCGCCGCCGCCAACCGTCACCCCGACGGCACTTTCACCTCGCCGTTCCAGATGGCGCGCGACCTGACCCTGTTCACCGCTTGCGCGGCCGGTGTGCTGCCGTTCGACACCGTGTTCATCAACTTCCGCGATCAGGCCGGACTGAAGCGCGAGGCCGAGGCCGCCGCCCGCGACGGCTTCGTCGGCAAGCTCGCGATCCATCCCGACCAGGTAGCGGTGATCAATGCCGCCTTCACACCGTCGGCCGAGGCGATCGCACATGCCCGAGCCATCGTGAAGCTGTTCGCGGACAACCCCGGCTCCGGCGCGCTGTCGCTCAACGGCCAGATGGTCGATATCCCGCATTTGAAGCACGCCGAACGAGTGCTCGCGAGGGCAGCGCTGGCTGTCTGATCGGGACCGGCGGCGTCCTCGGCTATTCGGCGCTCGGCGGGCGCTGGTCGGACATGGCAAAGCACGCCCAGATGCAGGTCAGGAATGCAAACATGGCGGCGGCGATGATGACTGTGGGCCAGAGCGTCAGCGGCCGGCCGCTGGCCGAGGCCGCGAGGTAAAGCGTCGCGGTCCAGAAGATTGTCGGCGCGATCGCGATGATCGCAAGCCCGATCAAACGCCCGCCCAAGCGTGCCTGAACCCTGCGTTGGTGTGCCATCCGCCGTTGCCATCGCTGCTTGACCGCTAATCATGTCCCGCTCGCCCGGTAACGTGTCGATCGCCACACTCACCGCGCAAATGGTAGAGCCCGGGCGTAAACGACAGCTTAAGGCAATGCCTCGCATTGCATACGAATGCCGGATTACCTGCTCACACGAACGCTCTCGACGATCTGCGTAGTTCGGCGCACATTCGTTCCGCGATCCCACCCCATTTCCGAGAGACGCTACGCCATGTCCGAGACCTACGAAATCCTCGCCCTGAAATATGCCACCCATGCCAACCGCACCCGGTTCGACAACTTCATGTCGGCCGACGACCACGCGAGCCCGCAGCCGATCGATTATTTCGTCTGGGTGATCCGCAACGCCAACCGCACCCTCCTGGTCGATACCGGGTTCGATCATGCCGAGGCCAAGCTGCGCAGCCGCACGCTCGATCTCGAGCCGCAAGAGATATTGCGGCGCATCGGCGTCGATGCCGGCAAAGTCGAGACCGTCATCATCTCTCACTTGCACTACGACCACGCCGGCACCCTCGACCAATATGGCAAGGCGAAGTTCCACATCCAGGAAGCGGAGATGGCCTACGCCACCGGCCCGTGCATGTGCGAAGACGCGATGCGCAAGCCGTTCACCGTCGATCACGTCTGCTCGCTGGTGAAGAAGGTCTATTCCGGCCGGGTGATGTTCCACGACGGCGACGGCGAGGTCGCGCCCGGCGTCACCGTGCACAAGACCGGCGGCCATTCGAAGGGCCTGCAGAGCGTCCGCGTCGCGACCGCCAACGGCCCGGTGGTGCTGGCCTCGGACGCGACCCACCTCTACGAGAATATCGACCGCCGCAAGCCGTTCTCGATCACCGTCGATGTCGAGGAAACGCTGAAGACCTACACCCGGCTCGAGCAATTGGCCGGCGGCAACCGCGCCCGCGTCGTGCCGGGCCACGATCCGCTGGTGCTGAAGCGCTTTCCGGCCTGGAAGCCCGAAACCCAAGGCACCGTGCACCGGCTCGACCTGCCGGCGAAGATGGGGTGAGTGGCTGAAGGGACCGGCTACCGATCGGCAGGAACGCCGATGCCGGCCGCGCCTCGACGGAATTCGGTAACAGGCGCAGTACGGTTCATGCCGGTTACGCCGAACGAGTTCGCGACTTGACATGGCAACACTCCCCCCGGCAGCGCTGTGCGCTCCGGGGTATGCGGGTCTTTTTATCCGGGCGGATACCCGGGAAGCGGGACGCTGCCGTAGGGTGCGATAGCGTCTTCGCGTATTGCACCGGCTGAACCCACCGCCCGAGCGGCTCGGTGCAATACGGCTCACGCCTATTGCACCCTACAAGATTCGGCCGAGGCAACCGTTCGTGCCCAGCAGCGCGCAGCGCTCCGGGGTATGCGGCTATTCTCGATCCGGGCGGATACCCGGGACAGCGGGACGGCGACAAGCCGCCAGTTAAGTTTGGGGATGGGCTCGTCGCCTCGCCGGGATTTCGAGCCCCGACGCCCGGCCGCTTGCCTCGGGTCACCCCGAAACTTGCTGCCGCGTCCCGCTGCGATGACACGTTGTCTGCGACACGTCCCGCCCATCCGAAGCGGAACAGATCAGGGTACGTAATCCCTGAACGCAGCCTGACACTGCGGAGCTTAGGCCCAGCCGCATCATCGCTCGTCCCAGCCGAGTGGGCCCGGCTGGGCACGTGGGGTCTCCTCGCGGAGTGTCCCCCCGTGTTCGACACCACGTAGCCGCCAGCACACGTCTACGCTCCCGGGCCGTGGTGTCAGACAAGAGAGAGTATCGCACGGGGCGGCAAAGCGTGGATAAGTCTCGCTCATCCCCTCTCCCCGTGCGCGCTGCACTTGCGCGGGGAGAGGGCCCGGCGCGCAGGCGCCAAAGCAAAATGCGTGAGGGGCGGCACCGCGAAGACTTGATCAACTGCGGGCCGGGCGAGATGCCTGTGGAGCGAAGCAAGAAAGGCGTTTGAGCAAGCGGCCGCCCCTCACCCTCGGCCGGCAACAAGGCCGGCCTCTGCCCTCTCCCCCGAAGCGGCGGGGGAGAGGGCAAGTGCGCGGCGCCAACCTCAATCTCCGTCACCGCCGCCTTCGCGAGGGCAGACTGCGGCGGCCGTTCAAATTCCGTGCGCTACGCCGCCCCCGCCCTTGCCCCGCCCGCTGACTCCGCCTATACAGCCAGCTTTAATGACCAGAGCACCCGCACCGTATTTCTTTCCGAAGCGCCATCTGCTGACCTGCGAGGGGTTGACGGCGCCGGAGATCAATTCACTTCTCGACCTGGCCGACCAGGCGGCGGAAGTGAACCGGCAAGTCATCAAGAAGCGCGACGTGCTGCGCGGCCGCACCCTGATCAACCTGTTCTTCGAGGCCTCGACCCGCACGCAAAGCTCGTTCGAGCTCGCCGGCAAGCGGCTCGGCGCCGACGTCATGAACATGAACGTCTCGACCTCCTCGGTGCAGAAGGGCGAGACGCTGATCGACACCGCGATGACGCTCAACGCCATGCGGCCGGACATCATCGTCGTGCGCCACAGCGCCGCCGGCGCGGTCGAGCTGCTTAGTCAGAAGGTCGACTGCTCGGTGATCAACGCCGGCGACGGCGCCCACCAGCATCCGACGCAGGCGCTGCTCGACGCGCTGACGATCCGCCGCGCCAAGGGCCGCATCGCGGGCCTCACCGTCGCCATCTGCGGCGACATCATGCATAGCCGTGTCGCGCGCTCGAACATCGACCTGTTGAACACGCTCGGTGCCCGCGTCCGCATCATCGCGCCCTCGACCCTGCTGCCGGCCGAGCCCGAGCGCCTCGGCGCCGAAGTCTACACCGACATGTGGGAGGGCCTCAAAGACGTCGATATCGTCATGATGCTCAGGCTGCAGCGCGAGCGCATGCAAGGCTCGCTGGTGCCCTCGACCCGCGAATACTACCACTTCTTCGGGCTTGATCACGAAAAGCTGGCGCTGGCCAAGCCCGACGCGCTGATCATGCATCCCGGCCCGATGAACCGTGGCGTCGAAATCGCCTCGACCATCGCCGACCATTCCCGCAGCGTCATTCGCGAGCAGGTCGAAATGGGCGTCGCGGTCAGGGCCGCCGTGCTCGAAGCGCTCGCCCGCCACCTGCCGAACCATTGAGGGCCGTCATCATGAACCGCCCCCGCAAGGCTTCCGATCCGACCCGGCGCCCGACCGAGCCCGCCTCGCGCCGACGCACCGTGTTCATCAACGCCCGACTGATCGATCCCGCCAGCAACCGCGACGAGCCGGGCGGCTTGCTGGTCGAGGACGGCGTCATCGCCGATCTGGGCTCACATCTGCGCCGCAATGCGCCCGAAGGCGCCGAGGTCATCGACTGCAAGGCGCACCTGCTGTGCCCGGGGCTGATCGACGCCCAGGTGTTCACCGGCGAGCCCGGCTCCGAGCACCGCGAGACATTGAAGACCGCGAGCCACGCCGCCGCTGCCGGCGGTGTCACGACCATCGTGGTGATGCCCGACACCAATCCCGTGATCGACCAGGTGGCGCTCGTCGATTTCATCCAGCGCCGCGCCCGCGACAACGCCGTCGTCAACGTCCATACCACGGCGGCGATGACCAAGGGCCTTGCCGGCCAGGAGATGACCGAGATCGGCCTGTTGAAGCGCGCCGGCGCCATCGCCTTCTCCAACGGCAAGTCGAGCGTCAGCAACACCAAGGTGATGCGCAATGCGCTGCTTTACGCCAAGGATCACGGCGCGCTGATCATGCATCACACCGAGGACCCCTACCTCACCGAAGGTGGGGCGATGAACTCGGGCGCGGTATCGACCCGGCTCGGCCTGCCGGGCGTCTCGAAAGCGGCCGAGGCGATCATGCTCGAACGCGATGTGCGCCTCGTCGAGATCACCATGGGGCGCTACCATGCCGCCAACATCACCTGCGCCGAGAGCCTGGAAATCATCCGCACGGCCAAGGCTCGCAACCTGCCGGTGACCTGCGGCGTCTCGATCAACCACCTGACGCTGAACGAGAACGACATCGGCCCCTACCGCACGTTCTTCAAGGTGCGGCCGCCGCTGCGCCGCGAGGAGGACCGCGTGGCGCTGGTGCGCGGCCTTGCTTCCGGCGACGTCGACATCATCGTCTCGGCACACGATCCGCAGGACGTCGAGGTCAAGCGCCGGCCGTTCGCGGAAGCCGCCGACGGCGCCATCGGCCTCGAGACGCTGCTCGCGGTGGCATTGCGCCTCGTCCACTCAGACGAGGTCAGCCTGCCGGTGCTGCTGCGCGCCATGTCGACCAATCCGGCAAGGCTGCTGGGCCTGCCCGGCGGACGGCTGGAGAAGGGTGCGCCAGCCGATCTGATCCTAGTCGATCTCGGCGAGCCGTGGGTGGTCAACAAGGATGCATTGCGAGCGCGCTCGAAGAACACGCCGTTCGACGAGGCCAAGCTGCAGGGCCGCGTGCTGCGCACCATGGTTGCGGGCGAAACCGTCTATCATTACGCTGGTGTCGAACGGACCTGACCGGAGACGCTGGCCAAGATGAATGCCCTGATGACGCTGCCGGCTTTGGTTGCCGTCGTGGTCGGCTATCTCCTGGGCTCGATTCCGTTCGGACTGCTGCTGACCAGGGCCGCCGGCCTCGGCGACGTGCGCGCCATCGGTTCCGGCAATATCGGTGCAACCAACGTGCTGCGCACCGGCAACAAGGGGCTCGCCATCGCCACGCTGGTGCTCGATGCGCTGAAAGGCGCCGTCGCGGTGCTGCTCGCCAAGTTCGGCGTGTTCGGTTCCCTGCCCGGCCCCGACCTGCCCTTCCTCGCCGGCTTTGCGGCGCTGCTCGGCCATGTGTTCCCGGTCTGGCTCGGGTTCAAGGGCGGCAAGGGCGTTGCCACATATATCGGCATGCTGCTCGGATTTCTGTGGCAGTTCGCGGCGATCTTCTGTGGCATCTGGCTTGTCACCGCGCTGGTGACGCGAATCTCGTCCTTGTCGGCGCTGGTGGCGGTGGTATTGACGCCGTTTGCGATCTGGGCAATCGGCTGGCCCGAGATCGCCGTGCTGCTGCTGACGCCATCGCTGCTGTTGATTTGGAAGCACGAGGCCAATATCCGCCGGCTGCTCAAGGGCGAGGAGCCGAAGATTGGCGCGAAAGACTGAACGCACCGAGCTGATCGATGGCACCGGCGATGATCTGTTCGCCGGCGCGCCGCTGCCGGTCGCGCCCCTTGATGACGCCCAGCGCCTCGCCTGCCTGCGCCTGATCCGCTCCGAAAATGTAGGTCCGGTCACCTTTCGCGCGTTGATCAACCATTTTGGCGGCGCCCAGGCGGCACTCGAGGCCTTGCCCGAGGTCGCTCGCCAGGGTGGTCGGCGCAAGCCGGTACGGATTTGCCCGCGCGATGTCGCCGAAGCCGAGCTGGCAGTGGCAGCAGCGGCCGGTGCCGTGCCGCTGTTTACGATCGAACCGGGCTTTCCGGCGCTACTCGCCCACGTCGATGTGCCGCCGCCACTGCTATACGTGAAGGGCCGCGTCGATCTGCTCAACCGCCAGACGATCGGCATCGTCGGATCGCGCGATGCGTCCGCAGCGGGGCACAAGATCGCCCGCGACCTCGCCCGGGGCCTCGGCGAGGCCGGCTGGGTGGTGGCATCGGGTCTCGCCCGCGGCATCGACGCTGCCGCGCATCTGGCGGCGCTTGCGACCGGCACCGTCGCGGTGCTTGCCGGCGGCATCGACGTCGTCTACCCGCCCGAACATGCCGAGTTGCAGGCGCGGATCGGCGCCGAAGGTTGTCTCGTGTGCGAGCAGCCGCCGGGATTCAGCCCGCGCGGCCAGGACTTCCCGCGCCGCAACCGGATCATTTCGGGTATCAGCAGCGGCGTCGTCGTGGTCGAGGCGGCAAAGCGCTCCGGCACGCTGATCACCGCCCGGTTCGCCGGCGAGCAGGGCCGGGACGTTTTCGCCGTGCCGGGTCATCCGCTCGACCCCCGGGCGGAAGGCACCAACCAGCTGATCAAGGACGGCGCGATCCTGGTCACCGACGTTGAGGACATCCTGCGCGGGCTGCGACCCGTCGTGACGGCGTTTTCCGATCGGACGGTGCCGCCGCCCGAGTTCCCAATCCCGCGAGCGCCGCCTTCGGCACCCGCACGTGTCGATCAAAGCGACCGGGCGCGGGTTCTCGAAGCTCTCGGACCGGCACCGGTCGCCATCGATGAGCTGGCGCGCGCCACCGGCCTGCCGATCCGCGCCATACAGGTCGTACTCATGGAGCTGTCGCTCGCCTCGCGGGTGACCATGCACGGCGGGCAATTGGTATCGCTTGCGATCGAGAGCGACGGTCCAGCCTCATGACGCTTCGCCGGTTCGCCCACGCACTTGGCGAATTCTGCTGGTGACACGCCATAAAGTTGCACAATCTGTCAATTTGTCATAACAACCCCTCACCATGTGCGTTTTTGTTCGTTTTCGCGTACTTGTCCGGGAATCTGACGCACCGGTTTGACAGCCGGGCCATCATCACCCATGTTCCCGCCGCCCTCGGGACGTGGCAGTCGAGCAAATGCCCGGCCGGGAATTCCAACCCAATGCCCCGGTGTAGCGCCCGTACCGGCCGGCCGGGCAGGCTGCCACAACGCCAACCGCATTAACCATATCGGTGCGCATGAACGTCGTCATTGTCGAGTCGGCCGCCAAGGCCAAGACCATCAACAAGTATCTGGGCAAGGACTTCAAGGTCATTGCGTCGATCGGGCATGTGCGCGACCTGCCTTCGAAGGACGGCTCGGTCGAGCCCGACAACGATTTCGCCATGCACTGGGACCTGGAAGGTCGTGGCGCCAAGGTGATGAAGGACATCGCCGCCGCCGTGAAGGGCGCCGACCGGCTGATCCTCGCCACCGACCCTGATCGCGAGGGCGAGGCGATCTCCTGGCACATCATGCAGGTGCTGGCCGACAAGAAGGTGCTGAAGGGAGTGCACGTCGAGCGCGTCGCCTTCAATGCCATCACCAAGCAGGCGATCCTGGAGGCGATGAAGCACCCGCGCGAAATCGACCGCCCGCTGGTGTCGGCCTACCTCGCCCGCCGCGCGCTCGACTATCTCGTCGGCTTCAACCTGTCGCCGGTGCTGTGGCGCAAGCTACCCGGCGCCCGCTCGGCCGGCCGCGTGCAATCGGTGGCGCTGCGCATCATCTGCGACCGCGAGGCCGAGATCGAGGCGTTCAAGACCGATGAATACTGGACCATCGAGGCGACGCTGGCGAAGGCAACCAAGGAGGAGTTCCGCGCCCGCCTGGTGTCGATCGCCGGCACGACGCTGAAGAAGCTCGACCTCAAGGACGAGGCGTCGGCGATGGCGATCAAGCGCGCCATCGAGGGCGGCGAGTTCACGGTTGCGAGCGCCGAAAAGAAGCCGGTGAAGCGCAACCCCTATCCCCCGTTCACCACCTCGACGCTACAGATGGACGCGTCGCGCAAACTCGGCTTCTCGGCCAAGCAGACCATGCAGGTGGCGCAGAAGCTGTACGAAGGCGTCGACCTCGGCGGCGAGTTCGCCGGCCTCATCACGTATATGCGAACCGACGGCGTGCAGATCGTGCCGGAGGCAGTGTCCCAGATCCGCGACGTGATCTCGTCGACGTTCGGCCGCAACTACACGCCGTTTGCGCGCGAGTGGAAGTCGAAGGCCAAGAACGCCCAGGAGGCGCACGAAGCGGTGCGCCCCACAGATCCGCGCCGCACCCCCGATAGCGTCAAGCGCTACCTCGACCGCGAGCAGGCTGCCCTCTACGAGCTGATCTGGAAGCGCACGCTGGCAAGCCAGATGGCGCCCGCCGAAATGGAGCAGACCACGGTCGAGATCACCGTGCCGGGCCGCGACGGCAAGTCCTACGGCATGCGCGCGTCGGGCTCGATCGTCACCTTCGACGGCTTCCTGCGCGTCTATCAGGAAGGCCGCGACGAGCGCACCCGGCTTATCACCAAGGGCAAGGACGATACCTTCGACGCGGAAGATGACGACAGCCGCCGGCTGCCGCCGCTCAGCCCCGGCGACCGGCTGAAGGACAAGGGCATCGACGCCGACCAGCACTTCACCCAGCCGCCGCCGCGATTCACCGAGGCGACGCTGGTCAAACGGATGGAAGAACTCGGCATCGGCCGGCCATCGACCTACGCCTCGACGATGGCGGTGCTGATCGACCGCGACTACGTGCGCATGGAAAGGAAGCAGCTGGTGCCAGAGGACAAGGGTCGTCTCGTCACCGGCTTCCTGGAAAGCTTCTTCAAGCGCTACGTCGAGTACGACTTCACGGCCGACCTCGAAGAGAAGCTCGACCTGATCTCCGATGACCAACTCGAGTACAAGCAGGTGCTGCGCGACTTCTGGAAGGAGTTCACCGGCGCCATCGACGAGACCAAGGAGCTGCGCGTCGCCGACGTGCTGGATAAGCTCAACGAGCTGCTCGGCCCGGCGATCTTTCCGGCCAAGGAGGACGGCTCGGATCCGCGCGCCTGCCCGGCCTGCAACGTCGGCCGGGTCAGCCTCAAGGTCGGCAAGTTCGGCGCCTTCATCGGCTGCTCCAATTATCCCGAGTGCCGGTTTACCCGCCAGTTCTCAGACACCAATAATAATGGCGACGGAGCATCGCCCGAAGGTCGCCTGCTCGGCGTCGATCCGGAAACCGGTCTGCCGGTGACGGTGCGCTCCGGCCGCTTCGGCACCTACCTGCAGCTCGGCGACCAGAAGGACTATGGCGAGGGCGAGAAGCCCAAGCGCTCGTCGATCCCCAAGGGCATCGACGCGGCGACCATCGATCTCGATCGTGCAGTAAAATTGCTGAGTCTGCCGCGCGAGATCGGCAAGCATCCAGACAGCGGCGAGATGATCACCGCCTCGCTCGGCAAGTTCGGCCCCTACATCAAGCACGACAAGACCTACGCCAACCTGCCGCAGTGGGAGGACCTGTTCACGATCGGCCTCAACCACGCCGTGAGCCTGATCGCCGACAAGGTCGCGGGCAAGGGCCAGAGCCGCTTCGGCCGCGCCAAGCCCGAGGCGTTGCGCGTCGTCGGCGAGCACCCGGACGGCGGCAAGATCGAGGTTTTCTCCGGCAAGTACGGCCCCTATCTCAAGTGGACCGACGTCAACGCCACGCTACCGAAGTCGAAAGACCCGGCAACGGTGAGCCTCGAAGACGCAGTCGAGATCATCGCCGAGCGCGTTGCCAAGGGCGGCGGTAAGAAGCCGGCACGAAGACCAAGGCGCCGGCAAAGAAAGCGGCGGCAAGAGCCCCGGCCAAAGCGAAGACAAAGCCCGCTAAGCCAAGGGCAAAGCCGAAGGCAGAGCCAGCGGACGAGTGAGGCCGGCCAATCGGTCATCATTCGCCATAGCCACGTTCACAGGAATTGGCGGAACTCCTCCTCAGTCAGTTGCACATCATCGAGGATCTTGCGCAGTAAGCCCCGCTTGACGTCCCGGCCCTGGTGAACCGGAACCGTGGTACGGCGTCGCGTGTCCGTCGTGTGCTCGACGATGTGATGACTGCCCCTAATTCGCACCACGACGAAGCCGGCCCGCTTCAGAGCCCGAATGACTTCGTCACCTCGAAGTGACGGCAGCCGGTTATTCATGCGGCGACGGTGACATGCGCCAACTGCGGCGTGACATCGACGGGCACCGCCTCGCCTCGTTCCGCCCTGTGTTCCAGAACCAGTTCGATGGCCTCGCGGGCGTTGGCCAATGCCTCATCCCGCGAATCACCCTGGGTCGCCACTTCAGGTAATGCCGGAACGGTGACGATGAAGCCGCCTTCTTCTGCCGGCTCCAAAACGACCGTGTATGTCTGGGACATATGGGCTCTCGCGATCCAGTTCCTTACCGTTAAAGACTACCACATTTCACCGCAGAGCACATTCCGTATACTATCGCCGACGCAAGAAACCGGGAGTGATCGTGGCACGAGGTCGAAAATCCAGCAAAGCCATCGGTTCCAAGCCGGCCGCACCGGCCGCATTCCCGACTGCCGATCAGATCCTGGCCTATATCAAGGAGGCGGACGACAAGGTCGGCAAGCGCGAGATTGCCCGTGCCTTCGGCATCACCGGCGACGGCCGCATCAAGTTGAAGCGCCTCCTCGGAGAACTCGCGCGCGAGGGCAAACTTGCCGGCAATCGCCGCGAGCTGCGCGAAACCGGCAGCCTGCCGCCTGTTTGCACCGTGGAAGTCGTCGCCCGCGACGACGACGGAGAACTCATCGCCGAGCCGGTCGTCTGGGACAACGATGAGTCCGAGCGACCCCGCCTGCGTCTCCTGGTCCCCGATACCATCGAGGGCGAGGGCGGCCCCGCGATCGGCATCGGCGATCGCGTTCTCGCCCGCATCGCCGCTGATGACGATGCCGACGACGGCATCGCTCACGTCGGCACGGCGATCAAGCGATTGCCGCGTGAGCGCCGCCGCCTGCTCGGCATCTTCCGAGCGCATGCGCGAGGCGGCGGCGCGATCCAGCCGATCGACCGGTCCGAACTGCGTGAATGGGCGCTGCAGAAGGGCGACGAGGGCACCGCCTCGGACGGTGATCTCGTCCGCTTTGATCTTGCGCGCCGCGGCCGCAATGGCTTGGCCCAGGCGCGCGTCGTCGAGGTGCTCGGCAACCCGTCCGACAGCCGCAAGGTCAGTCTGATCGCGGTGCACGCGCACGGCATTCCGGACGACTTTCCGGAAAGCGTGCTGCGCGAGTCCGAAACGCAAACGCCGCCCTCCATGCAGCATCGCGTCGACCTGCGCGATCTCGCGCTCTTGACCATCGATCCGGCCGATGCCCGCGATCACGACGACGCCGTCCACGCCGCGCCGGACCCCGATCCGAAAAATCCCGGCGGCTTCGTTGTCCACGTCGCGATTGCCGACGTCGCCTGGTTCGTCCGTGCCGGCTCGAAGCTCGATCGCGAGGCGCAACTGCGCGGCAATTCGGTCTATTTCCCCGACCGCGTCGTGCCCATGCTGCCCGAACGCATCTCGAACGACCTATGCTCGCTGCGAGAGGGAGAGGACCGCGCCTGCCTCGTCGCCCGCATGGTGTTTGATCGTTCCGGCGAGAAACGCCATCACACGTTCCTCAGGGCGATGATGCGCTCGGCGGCCAAGCTCAGCTACCAGGAGGCGCAAGCGGCGATCGACGGCCAGCCGTCGGAGAAGGCAGCGCCTCTGCTCGAGACCGCGCTGAAGCCGCTTTGGGCCGCCTATGCCGCACTCGCCAAGGCCCGCGCCCGCCGCGCGCCGCTCGACCTCGACCTGCCCGAGCGCCGGATCATCATGGACGACCAGGGCCAGGTGAAGGGTGTGCATATCCCTGAGCGGCTCGAGGCACACCGCCTGATCGAGGAGTTCATGATCCAGGCCAATGTTGCCGCCGCCGAGACCCTCGAACATCACAAGACGCTGTGCGTCTATCGTGTCCACGACCAGCCCACCAAGGAAAAGCTGAAGTCGCTGAAGGACGTGCTCGACAGCCTGAAGCTGTCGTTCCCGAGCTCGGGTGCGGTCAAGGCTGCGATGTTCAACCAGGTGCTGGCAGATGCAAAAAACGTCGAGGTGCCGGAGCTGGTCAATGAGATTGTGCTGCGGTCGCAGGCGCAGGCCGAGTACGCCGTCGACAACTACGGCCACTTCGGTCTCAACTTGCGCAAGTACGCGCACTTTACGTCTCCGATCCGGCGCTATGCAGACCTATTGGTGCATCGGGCATTGATCGCCGCCTGTGGCCTCGGCGACGGCGCCATGGGCGATGTGGAGAAGCCACGGCTGCGTGACGTCGCCAAGCAGATCTCGGATGCCGAGCGCCGCGCCATGGCGGCCGAGCGGGAGACCACCGACCGGCTGATCGCGGCCCACCTTGCCGATCGCGTCAACTCGACGTTTGCTGCGCGCATCGCCGGCGTCACCCGCTCGGGCCTGTTCGTGCGGTTGAAGGAGACCGGCGCCAACGGCTTCATCCCGGTCTCGACGCTGGGCCATGAGTACTTCGAGCACGTCGAGGAGATGCAGGCGCTGGTCGGCAGCCGCTCGGGCGGCTCGTTCCGGCTCGGCGACGAGGTCGAGGTCCGCCTGATCGAAGTGATCCCGAGCGCCGGCGCCATGCGCTTCGAGATGTTGAGCGAGGCCAAGAAGGGACACGCGAGCCTGATGAAGGGCTGGCGGCCGAAGCGCATGCCGGGCCGCCGGCGCCGGCCCGGTCCGCGATAGGCCCGACACAAGAAAAAGCGCGGAGCAGAAGGGATCTGCTCCGCGCTTTGACTGTTCCGTTACGAGATCAGTGCAGCAGGAACTTCGACTTCTCGTCGACTGTCGTCGACGTCGAGGTCACCGTCTTGGTCTCGTCCGGCAGATAGAGCGGGCTCGAATATCCGTAGGGCGTCCACAAGTAGCTGGTGATGATCGAGGACAGCGACTTCATCGTCAGCTGGTTGGCGACGATGCCGACGTTGAACTTCGGCCATTCCGATAGCGAATTCGAGCGTGACGTTAGAGCTGGGCAGATAGACGAGGCCGGTCCAGCTCTGCTTGTTGCAGCTCTGAAGCTTGAAGCTCCAGGTATTGCCGCGATTGGAAGCTTCGAAGAACAGTAGACCCTGGGTGATGCCGCTAGTCGGGGCCTTCAGAACGCTGCCTTCGCTGGCATTGTATTGCAGGATCGTCGACTTGTTGCCGGCGAGGTAGAATGACACGCCAGCGCTGCCATCGAGCGAGCCGGTCAGTTTCAGCGCGCCGGGCTTGGTACCCGAAGCATCGTTGATGACGTACATGCCCGCCGCGAAGGTCACGTTGTTGAACTCGGTGGTGCCGCAGTAGGTGCCGGGCTGAACAGTGACGCCCGTGAATTTCTTGTCGGTGTTCGCGTTATTGCAGTTGCCGACCGAAATCATCGCCCGCACGTCGTTGATGGCAGCCATATATGGATCGCCCACAACCGCAGCATTCGTCTGGATGACGTAGGGGCTGTCGACGATCTTGATCCCGCCGGAGCCCGATACGCCACCATTCAGCTTGACGCGCTTGAACGTGACGTTGCTGTTGCTGACGGCGCTCATCGCTATGGAGTTGTTCGACCGCACGTAGACTTCGCAGGAACTCATGTCGAGGTTGGAATTGCTGTCCAGCTTGAACGAGGTGTTGTTCTGGTCCTGCACATGGATACAGGGCGTCGAACCCTTGACGGTGATCGTCGAAGTGCTCGTCGATGTGGTCGTCGTCTGGATGTTCGGCTTCGCGCTCGACATGGCAGTGACCGCCAGGTTGTCGATGCCGATGATCTTGCCAAACGTGGTGTCGACAAACGCCGTCACGGTGCCGGTCAGACCACCGGTCGAATTCGGCGAGAATTGCGGGATTGCCGAGCCGGTGGAAAATCTGTCCGTGAAGTTCGCCGCGAAGAACGCGTTCGCTGCAGCAACCTGCTGGTCGGCCGGCACGTTGGTGGAGGCGAGCACCGCTGAATTGAGCGCACCGCGCATGCGGGCGACCGAGTTCATGGCGCGGCCGTAGTCGATTGCAAATCCAACGATCCCGAACAAGCCGACCGCGGTGAGTGCGAAGGTCATCGCGACGCTGCCGCGACGGTCGTCATTGAACGATCTTATGGTTAGGCGATTGCTCATCATCTGTCCCCTGCTTATGTTCTTACTTAGACGAAGCGTGCCGATTGGCGGCGTCTTGGGAGCACACTGCGCGCAATTCCTTCCAAGAGGTCAAAATCCGGCGTCTCGATTTTAGATATCGGCCGAAAATGCCAGTTTCTCTTCGACGTGCCTTTCGACCGGTGACAGTCGAGGCCAGTGATTTAGCGATGTTCGAAATCATTCTTTCACCGATCGGGTGCAGGCAAGGCGCGAAGCCGGGTGCAGCAAGGCCGCGGTCCAATATCGGCGGGAAAAAACTGCGCTTGCCTGCAAACCGGATGCTTTCCAAAATGATAATCGTGCACTGACCTGCCGCGACACGAATTTGTCCGCCCACGCCAACTTGCCGTCAGCTGCGACCGATGCCGGCGAATGCATCGACGCGCGAAGCTGCAATCTGCGTGCTGTGCGCATCACAACGGTCGCCAGCGAATCAGCTATAGTTTTGATTCAACTCGCGAGCCGGAAGGAGCAACCCATGGCCGACGTGAAAACGATGCTGGTGATGCCGGGCAAGAAGTTCTCGGTATCGAAAGCGATCAAACGGACGGTGCAGGCCGCCACCGGCGCCGCCTTGAGTGCCGGTGTGATCGGGCTGCTGATGGTCACCAACGGCATGCTCACCGGCCGCGGCTCGACCCTGCAATGGATCAATCTGTGGCTCGCCTTCATCAAACGTGGCGACATTCTCGCCACCATGCTGCTGACCGCGGCAACGACGGTGCTGTTCGTCTACTGGCAGCGTGACAAGGAGCGAGGCGGCGGCGGCCGGTGACAGCACTCAGCCGGTGGGATGTGTCACGCCGGCGCTCACCGGGTTTCCAATAATTGCCACAGATCGGCGATCCACAGGTCGCAGGTGGCGCGCAGGAATAGCTGCGCGCTGTCGTCGCCGGCTTCCAGCAACACCGCATCGCCGTCGCACAGCGGCCGGTCATCGACGGTGCCCGATGATCCACGAATGAGCGCAAGCGTGACGTCGCCGCGCCGTTCCAGCTTGAATGCGCCGATGATCGACGTCCGCGACAGGTGGTGCCGCCAGCGGCCCCGTCGCGTCATGACGTTCAGATCGAGGATCGGGCCGCCGGTTAATCGGGCCTCGACCGACACATCGCCCGGAAACACGGCCGGATGAGCGCCGGGTTTCAACTCGACCTCGCCGCGCCCCTCGACCGCCAGCACGATGCCGTCGCCCGCCAGCACCCCGAGCGACCTGTCGATCCCGGAAAACATTGAAAACGGCCCCGGCGCCGCGACCTGCGCCATGCTGACCCGCCAGTCGAAGCGATCGAATCCGGCACCGGCCGGCGAGGCCATGATCTCGGTCGTCATGCCTGCCCCGTTCTTCCAGGGCTGGACGACGAAGTCGGCAGCATGAAGGATGCGCATCGAAGGAACCTGCTCTGTGTTTTCATGCAGCCCGGTGGACGACCCATGCCCGACAAAGGAACGCGCGCGAAACTCAGTCCCCGGCCATGGGTGCCGGAGGCCTGCGAAACCTATATCCAATCGATCGCGACCGACACCGCGCAGACGCCCGGTCGATGCGACCGCCGCCGCCCTCGACGCTTTGATCAGCGAGAACAGGCGCATCCATGAGGTCGACTGCATCAACCTCAATCCGGCGACCAACGTGATGAATCCGAAGGCTGAAGCAGCGATGGCGGCGGGGCTCGGCAATCGGCCGTCGCTCGGCTATCCCGGCGACAAGTATGAGATGGGCCTCGAGGCAATCGAGAAGATCGAGGTGATTGCGGCCGAACTGGTGGCAGAGGTGTTCGGCGCCAACTACGTCGAGCTCAGGGTCGGCTCCGGCGCCCTCGCCAATCTCTATGCCTTCATGGCAACCGCCAGGCCAGGCGACCGCATCATCGCGCCGCCCGGCGCCATCGGTGGGCATGTGACCCACCACAACGACGGCGCCGCCGGCCTCTACGGGCTCGAGATCCACGACGCGCCGATCGACGCTGCCAACTACACCGTCGATCTCGATCGCCTGCGGGCGCAGGCGAAGAAGCTGCAGCCAAAGCTGATCACGATCGGCGGCAGCCTCAACCTCAGCCCTCACCCGGTGGCGGCAATTCGCGCCGTCGCCGACGAAGTCGGGGCCAAGGTGCTGTTCGATGCCGCCCACATGTCCGGCATGATCGCCGGCCGCGCCTGGCAGCAACCGCTGGAAGAGGGCGCGCATTTGATGACGATGAGCACCTACAAGAGCCTTGGCGGCCCGCCCGGCGGCCTGATCGTCAGCAACGACGCCGAGTTGGCAAAGCGACTGGACGCCATTGCGTTCCCGGGGCTCACCGCCAACTTCGATGTCGGCAAGACCGCTGCCCTCGCCATCACCATGCTCGACTGGAAGGTACATGGCCAGGCTTACGCCCGGCGCATGGCTGAGACCGCGGCGGCGCTGGCCGCAGCGCTGGCCGAACGTGGTCTGCCGGTGTTCAAGACCGCCAATGGCGCCACCGCCTCGCATCAGCTGGCGATCGAGGCGGCACGCTTCGGCGGCGGTCAGGCAGCGTCGAAAAAATTGCGCCCGGCCAACATTCTGGCCTGCGGCATCGGCTTGCCGATCGCAGCGGTGCCGGGCGATCTCAACGGATTACGTCTCGGTACGCCCGAAATCGTCCGCTTCGGCATGGGGCCGGACGACATGCCGGAACTCGCCGGCCTGATTGCGCGAGCGCTCGTCGGCAACGAGGCGCCCGAGGCGGTCGCCGAGGACACCCGGCGCTTCCGTCGCAGGTTCACAAGATTACACTTCATGCGATGAGTGCGATCACCCCCACGACTGGATGCGAAGCGCCGTACGTGCGTCCGGCAACCGCGCGGCAATGGCGGCATGATCGAGCAGGCCGGACTGGGTGTCGACGACACCGACCACCGAAGCGGCATTGATGGTGGCGGCAAGGAGCGCATCGCCGATTTCCTCGCCGGCGGCGAGACCGGCTGCCAGCGTCGCCGCGAACGCGTCGCCGGCACCAGCGGTGCCTGCCACCTCGACCTGCAGCGAAGGGCAGTAGACGAGCTTGCCGCCGCCGGAGACATAGGCCCCCTTGGCGCCGTCGGTGATAGCGATGAATCGCGGTCCCCGCTCGTGCAGTAGCGACATGAATGCCGGCAAGGTCAGGTCCGCATGCGTGCCGGCGATCCCGCTACGCAGCAAGGGCGGCAGGTCGACCGAGGGCGGCACCAGCGGGCATGACGGCACCACCAGTCCGCTCATCCCAGCACCTCCGGCCAACAGACCTGGCAATAGCGCCGCGGCCTCGACCTTGTTGATGGTCAACAGATCGAGCGCGCCGATCACACTGAGGAAAGCCTGGCCGCGCGAGGACAATTGCCGGATGCCGGGATTGGTGGCGACGAAGGCGCCCGCCGCCTTGGCCTGAATGATGATGCCCGGGAAGCAGTCGGCCGAGTTGTTGCTGAGGCCGGAGACGAATACCAGGCTGGCGCCATCGAAGGCATCGGCCGGGATGTCGGCCGGCGTCAGCCGCGTGTTGGCGCCACGGAAGGTGAAGATCGAAGGGTCTCGGTCGTGCGCCGAGATCATCACCGCGACTCCGGTGGCGAAGTTCTCAGACCGTCGGACGAGGCGATCGTCGAGGCCTTCGGTCGCAAACGTCTCAAGCACCTTCGAGGCATTGAGGTCACGGCCGATCTTGACCAGCGGCGTCGTCTTGAAGCCAAGCCGCGTCAGCGCCACGGCAGTATTGATGGCGCCGCCGCCGGTGTGGATCGAAATGCTGTCCGCCTCGATCTTGCGGCCCGGCTCCAACAGCAGGAAGGAGGCGGCTGAATTTTGCAGTGTCAGCCGCTCGATGTCCTTGTTCGCCACCACAGCGATAATGTCGACCACCGCCGAGCCGACCGTCACCGCTCGCATCGCCTGCGTCATGTCTTGTTCTCCCCGTCCCTTGAGCGGTCATCCTGAGCTGGTACCTGGCGTGCACCACAATATGCGTCGCGATCGTAGCCCAAACCCTCGCCCTGCGCTGCATTGCGGCCATCTGCGCGGGGCCACGGCGCTGATATTACAGATTGCAATAGACGCACCGTGGCCACTACCTTGTGGACAGTGTCCCGCTGCTGCGGCTAGCGTCCCGCTCGAGTTCGGCTTTGACCCGGCCACGCCTCAATCAACGGGGCAAGGGGTGGAGCCAACGAAGTCGCCACCGGGGGAAATGAATGCCAGGAGATGATCTGAACGACCGCGCGCCGGCGCGCCTGCAGGGACGGCTCAAGTCCGGTGAATCGCTGGCCGCCGGCCTCTTTCTCCTGGCGCTTGCGGCAATCGGATTCTTTGGCACTTCCGGTATTTCGATCGGCACCATCGCCGAGTTCGGCGCCGGCATGGTGCCGCGCACGGTCTCGGTGCTGGTCGGGCTGTGCGGCATCTTCCTGGTCGGCATGGCATTCTCGGCCCACGGCGCGCGCCTTGAAGCCTGGTCGCTCCGCGGCCTCGTCTGTATTCTTGGCGCCGTCATCGCCTTCGGGCTCACCATTCGCGGATTTGATCTTGGCATAGCGAAACTGCCTGCACTCGGATTGGTCGTCGCCGGCCCGCTGGCGGTAACGATCGCCGCACTCGCCGATGCCGGCACGCGGCCGCGCGAGATCGCGATGTTCGCGATCGGCCTGACTGCATTGTGCGTCGTCATGTTCCGTTTCATCCTGCGGCTGCCGATCCCGATCGCACCGTGGCTGCTCGGCTATTGAGCGAGGCTTGCCGCACATGATGGACCTCTACGCAAACCTGGCGCTCGGTTTCAACACCGTGTGGAAGGTCGCCTGGATCCCCTGGTCGGCGATCGGGCTTTGGATCCCGGTGCCGATCAACCTGATCCTGTGCTTCACCGGCTGCCTCGTCGGCACCTTGATCGGCGTGCTGCCGGGCGTCGGGCCAATTGCCACGATCGCCATGCTGTTGCCGCTGACTTATGGCCTCGAGCCGGTCGGCGCGCTGATCATGCTCGCCGGCATATACTATGGAGCCCAGTACGGCGGCTCGACCACCGCGATCCTGGTCAATATCCCGGGCGAGGCCACCGCGGTCGTCACCACACTCGACGGTTTCCAGATGGCGAAGCAGGGCCGCGCCGGCGTCGCCCTCGGCATCGCCGCCATCGGCTCGTTCATCGCCGGCTGCGTTGCGACCGTGATCATCGCGGCGCTGGCGCTGCCGCTGACCAAGATGGCGCTGCTGTTCGGTCCGGCGGAATACTTTTCGCTGATGGTGCTGGGCTTGATGTTCGCGGTGGTTTTGGCGCGCGGCTCGGTGCTGAAGGCAATCGCCATGATCCTGGTCGGCGTCCTGCTGTCGACCGCCGGCGCCGACCTCGAGACCGGCGAGGAGCGCCTGACCTTCGGCTTTGCCGAACTCGCCGATGGCCTCGACTTCGCGGTGATCGCCATGGGCATCTTCGGTTTCGCCGAGATCATCAAGAATCTCGAGAACCCGGAAACCCGCAACGTCGTGCATACCGTAATCGGCCGCCTGCTGCCGAGCCGGGAGGATATGCGGGCGTCGGCGGCCCCGATCGCACGTGGTACGTTGATCGGCTCGATCCTCGGGTTGCTGCCGGGCAACGGCGCCGTGCTCGGCCCGTTTGCCTCCTACACCGTCGAGAAGAAGATCGCCAAGGACCCCTCGCGCTTCGGCCGCGGCGCCATCGAGGGCGTGGCCGGCCCCGAATCGGCCAACAACGCCGGCGCCCAGACCGCTTTCATTCCGCTATTGACGCTCGGCATACCGCCCAATGCCGTGATGGCGCTGATGGTCGGCGCCATGACCATCCACGGCATAACGCCGGGACCGCAGATCATGACCAAGCGGCCCGACCTGTTCTGGGGGATGATCGCCTCGATGTGGATCGGCAATCTGATGTTGCTCGTCATCAACCTGCCGTTGATCGGCATGTGGGTGCGCCTGCTGAAGGTACCCTACCGGCTGATGTTCCCGGCGATCGTTCTGTTCTGCTGCATCGGCATCTACTCGGTGCAGAACTCGGCCGCCGACGTGCTGCTGGTCTCGGCTTTCGGGCTGTTCGGCTATGCGCTGTTGAAATTCGGCTTCGAGCCGGCGCCGATGCTGCTCGGCTTCGTACTCGGCCGGCTGATGGAGGAAAAGGTGCGGCAGGCGCTGCGCATCTCGCGCGGCAGCTTCATGACCTTCGTCGACAGGCCGCTTTCCGCAGCCTTGCTGGCGCTGGCGGTGATCCTGATCGTGGTGGCGGCGCTGCCGACGATCCGGCGCAGCCGCGACACGGTCTTCACCGAATAACAAGAAGGAGCGAAGCCGCGGTGGCTTTGCCCCTTCTTGCAACTGATCGTCGCCTGCGCCTCAACGGCTCGCCGACTGGCGCTGCTTCCAGACCTCGCCCGCGGCGCGCGCTTCATTGACGACGGCATCGATCGGCGTGGCGCGCCAGCCCTCGATCACCTGCTCGGCATCCGCGACGTCGGTCTCCTCGAGCTTCATGCGCACCTGCTCGCGGCGGCGGGCCGCCTCCTTGTCGCCGCTGCGGGCGGCCAGCGATAGCCAGTGGTAGGCCTGCTTCAGGTCGCGCGGCAGGCCAAGACCGCTCTCGTACAGGACACCGAGGTTGTACTGGCTGTCGGCAAGGCCGCGCTCGGCGGCGGCGGTGAACCAGTGTACCGCCGTGGCGTAGTCGGAGGACTGCTCGCGGCCGGCATTGAGCACCGCCAGATTGTGCATCGCCTTGACGTGGCCCTGCTCGGCGGCGCGGCCATACCACACCTTGGCGCGGGCCAGGTCGGCCTTGGTGCCGATGCCGCGCTCATAGAGCGTGCCGAGCCGGTACTGGGCCGGTGCGAAACCACGCTGCGCCGCACGCTGGTACCACACCATCGCCTGCTTGAAGTCCTGGCCAATGCCGCGACCTTCGGCGAAGCGGGCGGCCACCTCGAATTCGGCCGATGGATCGCCCTTCTGGGCGGCCAGGCGCAACGAGTTCGGCCCGATCTGCGCCGGCGGCATTTCGGCCGGCGCGATGGTATCGGTCGCGGCAGCGCCGTCGGCCTCGGCGGCGGCGCGTGCCGCCCCTTCCGGCAGCAGCGAGGCAGGCACGGCCGGAGCGTTGGCCTGCACCGCCGCGAGCTGGCTCGCAAGGCTCGCCATGTTGCGCTGCTGGCGCATACGGGCCAGATCTGAATTTCCGGGGACGGCATTCGCCGGCGTAACGGTGATGCCGAGCGGGCTGACCGGCTGGGTTCTCAAAGTCGCCTCATACTGCGGCGCGAGTTCCTCGCTGGGCATCACCCGTTGCTCGCCCAGACTTTCGACGCTCGTCTCAGCCTTGCTGCGAACCGGCCCCCGCGGCTCGACAAGCGACGCGCCCGGACGCTGCGGCCGCGGGACTGCTGGCACCGCCGTCGGCGCCGGCCGCGTTGCCGCCGCGCCGTTGTCGCCGATCGACGGCGTCGGCGTCGCATTCTTCGGCGCGCCATCTGCAAGATCGCCGGCGCCGGCCGCGGCGCTGCCATTATCGATCGCGAGCGGCGCCTTCTGCTGCGCGGTTTGCCTTTCCGCACCGGTGATCGCGGTACCGCGATTAAGCCCGACCGAGGCGGCCAGGAAGCCGATCGCCGCCACCAGGGCAATGCCAGCAACCATCAGCGGCGTCCGCGATCTGGACTTTTCCACCAACTCCGGCTTTGCCGAGGAGACTTCCACGGCGGGTGCACCGCGACGCACGCGCATGCCCTCAGGTTGCGGCGACTGGGCATCGCTCGCCTGAGCGGCGACCTTGCGGGCGGCCCGGCGGGCATCCGCAATCGCGGCCGCCCGGAAATCCTCCTTGTTCTGCGGCGTTGGCCGGCCGGCCGGGTTGCCGGCTGGCGGTTCCGAAGCGGCGGCCTCGTCATCGAACATCGGCTCGGTCCGCGGTGCCGGCTCGCTGCGCGGCATGGCAACTTGCGGGGCGGCAACCTGGCTGGGGCCTGGCGCACCAAAGCTTGCCGGAGGGGCGGCATAGGACGGCGGCGCGTTCTCGATTGCGTCCATGCGGTCGAGCATGCGGATCATCGCCTGCTGCATGGTGTCGAGCATTGTCGAGGTATGCTCTTCGTTATCGCGCTGGCCGGCGACGAAGCTTTCGACAACACGCTTGAGGTCGGCGATTGAGCCCTGCACCTGGTCGCCGGCGTGCTGGCCATCTTGCGGCGGCACATGGCTTGCCATGCGATCGGCGACAGCCATCGCCACCACTTCAATTTCCTCCGCCGTCGGACCACGGTGCGCTGCCGGCGGAGACTGGCCGAGCAGGCTGGCGAGGCGATCGTCGGAAACCTGATGCAATAGGTCGCCGAGTTGCATCTCGATCTGATCGAGCCGGCTAAACTGCGTCTGGGCGCGTTCGAATTGGGTGGTAAGCTCATTGATATGCGCTTCGATGATGCGCAGGCCTTCGACGTCGGCGCGCGTGGCGACTTCGTCGAGGGCATTGCTGAAACGGTGCTCGAACTGCTCCAGGCGATCATCGAAGGCCAGCAGCGCGTTGTCGGGGCGCATCTCGGCCAGCGACTGCTCGATGCGAGTGGCTATGGCGGCGAAGCACTCCTCGAGCCAGGCGCGGTCGGCGGGATGGGCCGGCGACGCCGGCATCGCGGCGCGATCGGTTGGCTCAGCCTGCGCCGGGGCAGCAAACGCCATTACCGGTGGGGCAACCGGAACCGGCTGCTCGTGGGGGACCGCGGCAAGGCCTGTCTCGCCGTCGTCATAAATGCGGGCGAGGGCGTCAGCCGAATCTCGATCCCAGGGGTCGGCTGCATTGCCAGGCAAGGAATGCGCGTCGTGGGGAGCCGGACGAGTGTCGGCGACGGCGGCGGCGGCATGTGGGGCTTCGAACGCAGGTGCAGCAGCGGTGCGAACATTGTCGGCATCGGACTGAGTTCGCGCTGGTGTCAAGGTTGCAGCTGCATTGGCGAACTCGCGCTCACGGCCGATAACGGCGACGCGCTCGGCCAGCTGCTGGACGCCGTCCTCGATGCGGGCAAACGCCGGCGCGTATTGGGCCGGCACGTGGTCACGTAGGGTCTCCGCCGTCCGGCCGAGGGTCTCGAGCCGGCCACGCATCTCATTCAGCGCCACCGAATTGCGCTGGTCGGCCTCGGCGAAGTGCCGCGACAGCTGCGCCAGCATGGCCTTGAGATCCCCGCCCGCGCATACGAGCTCGGCGGCGGAACGCGCCTCCTGCCGGCCGGCCGTCTCCCCGAACTCGAGTTCATCGGCTCTATTGATCATTTAAATTCCCCATCATGCCCGGGCAGTGCGTGTCGGATCACGAATGCGGACCGCCCCATGGGGGTAAGTACGGGGGTGGTCTTCCCTCGCCAGCCGGTCTGCGCTCGTTCTAGGTCTCGCCGGACGCGGCACGAATGGGGACCTTGCTGGGGCACAGGCTCGCAACAGCCAGTAAATGTTCGGTTAAGCGGCCAAACCAGAGGCTTTTCGCGCGATTGCGAACGCTTCAAAAGGGCCAAACCTGACCGCGAATCAAATTCGCGGACCTCGCCGCAGACCGCTGGGCAAGGGCTGTTCCGGATGCAGCGGGCTTCCCATATGTTGTTAAAGCAGCCATTGCCAAAGTCGTTAGGAGCAAACTCATGGCGATCCACGCTGACCATTCGAAGCGATTTCGCAACCCCCTGATGGCTCTGGCCCTTGTGTCGGCAGCAACCGTCGCGGCCGCCTCCATTGCCGTCGGGCAGGAGCGCTCCGGGCGCTTCGTCATGAACCCGGTCGACGGCGGCTTCGCCCGCCTCGATACCGAGACCGGCGCCATGTCCATATGCAAGCCGCAGTCGAAGGACCCCACGGCGTCGGGCCAGTGGTCGTGCCAGCCGATGGGTGATGTAGTGGCCGACAGCCGCAAGCTCGAAGCCGAGAACAAGGAGTTGCGCGCCGAGATCAGGCGCATGGAGGATCTGCTCGGCCTCAATGGCGACAAGCCCAAGGACGGCGACAAGCAGGCCGAGCGGCGTCCCGGCGGCGGCTTCAATCTGCCGAGCGAGCAGGAGGTCGACCGCGCGCTCAGCTACATGGAGCGGATGGTCAAGAAATTCCATGACACCATGAAGCGGCTGGAGAGCGAGACCAGGAAAGGCGACGGCCCGAAGGGCATCTGACCGCCCAGGCACAGCCGCTGCGAGGATTGGCTGCTCAGATAGGGCTCGATTGGCGCTACCGCCTTGCTGGCGGCGCAGCTATGCGGCTATAACCCGCCGCAATCGGCTTCCCTGAACTCCAGCTTACGAGACTTATCGACATGGCCATCGAGCGCACCTTTTCAATCATCAAGCCGGACGCAACCGCCCGCAACCTGACCGGCGCCATTAACGCCGTCATCGAGAAGGCCGGCCTGCGCATCGTCGCCCAGAAGCGCGTGCGCTGGACCAAGGCCCAGGCCGAGGCATTCTACGCCGAGCACAAGGCGCGGCCCTTCTTCGGCGAGCTCGTCACCTTCATGACCTCCGGCCCGATCGTGCTGCAGGTGCTGGAAGGCGAAGGCGCCATCGCCAAGTACCGCGATGTGATGGGCGCCACCGACCCGAAGGAAGCCAAGGACGGCACGATCCGCAAGCTGTTTGCGGTATCGAAGGGCGAGAATTCGACTCACGGCTCGGACAGCCCGGCCGCCGCCGAGCGCGAGATCGCCATGAACTTCCGCCTCGACGAGATTGTCGGCTGAATCTTCCGGCGCGACTGTTTGCCTGCCGCGCGAGCACAGGCTAGTGTCCCTCGTACTTCCTCGAGGGTATTGGGACATGCACATTCTCGCTGGTCTGGCCGCCGCGATCGGGGTGCTGCTGGTGATCCTGTGGCGCCTGCAGCAGGCGAGCAATGCCGTGCGCGACATTGGCGAGGCGGCCGGTGATGCGCGCGGGCTATTTCGTCGCTGGGCGTGGTGGCGCAAGACGGCGGCCAACCCGCTGGACCTCGTGGCGGACCCGCGCGAGGCCGCCGTCGCGATGATGGCGGCGACGGCCGAGTTCGACGGCGCCCTGACCGAACGGGAGCGACTCACGATCACCCGGCTCATCGCCGACAAGTTCGGCGCCACTGGCAGCCAAGGCTATGAACTGCTGGCGCAGGCCCGCTGGCTCGTCAAGGGTCGCACCGACCTCGCCGAAACCTACAGGCGCCTGCAGCCGTCGATCCGCAAGTCATGCAACGCGCAGGCGCAGCAGGAGCTGATCGCCATGCTGCAGGCCGTCGCCGATGCCGACGGCGCGACGGATCCAACGATCGCTCGCGACATCAAGTGGCTTGCCCAAAGTCTTCGGTAGGCCCTGGCAAACCGCACCCGCAGGAGAGCGCCCGCCATGACCCGCCGCCTCATCTCATCGGGATCGAAGTTCGAAGCCGAGATCGGCTATTCGCGCGCAGTGGTCGACGGCGATTACGTGTTCGTGGCCGGCACTACCGGGTATGATTACACTACGATGACGCTCGCTGACGGCGTCGTGGCGCAGTGCCGTCAGACCTTGAAGAACATCGAGGCGGCACTGCGGGAAGCCGGCAGCAGCTTCGACGACGTGGTGCGCGTCACCTACATCCTGCCCAACCCAGCCGATTTCGAGCCCTGCTGGCCGCTGCTGCGGGAGGCTTTCGGCACGTCGCGGCCCGCCGCCACCATGATCAGCGCGGCGATCATGAACCCGGCGATGAAGATCGAAATCGAAGTCACCGCGAGGCTGAAGTCCGCATCATGATCACACCGGCCCATGTCCAGACCATGGCGCGCTACAACCGCTGGCAGAACCGCTCACTCTACGGCACCGCCGACCGCCTTCCCGACGACGAGCGCAAGCGGGCGCGCGGCGCCTTCTTCGAGTCGATTCACGGCACGCTGAGCCATCTTTATTTCGGCGATCAAATTTGGATGCACCGATTCACCGGCACCACGCCGATACCGAAAGCGAAATCGATCGCCGAATCCGCCACCGCGATGCCCGATTGGGCAGAACTTAAGGCCGCGCGCGCCGCATTTGACGAGGTGATCATAGGTTGGGCAGACAGCCTGCAACAAAGCGACCTCGAAGGCGACCTTACCTGGACGTCGATGGCCGGCAACAAGCAGTTCGTTCGGCCACGCTGGCTGCTGGTGACGCACATGTTCAACCACCAGACGCACCATCGCGGCCAGGTGCACTGCCTGCTGACGCAGAACGGGCTCAAGATGGACGATACCGATCTTCCGTTCGGGCCAGTCTAGTACCCGGAATCACAAATGGCTGGTACACCTGATCGCGGAGCACGAGTTGATCCGGCAGGAGGGCGCCGAAGGCCGTAGCCTCAGCTACGGACGAGGCGTCCGACGCCTCGGGCGACCGTGGGCCGCGACCCTGCGGGCGATCGAGGATGCTCGCCGGCGTCATGCTGGAAGCATGCGGTCCGCATGACGCGGCGCTTGTCCGATGCGTCGTGCGACCGCACGCGGGGCGTGACGGCATCGGCCTGCGCGTCGCTCCTGGCCGGCGAACATCCTCGATCGTCATGTGTGCCAGCCATTTGTGATTCCGGGTACTAGTCGTCCCGTTTGGGCCCGAGCGCTGCACGGGCCCAGTCCGGATAGCCTTTGAAGTCACCGGACGGATCGGCCGTATTGGCGCGGATCGAATACTCGTTATCTTTTTTTCTATTGCTCGTTTCGCAGGCTCTTGCTGCTTCTTGATCGCATTGCGTGCTTTATTGCGTGCTGGTTCAGCTGGATGCGCTGGCATCGAACTCGCCAGCGCGGTTGCGATTGCCAGCGCCGCGGCGAGAGAAAAAACAGGCCGATGTCTGCCCATCGTAGCCCCCAATGAACCCACGCCCGGTTGCTCGACTGCCCACGCAGCCCACGCAACTAAGGCCGTACCGGCCACTAACGCCGCGAGCGGCCGTCGAACTTCGGCGACAATGCGACGCGCGCCCAATCCGGATACCCCTTGTAATCGCCGGCCGGATCCAAGTTGTGGGCGCGGGCGGCGTAGCTGTCGTCACGCCATTTGCGCTTCTTGACATAGGTGCGCTCGTACTTTCGAGCGGCACGGTAACGCCCCTCCTCGGCAACGCCGGGCGAGCTCGTCGTCAGCGATGCCACCGGCAGCCCAACTGCGACTGCCAGTACAGCGATTATCAGCTTGTTGCGCATATCTGTACTCTCCACAGGTAATCGGCAGATGATCAAATATATGGGAACCCAAGCCGAAACGCTCAAGTCACAGGATCGTGTGCATGTGCGTTGCAGCAAATCGACGCCCCGGCTAGGTTCTGCTCAGGGGGAAGCAATCAGAAACCTTCGCACCGCCACGAAAGGCCAAGGCTTTGCCATGACCGCTATGTTGCGCAGCAGCTACTACTTCGAAGACCTGGTGATCGGGATGGAGGCAACCGTACGCCGCGTCGTCAGGGAAACCGATGTGACCCATTTCGCCGAGGTCAGCGGCGACAAGAACCCGGTCCATCTTGACCCGGTCTATGCGGCCAAGACCATGTTCGGCGGCTGCATCACCCACGGTATGCTGACGGCGAGCTATATCTCGGCGGTGTTCGGCATGGAATTGCCAGGCCCAGGCGCGATCTACGTGTCACAGACGCTGAACTTCAAGGGGCCGGTACGGGTCGGCGACACGGTGCTGACAAGAGTAATGGTATCGGCGCTCTACCCGGCAAAGCGCCGCGCAATGTTCGACTGCGAAAGCACGGTCGACGGCAAGCAGGTGCTGACCGGCGAAGCCATGCTGCTGGTGCCGGCGCGCCCTGCTCTGAGCTGACTGGCCTGCGCGCAGCGCGCAGCCGGAGTTGTTGCCGGGGGCTGACGATCGTCATAGGCTCGCGCCATCATCGGTCGATGGGGGTGATCATGCATCTCATTGCCCAAGCCTGGTGGGCCAGGACTTCCGTTCACGCCTGCGCGCTTCTGGCGATCATCGCGTGTCTTATCGCGACGCCTGCCACGGCTGCCAAGGTCATGTTCGGCGACCAGGAAAAGTTAGAAAAAATCCAGGATGTCGCGATCAAGGGCCAGAACGGCGAAGCGCTCTACCTCGGCTACAAGTACACGCACCATGCCTTCATCGCGCCCTACTATGTCTCCGATGACGGCTACATCCTTGGTGTCGTCGGCCAGAACCGCTATTACAAACTCGATGCCGCCACGATCGAGCAATTCCAGGCGCGCGCCCTGCTGCCGAAACCACTGCCCCCCTATGAGCTCTCGATCATCGACTACCTGTTCGGCCACCTGCTGTGGATCGTGCTCGCCGGCATAGCAGTCGCGGGCTATTTCGCCAGCCGCAAGACCAAGCGCCAGAAGCAGGCAATCCCGATCGCGACGGAAGGCCTCGAAGCCGAACGCGCCGGTGACTTCGGCACAGCCATCGATAAGTACACGCACGCGCTCGAAATTCATCCGAATTTCGCTGATGTGCTGTGCCGCCGCGCCAATGCCTACCACAACCGTCGCGAGTTCGATCGTGCGATCGCTGACTATTCGAAGGCGATTTCTGCCGAGCCGAAGAACGCCATGGCACTGCTCGGACGCGGCGCGGTCTTCGAGGCCAAGCAGATGACCAGCCAGGCGATCGCCGACTATTCGCGGGCAATCAAGCTCAGCAAGGCTGGCATCGCCTATTTTGCCCGCGGCCTGGCGCAGATGACGTCAAATGACTTCGCCGCCGCGATCAAGGACCTGACCTCGGCCATCGAGAAGGAGCCCGGCTTCGTCGCCGCCTACCAGAACCGCGCCATCGCCCATGAGCGCGAGGGAAACGCCGCACTTGCCGCCGCCGACCAACAGCGCGCCGCCGAGCTCGCCGCGCAACATCAGGCGGCGGCACCGGGCGCGGCATAGCCCTTATGCAGGCCCGGGCCTGCAGTCGTCGCCTGTGGCGCTGCTACAATCGATGACGAGAACGCCACCGGAGACCCGTCAGATGCCAAGAGCCAAGACCGCCGCCGCAGCCAAGACCGCCCAGGCGCCCGCCAGCCGGCACTCGAACAAGATTCGCGTCTGCACCTATGATGGCCCCGGAGCCCAACCCGTAATCCGCGAGGTGCCGTGGCCGAAGATCGGGCCAAAGGCGGCTTTGATCAAGATCGGCGCCTGCGGCGTGTGCGGCACCGACCAGCACATCCTCAAAGGCCACTGGCCAAAGCCGCTGCCGTGGCCGTTCACCCTCGGCCACGAGCTTGCCGGCGTCATCGTCGAGATCGGCAGTGAGCTCAAGACCGATCACATGGGCAAGCCGATCGGCGTCGGCTCCAAGCTGATGCTTCCGCCGTTGATGCCGTGCGGCTTCTGCGACTGGTGCAAGCGCTATCCCGAGCAGTCGAACAAGTGCCTCACCCCAGTCTACTACGGCCGCTACCTGGGCTTCGACAAGCCGCCGCACCTGTGGGGCGGCTGGGCCGAGTACGTCTATGTCGACTACGAAGAATTGCCCGGCACCAAGATCTACAAGCTGCCCGACGACATGAGCCTGCTGCTCGGCTCGCTGTCGGAGCCGCTGACGTCGTGCATCCGCGCCTTCAACCGCGCCATCCGCGCCGGCGGCTTCAAGTGGAACGACACCGTCGTGATCCAGGGCACCGGGCCGATCGGCATCCTCGCCATCGCCGCGGCGCAGGAGATGGGCGCCGGCCGCGTGATCGCGGTCGGTGCGCCCGAGACGCCGCGCCTGAAGCTCGCGCGCGATTTCGGCGCCGAAGCGACCGTCGACATCGAAAAACACAAGACCGCCGACGAGCGCATCAAGGCGGTGCGCGACATCGTCGGCGGCTATGGCGCCGACCTCGTCATGGACTGCTCGGGCCATCCGACCGCCGGCCCAGAGGGCATCGAGTTTTTGCGCGACGGCGGCACCTACGTCGAGATGGGCCAGTTCACCGACGCCGGCTCGATCATGACGTCGTGGCATCGCATCTGCACCAAGGACCTCAACGTGCTGGGCTCCTGGGCGTTCACCGCCAACGATTTGGCGCTCGGTGTCGAGATGCTCTACAAGGCGCGCGACAAGTATCCCTGGCGGCGGATGCAGACGCTCTATCCGTTCAACGAGGATGGTGTCGGGCCGCGCCGTCGCCGACGCGATGGCGATGAAGACGGTGAAGAGCACCATCGTGCCGTTCGAGGAGCTGCTCTGAGCAATCGAGGCACACGCAAATGAAACGCCGAGATGTCCTGAAGGCCGGCGCCATCGTTGGCGCCACCGCCTCTTCGCTGGCCGCGCCGGCCATCGCCCAATCGATGCCGCAGATCAACTGGCGGCTGACGTCGAGTTTCCCGAAGTCGCTCGACACCATCTTCGGCACGGCGGTGACGTTCGCCAAGGCGCTGTCGGATGCGACCGACGGCCGCTTCCAGCTGCAGACCTTTGCCGCCGGCGAGCTCGTGCCGCCGCTGGCGGCGCTCGACGCGGTGCAGACCGGCGCCGTCGAATGCGCGCAGACACCGACCTATTTCTACTATGGCAAGGACCCGACGCTCGCGATTGGCACCGGCCTGCCGTTCGGCATCAATGCGCGACTGCAGAACGCCTGGTGGACCTTCGGCGGCGGCAACGAGCTGATCAACCAGTCGCTCGCCAAGTTCAACACGGTCGGCCTGCTGATGGGCAATTCCGGCTGCCAGATGGGCGGCTGGTTCCGCAAGGAGATCAACACCGTCGAGGACCTGAAGGGCCTCAAGTTCCGCATCGGTGGCATCGGCGGCCAGGTGCTGGCCCGCCTCGGCGTAGTGCCGCAGCAGATCGGCGGCGGCGACGTCTATCCCGCGCTCGAGCGCGGCACCATCGACGCGGCCGAGTTCGTCGGCCCCTACGACGACGAGAAGCTCGGCCTGCAGAAGGTCGCCAAATACTACTACTATCCGGGCTTTTGGGAGGGTGGCGCGATGCTGCACCTCGTCGTCAACAAGGAGAAATGGGAGAGTTTGCCGAAGCACTATCAGGCGATCGTTCGCCAAGCGGCCGAGTACGCCAACAACTGGATGTTGGCGAAGTACGATGCGGTGAACGCCCCGGCGCTGCGCCGCCTGATCGCCGGCGGCACCGTGCTCAAGGCATTCCCGCTGCCGGTGATGGACGCCGCCTGGGACGCGGCACACGCGCTCTACGCCGAGCTGTCGGCGAAGGATGCACTGTTCAAGCAGACCTACGACAGCCTTGTCGCCTTCCGCACCGAGCAGTACCCCTGGTGGCAGATCGGCGAGCATTTCTTCGATGCGTATGTAATCAGCAAGCGGAGGTAGGGGGCGAGCGGGAACGTAGGTTGGGTAAAGGCGTGTGCAGCAGGCCAACTCGGATGGCACCGCGCGTGAAAGTTGGGTCGCGCAAGTGGGCCTGACCCAACCTGCGATGTTCCACTTGCCAATCTTGGGCCCGCCCCACCACCGCCACGTTGCAATCGTAGGCGCGCCGGGCTACCTCGCCCGTGCCCTCCACTCGTGCCCAGGTCCCACCCCATGCGCCTCATCTCGCCGATCCCCATTGAAATCGACTGCCCGCCGCAGATGGAGTCGGCGGTCAAATACGTGTTCGAGGGCGAGTACGAAAGCCATCACTACGGCACGGCGCTCGACATCCTCGACATCGGCGCCAACGTCGGCTCGTTCGCGCTGTGGGCCGCAGATGCGCTGGCCGGGCAGCAAGATCCGCTGCTACGAGCCCAATCCGGGAACGTTCGCATATCTGAAGCGCAACACCGCCGGCCACACCGCCATCACCTGCCACAACGCCGCGCTGTTCCCCGGCGCTAAGCCCCGCGAGCCGTTCTTTTCGCGCTACGACGGCGACGGCGAAGCGGGGCTTGCGTCCTATGCCGCGGATACCTTCCGCGCCGGCGTGGTGAAACCGGCATTCGAGGTCGACGTAGTCGATCCGGCCCGGGTTGCATCGGCCGACATCGTCAAGATCGACATCGAGGGCGGCGAGGCCGACGTGCTCGAGCATCTCGACCTCGGCGCCACTTCGCTGGTGCTGCTCGAGTTCCAGAACCGCAAGAACCGGCTGCGCATGCAGGAGGTGTTGCTCGCGCGCGGCTTCGAGAAGGTGGTCGACGAAGAATGCCCGTGGGACCCGATCCTCGACTATCTAGACTATCGCGCCGACTTGAAGGGCGATATCTACGGCCGGATGTTCTACCGCCGCATGGGCCGGACACGCCTGCGTCACAGCCCAGCATAGGCGCACATAAAGGTTTGCATGGCGATCGTAGGGCGCAATAGCGTCAGCATATTGCGCCGGACACACGCACCGCAGCCGCGGCGCGGTGCAATACGCTTCGCTATTGCACCCCACGATTGGAGTGCGCAATCAGGACCACCCGCCGCAAATGACCGCCGCACCCGAAATCACGACCCCCGTCGATACGGCGCTTCTCGCCCGCCTGCGCCGGCTGGTGCAGGTAGATCCGGGCGAGATGCCGGCGCTGGTTTGGTCGGCGATCTACTTCTTCTGCGTGCTCGCCGCCTACTACATCGTGCGGCCGATCCGCGAGGAGATGGGTGTGCGCCTCGGTCAGGAAGGCCTCGGCGTGATGTTCACCGTGGTCTTCTTCGTGATGATTGCCGCTGTGCCGTTGTTCGGCTGGCTTGCGACCAGGTTCAAGCGGGCGGCGGTCGTGCCTGTCGTCTACGGCTTTTTCATCGCCAACCTGCTGTTGTTCTGGGCGTTGTTCCGGATGGACGGCGCCGGCAAGCCGCTGGCGGGCGCGTTCTTCGTCTGGGTCAGTGTCTTCAACCTGTTCGCGGTTTCCTTGTTCTGGAGCCTGATGTCCGACAAGTGGTCGAGCGACCAGGCCAAGCGCCTCTATGGTTGCATCGCCGCCGGCGGCAGTGCCGGCGCGGTCAGCGGCCCGATCATCACTCAGACACTGGCCGCCATGGTCGGGCCGACCAACCTGCTGCTGGTCTCGGCCGCGCTGCTCGGCGGCGCACTCGTCTGCGTCTCGGCGCTGCGCGGCATCGAGCGCCGCGGCGAAGCGGAAAAGCGCGACGCGCCGCCGCAGCTCGGCGACATGGTCGCCGGCGCCGTCAACGTCTGGCGCCAGCCTTATCTGTTCCGTATCGCGCTAGTCGTGCTACTCGCCAACCTGATCTCGACCTATTTCTACTTCGAGCAGAGCCGCATCGTCGGTGCCACGCTCACCGATACCGCCGCCCGCGTGCAGCTGTTCGCGCGCATGGACCTCGCCGTCAATTTCCTCACCATCCTGGCGCAGATTTCGCTCACCGCTTCGCTGATGCAGCGCCTGGGCGTCGGCGTGACCGCGGGAGCGCTGCCGGCGGTGGTGATCGGCGGCCTTGTCGCCATCGCGATGTCGCCGTCGCTGTGGGTGATCGTCGCAGTGGTGGTGCTCGAGCGCGCCGTCGCCTTCGCGTTCTCCAACCCGGCATTCCGCGTGCTCTATACGGCGGTGCATCCGGACGACAAGTACAAGGCGCAGAATTTCATCGATACAGTAGTGTTTCGTGGTGGCGATGCGGCATCAGGCTGGCTGTTCAACACCGTCGCTCGGGAGGCGGCAAGGGTCTACGGGCTGCCGATGTCGACCTTCGCCTTGCTGACATTGCCGCTGGCAGCGCTCTGGCTGTGGCTCGCCCTCAAGCTCGGCCGCGAGCAGGAGATGCGCGCAAAGACACAGGCGGCGACAAAATAATCACGGCGAGCATTGCCGGGCCACCGAGACATTGATGCTGCACTGGCGAATATGTTAGCCCAACCAGCCAGTGGGCTCGATCAACCGGACAAGGTTCATCTAATGACGCGCGTACGTCCGCTGATTGCCGTTCTGGCCGCTGCCAACATCGCCTTGGCCGCGCCCGCCACGGCCGGCCCGACGCTCCTGCTGGATGCCAGCGACGGTACGGTGATGTATGCCGAGGATGTCGACATGCTGTGGCATCCGGCATCGCTGACCAAGATCATGACCGCCTACCTCACTTTCGAGGCGCTGAAGTCAGGCAAGCTGACGCTCGAAACCAAGATCCCGGTCAGCGAGGCGGCCAATGCCCAGCCGCCAAGCAAGGTCGGGCTGCCGGTCGGGGCCAGCATGACGGTCGACCTGGCAATCAAGGCGCTGATCGTCAAGTCGGCCAACGACGTGGCGGTGATGCTGGCCGAGGCGATCGGTGGCACCGAGGCGGAATTCATCGGGAAAATGAACACCACCGCCAAGCGGCTCGGCATGACGCGCACCGTGTTCGTCAATCCCAACGGCCTGCCAGCGCCGGAGCAGGTGACGACCGCGCGTGACCTCGCCAAATTGTCGCGGGCGGTGCTGAAGGACTTCCCCGAATATGCATCGCTGTGGTCGATGGCCGACATGCGCATCGGCCGGCGGCGGCTCGGCAGCCACAACGGCCTGCTCAAGACCTACGAAGGCGCCGACGGCCTCAAGACCGGCTTCACCTGCGACAGCGGCTATAACGTAGTAGCGAGCGCCACGCGCGACGGCCGCCGGCTGATGGCGGTGGTGCTTGGCGAGAGTTCTGGACGTGATCGCACGCTGCGGGCACAAAGCCTGCTCGAGCACGGCTTCCAGACCCGCGAATGGCGCGGCTTCTTCCAGAAGACGGCGAGCATCGACACGCTTCCCGATACCGGCGCCGCAGCCGGCGTCACCAGTGTGCGCCAGGCGGTGATGAACTTCGCCTGTGGCAATCGCCGCCACGTCGTCAGAACGGTCGCGGCGCGCGAGAAGGCAAAGGTCGCACGGGTGAAGGCGAAGGCCGCCAAGACAGCCGAGGGGGCGGCTTCGCCGACCGCTGCTCCCGCTCCAGCACAGGCCGGCGTCGCGCCGGTGACGCCCAAGCCGAAACCGAAAGCCGCGGTCGTCGCGACACCCAAGGCTGCGCCCGAACCAAAGCCGCAGTAATCAAGTGCCTGGTGCGAGAGGCTGTTTCGGGCCGGCCGCGTTGACCGGTGCCGCCTATTTCCAACCCGCCCGGTCCATGATCTTCAGCGCCTCGGCGTTGTTCTTGGCGAACACGGCGGCGTTGAGGCTGTCGATCTTGAAGGTGCCGAACGCGGCGATGGTCTTGGGCAGCGGCGCGCCGGCCACCACCGGAAACTCGTCATTGCCCTCGGCGAAATAGGTCTGCGCCGAGGGCGTCACCAGGTACTCCAGGAACCTCACCGCGTTGTCGCGGTTTTTCGCCGACGTGGCGATGCCGCCGCCGGCGATGTTGACGTGGGTGCCGCGATCGGCCTGGTTCGGGAACACGATGCCGATTTTCTTCACCGCCTCGATGTCCTTCTCCGCCGTCGAGCGGATCATGTTGCCGAGGTAGTAGGTGTTGGCCAGGCACAAATCGGCCTCACCCGTCGCGACGGACCGGATCTGATCGCGGTCGCCGCCCTTCGGCGGATGGGCGAAGTTGGCGACCAGCCCCTTGCACCACGCGAACGTTTTTTCCTCGCCCAACGCCGCCAGGATCGAGCCGACCAGCGACTGCGAATAGGTGTGGCTCGACGAGCGCGACAGCACCTTGCCCTTCCATTTCGGATCGGCAAGCTCCTCGTATGTCGCTATGTCGCCCGCCTTCACCTTGTCCTTGTTGTACATGATGACGCGGGCGCGCGACGAGAACCCGAACCAGTGGCCCTGCGGATCGCGTAGGCTGGCTGGCACCGCGTTATTGATCGCGTCCGACTTCAGGGGCTGCAGCAGCCCCATCTCGCGCGCCCGCTCGAGCCGCCCGGCATCGACCGATATGAAGACGTCGGCCGGGCTGTTGGCACCTTCCGACTTCATCCGCTCGAGCAGCGGATCGGGCTGCGCCTCGACGCGATTGATCCTGATGCCGGTGGCCTTGGTAAAATCGCCGTAGAGCCGCTCGTCGGTGTCGTAGTGGCGCGAGGAATAGAGGTTGACCACCTTCTCCTGCGCCCGCGGCAGCGATGGCGCCGCCAGCGCAGCTACGGCACCGGCAGTGCTGGCTAGAAAGGTGCGACGGCCTATGGCATTTCGGATCATGGCGGGATATCTCCTGTCGCGAGCGGGTCTTGAGATAAAGTTGACTTCTCCACTAGGATATAAGCCCACGCCGCGTCAACCACGCCAGAGTGGGCATTTTGCCGCGATAGGGATTAGCCGACATGTCCGAGATCAAAGTGGCAGTTGCGGGCCTCGGCGCCATCGGCAAGGCGGTGGCGATGGCACTGCATGGCGCAAAGCTGCCGGGCTTGCGGCTAGCAGCGGTCGCATCACGCGACCACGCCAAGGCCAGCGACTGGCTACAGATGCAGGGCATTACTGCGCCAGTGGTGGCGCTTGGCGATCTTCCAAAATACGCCGACATCGCGGTCGAGTGTGCGCCCGGCGCGATCCTCGGTGAAATCTGCACGCCAATGCTCAAGGCCGGCAAGCGCGTGATGGTGCTATCTGCCGCGGCGCTGTTGTCGAAGCCGGAGCTGGTCGATGTCGCCCGCAGCCACGGCGGCCAGATCATCGTTCCCTCTGGCGCGCTGTTGGGTCTCGACGCCGTGACGGCCGCCGCCGAAGGCACGATCCAATCGGTGACCATGGTCACGCGCAAGCCGCCGAACGGGCTCGCCGGCGCGCCGCATCTCATGCGCAACAGCATCTCGGTCGAAGGACTGACGGCGCCGAAGCTGGTATTCAAGGGCAACGCGCGGGACGCCGCCATCGGCTTTCCAGCCAACGTCAACGTTGCCGCCGCCCTGTCGCTGGCCGGCATCGGCCCAGATCGCACCACGATCGAGATCTGGGCGGATCCCGGTGTCACCCGCAATTGCCATTCAATCGAGGTCGTTTCCGACGCCGCAAAGTTCACGGTGGCGATCGAGAACGTGCCGTCGGAGAACCCGAAGACCGGCCGCATCACCGCACAATCGGTGCTCGCCGCGCTGCGCAAGCTCAACGCGCCGCTGCGAATTGGCACCTGACGGGACCGACTTCATGAGCCTTGAAATCAAGCCGATTGGCACCGTCCAGGGCGGTCGCGACGTGCCTGAGGACGACGACTGGGGCAGGAGCCGCTGCAAGCTCGTCCTCGATGCCAATCAGTTCGCGCCCGACGCACTGGCGGGGCTTGCCGACTTTTCGCATATCGAGGTCGTCTTCCTGTTCGACCGGGTCCCGGCCGACAGGGTCGTCGCCGGCGCGCGCCATCCGCGTGGCCGCACGGACTGGCCGAAGGTCGGCATCTTCGCGCAGCGGGCCAAAAACCGGCCCAATCGCATCGGCGTCAGCATCTGTCGGCTGGTCGAGGTCGACGGCCTCGAGATCGAGGTCGAGGGCCTCGATGCTGTCGACGGCACGCCCATTCTCGACATCAAGCCGGTGATGAAGGGTTTCCTGCCCCGCGGCGAGGTTCGCGAGCCCGCCTGGGCAGAAGAGATCATGAAGGACTACTGGTAGCGACCTCGGCGCCAGACAATTGACCTTGCGTTGGCGGCCGATAGGTGAGCTAGTCGCCACCATCGGCGACCACCACGCCGAACACTGGACCTGCGGCACATCTCCGTGCCGAAAATGCCGAACCTCTGCCGCGAATTCCGGTGAGGTGCTGCGCGTCGATTGCCGGCGCAAACAGGAGAACAAAATCCCGTGAAGGTGCTCGCTTTCGCTGCGCCTGCGCTCAAGCTCATGTTCGAGCGCGTCGGCAGACCGGAGGTTTTCGACCTCCCTGATCTGCTGCGTCCCGGCGGCGAAGGTGCGGTCATCGTCTGCAATCACGTCGGCTGGGCCGACAGCCTATGGCTCGCCTATTCGGTCTATCCCCGACAGTTGCGCTACATGTCGAAGCAGGAGCTGTTCGATAACCCCGTTTCCAAGTGGATCATGCTGCAGGCAGGCTCCATTCCGCTCGACCGTGCCGACCCGTCACCAGGCTCGATCAAGACGGCGGTCGAGCTGCTGCGCCAGGGTGAGATCATCCTGATCTTCCCGAGCGGAAGTCGCAGCCGCGAGCACGCCGCCTTCAAACGCGGCGCGGCAACAATCGCATTGCACGCGCAGGTGCCGATCGTACCGGCATTCTACCGGGGACCGAAACAGATGGACGTCGCCCACCTAATGGGCCGGCCGCGCATCCAGGTCACGTTTGGCCCGCGTATCGAAACCGCCGGCCTGCCGATCGACCGCTCGGCGGCGACAGCGCTGACGCTGCGCCTGCAGGCTGCCGTCGAAGATCTGGCGCCAATCGCGCAGCTCGATCAGTCAGCGGCCTAATTGAATTTGGCGGGGCAATTCAAAACTCCAGCTTCTGCACGCGGTTGACGTTCGGGAAATCCTTGATGCGGGCGATCACCGCGTCGTCGGCCGGCTCGTCGATGGCGATCAGCGCGATGGCATCGCCTCCGGGCTTGTCACGGCCGAGGTTGAGGCGGGCGATGTTGATGCCGGTTTCGCCCATCAGCGCGCCGACCCGGCCGATGAAACCCGGCTTGTCCTTGTTCGTCACGTAGAGCATGTGCGGATAGAATTGCGCCTCCATTTCAATACCCTTGACCTGGATGATGCGCGGCTTGCCGTCGGAGAACACGGTACCGGCGACGCTGCGGTCCTGGCCGGCGGTCTTGACGGTGACGCGAACGTAGCTCTCGTAGGCCCCATCCTGGCCGCGCGTGACCTCTTCCACCGACATACCGCGCTCCTTGGCGACGATGCCGGCCGAGACCATGTTGACGTCGGAAAGCAGCGGCCGCAGCACACCGGCGATTGCCGCGGCGGTCAGCGGCTTGACGTTGAGCTTCGCCACTTCGCCGGCGTACTCGATGCGCACCGCCTTGATGCCGGTTTCGGTAAGCTGGCCGGCGAACAGGCCCAACTGCTCGGCGAGCTTGACGTAGGGCTTGAGCTTCGGTGCGTCCTCGGCCGAGATCGATGGGAAGTTGATGGCGTTGGTAACCGCGCCGGTCAGGAGATAGTCCGACATCTGTTCGGCGACCTGCAGCGCCACGTTTTCCTGAGCTTCGGTGGTTGCAGCGCCCAAATGCGGCGTGCAGATCACGTTGTCGACGCCGAACAACACGTTTTCCTTCGCCGGCTCGGTCAGGAACACGTCGAGCGCGGCGCCCGCGACATGCCCGCTCTTCAAGGCGGCAAGCAGCGCCGGTTCGTCGATCAATCCGCCGCGGGCACAATTGATGATGCGCACGCCGGGCTTGGTCTTGGCCAGTGCCGCCGCGTCGAGGATGTTGCGGGTCTTGTCGGTCAGCGGCGTGTGCAGGGTGATGAAATCGGCGCGCTTCAAGAGTTCGTCGAGTTCGACCTTGTGCACGCCGAGATCAGCAGCGCGCTCCTCGGTCAGGAAGGGATCGAATGCGATAACCTTCATTTTCAGTCCGAGCGCGCGCTCGGCGACGATCGCGCCGATATTGCCACAACCGATGATGCCGAGCGTCTTAGCGGTGATCTCGACGCCCATGAACTTCGATTTCTCCCACTTGCCAGCCTGCGTCGAGCGGTCGGCCTGCGGGATCTGACGGGCCAGAGCCAGCATCAACGTGATGGCGTGCTCGGCCGTCGTGATGCTGTTGCCGAAGGGCGTGTTCATCACGATGATGCCGTTGGCGGTGGCAGCCTTGATGTCGACGTTGTCGACGCCGATGCCGGCGCGGCCGACGACCTTGAGCCGCTCGGCCTTGGCCAGCAGCTTCTCGGTCACCTTGGTCGCCGAGCGGATGGCGAGGCCGTCATAGTCGCCGATGATCTTTGCGAGCTCGTCCTTCGACAATCCCGGCTTGAAATCGACGGCGAGCCCGCGGTCCTTGAAGATCTGCACGGCAGCCGGCGACAACTCGTCGGAAATGAGAACGCGGGGGGTGGGGGTGGTCATCGAATGCCTCTTCGACGGAGAAATCGTGAGTGGTGAGTGGTCAGTCGTGAGTGGTGAAGCGGGGTAGGGTGGAATCGAGTTGAGTGATAAGCGACGCGACTGGGTGGCATCACAACTCACCACTCACGACCTCACGCCTTCACTGCCGCATACGCCCACTCGATCCAGGGCAGCAGCGCCTTGACGTCCGACGTCTCGACGGTGGAGCCGCACCAGATCCGCAGGCCTGGCGGCGCATCGCGGTAGTGGGCGATGTCGTGGGCGACGCCCTCCTTGTCGAGGAGGCCTGCGACCGCCTTGGCAAACGCGGCTTGGGCTTCAGGCGCCAGCTTGGTAATCGAAGCATCGGTAAAGCGCAGGCACACCGACGTATTCGACCGCGTCGCCGGAACGACGGCGAGATTGGCGATCCACGGCGTCGTCGCGGTCCAGTCGAATATCGCCTGTGCGCTGGCATCGGCCCGCGCGATCAGCGCCTTCAGGCCACCGATCTTCTCGGCCCAGGCAAGCGCGTCGAGATAGTCTTCGAGCGCCAGCATCGACGGCGTGTTGATGGTCTCGCCCTCGAACACTTCCTGCATGAACTTGGCGCCCTTGGTCAGGCGGAAGATCTTCGGCAGCGGCCATGCGGGGGTGTACGACTCCAGGCGCGCGATGGCGCGCGGCGACAGCACCAGCATGCCGTGCGCGGCCTCGCCGCCGAGCACCTTCTGCCAGGAGAAGGTGGCCACGTCGATCTTCGACCAGTCGAGATCCTGCGCGAACACGGCCGAGGTGGCATCGGCGAAGGTCAGCCCCTCGCGGCCCGCCGGGATCCAGTCATAGTTCGGCACGCGGACGCCCGACGTCGTTCCGTTCGCGGTAAACAGCACGTCGCGACTGAAATCCACCTTCGACAGATCGGGCAGATGGCCGTACGCGACGGTCGTGATTTTCGCGTCCTTGAGCTTCAATTGTTTGACGATGTCGGTGACCCAGCCCTGCCCGAAGCTCTCCCAGGCCAGCGCCTCGACGTCGCGAGCGCCAAGCATCGACCACATCGCCATCTCGTAGGCGCCGGTATCGGAGGCTGGCACGATGGCGCAGACGTGACCGGCTGGAAGCCCGAGAATTGCCTTCGTCTTGTCGATTGCGAGCTGCAAGCGTGCCTTGCCGTCCTGCGCACGATGCGAGCGGCCAAGAAACGCGTTTTCGAGGGCTTTGAAGGTCCACCCCGGGCGCTTGGCGCAGGGGCCGGACGAAAAATGCGCAACTGCCGGCCGAGCGGCCGGTCTGGTCGTGGTCATTGTCGCTATCCTTCCAGATAGAAGCCTCTCGTTGGGGAGAGGTGTCCCACTGACCGACATAGGGAGTCGCGAGCGATGTGTCAAATCGACGATCGTCGCATCTTCGGCCGCTGCAAACGAGAACGAGGCGGGAGTTCCCGCCTCGTTCGAAAGCTGCAGGCTCAGTGCGTGACGGGCTCAGTTGATGTTCCAGCGCAAACCGGCGCGGAGTTGATGCTCGAAGATATCATTGAGCGTCACCCGGCTCTGGGCGCCGTTCACGGTCATGTCCATGTTGGTGCCCGGGATGTAAAGCAGCCGATAGTTGATATCGAGCGAGGTTACCTGGCTGAACGCATAGCTGAAACCGGCATGCGCCGCCGCAGCCCACAAGATCTTGGTGTCCGAGCCCGACCCTGAGAAGCTCGAATGCGGTGACCTCGTCGCGCAGGGGATCGGCACTTGGGTGGTGTCGCACGATGTATCGCTGGTCGTATGCATCCGGTCCAAGTCCAGGTACGCAAGGCCGATGCCGAGGCCGATGTAAGGCGTGACGGCACTCCGGTTCTTCCAGTCATAGTAGCTGTTGAGCATCAGCACACCACTCTTCAACTCGGTGGCGTCATTGGAGACGCCATCGATGCGCGTCTGCGGCACCGGCGCAATGTATAGCGGCGAGAACGGCGCGACCGGGTTCACGACATTGTTGTTGTACTGATAAGTGCCGCGCATCCTGTATTCGGTCGACGAACGCCGATCGATCGTCACGTCGGTGCGCCAGCTGTGGCCCCAGATGTAGCCGACGCCGGCACCGTAGTTGGCGTTGGTATCGAAGCCATTGCCGAACCAGCCCGAGGACGAACCAAAGCCCGCGCCGCTGGCGGAATACGAATCGACGCCATTGCCGGCGCCATAGACGATGCCCGACTCCTTGGCGCCGTGGTTGCTTTCACGGCCAAGACCGGCATCGATGCGCAGATACCAGCCGCTCGGGCCGTCCGGAACGAGATGGGGGGCGGGCACGGGCACCGCCGCCTGGCCGCGATCCTTGATCGAGCCGGCGCCATTGTTCCAGTCGCCGGCAAGGGCCGGTAGCGCACTGGCGGCGAGGCAGGCGAGCCCGGCCGATGCAGACAAGATCTTGCGGTTCATGTGGGTCGATCCCTCGCTGGAGGTCGGCTGCCCGCCATGCGGGCGCCAGACCTCGAATGCCACTCGTGTCCAATTACGCTTGAGCCAGCCGACTTCGGTCTGGGTACACGTCACGCGACTGGAACAGTGGGCACGAGGAAACCGCGCGAACCGCGCCGGATTTCGACCCATCATCTTGGCGCCCACCCGCTGCCGGCTGGGTTCGGTGGGAGCGGCCGATTAGTGGCCGGTCCCGCTTTCGTGAAGAGCTGCGCCGCCAGGCCGATCAGCGGAAGTCGTAGCGCAGGCCGACCCGGAATTCATGCGCATGAATGCTCTCGACCGTCGGATCCTGGGCGATCGTAACCGCACCCTGGCGATCCTTGACGGCACCGGTTGCGGTTTCGCCGAGATAGAGGAAGCGGTAGCCGGCATCGAGCGCCATGCGATCGCGCAGCTTCATCGAAAAGCCGCCCATCAACGCCGCGGCAACGTGGGTCGAGGTCGCGCTGTCGATGTCGCCGGCCACACCACCGGCGTTGACGACCGTGCCGGCCGTGGTCTGATGGCGCACGAAGCCGAGGCCGACGCCCAGGTAGGGCGTGATGTGGCAGCGGCAATCAAAGTCGTAGTAGACGTTCGCCAGGAACACATCGCTCTTCAGACCGAACTGGCGGGTGCCGTAGCAGGACGACTGCACGAGGACCAACGGATCACCGGCATGGCAGTCGGCCGCCGTGGTCTGCGCCACGTCGTAGCGGTAGCCGGAGACGTCGGCCTTGAAGCGATGGTCCCAGGTCAGATCGCCGCGCACGTTGCGCGCGAAATAGTAGCCAATGCCCCCGCCGAGCGTCCAGGACCGGCCGATGTCGGTGTCGGTCAGATCGGCAACGCCATCCTCGACCATGACGGGCCGGTCATGACGGCCAATGCCGCCATCGAGACGCAGGTAGAAGGATGGATTGGAGGCCACCATTTGCGGCTGGTAGCCATAGTCCTTGAGGCCGCCGCCCGGATAGCCGCCGAGGTCGGCCGCGCCGGCGCCATTAACAGTGCCAATCGCAAGCGCGGCCGCCAGCAGCATGGATCTGCCGAACGAGATCATCTGATACCCTTTCCCTTATCTGACCGGAAGCACAGCCGCCGGAACCCGAACACGAACCCAACTGTGTCATTTCAGGACTATCGGCCAGAACATTTAAGGGACGCTTAATCGAGGAAAAGGAACCATGACGTGCTCGCACCAAATCGAAACGCCGCCGCGAAAGCCGCGACGGCGCGAGATGTAAACGACCGGTAAACCGCCTCAGGCAGCGGCGAGACGCACCGCTTCGACGATATCGCCGACGACGCCCGAAACCAGGCGCTCGTCGTCACCTTCGGCCATCACCCGGATGACAGGCTCGGTCCCGGACGGGCGGATCACGAGGCGACCGGACGTGCCGAGCTTCTCCTTGCCGGCGTCGATCGCCTTCTTGACGCGGGCATCCTCGAGCGGCTTGCCCTTGGCATAGCGCACGTTCTGCAGGATCTGCGGCAGCGGCGTGAAGCGGTTGCACACCTGGCTCACCGGCTTGCCCGTGGAGACCACCACCGCCAGCACCTGCAGCGCCGAGATCAGGCCATCGCCGGTGGTGGTGAAGTCCGACAGCACGATGTGGCCCGACTGCTCGCCGCCGACGTTGTAGCCGTGCTTGCGCATGTGCTCGACGACGTAACGGTCGCCGACCGGGGTGCGAATCATGGCCAAGCCCAGCTCGCCCAGGTAGCGCTCGAGACCGAGGTTCGACATGACGGTGGCGACCACGCCGCCGCCGGCCAGATCCTCGCGCTTCAGCCAGCTTTCGGCGATCACCGCCATCAGCTGATCGCCATCGACGATCTGGCCCTTCTCGTCGACGAGAACGACGCGATCCGCGTCGCCGTCGAGCGCGATGCCGATGTCGGCGCGCACCTCGCGCACCTTCTCGACCAGCGCCTCCGGCGCGGTCGAGCCGCACTTGTGGTTGATATTGCGGCCGTTGGGGTCGACGCCGATCTTGATCACTTCGGCGCCGAGCTCCCACAGCGCCTCAGGCGCCACCTTGTAGCCGGCGCCATTGGCGCAATCGATGACGATGCGTAGCCCGTCGAGCCGCAGGTTCTTGGGCAGCGTCCGCTTGGCGTACTCGATGTAACGCTCCTGGGCGCTCTCGACCCGGGTGGCGCGGCCGATCAGATCGGGCGGCGCCAGCATGGTGTCGGCCTTGGCCTCGATCAGGCGCTCGATCTGCGCCTCGTTCTCATCCGACAGCTTGTAGCCGTCGGGATCGAACAGCTTGATTCCGTTGTCGTCGAAGCGATTGTGCGAGGCCGAGATCATGACGCCCAGATCTGCCCGGAGCGAGCGGGTCAACATGGCGACCGCCGGCGTCGGCATCGGCCCGAGCAGGAAGACGTCGCAGCCGACCGCGGTAAAGCCCGACATCAGCGCGCTCTCGATCATGTAGCCGGACAGCCGTGTATCCTTTCCGATCACAACCCGGTGGCGATGGTTGCCATTTTGGAACACGTGGCCGGCGGCCATGCCGACCTTCAAGGCGACCTCCGAGGTCATCGGATGGCGGTTGGCGAGGCCGCGAATGCCATCGGTGCCGAAGTAACGGCGCGTCATGTGCGTCATCCCCTGTCGTGCGTGCCAATCTGGCCCCCGTGCCGAACCCGATGCATTGTAATGCATGCGCAACGGTTGCGGAACTCCAGCCTTGCATCAACGCTGTTAGCAACAAATGCGTAAAGCAACAGTCGCACCAGTTTCGTGTTGTCGCGGCGACCTAGTACCCGGAATCACACTTGGATAGCACACATGACGATCGAGGATGTTCGCCGGCCAGGAGCGCCGCGCCGGCCGATGTTGCCCCATCGGACAAGCGGCGCGACGCCGCCGGCGAGCATCCTCGATCGCCCGTAGGGTCGCGGCCCACGGGCGCCCGCGGCGTCGCGCGCCTCGACCGTAGTCTGGGCTACGCTCTTCGGCGTCGCTCCTGGCGGATCGCCTCGCGGTTCCGCGATCAGGTGTACTATCCAAGTGTGATTCCGGGTACTAGCGCGCTCCCCGGAATCAACCCATACGACGCCTCGCGGGAAAATACGATGATCAACGCACGAACCGTGGAGCTGATATGGCGTTCTTTCTAGCAGTTGCAAACCGTAAGGGCGGGGTCGGCAAATCGACCGTGGCCGTGGGCCTGGCGCACGCCGCCGCGGTCTGGGGGGCAAAGCGCGTGCTGGTCCTCGACCTCGATTCGCAGTGCAACGCGTCGCTGATCCTGCTCGGCGGCCAAGGCTGGCTCGAGGCCAAGAAGGCCAACCGCACGATCTCCGACTACTTCTTCGACATGTTCGATGAGACCGCCGGCGCACCGCGCGAATACCTCGTCCACGGCACCGGCGACGTCCGCGACGGCCATGGCCGACCAGCCCGCCTGTCGCTGCTGCCGGGTTCGCTGCTGCTCGAAGACGTGCAGGGTGAGCTCTACGTCAAGGAGGCACGCCAGGCGAAGGACCCGGATGTGGTGGCTAGCCGCGTCAAAGGCCGGCTGATGCGGCTGCTGCGCCGGTTCGAACCGAATTTCGACCTTGTCATCCTCGATTGCGCGCCCGGCCTGTCGTTCGCCGCACTCGCCGCGCTCAAGACCGCCGACCTGGTGCTGGTGCCGTTCCGTCCCGACTACGTGTCGCAGCTCGCCGTAGACCGGGTCGCCCTGCTGATCGAGGAGAAACGCAACATCGATGATCTGCGCGAGATCGACATGGCCGATCGGCGCTATGTCTGCGTCGCCAACGGCACCCGCGCCAACTCGCGCGACCGCAATATTATCGACGAAATTGGCCTCGATCACCCGATGCTGGAAGCCCGGGTGCCCTACAGCGAAGGCATTGCCAACGCCTTCGACTGGGATGCTAGCCCGAAGCGCATCGAGGAGAAGTACGGTGACGGCGCCGCCGCCATTCGTGCATTGTACGATGAGGTGGTACCATTGATGGTGACCCGGCTGGCGGCGGAGTAGGGGGCGCGCGACACGCTATGGCCAAGAAAACCAAAGCTCTGTCGGGGCCGGCGAAGCGGAAATATTTCCGCGACGCTCTGCAGACCGAGCCCGGCGTGGCACCCGAGGCCGTCAAGCGTCTGGTCGACAAGTTCGACGCCGAGTTGTCGCACATGCGGGTGCGCCAGCATGCATCGCTGAAAGCTGCCGGCAACTCCGCTAAGGCGGCAACGCCGCAGGCAGCGGCACCGGCGACGGAGACGACGGAGCCAGTCTTCGATCCGCACGCCTTCAGCCTCGTTGTGGTGATGACCAAGCAGGGTGCGGACGGCCTGAGAGGCCGGCTCGAGGCGATCGACAGCGTGGCACACCTCAAGGCCCTGGCGCGTGCCCAGCACGTGGCAATCGACGCCGGCATCGACAGCCCGGCCGACTTGCGCGCGGCGATCATAGCCGGCACTGCGCAGCGCATTGCCGACAGGCGAGCGGCGGCGAGCTGATCGCGGGATCAAGGCGCCTACTTTGCCAGCGCCACCGGCTGGCCAACACCACGGATGCCTTCCGGCACGGGAATGTCGGTCAGATCGTAGTTGGTGTTGAGGGTGATGGTCGGGCCGGAGTACGCCGTCACCTGCCGCGCGACGATAGCAGTATACGCCGATTTGTCGGCGATCGGCTCGTTGGCGTCGATTGATAGCTCGCCGTTCGGCAGATAGATGGTGCCGAGCAGCTGTCGCGCATTATCGCTCAGGATCTCGAACTTGGTGTTGGCCTGGCTGCGCGAGGCGAAGAACAGCAGGCCGGCCATCACGCCTGACTTGGGCGCCGTCAGACTTATCGTCGTCCCGGTCGCGAATTTGAAGCGCGATGTGTTGCCACTGAAATACATCCCCACCTTGTCGCCCTCGAGTGAAGCCGTGTCGGCGACGATAACGGGGCCATCCTTGATCACGAACACTCCCGGTGTCAGCGTGACCCGCGACGTGCCCTTGATTAGGATGCCACCACAGTAAGTGCCCTCGCTCAGGGTGACGGTCTCGTTCTTGATTACCAGATTGGTTGCACTGCAGCCGCCGACCGTCGGTTCGGGGCGTCCTGCCAGCGGGTCTTGGAACTGGGGACAATCCGTCAACGGGGCGGGACTGAAGTTACCAATATTGCCGGCCTTCCCCCCCGCCGAGCAAATCAGACTCGCCGTGAGCGACGACCTATTGAACGACATGATCCCCTTTGGATTGATCGAGTTCGAGTAAACCGCGCAATTCTGGCCGATCACGGTGGCCTTATGCTCGAGCTCGATCGCCCCGACTGCCTTGGGGTCGAGGGCCAGCAGGCAGATATTCGGTTTGCCTACCACCACCGCAACCGAGCGGACGGCGATCTGGCTGTCGCCCAGCCCGAAATGGCTGCCGAACAGTGACGTGGCGGTAGCGGCAAGATTGACCTCAACCTGCAGCGGTGAACCTGACTTATCGATAACGTTGCTCATGACCGAATAGACGGGCGTGCTGCCGTCGGTCGAATTGCTGCGCAAATAGGACGCGATCACGGCCTCGACCACCGCCGGCACGTTTTGCCTGTTGCTGTCGGCGAGACTCAACTCCTTGGCGCCTGCGAGCGAGGCGGAATCGGCCGCTCGCTGTGCTCTGCTTCGCTCGTTCAGCATGGCTGCATAGTCGATCGCGCCGCCGGTGACCAGCAGCAGCACCGGCAGGGCAATTGCGAATGTCACCATGACACCGCCGCGGCAATCGCAATAAGCAGCGCCAATCGCATCGCGCCACTCACGGAGCGCCGTCACGATCCTGTTTGCTGCCGATATCATCAAAGTTCCAACGCCCGCGCCACTATGTCGAGAATACATTTTTAGCAAAACAAATCTTCAGTTCAAACTGAGTTCATATGGCACGCCTAATGGCTTCTTAATAACGGCACCGATTCTCGCGTATTCACTCTTTATCAACGATATTAGTGACCCGATCAGGCGGCAACACAAGCAGTGCCGTTGTTCCCTGTCCAGGCATCGAGCGCAATTCGAGCGTGCCGCTGTGGGCTTCCGCAATCGCTTTTGCGATCAGCAACCCGAACCCGATTTTGGTCTCACGCTCCGGCCCTGCGAAGCGCGACTGCAATGGCGCGAAGGTTCTGGCTAGCAAGTCAGGATGCATGCCTTCGCCGTGATCGGTTATCTCCACGCCCAAAAGGCCGTCGGGATAGATCTTGGCGCTGACGCAGACCTGCTCTCCAGACCGCGAATGCTCGACCGCATTGGCGATCAGATGGAGCAGCGCCTGTTGCAAGGCCTCGCCGTCGCCGGCGACCCATGTGTCACCAGCAGGCAACGTTACACGCAGATCGATGCTCTTGGTCGCTATCGCCGGCGCCAATGCGCGCTCAGCTTCGGCCACAATGAGTTCCAGCCGTTCCTTGCGCCCGCTAACGGCGATCTTCTCCTCGAGTGTGGCAATCTCGGCAGCACCGTTCGTCGCCGCTTGCCGCAACGCCTTGCATTCTTCGAATATGGTATTGAGCCGCTGCAGCAATAGTGGAGCGGATTCTGCCGGCAGCGGCAGACGCCGCAGCTGGTCGACCTCCTCCATCACCCACGTCGTCCCCGAAATGGCCGCGCCGCAGACGCCGCCAAGAATGGCCTCTCGCGCCCGATGCGTGGCGATTGCCTTCTGGCTCGCTGCCCGGAATTCCTTCGCCGATTGCACCATGCGCAGAAGGAAGCCGATGTGGTGCTCGAATGTCGACCAGGCGATCGGCTTGACCAGAAACGACGATGCGCCTGCCTGCAGCGCCGCCTCGATCGCGGCCCGGTCGTGCCTCGAGGTGATGACGATGATCGGCATATGCCGGGTCCGTGGGTGATCCCGCATGGACTGGATCAGGCCGAAGCCGTCGAGGTTCGGCATGTTCAGATCAACGATCGCGATATCGAAGGTCTGCGAAGACAGCAGTGCCCATGCCGCAACGCCATCCTCCGCCTCGACGGTCTGTCCGTTGAGTCGCGCGAGCCGGGCATTGATTAGGCTACGCTGGATCGGATCGTCGTCTGCGACGAGGACGCGGAGCGCACCTGCGTCATTTTTTCTTGGTTCGCCAATCATTGCGGATTTCTTACCCGTCGCTGAACGTTCTTCGTTATGCTCATTTTCTCACAGCCAGTTAACTAAATATAACTCAAAGTCCCGACAACTTTATGTAACGGTCTCTTCAGCTTCCCAATGGTAAGTAAATGACTTTAGTAATGCGTCAGGCCATCCGAAATTGCGCTCGATCCGCACCAAGCTCGCCGTTCTCGTCCTCACTACGGTCACCAGCGCCGTATTGCTGGTTACGTTCGCCTTTGCCTGGATCAATTTGAAGGACCGGTTTTCGGCCAAACGCCTCGAATTGCAGGGCATTGCCGCCGCAATCGCGACCTCGGTTGCCCGACCACTGGCCGACGGCGACGGCGATAGCGTCGCCCGGACGCTGAGTTCAGTAGGCCGCATCCCGGACATAACCTACGCGCTCGTGAGCGATGCCGAGGGCCGCGCCGTGCACCAGTTCGGCTTCGGCGTCGTCGTTGCACGCGAAACCGGCGCGGTCGAGCCCAACCGCGAGATCGGCCCATTCACTGCTCTATATCTTGCGACCTATCCAGTCGCGCTGCCGATCATCTATGGCGGCAACAGGATTGGACAAATCACCCTCATCGCCGACCTTTCATCGTTGCGCGGTGCGCTCGGCGATAGCGTTATGTCCGCATTCCTGGCTGCGGTCGTTGCTGCTGCATTCGGTCTGCTGATGTCGCGCCGGTTGCAGCAAAGCATCTCGCGACCGGTAACCGAATTGACCGCTGCCATGCAGGATGTAGCCCGCACCAAGGATTTCGATCGCCGGGTCGAGAAGACAAGCCACGACGAGATCAGTTTGCTCGTCGACGCCTTCAACGGCATGCTGGCCGAGGTGCGCAGTCGCGACCAGGCTCTTGCCAGCCACCGGGATCGCCTGGAGATCGAAGTCGCCGAACGCACCGCGGAATTGGCCGAGGCAACGGTCGCCGCCGAAGCCGCTAGCGCCGCCAAGTCCGAGTTCCTTGCGGTCATGAGTCATGAGATCAGAACACCGCTCAATGGCATGCTGGTGGTGGCCGAGTTGATGTCGGCAGCTAAGTTGGCACCGCGCATAAAGCGCTATGCCGACGTGCTGTTGGCTTCCGGCCAGACCCTGCACGCAATCATCAATGACATTCTCGACCTCTCCAAGATCGAGGCTGGCAAGCTCGAGCTGGAGGCCATCCCGGTCCGCCCGCACCAGATCGTAGACGACGTCGTTCAACTGTTCCGCCTGCGCGCCGAAGCCAAGGGGCTCGGCCTCACCGCTGAAGTGGCTGCCGGTGTGCCGGAAATGATCAGCACCGACCCGGTTCGCCTCACACAGATCCTATCCAACCTCGTCAATAACGCGCTCAAGTTCACCGAGAGCGGCGGCATCGCGATCGCGATGACGTACGACGCCGGCAGCAGTGCGGCACGGCCGACCTTGATGCTCGACGTGATCGATACCGGCATCGGCATTCCGGGCGAAAAACTCGCCACCATATTCGAGGCCTTTTCCCAGGCCGACCAGTCGACCATGCGGCGCTTCGGCGGCACCGGCATCGGCCTTACCATCTGCCAGCGCATCACGACTGCGATGGGTGGCAACATCACGGTCACCTCCAAGCCGGGTCGCGGCTCGACGTTCAGCGTGCGCGTCCCGGTCGCAGTGGTGGCTGCGACAACGATTGCGGCATTGGCGGCCAAGCAGCATCGAAATTCGATCGCCGCACCAGAAGTGTCGGCACTGGCCGGCATTCGCGTTCTGGCCGCCGATGACAACGCAATCAACCGCGAGGTCCTGAGCGAAGCGATCCTGCGCCTCGGTGGCACTGCGGTCTGCGTCGAAGACGGCCGTGCCGCCGTCGAGGCCATCAAGGCCCAAGAGTTCGACGTGGTACTGATGGACTGCAGCATGCCGGTGATGGATGGTTATGCGGCGACGCGAGCGATCCGCGCCTGGGAACAAGAGAGCGGCCGCGCTCAGCTGCCGATCGTGGCGTTCACGGCGCACGTGCTGGGCGAGCGCGCCAACGCCTGGCGCGACGCTGGCATGACCGGCTATCTGACGAAGCCCTACACCCTGAAATCGCTCGACAACTGCCTCGCCATCGCACTTGGGATTTCGCCCGATGGGCGCGGCAGGACCAGCAGCGATCAGTCGGAGCCAAATCCACCCGCCGATGGCGAAATCCCGCTGATCGACGCCGAGGTGCTGGCGAGCATCATCGAGATGCAGCAGCCAGGTGACGATCTCGCCAGCCGCGTCGTTCGCCTCTTTTCGATCCACGCGCCGCGGGCACTCGAGACGCTGCTGGCCGCGCAATCCTGCGGCAACCCGACCACCATCGCGGAGGCCGCGCACGCGTTGCGCTCGCTCAGCCGCAACATCGGCGCACTCCGGATCGGCGATCTGTGCACTCAACTCGAAAGCGAAGTGCGTGACGGCGTCGTCACCCATGTGGGCAGCCATTGCGAGGCGATCCAGCGGTCGCTGCCGGCCACGATCGCCGCGATCACGGCCGAACTCGCCGGTCATGGCGGTGCCGCGACCAAGAGCGAGGCGGGATTGCGTCAGACGGCTGGCTGACCGGCACAATCGAGCTTTCGGTCCATCGCTTCGCGTGGCACCCTGGGCAGCATTGCCACCATTGGGGATCCCAGCATGAGCCGCGTTACGGCATCGCTTGCCTTGTCCGATCTTGTTGTCCTTGACCTGACCCGCGTGCGCGCCGGCCCAACCTGCTGCCGCGTGCTCGCCGACTTCGGCGCCGACGTGATCAAGATCGAGGCGCCCGATGGCGTCGATCCGAACGAGGGCATGAGTGGCCCTCGGCACGGCTATGACATGCAGAACCTGCATCGCAACAAGCGCTCGTTGACGCTCAACCTCAAGGAAACAGCCGGTCGCGAAGCCTTCCTGCGCATGGTGAAGCGCGCCGACGTCGTGGTCGAGAACTACCGGCCGGACGTGAAGGAGCGGCTCGGCATCGGCTACGAAGCCCTGCAAGCGATCAATCCGCGCATCATCCTGGCCTCGGTCTCCGGCTACGGCCAGACCGGGCCCTATGCCGGCCATCCCGGCTTCGACCAGATCGCGCAAGGCATGGGCGGGCTGATGTGGATCACCGGCGAGCCAGGCGGCGGTCCGGTGCGCGCGGGAGCAGCGATTGCGGATTCTTCAGCGGGCCTCTACGCCGCGGTCGGCATCCTGGTCGCAGTTTCAGAACGCGCGCGATCCGGCCACGGGCAGTGGGTCCACACATCCCTGCTCGAGGCGCAGATCGCCATGTGCGACTTCCAGGCCGCGCGCTACCTCGTCGATCGCGTGGTGCCGCCGCAGGCCGGCAACGACCACCCCTACGTGACGCCGATGGGCGTGCTGCCGACCGCCGACGGCTTCATCAACATCGGCGTCGGCGGCCAGGGCCAGTGGCGCTCGTTCTGCATGGCGATCGACCAGCCCGACTTGATCGATCATCCCGACTACGCCACCATGGAAAGCCGGTTCAAGCATCGCCCGCAGATGCGCGAGCTGCTGGAGCCGATCTTCAAGGCGCGGCCCTCTGCACACTGGCTGAAGCTGCTGCAGGAGTTCCACGTACCGGTCGGGCCGATCTACAAGATGGACGAGATGTTCGCCGATCCGCAGGTCAGGCACTCCGGCATCGTACAAACGGCGCATCATCCGGTCGCGCGGCGAGGTCGAACTGCTGGGCCAGCCGGTCACCCTGTCGCGCACACCGGCGAGCATCGTCGCGGCCATCCCCGAGAAGGGCGCGCACTCGGACGAGGTGCTGGCCGAGTTTGGCTTTTCGGCCGCCGAGATTGCGAACCTGAAGGCCACTAGGGTCGTGTGACATCGCTGGCCGGAAACGATGAAATGGCGTCGTGCCGACAAGCTGCGGGACGCGCATGACCAAGCGCAAACGACTACGATCGCCGCTCAGGCATCGATTATCTTGGTGATCACAGGCCAGTAGTTGCGGCCGAAGCCCGCCTCTATCGCAGCGCTCAACTTGGCGCGGGCAACCTCGGCGCCGTCGAGCTTGAGACCCGCATCTCGCGCCAGCTCGAACGCGTAGTCGAGATCTTTAAGCGCATATTCGGTCGAGAACGCCTGTTCCGGGTACACCCCCGGCAGCATCGCCTTCATGCCATGGTTGCGCAGCGCGAAGCTGTCGCCGGAGCCCTTCGCCAGCGTGTTGAACAGCACTGCCCCATCAAGGCCGCTGCGACGCGCCACGGCGAGCGCTTCGGCCAGCGCCACCACGGTCTGGATCAGCACCATGTTGTTCATGATCTTGACGATCTGGCCGGAGCCGACCGGGCCACAATGGCTGATCTCGCGGCCGACACAGGCGAGCAACGGCTGCACTGCTTCGAACGTTGCCTGATCGGCGCCGACCATGATGCTCAAGGTGCCGTCCTCGGCCGCCTGCCGGGTACGCGCGATCGGCGCATCGGCGAACACCGCGCCACGGTCGGCGAAGTCCTTGGCCAGCCGCCGCGCCAGCGACACTGGCGAGGTGCCAAGATCGACGATGGTCTGGCCGGGGCGGGCGAGAGCGACGAGGCCGTCACCGCCGTAGCAAACCGCCTCAACGTGTTTGCCGCTGGGCAGCACCATGAAGATCACGTCGGCCGCCTTGGCGAGTTCGGTGACCGAGCGCGCAGATTTCACTGCGAAGGCTGCGAGCCGTTGCAGCGGCGCCGCGCTGCGGTCGTAGGCGATGACCGGCGAGCCGCTCTTGTGCGCCAGGTTGCGGCACATCGGCTCGCCCATGACGCCGGTGCCGATGAAGCCGATGGTGTGTGTCATGGCACTCCTCTCAGCCTTGCGGCGCCACGCCCGCGACCGACGCCAGCCACACAGCGAGCGCCTCGCGCGTTGCCTTGACGTCATGCACGCGGATGATCTGCGCGCCTTGACCGACCGCGGCGAGTGCAGCGCCGACCGAGCCGTTGACACGTTTCGCCGCCGCCTCGACCCCGGTCAAGGTGCCGATGAAACGCTTGCGCGAGGCGCCGAGCAGGACAGGTACGCCAAGGCCGTGAAACAAACTCAAGCCGGCCATCAGATCGAGATTGTGATCAATTGTCTTGCCGAAGCCAATGCCCGGGTCGATCACCAGCCGACCGGGCGCGATGCCGGCACGGCGGCAGGCCTCGACGCGGTCTTCAAGAAAGTCGAACACGTCGAGCAGCACGTGGTTGTAGCGCGGGGCATCCTGCATCGTGCGTGGATCGCCCTGGGCATGCATCAGGATAACGGGCAGACCGCTGTCAGCGACAATTTCGAGCGCGCGCGGATCATGCATCAGTGCGGAAACATCGTTGACGATGTCGGCGCCAGCCTGGACGGCGCGCTTCATCACTTCGGCATTGCGGGTGTCGACCGAGATGCGCGCATCCGTCTTGGCCCGCATGCCTTCGATCACTGGAATGACTCGGGCGATCTCCTCGGCGATCGGCACCGGCAGCGAACCGGGTCGGGTCGACTCGCCACCGATGTCGACGATGTCGGCACCTTCCGCCACGAGCTGCAGCGCGTGCTCGATCGCGGCCCGCGTCGAGCCGAGCTCGCCGCCATCGGAAAAGCTGTCCGGAGTGACGTTGACGATGCCCATGATGCGCGGCCGGTCGAGGCTCAACCCCGCGAGGCGCGCGCGCGGCCGCATGATGTTCTCGAACATGTCGGCGGCGTTGGCGGTGCGCCGCCCCCAGTCCTTCTCGAAGAACTCGCCGAGGCCGGCGATGTGCCGTTCGACCGCGGCGCCATTGCGCTCAATGATATCAAGCGCCGTGAAGTCGAGCCAGCCTTCCGCAAGCCGGAAGCCGCCGCGCACCTCGGTCGCAGGCGTCGTCGCCGCCGTCGCCATGAGGCCAGCCGGCCGGATGTAGATCTCTCTCAGCATCAGTTCGCCTATTCGATGGTGCCTGGCCTTTAGCCCGGCACCTGTGGCACGTCGAGTATCACACGCCGGCACCAGGCTAAAGCCAGGCACCGCTTCGCATCCGACTGGCACTCAAGGCAACTGCATGCGGCCTTCGGCATCGAGCGGCATGAATGGATTGTAGGCGACTTCCCACAGGTGGCCATCCAGATCGGCGAAATAGCCGGCGTAGCCGCCCCAGAACACCTTCTGCGCCGATTTCTTCAGCGTCGCACCGCAGGCCACCGCGTGCGCGATCACAGCATCGACCTCGGCTTCGGAGCGGCAGTTGTGGGCGAGAGTGATGGCGGCAAAACCGGTCGGCGCATCGGTCACTTGCGCGTCGAGCGCGAGATCGGCGCGCCCGAACAGCGACAACACGACGCCGCCGGCCGACATGAACGTCACCGTTGGCTGCGAAGCCGATGATGCCGTGAAGCCCAGTTGCTCGTAGAAGCGCCGCGCCCGGGCGATATCGCTCACGCCCAAGGTTACGAGCGTGAGGCGCGGCTGCATCATCTCAGGTTCCGCTCCATTCCGGCGGTCGCTTGTCGATGAAGGCGCCGATGCCCTCGCTGGCATCGCGCGCCATCATGTTCTCGACCATGACGTTTGCCGCGTAGGCGTAGGCCTTGGCCACCGGCTGCTCGATCTGGCGGTAGAACGCCGCCTTGCCGATCGAGACCGTCAGCGGCGATTTCGAGGCGATGACGCGTGCCATCGCGAGCGCCTCTTCGCGAACCTGGCCGCCCGGCACCACGCGATTGACGAGCCCGAATTCCTTGGCTTGCCGAGCGGGCAGCATCTCGCCGAGCAGCAGCATCTCCATAGCCTGCTTGCGTGATACATTGCGCGACAATGCAACCATCGGCGTCGAGCAGAATAAGCCAATATTGACACCGGGCGTGGCGAAGCTCGCAGTCTCGGCTGCAACCGCCAGATCGCAGGTCGCGACCAGCTGGCAGCCGGCCGCCGTCGCCGCGCCTTCGACCGCGGCAATAAACGGCTTCGGTGACGCCGTGATCGCCTGCATGGTGGCCGAGCACTTGTCCATCGTCAGCTTGAAGAAGGCGCGGCCGCGATCGGCCTCGGTGCGGGCGGCGGTCATTTCCTTGAGGTCGTGGCCGGCGCAGAAGGCCGGGCCGCTGGCGGCCAGGATCACCGCATGAACGGTGCGATCGGTTGACACTTCGGCGATCGCCACCTGCAATGCATCGAGCAGGCCGAGCGACAGGCTGTTGCGCTGTGCCGGGCGGTTGAGGGTGATCAGCGCGATGCCCGGTTCCGGGCGCGCCACCAACAGCGGCTGTTCGGCGGTTGGGCTTGCGCCTGTTGGCACGACACGATCCTGCACGACTGCCGCTCCAAATCACCGCAAATAATGGGTTGGGTTAGGCGCTCTTGCGCCGTAACCCAGCAACTTGACACTACCCGTGAAGCGTTGGGTTACGACCGGCAAGGTGGCCGGTCTAACCCAACCTACTGCAGCGCCTTCTCGATCTCTTTCTGGAACTTCTTCACGACGGCAACATTCTCTTTGTACTGCAGTGGCGGCGTGGTCTTCAGCGCCTGCTCCATCTCCTCGAGCATCTGCTTCTTGTCCTTCTCGGGGATCTTGTCATCCTTCTTGATCTCTTCCATTTCTTTCTTGATGGCATCGAGCGGATCGACGTAGTCGCCAGACTGCGGATCGAGGCCGGCCATCACCATCGAGATGTTGGCTGCGGTGTCGTCGAGCTCGGCGAAATTGGCAAAACCGTTCTTGGTCGCGACACCTTCGAGCTCGGCCTGCAGCTTGGCGTCGGGCTTGTCGCCGGCGGCCTGCAGTTTGGAGGCCATGGCGGCCAGGTCCTTCTGCGCCGCGATGAAGCCTTGCACCAACTTGTCGGATAGTTGCACCTGCTTGAAATCGGCCGCCGTCGCCTGCGCGTGGACTGGTGTGATCGCAACCCCAACCGCCAGCGAAATCGCGGCCGCAGCCGCGATCGCCTTGAGCACCAAACGCTTCATGGTTTCTGCCTCCTCGCTTGGTTCAAACTTGCGCGGCCATCGTGTATCAACCCCGCCACGATAGAATCGTATATGCTCACAATCCAAACCAGAACTGAGACGAGAATAAGAATGCAACTCAGGCCTACAATCTATGCGATGCGGCTCGATGCGCCGGCAGTGACCCGGCTCATTGCCGACCACTTTCCGCAAGTGCATGAAGGCCCAGGACGAATTGCGATCGAGGAACTCTGCGACGGCCGCGCCCGCGTCCGCCTGACTAGCCGATCCGGCAATGTTGCGCCCGGGCGGCACGGTGTCGGGACCGACCATGTTCAAGCTCGCCGATTTCACGGTCTACGCCGCCCTGCTCGGCCACCTCGGCAACGGAGCGCTGCAGGCGGTGACGGCCAGCATGACCATGAATTTCCTCAGCCGGCCGGCACCGGTGGACATGATCGCGGAGGCGCGGCTGATCAAGGTCGGCCGCCGACTGGCCGTTGCCGATGTCGAAATCTATGCCGACGGCCGCCCAGACATGGTCGCGCATGCCACCGGAACCTACGCGCTGCCGCCCAAAGAAGAATCCAGGTAATATATTACCACTTCGCGGTAAGTATATTACCTTATACTGTTAAATCATTGATTTTCTGCGTAAATTCTTTGCTCGATCAATTTTGACTTGACGCTTCGCGGCGTTTCCACGATACAGCGCCACAACCACTCGGAGCGCCGGGTGCGTCCGCTCATGCAACCACGGAACAGCACAATGAAGACCTACGTCGCCAAGACCGGCGAGGTGGACAAGAAATGGGTCGTGATCGACGCTAACGGTCTCAGTCGTTGGTCGCCTCGCCGCCCTGATCGCCACCCGCCTCAAAGGCAAGCACAAGCCCATCTACACTCCGCACGTCGATTGCGGCGACAACGTCATCGTCGTCAACGCCGACAAGGTGGTGTTCACCGGCAAGAAGTACGAGGACAAGGTCTACCACCACTACACCGGCTTCCCCGGCGGCATCAAAGAGCGCACGCCGCGCATGATCCTCGAAGGCCGCTTCCCCGAGCGCGTCGTCGAAAAGGCGGTCGAGCGCATGCTGGCGCGCGGGCCGCTGCAGCGCCGCCTGATGAACAACCTCAAGGTCTACAAGGGCGCCGCGCACCCGCATGCCGCCCAGAACCCGGTGGCCCTCGATATCGCCAAGCTCAACCGCAAGAATGTGAGGGCCTGATCACCATGGCCACGGAAACCAAGACCCTGAGCGACCTCGGCGGCCTGAAGCCGGCCGTCAGCGACACAGTTGTCGCGAGCAATCCGGTCTATGTGCAGAAGCTCGACAAACTTGGCCGCGCCTATGCCACCGGCAAGCGCAAGAACGCGGTCGCGCGCGTTTGGATCAAGCCAGGCGCCGGCCGGATCACCGTCAACAAGAAGGACTTTGAGCAGTACTTTGCCCGCCCGGTCCTGCAGATGCTGCTGAAGCAACCACTCAATGCCGCCGGCCGCGCAACGCAGTACGATGTCATGGTGACGGTCGCCGGCGGTGGCCTTTCCGGTCAGGCTGGCGCTGTTCGCCACGGCATCTCCAAGGCGCTGACCTACTTCGAGCCGGACCTGCGTCCGGTGCTGAAGAAGGGCGGCTTCCTCACCCGCGACAGCCGCGTTGTCGAGCGCAAGAAGTACGGACGGATGAAAGCCCGCCGCAGCTTCCAGTTCTCGAAGCGCTGATCACATACGCCGATCTGCCAGCAGCCCGCATATCCTGCGGGCTGTTGTTTTATCGACCACGCGCACTATGTGCTCGGTGACCGTTTGCGGGGCAAGGGGGAGATCGCGATGCAGGCGCTGATGGCGGAGCTGGCCGATCTGTTGACCGCGGGCTGGTGGCAGCAGAACTGGGCAGCGCTGCTCAACATCTTGATGATCGACGTCGTGCTGGCTGGCGACAACGCCATCGTTGTCGGACTGGCCGCCTCGCGCGTCGCCCCCGAGATGCGCGCCAAGGTGATCTTTTGGGGCATCACCGCCGCCGTCGTCCTGCGCATCCTGTTCGCCGGCATCACCAACCAGCTGCTGCAGATCGTCGGCCTGACGCTGGCCGGCGGCATCCTGCTGTTGTGGATCTGCTGGAAGATGTATCGGCAGATCACCGAAGAGTCGCACGACCCCGACGAGATCGCCGCCAAGGTCGCCTCCGATACGACGCAAGGTCAACCATTGTCGGTCGAGCGCGCCATTTTCCAGATCATGGTTGCCGACGTTTCGATGTCGCTCGACAATGTGCTGGCGGTGGCCGGCGCGGCCGGCAATAGTACGACCGTGCTGGTCATCGGCCTCGTGGTCGCAGTCGTGCTGATGGCGGTCGCATCACACTTCATCGCCAAGCTCCTGGCGCGCCATCCGTGGATCACCTGGCTTGGCCTGCTGATCATCTTCTACGTGGCCGTCGACATGATCTACCAGGGGAGCCACGAGGTGGCCTGCAAAGGCTACGGCTTCGGCTGCCAGGAGCATCTGTTGGACTGGACGAAGTCGCTCTTTGCGGATCAGATGAGGCGAGCGGCTGGCAATAGCGAGGAAATTGCGTGAGATCCTATACATGACGGCTGGCACACTTAGCGCAAAATCTGCGGCGGCGGCAAAGTCGATGCGGCCGCGGGACGCTTCCACCTTGATCATCGTCGACCGCAGCGGACCGGCGCCGCGCGTGCTGATGGGAAGGCGGCGCATGGAGCAGGTGTTCATGCCGGGCAAGTACGTATTCCCCGGCGGCCGGGTCGACAAGACCGATCGCCTCGTCATCAGCGCCGATGAGCTTTCCGCCAGCGAGACCGGCAAGCTGATGATGCAGATGAAGGGCGCTGCGAGCCCAGGCCGCGCCCGAGCGCTGGCGCTCGCCGCCATCCGCGAAACGTTCGAGGAAGCCGGGCTCGTCATCGGCGCGCCGCTGCCGCAGCCAACCTCGGCAGGTGTGTCCGGCTGGGACGAGTTCTTCGCCAGCGGCTATATGCCGGCGCTGAGCCCCTTGACCTTCTTCGCCCGCGCCATCACGCCACCTGGCCGCACGCGCCGCTACGACACGCGCTTCTTCTATATGGACGCGGCGGCGATCGCGCACCGCACTGAAAGTAACGACGGCGAGCTCTCCGGCCTGCACTGGCTGACGATGGATGAAACCCGCGAGCTCGACGTCCCGCCGATCACGCGGGTCGTGCTTGAGGACCTGATGGAGCGCATTGATACCGACAGTCTAAACGCTGGGACCGGCAAGGTGCCCTTCTACCACTTCAGCAAAGGCAGCTTTCGCCGCGACAATCTGCTATTGGATCCACCTCAACCTTGACACGTCGACGGGCGCGAGTATGTTGCCCTTCTCTTAATCAACGCGCCGATACGCGAGTAGGAATTGATTTGCTATGGCCAAGCCCGTCACCCAAAAAATAAAGCTGCTTTCCACGGCAGGCACAGGATTCTTTTACGTAACCAAGAAGAACCCGCGCACGTCGACCGAGAAGATCGTGTTCAAGAAATATGACCCGGTCGCGCGCAAGCACGTCGAGTTCAAGGAAACGAAGATCAAGTGATTTTCCGCCGGTGAGACCTGCTCTCGGCGCGCGCGATCACATCACTACTGATTTGCCTCGAACGGCCCGCCTCGGCGGAGGCCGCAGCACGCTCGGTAGCGGGGAAATATCGTCCGAGTACGCCACGGCCTCTGCCTGATGACCGTTCGATTTGCTGAAGAGGGCGTCAGCAAACCGCCCGGTGGCACCCACTGAGCTTTGCCTCGCGGCTCGACTCTAGGGTACGTAGCCCAGCACAGGAGTGATGCGGTTCACGTCCTGTGTTTAGCGGGCCACGATATGATACGATCACACGCACTTCGCACAATTATGACAGTGCCGACTGCGATCGAAAATTTCGATAGCATGAACTCCCACGCGCATGTTCATGCTTGTTAAATGTTGGCAGAGACAAGATACACTTGCAAGACATAGCGCCGGATGGTTTCAATCAAATTCGTGTCTAGTTAATTTCGTAAACGGAAACAATCGGTTAATGCACGTTTCTTGCATTGCAATATGTTTACCTCAGAGCGGCTCAACGTCTTGCTAGTCAATTGCGGGCGTCAAGCAGCATCCGCGACGACACGGTTTCGACCGTCTCGCTTCGCCGCATAGAGCGCGTTGTCTGCCCGCTTGAACAGTGTTTCCGGCGTATCGTCGCCGCGCTCCAGCATGGCGATGCCGACGCTTGCGGTCACTGCAATTTGGGTCGAAGCATCGAGACGAAACGGCTCGGCCGCGACGCAGGCCCGCAACCGCTCGGCAACCTGGCAGGCCCGCTCGATCGTCGTGTCCGGCATGATGGTTACGAATTCCTCGCCGCCAAAACGGCAAGCGAGGTCGACGCCGCGGGAGTTGCGGCGGAACCGGTTGGCGAACTCACGCAGCACGTGGTCGCCAGCGTCGTGGCCGTAGGTGTCATTGATGCGTTTGAAATAGTCGATATCGGCGACCAGTACAGACAGCGGCCGCTTGGCGGTGAGACTCTCGGCCACGAGCGTGCGCAGGTGTCCCTCCATGTAGCGGCGATTGTGCAGGCCGGTGAGCGAATCCGTGATCGCGAACTCGACGCTCTCCTCGAGCCGCGTTCGCAGCAGGTCGGCATGCCGCTTGCGCCTTATCTGCGTCCTGACCCGCGCCAGCATCTCGTGCCGGTCGACGGGGCGGATCAGGTAGTCGTTGACGCCCATGTCGAGGCCGCGCATGAGGCGGGCCTCGTCGCCCGGCTCGATCAGTACGATAATCGGCAGGTGCCGCGTGCGGTCGAGCGAGCGGACCTGGCTGCACAGACGCAAGCCATCCGCGTTGGCGAGGCTGAGACTCACGATCAGCAGATCGAAGTTGTGCTCGGCGACGCGCATCAGCGCAGCCTGGATGTCCTCATCGACAAATACGTCGTGGGTGCCGGCTAGCGCCTGCATGGTGCGTGCGGCTGAGCGACGGTGATCGTCAACCAGCAGTATCCGTCCGCTTTCGCCGCGCATGGCCCTGGCCATCGCCGCCGATGGCGGCAGGCCCAACTGCTGGGTGGTTGCGGCCCGCATCAGCATTTCGTCGTTCAACATCTTCAGGCGCGCGAGGTTCTTGACCCGCGTGACGAGCGCGATGTCGTCGACCGGCTTGGTGAGGAAATCGTCGGCACCTGCCTCGAGGCCCTGGATCTTGTCCGACGGCTGGTCGAGAGCGGTCACCATGATCACCGGCACGTGCTGGGTGGCGGGATTGGCCTTGATGCGCCGGCAGGCCTCGAAGCCGTCCATCCCGGGCATCATGACATCGAGCAGCACCACGTCGATGCGCTCATGGTCGCAGATATCGAGTGCATCCTGGCCGCTGGTGGCGGTCAGCACCTCGAAGTACTCGGCCATCAGCCGGGCCTCGAGCAGCTTGATGTTGGCGAGAATGTCGTCGACAACAAGAACGCGGGCAGTCATTGCACACCTACTAACGGGACGAACCGGCCAACGGAGTTTTCGGTCAGCACTCGCCGATAAATTTCTTGACGGTTGCGATGAAGCTCGTGACCGAGATCGGTTTCGAAATGTATGCCTCGCAGCCGCCGCCCCGGATCCGCTCTTCATCCCCTTTCATCGCGAACGCCGTCACCGCGATAACTGGAATGTCGCGCAGACCATCATCCTCCTTCAGCCATCGCGTCACCTCAAGGCCGGAAACCTCAGGCAACTGGATGTCCATGAGGATCAGCGACGGGTGGTGCCGGCGCGCGAGCTCCAGCGCTTCCATGCCATTCCGGGTCTGCAAGGTTGCATAGCCATGGGCATCCAGCAGATCGTGGAAGAGCTTCATGTTGAGCTCGTTGTCCTCGACGATCAGCACGGTCTTGGTCGCCCGTCCGGCAATGCCGTCAGACCTTTCGAAAGTCTTGCGCCGCTCCTGGTACGTCATGACCCCGGCCGTCCCGTCGGAAAGTCTCGATCCACACTTGCACCGATTCTGGTGAGCTGTTGGAGTTGCACTGTGCGCGATAAGCCGTAACAAACGGATTAAGACTGTGCGTTGAACATGCGTCACGGCACCAATCGGCGAGAAACATGGGGAAGGTGAGATGCTGAAACGATTAAAGCCCAAGCCGCTCGACCTCGACGACGCTGAGGAAATCGGCATCCGGGCGTTGGCTTTCCTGGCCGCGGACGACGACCGGTTGGCGAAATTCCTCGGCCTGACCGGGATTGCACCGAACGACTTGGTGGCGGGCGCCCGCACCGCGCCGATGCTGTCGGCGATCCTCGAACACCTTAGCGGCGACGAATCACTCCTCCTGGTCTTTGCCGCCGAAGCCGGCCTGCCGCCCGAGCAGATCGGCGAAGCGCTGGCCATGCTCGGAGCGGTTGCTTGACCGTGGGAGCGCACGCTGTGATACAGGTCAAGAGCGGGATGCGCCTTGGCATCGACCTCGGCGGCACCAAGATTGCCGGTGTGGTGCTCGACCCGAAAGGCACGGTTGTGGCTGAATGCCGCATGCCGGCGCCGCAGCGGGACTACGCCGCGACCATCGAGGCACTGGCCGCCATCATTGCTAAGCTCGAAGGCGCCGCGGGCCGCCCCGGCTCGATCGGCATCGGCATGCCGGGGTCGATCTCACCCGCGACCGGCCTCGTTCAAAACGCCAACTCGACCTGGCTCAATGGCCGCAGCCTGAAGTCCGATATCGAGGCACGGCTCGACCGTCCGGTACGCCTCGCCAACGACGCCAACTGCTTTGCCCTGTCGGAAGCCACTGATGGCGCCGGCGAAGGTGCCGGCATCGTGTTCGGTGTAATCGTCGGCACCGGCTGCGGTGGCGGCATCGTGATCAACGGCCGCCTGGTCGATGGACCACGCGGGATCGGTGGCGAGTGGGGGCACAATCCGTTGCCGTGGGCGTCAGCTGGCGAATTCCCGGGGCCGCAATGCTGGTGCGGGCGTCCCGGTTGCATGGAAACGTGGGTTTCCGGTCCCGGCATGGCCGCCGACCACGCGCGGATGACGGGCGAGAGCATCACCGCACTGGAAATCGCCGAGCGGGCAGGCACTGGCGATGCGGCGGCGCTCGCGACCCTCGACCGGCACGCTTCGCGCCTGGCTCGCGGCCTCGCCCACGTGGTCAACCTGCTCGACCCGCACGTGATCGTCCTGGGCGGCGGACTGTCGCAGATCGCGCGCCTCTACGCGATCCTGCCCGGCTTGATGCAACGCTTCGTACTGGCCGACACCGCGCTCGTCGAGGTCCGACCACCGCGCTGGGGCGACGCAAGTGGCGTCAGGGGCGCGGCGTGGCTGTGGGACGATTGAAAGCTCGATGCCGGCGCTGACGCGGTGTTCGCCACTTCATCGGCCGAGATGGCTGGTCTCATGCCACATTTCAGCGCCTCGGACAGGCGAGCAAGCATGCTTCCCAACTTGATCCAGGCGCGTTAGTCTTAAACCCATGTCACGCATTCGCAAGCCAGTACCGCGTACCGTCGCGGCCCCGTCTCGATTGATCCAGGGTGCAAAGATGCGTACCCCGTCACGTGCGAAAAAGCCCGGTTACCTCGACGGTCAGCTCCTAATCGCGATGCCGACGATGACGGACAAGCGTTTCGCGCGATCCGTCATCTATATGTGCACCCATTCAGCCGAAGGGGCGATGGGGCTGATCGTCAATCAGCGGGCGAAGAACATCAGCTTTCCGCAGCTGCTGCAGCAGCTCGGCATCATACCCAAGAATGCTGCCGAGACGATGCCCCCGGAGATTCTGATCAAGGAAGTGCATGTCGGCGGCCCGGTTGATACGAAGCGCGGCTTCGTCCTCCATAGCGCGGACTATTTCGCGGCGACGAACACCTTGGCAATCGACAAGGGCATCAGCCTGACCGCGACGATTGATATCCTCAAGGCGATGGCGCGCGGCAGCGGTCCCGACAAGGCAATGCTGGCGCTTGGCTATGCCGGCTGGGCACCGGGCCAACTCGAGGCCGAGATCCAGCATAATGGCTGGCTGCATTGCCCGGCCGATCCCGACATCATTTTCAGCCACGACATCGATCTCAAATACAACAAGGCACTGGCCCGCATCGGCATCGATATTTCGCATCTGGTCAGCGACGCCGGCCACGCCTGAGCGATCGGCTTGCCGCGCCAACCGCCTCGAACCGAAGCGGCGGTGGGACAAGACACCGGCCACCGCACACATTGAGCTGTTACATCCTGGGTCGTGACGACAGCGCCATCAACTGTTCCGGCCGGTCTCGATGTCGCCCCGGTCGACCCGACGGGAGAACTCGGTCTGGCCCCCGGCCGATAGGATGCGCGCCTGCTCAACCCAATTCTCCCGCTCGATCCGCCCCTTGAAGTCAAGCACCTGGCTCACCCGGTCGATGTCGGCTGCCGACCAATTGGCGACCTGCGCGTAAGTGGTGACGCCCATCGAAATCAACTTCTTCTCGATCAACACGCCGACACCGCGGATCCGTTTGAGATCATCATGCCCCGCAGCCCTGCCCCCGTGCGGTGTATAGGCTTCCGAGCGGACCGAGCGCAGCCCCGACATGTTGTTCGGCCGCTGCGGCGCGGCATCAGCGGCTGTCTCGCCAGTGGCCTTGACCGCCGTATCGCGGATCGCGTCGGCCAGGCGGCTTGGACGCGGTGCGTCGGTGCCGACCGCCGGTCTGGTGCTGCCGCGCTGATCGAACTGCCGCGCGAACGCGGTATCACCGCCTCGCGCAAGGATGGCGGCCTGCTCGATCCAGCTCTCCCGCGCGACGCGCCCTTCCTGGCCGAGCAATCGATCGATCCGGCCTGCATCGGCTGGTGACCATGCCGCGATCTGTCCGTAGCGACTGTAGCCCTGGACGTTCAACAGCCGCTCGACCTCGGCATTGATGCCGCTGATGCGCTGCAGGTTATCCCGACCGACGTCGGCGGCGGCGGCACTCAAGCCAGCGGCGGCGGCGGCGGCGGTCGCTGCTGCCAGACCTGAATTCGATGCCGGAGCGGCCGGCTGAGCCTGGGTTGCGGCCGGCTGCACCGGCTTCAGCTGCGGCGCAAAGGCAGCCCGTGACGCGACCTCGGGCGCAGTGGCGATGATTGCCGAAGCTGCGACTTGGGCCGGCGCGATCGGCGCAACGATCGACTTCGCCAGACCCTCGTTCGCGGACGGCGAGGCAGTAGCGATCTGGCCCATCTCCTTGCGGCGGGCATATGCCGTCTCGCCACCGCGAGCCAGGATCTGGGCCTGCTCGATCCAGTTTTCCTGCTCGATGCGACCAGCGAAGCCGAGCTCGCGCGAAATTCGCTCGATGTCGGCGGGCACCCAGCCGGCGATGTCTCGGTAGCGCGTCACGCCGAGCCGCAACAGTCGCCGTTGGAGGTCGGCGTCGATGGCGCGAATCCGGGTCAGGTCCTCGGCTGCCGGCATTGCAACGGCGATCGGTGCCGCAACCGCGGAGGGTCCGGCGCCACTCGAAGCGGCAGGCAGAACCTGACGCGGCTGTATCGGCGCCGGCGCGGCGGGCGCCGATACTGTCGCAGCAGTCCTGCTGGTTGAAGTCTGGGCACTGGCGGCGGCGGCCGGTGGCGTCGGCGCAGACGGCCGAGCCGCGACCGGCGCAACCGGTGCGGCAGGCGGCATTATGGGTGCCGGAACCACAGGGGCCGCCGGCGCCGTGCGATTGACCGGCGGAGCTGGCGGTGTCGGCACGGGAGCCGGCCTCGGTGCAGTTGTCAGCACCTGCTCGAAGCGGCTGGCGGCATCCGCGGCCGCATGCGGCGCCGCCCGCTCGATGGTCTCGAGCGCGATCGGTTTCGGATCAGGACGACGCAGCGGCGGCGACACACGCTGCCCGGTGTCGCTCGCCGTCACCGCCGCGCGCTGCGCCTCGGGCGCGATCGCCACCGGTGCCAACTGTTCGGCATCCGCAAAGAACGTGCGCCGGACAAGGCACGCGATCCATGCGCCCAGGAAGTAAGCGCACAGGAGCATTGCGGCGGTCTGCAGGATCAAAGTGGTCATCGGTCACAACTCACTGATGCATGACATTGGCGTGTCGTCGCTCGCACCCGGGTCCAGATGGAACGCAAGCGCTAGTCCTCGACCCGTCCGCACGAGTACCAGCCGACGAACGCGCCGATCAGGAACACCGCGACGACGTACCAGAACAGTTTCATGAAGAGGTAATCCACGGGATTTCAGGCTCCTCAAACTAGACAGTTACCATTGCCAAACGAGCGAGCCGAATACAGCCAGCCGACGGGCATCCGAACTCAATCGGTCTTCACCTGGAACTCGATGCGCCGGTTCTTGGCGCGGTTCTCGCTCGTGTCATTGGGTGCGACCGGCACCGTTTCGCCGTAGCCGGCCGCTGTCAGCCGGTCACTTTCGACGCCCGCCCTGGCGAGATAGTCGAGCACCGACTTCGCCCGGCGGTTGGACAGGTTGATGTTGCGCTCGGGTGTGCCCTCGGCATCCGTGTGCCCCTGGATCTCGATGCGCGCCGACTTGCAGGTCGACATCACTTCGACGATCTTGTCGAGCGTGGCGTTGCTGGTTCGGTCAAGTTCAGCGCTCGCCCGCTTGAAATTGATCACGCCCTCGTTCTTCACCTGGGTCAGCAGTGTCTGGCACTTGCTGGCTTCGGACTGGGCTGGCAGCGGCGGCGGCGCGGGCGTCACTGCGACGGGTGCGGTTTTCTTTGCGGCTTCCTCGGCGGCTGCCTTTCTAGCCGCTTCGTCCGCCGCCGCCTGGGCCGCTGCCGCTTCCGCGCGACGCTTCAGCTCAGCCGCCGACACGCCAGTGAAGTTGATCCGCACATCAGCCGTGCAGGCTTGGCCAGCCGCGTTCTGAACCTCGACGACGAGGCCCTGCGACAATGGTTCGTTGTCGGTGGCGCCAATGAGTGCGAGGTTGCGGCCGGAAAGCTGCAGACGGCCGGCACCGAGGCGACCGACACCGAGCAGACCAGCCTGCATGCAAGCCTGCCACCCTTCCGGTGCGCCATTGGCGATTTCCAGCCTGTCCTCGATGCGCTGGCCCGGAAGTCGTGCCCTGACCAACTCAAGCACCGCGGCCTTCGCAGTTGGCGACGGGGCATAACCGGTCAGCATCACCACGCCGTTTGCAGATGACAGGCCGGTGGTGAAAGGATCGATGGTCCTGAGCGGGATTTCCTTGATCCGTAGCGCATCCGTCGACTTGAACGAGCCGGGAATGTCCGACTTGAGGCCGCGACGTACATCTTCCGCCAGTGCTTCGTCGGCGGCAACGCCCGCGATTGCGAGCTGAGTGTCGCGGATATCGACGCTGCCTTCCTCGAGGCGGCCGAGCTTGGTCATGCCCGCCAATACCGCCTGCAGCCAATCCTTCGGCTCGCCGGCCGCGATCTGCAGACGATCGACTACCGCCGACTTCGGAAACGCCTTCTTGGCGGCGGCGAAAATTTCATCGCGCGCCCGCTCGCTCGGCACGTATCCGGTCAACTGGACCTGATTGGCCGCAAGTTTCGCACCCCAGGTGTAGGGCTTGACCACCGGCGGCGTGACCTTGTCGCTGCGCAAGCGTACGCCCTGCGGCAGAGCGGTCTGCAGCGCCGTCTTGATGTTCTTGTAGGAGGCCAGATCCTGTGCCTCACCCTCGATCAACAGGTTGGTCGCTTCGAGATCGACGCGGCTACCGGGCTTCAAGCCGGCAAGCTGTTTCAGACCGAAGCTGATCCCGCCCTCCCACTGCGCTTGCGGCGGTGCGCCACGCGCGAGCTTCATGCGATCCTCGACATCGCGGCTCGGAAATGTTGCCTTGGCCGCACCGATGATCGCCTGACGTGTCGTCGGCATCGGCACGAAACCGGACAGCCGCAGCTTGCCGTCGTTTTGCAGGATCGCGCCCCAAACGTAGTTCTTCTCCTCGTCCAGCAGCTTCGACTGGTCGTCGAGCGAGCGCACACCCCATACCGAGCGCGCAATGCCGGCGGCACGCAGCTGATCGCTGTTGTCGAGCGCCTCGCCGATCAAGGTGCCTTCACGGCCGGAGAAGGCCACCGTCGCCCAGTTCTGCCCGCCGACGTTGAGTGCTGCTTCGGTTTGCCGTTTGAGTTCGGCCTCGATACTGGCGAATATCCCGCCCAAGTGCATGAGGCCGCCGAGACCAACAAGCGGTATGAGCCCCCACGCCCAGCGCCATGGATTGCATTTCATCGCCACATCCCTACTCCAGTACGCTCGTGGTCCCCATCACACAGCCATGCCATTGCAGCCGGCAGCGCCGCCACCGGGCGCCAGCAGCGTTTTGGACAACTGCGCGGATCATCCCCCTCAATGCATAGGTGACCGATCACTTGAGGACAATTATAAACAACGGGTCAACGCAAGGAAAGGCACGGAGCAAACGCAGCAATGCGGCTTGGCCACATGAACAACATTATTATCACTAGCCTATAGTATTGAAATTCAATGCCTTTCGAAAAGGCGGCGACGAGCTGATCAATAGCTGCGCGCCGCCGGCCGGGATCTCCGGCTCAAGCCATCGGAATGCGAACTTAGGCAGCTGCTGCCGCACAGGCCGAGGAGCAACAGACGTGGCGAATACGAGACCGCATGTTGTCCGCCTGTTGCGCTATCCGGTAAAGGGCCTGACGCCGCAACCCCTGCCGAGCATCACGCTCAAAGCGGGCGAGGCGGTGCCGCTCGACCGAGCATATGCGATCGAGAACGGCCCCGGCAGGTTCGATCCAACCAGGCCGCAGCATCTACCCAAGATCGCCTTCCTGATGTTGATGCGGGATGAACGCCTGGCAACCCTCGAATCCCGCTTCGACGAGGCGACCCACACAGTCACGATCCTGCGCGCCGGCAAGCAGGTGGCCAAGGGCGATCTGCGGACCCGGCTCGGCTGTTCGATGATCGAGCAGTTCCTGGCCGCCTATATGAAGGACAACCTGCGCGGCGCGCCGCGCATCGTCTCGGCTCCCGGGCATATGTTCTCGGACGTCGCCATGAAATGCCTGCACATCGTGAACCTGGCTTCGGTCCGCGATCTCGAGCGGATCGCTGGCCGGCCGATCGACCCATTGCGCTTTCGGGCCAACATTTACCTCGACGGCGCCGAGCCTTGGGCCGAATTCAAGTGGCTGGGCGCCCCGATCGGCGTTGGTGGAGTGCAGCTGAAGGTCGAGAAACGCACGCAGCGCTGCGACGCAACCAACGTCGATCCGGCGACCGCCGTACGTGATCTGGCTTTGCCGGCGCTCCTGCAGCGCACTTTCGGCCACAGCGACTTTGGCGTCTATGCCACGGTCACCTCGGACGGCGCCATCGCGGTCGGTGATGGTGTCGTCGCGCCGCGCTAGCCGAACCGCAATCTCACTCCTTGGTCGACGGCTCATCGCTTGCGGTTGGTACATCGCCGTCCACTGCCGCGGCAGGCGTCTCACGACGCGGCCGGCGAACCGGGCGGCGCAAGAACTCGGGCTGCTCCTGCTGTGCATCGGCGAACCGATCGGCCACTGGCGCCGCGGTGCGGCGACGCGGCACGGGTGCCTCTCGCGGCTCGCGCACGATCACTGGCGCGGCCTCTGCCTCGACCGGAACGATGGACGCAGGCTCGACCGGCATCCGCTGCGGTTCTGGAGCTGCGCGCTCGACCGGAATCCGCTCTGGCTGCGACCGGTCATGCGGCCGCTCCTGGTAGCCGCGCTCGCCCTGGCCACGATCCTGGTTCGGGTATCGGTCGAACCGTTCGCGGCGCTCCGGCCGGTCATCGCGGCCGCCGCCGTAGCCGCGCTGCGGCTCGCCCTGTCGATCGCGCCGGCCACCATCACGGTCCCGGTTGCCGTCACGATCGCGATTGCCATCGTGCCGGCGCGGCTGCCGGTCGTCATAGCCCCTCGGGCCGCGGTCGTCGCGATTGCCGCGATCGTCACGGGCCTGCTGCTCGCCCTGCCGTTCAGCGAAACGCTGCGGCTGCGCATCGAAGATCCCGGGCTGCGGCTCCTGGCCGCGAATGGGGTTGTCGCCAGCGCCGCTCTCATAGCTCTCGTCGTCACCGCCATCGAGGCCGCCCTCGGCTGTCTCGCCCTGCGGGCGCTGACGATGTTGCCCCTCGCCACTCTGCTGCTGCTGCTCGCGGAAGGCCATGATGATGCGATTGTAGTGCTCGGCATGCTGCAGGTATGCTTCGGCCAGCACCGAATCGCCGGAGGACTGAGCATCGCGCGCGAGCGTCATGTATTTTTCGGCAATGTGGGCCGGATTGCCACGGATCTTTACGTCCGGACCGTTCGAACTCATAGCTGCGAGCGAGAGGATTTTGGCCCTTGCGGTTAGTGATATTGCCGCCGCTACTGTAACTGCCGTGCCCGCCATTGCCGTGGCGACCACGACCTCTGCGGTTCTGCTGTCCCTGCCTCATAGGCTTCCGATCTCGATGTTCGAGTTGTCTTCGATATAGCTTCCAGAACTTGAAGTCTGTACTGGCACCCGTCTGTACTGGCACCTGCTTGTACCGGCACCCGCTGTCGCCGGAGCGATCGACGCGCGACAACGACGGCATTGGCGCGAGTCACGCGGCAGCTAAGCCGCCATCAGCCGCCGCACGCGACCGCTGACACGCTCCAGTTATTCGAGGTTCGCCAATGTCGTTCGATTGTCGTGATCCTGAAGATCCTGCGCCAGCCCGTAGCGCAAACGTACCCCGCATTCCCGCGAAATGGGTTGTCCAACGAAACGGGTGGCAAAAGAGGCGGCCTCAGGCTCTGCCTCGCTACGCCATTCCGCGCTCTTCGCGGACCGCATTCGTGTGCAAAAGCAACCGCACCGCTCGAATGCTCGGATTTAATTCCACAGTGGCGACCATATCCTGAGCCAAGCCTGATTCCAATAGCTTTTTGTCGCAACATTACCGGCGTGTCGTTTGCGTCACACAGCGCTTGATGCCGGCGAGGTCGATAACCATCGCTGGCGCTGGCCAACCCAGGCCATGCGCCTCTTCCACTAGCAACGCCGCCACCCTGTCGGCTTGCTCGTGCCCCACTTCGAGGCACACGTAACCATCTGGAACGACATGGAAAATATACACTGTCATCTGCCGGTATAGAGCAAGACCATCGGCACCACCGTCGAGCGCCGGAAGGGGATCGTGGTTGCGCACCTCGGGGGCAAGTGCTGCAATATCGGCACTCGGAATGTACGGCGGATTTGCCACAAGGATATCAAATCCAGGCGGGACCCCTTCGAGGCCATCCGCGATCATGAGCGTGAGCCGCCCGCCAACCCCAATGCGATCTGCGTTCCGCGCGGCAACTTCGAGTGCTGCCGTGCTCACGTCGGTGCCAAGGCCGGTCGCGTTCGGCAACTCGGCGAGGAGCGTCACCAGCAGACAGCCGGTGCCGGTGCCGACATCCAGGATGCGCCAATGCCGCTCGACACCGCCGTTGGCGCGTGCGTAATCGAGCACGGCGTCGATGATGGTCTCGCTGTCGGGGCGTGGATCGAGTGTTGCCGCCGTTACCTCGTAGCTGCGGCCGTAGAACTCGCGCTGGCCGAGGATGCGCGAGACCGGCTCCCGCTCGATGCGTCGACGAGCGCTCATCGTCAGCGGCCCGGCATCGGCGCCGAGCGGGCGCTCCGGCTGTGTGATCAGCATCGCGGCGTCGATCGCAAGGGTGGCGCAAATCAATACCCTGGCATCGAGGTCGGGAGTGTCGATGCCGGCATCTGCGAACGCCCGCACCATCGAACGCACGGCCTGCGCGATCGTCGTCGCCGGCGTCAACTCGAACCCCGGCCCGGCCGGCGCGACCTGCGCCATCATGCTGCCCCAGCCATATCGGCCAGCAGCCCGGCCTGATGCTCGGTCGTCAACGCATCGATCAACTCGTCGAGGCCATCGCCCTGCAGTACCGCGTCGAGCTTGTGCAATGTGAGATTGATGCGGTGGTCGGTGACCCGCCCTTGCGGGAAGTTGTAGGTGCGGATGCGCTGCGAACGGTCGCCCGAGCCGACCTGGCCCTTGCGCGCCGCCGACCGCTCGTTGGCGATCCGATCCCGTTCCGCCTCGTAGAGCTTGGAGCGCAGCACCTGCATCACCAGTCGGCGGTTCTGATGCTGCGATTTCTCCATTGAGACGACGACGATGCCGGTGGGGATATGGGTCAATCGCACGGCGCTGTCGGTCTTGTTGACGTGCTGGCCGCCAGCGCCCGACGCCCGCATTGTATCGATGCGAATATCCTCTGGGCGAATCTCGATGTCGACCTCCTCGGCCTCCGGCAACACCGCGACCGTCGCCGCCGAGGTGTGGATGCGCCCGCTCGCCTCGGTCGCCGGCACACGCTGCACGCGATGTACGCCGGACTCGAATTTCAATCGCGCAAACACGTTGCGCCCGGTGATCGAGGCTACGACCTCCTTGAGGCCGCCAAGATCGCTTTCCGACATCGAGATGACTTCAACCTTCCAGCCGTGCAGGTCGGCGTAGCGCGAGTACATGCGGAACAGATCGGCCGCGAACAGCGCCGCCTCATCGCCGCCGGTGCCGGCACGGACTTCGAGTATGGCACTGCGGGCGTCGGCCTCGTCCTTCGGCAGCAGCAGAATGGTCAGCTCCTGCGCGCGCGCCGCGATAGCGGACTTCAGGGCCGCCGCCTCCTCGCGCGCCATCGCCGCCATGTCGGGTTCCTGCCCCGCGTCATTGGCCATACCCTCGATGTCCTTGAGCTCGGCCTCGCTCGCCCGCAGCGCCCGTATCGCCTCGACGACAGGTCCAAGTTCAGCAAATTCCTTCGACAGCTTGATGAAGGTTGCCTGCGCCAGCGGCGTCGACAGCTCCCCCTGCAGCGCCTCCCAGCGCTGCACGAGACGGTCGAGTTTTGCAGCAGGTACGGTGATCATGACTTCAAGGTTCCCGAAACGAACAGCACTACGAGCGAGGCGATCGTGTGGCCCAGCTACAATTCGATGCTGTCACCTTCCGCGAAGCTGTGCAGGTCGGCCCGCAAGCTGCCCGACCTGGTTGCCAGCCACTCGTCCATGCGCTCGGCCAGGCGTGCGCAGTCGAGCGAGCGCAGCATCGCCTTCACCGGGCCGATTGATGCCGGCGACATCGAGATCGAGCGGAAACCGATGCCGAGCAGCGCCATGGCGGTCAGCGTGCGGCCGGCGAGTTCGCCGCACAGCGTCACCGGTTTGCCGTGCCGGCGGCCGGCTTCGACGATCGACTTCAGCGCCTTCAGCGCCGGCACCGAGAGCGCATCATAGCGGTTGGCGACCCGCGAGTTGCCGCGATCGGCTGCGAACAGGAACTGCATCAAATCGTTGCTGCCGACCGAAACGAAATCGATCCGCGGCATCAAGGCATCGAGTTCGAACAGGATGCTCGGCACCTCGACCATGGCGCCGACATGGACCGACCGCGGCGGTGGCCAGCCGCCGCGCTCCGACATGATCTTTTGCTCCCGTTCGATCAGCTTGCGCGCGGCATCGATCTCGGCGACCGAGGATACCATCGGGACCATGACGTTGAGCGTGCGGCCGCCGGCGGCCCTGAGCAACGCCCGGATCTGGGTGCGGAACAGGCCCGGCCGATCGAGCGACATGCGGATTGCCCGCCAGCCGATGGCGGGATTCTCCTCCTTCGGCTGCCGCAGATAGGGCAGCGTCTTATCGCCGCCAATGTCGAGTGCCCGGAACACCACCGGTTTGTCACCGGCTTCCTCCAGGATCTGCCGGTAGGTCAGTGTCTGGCGCTCGAGGCGGGGAAAGCTGTCTGCCACCATGAACTGCAGCTCGGTACGGAACAACCCGATGCCGGCCGCTCCGGACTCAACCAGATGCGGCATATCGACCAGCAGTCCGGCATTGATCCTGAGATCGATCCGCTCGCCGTCCTTGGTAACCGCTGGTTGGTCGCGCAGTGCCCGGTATTGCTGCTGGCGGCGAGCACGGAAGCGGGCCTTGTCGGCATAGGCCGCAATCACATCGGCGGGCGGGCGCAGGTGCACCTCGCCGGTTTCGGCGTCGACGATCGCAGCGTCGCCGGTCGACACCCGCTCGATCAGCCCCTTGGCATTGCCGACAGCGGCAAGGCCCAGCGCCTTGGCCACGATCGCGACATGGCTCTGACCGCTGCCGTCCTCGACAACCAGCGCCCGCAGCCGCGAGCGGTCGTAGTCGAGTAGCTCGGCCGGGCCCATGGTGCGGGCGACCAGGATGGTATCGGGCGGCAGCTCCAGATGCTCTCGCGCGGCACTTTCGCGACCCGCCAGGATGCGCAGCAGCCGATCCGACAAGTCGTCGAGGTCGCGCAGCCGCTCGCGCCAATAGGGATCGTTCTGCCGCAGCATGCGCGAGCGCGTCGTATTCTGTACCCGCTCGACGGCGGCCTCCGAGGTCAGGCCTTCCTTCACCGCCTCGCGCATGCGGCGCAGCCAGCCCTTGTCGTTGGCGAACATGCGATAGGCTTCGAGCACGTCGCGATGGGCCCCCGCCATTGCCAGCGTCTCGTGCGCCAGCATCTCGTCGAGGCTCGAGCGCAGCTTGATGACGGCGGTCTCAAGCCGCTGCACCTCCAGCATCGGATCATCGGCGAGCAGCTTGGTGACGACGACGCGCGGCTCGTGCAGGACGATATGGCCGAGCGCGATGCCTTCCGAGATCGGTTCGCCAATGATCGCCGTCGACAGCGAGCGGCCGATATCGAGCGCGGCGCCGGCACCGGCAACGGCACCCGATACGATCTGCTCGGCAACGACCATCGCCGTTGTCTGCAGGACTTCCACGTCTTCCTCGGAATAGACGCGCAAGGTGCGGTTCTGCACCACCAGCACGCCATAGACGGTGCCGCCACGAACGATTGGCACCGCCAGCAGCGAGTGGTAGATCTCCTCCCCCGTCTCGGGCCGATAGGAGAATGCCGGATGGTTCTGCGCGTCCGGCTCGTTGACCGGGATCGCCAACTCGGCACAGCGCCCGACCAGGCCCTCGCCACGCTTCATTCGCGTGTTGTGGACGGCATCCTTGTTCAAACCCTCGGTGGCGAACAGCTCGAGCGAGCCGTCCTGCCGCTTCAGGTAGATCGAGCAGACCTCGGCGACCATCAGACCGGAAATCTGGCGCACGATCTGATCGAGGCGCGATTGGCCGTCACCATCGCCGGCCATGATCTCCCGTAGGCGCCGCGTGATCACACGAAGCGCTGTCTCGGTCGACGGATTGCGCGGCTCATCTCCGCGTCGCGACTGCATGGTCGACTGCCGTTTGCCCCTCCGCTCCGAAAAGCGGTGTTAAGCGCCGTGGCCCGCAACCGGCCCCAGCGGTGGTTCCCGTTACAAGCCGTGTCCATTGCCGACGCCGGGGACGAACCCCAGCGCCTCTCCTGCCCGCTGTTCGCTGGCTAGTACCCACAATCACTGAAGGACGCCGCGTCTGATCGCGGAGCACGAGTCGATCCGGCAGGAGGATCGCCGAAGAGCGCAGCCTCAGCTACGGTCGAGGCGTCCGACGCACCGGGCGACCGTGGGCCGCGACCCTGCGGGCGACCGAGGATGATCGCCGGCGGCGTCGCGCCGCTCGTCCGATGGGGCAACATCGACCTGCGCGGCGCTCCTGGCCGGCGATCATCCTCGGTCGTCATACGTGCCGTCCTTCAGTGATTGTGGGTACTAGTCCTTATCGAGACCGTAGAGCGTGTGCAGCGTGCGCACTGCAAGCTCGGCATAGGCGGCGTCGATCAACACACTGATCTTGATCTCCGAGGTGGTGATGGCGAGAATGTTGATGCCCTTGTCGGCCAGCGCCTTGAACATCATCGCCGCGACACCGGCATGACTGCGCATGCCAACGCCGATCACCGACACCTTGACCACGTCGGCCGAACTCTTGACGTCGAAATAGCCGATGTCGGCCTTTGCCGCCTTCACGACCTCGAGCGTTCGCGGCAACTCAGCCGCCTGCACGGTGAAAGTCATGTCGGTGTGCTTGCCGTCCGCCGACAGGTTCTGGACGATCATGTCGACGTTGACGTTGGCCTCGGCCAGCGGCCCGAAGATGCGCGCCGCGATCCCCGGCTTGTCGGCAACCTTCACGATCGTAACCTTGGCCTCATCCTTGGCGCAGGCGATGCCGCTGACGACTTGCTGTTCCACGATCTCATCCTCGTCGCAAACGATGGTGCCGATACCTTCCCAGTTGTTGGTGCTGCCGACGGCCGGCATCGCGTCGGGAGCCACGAAGCTCGATAGCACGCGGGTGCGCATGCGATGCACCATGGCAAGCTCGACCGAGCGCGTCTGCAGCACCTTCGAGCCGAGCGACGCCATTTCCAGCATCTCCTCGTAGGAGACCTTGGGCAGCCGGCGCGCCTTCGGCACCACCCTGGGATCGGTTGTATAGACGCCGTCGACATCGGTATAGATATCGCAGATATCGGCATGAAGCGCGATCGCCAGGGCGACGGCACTGGTGTCCGAACCGCCACGGCCGAGCGTCGCGATGCGGTTGCGCTCCGGCTCGATGCCCTGGAAGCCGGTGACCACCGCCACCTCGCCGCCGGCCAGGCGCTTTCTGAGCTCGCTGCCGTCGATCTTGATGATCCTGGCCGCACCGTGGGCCTTGTCCGTGATCACGGGCACTTGCCAGCCCTGCCACGAACGCGCCTGAATACCGATCGCCTGCAGACAGATGGCCAGCAGGCCGGCAGTGACCATTTCGCCGGAGGCGACGACCGCATCGTACTCGCGCGCATCGTGCAGGACGGAGGCTTCCCGAACCCAACTGACCAGCTGGTTCGTGACGCCCGACATCGCCGACACGACGACTGCGACCTGATTGCCGGCATCGACCTCGCGCTTGACATGGCGCGCGACGTTCTTGATGCGCTCCACATTGGCGACGGATGTCCCGCCGAATTTCATCACAACCACAGCCATCGGTCTTGTCCTTGGGCATCCAGACCGGACACCGCCTGCCGTTCGCGAACAAAAAAGCCGCAGCCGCCCTTCGAGCCCCTGACTTGTGCAAGCCGCAGCCCGGACGACCGAATTTACCCTGATCTGGGGTACTCATAACGGGATCGGCCATGCCCCGCAACATGCCTGTCGAACGTTTGACGAAAGCCGGTCCAGCCGTCATGAAAGAGGCATGATCGACCTCCCGACAACGCCGCCGGCCAACATCGACAAGGCAGAACTCGACCGTTTTGCAAAGCTCGCCGACGATTGGTGGAACCCGGCCGGCAAATTCAGGCCGCTGCATAAGATCGGCCCGGCCCGGCTCGGATTCATCCGTGACCGTGCTGCAGCTCATTTCGAGCTTGCATCAGGCGGCGCCAAACCATTGCGCGGCCTGTCGATCCTGGACATCGGTTGCGGCGGCGGCCTCATCTGCGAGCCGTTGGCACGTCTTGGCGGTGCTGTCACCGGAATCGAACCGGCGGAAGCCAACATCGGCGCAGCCAAACGCCATGCCGGAATGAGCGGCGTTGCCATCGATTATCGGGCCGTCAGCGCTGAGGATCTAGTCGCCGAGGGCCGCCAGTTCGATCTCGTCGTATGCCTCGAGGTGGTCGAGCACGTGCCCGATCCGGCGGCATTCGTCGCTGTCTGCGCCAACCTGGTTCGTCCGGGTGGATTGCTGATCCTGTCGACCATAAACCGGTCGGCGAAAGCCTACCTGCTGGCCATCGTCGGCGCCGAATACGTGCTGCGCTGGTTGCCGGTCGGAACCCATCAGTGGGATCGCTTCATCACCCCGGCAGAGCTCGACGGCTATGGCCGCGCGGCAGGCCTTGAGGCCCTCGCGTGCGAAGGTCTGGTCTACAATCCACTGCGGGATCGCTGGTCGCTCGGGCCCGACACCGACGTCAACTACATCGGCGCCGCAGCCAAACCGACCTGATTTCGAAAGTGCTCGATCGGGGCGACCGCGTCGAGCGCCGCCAACTCGTGCAGCGGCGGCATGACGCGCGTATCACGCCGGATCCGGCGTGGCCGTCTTGAGCCGGCCGATCAGCCTGAAACAAAGCCACACCGCAAGCAGGCCGAAAGGTATGCCACCCGCCATATTACCGATTAGTACCCCTTTCGGTCCTGCAAGGTATCCGCCGACGAGCACGAAGGGCACGGTACCAAGCGTCGCCCTCGACCAATTGAACCAGGTCGAGTAGTGCGCCAGGCCAAGCGTATTGAAACAGGCGTTGGCGACGAACAGCGCGCCGAGGAACGCAAACAGCGGGGCGACCCATTGGCAGTTGAACAGGACCAGCTCCGCCGCCCCACCCTGGGCGTGAAACGAAGCGACCAGAGTGCTGCCGAAGGCGGCCAGTATCAGCCAAGCGGCAGCCGTGAACCCGACCGTCACGACCAGAGCGTCGACCAGGGTGCGCCGAACGCGGGCGTTGTTGCCGGCGCCGAGGTTTTGCCCCAGGATCGGCCCGATCGAGCCCGACAGCGCATAGATCCCGCCGAATGCCACCGGCATGATCCGGCCGATCAGCGCCCACCCGGCCACCGCATCGTCGCCATAGGAGGCAATGACGTAGGTGACGTAGGCGTTGCTGACCGGGTTGGCAATATTGGCCGCAATCGCCGGCACCGCGATTGCGGCGATGGTGCCAACGTCGTCGCGGAAAGTCGCCAGGTGCGGGCGCTCGAGCAGGCTATGAACTCTGATCACACCATTCAGCCCGATCAGCAGGATTGCCAGCCGCGCGATCACCGAGGCAATTGCTGCGCCGTGGATACCGAGCTCGAGCCAGAATATGAAGATCGGGTCGAGGATAATGTTCACGACTGCGCCTGGCAAGGGTCACGTACATTGCCCTGCGGGCGTCCCCGGCAGAGCGCAGCACGGCGCCGGAGACCATCCCTGATGCCAGCGGCGGCAACGCCGGGACGAGGATCGACAGATAGTCGCTGGCCAGCGCAAGCGTGCGGCCGGTGGCGCCGAGCCTCGCCAGCAGCCACGGCACGCACAGCCACAACACGAACGCCAATGCCGCACTTATGATCGCGGCCGCAAGATGGGTATTGGTTGCGAATCGCCGCGCCCGCGGCAGATCGCGCGCACCGAGCGCCGGTGAAACCAGTGCGGTGGCGGCAATGGCCAGACCGATGCCGATCGAGGTCGCGAAGAATAGGATCGAACTCGCATAGCCGACCGCGGCGACCGTCTCGACGTCCCGCAACAAGCTCAGAAAGAAGATGTTGGCGAGGTCGCCGATGAAAATCGCCATCAGCCCGACGGCGCTGGTGCTGGTCATGACCAGGAGATGCCGCATGATCGAGCCGGTGACGAAGCGCGGTGCGGCACCCGCAAGCGGCCGCCGCCGCGCTGGCACGTCATTGTCGGCCTGATCAACCATTACCCTTGCACCTATAGCTTGATCCACCGACCGGACACATCGCGCGGCGACCCGATCGGACCACCTCTCGCATGCCGCAAGCGGGCGGCAATGCGGGATTGAGCGGTATCGACGTCAGCCCTGCGTCTTTGCCCACTCGCCGTAGGTCCGCCGCTTCATTTCGAAGACTTCGCCCTGGCGGCAATACTGCACCCCTGCCAGCCGGCCGATCGGCCGATAGGCGCCAGTATCGATGTAAAGCGATTGCGGGTCGACGAGGCCGGCGCGGGCGTGGATGCGCACGACTTCGCCGATCAGCAGCTCGCGCGAGTTGGAAAATGCCAGCGACACCGTCTTGCGGCATTCGAAGGCGAACGGCGCACCGGCCAGTCGCGGCACCGGGATGCTGACGCCCGGCAGCGTCGCGATGCCCAGCGCCTCGACCTCGCTGACATCGGGGGGAAAATCGATGGCGCAGTCGTTCATGGTCGGCGCCAGCGCCTCATCGACCATGTTGACGACGAAGTGCCGCGCCGCCGCGAGATTTCGCGTCGTATCCTTCGGCACCGTTGGCGCCTTGTGCTGCAGGCCGAGCACGATCTGGACCGGGTCATCCGAAAACACGTTGAAGAAGGAGAACGGCGCGGCGTTGACACGGCCCTCGGCATCGATCGAGGTGACGAGCGCGATCGGCCGCGGCACGACGATGCCGCAGACGAGCTTGTAGCAATCACGCACGCTCATCTGCGTGAGGTCGAAGTCAACGGCTGACATGGCAGATCCTAATCCGGCGGCAACGTCACGCCGGTCTGGCTGGTGATGCGGCCATAATGCTCGATGCGCCGGTGGCGGGCAAAGTCGAATATCGTCGCCTTGCCGAACCCCGTCGCATCGAGATCGCAGGCGTGGACGATGATCTCGTCTTCCTCCGTCTTCGTTTCGGCGACGATGCGGCCGTCCGGATCGACGATCGCCGAGCAGCCGAACATGTGGTGGCCATCCTCGGCGCCGCACTTGGCCACCGCCACCACCCAGGTCGAATTCTGGTAGGCGCCGGCCTGTAATGACAGCCGATGGTGGAAGATCCGGTCCTGCGGCCCCTCGGCCGGCTTCTGCGAGTTGACCGACGGCGTGTTGAACCCGAGGGTGATCATCTCGACCCCTTGCAGCCCCATCACCCGGTAGACCTCCGGCCAGCGACGGTCGTTGCAGATGCACATGCCGATGATGCCGCCCATCGTGCGCCAGACCGGGAAACCGAGATCGCCCGGCTCGAAATAGCGCTTTTCGAGATGCTGGTGGGTGCGCTCGGGATCGAATTCGGCGTGGCCGGGCAGATGCACCTTGCGATACTTGCCGACGATCGCGCCGCCGCGATCGACGAGAATGGAGGTATTGAAATGATGCCCGTCGGGCGTCAGCTCGGCGTAGCCGAATGTGAAGCCCATGCCCAGCGCCTTGGCGCGCTCGAACAGCGGCTGCGTTTCCCGGCCGGGCATCTCGCGCTCGAACCACTGGTCGGCCTCGGCGCGGTTCTCGTAGTGCCAGCGTGGAAAGAACGTGGTCAGGGCCAGTTCCGGGTAGACGACGAAATCGGCGCCCTGGGCCTTCGCCGCCGTCATCAATGCGATCATGCGGGCAACGACCGACTGGCGGCTGTCGGCTTTATGGATTGCACCGAGTTGGGCGGCGGCGACCGTGACAACGCGCATCGACTTTAACTCCGGCAGGAATTGACGACGCCGGTATTGTGGCAGCCTTGCTAGCTGCCGTCACCGTCGGCGGTTGCAGACGTGGGTCGCACGGCCACGACCGTCACGTTATCCTGGTGCGGCTCACGCATCTCGAGGACTGCCCGGATCAACGCTTCGGCGACTGCCTTCGGTCCGGCGTTGGCATAGCCGGCAATGATGCGGGCAACCTCCACCTCTTCGAGCGTATGGATGCCGTCGCTTGCCAGGATGACGTAGTCGCCTTCCTCCAGCGCCAGGGCCTTGCTCGAAAGGTCGACGAGATCGAGCTCCTCGCCGGTCACCGCCGAGCGCAACATGTGGCGGCGCGGGTCGTTGCGTGCCGCGTCTGCGGTGATACGCCCTTCCGCCACCAGTTGGTCGAGCGCCGGCGCCAGGGAATGGTCTTCATTGAGCAGCGCGATCTCGGCGCGGCGGAAGAGATAAAGCGGGCTGTCGCCGACACTCACCCACTCGAGACCGACCGGCCCGAAGGCGGCGCCGATCAAGGTCGAGCCCATACCCGACAGCTTCGGTGTGTCCTCGACCGAGCTGGCGATGGCGGCGTTCGACGCACCGAGCGCGCCGAGCAGACGATCGGGTACGCCACCTTGCGAGCCGACAAAGCGAGCGATGAAGGTTTCGCAGACGAGCCCGCTCGCCAGCGCGCCTCCGGCATGCCCGCCCATGCCGTCGGCCAGCACCGCCAGGATGCTGCTGCTCGGCTGAACGCCGGGCCACAGCCCGGCGGCATCCTCCTGGTAGCGTCGCGCGCCCTGTGATGTGGCGGTGGCGGCCTCGTATCGCAGCATCAGCTTTGCTTGTCGGATAGCTCGGACCAATCGAATTCGGGACCACAGAACGGCACGAACACGAGCTGCGTGCGCCCCATGACGATGACGTCCATGGCGGCAAGCACGACTGCGGCGGTCGGCCGTTTGCCGTTGACGGACACGATGTTGGTCTTAGCAAGGTTGGGCACGAACAGGAAGCTGCGTTCGGCGCTGTCATAGCGGATGTAGGCCTGCTCCTCCGACGAGATCGCGTCATCGCCGAAATCGATGGCGATCCGCTGGCTCGCCGCGCGGCCGACGGTATTGTTGCCTTCGTAGACCGGGCGGTAGGCGCCGAGCCCCGGCCCGCCGACGACCACCAGCCAGCCGACCACCGGATCCTGCTCGAACTCGCCCCGTGCGACCTTCGGCTTGCCGCGAAGTATCTGGGTGCGCTCCTCACGGGCGGCGACTGCCGGCTGGCGCTGTGCCGGTGTCGGCCGCACCACTCGCGTGGTCGGCGCGGCGACTTCCTCTGGCTCGAATGGCACCTGGGCACGCGCGAGCGGCGGCACATTCGGCGCCCCGGCGCGAGCCTCACGAACGGCGTCGGCGGCCGGCGGTAGCGGCTGTTCATTGCGTGTCATCTGAGTTGCCTGGGCTTGCCCGGCCGCCACGACTGCGGCGTCAAGAGAAGGCCCATCGAGCCGTGGTGTACGCTTGCCTGCACCGGGCTGGTCAATGCGATCGGTATCGTCCCTGCTGGCCGCCGCCAGCGCCTCCCGCAGCGATCCGAGAAATCCGCCCTGTACCTTGCCCAGGACACCTTTGCTGTCCGTCATGTCGCCCTCCCTATGAGCCTAGTCGCTTGTCAGACATCCGCATTTGCCACCTCATGCCGGATGCGCCTCGAATTTGAGGACCACCCGGCCGATCTCGATCCGGTCGCCGTCGGCCAGCATGATCTGTTCGACGCGGTGGCCGTTCACCTTCATGCCATTACCACCCTTGCCGCTCACATCGCGAAGCACGAACTGGGCCTCGGAGTTGCGAACGAGTAGCGCGTGATGGCGATGCACCGTGGCGTCGTCGAGCATCAGGTCGTTGTCGTCGTCGCGGCCGATACTGAGCAGTTCCCGCGGCACCGCCCGTCGCATCGGCTCACCGCCATCGACGACGAGCCAGCCATCGCACGGCCAGCCGAGACCAGCGGCAGCCGCCAATTCGGTGCGGATCGGTCGAAGCCCGCCCGCAGCCCTTGAGCGCCGGGCAAACCAGCGGTTGATCGCCAAGCCCGCGATTGCCAATACCGGCACCACGACGATCGCAGCGAGACCTGCCATCAGTGCCGGGGCCCGGCTCCAGCCGTCGGCGAGCAGTCGAGCGAACTCGATGGCCGACTGCACCACGACCGCGCGGACGTGCTCAATACCGAGGTCGAGAGCCAAATACGTCAACGTTTGAGCCATGCCCGCCATGCCTCGCTCGCGCCTGCAAACCGAGGCGCCGGCCGCCGACCGGCATTGCACGCGCGGCGCGGCATCGATTATTGCCGAATGTTACATTAGTCGGCGGCCATCAGGGCAGCATCATGGCCGGTGCGGGGCGGTAAGGTGCCGGGTACCCATCCGCATCCCGCGTATTATCAACGCGAAACCTGGCGAACAGGGTGCCAAACGCAGAAAAGGGCCGCTTTCGCGGCCCTTTCCGTTTCGTCTGGTGGTCAGATCATCAGAACCGGATGATCGCGCCCATCATGACAGCGTCGAAGTCCTTCAAACCGGCAGCAGCCGAGCCGGTCGAAGAGCCAGTCGCGCTGGTCTTCACGTCCGGGCTGAAGTGGCGGTAGGCGACATAGAGATCCATGGCAGCCGCCGAGATCTCCTGATTGATGCCGAGGCCCCAGAGGTCGACTTCAGCCGACGACAGGCAACCCAGACCGCCGTTTACGCCGGTGCTCAGGCCAGTCGTGGCGCTAACCGGACCGCTGGCTGCGAAAAAGGTGCAAGTACTTGCACCACTGGCGCCGACGCCAGCCCCGACTTCGTGACGGGCATACTCGCCGTACAGCGTGGTCTTGCCGATGCCGAACCAGTTCTGTTCGATACCGCCAAAGACAGTCCAGTAGGTGTCCTCGTCCTTCACGCCTGGAACGTTGAGGTAGAGAGCCTTGCGGTTGTCATCGGTGTAACGGGCATAGGCGCCGCTCAGGAACAGGCCTGTCGGCACGTGCATGACGCTCGCCGAACCGCTGATTGCGTGGCAGTCCACAGCGCTCTTGCTCGTATCGCCCGAGGCGAGGTCGGCACACTGATCGCCGTCCGCGCCCGACTTGCCGGGGCTGTCGTTCATCTGCTTGTAGCCGATGCCAGCGGCAATACGAATGCCGTTGAACTCACCAGCGTAACGCAGGGCAACATCCCAGAAGTCGTCTTCACCCCAGGCGGTCGAAACAGTGAAGCCGGAGAACGTCGGCGAAACGTACTTGACCACTGCATTGCGATCGCCGTCGATGTTCCAGGCTCCGACGAAGGCCGGCGTGATGTTGTTCCACGTCCGATCACTGCGAGTACCATCGGCATTGCGAAGACCGAAAGCCCCCATCCAGGCATCGCCCGAGCCAACCGTATTCAAGTTGGCAAGACTGATCTCGGTGATGCCGTCAGTCGCCGAGCCGGTCTTGCCGACCCACACGCGGCCGATGTCCTTCCGCTCCAACCACCACGCGCTGTGGCGGATGTCGAGCGGACGGGTGGCATCGTTGCCCGCGCCGTTCCAAGACTGGTTACGGCTGCCTGAACCGGCGTAACGAACGCCGATTTCCATCAGGTAGCCGGCCGACCAGTCGTTGTTGATCTTCGCGTCGCCGACGAAGCGGAAGCGCGAACGGCTGTTGTTGTTCGACACGACGTAGGTGTTCGACTCGGAGCCGTCATCCCAGAAGATGATGGCTTCGTTGACCTGGCCCGAAACCGTGAGCTTGACCTTGCGATTGCCCTTGCGGGCAGTCGTCGCTTCAAGCTCGGCAACGCGCTCTTCGAGGTCGGCGCAGCAATTACCGCCGAGATCGGCGGCAAAGGCGCCCGACGCAACCACCGAAGCGATCGTCGCGATCGCGAGGCGGCTGGTCGTCTTCTTCAGTCCCCCAGTCATTCGTTTGTCTCCAGTCTGTCGTTTTCAGTTTTGATGTGCAGGAAGCAGCACGCGCTGCCCGGCGATGAGCTCCGTGTTCGTTCCGAACTGCACGCACGCGCGTGAGCGCACGCGGTTCGGACCGAACGCGGACAACACGACGCAACTGGACTGACGCTGTTGGGTACAAAGTGCGACGAACGATGCTCGCCGGGCTTGCTCCCTGCGGATCTGCCGTCCGGGTTATGACCCTTGGGCTGATGATGATCCGGGGCGGGATGCCCCTGTCGCACGACTCGTGACAGTGATTACTGATTAGTCGACCGCGCCGCCCCCGGCAAACCTTGGATTGCCTTTCTCCCCCCGTTTGGAGCGTGCTGTGGCTGTGAAGCCACGAAAAGCAGCCGGGACACACCTTGATTCCTGATTTGTTCTCTTATCGCCGCTGGGCTGTTAACGATCCTGGAATATCCTCACGACACGGATTCAGCGGTCGAGAATGCGCTTTTCGCAGCGACTCGGGCAGAAATTCGGCCTGCCCGAGTCGGGTCTTGCACGCTGAAACAGCCAGCAGCCACCCGGTTGAGCGTTGTTGCCCTCTCCCCGTTTTGACGGGGAGAGGGCAGCGGCCAGCCGCCTTCGGCTGGCCGAGGGTGAGGGGCGGCGGCCTTGCACCGAGCCTGTTGCCGCCCCTCACCCTAGCCCTCTCGCCGTAAGTGGACGGGGAGAGGGGACACCGCGCCGCCGGACCGAGGCCAGCCACATGGCGGCGCTGAACACGATCAGCATCAACGGCAGCGCCATGAGGTTGACAAGCGACCAGCCGGGGCCGGCCTGCAGCAGGCCCGAGCTCAGCGCCGCCGTCGCCGTTGCGCCGTAGACGATGAAGTCATGGGCACCCTGGGCTTTCGCCCGTTCGGCCGGCCGGTAGGTCTCGGTGAGCAGGGTCGTGCCGCCGACGAAGGCGAAGTTCCAGCCCAGTCCGACCAGAATATTGGCGAAGAAGAAGTTCCAGAAGTCGACGCCCGCCAGATTGACGATGGCGCAGCCGAACTGGATCACGGCGCCGGTGGCGATGATGGTGAGGACGCCATAGCGGTTGATCAGATAGCCGGTAAAGAACGACGGCAGGAACATTGCGATCGCATGGCCCTGGATCACCGTTGCGCTATCGTTGAACTTGTAGCCGCAGGCATGCATCGCGAGCGGTGTCGCAGTCATTATCAGCGTCATCACGGCAAAGCCGAACATCGATGAAGTCAGCGCCACGAGATAGGTCGGCTGCCGCATGATCTCGAGTAGCGGCCGGCCGCCTTCGGCAATTTGCGCCGCCGTCAGCTTCGGAATATCGAGGCCCTGCACTACGACAACGATCAACACCGAGAACACGGTGACCATCACATAGACGCCGCCGTAGAGCAGCGGCGACAACAGATCGACGCTCCATTTCGCGGTCTGCGGGCCGACGAATCCGGCGACGACGCCGCCGGCCATCACCAGCGAGATCGCCTTGGCCTTGTAGGCGGCATCGGCGGCGTCGGCAGCGGCAAAGCGGAAGTACCAGGCGAATGCGCCGGCAGCGCCCTGGAAGAATGCGCCGAGGCAAAGCAATGCGAAATTCTGCTGGAATATCGCGACCAGCGACAGCAGCCCGGACAGGATGCCGGCGATGCCGCCGACGGTGAAGCCGCCGCGCCGGCCAATCCGCGCCATCAGCAGCGAAGCCGGCAGCGTCGTCGTCATCAAGCCGAGATGGGCGAGAAAGATCGGCACCGTGGCAAGTTGTGAATCGCGCGCGAGACCCAGCCAATGGAACTGCGGTTGCGACACGAGGCTCGTATCATTGCCGAGGATCGTCAGTGCTGCGAGCGGCGTCGTCGCGATTGCCATGCCCTGCATCGATTGGAACAGCGCCTGCGCCAGCGCCAGCATCGTGATGTTGCGGCGCAGCGGCGCTTTCGCCGCGCTTGCCGCCTCGACTGTGGTGGTCATCGATCATCGGTCCTGGCGAATTCCAGAGCATGACATACACGCAATCGCTATCCGTCCGGAAAGCCATTCCCGCAACCGTGCCCCGCACGAAACCGTGAGCGCGCAGCCGCCGCATCGGATCGCGCGCCTCGCGCCGGCCTTGACATCACGCCGCCGCATCCCGCCCTGATACAATGCACACAGGGTTTAAAGGGTGGGGGCTGCTGCCATGCCGGTTTCACAGCTGATTGCGCCGCGCAGTCTGGCCGACCGGATTGCGGATGTGACGGCGTTCGCGGCCCAACCGGTGGCGACACCGGCGGAACTCACCCAGTTGCTGACCGGTGTCTATCAGGCGATCCTCGGCGCCGACCTCGAGGCCTACGACCCGGCTGCGACCAAGCCGCAGGTGCCGCAGCTCAGACAGAGCCTGTTCGCCCTGCGCGGCCTGCTGCGCAGCCGGATCGCCAACTGGCACGCTGGCGGCCTGATGACGCATGACAACCAGATGGCATTGCGCGACTGCCTGCGCGCCGCCCGCTTCGCCAGCGACATGCTGGGCGAGCTCGCGATCGACTTCGCGCAGTTGCCCGACGGCGCAGAGCCGCTCAAAGCCTTCACCGGCGCCATCAACACGGCGATGACCCCGGCCTTCGACACCGATGCGGCCGCGACCTTCCAGGCCGGCGACGTGCTGTTGCTGCGCGGCATGCATCACAACAGCGCGGCGATCGCCCGCATCGGCGACGTCGACAGCCAGTTCAGCCACATCGGCATCATCCACATCGGCAAGGACGGCCGGCAGTGGATGGTGGAAAGCCTGATCGAGGAGGGCGCGGTGATCAACCCGCTCGGCCATGCCCTGGCGCACGGCAATGGCCGGGCGATGCTGTTTCGCCATCCTAATCGCGAACTCGCCGCACGCGCGTCGCAGATCGCCTATGACCACGTACGGCGCACCTACGGCACCTGGAAGCGGCGCATCCTCTACGACTTCACCATGCGGCTCGACGACCGGCGGCCATTGTTCTGCTCGAAGCTCGTCCGCCTCGCCTACGATCGGGCCAGCAAGGGCCGCCTGCTGCTGCCGACCTTTCGCACCCGTTTCAATATGAAGAACTGCGACTTCATCGACCGCATCGGCGTCAAGGCGGCGGAGACCTATGCTCCCGGCGATACCGAGATCGAGCCGCACTTCGATCTCGTCGCTGAATGGCAGGACTTCCGCGTCACCTCGCGGCTGCGGGCGCAAGACCTGATCATGGTCAAGCTGTTCGAGTGGATGGAGGTGCACGGCTATACCTTCCGTCCCGACTGGCTCATTCGCGTCATTGCGATGCTGGGGCGGCTGTCGGCGCATTTCTCCGAGGACATCAAGACCATGCTGTCCCAAACCGTGCCGAAGGTGCCGGTCAACATGGCGCGCAGGACGATCGCGGCGATCGCCATGCTGCACAAGACCGCCGAGCCGCTGCTCATGGAAATACGCACGCTCGAGGCCGACCAAATCGCGCGTACCGGCCGGCCGTTGCACCCGCGACAGGTGTACGAGGTGCTGGAGCGCATCCGCCAGCGCTCGGACGGGCGCATCGGCTATCTAGTGGCCCCCGGTGCTTGAAGCCGTGAGGACTTGCAGATTTGGCATCGAACGTTAGGCTCCGGCAGGAAATTTCCCCCATACAAGGAGCCGACCCCATGCCCATCGTGAACCGCATCGCCGGGATGCACGACGAAATCACCGCCTGGCGCCGCGATCTGCACGAGAACCCGGAGTTGCTCTACGACGTTCACCGTACCGCCGGCGTCGTCGCCGAGAAGCTCAAAGCCTTCGGCTGCGACGAGGTCGTGCCGGGCATCGGCCGGACCGGCGTCGTCGGCGTCATCAAGGGCCGCAAGTCCGGCTCCGGCAAAGTCATCGGCATGCGCGCCGACATGGACGCGCTGCCGATCCTGGAGGACACCGGCCTGCCCTACGCCTCGAAAGTCCCGGGCAAGATGCACGCCTGCGGCCACGACGGCCACACCGCCATGCTGCTGGGCGCCGCCAAGTACCTGTGCGAGACGCGCAACTTCGACGGCACTGCGATCGTCATCTTCCAGCCGGCCGAAGAGGGCGGCGCCGGCGGCAAGGCGATGGTCGAGGACGGCATGATGGACCGCTGGAACATCCAGGAGGTCTACGGCATGCACAATCGCCCCGGCATGCCGGTCGGCGCCTTCGGACTGCGGCCGGGGCCGCTGATGGCGGCATCGGATCGACTGTACGTGCTGATCCATGGCAAGGGCGGCCATGCCGCCTACCCGCACAAGAGCATCGATCCGGTGCTGGTCGGCGCCCACATCATCGTCGCGCTGCAGTCGATCGTCGCTCGCGACCATCGATCCGCTGAAGTCGGGCATCATCTCGATGTGCATGTTCCATGCGGGCAACGCCGGCAACGTCATCCCGGCGACGGCCGAGCTGACCGGCACCGCCCGCTCGCTCGACCCAGATGTCCGCGACCAGCTCGAGCAGCGTTTCGTCGAAATCTGCGAAGGCACCGCCCGGATGTTCGGCGCCTCCGCCAAGGCGACCTACAAGCGCGACTATCCGATCACCAGCAACCACCCGCGGCAGACCGAATTCGCCGCTGCGATCGCCGGCCAAGTGGTCGGCGCCGGCAATGTCGACACCGATCTCGCCCCGGTGATGGGCGGCGAGGACTTCTCGTTCATGCTGGAAGCCCGGCCCGGCGCGTTCATCTTCGTCGGCAACGGCGACACGGCGAATGTCCATCACCCCGCCTACAACTTCAACGACGACGCGATCCCGGTCGGCGTTTCCTATTGGGCACGCCTGGTCGAGACCGCGATGCCGGCTTGATCGAGGAGCTCCTGGCCATGACCAACCATCCGACACCAATACTCAGCGGCGGCTGCCAGTGCGGCGCAATCCGCTATGCGCTCTACGCCCAGCCCAACAATGCCACGATCTGCCACTGCCGAATGTGCCAGAAGGCCGTCGGCAATCTATTCGGCGCCTTTGCCGGCGTCAGACGGGCTGAGTTCGCCTGGACCCGCGGCACGCCGAAGCACTTCAACAGCTCGGCAGTGGTCGCGCGCGACTTTTGCGGCGATTGCGGCACGCCGCTGACCTATCGGCCGCTCGACAAGGACCGCGTGTCGGTGGCGCTTGGCTCGTTGGATCACCCAGAGAAGGTGCCGGTGAAGAAGCAGTACGGCATCGAAAACCGGATCCCGGGCTTCGAGGCGCTGTGCAGTCTGCCGGGCGAAAAGACCAGCGACTGGATGCCACCCGATCGCGCGGCGAAAATCGCCTCCCGCCAGCATCCCGACCATGACACTGCGGTCTGGCCGATCAGCTCTTCGAGAGGCTGATCGAGACGCCGCGCAGGGCAGTGCCGCTGGTATTGATCGAGACCTGCTGGGTCGCACTTCCAAACGACACCGACATCGTGCCGGTGAGGCCGCCGCCGTTGATCGCAACCGACAGACTGCCCGGACTGGCGCGGCCGGTGACTTCTCCGGTGGCATTGAATGTCTGCTCTTCCCAGGTGCCGGTAACGCGACCGCCACTCGACGCTAACGCCGAGCGCAGGTTGATGGTGTAGCTCGTCGAGGCGCAACGCAGCGCAATACCGACGGCGGCACCGCCCTCCTTGGGCGTGTAGTAGGCCTTGCAGGTTATGCGCTCGGTCTTGCCGCCTTCAATGCGCACCTGTCCGGCGCCGTTCCAGGTCCCTGTGAGGGTCGCAAACGGGGTATCGGCGCGTTGCCCCGCGGCCGGCGGCGCCACAAGCGCCGCCGAGCAAACCATGGCTGCAACCGAACACCACCTGGAGAACGATAACGGCAACGCCACCTGCACCCTCGGATCATCGGCTGGTCGATGAACCTTAATCTGACCATCGCTGGTGGCCTGCGCAAGACACCACCACTTCACTTACAGGTCATCATCGCCGGCATGGTGAATTCTGTGTTCGCCCGGCAGCGACCCGCGATACGCGGCCCAGACGCAAAACGCCGCCCCGGATTTCTCCGGAACGGCGCCGAATGTCAGGCCAGACGGCCGGATCGGGCTCAGGCGAGCTCGATCGAACCGGCCTGCTTGCCGCGACCCTTGCGGTCGTCTTCGAGTTCGAAGGTGACCTTGTCGCCTTCGTTGAGGCTGCGGATGCCGGCGCGCTCGAGAGCGGTGGCATGCACGAAGACGTCCTTGGAGCCGTCGGCCGGCTGGATGAAGCCGAAGCCCTTTGCGCCGTTGAAGAACTTAACGGTGCCAGTGATGCGAGACATATGGGTAGTCCTTTTCCGAAACGAGATGCGCGTGTGATGAAAGCCAGCAGGTGGACCGCACGCCTCGGGCCACCGGGATCTCAAGAGTTCGGAAAAGACATTGGCAGACAGATCAGTCGCGCGAGACTTTGAGCCGAGGCAGTTGAGGGTACGCATCAACGCGATGCACACCGGCAAAACACTACATGGACCCGGCTCGTGACAATTGCAAGGCGATAACGCAGCGATTCATGCAGATTGACCCATGAGCCGCGCTGTGACGCGACTCCCTGCCCATTAGCGGCAACAGTGCCTTGAGCTCGGGCCCGGCCTCGAGACCGGTCAGCGCCAGCCGGACGCGGGTGGAAAAGCGCTCGGCCCTTGGCGCCGGTTGCGACCTTGACGGCGGCAATCCACTGGTCCCAGGTCGCCGCCGTCCACGGCTCCGGCGGCAGCACCCGGCTTGCTTCGGCGCAGAAATCGGCATTCTCGATCACCGGCGCGATCGGCGCTGTGACGATGTCCCACCACCGCTTTGCCTCCGCTAGCCGCTGGACATTGCTGCGCACCGCGTTCCAGAACGCCTCGCCGCCACCGACACCCAGTTCGTCCAAGCGCGCGGCAACGAGCGAATATGCGGTGGCGTGCAGCAGCTTGGCGTTGAGGCCCAGTAGATCCTCGGTGTCGAAACGGCCGGGCGCGCGGCTGATCTTCGACAGGTCGAACGGGGCGGCCAGCGCTTCGAGCGAGGGATAGATCTCGATTGCATCCGAGGTGCCGACGAGTGCGGCATGGCAGGCGATCGCCATCGGCTCGAAGCCGTCGGCACGCAAGCCCTCGATCGACAGCGCGCCGAGCCGCTTCGACAACGCCTGGCCGTCGCGGCCGACCAGCAAGCTGTGATGGGCGAATGCCGGCACTTCGGCGCCCAGCGCCTGGAAGATCTGAATTTGCACGCCGGTATTGGTGACGTGATCCTCGCCGCGCACGATGTGGGTGATGCCGAAGTCCCAGTCATCGACGACGCTGGTGAAGGTGTAGAGGCAGGTGCCGTCGGCGCGGATCAGCACCGGGTCCGACAGTGAGCCGACATCGACCGACTGGTCGCCACGCACCAGATCGACCCAGTTCACCAGCGTCGGCGCCGGCTGCAGGCGGTCGGAGCTTTCGGTATTGGCGAGCCTGAAGCGCCAGTGTGGCGTGCGTCCTTCCGCTTCCAGGGCGGCGCGCTCGGCAGCCGTCAGGCGAAGTGCGGCGCGATCGTAGATCGGCGGCAGGCCGCGGGCCATCTGGCGTTTGCGGCGGCGATCGAGTTCGTCTTCGGCTTCGTAGCAGGGGTAGAGGTGGCCGGACGCCTTGAGCTTGGCTGCGATCTCGGCATAGCGTGCAGTGCGCCGCGACTGGCGCTCCTCGCGGGCCCAGGTCAGGCCGAGCCAAGTGAGATCGCGCCGGATCGCCTCGACGTATTCTTCCTTGGAGCGCTCGTGGTCGGTGTCGTCGAGACGCAGGATGAAGCTGCCGTCATGCTTCTTCGCCAGCAGCCAGTTCAGAATTGCGGTGCGAATGTTGCCGATGTGCAGCCGCCCGGTCGGGCTCGGCGCAAAGCGCACGACAGGTCTCTGGGCGGTCGTCATCATCCAAGTCCTCTAGAATGCCGTCGGCAGCGGCTCGTTAGCACGAACCGCCGCCACCATAGAACCGCGAGAGCGTGCAGCTGCCACAGCTCATTGCCAGGTCTCAAATGAACGTCTTGGCCGCCGCTGCCGCGGATATGTCGGGGCCAGACGCATAGCGTTCCGCCTGTGCCTGCGCAATCATCAGTCGAGAAGCCTGAAGCTCTCGCTTCCAGTCGCGCCGCGACAATTCGAGAAAATCGACCTCGACCGTACCGCGCGCCACCGTCTCAAAAATGCCGGTCCGAGTGTACTGGAAGCCGACCTTCTCCAGTACCCGCCGCGAGGCCGGATTGATCAGCCGGCAGGACGCCGCGATATGCGTCAACAGCGTGTGCGTGAACAGCACCCGCACGAACTCGCGCACGGCTTCGCTCGCGAGCCCCTGGCCCTCGAACGCCGGATCGATCATATAGCCGATGCCCAGATGCTCGGCTGCGAGCGCATTGCAACCGATCTGGCCGATCAGCCGTTCGGGATCGCTCTTCAACGTCAGCGCCAGGATCAGCGCACTGCCTTCGGCATTGAGCGCGCGCGCGGATGCGATCCGGCCTGCCGCCTCGCCTTCAGGCAACGGATGCGGCCAGGTTGCTGTCATCTCGGCGACGCTCGCCTGCCCGGCGATGTGATGCAGCTTGGCGGCATCTGCGAGGCGCGGCCAGCGCAGCCACATGCGCGGTGTCTCGATCCGGAACACCTCGTCGCGGGTGATCCAGGGGAACAGGTGGGGCGCTTCATCGCTTGCCACTGCAGTCATCGGCAATCCTCCTGCACGGAGCCAAAATAAAAGGACGGTGGTCATCCCACCGTCCTCGGGTCCGTCAAGCTGGAGGCGAAGGCTTGGGTGCGCCGTTGCGTCACCATTGCACTTCGAATTGCCTGTCCTGCTCGCCGTCTCGAGGTCCTGTGGTGGGACCTGAAGGCGGGAGCGACTGACTGGCTCTTTTCCGCCTTTACTCTGCTGCCTCGGCCTTCATTGGTTCTACCGAAATGTAGACCCGGCCGTTGCGTTTGGTTGCGAACGATACGGTGCCCTCGGCGACCGCAAAGATCGTGTGGTCGACACCCATGCCGACGTTGCGGCCAGGGTGCCATTGGGTGCCGCGTTGACGGCAAAGGATGTTGCCCGGGATGACGTGCTCGCCGCCGAACTTCTTGACGCCGAGGCGGCGGCCGGCGGTGTCGCGACCGTTGCGGGACGAGCCGCCTGCTTTCTTGTGTGCCATGGTTCAGTATCCTATCCCAATGTCATGTCTGTGACGGCGTCGGCCGCCTCGAATTCCTGGCGACCAGCGATCAGGCACTGGCCTCGGCCGCGGCCCGATCGATCTTGGCGCGCGGCGGGCGGCCGTTGATCAGCTCCTGCGCTTGGGCGACCCATTCGCCGCTGGCGATGTGGCCGCCGAAATGGCCGGTGGCTTCGAGCGCCGCGATGTTCTGCTTGGTCATCGCCGCGATCTGCCACATGTGGAAGATGCCGGCCTGGTTGAGCGCCTCGGCGTATTTCGGGCCGACGCCGTCGATCAGCGACAGGTCATCGCCGCGGCCGCCCTCGGGCGCCTTCAGCACTTCGAATGAACGGCCGTTGCCGCGGAACGCGCGGGCGACGACGCCAACGCCGGTCGCCTTCTTCGCTGCCGACTGGCCGCTGGCCAGCACTTCGAGGATGCGCACAGTGGTCAGATCCTGGCGATGGCCCTTCTTGCGGCGCGAGTTCTTGCGGCGGCGCTTCTTGAAATTGATCAGCTTGGGGCCGCGGCCCTGTTCGAGGATCTCGGCGGTGACGGAGGCCCCCGAGATCACCGGCTTGCCGATCGTGACGTCGCCGTCGCCGCCCAGCATCAGTACTTCGCCGAACTTGACGACCGCGCCCGGCTCGCCATCCAGCTTCTCGACCTCGAAGATTTCGTCGGCGGCGACGCGGTACTGCTTTCCGCCCGTCTTGATGACAGCGTACATCATTGAATTCCCACCATTTTACCGCGCCCTGTGGCGCCGCGGACGAACATGTCCACGGACTTCGAAGGCATCCTCTGGAGTGGATGCGAGCCTCGGGCAGCGCTCGTTGCGCGGGCACGACGTGCGCCAGCGTTCGGCCGGTTTATCCGGGAAGTCGGAAGAGAAGTCAACGGATTTGCGCCGCCGGTGCCACGTCGGGGCCCGCAGTCAGCGGAGATCGGGATACTATCGCCCGACGCCGTTGCCCATGTCGACATCGGTGCGCGCCAGATTGCCTCGCAGCAAGCATATTCTTGACGGCTCGATTGGCCAGAAGGCCGGCTGTGCTTTAAGTGTCGCGATCGCGATTGCGCCCTGCTTCTCACCGGTCCGCCCTGGCGGGAGCCCGAGGCGCGGCAATCATCCGGGGAACGCTAGGCCTTGCCGGTAATTCGCAGACGTGACGCCCAACCGCACTCGGCGAGAGCGGATCTGCTGTTCGGGCTCGATAGCGGGGCTGCGGCGTGGCCTTATTGGCCAGTCGGCAGCCCTGTTCGCCGCTTGCTGGCTCGCCTTCTCGTGGCCGTGGCTGTCCGGCAGCGTCACCATTCCGTGGGACGCCAAGGCGCAATTTGCGCCGCAGGTGCAGTTCCTGGCCGCTTCGATCGCCCGCGGCGAGAGCCCGTTCTGGACGCCCCATAACTTCGCCGGCCACCCGCAGATCGCCGATCCGCAGTCGCTGATTTTCTCGCCGCCATTCTTGATCCTGGCCCTGCTCGATGCCACGCCGAGCCTGCGGGCGTTGGACGCCACCGTGCTTGCCTGCGCGCTCGGCGGCGGCCTCGGCGTGCTGTGGCTCGCGCGCGATCTTGGCTGGCATTGGGCCGGCGCGATGATCGCCGCCCTCGGGTTCAGCTTCGGCGCCTCCATGGCCTGGCGGCTGCAGCATTTCGGCCAAGTCCTGAGCCTCGCCTACCTGCCGTTCGCGCTGGTGTTGCTGAACCGCGGCCTCGAACGTGGCAGTTGGCCACACGGGCTCGGCGCCGGCGTGATCGCAGCGTTCATCATCCTCGGCCGCGATCAGGTCGGGCTGCTCGCGATCTATGTCCTGATGGCATTCGCCGTCTGGCAGATCGCCACCAACGAGGTACCGCGCGCAGCAATCCGCCGCAGCCTCAAGCCGCTCGCCGCCGGCGGCATTGCCGGCATCGCCATTATCGCGATCCCGCTCGCCCTGACGCTGCTGCTCGCCAGCCAGTCGAACCGCCCCGAGATCGACTATCCGGGCGCGGCGGCGGGCTCACTGCACCCGGGACTGTTCGTCACCGCGATAATCCCGCACCTTTTCGGCGCCGCCGGCGAAATGGAGAAATACTGGGGCCCGCCGAGCTTCACCTGGGAGGGCACCGGCCTGTTCATCGCCCAGAACATGGGCCAGCTTTATCTCGGCGCGATCCCGATCCTGCTGCTGATCGCAGGCCTGATGCGCGGCGTGCTCTGGGATCGCGAGATCCGCTTCTACACGGTCGTCACGATCGCGGTGACGCTCTATGCGCTCGGCGGCTTCACACCGGTATTCCGGGTGCTGTACGAGGTCCTGCCGGGCGTGAAGCTGTTTCGCCGCCCCGCCGACGCGACGTTCCTGATCGGCGGCTTTGCGAGCCTGCTCGCGGGTTACGCCGCGCATCGCTTCTTCACCTGGACGCTGCCGGCGGCCAGCCCGAAACAGCGCGCCGCCGAGATCGGCCTGGTCGCCGGTGCCTTCGTTTTCGCCATCATCGTGGCGATGATCTTCGACCGGGTCGGCCGGGCGATCGAGCCGATGCTCGTCGCCGCGGCCTGGATGGCAGCGGGCGCCATCGCTGTCTACTTCGCCGACACCATGAAGACGTTGCGGCCGGCCGCCGCGGCACTGGGATTGATCGCGCTGACGGCCGTCGATGTTTCGTGGAACAACGGTCCGAACGGGGCGACCGCGATCGACCCGCGCGAGATCGACATCCTCGAACCCGACACGCGCAACCCGACGCTGGCCTTCATCAAACATGAACTGGCCAAGCCCGCCGCGCCCGACCGACGTGACCGGGTCGAGTTGATCGGCCTCGGCTTCCACTGGCCGAACGCGTCGCTGACGCACGGTATCGAGCAGACGCTCGGCTACAATCCGGTGCGACTGAAGCTCTATTCGCTCGGCACCGGCGCCGGCGACAGCTCGGGCAGCTGGAACCAGCGCAAGTTCTCGAAGCTGATGCCGGGCTACCGGTCGCCAGTCGCCGACCTCCTCGGCCTGCGCTACATTATCTCCGGCGTGCCGATCGAAAAAATCGACGCAACCGCGAGGCCGCATGACTTCAAGCTGCTGACCCGCACGCCGGACGGCTGGATCTACGAGAACCCGCGCGCCCTGCCGCGGGTCATGATGGTGCCCCATTCGCAGGTCGCCGACTTCGGCAAGCTGCTGGCCGACGGCGGCATGCCCGACATCGACTACCGCCAGACCGTGCTGCTCGAGACCACCGAGCCGTTCGCGCCGCGCCGGCCGGGCACGGCCAGCATCGCCCGCTACACCAACACGCGCATCGACATCGACGCCGAAAGCCCGGACGGCGGCTTCGTCGTCTTGAACGATGTCTGGCATCCGTGGTGGTTCGCAACCGTCGACGGCAGGCAGGCTCCCTTGCTGCGGGCCAATGTGCTGTTCCGCGCCGTACCGATCCCGCTGGGCAAGGTGCGCGTTACCCTCAGCTTCAAGCCGCTGCTCGGGGCGGGCCTGCAATTAACCGGACGTGTGCCGGTTGTTCATTGACCATTCAGCGAAATTCCTGTTCCTCAGGCGATGAAGAGCCGCCGTCGTCGCGTACATATTCCCTTGCAGAGGCGAAGGAATAGAGCTGTCGCCTGCGGTGTCAGAGCCACGTCGGGATACGATTAGCCAGATGACCACCGCCAGCCCGGTCCCACCGGATGCCCCCGCCTTGGCGCTCGATCGCCGGGTGCTGATGGCGTTCGCGCGGCTCTCGGGCGGCTTCTGGCGCGGCGACAGCAGCAGGCGCGCCTGGACGATCACGCTCGCCCTCGTCGCATTCTTGACCCTCAGCATCGGCGCCACGCTCGCCATGAACCACTGGAACAAGTGGTTCTTCGACGCGCTGGCCGCCAAGGACGCCGCGACGCTCGGGCGCGCCGTGCTCGCCCTCGGCCTGATCGTCGCCACCATGGCCGCGGTCGGCGTCGGCATCGTGCGCTCGCGTGAGACCCTGCAGGTGCGCTGGCGCGAATGGGTGACCCGGCAATTGATCGACCGCTGGCTCGACCGCCAGCGCTTCTATCACCTGGGGCTGACCCGCACCGAACCCGCCAACCCCGAATACCGCATCTCGGACGACACCCGCTGGGCAACCGAGATCCTGGTCGACTGCGGCATCGGCCTGTTCCTGGCGCTGATCGGCGCCGCGACCTTCATCTCGATCCTGTGGTCGGTGGGCGGCTCCTTGACGCGTGCCGCTCGGCGCCTCGTCGATCACCATTCCAGCCTACATGGTGCTCGCGGCGCTGGCCTACGGCATTCTCGCCTCGACCCTGATGCTGCGGGTCGGGCGGCCGCTGATCGGCTCGGTGGTGACCAAGAACGAGGCCGAGGGCCATTTCCGCTTCGCCCTGATGCGCGTGCGCGACAACGCCGAGAGCATCGCGCTGTCGCGGGGGGCGGCGGATGAGAAGCGAATTGCCGGCAGCCTCTACGACACTCTCGTTGGTCGCTGGCTCGCGATCGTGCGACAGCACGGCAATCTGACCTGGATCACCAACGCCAGTGGACCGCTGAAGCCGATCTTCCCGCTACTGGTGGCGACGCCGAAATACTTGTCCGGCGAACTAAGCCTCGGCGAGGTGATGCAGCTCGCCGCCGCCTTCGTCGAGGTGCAGGTGGCGATCTCGTGGGTCGTCGACAACTACAACCGGATCGCCGACTGGTATGCCTCGGCGCGGCGCATCGTCGAGATCACGGATGCCGCCGACGCTATCGACCAGCGGTTCGCAACACCGGCGACCGTCGTGCCGCGCCTCGCGCTCACGACGAGCACCGATCATGCCCTGCACCTGCGTGATCTGACCGTCACCGATGCCCACGGCAATCCGTTGGTCGGACACGTCGATCTGACCGCCCGCCCTGGCCAGCACCTGGTGGTGTCGGCGCCGTCCGGCGGCGGCAAGACCTCGCTGGTGCGTGCCATCGCCGGCCTGTGGCCCTGGGGACAAGGCCGCATCGAGCGGCCGGCCGGCACACTGCTGGTGATCCCGCAGCGCCCCTATGTGCCCGCGACCAGCCTGCGCAGCGCGCTGCACTATCCGTCCGGCACCCTTGAAGGTTGCCGAAACGCGCTATGGCGAATGCCTGCGACGGGTCGGCCTGTCCAGCCTCGGCTCCCGGCTCGATGAGACCGTCCGCTGGGATCATGCGCTGTCGAACGGCGAGTTGCAGCGGCTGGCCGTCGCCCGCATCCTTGTGCAGCGGCCCGATATCGTGATCCTCGACGAGGCCCTGAGCGCGATCGACGAGGCGGCCCGGCGCGACCTAATGCAGGCGATCGCCGACGAGTTGCCGCACACGTCGGTAATCTCCTTCACGCAAGTGCCGCCGGTCGATCCCGCAAACATAATCCACATCGACCTGACGGCACCGCGCAATCCAACGCCGGAAAAAATCGTGGCTCCGGCGCGATTGCCGGTGCCAGCCTGATCACGCCGAAGCCACTCCAACAGCCCGGCGCCTGCCGCCGTCCGACATCGAGAGGGACCATACATGCTGCACTACTGGGACCAGAGCTGGGATCTGCGGCTCGCCGAATGCCCTTGCGACATGCACTTCCTGGAGTGGCTCGAAGAGCAGAAGACCCAGGGCGCGGCGATCTTCCATTTCGGCACCGGCAGCCACCACATCGTCGGTCTGAAGACCTCCGAGGACGGCTCCAACAATGCCGTATTCGGCATCACCGCCTCGCCCGCCGAATACGACGCCTACATTAAGATGCTGATCGAGAAGCCGCGCCTCGGCCACACCTACAAGGCCTATTTCGGCGACATCTACCAGCTCGACCGCCGGCTGCTGCCGATGTTCGACATCGTGGCATTGTTCCATGTCGGCGAGTTCCGCACTGAGAAGAATGACGCCTATGGCGCGCTGACCGACCTCGAGATGACCCGCGTGCTGTGCGACCGCACGCGAGCGGGAGGACTTGTGCTGTTCTACGCCGGCTCCTATGCCTTCGATGTTGCCGAGCGCGTGACCGGCGAGCTCGTCAAGGCCGGCGTGCTGGCCGACGCCGGCAGCTACAAGTCACTGCGGATCTTCAAGAAGCTCGGCTGACGAGGATGCTGACAATGATGGCGCGCAGACCCACATGAACCTGATCCGGATCTATCTGCGCGCCATCGGTATGCTCAGCGCCGAGCGCGGGCTTGCCGCCTCGCTCGCGATTGCCAACTGCGCCATCGCGATCGTGGCGCTGGCCGAACCGTTGTTGTTCGGCCGGGTGGTCGATGCCTTGTCCAAGAACCAGGAGACTTTCTACACCATTGCCGCCTGGGCGGTGATCGGTCTGTTCGGCATCATCGCCAGCGTCATCGTCGCCGTCTATGCCGATCGCCTCGCCCATCGTCAGCGCCTTGCCGCCATGACCATGGGCTTCGACCGGGCGATCACCCTGCCGATCAGCTATCATGCGGAGAAGGGCTCGGCAGCGGTGGTGCGCAATATCCTTGCCGGCTCCGATATGCTGTTCGGCACCTGGCTGACCTTCATGCGCGAGCAGCTCGCAGCCGTGGTCTCCATCCTGTTCCTGGTGCCGACCGCGATCGCCATGGATTGGCGGATGGCGGCACTGTTGGCGGTCCTGGCGGTGATCTATGCGGTGATCAATATCGTCACCGTCAATCGTACGTCCGACGGCCAGGCCGCGGTCGAGCGCTATCACATCCAAGTGTCCGGCCGGGTCGGCGACGTGCTCGGCAACGTCACCGTGGTGCAAAGCTATGCCCGGCTGCAGGCGGAGGCTTCCGAGCTGCGCCACCTGATGGGCCAGCTGCTGTCGGCGCAGTTCCCGGTGCTGACCTGGTGGGGCCTGCTCACCTGCCTGACGCGCGCTGCTTCGACGATCACGATGGTATGCGTGTTCGCACTCGGCTCGGTGCTGTCAGCGCGCGGCGAGATGACGGTCGGGCAGATCGTCGCCTTCGTCGGCTTCGCCGGCCTGCTGATCTCGAAACTCGACCAGCTGTCGGGCTTTGTCGGCCGCGTCTTCATGATGGCGCCACCGCTCACCTCGTTCTTCAATCTGCTCGACGCCGGCGTCGATGTGCGGGAAAAACCGGGCGCGGTGCCTCTCGCCAATGTCAAAGGTGAGGTCGTCTACGAGAACGTCTCGTTCCGCTACGGCACCAGCACGCAGGGCGCATTCGATCTCGACATCAAGGCCAAGCCCGGCGAAACCATCGCGCTCGTCGGCCCCACCGGGTCGGGCAAGACCACGACGCTGGCGCTGCTGCAGCGACTGCGCGATCCCGACAAGGGCCGCATCCTGATCGATGGCCACGACATCCGCGACGTCACGCTCAATTCGCTGCGGCACTCGATTGCGGTGGTGTTTCAGGAAGCTGGCCTGTTCAACCGCTCGATCGCCGAGAACATCCGCGTCGGCAAACCCAATGCCACCGACGCCGAGGTCGAGAACGCCGCCCGCCTCGCCGTGGCCGACGAGTTCATCCGCCGCAAGGACGACGGCTATTCATTCGTCGCCGGCGAACGCGGCGTCGGCCTGTCCGGCGGCGAACGCCAGCGGGTGGCGCTGGCGCGGGCCATCCTGAAGAGCGCGCCGATCCTGATCCTCGACGAGGCGACGAGCGCGCTCGATACCGAGACCGAGGGCAAGATCAAGCGCGCCCTCGACACGCTGCGCAAGGGCCGCACCACCTTCATCATCGCCCACCGGCTGTCGACGGTCGCCAACGCCGACCAGATCCTGGTGCTCGATCATGGCCGCATCGTCGAGCGCGGCCGCTTCAAGGAACTCGTCGCGATCGGTGGCTTGTTCTCGCGCCTCGTCAAGGAAGGCGGCTTCACCGAACCGACGGCCGGTGAGGAGCCAGCATTCAATCCGGGCACGGCGGTGCCGGAAAAGGCTGGCGCCTGACCAAGCCCTGGCGTGGCGAGAGGGGACAGCATACTAATTTCGACTAATCGCCATTATTTCTATTGAAACCAGCGAGTTGATCGAAATTGGTATACTGTCCCCGTAAGGGTACGCGATATCCAAGAAATATGCGCCCGCGGTTCGCTGCTGGGTGTCATCGAATTCCTCAGCAATACATCCCGCCAGGGCAAGCGCGGAAATCCCCAGTTCACTCGAAACCATCGTAATTCTTGAAGCGAGGCTCTGCAATCAACTGTCAGAAGTATTCATCGCGGCTATAGTATTGCGGTGAACAGTCTACTGCCATCATTGCAGCCCGTCCCAGTCAAGAGCATCACCGTACTCTCGATTTATGATCTGCGATTCGTGCGGCATATTGAAGAATACGTTGCTGAGCTTTGAGCCAATGCGACGTCAATCATGTGCGACAATTCACTCAGACATGATCGCAGGAATTGCCGTCGTTTCAAATCGCAAGTTTATAATCGTTTGTTCCTCTGTTCGATCTCAATAGAGTTCGGAAATTCTTCCAATCCACAGTAACAAGAAAACAATAATCGAAAGCATTGCATGGGGATAGCCCACCATATAGGACATAAACTTCAATATGAATACTGCAGCCATTGCGGTGAGTGAGGCTATCGTGAGCTTTGCACATAACTTAGGTCAGGTACGGCAATGGCCGACACAATAATAAGAAGGCAGGCAGCACCCATCGCGCCCACAGCCGATATGAATGCCGCTATGATGCCAATTGTCTTTCAATTCAAGAGATAAATCAAAGTGGTCATGGCACAACTTGCGATTGGAAAGAGATAGGTTTGATCTAGCAGCATTTTGGCAAGCAAATGGATCAAGTCCTGCCATTCGCCTCCCCCCGCCATCACACCACCCTCACATCCCTAACCCCATCCTTCACCACCAGCATCCTGATCTCGCGATCCGGGAACACGGCGGCTTTGAGGTCCTTGACCATTTCTTCGGCGCCGCCGAACGGGGCGATGGTCTCGACCACCCACAGGTTGTCGCCGCTCTTCCAGTCCTGCGGCCTGAGCTTCGAGGTGCCCTCGGCCAGCCGCGCCGACGACGTCGTCGGACACCGTGCCCCAGAACACCACGCCGATCGGCTTGTCCTGGTCGTAGAACAGCCGGAACTGCTTCAGGATCACCGGCATGATGCTGGGTCGGGGACAGTTACCGATCCCGATTGCCTTCGCCGAATAGCCCACAGCCGTTGCAATCGGAAACTGTCCCCGTTCCGTGCGCGAGATGAAGAACGACTTGTGGATCGGCGATTGCGACATCAGCCACACGATCTCGCCGAGCACGGCCGACATCGTCTTCGCCGAGCCCTCCGGCGCCGCGTACTGGAACGGGCTGCCGGGAATGGCATTGGGATTGGGGGATTGGGGCTTCATTTGAGAAGCTTACTGCTGTGCGCAGGGACAGTATACCTATCAATCGTTCGCTCTTTGTTCTTGACTCGAAACGAGCATGCGGCTACCTTCCTTGTCATGCCTCGTCTCGCCCGCGTCGTGATTCCGAGCCTCGCCCACCACGTGACCCAGCGTGGCAATCGGCGGCAGCCGACCTTCTTCTGCGACGACGACTACCGGACTTATCGCGGCCTCATGGCGGCAGGTTGCGCGGCGGCGAAAGTGGCAGTCCTCGCCTACTGCCTGATGCCGAACCATGTGCATTTGATTTTGGTTCCTGCGGACACCGAAGGCCTGCGACGTGCGGTTGCGGAAAGCCACCGGCGCTATGCAGCCGTTATCAATCGGCGGCAGAATTGGCGGGGTCACCTTTGGCAGGAGCGGTTTCATTCGTGTCCGCTGCACGACGATCATCTTCTCGCGGCCGTTCGCTACGTCGAACTAAATCCCGTGCGCGCAAAGCTGGTACCAAGCGCGCAGGATTGGCAATGGTCGAGTGCGGCGGTACATTTGGCCCGAGTGCCGGATGAATTGGTTTCACCAGACTTACCGCCTGCTTTGAATGCCGTTAACTGCTGGTCCGAGTTCCTCAGTGCCGGCATTTCACCTGAGGTAGAAGCGCGCCTGCGCCAACACGGGCGGTCGGGCCGGCCGTTTGGAGACGAAGCATTTATTGCTCGCCTCGAAGGTCACACCGCACGCCCCCTGAAGCGCAAGCGAGCCGGGCGAAAACCGCGCAGCACTGGAAGCAGTATACCAAATTCGGCCGCTGAGGGTGCTGACATGTAGCAAAAGCTCGCTGGCCGAATTTGGTATACTGCTCCCAATGCTCGTCAGATCTTGTGCGCCATGCGCTCACGCTTGGTGGCGAGGTAGCGCTCGTTGTGCTCCTGCGCCTCGATCACGTGCGGCACCTGCTCGATCACGTTGATGCCGTGATCCTTCATGGCATCGACCTTGAGCGGGTTGTTGGTCAGCAGCCGGATGTCGGTCGCGTCCAGATCGCGCAGGATCTTGGCGGCGAGCTCGTAGTCGCGGGCGTCGACCGGCGCGCCGATCGCGAGATTGGCATCGACAGTGTCGAGGCCCCGATCCTGCTCGGCATAGGCCTTGAGCTTGGCGACAAGCCCGATGCCGCGGCCCTCGTGGTAGGGGAAGTAGAGGATGATGCCGTTCTCGCTCTCGACCACGCGGTCGACTGCCTTCTGCAATTGCTGATAGCAGTCGCAGCGCAGCGAGTGGAAAATGTCGCCGGTCACGCAGCCACTGTGCACGCGCACGAACGGCGCACCGGTCTTGCCGGGTTTGCGATAGACCAGCGCCATCGCCTGGTAGGACGCGCTATCGTCCTCGTAGGCATGCGCCTCCATCATGATCTCGCGGCCGTTGAACTCCATCGGCAACACGGTATGGGCGGTATCGCGGAAAATCGGCTCCTCCGACGGAAACTTGAGTGCAGTACCGTTAGCATAGTCAGCAGCCTTGCGCTGCTGCGACCTGATCACCTGGAGCAGGTTCGAGCCTGACCGGACGGGGCCCGTATCCTGCACCGGGGCGCGAACGTCCCGAGCAACAGGCTGGACCGAGACAGTGGCATTCGTCATCTAAGGCCTCGATTGAGATGTGCGCGTACGCACGTGGAACCGTCTTGTTATGGTTTATGGCGCGAGTTCTTGGAGTGGGCCTGAACCTGTGCTTTCGAGGATGAACGCTACCTGAATGGCTCGTTCACTCTCGCTGGTCTGCCCTTGCTGACCCGTCGCCAACCCCCATCGGCTCCGTTCATTGTCTAGCTGATCCACATCCCACCTGCGCCCGCTTTGTGACGCGAGTTGGACATCGTGCAACTCTACGCCAATGGCATCGGGTTGGTTGCGTCCGCGACAAAATAAAGACTGTCCGACCAGGACTTTGCGCGTGCGCGCCAACCTGCATATTGGCGACGAAGCCCAAACGCATATCATCATTTTCGGCATATGTTTAGCTATCTCGTGCGGTTGCGACCCCGCAACCGGCCGCGATAGCCAGGGCTGGCGCAGTCGAAACGGAAATGGTGAATCGCCGTTGCCGAGTAACTGCCCGGCCTCAGGCGATCTTGCCACCAAGCTCGTCCTCGAGGTGGACCCTGATGATCTCCTCGAAGGTCAGATTCTGCCCTGAAACCAAGCGCTTGTGCCCGCTTGGTCTCGAGGTTACGCGGCCAGCCGTCGACGATCTTGATGATCGCCGGGTCCGGCACTCGGCTGATCCGGGCGACGACCTTGTCGCCGGCGACCGTGCGCAGAGCCGCGATCTGCTCGCCGACCGTCACCGACAGTCCCGGCATCGAAAGATTGCGGCGCGGGCCAATAGCGTCGCCGGCAATGGTGGCGGCGTGCAGCAGGAATCCCACCGCCGAGCGCGGGCTCGCATGCCAGTGGCGCACGTCCTCGGAAACGGGGAGCACCGCCTCGTGGCCGGCCAGCGGCTCGCGGATGATGTTGGAGAAGAAGCCCGAGGCGGCCTTGTTGGGCTTGCCCGGCCGCACGCAGATCGTCGGCAACCTGATGCCGACGCCGTCGAGGAAGCCCTTGCGGGTGTAGTCGGCGAGCAGCAGTTCGCCAATCGCCTTCTGGGTGCCGTAGGAGGTCAGCGGCGTCGTGAAGAACTCGTCGCCGATCTTTTCCGGGAACGGCGCGCCGAACACCGCGATCGACGAAGTGAAGACCACGCGCGGCTTGTTACCGACCTGGCGCACCGCTTCGAGCAGGTAGCGGGTGCCGTCCATGTTGATCCGGTAGCCCTTGTCGAACTCGACCTCGGCCTCGCCCGAGACGATTGCCGCCAGGTGGAAGATGACGTCGGGCTTCGACGCCACGAGCTTCGGCGCCGACGCTGGATCCGATAGATCGCCGGTGACGATCTCGACCGCGAACTTGGCGCCGGCCGGTTTCTCAGCTGCGACCACGTCCTGCAGGGTCAAGTGTGAGATTTCCTTGGTGCCGAGCCGGCCGTCCTTGGCCAGCCGCTCGGCCAGCTTGCGGCCGACCATGCCGGCGCCGCCGATGATGAGTACGCGCATGTGATGTTTCCTCTCGATGATTGTTCGTTGGATTGCTTCAGGCCGGCACCCTGAACTCCACCCCCACCGGCTGCATGTTGTTGATCGGGATCATGTCTTGCGGGCAGGCGGACATGGCGCAGATGCAGTCCATCTCGGCCCGCATTGCTACCCGGTCGCCGGCTTTCGACACCGGCGGCAGCCACTGGACGGACCAGTCCTTGGCGACCGGGATGTTCATCCACAGATTGAACGGCTGCGGCACTTCCAAGACGGGCACGCCGATCGCCATCATCGCCATGCGCAGGTTGTCGGCGCAGTTGTCGTGGTAGTCCTTGACGCCGAAGTTGGTGTAGCGGAACAGGTCGCAGGCGGCCATCAGCGTGTCGTGGATGCCGGGCGAGGTGTCCTCGACGAGCGTCAGGATCGGGCGGCGGCGGTTGGTGGCGAGGCGTCGCCGACCTGCGGGATCACTTTGCTCAGGAACGCGCGGCCGTGCTCCCACGACATGAACTCGGACGGGTTCTGCGCGCTGAACGCCCAGAAGTCGCACACCTGCGTGCCGTGGGTGTTGATCACCTCGATGATCTGGCCCTTCTGCGACCCGCACCGCCCGGCCCTGCCGCGCCGGCACCTCGTAGAGGCGGCCGAGCTCCGGCGTGCCGTCGGTGGAGATCGGATTGTGCAGCGTCGCGTTATGGCCGCACGGGGTACAGTTGGCGGCAGGGCGGTCGTGGATGTCGGCTGCGATCTTCATGGCAGGTCCCTCGGAGTCGTCCGGCTGAAAGAACGGTGCCTGGCTTCAGCCTGGCACCGTCTGCACATTGGTGCCAGGCTAAAGTCAGGCACCATCGACCGTGCGAGAGCGGGGGAGAGGGAACAATGCCTCACCCCAACGTCACCCCCAGCGCCTTGGCCCACCCGAGGCCCTGGACCGTGCCATTGCGCGGCTTGTACTCGCAGCCGACCCAACCGTCGAAGCCGCTGTCGTCGATCTTCTTGAACAGGTAGCGATAGTTGAGCTCACCGTCGTCCGGCTCGCCCCGATCCGGCGGATTGGCGATCTGGTAATGGCGGGCCAGGTGCCCGAACTCGTCGATCGCCTTGGCAACGTCGCCCTCCATCACCTGGCGATGGTAGAGGTCGAACTGCAGGCCGACGTTGGGCTCTGCCACCTCGTGAATGATCGAGCGCGCCTCGCCGGTGGTGTTGAGGAAGTAGCCGGGAATGTCGCGGGTGTTGATCGGCTCGATGATGATGTCGATGCCGGCCGACTTCGCCATGCGAGCCGCAGTCTTCAGATTGCGGACGTAGGTCGCCCGATCGGCGCCATGGTGCTTCAAGCCCGCCATCGAGAACAGCCGCTTGCAGCCCGTCGCCTCGGCGTAGTCGAGCGCGGCGGCGACCGCCTGCTCGTATTCCGCCTCGCGCCCGGGGATCGCCGACATGCCGCGCTCGCCCTTCGACCAGTCACCGTGCGCCATGTTGAACAGCGCCTGGGTCAATCCATGGGCCTTGAGCCGGGCAGCGATCTCGGCTTTCGGCGCTTCGAACGGGTTCAGGTACTCGACGCCCTTGAAGCCGGCCTTGGCGGCGGCCTCGAAGCGGTCGAGAAACGGCAGCTCGGTGAACAGAAACGACAGGTTGGCACAAAAGCGCGGCATGGGTTGGCCTTTAGGTCAGGGGATGAACGGTTTCATCATGTGCGTGATCGAGCGGTCGCTCAAGACCTCGATGCGCTCGGTCTGGTACCCGTGCCGCGCGTACCAGGTGGTCAGATGGGTGAGGACCGTGCCGGTATAGAGCCGGACGACGGTGTAACCGAGTTCGCGTGCGCGTGCCTCGGCGGCATTCAACAGTGCGCCGCCAAGTCCGGCACTTTGCCGTGCCGGATCGGTGGCGATGCTCTCGATCATCAAATCGCCGTCGCGCGGCTCAAGCACCAGGGCGCCGATCAACGCGCCTCCGTCCACGGCGAGCCACACTTCCTTCTCGCGCAGCACGGTCCGATAATCAGCTTGCAGTGGAATAGGTTCGACACCCAGCAGAACGCGGTTTCTCGCATAGGCAGCGTGCTGCAGCGCCACCAGCCGATCGTAGTCGGCCTCAGTGGCGCGGCGCAGCGGCTGCCCGCCCGCATTCAGGGTCGGCAGCTCGCTCAAAGCGCGAAGCCGCCGTCGACCAGCATGATCGTGCCGGTGGTGAAGGCGCTTTCGTCGGAGGCGAGGTAGACGGCGAGAGCTGCGACCTCTTCCGCCGTGCCGAGACGGCCCATCGGCTGGCGGTCGATGAACATCTGGCGGACCTCGTCGGCTGACTTGCCCAGCGCCTTTGCCTGCGCCGCGATGCGATCGTCGAGCGACGGCGACTGCACCGTGCCAGGGCAGATCGCGTTGCAGCGCACGCCCTTGCGGATGTAGTCGGCGGCCACCGCCTTCGAAAGGCCGATCACGGCGGCCTTGGTCGCGCCGTAGACGTAGCGGTTCGGAATGCCACGCACCGAGCCGGCGCCCGAAGCGATGTTGACGATCGAACCCTTGCCCTTCTCCAGCATGCCGGGCAGGAACGCTCTTATCGTGCGATGCATCGAGCGGACGTTGAGATCGAAGGCGAAGTCCCACTCCTCGTCGGTACAGTCGAGCACGGTACCGTGGTGCACAAACCCGGCAGCGTTGAACAGGATGTCGACCGCGCCGACCGCCTTGGCGGTCTTTTCCACCGAGGCGGTGTGCCGCACGTCGAGCAAGTGGGTCTCGGCGACGCCAGCCTCCCTCAAGCCCTTGAGCTTGCCGAGGTCGATGTCGGTGGCGATCACCCTGGCGCCCTCGCGCGCGAAAGCCACTGCGACGGCGCGGCCGATACCGGCGCCTGAAGCCGTGCAGAATGCGGTCTTGCCGGCAAGCCGTCCGCTCATGTGCTGCCCTCCTTGAACAAACGTTGCAACTCGGCGAACGAGGCTGCCTCGTTCGTATAGGTAAAGGTGCCTCGGTCCTTGATCTCACGCGCCCCGCGCAGAAAGGCGCCAAGTGCGGCGCGTGCCAGGGCGCCACCCACACTGATGCGCTTCACGCCGGCGCCCTGAAGCTGCTCAATGGTCAGTCCGGGGCTCCAGGAGCCCATCACATGATTGACCGGCTTGCCGACCGACGAAGTAACGGCGCGGATCGATTCGAGATCGGGCAGGCCTGGAGCGTAGAGCACGTCGGCGCCGGCTTCCTCGAAAGCCTGTAGGCGTCGGATGGTGTCCTTGAGATCAGGGCGGCCGTTCAGATAGTTCTCGGCGCGCGCGGTCAGCATGAAGTGGAACGGCAACGAGCGCGCCATATCGACGGCGGCCCTCACCCTGTCGACAGCCAAGCCGAATTCATAGATCGGATCTCGATCATCTCCCGTCTGGTCCTCGATCGAGCCTCCGACCAATCCGACGGCTGCCGCCATTCTGATCGTCTGCGCCGCCGCCAGCGGGTCATGCGCAAAGCAATTTTCGAGATCGGCGGAAACGGGCAGATCGGTGGCCGCAACGATTGCCTGGGCATTGTCGAGTATGTCGCCGCGCGAGACTTCGCCGACGCCGTCTCTGCGCCCCAGAATGAAAGACACGCCGGCGCTGGTTGTCGCCAGGGCCTCGAAGCTCAGCGCCGCGAGCATCTTTGCGGTGCCCGCATCCCACGGGTTCGGAATGACGAAACAGCCTGGCCGCTGGTGCAGGGCGACGAAGGCCTCGGCCTTCTGCTGCTGCGTTCTCATGCCGTGCTGATGCCTCCCATAACCTGGTTTTCTGGTGGTCGCGCGGCAGGTTAGTCCAAAGCCCGCCGATAACGAAGCGGAACCTATGCATGCGCGCAGCGTGGCTTCGGCGCCGCCTGCAATCCGGGCTTGCAGCTCTTGCATGCCTAGACCGACCTTCTCACAGGCGTGATCACGAGTTGCCGCCGGCGTCGGCACCGATCGCCCGAAAATCAACTGTACGATGACTGTCGGCATGCCGGAACCCAACCGGTGCTCCAACAGGAAGCTCGACCAAAGCCATGCATCGGCGCTATCTGATCAGCTTCACATCGACGCCGATCTTGACCTGTTTCCAGTTCTGATCGGCGGTCAGCACGGTCGCACCGAGCTTGGCACCCAACGCCAGGCAATGCCGATCGCCAACCGAAAGACCCTTGGCTTTGGTATCGGCCCGCAATGCCGCCGCAGCGTAGGCCTGACGTTCGTCGATCGACTCGACATCCATGCCCAGCATAGCGATCGTGCGTCGGGCTTCCGCGATCGAATGGCCCTTCTCGACGAGTTTGGTGGCGACCTCGGTGAGGTTGATTGCCGAGATCGCCCCCTCTTTGAGGTTATCCATCACCACATCGGCGCCCTTCTCGAACTGGAGAACGGCGAGGACGGCGGAGAAGTTCGAGCACGACTCTAGCCACCTCTGCGCTCCTTCAGCACTTCCTGCCGCCGGTCCTCCAGTAGCTCGTCGACGAGGCTGACACCGGCCGGCACGCGGCTGCGCACGATCGCCTGCGCCTGGCGCACCGACTCGGCCAGTGAAACGAGCCGTAACTCGCCGTTTTCGAAGGTGGCCATGACGACGTCGCCCTCACTTAACCCGAGCTGGTCGCGGATTGTGGCCGGGATGACGACACGGCCACCTGGCCCGATCTTCAGCTTCGTACGCAAAGGACCGGGCTCACCGAGCCCCCGTTCGTCTGTGACAGGCGCGCCCGCGAATGATGATTGCTGTTCTTCTGCAAATCCCTTGTTCATGGCATATTCCTATTTGTTGGCATTTTCATTATGTTGTGTCATCATCTCACCTTTCATGTCAAGCCGTCTTATTGAACAATTCGCGGCCGATGAGCATGCGGCGAATTTCTGACGTGCCGGCGCCGATCTCGTAAAGCTTGGCGTCGCGCAATAGTCTGCCGGTCGGGTAGTCGTTGATGTAGCCGTTACCGCCCAGCAGCTGGATGGCATCGAGAGCGAGCTGGGTTGCCTTCTCGGCCGCGATCAGGATGGCGCCGGCGGCGTCCTCGCGCGTCGTCTCGCCACGATCGCAGGCCTTGGCGACAGCGTAGACGTAGGCACGGCATGAATTCATCGTCACGTACATGTCGGCGATCTTGCCCTGCACCAGCTGGAATTCGCCGATCGGCTGGCCGAACTGGCGGCGCTCGTGGATATACGGCAGCACCACGTCCATGCACGCCTGCATGATGCCGATCGAGCCCGCCGCCAGCACGCTGCGCTCGTAATCGAGGCCGGACATCAGGATGTTGACGCCGCGGCCGACGGCACCCATCACGTTCTCTTCCGGCACTTCGCAGTCCTGGAAGACGAGTTCGCAGGTGTCCGAGCCGCGCATGCCGAGCTTGTCGAGCTTCTGGTGGGTGGAGAAGCCCTTCATGCCCTTCTCGATCAGGAACGCCGTGATACCGCGCGGGCCGGCACTGGGGTCGGTCTTGGCGTAGACCACCAAGGTCTCGGCGATCGGGCCATTGGTGATCCACATCTTGTTGCCGTTGATGACGTAGCGATCGCCCTTCTTGTCGGCCCGCGTCTTCATCGACACCACGTCTGAGCCTGATCCTGGCTCGGACATCGCCAACGCCCCGACGTGCTCGCCGGAGATCAGCTTTGGCAGGTACTTTTTCTTCTGCCCGTCAGAACCATTGCGGCGGATCTGGTTGACGCACAGGTTCGAGTGCGCGCCGTAGGACAGGCCGACCGAGGCCGAGCCTCGGCTGACCTCCTCCATCGCAACGCAGTGCTCGAGATAGCCCAGGCCCGATCCGCCCCACTCCTCCTCGACCGTGATGCCGTGCAGGCCGAGCGCGCCCATCTTCGGCCACAGCTGGCGCGGGAACTCATTGGTGCGGTCGACCTCGGCGGCGATCGGCGCGATCTCGTCGGCGGTGAATGAACGCACCGTGTCCCGCAACTGGTCTGCCGTCTCGCCCAGACCGAAGTTCATGGTCGGATAGCTGTTCGGGATCGTCATGGGTGGCCTCGGCAAATGATACGGGTGGCTGATGCGGAGCTGCGCGTTCTTCTATCTGGCGCGCGACGCTCGTATATAAAGTCTACTCCAAGCCAGCGGCACAGGGTACAGGGATCGACTGCAGGATGAGCCGGGACTACGCCGAGCTGGAGCGGGAGTTCATCGACGGGCTCGCCGCCGATACCGGGCGCAACCTTGCGCATTGGATGGCGCTGATCGACGGCCAGACGTTCGCGCATCGCAACGACATGATCGACTGGCTGCGCCGGCAGGGCCTGACGTTCGCCAAGGCATCGAGACTTGAGCGTATCCACCATAACGGCGGCAAACCACTCTACGGTGACCGGCCGGTGCTCAAGGCGGCACCCGATGAACCGGCGGCCGCGCCCCGGCCGGCCGCCAACGCCGTCGCCGAGCCGCCGCCGGTCGTCGCCAACACCCCTCCTGCTTTGCCCACGCCGCCATCGACCGACGACGCGCCGGCCCTGGCCGCATTCCTCACCAAGGCCAAGGGTTATCGGCCGCTCGCCGAGTTGCTGCTGCGAGCAATCCGCACGGCGGTACCGGCGACGCGGATTTGCATCCATGACACCCACGTCGACCTCGCGGCGCCTGCCGTCTATGGCGCGATCGCGGTCACGGCCAAGGACGTGCGCCTGGCCATCGATCTCGGCGAGCACCCGTTCGAGGACGATCTCAAACGCTTGCGCCTCGCCGGCACCGCACCCACATTGACGCACACGATCGTGCTCACCGACGCCCGGCGGATCAATGCCGACCTTGCCGCACTGATCGCCAAGGCGGCAGCGCGGACCAACAGTTGATCAGGGGAAAAGCTATGCCCACCATCGTGTTGCCGGAATTGCGCCGTCCATGGACGATGTGGGCGAGGAGGCTCCAGTCATGACAGCCAACAGCGGGCGGATGCAGTACTTGATCGGCACGACGGCGCTTGCGGCACTCGCCCTGGCCGCCGGATCGCTCGGCGCGACGGCGCAGACCTCGAAGCGCGACGCCATCGGCGATCTGCTGTCGCGCGGCAAGCCCGCCGACCAGCTCCTCGCCCAGACCCAGGGCGCGCCGCGCTCGACCGGCAGCACCAATCGCGCGCCGACCGCGCCAGCGCCGGCAGCGTCGACGGAACCCGCAGTCGAGAAGGACCCGCGCGAGGGCGAGGCGACCTTCGAGCAGGCCAAGAAGCTGATGGCGGCGATCGATGCCGTGCTGCAGGACACCGCCAAGAACCGCGGCGAAGCCAAGAAGCTGCCGTCGAAGGACGAATTCCTGGTCACGCCGCTGTGGACCGAGACCAAGGAAGACCGTGAAAAGAAGATCCGCGACCTGCTCGATGCGGCGCTCGGCATCGTCACCGACGTTCCCGTGGTCGACGTGCAAAAGCGCGTCGAGGAGCGGCGCAAGTCGATCCGCGACATCGAGGAGCGGATCGTCAAGCTGCGCGAGAAGCAGCTCGCCGCGCCCAAGGATGGCATGCTGCCGGGTGTGCTCACCGACACCGTCGACAGCTTGGCCAAGGACATCGATGACTCGAAAAAGAAGATCGAGTTCAACCGCGACGACATCAAGGCCGCCAAGGGCGAGATCGCGGCGGCGATGGCCAAGTCCGGAATTCAGCTCGCGCCCGAGCAGATCGACATGCTGCTCGATAGCGTGCTGTCGGGCGATCTCGTGCGCCTCGTCGCGGTGTTCAACTCGGCGAAGCTCGTCGACGCCCAGCTCGGCAAGCTGATGGCCGCGTCCGGCGACAACACCGGTGCCGCGCGCAAGTATTTCGCCATGCATGCGGCGCTGTTCGCGATGCTGGTGCATGCCCAGGATTCGCTGATCGCCAAGATCGATACCAACTACCTGCCAAAACTCGACGCCATTTCGAAAGACGTCGACGCCGCCCGCAAGAAGACCACCGAATTGCTGCGCGCCGAGAACCGGCCCGACCAGAAGAAGGCGCTCGAAGCCAATCGCGACAGCCAGAAGCTCGCCGAGGAAGCCGCCAAAGGCTACCGCCGCTACATGCTGCAGCAGCGCGAGCAGATCGCGGCTGCCCGCAAGCGCGCCGCCCACGACCTGCGCATCGCCGACAACACGTTCGAGACCGTCGAGGCGAGCTTCCAGCTCAGGAACCTGATGCGCGACAGCGCCACCTCGTTCGAGGCGATCCAAAAGCTCGAAGCGCCGACCTTCGAGCAGATCTTCAAGAACGAGGAGCTGCGCCGCGAATTCGAGAACCTGACGCGCAAGCTCGACGCGCCGAGCAGTTGAGACGATTGGCGTCTCTTGGCGGTGCAATAGCGACTCCGCGCATCGCACTCGATAAGGTGCGCGCATTCAACACTCTTGCCCCGGCAGCGCGCAGCGCTCCGGGGTATGCGGGTCTTTTCGATCCGGGCGGAAACCCGGGACAGCGGGACGGCGACAAGCCGCCTTGTTTGGTTTGGGGATGGGCTCGTCGCCTCGCCGGGATTTCGAGCCCCGGCGCCCGGCCCCTCGTCCGGTTGCCCGAACTTGGAAAGCCGCGTCCCGCTGCGATGACACGTTGTCTGCGACACGTCCCGCCCATCCGAAGCGGAACAGATCAGGGTACGTAATCCCTGAACGCAGCCTGACACTGCGGAGCTTAGGCCCAGCCGCATCATCGCTCGTCCCAGCCGAGTGGGCCCGGCTGGGCACGTGGGCGCCCCTTGCGGAGTTCCCCCGTGTTCGACACCACGTAGCCGCCAGCACACGTCTACGCTCCCGGGCAGTGGTGTCAGACCAGGAGCAGTATCGCACGGGGCGGCAAAGCGTGGATAAGTCAGGGCGCGGACAAGGCCCGCGACCGCTGAGCGAGCCCGCGGCTTTACCGTTGATTAATTGCTATACTCTACCTTAGGTTGCAGCCCGAAGTCGAAACAATCACTCCCTTGCGTCATCCTGACCGTCACAACACGTGCGCACTTCATCGGGAATCGGAACATGGCAGGCACGGTTCGTCACGTCTTGAAGACCGCACCTTCGGCGCTGCCGAAGGCCGCAGCCAACGCGACGCGCGTACCGGCATCGGAGCCGCCGCCGACGGCTGGCGACAAGATCAGGCGCATGCAGTTCTGGCAACGCACCGTGGTGCGCACGCCGGCCGGACTGCTGCGCGCTGGAGGGCGCAGTCCGACGCTCATCCGCCATCTCTCCCGGCACGGCGCCAGCCTCGTCGGCGACGACGATCTGGTGCGCGGCGAAGCCATGGCGCTGGAACTGGCCTGCGGCCGCATCCTCTTTGGCCGGGTGCGTTGGCGCCTCGGCATGCGCGCCGGCATCGCCTTCGACGTGACGCTTGCCGCCGACGATCCGCTGCTCGGCGCAACGCCGCCGCCAGCATCGCGGCGCAAGGCCGAGCCGGCGCTCGGCGAGGCGAGCAGCGGCCGCTGGCAGGACCGTGACAGCCGGATGCTCAGCCGCGCCTGCCGCGAGCAGGGCTTCGCCTGGCTGGTGTAAGCGGGCGACGAACTGTGACCGGCGACCCGCAAGCGGCGTGTTAACGCGGTCTTAGGCAAGGTGCCGGCGTTGATCAGACGTCGATGCCAAGTGTCAATTGCAGATTGCCAGGTCGCGGCGCACCACCAGCAGTTGACGCGACCGCCCCGCATTCGCTATCTGACTGCTGGGACACCGTGGTGATTTGGCCGGCCGGCTTGCAGCCACGTTAAACAACTCGCTAAAGGGTCGAGCACCGCCGTCAAACGCAGCGCTTAGGCCCCATCGAGCGAAACTCAATCGGGAGTGCGCGCGGATGGCAAGCCTCGACACGATCACCGCAGAAGCGGGCGCGGCGCCACCGCGGGCATACGCCTCGCGTCTGTTCCACGCCACCGAAGCGCTGCAGCTCGACTGCGGCCAGGCGCTGTCGCCGTACACCATCGCCTATCAGACCTACGGCCGCCTCAACGCCGACAAGTCGAACGCGATTTTGATCTGCCACGCCCTGACCGGCGACCAGCATGTCGCCAATATTCACCCGATCACCGGTAAGCCCGGCTGGTGGGAGACGCTGGTCGGGCCCGGCCGGCCGATCGACACCGACCGCTTCTTCGTCATCTGCTCGAACATCCTTGGCGGTTGCCTCGGCTCGACCGGGCCGTCGTCGATCAACCCGGCGACGGGCAAGGTTTGGGGTCTCGATTTCCCCGTCATCACCATCGGCGACATGGTCGATGCCCAGGTGGCGCTGATCGACAGCCTCGGCATCCGACAGTTGTTTTCGGTGGTCGGCGGCTCGATGGGTGGCATGCAGGTGCTGGAATGGGCGGCGCGGCACAAGGACCGCGTCGCGACCGCGATCCCGATCGCAACGGCTGCTTGGCACTCGTCGCAGAACATCGCCTTCCACGAGGTCGGCCGCCAGGCGGTGATGGCCGATCCCGACTGGTCGAAGGGTGCCTATGCTGAGACGGGCATCGTGCCAAAACGGGGCCTCGCGGTTGCGCGCATGGCGGCGCACATCACCTACCTGTCGGAAAAGGCGCTGCAGCTGAAATTCGGCCGCAACCTGCAGAACCGCTCCGAACGCTCGTTCTCGTTCAACGCCGACTTCCAGGTCGAGAGCTACCTGCGCCACCAGGGCTCGAGCTTCGTCGACCGGTTCGACGCCAACAGCTACCTCTACATCACCCGGGCGATGGACTACTTCGACCTCGCCGCCGAGCACGGCGATGTGCTGGCCAACGCCTTCCGCGGCACCCAAACCCGCTTCTGCGTCGTCTCCTTCACCTCGGACTGGCTCTATCCGACGCCTGAATTGAAGGAGATCGTCCAGGCACTGAATGCGGTCGCAGCCAACGTGTCGTTCGTCGAGATCGAAAGCGACAAGGGCCACGATGCCTTCCTGCTGGAAGAGCCCGAGCTGTTCGATTGCGTCCGCGGCTTCCTCAATGCCGCGGCTTTGAAACTCGGCATCGTCGACGAACGGCGAGGTGGCTGACTTGGACGCCACGGTGAAACCCACAAGGACCGCCACATCGGCCCGCGTCGACCACCTGCTGATTGCCGACATGGTGACGCCCAACGCCCGCGTGCTCGATGTCGGCTGTGGCGACGGCGCGCTGTTGCAGTTGCTGGTCGACACCAAGGCGGTCGACGGCCGCGGCATGGAGATTGCCCGCGAGCGGGTCAACGCCTGCGTCACCCGCGGCCTGTCGGTGATCCAGGGCAATGCCGACGTCGACCTTGACGACTATCCCGACGATGCCTTCGACTATGCCATCCTGAGCCTCACCATCCAGGCGACGCTGCAGCCGAAGCGGGTGCTCGAGAACCTGCTGCGCATCGGCCGTCGCGCCATCGTGTCGTTTCCGAACTTCGGCCACTGGGAGGTGCGCAGCAAGCTGATGCTGACCGGCCGCATGCCACGCACCTCGAACCTGCCCGACCAGTGGTACGATACGCCGAACGCCCATCTGTGCACGATCAAGGACTTCGCCGATCTGTGCAAGGCGGTCGACGCCAAGGTCGAGCGCTCGGTGGTATTCAACTGGTCCGGCCGGCAGCTGTCGCAGCGCTCGCCGCTGAGTTTGCAGAATTTGTTCGGCGAGAAGGCGGTGTTTTTGATGAGAAGGGGCGGGGGCGGCAGGTATTGAGGCGGCAGGCAAGCAGGAGTTTGCGACATGACCTGGTCGATTGTTGCACACGATCCAGCCAGCGGTGCATTTGCCGTCGCCGTTACGACGCGCGCGTTCGCGGTCGGTGCCAGTTGCCCGTTCGTGCGCGCCGGCGTCGGCGCGGTCTCGACCCAATCGATGACGAACCGCTATCTGGGGCCGGCCGTGCTCGACGGCTTGGCGCGCGGACTTGCCCCTGACGCCGCCATTGCAGCGGCGCTCGGCCCCGACGGCGGGCGCGAACTGCGTCAGGTTCATGCCGTCGACGCCAAGGGCCGCACCGCCTGCTGGACCGGCAAGCATTGCGTCGAATGGTGCGGCGACCGCGCCGCCCCTGGCGTTTCGGTCGCGGGCAACATGCTGTCGGGCGCCAGCGTCGTCGGCGACACTCTGGCGGCGTTTGCCGCCGGCACGGCGCTCGACCTGCCCGAACGCCTGCTGGCGGCACTCGATGCCGGCGAGGCGGCAGGCGGCGATCGTCGCGGCCGCCAATCAGCAGCGATGATGATGACGACCAGCGAGGACTTTGCCGATCTCGATCTCAGGGTGGACGATCACGAGGCGCCACTGGTCGAGTTGCGTCGACTGGTCGGCCTGTGGCGCTCCCATTGGCGATCACGCCGCGATTGGCTGCCGACCAAAGCCAATCCATCCGGCAACGCCGATCTCGACGCGATCGAGGCTGCCTGGCATGCGCAAGGGCTCGACATTCGATTCCGCCGATAACGCTGCCTTGCTCGGGCTCCGCGCCTGCCCCCGCTATCGATTAGCCGCAGACCGACCGCCGTCAGCGCGTGATGAGGCCTTGGCTCGTCTCAATTCGAGACGTGCTCATGGTGTAATCCTGAACGATCTTCTGCTTGTCGAAGAACACGACGAGCGACTTCTTGTCCCCTTCAGCACCACTGTGCACCAGGTTGACGTAGGGGATGAAGTTCGTGACTTTCGATTGCATTCGCGAGAATTCGTATTCCCAGGATTCATTGCCGTTACTGGTGAAGGACGTCTTGATCGGGTCGCCATAATACTTGCGAACCTCGCTCTGCGTCGTCTTGCCCTTGACGATCTGCGCGGAAACGGTCGAGCTGGTAGCGTCCGCGATGCTGTCGTTGCCACTGCTCGCGCAGCCTGCTGCAACCAACCCCAACGCGAGTGTGATGAGAACTCTGCCGTTGCACTTCATGTCGCCCCCCTTGAACTTCACGAAGCATGGGGAGGTGCCCCCAAACGCATCGCGCGCGCCCGCTTCCGTGATCACCACGCAAGGCCGGGCCCCGCGGCCGCCTGAGTCGGTAGTCGTAGCATCTAACTAGAGCCATTCGGCGAGAGTCAACCTTGCGGCTTGGCCTAGGTCCCCAAATTCGGTGGAGGCGCTGTATTGGCGCAACGGCTCGGCCGATTTAACGGACTTGAGACGCCTGCGGCCGACGCCGCGCCGACGCAACCACCTTCAGCAACGTGAGGACATTCCGCATCACCATTTGCGGGAAATCGATCCTCGACCGCGCATTGCCTGCAATTCGAACGGGGCCGGCCTTTCAGTTGCCAGCCAGCCCGTGCGCCTCGGCGAAGAAGAAGTCCTTCCAGCCGGCCGGCGCGGTCTTGAGAGTGCCGACCTTGGCCATGAAGGCGGCGAACTTCGTCATGCCGGACGGCGCCACGTCGAACACGACGCCCGGCTCCTTCAACAGGTCGAGCAGTTCGTCGGCCGTGAGCTTTTCCTTGACCTGACCGAGGTAGATCTCGATCGCCTTCTTGGGCTCGGCCCTGATCATCTTCATCGCTTCGTCCATCGCCGCCATCAGTGCCGCTATGGTCTTCGGATTGGCGTCGTGGAACTTCGCGGTCGAGAACACGATGGCGTTGTTGAGCGGTCCGCCGAACACGTCGAACGAGTTCAGCACCTTGTGCACGCTGGCGTCCTTCAAGGCGATGTTCTGGAACGGCGGCAGCGAGAAGTGACTGTTGATCTCGCTGATCGGCGACAGCACGGCAAGCGTCGCGTCGGGATGGCCGAGCTGCAGGGTGATGCTGTCGAGCTTGCCGTGCTGGCCCTCGCCGAACTCCTTCTCGGCCGCCATGTGCAGGATCGTCGCCTGCGACGACACCTTGATGGTCGGCACCGCGATCTTGTCCTTCGCCGTGAAGTCCTTCAGCGACTTGATCGCCGGATTCTTGGTGACGAGGTACATCGGCATGCCGCCGCACGCCGCCACGCCCTTGACCTGGCCCTTGGTCCTGTCCCACAGCAGCAGCATGTTCGAGGCGCCGCTGGTGACGAAATCGACGTTTCCGGACAGCAGCGCGTCGGTCGCAGCCCCGCCGCTGTTGAAGGTTATCCAGGCGACCTTGATGTCGCCGAGGCCGCCTGCCTTGGCGTGCTTCTCGATCAGCCCGCCGGCCTCCATCAGGATCATCGGCAGGTAAAGCAGTCCCGGCTGCTTGGTGATGCGGATGTCGTTGGTCTCGGCGCCGGCGGCGCTCGTCATCATGCCCATGGCCAGCATGGCTATGAGAAGACGATTGAACAAGGGCATGGATCCTCCGAGGCTCGGGTCGCCCCACCACGCTTAGCATGGGCCGGGATGGCGAGTAAGCAGCGACAACGCCGATCCTGCTTGACGGACAGCGTGTGCGCGGCTCCTCTGTTGCAAACCTCGATTGCCAAGGGGCACGCCATGAACCCGTTCGACACGATCATCCGCGGTGGCACGGTCGCTAATGCCAGCGACACCGTCAAATGCGATGTCGGCATCAGAGGCGGCCGCGTCGTAGCGCTCGGCGTCGATCTCGGCGCTGCGGCCGAGGTGATCGACGCCTCGGGGCGCCTGGTGCTGCCCGGCGGCATCGACAGCCACGTGCACTTCGCCCAACCGTCAGCGGCGCCGGCATCGTCATGGCCGACGATTTCGAGAGCGGCACCCGTTCGGCGGCGTTCGGCGGCAATACGCTCGTGATGCCGTTTTGCATGCAGGAGAAGGGGCAGTCGCTGCGCGCAGCCCTCAACGACTACCACAAGAAGGCAGCAGGCAAATCCTACGTCGACACCAGCTTCCATCTCGTCATTTCCGATCCGACACCGCAGGTGCTGGGCCAGGAACTGCCGGCGGCGGTCGACGACGGTTACACCTCGTTCAAGGTGTTCATGACCTACGAGGACCTGGCGCTGACAGACATGCAGATGCTGGAGGTGTTCTCGGTGGCGCGCGAGACCGGGGCGCTGGTCATGGTGCACGCCGAGAATTACGACGCGATCCGCTTTCTCACCACCCGCCTCGAAGCCGCCCACAAGACCGCGCCGAGGTATCATGGCACGTCGCGGCCCATTCCCGTCGAGCGCGAGGCGACGCACCGTGCCATTTCGCTGGCCGAGATGATCGACGTGCCGATCATGATCGTGCATGTGTCGAACGGCGAAGCCATGGAGCAGATCCGCTGGGCGCAGTCGAAGGGCTTGAAAGTGTTCGGCGAGACCTGCCCGCAGTACCTGGTACTGACTGAAGCCGACATGGACGGCCTCAACATGGAGGGCGCCAAGTATGTCTGCTCGCCGCCGCCGCGCGACAAGCAAGCCCAACAGGACTGCTGGCGCGGCATCGAGACCGGCGTGTTCCAGGTGTTCTCGTCCGACCACTGCCCGTTCCGCTACGATGATCCCGCCGGCAAGCTCACGCCTAAGGGCCGCACCAGCTTCCGCTGGGTGCCGAACGGCATTCCAGGCGTGGAAACGCGGCTGCCGATCCTGTTTTCCGAAGGCGTCGTCAAGGGCCGCATCACCCTCAACCAGTTCGTGGCGCTGTCGTCGACCAACCATGCCCGGATGTACGGGCTGCACCCGAGGAAGGGCACTATCGCGGTCGGCTCCGACGCCGATATCGCGATCTGGGACCCGAACGCCAAGGTCAAGATCACGGCCAAGGATCTGCATCATGGTCCCGACTACACGCCCTACGAGGGGATCGAGGTGACGGGCTGGCCGGTGACGACGATGGTGCGCGGCCACACCGTCGTCCGCGACGGCAAGCTGGTCGGCAAGATGTCGCACGGCGAGCACCTCGCCCGCGACCGCTCGCCATACGCCAAACCGAGGGGCGTCAGCGTCTCTGGCTTCGAGCCGGCGGGCAAGTACCAGGGCTGAGGCGCGGCTCAAGTGAATTCATTGCTGGCCCAAGTTTGCGAGAAAACTAGCGAACCGCTGCCGACACTTGGTCCCCGTTTGCTACACTTTCCCTCTCCCCCGACCAGTGGCGGGGGAGAGGGAACTACGGCGTGCCTGAACGGGCGTTTCGAGGATATGCGGGCGGCAACCGTCAGGCAGGGAACACTCTAGATTGGCTAAATCCACTGACTACCAGCAAGCGTTACCCATTCATCGCGGTAGATCAAATCAAGCTCTCGACAAATAGCCAGAAGACGCTTCCATTCTCCATTTGACAGTGAAGCGCCGGGGCCGAGGGCCCGCATGGTAACTATCCACTCTTCGTCGTCATATTCGACGAGATCTAGTCGGGCGTCGAAAGCTTTGGCTATCAGTGTAGATGCTCTGTACGGGCCCGCCGTCGATCGCTTAGTCGACAACTGAATCAGCATGTAGAAAAATTCCTGCTGCCGGGTCGATAGGGATTTGGTCCCATCGTATTGTTTGAGGTCCTCAAGGAACGGGTAGCCTCTCTCCGGAAGCCCTGCAGGCATCTGTTGAAGCACCGCACGAGCAATACTCCGCACCCGATCGGCGTCTTGAGCCAGTCTACTCATCGCGCGATAGTCCAAAACTGCCCCCTCAAAGTGCACCAAGGCAATCTTCTGCCAACGTTCAGCATCACGTGATTCGCCTGACTTTTGAGGCCCAGGCACACAACTTTTCCGACGGTTACCCACACGTACGCGACGCGTGCATAGCAGCCAGGCAGAGCGTCGCATTGTACGACCTGTGCCGCGCGGCGAAGTGGCCCGAGGCGATGGCGCTGCAGAAGAAGCTTTGGGCACTCAACCAGGCGTTCGCCAAGTATAACCTCGCCGCCTGCATCAAGGGCGGGCTGGCGCTGCAGGGCTACGACGTCGGCGATCCGATTGCGCCGCAGGCGCCGCTATCGCGGGAAGGCCAGGCGGACGTGCACCGCGCGCTCACGGCGATCGGCGCCTTGTGACCGCGGCCGACGTCGCTCGACGGCCGGCGGACAAGGCGCTAGCTTTGACTGAGTGTCGCCATCATCCATGAGGTTGCGTCATGAGCACCGTATCGCGTTCACGGACACTAATTGCCGCCGCTGCTTTCTTGGGTATCGCGTCCCCCGCGTTTGCCGACCGCATCGACGGCGAATGGTGCCACGCCTCGCAGTCGCTGCAGATCGAGGGGCCGAGCATCCGCACGCCCGGCGGCAGCCAGATCAAAGGCGACTATTCGCGGCACGGCTTTGCCTACGTCGTGCCGGTGCCCGAGCCCGAGGCCGGCACCGAGATCATCATGCACCTCAACAGCGAGGAACAGATGACGCTGACCCGCAAGAAGTCGGACAAGCCCGACGAAACCTGGCGGCGCTGCAAGGTCACCAGCTGACGACGGCCGGCGCGCGGTGGCGTTTGATAGCCGTCAACTCACCGACCCGGCGAGGATGGTGAAATCTTCCGCTCGAGTGAGTGGTCTGGGAGGGCCGAAACCGAATGCGGATCGCGACCTTCAATGTCGAAAGCCTCGATCTGCCGGTCGAGCCGCGCACCCTGGTGCTGCGGCCGGCGCTCGAGCGACTGCAGGCCGACATCGTCTGCCTGCAGGAGGTGAACGCGCAGCATGTGGCGGGCCAGCAGGCCCGCGTCTTTACCGCCCTCGACCGGCTGCTCGAAGGCACGGCCTATGCCGCGTTCCATCGCGCCTCGACCACCACCGCCGAGGGTGAAGCGCCCGCCGATGTCCATAACCTGGTGACATTATCGCGCTACCCGATCCTGCGGCACCGGCAGATCCTGCACCATCTGCTGCCGCCGGCGCAGGCCCACCTCGTCAGCGCCGAACCGCGGTCGGACGAGGCGTCGGCGATCCGCTTCGACCGGCCCGTGCTGCTGACCGAGATCGACATTGGCGTTGCCTGCCTGCACGTCGTCAACGTGCACCTGCGGGCGCCGCTCGCCGCCGCCATTCCCGGTGGCAAGCTCGCGCCGTTCGCCTGGAAGAGCGTCGGCGCCTGGGCCGAGGGCTACTACCTCTCCGGCGTCAAGCGCAGCGGCCAGGCGCTGGAGCTCAGACTGCTCATCGACCAGCTTTTCGATACCGATGCGCAGGCATTGATTATGGTCGCCGGCGATTTCAACGCCGAGGACTACGAGACGCCATTGCGCATCGCCGTCGGCGCCCCGGAAGACACCGGCAACGAGCGGCTTGCAGCGCGAACGATGGTGATGCTCGACCGCGCCCTGGCACCGTCACGCCGCTTCAGTACTCTGCATCATGGCCGCCCCCAGATGCTCGACCACATGCTGGCGAGCCATGCCCTCTACGGACGGTTTCGCGGCATCGAGGTCCACAACGAGGCGCTCGGCGACGAGGCCATCGGCTACGCCAAGGGGGTCGAGGCGATGGGCTCCTATCACGCCGCCATCGTCGCCGAATTCGCGGACTGAAGGCTTGCGCCAGATCAAGCGCGCGGGCGATCCATATTCTACATCACGCCATGGGGCGCGATGACGCCGTCGCGACCGCCTGCCATGGAGGGCGCACGTGCATCGCAAATTCCATCGCTTGCCGGTCCTGGCGTCGGCAACGCTCCTGCTCGTCGTGGTCATGACCACTGGCGCGCCGGCGCAGACCGATCTGGCGCGGAAGGGCGCGGCCCTCCTCGACAAGAACTGCAGCCGCTGCCACGCCATCGGCAAGACCGGCGCCAGCCCGCACGCGACGGCGCCACCATTCCGGGTGGTGGCGACGATGTACCCGCCCGAACTCGCTGGCCGAGGCGCTCGCCGAAGGCATCGTCACCGGCCACCCCGACATGCCCGAGTTCGCCTTCGATCCCGATGAGATCGAGGCGATCGTAACCTACCTCGACAGCCTGATCGAACCGGCCAAGAAATAGCGCGCGCTACACCGTGCGATAGCCGCCGTCGGCCATCACGATCGAGCCGGTCACATAGGCCGACATGTCGGAAGCGAGGAAGATCGCCGGCCCGACGATATCCTCCGGCTGGCCCGCCCGCCCCAGCGGCGTGTGGTCGAGGAAGGTCTTGACGAGATCCGGATTGGTCGCCCGCGCCTGGGCGTTGAGCGGCGTCTCGATCAGCCCGGGGCCGATCGCATTGACGCGAATGCCGAACCGGCCGAGATCGGCGGCAAGGGCGCGGGTGAAGCCGAGCACGCCGTGCTTCGAGGTCGTATAGGCCGGCGAGTTCGGCGTGCGCACGTGCATGAAGGCCTGGATCGAGGCGATGTTGACGATCCGGCCCTTGGTCGCGCGCAGCTGGTCGACGAAGGCGTGCGTCACGTTGAAGACGCCGTCGAGATTGATCGAGATGATGTCCTGCCAGTCCTTGATCACCGCTGCCGGGTCGGCGGTGAAGCTGTTACGGCGGTTGATGCCGGCATTGTTGACCAGGATCGACACTTGGCCGATCCCGGCCGCGATTTCAGCCGCGATCTTGCGGCAGGCGTCGCGGTCGGTGACGTCGAGCTTGAACGAAGTCGCCTTGGCCGCCGGCAGCCGTTGCCGCCTTGCAGGTTTCGGCCGCGCCCTGCGCATTGGCGTCGAGCACGACGATCTGCGCGCCCTCCCTGGCATAGCCGAGCGCAATCGCCCGGCCGATGCCTGACGCGCCGCCGGTGATCACTGCGATGTGGCCTTTGAGAAGGTCCGCCATGGCCTCAACTCCCTATCGATGCTCATGAACCTCGGATCACAATTCAGACCTTGCCGCGCCAGGTATGCTGCGGCTGGTAGCCGAGCAGACGGCGGGCCTTGTCGATCGACAGCAGTGTGTCGTGATCACCGGTGCCGGCGGTCAACGGCACGCTCGGGAATGCCTTTGCCATTAGCTCGCGGTTCGCCGCCTTCATCAGCGTATCGGCAGCGGCGATGGTGAACACCTCGGCGCCGGTGACGTTCGCTTCCAGCGACAAGCGGCAGGCCTGGGCGACGTCGCGCGCGTCGACCCAGCTCCACAGGTTCCACTTGCGCAAATCGGGATTTTCCCAGAACGAGGGAATGGATGCGTAATCGGGCTGCTCGAAGATGTTCGAGATCCTGAGACCGATGAAGGTCGTGCCCGGGTTCCAGCGATGCATCTCGCGCGCCATGTGCTCGCTCAAGCCCTTGGCGAGTGCATAGCCGCTTTCCGGCGCCACCGGCATGTCCTCGGTGATGGGTGCTGCCGGCGGCTGCCAGCGCGCCAGCGGCAGGCCGTACAACGTCTCGCTCGACGCCCACACCACGCGGCTCAAACCGAACAAGGTGGCGGCGCTGAACACGTTGTAGGTGCTCATCAGGTTGTTCTGGAACGTCACCGCATCGGGCGCGAGGCTGGGCGCTGGAATGCCCGCCATGTGGATGACCGCGGTGGCATCGCCGAGCGGTGAGCGCCGACGGTCGATGGTGCCGGCGGCACGACGGATGGCGTCGACCGCCTGGCCGGCGTCGGTCAGATCGGCCTTGAAGAAATGGCACAGCTGCTCGCGCGGCGGCGTCACGTCGACATTCATCGTCAGATAGCCGTGCGCGATCAGCTCCTTGATGATCGCCGAGCCGGCCTTGCCGCTACCGCCTGTGACGACGACGCTTTTCATCGGTCCATTCCTCCTGCCGCAATTCTTTGCCGCCACCCTATCCTCCCAGGCCGTCGCGACCAGGGCGAAAGCGGCATACGGGTGCTGCATCTTTGGACCTTTGCAAAGGTCGCCGCTTCGGCCAAGACCAGGTTGCAGACCGGCACCGAAACAACGATGACCGCAGGCTCGATGGAACGCTCATTGCTGCTGCCCCTGCTGGCCTGGGCCACCGGCGCCATGTTCTTCTTCTATGCCTGGGTGCTGCGGGTGGCGCCGAGCGTCATGATCACCGAGCTGATGCGCGATTTCGCCGTTGGCGGCGCCGTGCTCGGCAATCTCTCCGCCTTCTATTTCTACGGCTACGCCGGCATGCAGATTCCAGTCGGGTTGATGATCGACCGGTTCGGCCCGCGCCGGCTGATGACGATCGCAGCACTCGTCTGCGCTTCCGGCTGCGTGCTGTTTGCCACCAGCACGGCGTTCTGGGCGGTGGCGGCCGGCCGCTTCCTGATCGGCGCCTCGGCCGCCTTCAGTCTCGTCGGCTCGATGGCGGTCGCCGGCCAGTGGTTCCCGCCACGGCGCTTCGCGTTGCTCAGCGGCCTGGCGATGATGATGGGCATGGCCGGCGGCGTGTTCGGCCAGGCGCCATTGCGGCTCAGCGTCGAAGCCTACGATTGGCGCACCACCATGCTGATGCTGGCGGCCGGCGGCGTGCTGATCGCGATATCCGCATGGGCGACAGTTCGCGACAAGAACCGCGGTTCCGGCGGGCTGCTGCCGCTGCTGCGCGGCCTCTCCCGCGTCGCGCGAAATCCACAGACATGGCTCATCGCAGTAGCGGGTTTGGGGGCCAGCACGCCGTTGCTCGGTTTCGCCGGCTTGTGGGGCGTACCCTACCTCGCCGCCACCCACGGCCTCGACCAGACCGCTGCTGCCGCCGTCACCTCCACCGTATTCATTGGCTGGGGCGCCGGTGCACCATTGTTCGGCTGGTTCTCCGACCGCATCGGCCGGCGGCGCGCACCCTATGTGATCGGCATGGTACTGTGCACCGTGAGCATCGCCGCGATCGTCTACATTCCGAGCCTGCCGATACCAATGATCGTCACGTTGTGCTTCCTATGCGGGCTCGGCGGCTCGGCACAGATCATCGGCTTCGCGGCGGCGCGCGAGCACAATCCGGCTGCACTGAGCGGCACTGCGATCGGCCTCGTCAACTGCCTGGTGACGGGCGCCGGCGCGATTTATCAGCCGCTGACCGGATGGCTGCTCGATCTCGGCTGGAAAGGGCAGGTCGCGGCCGGCGCCCGCATCTACGACGCGGCGGCCTACCAGTATGCGCTGACGGCAATCGTCGCCGGCACGCTCGTCGCGCTGTTGTGCGCGATGGCCATTCGCGAGACCCATTGCAGGCAGGTAGACTGAGCCTCGCAAACGGCCGCGTCCGAGGCTATCATGACCACCAACCAACGGGAGCCCAAGCCATGCCGACCGCCGCTCAAGCCCGCGCCGCCGATCTCATATGGCAGCTGTGGCAGAACGGCGAGGTGATCGACGACCTGCCGGCCGAGTTGAAGCCTGGGACGCGGGCCGAGGGCTACGCCATCCAGGCCGGGCTCGATCGCCGTTCGGCGAAGCCCCGCGCCGGCTGGAAGATCGCGGCAACCAGCGCGGCGGGACAGAAGCACATCGGCGTCGATGGACCGCTCGCCGGCCGCATTCCGGCCGAGCGGGTGCTGGACCGATGGTGCTACCGCCAAGATCGCGACCAACCGCATGCGCGTCGCCGAGCCCGAGTTCGCCTTCCGCCTCGGCCGCGATCTGGTGCCTCGCGACAAGTCGTACAGTGTCGACGAGGTGATGGCAGCGGTCGAAGCGTTGCATCTGACGATCGAGCTGCCGGATTCGCGCTTTGCCGATTTCGCCAAGGTCGGCGGCCCGACGCTGATCGCCGACGACGCCTGCGCGCATGAACTGCTGGTCGGCCCGGCCGTCGCCGCCGACTGGCGCGGCATCGATCTCGCCCGACACCGGGTCAAGGCGCACATCGCCGGTCGGGGTGATCGCGACGGCATCGGCTCGAATGTGCTGGGCGATCCGCGCCTCGCCATGACCTGGATTGCCAACGAGTTGTCCGGACTCGGCATCACCTTGGCCAGGGGCGAGTTCGTCACCACCGGCACCTGCATGATCCCGATCGAGATCGTCGAGGGTGATCGCATCCGCGCCGACTATGGCGTACTGGGATCGATCAGCATCGCCATTGCCTGAAGCCGACCGCGACTTGAGGATTCATCGATGCGCGCCTATTGGTACGAACGGGCTGGTGCCGCAGCCGAGGTCATGCACAGCGGCACGATGCCGGACCCGGCTCCCGGCGCCGGCGAGGTGCGGGTCAAGATCACGCATTCGACGATCAATCCGACCGATGTCAAGCGGCGCACGCTCGGCCGCGAGCTCGGCCTGTTCGAGCGCATCATCCCGAACAACGACGGCGCCGGCCTCATCGACCGGCTCGGCCCCGATGTGCCGGCATCGCGCCTGGGCGAGCGGGTGTGGCTGTTCGGCGCCCAGGCCGGACGGCCGCACGGCACCGCCGCCGAATACGTGCTGCTGCCGTCGCGACAGGCGATCGCGCTGCCGGCCAATGCCAGCCTCGCCGGTGGCGCCTGCCTCGGCGTGCCGGCGGTGACCGCCCATCGCGGTCTGTTCGCCGACGGCTCGATCGCCGGCCAGACCATTCTCGTCACCGGCGCCGCCGGGCGGGTCGGCGCCTACGCGGTGCAGCTGGCGAAGTGGGCCGGCGCCCGGGTGATCGGCACGGCAGGCTCGGCGGATAAGGTCGCGGCGGTAAGCGCGCATGGCGCCGACCTCGCGCTCAGCTATGCGACCGACGACGTGGTGAAGGTCGTCGCCGACTTCACCGGCGGCGGCGGTGTCGATCGCATCGTCGACACCGCCTTCTCGCAGACCATCGCCCAGGCGCCTGACCTGCTGCGCGCCAACGGTGTGATCGCGACCTATTCGTCCGATGCCGATGCCAACCCGAGGATCCCGTTCCACGCCCTGATGTACAAGAACATCGCGATCCGCCCGTTCGCGATCTTCGGCATGCCACGCGAGGCGCAGGACCGCGCCTTCAGCGACATTACTGCAGCGCTCGCGGCCAACCGCCTGCAGCCTCGCATCGGCCAGCGCATGAGCTTCGATCGCATGATCGAAGCCCATGCGCTGATGGAGGCGGGTGATGTCTGGGGCTGCCTCGTCGTCGACGTTGCGGATTGATCCGCACGGGCGCGCAGATTTCAGCCCTTGGTGCGCGGCGGCGCCAGCCGGCCACCTTCGACGCGCTCGAGGAAGTCGTGCAGCGTGCGGGCCGCCTCCCGGCCGTGCGAGATCGGCAAGCCGTGCTTGGCACCAGGGAACACTGCGATCTCGGTCTGCGGCACGATGTCGGCGAGCGCCGTCGCCTGCGCCAGCGACACGAAGGGGCTGCGATCGGGCATCATCAGCAGCAGTGGCGACTTGTATGTCGCCAGCTCTTTGGTGAGGTCGGTCGCGACCAGCAATTCGCCGAGGCCGACGACGACATGCTCGCGCGACTTGCCTTGCACCTCGGCGAACCAGGCCACGGCTTCCGGCGGGGCGCCGCCGGGCACGAAGCGCATATCGAGCAATCTCCGGCTCCAGCCGTCGATGCCGATCCGCTTGATCTCGTCGCGCCAACCCGGCGCATGACCGATCTGGCCGCCGCTGATCGCGGCGTTGCTCATCGACGCCGAAACGATGCGGCCGGGATGGCGGCTCGCTGCCGCCAGCACGATGGTGCCACCCATCGACTCGCCCATGACATGCACCGCGGCGGTACCGAATGCGCTCGTTGCGACGTCGAGCAGATCATCGATCAGCTCGGCGATCGTCCACTGATGGCTTTCCGGCGGCACCACCGACTGGCCAAAGCCGCGCATATCGTAGCGTGCGACCGGGCGATGCGCGGCGATGATCGGCACCCATTCGTCGAAGATCGACAGGTTGGCGCCGATGCCGTGATGGAACACGACCGGACGATTGGCCGGATTGCTTCGCGCCCAGGCCGGGCGCAGGTCCGTCACTTCGTAATGGAGGCCGCGGGCGGTCTTGGGCATCGTTTTCCCCTCGCGCTGCTGCTGTTCGAAAGCGAGCCTAGCGAGACGACGCCGAAACGCGCAATCGGCATTCAAACCAATCGCCGCGATATCAGCCCTGCGCCTTCCACATGGCGCCCAATCGGGCCTTGAGATCGACCACCGGCGCGGTACCGGCTGGGGCGGTGGACTGCGGTGACGTCACGCGCGGCGGCCACACGCTCGCTTCGAACCGCGGCGTCAGGCTCGACGGAATGAACCGGGTGCGCGAGGCAAACAGATGCCGATCGCCGCCGCGCGCCTGCTGCTGCACGAAAAAGCGGTGCGGCATGATCAGGTGGAGATCGTCCTTGGCTCGCGTCATCGCGACGTAGAGCAGCCGCCGCTCCTCCTCGATCTCCTCTGCCGTCCCGGTCGACATGTCGGACGGGATGCAGCCGTCGACGACGTTGAGCACGAACACCGATTTCCACTCCTGGCCCTTGGCCGAGTGGATGGTCGACAGGATCAGGTAATCCTCGTCGAGCAGCGGCCGGCCGGCCTCGTCGCTGGTCGCTTCCGGCGGATCGAGCGTCAGCTCGGTGAGGAAGCGCTCGCGCGAGGCATACTGGCCGGCGATGCGAACCAGCTGGTCGAGGTCGCCGGCACGCACGGCGGCATCGGCATAGCGCTCCTCGAAGTGCGGTGCGAACCAGGTCCGCGCCGCCTCGATGTCGACCGGCCAGCCGCTGCTGCCACCATGCAGCTGCTCGAGCAGTTCGACGAAGGCCGGCCAGGCTTCCTGCGCCGCCGCCGGCGGCCGGAAGATCAGCAGCGGCGCAAACGGCGTCGCACCGGCCGCCACCCGATCGAAGGCCTTGCCGGCAGTGGCAGGGCCGATGCCGGGCAGCATCTGCAGCACACGGAACCCCGCCACGCGATCGCGCGGATTGGTCGCCCAGCGCAGGATCGCCAGCAGGTCCTTGATGTGCGAGGCTTCGAGGAACTTCAGGCCGCCGAACTTGACGAACGGGATGTTGCGCCGGACGAGCTCGATCTCGAGCATGCCGCTGTGATGGGCGGTGCGAAACAGCACAGCCTGCGACTTCAACGGCACGCCCGTCTCGCGGTCGGCAAGAATGTGCTCGACCACGTATTTCACCTGGGCGATGTCGTCCGACACGGTGACGAGCCGCGGCTTCTGGGCCGACTGGCGATCCGAATGCAGGTTCTTGGTGAAGCGCTCGGCGGCGAGCTCGATCACGCCGTTCGACGCATCGAGGATCGGTCGCGTCGAGCGGTAGTTCTGCTCCAGCGTGATGATCTTCGCCGGCGGCGAGAACTGCGCCGGGAAGTCGAGGATGTTTCGCACCGTCGCCGCCCGGAAGCCGTAGATCGACTGGGCGTCGTCGCCGACCACCGTCATGCCGTGGCCATCGGGCTTGAGGCCGAGCAGAACCGCCGACTGCAGCGGATTGGTGTCCTGGTACTCGTCGACCAGCACGTGGTCGAACAGCGAACCGGCCTCGGCTGCAACCTGCGGCGTGCGCATCATCTCGGCCCAGTACAGCAGCAGGTCGTCATAATCGAGCACGCCCTGCGCCTGTTTGGCGGCGACGTAGCCGTCGAACAGGCCGCGCAACTGCTCCTCGTGCGCCGCGCACCACGGGAAATGCCGCTTCAGGACATCGCCCAGCGGCCGGCCGGCGTTGACCGCATGCGAATAGATCGCGAGGCACGTCGACTTCAGGGGAAACCGCGTCTTTTTCTCCGACAGGCCGAGGTCGTGGCGGACGAGATCGATGAGGTCGGCGGCATCCTCGCGATCATGGATGGTGAACGACGGCGACAGGCCGATCTGAGTAGCGAACATCCGCAACAGCCGCGCACCGATGCCGTGGAAAGTGCCGGCCCAGCCGATCGCCTCGCGCACGCGCGGATGATCGGCGCCCAGCGCCTGTCGCATGATCGATTCGACGCGGCGCGTCATCTCGCCGGCGGCGCGGCGCGAGAACGTCAGCAGCAAAATGCGATGCGGCGATGCGCCATTGACGATCAGGTGCGCCACCCGGCTAGCGAGCGTCGTGGTCTTGCCCGAGCCCGCGCCGGCAATGATCAGCAGCGGCCCGCAATCGGACGTGTGGCCCGGCGCGATGCCGAATTCCACCGCCTGGCGTTGCTCACGATTGAGCGTGGCCAGGTAGCCGGCGCTGGCGGCCTCTCTTCGGGTTGCAGAAGCGAGCATGAGCGGCAATCGACCATGATTTGCGTGTCCCGCCCAAATGCGCCATGCTCTCGCCGCGCCACTGGCCGTCCTGGTGGCAGAGGAAGGCCGAACCTGAACCATCATAGTCCGGCGCGCATCGCATGCGACAGGCCACCAGTCCGGCCGAGGTGCGCCGGTCACGTTCAATTCGACGATGGCGGTGGAGAATGCCCGTCCTGCAGCGGGAACTCGTTGACTTTGGCCGCGGCATTGGCCATCCCCGTTCGACGCGATTCCGGGTCGTTGTTCGGCCCGCGTCCATAACCAAGCGAGACAGGAGAAAGCTAGCAATGGCCACCAAGACCGATAAACCCGCAGTCGAGACCGTCACCCTAACCCAGCTCGCCGCCAAGATCGCCGAGGAGCATAGCGCCTCGAAGAAGGACGTGAGTGCGATCCTCAACCGCACCATCGAGCTGATCGGCGGCCATCTGAAGAAGGGTCGCCGCTTGCGCCTCGCCGGTCTCGGCATTCTCCAGGTCAGAAAGCGCTCGGCGCGCATGGGCCGCAATCCGGCAACCGGCGAGGCGATCAAGATCAAGGCGTCGAAGAAGATCGCCTTCCGCGCCGCCAAGGACCTGAAGGATTCGATCTGATCGCAAGAGTGCGCGGAACGCCGGCGATCAACCGATCGCCGGCGTTCCGCATTTTGATTGGCGCTCGCTCAGTCCTTGTGCTCGATGCGACGCGCGAGCGCGGGAGCAAGGCCCGAGGTTGCCTTGGCCGCCGGTCGGCGAAAAGTGCCGGTCTCGGCCTTGCGGACCTTCAGCGCGACTAGCGTCTCGGCCTGCTTGACCGCCGCCTGCACCTGGTCGACCACCGGCACCGGAATGCGATCCTTGACCTTCTCGGCGAGGCCCGCCAGCGGCGCGCCGCCGAAGATGATGACGTCGGCGTCGGTCTCGGCAATCGTGCGCCGCGACAGCTCGACCAGCAGCTCTTCCTTCTCCTCCTGCACGTCGGAGATCGATCTGAAGGTGCCGTCGAGCATGCGGATGCCGGCGCAGCGCGCGGTCAGGTTCAAGATATCCACGGATTCCTGATACCAGGGGGCAAGCGCCATCGCGAAGGTGACGATGGCGAAGCGGCGGCCGAGCATGCAGGCGGTCAGCATCGCCGCTTCGCCCATGCCGACGACCGGGATGTCGAACAGCTCGCGCGCACCGAGCAGTCCGGGATCGCCGAACGCGGCGATGATCGCCGCATCGACTGTGCCATGATGTTCGGCCAGCATCTCGAGCGCGATGGCGCCGCCGATCTGCGCTTCCGCCCTGGTTGCGATGTAGGGCACGCCGCGCGCAGCCGTGATCGGCACCAGCGTGGTGCCGGGCGAGACCACCTTCTGCGCGGTCGTGGCGAGCCGGTCGGTGACCGCCGTGGTGGTGTTCGGATTGAGCAGCAGAATGCGCATGGTCACACCTTGCATCTGGCGTAGTCGTTGAGCTCGGCAAGTATGTTTTCGGCCTGCTTGGCTGCCTGCAGCACCATCCGGTCGGCGCCGCGCCGGGCGATCATCTGCAGCCCGATCGGCAAGCCGCCGCGACCGCGGCCGCACGGGATCGACAAGGCGGGCGTCAGCGCATGATTGAAGAACGGCGTGAACACGGCGTGGCCGCGCGGCGGCACCTCGACGCCGCCGATGTGGCTCGGGCCCAGTTGCTCGGCATCCCAGGCGACACACGGCGCGGTCGGGCACAACAGCAGATCGTAGTCGGCGAGGAACGCCGCGAGGCAGCGCTTGACCAGCAGGCTCGCTTCCAGGGCGGCAGCAACGTCGGCGCCAGGTAATGTCAGCCCGCGCTCGATCTGCGCTGCGATATCCGGGTCGAACCGCGCACGATCCTTCCTGAATTCGACGCCGTGCAGTGCCGCGAGGCCCGCCGCCTGCATCGCCATGAACGAGGCTTCGGTGATGCCCGGCGGCCATCTCGGATCGGCGCGGGCGATGTTCCAGCCGGCGCCTTGCAGCCGTTCGATGCCGCCCGCGATCGCGGCTTCGACGTCGGCATCGACCGGCACGTCGAGACCGAGCTTCGGTGCAAATGCGATCCGCAGCCGGCCCGGATCGTGGTCACCACGCCCGATTGCCGCCGTTTCCGGATCGCGGCCATCAACGCCGGCGACCGCTTCGAACAGCAGTGAAACATCGGCCACCGTGCGCCCCATCGGCGCGATGACGGCGATGCCCCAGAACGGCTCGGGGAATCCGGGACCATAGGGGATGGCACCGAACGACGGCTTGAAGCCGACGGTGCCGGTGTGCGCCGGCGGCCGCCGGCCGGAACCGCCGCCGTCGGTGCCCAGTGCGATCGGGCAGAAATCGGCGGCGAGGGCCGCCGCATTGCCGCCGGAGGAGCCGCCCGGCGTCAGCGACAGATCGATCGGATGTCGCGCGAGGCCGTGCAGCGGCGAGTTCGTCTGGCCTTTGCAGGCGAACTCGGGCGCATTGCCGATGCCGATGATCACGGCGCCGGCAGCCCGCACGCGCTCGACCGCAATGGCATCGGCCGGGGCGACGAAGTCGGCGAACAGCCGCGAGCCCTGGCTGATGCGCCGGCCCGCCACCCAGATGTTGTCCTTGACCACCACCGGCACGCCGGCGAGGGGCAGCGTCTCGCCTGCGCGGAGCCGCCGTGCGACACCCTCCGCCTCATGGCGCACCGCCGCCGGATCGTGCCGCACGATGGCATTCAACGCGCCGTTGCGAGCCTCGATCTGTCGCAAAAAGGCACCGGCCACCTCGACCGGGTCGAGCTTGCCGGCATTGACCCTGCTGGCGATCGTTGCGGCGTCGAGTTTGATCATGACGGGGCTCTGAGCAGTTGCAGCGTTGCCAGCAAGGCTAGCACGGCGAGCACGGCATAGCTCAAGGACAGTGTGCCGATGGCCGCCGCCGCAGCGATGATCGCCGGACCGATCAACAATCCGGCGTAGCTCGCGGTCAGCACCGCGCCGGTCGCCTCGGCGACGCGGTCGGGCGGCGCCAGACGCGCGACCTCGGCGAGGAATACGCCGTTCCAGCCGCTGGCGGTCAGGCCGAACAGGAAGGCGGCTGCGACCAGCAGCGGATAGCCCAGCTGCGGCCCGGCGAGCCCCATGACTGCCGCCGCCGCACTCATGCCGAAGCCGAGGCCGGCGAGCAGCGTGCGCGACGCGATGGCTTTGGTCGCAACAAGCCCCCAGAACAGGCGGCCGACCAGTCCGCCGAACTGAGCGATCGCCAGCAACACGCCGGCGGCGATGTGGTCGAGCCCCAGGCGCTCGACCCCGAAGGTCACCAGGAAGGCGTTGAGGCCGAGCTGCATCGACGAGAACGGCAGTGACAGCAACGCCAGCGCGCGCAGGCCCGGATGCCGCCAGACCATGGCGCCGGCGGCTTTGAGATCGAGCGATTGGCCCTCGCCGCGCGCGATCGGATCGTATCTCGCGCTCATCCCCGCATAGACGAAGATCGCTATCACGGCGAGGCCGGCGATCAGCCAGAAGCCGGCCTCGGGCTTCCACAGTGCAACCAAAGGCAGCGCCACCGAGCCGACCATCGCGCCGATCTGGTTGCCGGTCTGGCGGATCGAGAAGATCAACGGCCGCTGCGATGGCGCAGCTAGCTTCGACAGCAGCGTCGAGCTTGCCGGCGTCTCCGGCCCGAACGCCAGGCCGATGCAAGACGCCCGAGATCAACAGCGCCAAGCCGCCGCCAATACTGGCAGCGGCCATACCGCAGATCACCGCCACTGCGCATAGCACCGCGACGCGGCAAGGACCGAATTGCCGCGCGAGTTGGCCGCCGTAGAGCGATGTCGCCATGCCGACGGCACAGAAGGTGGTGGTGAAGAGGCCGACCTCGGCGACGCCGAGGCCGAGTCTTGGGCGCCAGCACGCCGGGCGAGAACTGCGCCAGCGATACCAGCGCCTGCAGCGCCGTCATTGCGGCAAGCGCCGGCCACAGCGGCGGCATCGAAACGCTGGCGTTCACCGGCTGCGGCGCTATCATGAGCGCAGCCCCAGGGAGCACGCACCATGCCAGGCATTTCCGTCCATGTCGTCGACGTCACGCGGGGCGTGCCCGCGAGCGGCATGCGCATCGAGGTGTTCGCTCTGACGCCGCAGCCGCCGCAAGATCGCCGATGGCACATTGGCCAAGTCCGGCGCGCTCGATCATCCAGTCGACCAGCACCCGGCTCGAGCCTGGCGCCTACGAGGTGGTGTTCCACGCCGGAGATTTCTTCGCGGCGAACGGCGTGGCGCAATCGAGCCCGCCGTTCCTCGCCGAAGTGCCGTTCCGCTTCAATATCGCCGATGCCGAGCAGCATTACCACCTGCCGATGAAGATCACGCCGTGGGGCTTCTCGCTCTATCGCGGCAGCTGACGACGAGCCTCATCGAACCGCCGCGACAATCCGGCGACGCGCTCCATCACAGATCAGCGCGGCGACGGTGACCGCGATCATCACGCCCGACACCGCCGCGATCGTCACGTCGAGGCGGCCTTCGAGATCCTGCCACATCCGGATCGGCAGCATGTCGGTGCGCGCATCGCGCAGGAACAGCGATACCGGCACGTTGTCGAACGACGACATGAAGGCGATGAAGGCGCCGGCCAGGATGCCGGGGCGGATCAGCGGCAGCGTCACGCGGCGGAAGGTATAGAGCTTCGAGGCGCCGAGGCTCGCCGAGCTTTCGAGCAGCGCCGGATTGAGCTGCGCCAGCGCCGCCACCGTGGTGCGGACGACGTAAGGCACGCAAACGACCGTGTGGCCGATGATCAGCGTCAACGGCGAGATCGGCAGGCCGATCAGCGAGAAGAACATCAGCGAGGCGAGGCCGAACGCCAGCGCCGGCAGCACCAGCGGCGACATGAACAGGCTGTCGAGCACGCGCGCCGTCCAGTTGCTCCGAGCGCGCGATGGCGAGCGAGGCGGCAACGCCGAGCACCACCGCCAGTATCGTCGTCCACAGCGCCACCTTGAAGCTGTTGGCCGCGGCGAAATGCAGCTGCCAGGCATCGATCAGCGCCGCATACCAGCGCAGCGAATATCCCGGCGGCGGGAATTTCAGCGAGAAGCCGGACGTGAACGAGACGATGATCACGACCAGCGTCGGCAGCATCAGCAGCAGGAAGCATGAAGCCGCCAGCCCCCACATGACGAACTTGAAGCTCAGCGCCTCGAGGCTGCTTCGCTGGCGGGTCATGGCGAAGCCTCACGCATGCGCATAGCCCTTGGACAGGCGCCCGAGCACGTTGAACAGCGACACCGCCGCCAGCACCGCGCACAGGAAGATGATCGAGATCGCCGCCGCGAACGGCCAGTTATTCAGCGTCGACGCCTGCTGGTAGATGTACATCGGCATGAACAGCATCTGGCCGCCGCCGACCAGCGTCTGAGTGATGAAGGCGGTGATCGCGGCGGCATAGGTCAGCAGGCAGCCGGCGATGATGCCGGGCAACGTCAACGGCAGGATGACCTTGCGGAACGTGCGCCATTGCCCGGCGCCGAGCGCCACCGAGGCATCGAGCAGGTTCGGATCGAGGCGCGACAGCGCGGTGATCAGCGGCAGCACCATCAGCGGCATCTGCACCTGGGCCAGCGCCACCACCATGCCGCCCTCGGTATAGAGCAGCTGCAGCGGCGTATCGATCAGCGCCGATCGCCGAGCAGCGCCGAATTGACGATGCCCTGGCGGCCGAGGATGACGATCCAGGCGAAAGTGCGCACCACGACGCTGGTCAGCAGCGGCAGCAAGATGACGAGCATCAACACCGCCTGCGCCCAGCCGGGCACGCGCACGTAGACCCAGGCCATCGGCAGCCCGAGCAGCAGGCACAAGAACGGTCACCTCGACGCCGATCCACAGGGTGTGGGCGAGCACCTTGAGCGAGAACGGATCGAGCAGGAATTTGGCGTACTGCGTAAAGCCCAATGCTGTCATCGTCTCGTCGGTGTGCAGGCTGACGTAAGCCAGGATCGCCAACGGCGCGAGGAAGAACACCATGAAGAAGGCCGCCAGCGGCAGCGCCAGCTTCAAGTCGTAGGTCGTGGTGTCGATGTTGGTCGATGTGGCCATGGGGCAATTTCCGAGTGACTGGCTTTCGCCTCCCCACAATTGTCATCCTCGGGCTTGTCCCGAGGACCCATGGATCAGCGAATGCTGGCGTCAGTGTCATCGCTGGCAGCAACAGCAACACACTTCCGCGCATATCCAACCTGTCTCCCGATGGGTCCTCGGCCCAAGGCCGAGGATGACACTGGTCCTGTTGCTGCCCCACCCTCGGCCGGCAACAATGCCGGCCTTAAGCCCTCTCACCTCACATCTTGATGTCGCGATTGAACTTCTCGATCCAGCCGGCGCGGCTCTCGTTGATCTTCTTCCAGTCCTGGAACACGAACTTCGCTCTTCATGTCGGTCGTGGTCCTTGGCCAGCACCTTGGCGATCTCGCCGGCCATCTTCACCTTGGTGTTGGTCGGCACGATCAGATAGGGGCTGTCCATCAGCTTCGCCTGCACCTCGGGCGACAGCGCCGCGTCGATCAGTTTCGCCGCCAGTTCCTTGTTCGGCGAATTCTTGACGATGTGGATCGGTCGTCTTGAAGGCGATGGCGCCTTCCTTCGGCGCCACGAACTCGACCGGCACGCCGCGCGCCTTGAGGATCTGGATGGCATTGAAATTGCCTGGCCCGATGTCGATCTGGCCCTGCTGGTAGAGCGTTGCCAGCGCGCCCGGATTGGCAGCGACGGCGCGCCAGGTTGGGCTTCAGTTCCTCGATCGCCTTGAAGCCGGCATCGACATTGGCCTCGCTGCCGCCGCGCATGCGGGCGATCTCGACCAGCCAGCCGGTGCCGAGCGTCGAGTTGAGGTTGGTGATGCCGACCCGGCCCTTGAACTCGGGCTTCCAGATGTCGGCCCACGAGGTCGGCGGCGTCTTGATCTTCTCGGGGTTGTAGGTGATGCCGACCACCTGGAAGAACGGCGCCGGACCCATTCGGGTCCTGCGCGTCGGCGATCAGATCCTTGTAGTGCGCGGACGACGCCACCGGGAACGGCTCGACCAGGCCCTGGTCGATCGCGACCAGCGCCGGACCCGGATCGTGCAGCATCACGTCGATCGGCGGGTTGGCGAGCGCCGCCTTGACCTTGGCGATCTGATCGACCGACAGCATCGGGTCGAGCGTAATCTCGGCGTTGTTGTTGGCCTTGCGGAAGGCCGGCACCAGCACGTCCCTGTGCGCCTCCTCCCAGCTGCCGGTGAAGGTTGCGAACACCAGCCGCCGTGCCTGGGCATGGCTCAGGCCGGGAAAGGCGTGCATCGCGCCCGAGCGCGAGCGCGCTCGTCATCAGATTGCGCCGGTTGAATTCCATCGAACTGTTCTCCGTTGTCTGATGCTGGACGGTCATGGGGCTCGGAACACGGTGGCGGCGCGCGGCGTGGCAGGCGCGAGAGATACCTTGCGTGCCGGCGGCTCAGCGGCTCGGCGCCGGCTTCGCGCGGCTCGCGCGACCTTGATCGACTGGCCGTTCGGCAGTGCGGACCTCGTGCACGATCATGGCGCCGAGCGGCAGCCCCATCTCGACCACGCCGTCGATGCTGCCGGGCGCACTGGTGAGGCGCAGCTGCTCGGGCCGGATGCACACCACGACGCGCTCGCCGGCAGCTGGCGCTGCGGCGGTGGCGCGCGCGGTCAACATCGCGCCAGCGCCGAGCGTGACGCTCGCTGCCGTGCCGCTGACGCTCGTCACAACGCCCTTCGAGCAGGTTGGCGGCGCCGACGAAGGTGTTGACGAACAGCGTGCGCGGCTCGATCGTAGACCTCGGACGGCGTGCCGAACTGCTCGAGCCGGCCCTGGTTGAACACCGCCACCCGGTCGGCCATCGACAGCGCCTCCTCCTGATCGTGCGTGACGATCAGCGTGGTGGTGCCGGACAGCCGCTGGATGCGCTTGATCTCGATCTGCATGTCGAGGCGCAAGTTCTTGTCGAGCGCGGCGAACGGCTCGTCGAGCAGCAGGATCGCCGGCCGCACCGCCAGCGCCCGGGCGAGCGCCACGCGCTGCTGCTGGCCGCCCGACATTTCCCTGGGATAGCGCCCGGCGAACGCCTGCAGCTTGACGAGCGTTCAGCATCTCCTCGACGCGGGCCGCGGTCTGCGCCTTCGGCGTGCCGCGTGCTTCGAGGCCATAGGCGACGTTCTGCGCCGCCGTCATATGCGGGAAACAGCGCGTAGTTCTGGAAAACGATGCCGACCGCGCGCTTGTTCGGGGCCAAGTGATCGACCGCCTCGCCGCCGATCCGTGATCGTGCCTTCCGATCTGGCTGATGAAGCCGCCGATCGCACGCAGCAACGTGGTCTTGCCGCAGCCGGACGGGCCGAGCAGCGCCACCAGTTCCCCGCCCCGGATATCCAGATCGATGTTGTCGACGGCCTTCGTCGTGCCGTAGCGGTGGGTCACGCGTTCGAGCCGCAGCGCCTGGCCGGCACCGGCGAGCCTGTCCGGGATCTGACTATCGGGGCGCTTCTGCATCGGTTGACGGCACTCGCAGGTCAGGACGCCTCAGACTGCGGCCACGCTAGCACTGCCTATCGCTTTGGCAAATGGCATACCTGCCCTGAAGGACGGCATACCCTGTCCAATCAGCCGGCAAGTGCCACCCGAGCAGGCACGCCCCTGGCAAGATCATTGATCGCACAACCAGGATCGGGCTTGATGGGACCATCGCATCGCCGCGCAACCGAATGGGGAAACGCATGGCATCGAGCTACGACCGCGACTTGATCGGCTACGGCGCCAATCCGCCCGATCCGCAATGGCCGAACGGCGCCCGCATCGCGGTCAATTTTGTGATGAACTACGAGGAGGGCTCGGAGCCGTCCGTGCAGGACGGCGAAGGCTTCACCGAGACCGGCCTCACCGAGGCGCACGGCATGGGCCAGTCCGTCAAGGGGCGCGATCTCGCCGGCGAGGGCATGTTCGAGTACGGCAGCCGCGTCGGCTTCTGGCGACTGATGCGCCTGTTCGAGGAGCGCCAACTGCCGATGACCATCTTCGGTTGTGGTTTGGCCCTCGAGCGTAACCCGCCGGCGTCGGCGGCGATCGCCAAGGCCGGCTTCGATGTCTGTTCGCACGGCTGGCGGTGGGTGAAGCACTATGAGCTCGGCGAGGCGGAGGAACGCCTCCACATCGCCAAAGCGGTGGCCGCGATCACCAGGATGACCGGCGAGCGGCCGCTTGGCTGGTACTGCCGCTATGGGCCGAGCATCAACACCCGCCGGCTGGTGGTCGAGGAAGGCGGCTTCCTCTACGACAGCGACTACTATGGCGACGAATTACCGTTCTGGAAGACCGTCGGCGGCCGGCCGCACCTGGTCATCCCCTATTCGCTCACCCACAACGACGGCAAGTATGCCGGCTGGATGGGCACTTCCGATCAGTGGTTCTCGTTCGTCAAGGACGGCTTCGACATGCTGTACGAGGAAGGCGCGAGGCAGCCGAAGATGATGTCGGTCGGCCTGCACATGCGCTTGATTGGGCACCCGGCCCGCGCCGCCGGCCTCGCCCGCCTGCTCGACCACATGACCTCCCGGAAAGATGTCTGGATCACGCGGCGCATCGACATCGCCCGGCATTGGATGAAGGTGCACCCCTACCCCGGGCGCGGCCTCAACGAGTGAGGCGGGCGCGATGGCGTTCGGCCAGCGCCTTGCCGAACGCCTCGAACATCACCCGATTGACCCGATTGCGCTTCGCGTCATACTCCGCGTGCCACTGCACGCCGAGGGCGAAACCCGGGGCGTCGGCGATGCGGATCGCCTCGATCGTGCCGTCCTCGGCGACGCCCTCTACGACGACGCGCGGGCCAGGCTCCAGGATGCCCTGACCGTGCAGCGAGTTGACCCGGATCGTCTCGGCCCCGAACAGCCCGGCGAAAACGCCGCCCGCCACCAGCGTGACCTCGTGACGGTCGGCGAACACGACGGTCGGATCGGGATGCACTTCGCCGGTCGGCAGCCGCGGCATGCGATGGTTTATGCGGCCGGGCAGGTCGCGGATCTCGGGATGCAGGGTGCCGCCGAACGCGACATTCATTTCCTGGAATCCCCGGCAGATACCGAAAATCGGAATGGCGCGGGCGACACAAGCCTCGACCAGCGCCAGCGCCATGTCATCGCGGCCAAGATCGTAGGGCTCGTGGCCGGCATGCGGCGCGGTGCGGAAGCGATCCGGATGAACGTTGGCGCGGGCGCCGGTCAGCAGGATGCCGTCGACGACCTCCAATAGCGCGTCGGTGTCGGTAACCTCGGGCAGGCCGGCAAACATCAGCGGCAGAGCCCCAGCGACATCGGCCACCGCACGAAAGTTTCTCTCGCCCGTCATCTGTACCGAAAATCGGTTCTCGACCACGAGCGAATTGCCGATCACACCGACAACTGGTCTTGTCATGGCGCCTCGCTCACCGGCTTGCCCGCAGGTCCGCGAACGCCGCTTCGAGTTGCCGGAGCGCCCGATCGAGGATCGGCCGCGGCGTCGCAATGTTGAACCGCAGCCAGGTCTCGCCGCCCGGCCCGAACTGCTCGCCGGGGCTGGCGAAGATGCGGGCGCGGTTCCTCACCCTGGCGGCGACATCGGCCGCCGGCAGGCCAGTGCCCGAGAAGTCGACCCAGGCGAGGTAGGTCGATGCCAAACGCATCGATCGCGCCCCGGGTGCTGCCGCCTCGATCCGCTTGTCGAACATGTCGCGGCTGCCGGCTAGATAGGGCAGCAGCGCGTCGAGCCAGGCGTCACCGGTGCGCCAGGCGGCCTCGGTCGCGATCATGCCGAAGCTGTTGTAGGAGGCGAGCCCGCACGCCGCGATCCGCGCGTCGAGGCGTCGCTTCAATGCCGCATTCGAGGTGACGCAGGCGCCGACATGGGCGCCAGCGAGATTGAACGTTTTCGTCGCCGCGACGCAGGTGATCAAGCGATCCGCGATTTCGGGCGCGGCGACGAGCGTCGGAACATGCCGCGCGCCGTCGAGCAGCAGGTCGCAGTGGATCTCGTCGGAGACCAGGATCAGGTCATGCTCGGCGCAGAAGCCGGCGAGGCCGCGGATTTCGGCTTTCGACCACAGCGTGCCGCCGGGATTGTGCGGACTGCAGAAGAACACGGCCTTGGTCCGGGGCGTCAGCTGCCGACCCAGGGTGGCGAGGTCCATCGCATAGCGGCCCTCCGTTTCGACCAGGCGGGCATCGATGATGCGCCGCTCGTTGGCCAAGATGATCTTGCGGAAGGCGTGATAGCCGGGGGTGAATACCACGACCTCGTCGCCGACGTCGCTCACGGCCTGCAGGATGAGCCCGAGCGCGGAGACGATGCCGGGGGTCTGGCTCACCCAGGCCGGCTCGATCTTCAGCTCATGCCGGCGCGCCATCCATTCGCAAAGCGCTGCAGCCCAGGTGCCGGTGTCGGCGTAATAGCCGTGGGTTGCCCGGTTCACCTCGGCTGTGAGCGCCGCCGTCACGCCGGGCGGAGCAGCGAAATCCATATCGGCGACCCACATCGCAATCGCATCCGGCCCATCGAGGCCGGACAGCTTCGCCATCATGTCCCACTTGGTCGCGTGCGTGCCGCGGCGTTCGATGACGCGATCGAAATCAAACATGGCAGCCCCTGCACTCCTCTAGCACGACCGCCAATTCTTGCTGGCGATGGCGCTCCTGGTCAAGTCACCGGTCGCCGCCCGCTCGTCAGGTAACGGCTGATTGCCTCGCCATTGTGAACGTCGAGACTTCACACAAAGCAAGCCCTGCAGCGGGAGGCGTAGAATTTCGAGTGCCTGGCGCAGACAGACCCCGAGCCGCACATCGCGGCACGATCAATTGTGTTCGGTGCAGGCGCTTAGATTGCAGCTTCGGTCTTGGCGTCGAAGAACCTCAGTCCTGCTGGATTGATGCCAAGCCGGATCTGTTCCTGCGGCTTGACCCTGACGGTCGGCTCGACGCTGGCGACCATGGCGCTACCGCCGGCCTTCAAATCCAGGATGATCTCGGAGCCGAGCTGCTCGGCGACCTCCACTATGGCGTCGAACGACAGCTCTGCCGGGTCGGCACCATTGGCCATGTGCAGGTCTTCGGGGCGGATACCGAGCGTCGCAGCCTTGCCCTTGTGCGGTCCCATGCGGGCTGCAATCGGCTCGGGCACGCGAATCCTCATCGTCGGGTTGGCCGCATAGAACACGCCACCGACCTCCTCGATCGTCGTTTCGGCGAAATTCATCGCGGGTGATCCGATGAAGCCCGCGACGTACTTGTTGGCTGGGCTGTTGTAGAGATCCAGCGGTTCGCCAACCTGCTGGATCAGTCCGTCCTTCATCACCACGACGCGGTCGCCGAGCGTCATCGCCTCGACCTGGTCGTGGGTGACATAGATTGACGTCGTAGCCAGCCGCTGGTGCAGCTTCTTGATCTCGACCCGCATCTGTACACGCAGCTTAGCGTCGAGGTTCGACAGCGGCTCGTCGAACAGGAATACCTGCGGATTGCGCACGATGGCGCGCCCCAGTGCGACGCGCTGGCGCTGGCCGCCGGAAAGCATCCGCGGCTTGCGGCTCAAATGATCCTTGATGTCGAGGATCTCAGCAGCGTTGTTGACCCGTTTAGCGATTTCCGCCTTGTCGAACTTGCGCATCTTGAGGCCGAACGCCATGTTGTCATACACGCTCATGTGCGGATAGAGCGCATAGTTCTGGAACACCATGGCGATGTCGCGATCCATCGGCGGCAGCTCGTTGACGACCTGAGACCCGATCAAGATCTGGCCCTCGGTGATCGCCTCGAGCCCGGCGACCATTCGCAACGTCGTGGTCTTGCCGCAGCCCGATGGGCCGACAAGCACCATGAATTCCTTGTCCTTGATCTCGAGCGACACGCCCTTCACGGCGTGAAAGTCGGCGTAGTGCTTGTGGATCTGCCTGATCGATACGTTGGCCATTCGATTACCCTTTGACTGAGCCGGTCAGGCCCGAGACGTAGTGTTCGACGAAGAAGGAGTAGGCGATCGCGACCGGGATCGAGCCCAGCAATGCGCCGGCCATCAGTGGTCCCCAGAAGAATACGTCGCCCCGAATCAACTCGGAGACGACGCCGACCGGGACCGTCTTTTGCTCAGGAGAGGACAGGAATACCAGCGCGTAGATGAACTCGTTCCACGACAGCGTGAAGGCGAAGATCATCGCCGAAAGGATGCCCGGCACCGCGACCGGCAGGATGATGTAGAACATGGCCTGCCAGCGCGATGCGCCGTCGATACGCGCGCACTCCTCCAGTTCCTTCGGGATGGCCTTGAAGAAACCCATCATCAGCCAGGTACAGAACGGGATCAGGAAGGTCGGATAGGTCAGGATCAGCGACCACGGCGTATCGCCGAGGTTGTATGCCCGAATGATCTCGCCGAGCGGGATGAACAACAGCGTCTGCGGCACCAGGTAGGTGACGAAGATGCCAGTGCCGAGACTTCCGGCAAACTTGAAATTGAGCCTGGACAACGCGTAGCCGGCAAGAACGCCGCAGATCAACGAGATGATCGTCGCGACCGTCGAGATGAACATCGTGTTCCAAATCCACGTCGCGAACGTCGTTTCCTGGAACAGGTACTTGATGTGCGCGGTGGTCGGGTTCCAGGTCCAGAACGGCGTGTAGTTCGCGGCGCGCCAGGGTCGATAGAGCTCACCGTCCGGCCGGAACGTCGTGATCACCATCCAGTAGAACGGGAACAGCAGGAACATCAGGAAGAGGGCAAGCGGGAGCCGGAAATAGACCCAGCGCCGCCAGGCTGCGCCTTCGATCATCGCTGAATCTCCACTGGAGCTGCACATCAGCGGACCTCCACGCGACGAATGTAGATGAGCTGGAAGATCACGATCGCGAACAGGATCGGGAACATGGCGAGCGACACTGCCGCACCTTGGCTGAGCAGACCGGTGCCGATGCCGAGCTGATAGGCGTAGGTTGCAAACAGATGCGTGGCGTTGGCCGGGCCGCCACCGGTCATGACGTAGACGATCTGGAAGTCGGCAAAGGTCTGGATCACCGAGAACAGCACCACGACCATGGTCACGGGCAACAACAGCGGCCAGGTGATGTACCAGAAACGCTGCAACGGCTTGGCGCCGTCGATCGCCGCCGCCTCGCTCAAATCCGGGCTGATCGTCTGCAGGCCGGCGAGCAGCGAGATGGCGAAGAACGGCACGCCGCGCCAGACGTTGACGATGATGATCGACAGCATGGCGAGATCACCGTCGCCGAGCCAGTTGATCGCGGTCTTGATCACGCCCGTCTGGTAGAGCATCCAGTTCAGAACCGAGAAGGTCGGGTCGAACATCCACTTCCAGGCGAAGGTCGAGAGCACCGTCGGGATGATGAACGGCAGCAGGATGAAGGCGCGCGTAAACGCCTTGAACTTGAAGCTGCGGTTCAAGAGCATGGCAAGCCATAGCCCCAGGCCCAGCTTGAAGATCGTCGTGATCAGGGTGTACCAGCAGGTGTTCCAAACCACCGCGTGAAAAATCGGATCGGCTGCCAGTCGCACGAAATTGTCGAAGCCGACGAACTCGCCCGGCACGCCGACTCTGGAATTGGTCACCGACAGCAGGATGCCGCGAATGAACGGGTAGGCGATGAACAGTGCCAACAGCACGAGTGTCGGCAGCAGCAGCAGCAGTGCCAGATTGCCTTCGTTCTCGAGCGGTCGCCATTTCGGCTTGGCGATGATGATGCCGTCTGTGGTCGTGGTCGTTGTTGTCACTGCCATCTGCCAGTGATCTCCCAAGGGTGCTTGACGCGTGTCTTTGCAAATGCGCTGTCGTGACGGCCGAGGCGAAATTTGCCCCGACCGCCAGACATCTCAGTCAATTGCCACCGGCGTCAGACGTAGATCTTCTTCAACTCGGCCTCACACACCTTGACCGCCTCCTCGGCGGCCTGCCCCTTGATCGCCGCGGCAAACATGTTGCCGATCAGATACTTGGTCAGAACCTCGGCGGCCTTTGCATTCGGCTCACCAGGATGGCCAGGTGTCAGGCCGAGCTTGCCGGACACGGCAAACGGAGCCATGACCGGATCCTTCTTCCAAAGATCGTGGCTTTCCCAACCCATCGTTGCAGGCTGATAAAAGCCCAACCCGGTGGAGAACCACTGATCATAGTTCGCCTTCGCATGAATGAACTTCAGAAACTCCTTGGCCGCGGTCTGGTTCTTCGAATAGCTCGGCATGACATGTGAGGTATACGTGTGGAAGCCGAATTGCCCCTTCGGCCCCGCGGGCAGCGGCGCGTGCGCAATGTCATCTTTGAGTGGCTTGCCTTCGGCGGTCTTGTATTGGTCGGGCTTGCGCGAGGACTCGATGTAAATCGATGCACCGTTCAGAGTCGAGCAGATGGTGCCGGCGAGGAAGGCGCGATTGTTCGAGGCATCGTCCCATGCGAGACCGCCCTCATCCATCGAGTCTTTCCACATCGCTGTCAGGTACTTGACCGCCTCGACCGTCTCTTTCGAGTTGATGACGACCTGACCTTTGTCGTCGATTTCGGCGCCACCAAACGACCACAGGAACGGATAGGCAAAGGTCGGCGGATCGCCGAACGACTGGCCGAGCGATTGTCCGATCGGCATGCCCTTGGCCTTGAGTTTCTTGCCGGCGTCACGGTAGGCGTCCCAGGTCTTGGGGAACTCATTGACGCCGACGCTTGCGAACGACGACTTGCGCCACGCATTCATGGCTCCGATGATGGCCATCGGCATGGAGAAAAACTTGCCGCCCGACGAGCAGTTGCCGGTCGAAATCTTGTAGTAGCCGCCCTGGTCCTTGCCGACAGCGTCCGCGACATCGGACAGATCGACCAGGCTCGCCTTGTAGAGGTGCGGGTGGTTGTTGAACAGCATGATGAGGTCGGGACCAGCCCCCGACTGGATGCTCGACGGTGATGCGCGGCTGCAAGTCGTTGCCGTTGACCGTCTCGTACTTGAGCTTGATGCCCAGCGCCTTCTCGGCCTCCGGCCCGAGCTTCTTGCGGATCAATTCATCGCAGGCCGGCACGAAATCGTTCCAGCGCAGCCAGTGCACCTCGCTCTGCTGCGCGAAGGCGGGCGCCTTGCCGGTGGCCAAAATGGCCGCCATGCCGCCGGTGGTCTTCAGGAACTTGCGTCTGTGGATCTTCGTCATACACTTTCTCCCTGGGTCCGTTGGTTTTTTTTAGTATTCATGAGCAGGCGGCACGGCACTTTGCGGCCGGTTGGTGAACTGATCCGGTCTCCTTGGCTGAGGTCGGTCGGATCAATGTATGCGTTGTTGGCCGGCAACTCCAGCACGTTTTGTGTTGCGCGCCTGCGTCACACGACCGACCGCAGGACGCTGCGCCGATGGAAGATCTCACCGCGCAACGGCACCAGCATGGCCGGGGCCAGTTCGCGAAAGCGGGCATAATACGCGGTCGCGCGGTGCGCCGCGTAAGCTGCTTCGTCATGATAGCGCTCATACAGCACGAACTTGCCGCCATCGTTGACGTCCTGATTGACCTCGAAGGCTTCGCATCCGGGCTCGGTACGCGACAGCCCGGCATGCTGCCGCATCAGCGCCACGAAGGCGTCAACGTGCTCCTCGCGAACCACGAATTCGGCAACAATCACGTAGCGGTCCGACATCGCGCAATTGCCCCGTCATGGTATGACGCGATCATGCCGCAGCTCGGCAATCAGGCGAAGATACATTTCCTCGGACGGATTGGCACCACTCCAGCCGGCATTGCGCAGCCTGGTCAGATCGGAGATCTGGTCATAGCCGCAGCCGAACACGAAGTCGGCGAAGTCCCAATTGGTGAGCTCAGCCAGTCGATAGCCTTTGAGACCATGGCGCCTGCAAATGGCGGCCCACAGCGCCTCCTTGTCGGCCATCTCGATTGCCAACGAAACCTGTTTCGGCGGCCCCGGCTCCATGCCAAAGGCGTCGGCGATGGCAGGCCAAAGATGACACCAGCGGACGAGGTCACCGTTGGTGAAATTAAAGGCCCGGTTGGCGGCGGCGGGCGCGGTCGCCGCCCATTCCATTCCGCGCGCGAGGTAGGCGGCTTCGGTGAATTGGTAGATGGTATTGAATGCCGCCTCGCAGCCGGGCCAGCACAACTTTCCACCGCGTTCCTTCGAGATCGCCGCGTAAAGGGCCATTGCCGTCAGCTGGTTCATCGATGAGCCGACGGCGAGGCCGCACACGCCATGCGGCCGCAGTGCCGACCAGGTCCATTGCCGCCCGTGCTGACGTGCGCTCAACCAATCCTGCTGGGCATAATAGAAGCATGGTCGACCGTGCCGGGGATCATCCTCTCTCGCCGGCGTCCGGTAGGGGCCGAGATGGTTGCCATACCACTTGCTGCCCTGCATCAACTGGATGTGTCGCAAGCGCGGCGCGCGCGGTTCCAGCGCCTCGACAAGGTTGACCAGCATTCGCGCGTTGATGTCGGCCTCGCGGCCGAGATCACGATCGGGCGCATAGGCAGCATAAAAGAGGTGGGTGGCGCTGCCGAGCTCATGCAGCTTGGCCGCGCAGTCGGCCTCGTCGGCGAGGTCGACCGCAACGTGCCGCCCCGGCGATCCAAGGTCGGGCTGGCGCCTGGAGAGCGAAACCACCTGCCAGTTCCCCGACCTCGACAGGTGCTGCACGATCGCGCGCCCAACCACGCCATTGCCGCCGGCCACGATCGCGACGCCACCGCTTGCCTGGCCACTGTTCGAGCGCGGGATTTCGGTCATGGCCTGTTCCGTGCGACTACCCAACGTGGCGAGCTTCCCATGTTCGGCGGTCCAGCTGCAATTGAACTCTGCCCGCCGGGATTGGAGATTGTGGTCGAGATTGCGTCGGATTGCGACCGCTCGCTCTCCGCCGAGACCTGCGCATGCCAAGGCAAAGCGTCTGGAAAGGGATTTCGATTTGAACCCGCCTGGCCTCGCGATCGTGCTCGATCTTCTCGACGCGATCGACGACCTTCGGGCGCAACTTAGCACAAGTCCCAAGGCCCGCAAAGTAGCCGGGGTCCTGTATTCAGGACGGCCGCTCAAGGTCCAATTTCAGTGCGACGAGGAAGCGTGCCGCCTCGCCCCCGTTCACCACGCGGTGGTCAAAGGTCAGGGAGAGAGGCAGGACAGCACGCACCGCGGGCTGGCCTTCATGCGCCACGACACGCTGGTCAATGCGGCCGGCTCCGATGATCGCGACCTGCGGTGGGACGACGACCAGATTGGCAAAGCGCCCGCCGATCATGCCGAAATTGGAAAGCGTAATGGTTGCGCCTCGCAGTTCCTCGGGCGGGATCGAGCGCGCCTTGGCATCGGCGCGCATGCGGTCGAGTCCGGCACGCAGGTCATGGGAACTGCGTTCGCCGACGTTGCGCAGAACCGGAACGATCAGTCCGCCCTCGGTGTCGACGGCGATGCCGATGTCCACGCGCGCGAGAAGTCTGCGTTCCGACGCCGTCGCGTTGTACCAAACGTTGAGTGACGGCTCGGCCTTGCATGCGGCGGCGATGCCCCGCACCAAGCGAATGGTAGCATCCTCGCCGGCCGACCACGCACCGATGTCGGCCTCATCCGTCACGCTGGCCGGCACGACCTCGGCACCAGCCGCCGCCATGCGTTGCGCCATGGCCCTGCGCATGCCTCTTAGCGTCTCGGCCGGCCCCGCCTCGGTCAGGCTCTTGGCGGCACGCTCTACATCTGCGCGCGTAATGGTCCCTTCGGGTCCACTCGCCTGGACGCTATTGAGATCGACATCGAGCTTTCGCGCCAGCGCTCGCACTGCCGGCAGAATGTGAAGCGGCTGCGCCCGGGCGGCCCCACCGGGCGTCTGCGGCGGCTCGCGGTTCTCTTCCCGCCGCAGCTCGCCGACGACCGTGCCGGTATCCGCTTCCGGCCCTTCCGCGAACTCAACCAGGGGCGCACCCACCTTCACCAAGTCTCCTTTCGCGCCGAAAAGGCGCGCAATACGACCGCTTTGCGGCGAAGGGATCTCGACGACGGCCTTGTCGGTTTCGACCGACACCAATGGCTGGTCGGCAACCACGTGATCACCGTCGGTGACGTGCCATGCGACGATCTCGGCCTCTTCGAGGCCTTCCCCTAGATCGGGCAACAGGAACTGGCGCATGGCAACCTCTGTGTCATTCAACCGAACTGGCATATGCGCCGGGCAGCGGCGACGATACGGTCGACCGATGGCATGTAGTGCTGCTCGAGCCGTGGAAGCGGGATCACGGTATCGTAACCCGTCACGCGGGCGATGGGCGCCAGCAAGGACGTCAGGCCGCGTTCGGCGATCAGAGCCGCGATCTCGGCACCAAAGCCGCCAGTGCGCGCGGCCTCGTGCACGATGACGCAGCGGCCCGTCTTCGCCACCGAGGCGAGGACGGTTTCCTCGTCATAGGGCTTGAGAGTGGCAAGGTCGATCACTTCGGCACTGATGCCGCCAGCGGCAAGCACGTCAGCAGCGGCGAGGGTCTCCTTGAGGATCGCACCCCAGCTGATCAGCGTCACGTCTCGCCCTTCTCGCAGAATGAAGGCAACATCGAGCGGCAGGGCCTCGCCGTTGTCCTCGACATTGCCTTTCGCCGACCGGTAAAGGCGCGTCGGCTCGAGAAACACGACCGGGTCAGGGTCGCGAATGGCCGCCAGCAGCAGCCCATAGGCCCGCTCCGGCGAGGACGGGATGACGACACGCAGCCCCGGAATATGGGCCAACATGGCCTCCGTGCTCTCCGAATGATGCTCGGGTGCCCGGATGCCGGCGCCGCAGGGCGTGCGCAACACCATCGGGCAGGTGAGCCGTCCCTGGGTGCGGTTGCGCAGGCGCGAGGCATGATTCACAAGCTGATCGATGCAAGGATAGATGAAGCCCATGAACTGGATCTCACCCACCGGTTTGAGACCCTGCGCTGCCATACCCACGCACAATCCGCTAATCAGGAGCTCGGCCAACGGCGTGTCGATCACGCGTTCGGATCCGAACCGCTTCTGCAGCCCGACCGTCGCGCGGAAGACGCCGCCGTTGACGCCGACATCCTCGCCGAACACGACGACATCGGGGTCCTCCTGCATGGCTCGTGCGAGCGCCAAGTTGATGGCTTCGACCAGCGTTATCTCAGCCATGGGAAGCGCCCTTCAGCTCATCGCGCTGGACGGCGTAAACGTCCGGGAGTTTGGCGTAGAGGTGATCGAACATTGTCTCAGGTGAGCGCGGTCCCGTTGCCAAATAGCGCTCGACGGCTTCCTCGACGCGCTCTTGGCAGTCTGCCGAATTCTGTTCCTCCTCGACCTTGCCCCAGGCTCCCTGGCTGACGAGGTAGGTCCTGAGCCGCACGATCGGCTCCTCCTTCCAGTGAGCCTGCACCTCCTCCGGTGGGCGATAGCGTGCGGCGTCATCCGCTGTCGTGTGATCGCCGAGCCGATAGGTAAGAGCCTCGATGAGCGAGGGCCCGTTGCCGCTTCGCGCGCGTGCCATCGCTTGTTCGACGGCATCGCGTACCGCGATCACGTCGTTGCCGTCCACCTGCTCACCCGAAAACCCTGCAGCGATGGCCTTCTGTGCGAGCGTCTCGGACGCCGTTTGCAGCTTGAGGGGAACCGAAATGGCCCACTGGTTATTGTTGACGACGAAGACGAGGGGAAGCTTCTGGACACCGGCAAAATTCATCGCCTCGTAAACGTCGCCCTTGGAGGTCGCGCCGTCACCGAAGAGGCACACTGCGACGCGCGGTTCCTTTCTGAGCTTTAGGGCATAAGCGACGCCAGCAGCGTGCGGTGCTTGCGAGGCGACTGGAACGCAGAACGGGAAATCGTGAGCTGGTCCTGATGAGTGGTTGCCGCGCTCATCGCCACCCCAGTAGAGCAGGATCTCCTCCATCTTTACTCCTCGCCAGAGCAGCGTGCCATTGTCGCGATAGGAGGGAAGGAGGACATCCTCGGGGCGCATGGCGCTGGCGACGCCAACCGACACCGCTTCCTGTCCGAGCGAGACGGCGTAGGTGCCAAGTCGTCCCGTCCGCTGCAAGGAAACCGCTTTCAGGTCGAAAGCGCGCGTGAGCACCATGGCCCGATAGAGCGAGATCAAGGATGATTTGTCAGCGGCGAAACTGGGCAGCGGTCTGAGGACTGTTCCATCCGGCGCAAGAAAACTGCGGCGGCGCACCTCAAAGTGGGCGATCACTGGAAAGTTGTCATCTGCCATGGCGCTTGCAACCTCTCGGGTCAGTGGTCGCCGCGGCAAGGCGTGTGACTGCACGCCAAGCCTGCGGCGGCGAGGTTCAGGCTTGCCAGCGCCGCAGGTTCATCGCCCGTTCGACGCGTGTGCGGGCCAGCTCTACAGCTGCCTCGCGCGGAAGCATGCGTTTCGTCTTCATCAACTCGAGGACGGCGAGGGTGTTTGCCGCGATCTTGTCGGCGATCGTGTCGAACGCGGCCTTCTCTGTTCCGCCGTGATACTCGACCGATGCCGCGATCACCCCGCCCGCATTGGCGATGAAATCGGGGATCGAAAGGATGCCGCGCTCGTGCATGCGCCGCTCGGCACCGGCGGTCGCGGGTATATTGGCGCCCTGAAGCACAAGTCGCGCCCGCAGCGCATCGATATTGTCCTCCCGGAGCACGTCGGGTCGCGCTGCCGGGATCCAGATATCGCACTCGACGCCAACGAGATCCGCGGCATTGATCCGCTTTGCCGCCGGAAACTCCGTGAAGCTCTTGCCTTCTGCCTTGAGTGCCGCCAGCTGGTCAATGTCGAGTCCGTCCGGATCGGCAACCGCACCTTTGCTATCGGAAGCCGCGACGAGCCGCGCGCCCTTCTTGGCCAGGAAGCGGGCTGCGTGGCGGCCTACAGCGCCGAAACCCTGTACGACGACCCTGGCTCCCTCGAGCTTCACATCGCAGAATTGTTGCGCGACCTCCGCCGAGACGGCCAAGCCGAACCCGGTCGCGCCGATTTCATCGAGCGGTATGCCACCGAGCTCCCGTGGCAGGCCAACTGCGCGGCCAATCTCGTCCTTCACCCAGGCCATGGCCATTTCGTCGGTGCCCATGTCGGGTCCGGGAATGTACTCCTTCAGATTGCGTATCCCAGCGGCGAAGGCTCGGACCAGGCGTTCTTTTTCGGCGCGGGGCAACGACGGATCGCCAAAGATCACCGATTTGGCGCCGCCGTGCGCTAATCCGGCTGCGGCGTTCTTGAAGGTCATGGCGCGAGCGAGACGGAAGCATTCTTCTGTGCTCACATCTGGCGCCATGCGAGTGCCGCCGATCGCCGGCCCAACCGCTGTATTGTCGATCACGACGATTGCCTTGAGCCCGAGGCGCGGCTCGTAGATGTGGACAATCTTCTCAGGACCAAGCTGGTCGGCGAATTTGAAAACCTCCTCCATGCCGTCGCCCCCACATTGATCCCGGGCTGGACTTCTCAATTGACCGCGCGCACCACGCATAAAGGGCCACCCGTGCCCCTGCGTCTGAGAATGCGACAGCCACGATAGCGCCGTGCTGCAAAGCGCGGCCGCAGAAAGGCAAATGCTCGCCAGCCTATTAGCTCAGCGCCAGACCATTCCACTTACCTCGAATGCGTCGCTCCGCTTTGTCTTGCATCAATGGCCAGCCCGTTGATCTGAGACCACCAGTGCTTCCTGAAATTGGCTGAGTATCATTACCGGCTCCGTGGAGACTATCTCTACCCGATGCGTGTCCAGAGTGTCCTTGGCTCCGGTTGACCTCTCGATCGCCCACAACTCAGCCTCAGCCACCAGAGATTGTGAGCCCCATTGCAGTAGAAAATGTCTGATGGCCCCTTGTTACGGTGCGCCGGGGTGCGGCGCGTCGACGGCTGTCCAGGGATACGTCGGCCGCGACAACGGTGACGCGGAATCGACGCCCCCTGACTTCAGAAAGCGTTCTGTTTGGCTCGACGGGAGCGCTCGGAATGCCTCATGCCCGCTGGAATCAGGACTGCAGATCGCCGCGCGCGAGCTGGCCATTCGACAACGGCAGAAAGTTTGCTGCTGACTACTGTGGTTCGAATACGCCATCAGCAGGACCACCACGCCGCCACGCAGAAAAAATACGACGGCTCCGCCGTTTTTGTTATGAGGACGTGTGCGCAGAACGGTCTGGCATTTCGCCAGCATTCGCGTCGCAATCCTGCCATAGAGGCGACGATGCGCTTGATGACTGCCATGGCTTGCATTCTTGTTGCCGGCACCTGCGGAGCAATGGCCCAGCCGGCCCCGTCCACCAACTGGCAAGGCGCCTACGTCGGCGGCTTTGGTGGCGCGCTGTTCGGCCACGGTGAAATCGCCTTGCTGAACAGCACGGCCACGAAATCAACCTCCAGCGAGAAGGCGATTGGCGGTGCTTTCGCCGGCGACGACTGGCTGTACGGTTCCTGGCTGATCGGCGCCGAGACCGATTGGACGCGCAGTGCCAGCAGTTCGCCTGCAGCAGGTGCTGTCTACCTCATCAGATTGCACACCGATTTATGCCGCTGCGATGCGAAAGGAACGAGGGCTCTTGACCGAAGTCAAGGCGGCGCTCCGAGGCGGAAATAGGTTGGCAAAAGGTAGAAAGACGGGAGGCTTGCAATGACCAATACCTCGCAGCCTGAGCCAGGCGACCGGTCCGCCACCTCGGTGCGCATTCCTTTCATGCAGCGCGTGCTCGACAATCATTTTCTGCTGCTGTTCATCGGCGTGACCGTGCCGGCGGTCTTCTACCTCATGTGGGGGCTCATCGAGCTCACCCAAATGCCAACGGCGAAATGAGGAAGACCAACCCATGGCCCTGCACCCTCCCGAGCAGCGGATCTGGTGGAACGAGCGCGTCGAGAAGGGCGAGCTGATCTGGATCGCGATCGCCTTCTTGTGGGGCGTCATCATGTTTTTCATGATGGTCTATTGGCATATCAACGGCCGCCAGAACCTTTCCACGGCCGCCTACCGCATCGACCCATCGGTGTTCGAGAAGCGCACGGAGGCGTTTGCAAAGCAGTTCAAGGTTCGTGAGGAGGGCAAGACGGGGGTACCGGTCGTGCGCCCGCCGGCCAGCGGTGAGGTCTACATGCTCGGCCGGCTGTGGGAGTGGTGGCCGGTACTCGAACTGGAAAAGGGCCGCAGCTACCGTCTGCACTTGTCGTCGATGGATTGGCAGCACGGCTGGTCGCTGCAGCCCGTCAACATCAACATCCAGGTGCATCCCGGCGTCGAGCATGTGCTCACTATAACGCCGACCGAGACCGGCACGTTCAGCGTGGTGTGCAATGAGTACTGCGGCACCGGTCATCACACCATGACGGGACGGATTCACGTCATCGACCAAATCGCGGCGGCGCCGGCTGGTGCGGCCGCCGTTGCACCCGCCACGAGCCCCGCCGGTGCCGCAACGCCTGCATCGCCTCAACCCCAACCAACACGCTAGGGGGCCGACATGGCTGTAACCACGGACCATGAAGGTATCATCGGAGGAATTGCCGCCCGGTTCCGTACCTGCCCGGCAACGGGTCTCAAGGTTGATCTGGCTGCGCAGGCGCTCATCAAGGCGAATGCTGTCGCGGCGGTCGTCTTCCTGGCCATTGGCGGCCTGTTCGGGTTGGGCGTCGCGCTGACCCGCTGGCAGGCTGTGCATCTGCTCAAGGCCGACTGGTTCTACCTGGTGCTGACCGCGCACGGGCTCGATGTCTTGCTGCTCTGGATCATCTTCTTTGAGATCGCGGTGCTCTACTTCGCGTCGGCGGTGCTCCTCAATTGCCGGCTGGCCGCACCCAAGATTGCCTGGGCGGCCTTCGCGCTGATGGTGGTCGGCGGCGTCCTGACCAACATAACCGTGCTGCAGGGTGACAGCAGCGTGATGTTCACGAGCTATCCGCCGATGAAGGCGCGGCCCAACTTCTACCTCGGCCTGATCCTGTTCGCCGTGGGCGCGCTCGTGGGCTGTTTCGTATTTCTCGGCACACTGGTGATCGCCAAGGACGAAAAGACCTACGAAGGTTCGATCCCTTTGGTGACCTTCGGCGCGCTGACGGCCTGCATCATCGCCGTCTTCACGATCGCATCGGGCGCCATCATCCTCATCCCGACCTGGCTGTGGTCGCTCGGCTATGTTTCGAATATCAATACCGTCATGTACAAGCTGGTCTGGTGGGCGATGGGTCACAGCTCGCAACAGATCAACGTCGCGGCGCACGTCTCGATCTGGTACGCGATCGCCGCGATCCTGCTCGGCGCCAAGCCGCTGTCTGAGAAGGTGAGCCGAACCGCGTTCTTCCTCTACATCCTGTTCCTGCAGCTCGCCTCGGCGCACCACATGCTGGTGGAGCCGGGACTGAGCGCAGAATGGAAGGTCTTCAACACATCCTACGCGATGTATCTCGCGGTGCTGGGCAGCCTCATCCACGGCATGACGGTGCCGGGCGCGATCGAAGCAGCCCAGCGGAAGAACGGCTATACTCGCGGGGTCTTCGAGTGGTTGCGCAAGGCGCCGTGGGGCAATCCCGCGTTTGCCGGCATGTTCCTCTCGCTGGTCATGTTCGGCTTCCTCGGCGGTATCTCCGGCGTCGTGCTCGGTACCGAGCAGATCAACCTGATGCTGCATAACACACTCTATGTGCCGGGTCATTTCCACGCCACCGTCGTGGCCGGCACCACGCTGGCATTCATGGCGGTCACCTACCTGTTGCTGCCATTGATCTTCCAGCGCCAAGTGATGTGGCCGCAGCTCGCCAAGTGGCAGCCCTATTTGTTCGCCATCGGCGTGACCGGCATCTCACTGTTCATGATGGGGGCTGGCACGCTCGGCGTGTCGCGTCGACACTGGGATATCGGCTTCTCAGATGCGGCGATGGGCTTCAAGTATCCGGCGGCAGCCTTCCTGATGCTTGCACTCAATGGCCTCTCGGCGATCCTGGCCGCAGTAGGGGGCGCGCTCTACGTGGCCATCACGGTGGCGAGTGTCTTCTGGGGCAAGCCGGTCGACGCGAGCAACATCGTTGCCTCCCTCGGCCCAATGCCACAGCGGCAAGTGAGCGGTGAGGCCGTTTCAACTTACGGCAATTCCGGCACATGGCATCTGCCGGGGACCTATATTCTGGTCACCGTATTCTTCACCGCCTTCGTCCTCTACTACTTCGTCAACTGGAAGTACCTGTCGCAGATCTGGCCGATGGGCTGAGGCGAGGCACCCTCGACTGCTCCTTGGGAAGAGGCCTTGGGTCATGAGCACGACCAGCGTGACGCCAGCAGCACTCTCGCCACGGGAGCTGCTCGGCATCTTCAAACCGCGGATCGCCGTATCGATCATGTTGAGCGCGGTGGCCGGTGTTGCCATCACCCCGGGGCCTATGCCCAACCCAATGCGGACCGCGGCTCTCGCGGTTGCCGTCTTCCTGGCGGCCGGTGCCGCGGGTGCCTTCAATCAATGGGCCGAGGCCGACCTCGACTCCCGGATGGCACGTACCGCGAGCAGGCCCTTTGCCAGCGGCCGGCTGGCGGCGAGCTGGGCTTGGCTCGCCGGCATCGTTGCCCTGCTGGCGGCAGCCTGCGTACTCGCGGCTCTCGCCGCCAACCGATGGGCCGCCCTCTACACCTTCCTCGGCGCCTTCACCTACGCCATCGTCTACACAATCTGGCTGAAACGACGGTCGTGGCTCAACATCGTGGTCGGCGGGCTTGCCGGCAGCTTGGCCGTGCTGGCCGGAGCCGCAGCGGTCGCCCCCGGCCTCGCGGCTGAGCCGATCCTGCTCGCCATCGTGCTTTTCCTGTGGACGCCGCCGCATTTCTGGAGCCTCGCTATCGCCGCGCAGAAGGACTATGCAGCCAACGAAGTGCCGATGTTGCCTGTCGTCATCGGCGAGCGAGCCTGTGCCCGCGTGATCCTCGCGCACGCGGTCGCGCTCGCCTCGATCTCGCTGCTGCCCGCGCTCTACGGGCGCGGTGCCATCTATTTCGGCTTCGCGGCGACCGGAGGCATCCTGTTCATCGCCACCAGCCTCGCTCTTGTCGCTCAACCGACCCGACGCCGCGCGATTCACAATTTCCTCGCCTCCCTGGCGCAACTGCTGTTGTTGCTGACCGGCACCGTGCTCGATCGCTGGATCCTGGGAAGCCTGGCATGAGGTGGATCAACGCCGCTTCTGTTCTTGTGGCGGCGCTGCTGTACGGGTGGGCAGTAACTGCCGCAGCTGATGAGCCAAGCATTGCGCAGCAGGCGCTCAACCTGTCCCGCGCGGCCGAGGGGCAGGTGCTGCCGGACATTTCGCTCACGCGCATCGACGGCCAAACTGTCAGGCTCGCCGACTATCGCGGCAAGCCACTCCTCGTCACCCTAGTGTACACGAGTTGCGTCGACGTCTGCCCGACGTTGATCGAGAGCCTTCATCCGGCCGTCATCGAAGCACGGCGTGCGCTCGGGCCCGACAGCTTCTCGGTCATCAGCGTCGGCTTCGACGTCGGCAGGGATACGCCCGAGCGCCTGCGCTCTTTCGCCCGCGCGCATGGCGTTGACGTGCCGAACTGGAGCTTCCTGTCCGCCGACGCCGACAACCTCGACTCGCTGGCCCGCTCCGTCGGCTTTGCCTATTACGCCCGTGCCGGCTCGTGGGATCACCTCGCGCAGGTGAGCGTGATCGACGCGCAAGGCCGTGTCCGACAGCAGATCTACGGTGCCGTCTTCGAGCCACCGCTGATCGTCGAGCCGTTGAAGAACCTTGTTCTCGGTCGTGAGCTGCCGCTGTCCTCGCTCGACCGGCTGATCGATCGCGTCAAGTTCTTCTGTACCGTCTACGACCCATACTCGGGCCGATATTACTTCAACTATTCTCTCTTCATGAGCATCGCCATCGGTATCGCCTGCTTCGGTTTGGTGCTCACAGCCCTGGTCCGCGAATGGCGGCGAGCGAGCGCGGGCTCGCGGCACCTATGATGACCTCTCTGCGACATGGCCTGCGCCGCATTCTTGACGCGGCCGAATTCGTGCTCGCCCGCGTTTTTCCCCCGCATGGAACCCGCTGCTCAATCTCGGCGCGCTCGGCTTCTTCCTCTACTGGATCATCACGGTCAGCGGCATCTACCTGTTCATCTTCTATGATACAGACGTGCACGGGGCCTATGCCTCGCTCGAGTATGTGTCGCGGCAGCAATGGTACGCCGCTGGTGTCATGCGTAGCCTGCATCGCTACGCCTCCGATGGACTGGTCGTGATGATGCTGCTGCATCTGGTTCGCGAGTTCGCGCTTGACCGGTATCGCGGCGTCCGCTGGTTCAGCTGGGTGACGGGCGTGCCGGTGCTCGTGCTCGTGTTCGTCGCCGGCATCACCGGCTACTGGATGGTCTGGGACAGCCTCGCGCAATACGTCGCGCTGGTCACGACCGAGTGGCTGGACCGGCTACCCATCTTCGGCGAGCCGATCGCCCGCAATTTCCTCTCCCCGGAGACGCTCGAAAGCCGATTCTTCACGCTGATGGTATTTATGCATATTGCCGTGCCCCTGATCGCGCTCATCATTTTGTGGGTGCACCTCCAGCGCGTGACACGGCCGCGGATCAATCCGCCGCGTGGCCTCGCCGTGTCGATGTTTCTCGCCATGCTGGCTCTGTCGCTGGTGCATCCGGCGATGAGCCAGGCACCGGCCGATCTGGCCAAAGTCCCAGGCACCTTGGGGCTCGACTGGTTCTATCTCCCTCTCTATCCCCTCCTCGACGGCTGGCCGGGGCCGGTGACGTGGTCGGCGGCGGGCGTTCTCCTCGGACTGCTCGTCGCTCTGCCCTGGCTGCCACCCATGCGCAAGCCGGCCGCGGCCGTTGTCGATCTCGCCAACTGCAACGGCTGCGTGCGCTGCTTCAATGACTGCCCCTTCAATGCCATCATGATTGGCGAGCGCACCGACGGGCTCCCCTTTGAGCGGCAGGCGATCGTCAATCCCTCGCTGTGCGTCGGCTGCGGCATCTGCGCGGGGTCGTGTCCGACTTCAATGCCGTTCCGGCGCGCCTCGGCGCTCAGCCCGGGCATCGATCTGCCGGACCACAGCATAGCCGCCCTGCGGGAGACCTTGCATGCCAGCGCAGCCCGCCTGACGGGGCGCGGCCGCATCATGGTCTTCGGCTGTGACCACGGCGTGCCGATCATGGCCGCGGCAAGGGGGAATGTCGGCGTCGTCCCACTACGCTGCGCCGGTCAGCTGCCACCGAGCTTCATCGATTACGTCCTGAGCCGAAAGCTCGCCGATGGCGTCGTCATCACCGGATGCGCAGAAGGCAGTTGCCACGCCCGCTTCGGCGACAGGTGGACCAAGGCGCGGCTGGCTCGTGAGCGCGACCCTTATCTGCGTGCGCGGGTCCCGCGCGAGCGCGTCCGGGTGCTGTGGGCAGGCAGGCTTGGCAGTGGCAGGCTTGCCGCCCTGCTCGATGAGTTCGCAGCCGAGCTGTCCCGCGCGTCGACCCAGTCGGGCACACCGGTCCCGCACGAGGATGCCGCGTCAATGCCTCACCAGGAGCCAGAGGACGCCTCGCCATGACTGACGCCTTGCGGCTCTCCGGCCAGGCAATCGCGTTGGCCCTGCTGATGCTTTTCATCGGGGTTTTCGCAAGCTGGCCACGGCTGACCTATTTCCCAAGTGATCGGGCCCAGCTCAAGCTGAGCTTCGCACATGGTGCGGAGCGCAAGGACGAATGCCGGCGGCTGACCTCTGAGGAGATCGCGAAGCTGCCTCCCAATCAACGACGGCCGAACACGTGCGGACGCGAGCGCTTGCCGATCCGGGTGCAACTGGTCCTCGATGAGCAGACGATCTATGATGCGGTGCTCGAGCCTACGGGGCTCGCGCGGGATGGCCCCGCCCGCGTCTACCAGAAGTTCGCGATCCCCGCCGGCCGGCACGTGATCATCGCCCGCCTGCGCGACAGCCGCCGGACCGACGGGTTCGATTACGAGACGCGGGCGGAAATCAGGCTCGAACCGTTGCAGAGCCTGGCGATCGAGTTCAAGGGCGACCAGGGCACGTTCACGTTTCGGTGAGGTGAGCGACGATGGTACTGATCGAGTGGCGCAAGGAGTTCGAGACCGGCGTGGCCGAGGTCGACCACGAGCACAAGGAGCTCATCGACGTCATCAACCGGCTTTACGCCGAGCTTGGCACCGAGGCGCCGAAAGACAGAATCGCCAGCTTTCTCGGCGAGGTGTTCGCCAAGATATCGGCGCATTTTGCACTCGAGGAGACGGTCATGCGCAAGCACCGCTACGATGACTACGCCGCTCACAAGGCCGAGCACGAAAAGCTGCTCGACGACCTGCGTGTCATCATGGACGCGCATGAGCAGGATGCCTATGTGGACTTGGGCTTCGCGCTCGCAGCCTCGGTCAAGGATTGGTTCGTCAATCACTTCAAGACCAAGGATGCGCGGCTTCACCGCATGCTCGGTGTATGAGGGCCAAGAGGGAACGATGCATGGTTGAACAGAGCAGCCCTTGCCCGGCGTTGGGTGACCGGTTTGCTGCTGCCATCGCGGCAATCGATGCGGTGAATGGCAAGGATCCAAGACACGTCACGATGGCCGAGGGCAGCGTGCCCGCCGAGTTGCTGTACAGCCGCCGCATGAGCGAGATGCTGGACCGCTTCAAGCCGGAGGCATCCGAGGCGCTTCGGCTCGCTGCGCGTGCGCAGCACGTGGAACGCTGGCAGATCCCACGCGCCGACTTTCCGGAGGGCAGGGCCGGCTATCACCGCTGGCGCAATGCCCTCAAAGAGCGCCATGCCGAGGTCGCCGGCGGCATTCTGGCTGCCTGCAGCTACGCACCCGAGCGCATCATGAGAGTGCAGTCGCTGATCCGCAAGCAGAACCTGTTGCAGGATGCCGAGGCACAGGCCCTCGAGGATGTGGCCTGCCTCGTCTTTCTCGCCCACTATCTGCCGGAGTTTGCCAGCAAACACGATGACCAAAAGCTTGTTGGCATCCTGCGGCGGACATGGGCGAAGATGTCGGGCGCGGCGCAACGTGCAGCGCTCAAACTCGCGCTCCCGGAGCAGAGCCGCGCGCTCGTTGAGCGATCGCTCGCTCCTGGCCCGCGCTGACGCGCCGATCGAAGTGCTGGCCTATGGCTTGCCATTCTTTTTCAGGAAAGCAATGACATCCTTGCGATCGGCGGCATCCTTGATCCCAGCGAACGCCATTGTGCCTTCCGGCACCACGGTCTTCGGATCCTCGATATACTTGAGCAAATTCTCCTCGCTCCAGGTCAGGCCGCTGGCAGCCAGGCCCTTGAGCTTTTCCGAGTATTTGAAGCCCTCGACTGCTCCGGCCTTGCGCCCGACGATGTCATTGAGGATAGGACCAACCTTGTTCTTTGCATTCTCCCCGAGATCATGGCAGGCCTTGCATTTCTTGAACTGGCTCTCGCCATTTTCGAGATCCTCGGCTTGAGCCAAAGCCGCCGACAACGCGACGGCCAGCGCCGTCGCCAAGGTTGTTGCCAGTCGTCCCACCAGTCGTCCCATGAGCATACCCTCTCCCATCGCCACACCGTCTCGCCCATCCCCAGGCAAGAGACGAAACGCACTTTCTCTGGGTTGCAACCGACCGCCTTGACTTCCGTCAAGCCGTGATTGGGCGGGGGCGGCGCGGCAATACGGGCTATCCCATGACCACGTCCGTGGTGCCATCGGGCGCGGTTGCCCAGACCGTGACACCTCCGACCCGGCGCGCGATCCTCGCCATCTCGGAAGCCGAGGCGAGGACAAGCGCCGTCGACAGACCGTCAGCGACCATCGCCGACGCGTGCCGAACCGTGATGCAGCGCCAGGGGCTCGCGGTTCGCCCGGTGCGCGGGTTGATGATGTGGGCGAGCCGCTCGCCGGCGGAAAACAGCAGGGCGTCGGGCGCGGACGTCGCCAGCGCCGCATCGGCGAGCGCGATGCCGAGGCCACTCTCGCGAATGAGGATCTCGAACGGCGCGCCGTCGGGCCGTTCGGCAAGCACCCGCACCTCGCCGATATCGGCCAGCACATGCGACCAGCCGCGCGCGCGCAAAAGCTCGGCGATGCGATCGGTGATATAGCCTTGAGCGATGCCGTTGAGCGTGAGTTGACAGCCGGGTGAAAGCCGGATGCGACCGTGATCGCTGACGACGTGCTCCATACCGATCTTCTCTACGAGAGCCGCCACTGTCCGGGCATCCGGAGCCGCGCGCTCCGGCCGGCCGGCGAACCAGTCGGCATATAGGCGCCACAGCGGCTGGACGGTCGGGTCGAACAGTCCCCCCGTCGAGCGATGCAATTCGGCGCACTGTTGCAGCACCAGCCGCAGATCGAGCGAGGCATGCTCGGTGCGGCCCGTCTCGTTCAGGGCCAGCAACTCGCTCCCCGACCGGTAGAGGCTGAAGATGGTCTCGAGCCGCTCGATTTCTGCGATGCAGTCGGCAATTGCAGTCGCTGCGCTGACACGGCCTTGCCCGCCGAGCAGGATTCGCGCGTCGGCCCCGAGCGCAATCCCGCGCCATTCGGTCATGTGGGCTGCCGCGGCGACCGAGCCGGCCGACGTCGCCAGCGCTGCTCCAGCCAAAATCGAGAGCGCGCGCCTGCGCGATAGGGGGCCGTCAGCCATTGTCAACCTCCGGTGGTGTCAGGGCCGGCCTCGACGCATTGCTGGCGCGCCGTTGTGTCCGCTGGATCAGCGGCAGGCAGGTTTTCGCATCGTAGTAGTTGGCTTGGCATTGCAGGCAGTAGATGCACTCGTTGGGCACGATGGCCCCAAGCGGATTGATCGCCTGCACCGTGCAGCGCGTCGCGCAGATGCGGCACTCCCGGCCGCACTGAGGCCGCCGCTTCAGCCATTCAAACAACCGCAGCCGCGCCGGAATGGCGAGCGCCGCCCCAAGCGGGCAGAGATAGCGGCAATAGAAGCGCTCGATGAAGAGCCCGGCCGCGAGCAGCCCCACGGCGTAGAGCAAATACGGCCAGGCGCGCACGAATTTGAGCGCGATCGTAGTCTTGAACGGCTCGATCTCGGCAATCGCGAAAGCTTGCGTCGCCGACTTGAACGAGACCCCGAGGATTAGGAGGAAGGCCACGTACTTGATCGGCCACAGCCGCTCGTGCAACGGCCACGGCAGTTCGATCTGCCGAACCCCGAGGCGCCGTGCCACCTCGTTGAGCAATTCCTGCAGCGCTCCAAATGGGCACAGCCAGCCGCAGAATACGCCGCGCCCCCAGAACAGCAGGCACAGCGCAACAAATGCCCACAAGATGAAGCTCAGCGGATCGAGCAGGAACTGGTCCCATTTGAAGCCGCTCAGCACGGCATGACTGAAGGCGATGACGTGCACGATCGACAATTGCGCGCCAGCGTAGAACCCCAGGAACAGCACAGTCACAACCAGGAACGTGAGCCGCGTGATACGATAGCGCCGTACGTTGCGCACGAGCAGGTCGTGCGTGAACAGGATGACCGACAGAATGACGAGCATGGCAATCGTGGCGGCGATCTCGCGCTTGCGACCGTGCCAGATATCGACCCACAGCTCGGTCGCCCGCGAGCTGGGTGCGAACACGGCGTCGGTTGCGGCGGGCTCGACCTTGGCCGGCACCAGATACGTCGAGGGCAGATGGTACTCGAGCGGGACGAGCCTGGCGCGCGCCGGTGCGCCCGGACGCACGCGTTCGACGAGCAGCGTCAGCCGCCAGGGCTGGGCAGGATCGAACGCGATCCCCGGCGCGATCCGGAAGATCCCGATCTCGCGCAATTCGGGCTGATCGTCCACCGCGAGACGTTCAATGTTCTCGTGGTCCTTGCCGAGCAGCGCGATCGTCGTCGCGCCCTGCTCGATCTGCACCCGATCGAAGACGCCTGATTGCCGCCATTCGGTGCCCTTGAAGGAGTAGAGGCCGCTGCCTGCGATCAGGAGGGCATGGGCATCGGCGGCAAGCTGGCCTTGCAGCCGTTCGAAACTGCGCTGGCCAAGCAGGCTCTGCCCGATCGTGGGTGGCGTCAGCAGTGCGACATAGAGGTCGATGAATGGCGATTGCGCGCCGCTCGAGGTCTCAAGTCCGACGTCGGCGTGCGTGAGCCGCAGATGCCTGATGGCGCCCTCGGCCTCGAGTTGCTGCCAACCTTTCTGCGTGAAGGAAGCCACATCGATCCGCCGCCTGGTCGCGCTCGCGCCCATCAGGCCATGCGCGGCTGCCACAGCGCGCGCCGAGCGCAACACCGCGTCTATGATGACACTGCTCGAGACGGTCGCTCCCGCAATGTGATCGGGAACACCCGGTCGTTTGCCGCCAACCGGCGCCGCCGTCGATTGTCGGATGTCGAGCCCCGCGAGCCCCGCGACGAAGGCCTCAAGCGCTTGCGGCGCCACCCCGATGACCAGGATCGGCTCCTCGTGCGCAACGAGGCGTGCCGCCGCGATGTGGCCGTCCACCTTCAATCCGACATGGATGTCGATCGGCTTGCCGCCGTAGCCGACAGACCCCGTAATGCTGCGCGTAGAAAAGGCATAGCCGACGAGCTGCCCGCGCTCGGACACCGCCACAATCGGCGGCGTACCGGCGAGCGGCGTTGCCTTGAGCTCGCCCGTCGCATCGGGAAACAGCGCTGCGATCTCGGCGCCATCGAAATCATCGGCCCGCAGCGGCACCGCGTGCGCGCAGCACAGCACGAATGCAGCCAGCAACATTGTCGCATGCGTCGCCAGAGCGAACCTGGACCTGCTCCCCAGCATTATCGACCTCTGGCAGCTTGCGGCGTTGCCTGGTAACTCGTCACGGACAGACGCCCTTTGCGACCTCGTGTCCCGTCCCGCAAATGCCGACCAATTGGCAGCAGGCACCCTTCGGCATTTGCCGGGCACAAGCGACACCGTGAACTTCTGAGTCTCGTGCGGCTCTTGTCTCGCAAGCGCCGAACCCCGCCTAGCGTCATTCTACGTCGGCAGTGGCGAGACGCCTAGCTACTCCTCCGACAAATGCCCTCAGCTGCACTTAACATAAATCAATTCGTCCGCTCGACAGCGCGCCTATGTTTGCTCTGTTGGTGCATATCGAAAAGGAGGGCTGGGCATGCATGCAAGTGCCAAATCACGCCGCGGGTCACTCGCCGGACGGCTGCTGCTGGGGACCGGGTTGGCCGTGTTGATCGCTGGCGCGCCGTTCGCCGTCAATGCCCAGCAGCCGGCGTCCAAGGCAGCACCGGCTGAGCTCGAGAAGCACAAGACGACGCCCGGCGAGCGCTACCAGCCCTCGCTCGATGTCCTGAAGGAGGGCGCTGTCGAGCAACCCGGTGCAAAGTCCGGTGTGCCGGCCTTGAGCGCCGACGAGTTCAAGCTGGCGAACCAGATTTACTTCGAGCGCTGTGCAGGCTGCCACGGAGTGCTCCGCAAGGGCGCGACCGGCAAGGCGTTGACGCCAGACCTCACCGGTAAGCTCGGCTTCGACTATCTGCGCGACTTCATTACCTACGGCTCGCCTGCCGGCATGCCCAACTGGGGCACTTCAGGCGAGATGAAGAAGGAAGAAGTCGAGCTGATGGCCAAGTACCTGCTCAATCAGCCGCCTCAACCGCCCGAGTTTGGCCTGCCCGAGATCAAGGCCAGCTGGAAGGTCACCGTCCCGGTGGCGCAGCGCCCGACGCGGAAGATGAACAACATCGATATCGACGGCCTGTTCTCCGTCACCCTGCGCGACACCGGCGAGATCGCGTTGATCGACGGGGCAAGCAAGCAGATCGTGTCGGTGATCAAGACCGGATATGCGGTCCACATCTCGCGGCTGTCGGCGTCCGGCCGCTATCTGTTCGCGATCGGCCGCGACGGCAAGATCAACCTGATCGACCTGTGGATGGAACAACCCGCCACCGTTGCCGAGATCAAGATCGGCTCCGAGGCGCGCTCCGTCGAGACTTCGAAGTTCAAGGGCTTCGAGGACAAGTTCGCCATCGCCGGCTCCTATTGGCCGCCGCAATACGTGATCATGGACGGCGCCACGCTCGAGCCCATCAAAGTCGTATCCACCCGCGGCATGACGGTCGACACGCAGGAGTATCACCCCGAGCCGCGCGTGGCTTCGATCGTCGCCTCGCACTTCAATCCGGAGTTCGTCGTCAACGTCAAGGAGACGGGCCAGATCCTGCTCGTCAACTATCGCGACGTGAAGAACCTCAAGGTCACCACGATCGAAGCCGAGCGGTTCCTGCACGACGGCGGCTTCGACAAGTCGGGGCGCTACTTCCTGGTGGCCGCGAATGCCCGCCACAAGATCGCGATCGTCGATACCAAGGACGGCAAGCTCGTCAAGGTGATCGAATTGGGCGGTCAGACACCGCACCCGGGACGCGGCGCCAATTTCGTCCACCCCAAATATGGGCCGGTATGGGCCACCAGCCACTTGGGCGACGAGACCGTGTCCTTCATCGGCACCGATCCTTTGAAATTCAAGGATAACGCATGGAAGGTCGTGCAGAAGGTGAAGGGCCAGGGCGGCGGTTCACTGTTCATCAAGACCCACCCGAGGTCGACGAACATCTACATCGACACGCCGCTCAATCCGGAGGCCGAGATCTCCTCCTCGATTGCGGTGTTCGCGATCGGCGATCTCACCCAGGACAAGCCCAAGTACAAAGTGCTGCCGATCGGCCAGTGGTCGGGGATTACGCAGGGCCAGCGCCGCGTGGTGCAGGGCGAGTTCAACAAGGCCGGCGACGAAATCTGGTTCTCGGTCTGGAATTCCAAATCGCAGGAGTTGGCGATCGTCATCGTCGACGACAAGACGCTGAGCTTGAAAACCGTAATCAAGGACAAGCGGCTCGTCACGCCGACCGGCAAGTTCAACGTCTACAACACGCGCAACGACATCTACTGAGCCGCGAGCCGATGGCGTGCCGCTTCGAGATCTTCGAAGATTGGGCACGCACCGGCGGCGGCGGGATCGGAAAGTGTGACATGGGCCTGGCGTGCGGTCAGATCGGAAAAGTCTATCTCGTCGGAGCCGGGCCCGGCGATCCGCAATTGCTGACGCTCAAGGCCGCTCGCATCATCGAAGCTGCCACCGTCGTCGTTTACGACCGGCTTGTGTCGGACGCCATACTGGCCATGGTGCCGAAGGGGGCGGCACGCATCGACGTCGGCAAGCGTCCGCAGCACCATCCGGTGCCGCAGGAGGAGATCAATCGGACGCTGATCGGACTCGCCAAGGCCGGACGGACCGTGGTGCGCCTCAAGGGTGGCGACCCGTTCCTGTTTGGCCGGGGCGGGGAAGAAGCGGCGGCGCTGGCGGTCGCTAGCGTGCCGTTCGAGGTCGTGCCCGGCATTACTTCTGCGCAAGGCGGTGCTGCGGCCCTGCAGTTTCCACTGACCCATCGCGGCCTGGCGACGGGTGTGCGCTACGTAACCGGCCATTGCCGTGCGGGCGAGGCGCTCGCCCTGGACTGGACGGGCCTCGCCGATGCGCAGACCACACTGGTCGTTTATATGGGCCTCGCCAGCATCGACCTGATCGTCAGCGAGTTGATACGCCACGGGCGCAGCCCCGACACCCCTGCCCTTGCTGTCAGCCGGGCCACGCTGCCGGACCAGCGGGAAGCGCTGGCGACGCTCGCCACGCTCACCGACGCGGTCGCCGCCGAGCATCTGACCAGCCCGACGCTAATCATCATTGGCGAGGTCACCCGCCTTGCACGGATCACAGGACATATTGGCCATGCCGCCCTTGTGGAGCAGATGGCCGCGGCTCCTTGAGGCCGTTGCCGGTGTGTCGACTTTGTCCGCGCCGGTTGCCGGACTGGCCGTACAATCTGTTCACCATGGTGCACGGCACTACCCGCGCCGAGGTCGACGGCAAGGTCTTCCGCATTGCCGATCTGTTGGGCGATCGCTGTCGGCGCCACGAGGTGGTGCTCAGCACCCACATTCTCAAGAAGACAGGGCCGTATTGCGCCCTGAGCGACAAGGAACGCAGAGCCCATGTTTCGCCTCACGCAGTTTCTCCGGGAAGTCCAGCAACCGACCCCGGTCGGCCCGCGTCGCGATCCGCCGGGACCGGTCGTGATCTGGAACCTGATCCGGCGCTGCAATCTGAAGTGCAAACACTGCTATTCGATTTCGGCCGATGTCGATTTCCCGGGCGAGCTGTCGACGGACGAGGTCTTCGCCGTGATGGACGACCTGAAGGCCGCCCGAGTCCCGGTGCTGATCTTGTCCGGCGGCGAGCCGCTGCTTCGACCCGACATCTTCGAGATCTCGGCTCGTGCCAAGGCACTCGGCTTCTATGTCGGCTTGTCCTCGAACGGCGCGCTCATCGGCGACCATAATATCGAACGGATCGCTGCCATCGGCTATGACTATGTCGGCATCAGCCTCGACGGCATCGGCGCGACGCATGATCGCTTCCGCGGCAAATCAGGTGCGTTTGCGGCTTCGCTGCAGGGCGTGCGCCTGTGCCGCCGGCATGGCCTCAAGGTCGGCCTTCGCTACACCATGACCATGGACAATTGCACCGAGCTCGGCGACCTCCTGGCTCTCGCCGATGCCGAAGGTGTCGATAAGTTCTATCTCTCCCACCTTGTCTACGCGGGTCGCGGCAACAAGAATCGCGCCGACGACGCGGCCTTGGCGATCACGCGACGCGCCATGAGCGACCTGTTCGAGCGAGCTTGGTCCGCGGTCCAGGCCAATCAGGACAAGGAGTTCGTCACCGGCAACAATGATGCCGACGGCGCATTTCTCTACCTGTGGATCAAGGATCGGTTTCCCGATCGCGCAGAGCATGTACACGCCAAGCTCGCGCAGTGGGGCGGCAACGCCTCGGGTGTGAACGTTGCCAATATCGACAATCTCGGCAACGTCCATCCCGATACCTTCTGGTGGCACTACACGATCGGCAACGTCAAGCAGCGGCGCTTCGGCGACATCTGGAGCGACGTCTGCGATCCTGTGATGGCCGGACTCAAGCGGCGGCCGCGCGTGATCGGAGGCCGCTGCGGTGGCTGCCGCCACTTCGACATCTGCGGCGGCAACACGCGCGTTCGCGCGCTACAGCTTACTGGCGATCCTTGGGCAGAGGATCCTGCCTGCTACCTGACCGACGAGGAGATCGGCGTTGCTCCGGATGCGAGCCGCCTCGCCGTCACGCCGTTCCGAGGAGTTCGCCATGAAGCGCCGCATCGCTATACTGCTTAGCCTGCTGGCCCTCTCCGCGGCGCCGTCCCGCGCCCAGGACACCGGTTCCGTCGATCCGATGACGCTTTATCGTGAGCATTGTGCCTCCTGTCACGGCGTCGACCGGCTCGGCGGCCAGGGTCCGGCCCTTATCCCGCAGGCCCTCGTCCGCCTGCGCCAAGAGGCCGCGGCAAGGGTCATCGCCAAGGGCCGCGAAGCAACCCAGATGGCGGGCTTCGGCCAGGCACTCCCGCCGGCAGCGATCGAGGCCCTCGCGAGCTACATCTATACGCCGCTGCCGGGCGTCCCTGTCTGGGGCACCAAAGAGATCGAGGCGACCCGTGTGACCCATGCGCCGCCGCCGCGGCTGGCGCGGCCGATCTTCGACGCCGATCCGCTCAACCTGTTCGTCGTGGTCGAGGCCGGCGACCATCATGTCACCATCCTCGATGGCGACCGCCTCGAGCCGATCCATCGCTTCCAGAGCCGCTTTGCCTTGCACGGTGGTCCGAAGTTCACCAGCGATGGCCGCTTTGTGTTCTTTGCCTCACGCGACGGCTGGGTGACCAAATACGATTTGTGGAGCCTGCAGGTTGTGGCAGAGGTGCGCGCTGGCCTCAATGCACGCAACATCGCGCTTTCGGCCGATGACAAGCATGTGGCTGTGGCCAACTACCTGCCGCATACGCTCGTGATCCTGTCGGCCGCGGATCTGGCGGTCGAGAAGGTGATCGATGTCGCCGACCGCAAGGGGACTACATCGCGGGTCAGTGCCGTCTATCAGGCGCCGAAGCGCAAGAGCTTCATCGCCGCCCTCAAAGACGTGCCGGAGATCTGGGAGATCGCGACCGACCCTGCGGCGCCGCCGGTCTTTTCCGGCCTCGTTCACAGTCACGAAACCGGAGCACAGGAGGCTCTGGCCGCGTCGCAGGGGCTGTTCGCATTGCGCCGAATCGAGATCGAGGAGCCGCTCGATGACTTCTTCTTCGATCCGCCCTACCGGCACCTGCTCGGCTCGTCGCGCGACGGCAATCGGATCGTCGTTGTGAACCTCAACGTCGGGCGGCCGATTGCCGAGATCGATATCCCCGGCCTGCCCCACCTGGGCTCCGGCATTTCCTGGGTGATAGCCAGCGGCGACCGAAAGGGCCACCGTGTCCTGGCGACGCAGCACCTCAAGGAAGGCAAGCTCAGCGTGATCGACATGGCCGACTGGTCGCTGATCAAGCGCATCAACACGCCTGGACCCGGCTTCTTCCTACGCAGCCACGAGGCTTCGCGCTATGCCTGGGCGGACGCCATGATGAGTAGCTCCAAAGATGGCATCCTCATACTCGACAAGGAGAAGCTCGAGATCACGACGACGTTGCGGCCCATGCCGGGCAAGACGGCGGCCCACGTCGAGTTCGATCGCTATGGCCGCTATGCGCTCGTCAGCGTCTGGGAGAACGACGGCGCGTTGATCGTCTACAAGGCCGACACGTTGGAGGAGATCAAGCGCATCCCGATGTCGAAGCCTTCCGGCAAATACAACGTCTTCAACAAGATCACCTTCTCGGAGGGGACCAGTCATTGATGGGGCAAGCCAAGAGGACTGCGTTGATCCTGGTGGCACATGGCGAACGTGGCGGAGCTGCGGACAACCGCCGCCGACCTTGAGAGCGTCGTTGAGAACCCCATTTGCATCTTGCCGAGGCAAGAGGCCGTCGCCTTCGAAGCCGCCGGTGCTGCGACCGTAGCGATGCGCAAATGCCTGATCGCGAATGCCGCCGATTTCGCGCGACGCTGGCCAACCCTGTCCGCGTCAGAAATGCGCGCCATCCTGCAGGCGCTGGTCGAGCGCGTGGACGTCCGTCCCGAGTTCGGGCAACGTCTCGGACCGGCCGGCGGCGTTGCCTGGTGTCGTAAGACTCGATCCGGAGGTCCAACGTCTGCCGACAAATCCAGAAGGTGCGATCAAAGTTCTGTCCGTCCCGGTTCGGCTGCTGCGGACCGGTATGGAAACGAAACTCTTGGTCAAGGGCGCGTTTCCAGGCGAATTATCGTGCCAAACCAATGGCGGAGGGGGTGGGATTCGAACCCACGGTGGGCTTGCACCCACGCCGGTTTTCAAGACCGGTGCCTTAAACCACTCGGCCACCCCTCCGGATTGGCCGCGGACCCTACTCCGCCCTGCCGCACATCACAAGCGCGGCAAGCACCGACAGCCAACGCATCTATTTGATCTCAACCAGCCCGACCTCGTTGGTCAGGCTGTGCGCCAGGACCGGATTGCCGTCGGGTGTCACGTCCATGTTGCGGATGATGTCGCCGCCACCCGGCACCGCCCAGGACTGGAACTTCTCGGTCGTCGGATCAAAGCGGACGACCGTGTTCGGCTTGGCCGCCGTCTCCGTGTACCAGAGAGCGCCCTTCGTAGACACGACCGCATAGGGCTCCGACTTCGGCCCGCTGGGCGAGGGCCATTCCTTGACCTCGCCCGTCGCCGGATCGAGGCGGCCGAGGAAGCCGCGGCTGAAATCCGTGTACCAGATCATGTCGTCGGGCGAGATCGCGATGCGCCGCGGCCGGGCGCCGGCATTGGGCAGGGCGTACTCCTTGATCTGCATCGTCGCTCGCATCGATGCTGCCGATCTTGTTGACGCCGAAGTCGACGAAGAACACGACGTTCTTCGAGTTGAGCGCCATGCCGTAGGGCCGTGACTTCGGCGTCGGCGAGGTGACGAGCTTGATCGCCCCGGTCGCCGGATCGAGCCGGCCGAGCATGTTGGCCTGCTGCACCGTGAACCACAAGATGCCAGTGTTGTCGAAAATCAGCGTGTGCGGGTCCTTGGCCGCCGGATCGGGCAGCGGATATTCCGTCGTCGCGCCGGTCTTGGGGTCGAACTTGCCGATCAGCGCCGTGTTGTTGCCGGTGAACCAGATATTGCCCTGTTTGTCCTCGGTCAGGCCGTGCGGGCCGGTGTGCCGCGACTTGAGGGTGAATTCCTTCATCTCGCCGGTCTTGGGATCGAGTTTACCGAGCCGGTTCGACAACTGGCCGGTCCACCACAGCGCCCCGTCGCGGGTAGCCAGCGGATCGTGCGGCCGCGAGCCGGGCGTCGGCACCGGCCAGACCTTGACCGTGGCCTCGACCGGGCCGGCGACGATGACGGCGGGCGGCCGCGCGCGCTCGGGCAGGAATTTGATCAGATAGTCGGTGACGGTAGCCCATTGGTCCTTCGGGACCGGCACCTCCATGTTCTCCATCATGCGCATGACCTTGCGCCAGCCGTCGGGCGTATAGCCGACCTTGAGCCGGTTGATGTCGTGGCAGCCGCCGCAGGCGGCGACGACTGTTTCCTTGCCCGGCCCATCGGGAAAGTCCTGCGCAACGGCCGGCGCCGCGCACGTCAGCAGCGCCGCCGCAAGGGCGGTCATCATGGAATTGTCGGCCATTTGGGTTCCCCGGGAGCAGTGGTGGTGGATGCAAATTTGCGAAAAATCCGGGGCGGCCGGGCAGTGACGCGTAGGTTGGGTTGAGGCGCGCCCACTTGCGTCCATGACCCAACAGCTTCGACCACCCGCGGAATGTGGGGTTACGACCGGCAAGAGGGCCGGTCTAACCCAACCTACGTTTCCTAGGCCGCCGGCGCCGGCGGGCAGCTCATGAACGAATGCACGAGATGCCACAGCCGCTGGCGCTGGCTGCCGACCATGCCGCCGCCGTGCGTCATGCCGTCGACGAACAGGAACTGCTTTTCATGTGCGGCGAGTTTTTGGAAGAACTCGAACAGCTCGGCCTCGCTGGCATTGCCGTCGTGCTCCGGGCGGATCAGGCACACGGCGCACTTGAGCTTCGATGGGTCGACCATCGGCATGTTGATCGCCATGTCGAGGTAGGTGCCACTCGGTACGGTATTGCCGAACTGCAGCTCGAAATCGGCGAGCGCCTTGATCACCGCCGGGTCGGCCTTGCCGGCGACGTCGCGGTTGAAGATGTTCTCGACGTTGGCCATGCCGAACGGGCGGCGCGGATTGGCCTTGTAGAAGTCGGCCTGCTTGCGGCGACGCTCGATCTCCGGTGCGTTCTGGCCGGTGTAGGTGAAGGCGTGCAGGACGAGCCGCTCGACACGGGCGGGCTCTTCCTGGGCGAACACGCCGGCGCGGATGGCGCCCGAGGATTCGCCAAACATCAGCAGTGACTTCCGGCCCGTCTCCTTCTCGATCAGCGGCATCGCCGCCTTGAGATCGTCGGCACCGGTGCGGATGCCGGAGTTGCCGGCGGTGCGGGCGGAGAAGCCGTAGCCCTCGTGGTCCATGGTCCACACGTCGTAGCCAAGCTCGGCGAAGTGATCCATGGCGGAATGGCCGGTGCGACCGGGCACGATCAGGTCATAGGAGCCGCGGCTGGCGAACGTCGAGCCGTGCACCAGGAACAGGATGGGCTTGGCCGCGTCGCCGCCGACGAGCCGCTTGCGGTACACGTAAAGCTTGACGTCGCCCTTCATCACCCAGTGTTCCTGGGCCTCGATCTTCGGCGTCTGCGCCGCGGCCGGTGTCGCCGGCAGGCTGGCCGCGATCGCACCGGCGGCGGCGATGCCGGAGGCTTTCAAGAGATCGCGCCGGGCTGGCGTGACTTCGGGCAATTCGAACGACAACGTTCGCATGGGGCACCTCTTCGGTTGCTCTGAGCCTCAACCCGCCTCCCAGCAGGCGGATTGCCAGAGCCTATTGCAATCCGCGGCGATCGGCCAGTGTCGGCGAGGCGATGAGGTGCTCTGTGCCGAGGCTGTGAAGGTGGCGTAGGTTCATTCCCCACCGGCCTGCGGCCGACCCACTGGCAATGAGACGGCTACATTCCGTCGGCTGGGCATCTTACGGCAGCGTGTTGCTTTCTCGGGTGTAGGAGACAAATTCCTCACTTCGCGACCAATCGCTGTGCTCGCCACACCCCATGTCGTCATCGCCGCGAAGGCGGGGATCCGCCCAAGCCATGGATGGAGCGAGGTCGTGGACGCGGATTGCGACCGAGTTTCAGGCGGGTTTCGTGACTGCCTGAAGTTTGGATGGGCCCCGCCTTCGCGGGGGTGACGGTGCGGGGACGGCGGATACTCCTCAGTCGTTCAACGGCAAACGAACCGGCGCCGTGATTGCACACTGGCACGGCGGGAAACGAAGCCAACGGACTATGAATCGCCACTACCTGCGCTGATCAAAGCGGCGTCCGACCAGCGCGGCGGCGATGTTGATCTTCTGGATGTCGATGGTGCCGCCGGCGATGCCCCAACCCCAGGCGTCCCGCAGGCGCTGCTCGGCCTTGTAGGCTTTCGAATAGCCGTAGCCGCCCATCAATTGCAGGGCGGCACCGGTCACCTCGCGCACCATCTCGTTGGCGAAGCACTTGGCGATCGAGCTGTCGGCGACCGACGGGAAGCCGTGCTCGGCCCGCGTCACGGCCCGATGGATCAGCAGGCGCGAGGCCTCGACCTTCATCGCCATCTCGGCGAGCTTCAACTGCACCGCCTGGAAATCGACGATCGGCTTGCCGAACTGGTGCCGCTCCTGCACGTAGGCGAGAGCATCTTCGAGCGCGCCTGCCGCCAGTCCCAGACACATCGTCGAGTTGCCGCAGCGCTCGAGGTCGAAGGCTTCCATCAGCTTCGCAAAGCCGCCGGCGGGAACGATCAGATGATCTTCCGGCACCTCGACGTTCTCGAAGAAGATGTCGGCGGTGGTGGTGCCGCGGAACCCCATCAGCTCTTCTCTATTGCCGAAGGTGAGGCCCTTGAGCCCGTTCGGCACGTAGACGGCGCCGACGCCCTTGGCACCCTTGGCCGCGCCGATCCGGCAATAGACGACGTAGCCGTCGGCCGAGCCGCCACCGGTGCACCAGCGCTTGGTGCCATTGACGATTATCTTGCCGCCCTTGATCTCGGCGTGGGTGGCAAGGTCGGTCAGTGCGGTGCCGGCGTCGGGCTCCGACATGGCGACCGCCACCACCACATCGCCCGACACCACCTTCGGCAGCAGCACCTTCTTCAGGCTTTCGGTGCCGAAGCGCTCCACCGCCTTGATCGGCCCGACCGCGCTTTCGAATACTGGAAAAGCGACCGCCGGGTGCACCTTGGCAAACTCTTCCAGCACCAGCAGAGCTTCGAGATTGCCAAGGCCCAAACCGCCGTAGGCCGCGGGCATATTGATGCCGAGGAAGCCCATCTCGCCGAGCCGCTTCTTGAAGGCGCGCGGCGGCGGCTCGTTCCTGGTCTCGCAGGTGCGCGCAACCTCAGCCATCTCGGCGCGGGCGAACTTGCGCGCTGCATCGCACATCGCGCGCTGGTCGTCGGTGAGCTCGAAATTCATTGGCCGTTCCCGTTCTGGAACGCTACTGCCGGCGGGGGTCGGCGGCGTCCTCGATGGTCAATTCGATCTTCTGCCGGCCGCCCCAGGTGTCGCGCTTCAAGGTGCCGGCGACATGCAGCGGCATGCCGCCGGGCGCCGTCAACAGATCGCCCAGCGGCTGGCCGGATGCGCGAAAGGCTACCGCATCGAGGCGCGATCCGTCTCCCGCTTCCAGCACGCAGCGGATATGCGCTTCGCCGACCACCTTGGCGAATTTCACGCGGTGGGCGGGAAACGCGAAGCGCGGCGCCGGATTACCCTGGCCGTAAGGGCCAACGCGCTCGATCAGGTCCATCAGGGCGTCATTGACGCCGCCCGGCGTCAGCGCACCATCGATATCGAGGCCGGCCTGCTCGCGGGCCCTGGTCGAGGCGGTGCGCAGCCGCTCGGCAAAGAACGCATCGAGCGCCGGCATCTTATCTTTGCGGACGGTGAGGCCCGCCGCCATGGCGTGACCGCCGCCCTTGACCAGCAGGCCCGCCGCCACCGCCGCCCGCACTGCGCCGCCGATGTCGACGCCGGCGACCGAGCGCAGCGAGCCGGTGCCTTCACCGCTCTTCTCCCAGGCGATGGCGCAGGCTGGCCGACGGAAGCGATCGACGAGGCGGCTGGCAACGAGGCCGACCACGCCCTTGTGCCAGGTCTCGGAGCCGGTGATCAGCATCGGCAGCTCGGGCGCATCGGTGATGCGGCGGTCGGCTTCGGCGATCGCCTCTTCCAGCATCTGAGTCTCCAGCGCCTTGCGCTCGCGATTGAGCTTGTCGAGAAGGGCCGCGATCTTGGCCGCCTCGGTATCGTCATCGGTGGCAAGCAGCCGGGCGCCAAGGGCGGCATCGCCGATCCGGCCGCCGGCGTTGATCCGCGGTCCCAGCACGAAGCCCAGCGCATAAGGCGTTGGCGCGGTGTTGAGGCTCGCCACGTCGAACAATGCCCGCAAACCGGCATTGCGGCGCTGGTGCATCACGGACAGGCCCTTGGTCACGAAGGCGCGATTGAGACCGGTCAACGGCACCACGTCGGCGACCGTCGCCAGCGCCACGATGTCGAGCAGGTCGAGCAGGTTCGGCTCGGCGAGTTTGGCGCCATACAGGCCACGCCGACGCAACTCGCGGGTGGTCGCGACCAGCAACAGGAAGACGACGCCGGCCGCGCACAAATGGCCGAGCCCCGAAAGATCGTCCTGGCGGTTTGGATTGACCACGGCTGTGACCTGCGGCAGCTCGGCGTCGGCCTGGTGGTGGTCGATGACGAGCACATCGGTGTCGAGCCGCGCCGCCGCCGCCAGCGGCTCGAAACTCGTGGTGCCGCAGTCGACGGTGACGATCAGGCTGGCGCCTTCCTTCACCAGCAGCTCGATCGCCGCAACATTGGGGCCGTAGCCCTCGAAGATGCGGTCGGGAATGTAGATGCGGCTCGCCACGCCGTGATGATCCAGAAAGCGCTGCATCAGCGCCGACGAGGCAGCACCGTCGACGTCGTAGTCGCCGAACACGGCCACCCGCTGCCGCTTCTCGACGGCGTCCGCCAGCCGGCGCGAGGCCACGTCCATGCCGCGCAGCGTGTCGGGGTCGGGCAGCAGCGCCCGGATCGTCGGATCGAGAAAGGTCGGCACGTCTTCGACGGCTATTCCTCGGGCGGCAATCATGCGACCAAGCAGATCGGGCAGGCCATGTTGCTGGCTGATCGCTGCCGCCTTGAGATGATCGCCGGCGCCAAGCCGCTCGCGCCACGTCATGCCCTTGGCCGACTGCGCTACGCCGAGAAAGGGCCCGGTCGCGCGCTCGTCCCCCCCGACTGCCGCCGCGCGCGCCGATTTCCGCACCGCCGCCATGGCTCTCTCCCGACTGGCTCAGATCGGGAAGAGTTAGGCCGATTCGGGCCTGCCCCGCGGCACCGGCACATTGTTATGCCCAGGTTGCACAAGCTGCCTCGTTTCGCCTTGCCAGCCCGAAAACGCAACGGCGCCCGCGAGGGCGCCGCCGATGTCGCTCATGTCGCGATGCCGCGCGCCGGCAGCAATCGCATGGATGATCAACGCTTGTTGACCCCATCCTTCAGCGTCTTTGACGGCTGGAACTTCGGCACGTTGGAGGCCGGAATCTTGATTTCGGCGCCGGTCGAAGGATTACGGCCCAAGCGCGCCTTGCGCTTCGTGATCTTGAATTTGCCGAGTGGCGGAAGGGAAACCTCGTCGCCCTTCTTCAGCGTCTTCTCAATATAGGCGATGAGTGCGTCGAGCGCGACGCCCGCCTTCTCCTTGGTGATTTCGGCGTGCTCGGCGACAGCGTCGATCGCGTCTTTCTTGCTCATTTTCTTCATCCTTGTTGTGATTGCGATGGTCACGTCTGCAAGACTTGCTTCCGGCCTTCTCGTCAGATCACGCTGCAAGCCGGGCCGGCCCGGACAATCCCGCTGCGGGATGTGCAGCAGTGCTGCGCAAACAACGCGTTCGCCCCAGCTTCGTCAAGGGGAAAAACAGCAAAAAACGCCCGAAAATACAGGGAAAAACACGAATCCGAGACGGAAAGTGATGAAAATCAAAAGACCCCCGGTCATGGCCGGAGGTCGATTGAACGCTCAGTGGCGAGAGTGACTAGTGCGCGGTCACGCGTGGTGCACCGGTGCCGTCGTCCGCCGGCGGCGTCACCGCGGCCGGCGTCTCGACGTCCCAGGCGATCGGATCGGGCATCCGCACCAGTGCGACCTTGAGGACATCATCGAGGTGCGAGGCCGGTATGATCTCCATCTTCTTGGTAACCTCGTCGGGAATCTCGGCGAGATCCTTCACGTTCTCCTCCGGGATCACGACTTTCTTGATGCCGGCGCGCAGGGCCGCCAGCAATTTTTCCTTGAGACCGCCGATCGGCAGCACGCGGCCACGCAGCGTGATCTCGCCGGTCATGGCGACATCCTTGTGCACCGGGATGCCGGTCAGCACGGAGATGATCGCGGTCGCCATGCCGACTCCAGCAGACGGCCCATCCTTCGGCGTCGCGCCTTCCGGCACGTGCACGTGGATGTCTTTCTTATCGAACATCGAGGGATGGATGCCGAAGTCGACCGAGCGCGAACGCACGTAGGCCTGCGCCGCCTGGATCGATTCCTTCATCACGTCACGCAGGTTGCCGGTAACCGACATCTTGCCCTTGCCGGGCATCATCACGCCCTCGATCGTCAGGATCTCGCCGCCGACTTCCGTCCACGCAAGGCCGGTCACGACGCCGACCGCATCTTCGAGTTCGGCTTCGCCGTACCGGAATTTCGGCACGCCGAGATATTCACTCAGGTTAGCCGCCGTGAACTTCACCTGCTTCTTGCCCGAGACCAGTATCTCCTTCACCGCCTTGCGGGCGAGCTTGGCGATCTCGCGCTCGAGATTGCGCACGCCGGCTTCCCGCGTGTAGCAGCGGATGATCTCACGCAGCGCCTCGTCCTCGATCTCCCACTCGCCGGCCTCGAGGCCGTGGTTCTGCTGCAGTTCGCCGATCAGATGGCGCCGGGCGATCTCGACCTTCTCGTCCTCGGTGTAGCCGGCGAGGCGAATGATCTCCATACGGTCCATCAGCGCCGGCGGAATGTTGAGCGTGTTCGCGGTGGTCACGAACATCACGTTCGACAAATCGTAGTCGACCTCGAGGTAATGGTCATTGAAGGTGGCGTTCTGCTCGGGGTCCAGCACCTCGAGCAGTGCTGCCGCCGGGTCGCCGCGGAAGTCCTGGCCCATCTTGTCGATCTCGTCGAGCAGGAACAACGGGTTGGTCCGCTTCGCCTTCTTCATCGACTGGATCACCTTGCCTGGCATGGAGCCGATGTAGGTGCGCCGATGGCCGCGGATCTCGGCCTCGTCACGTACGCCGCCGAGGCTCATGCGCACGAACTCGCGGCCCGTCGCATTGGCGATCGACTTGCCGAGTGAGGTCTTGCCGACGCCTGGCGGGCCAACGAGGCACAGGATCGGCCCTTTCAGCTTGTGGGTGCGGTTCTGCACCGCGAGATACTCGACGATACGCTCCTTCACCTTCTCGAGGCCGTAGTGCTCCTTGTCGAGGATCGTCTGCGCCTCGATCAAATCCTTCTTGACCTTGCCGCGCACGCCCCAAGGGATCGACAGCAGCCAATCGAGGTAGTTGCGAACGACCGTCGCCTCGGCCGACATCGGGCTCATCTGCCTGAGCTTCTTCAACTCGGCCAATGCCTTGTCCTTGGCTTCCTTGGACAGCTTGGTGTTCTCGATCTTGTCCTCGAACTCGGCGATGTCGTCGCGCTCCTCGGTGTCGCCCAGCTCCTTCTGAATCGCCTTCATCTGCTCATTGAGGTAGTACTCGCGCTGCGTCTTCTCCATCTGGCGCTTGACGCGGGTGCGGATCTTCTTCTCGACCTGGAGCACCGAGATCTCGCTCTCCATCAGCGTATAGACACGCTCCAGCCGGGCCGAGATCGTGGTGGTCTCGAGCACGTCCTGCTTGTCGGAGATCTTCACCGCCAGGTGCGAGGCAATGGTGTCGGCAAGCTTCGAGTAGTCCTCGATCTGGCTGATGTTGCCCAGAACCTCGGGTGAAATCTTCTTGTTGAGCTTCACGTAGGATTCGAACTGGGCGAAGGTCGAACGCGCCAGCGCCTCGATCTCTTCCTTGGCGCCGGTGGTCTCGGCGATGCGTTCGACCTCGGCCTCGAAGTAGTTCGGGTTGTCGACATAGCGAACGACCTTGGCGCGCACGCTGCCTTCCACCAGCACCTTGACGGTACCGTCGGGCAGCTTCAGCAGCTGCAGCACCGAGGCGAGCGTGCCGACCTGATAGATCGCGTCGGTCTTGGGATCGTCATCGCTCGCGTTCTTCTGCGCCACGAGCAGGATGTGCTTGTCGGCGCGCATCACCTCCTCGAGCGCCGCGATCGACTTTTCGCGGCCGACAAACAGCGGCACGATCATGTAGGGAAACACGACGATGTCACGCAGCGGCAGGACTGGGAACAGCTCCTTGCCCGGCGCCTTGCTCTTCACTTCTTTTTCTTCGCTCATGGGTTCTCTCGTGTTCTTCGCATCGCTTCACCGGCTATCCGGATCATGCAACGCATTGTTGAACCGAACCATCTGTCGATCGAGGCCCGCCCCGCCATCGCGGATAATCCCCAGGCGATGCCGGTAGCGCTCTTGCAGGATCCACAGCGATGGCTGGAGCCGAAGTTCGCTCTTATGACTTGGCCTGCGGACCGCCACTCATCCGTCAGGCCTCAGGAACTATTCCCTCAACTGCAGCATATGTAGGGAGATAGCGCGTTGCCTCCAAGTCTCCGGTTCGTAACAGTCGCGTGTAGCCTCGCGACCACGGCCGGTTCGCCGGCAACCTGCCGGCGTCAGGCAGTCGAGCCCTTCTCCTCCGCCCGATCCGAGTAGATACGCAAAGGCTTGGCGCCGCCATCGACGACTTCCGGACCAATCACCACTTCTTCAACCCCCTTCAGACTCGGAAGATCGAACATAGTATCGAGCAGGATCGCTTCCATGATCGAGCGCAAACCGCGCGCTCCGGTCTTGCGCTCGATGGCGCGGCGCGCGATCGCCTTCAGCGCGTCCTGGGTGATGGTGAGCTTGACGTCTTCCATCTCAAACAGGCGCTGGTACTGTTTTACGAGGGCATTCTTCGGCTCGCTCAGGATCTGCATCAGCGCCGACTCGGACAGGTCCTCCAGCGTCGCGATGACCGGCAGTCGGCCGATGAACTCAGGGATCAGGCCGAACTTGAGCAGATCCTCCGGCTCGACCTGGCGCAGGATCTCGCCGGTGCGTCGCTCGTCAGGGCCGATCACGGCAGCGCCGAAGCCGATCGACGAGCCCTTGCCACGCCGCGAGATGATCTTCTCGAGGCCAGCGAAAGCGCCGCCGCAGATGAACAGGATGTTGGTCGTATCGACTTGCAGGAACTCCTGCTGCGGATGCTTGCGGCCACCCTGCGGCGGCACACTGGCAACCGTGCCCTCCATGATCTTGAGCAGCGCCTGCTGCACGCCCTCGCCCGATACGTCGCGGGTGATCGAGGGGTTGTCGGACTTGCGGCTGATCTTGTCGACTTCGTCGATATAGACGATGCCGCGCTGCGCCCGTTCGACGTTGTAGTCGGCATTCTGCAGCAGTTTCAGGATGATATTTTCGACGTCCTCGCCAACGTAACCGGCCTCGGTCAGCGTTGTCGCGTCGGCCATGGTGAACGGCACATCGAGGATGCGGGCCAGCGTCTGGGCGAGCAGGGTTTTGCCACAACCAGTTGGGCCAGCTAGCAGGATGTTCGACTTGGCGAGTTCGACGTCGTTGTTCTTGGTCGCGTGGTTGAGGCGCTTGTAGTGGTTGTGGACGGCGACCGAGAGCACCCGCTTGGCATGGTCTTGACCGATCACGTAGCTGTCGAGAACCGCCTTGATCTCCTGCGGCGAAGGCACGCCATCACGCGACTTGACCAGGGTGTTCTTGTTCTCCTCGCGGATGATGTCCATGCACAGCTCGACGCATTCATCACAGATGAACACGGTTGGGCCGGCGATCAGCTTGCGCACTTCATGCTGGCTCTTGCCGCAGAAGGAGCAGTAGAGGGTGTTCTTTTCCTGTTGTGCCATTCGGTTCTCTCACCCTCGGGCGAACACGGCATCCTGCCTGGTGTCCAGCCTGCCTCGTAAACGTTTCCGGCTTGTTCTTCGCGTGCCTGACACTCAACAACACTACTGCAATCTGAGCACGCTAACGGCGGTGTGATCAAGATTGGATTAACAACTCCCTATCGCGACTAAGGGTATGGATGCCGTGATTTCGACAACTGTGTGACACTTGCCCCGCAGTCGGCGCGGGATCACTCTCTGCATCGGCCATGCCAAGCCATACCTGGGCCGAATTGACGGGGTCGAACAGCGCTTGAAAAGGACTATTACTTGCTCGGTTTGCCAACGTTCAAGATCAAAGATAGACCAGTTGCGTTATTGGCGCTCAGGATTTGGCGTCAGAGGTAGCCTCAAAGTCTTCGCGCTTGCTCAAAACCTTGTCGATCAAGCCAAATTCAACCGACTGCTCAGCTGTCATGAAATAATCCCGATCAAGCGTACGCTCGATCAACTCATAAGGCTTGCCGGTATGCTGCACGTAGACTTCATTCAAACGCCGCTTCATCTTGATGATGTCTTCTGCATGGCGCTCGATATCGGACGCCTGACCTGAGAACCCGCCCGAAGGCTGGTGCACCATGATTCGAGCGTTCGGCAGGGCGTAACGCATGCCCTTGGTACCGGCGGTCAACAGCAGCGAGCCCATCGACGCCGCTTGGCCGAAACACAGTGTCGCGATCGGGCATCGGATGAATTGCATGGTGTCATAGATCGCCATGCCGGCAGTCACTACGCCGCCAGGCGAATTGATGTACATCGAGATCTCTTTTTTCGGATTGAGAGACTCGAGAAACAGCAGCTGCATGCAGATCGACGAAGCCATCTGGTCTTCGACCGGGCCGATCGCGAATATGATCCGCTCCTGCAACAACCGTGACGGCAGGTCATAGGCCCGGCCGGTGCGGTCGGACGGATCGATGACGGCCGGCCAGAACGAGGCCGTGATCTCGGAAGGGGCGTGGCGCATGAGAAAAAGGGCTCCTATTGGCGGGTAACGGCCGGCGCAAGATCTGACCACTTCGCGACATTCCAGCCGGTCGGTGGCATCGGCCGATCCGCGCGGAATCGACATGACGCATATGTCCGCCGCTCAGCAGCACAATTCAAGGGGCCGCACGTGCATTGTTGCTCATAGTGCGGCCCTGCGGCGGCAGAAGGACTTATTCGACCTCGTCGCTAAGTGGCTTGAACAGTTCCTCGCGCGTCACTTTGCGGTCGGTCGGCTTTGCCAGTCCGACAATGTGATCGACCACCTTGTCCTCGAAGATCGGTGCCCTAAGCTGGGCTACTGCTCCAGGCGTCTTCTCGTAATACTCGTAGACGAACTTCTCCTGGCCGGGGAAGCGGCGCGCCTGCTCCATCAGCGCCATGCGCATCTCGTCCTGCGTCACCTGGATCTTGTTGGCCTCGCCGACTTCGCCGATGATGAGGCCAAGACGGACCCGGCGCTCGGCAATCTTGCGGTATTCCGCCTTCGCGCTCTCTTCCGTCTTGCCTTCGCTCTCGAAGGTCTTTTCTTGGCTCTTCATGCCGGCCGTGACCTCATTCCACACGCTCTCGAACTCGCTGTCCACGAGCGACGGCGGCAGCGCGAAATCGTGAGATTTTTCAAGCTCGTCGAGCAGTTGGCGCTTCAGCCGGGCGCGGGTGACCCGCTCATGCTCGGCCTGCAGCTGGGCCTTCACCATCTCACGCAGCTTGGCGAGATCCGGAGCGCCCAGCGTCTTGGCGAACTCGTCATCAACCTCAGGCTTCTTCGGCGCCGCGACCTCAGCCACTTTGACATCGAACACCGCGACCTTGCCGGCCAAGTGCTTGGCGCCGTACTCGGCGGGAAACGTCGCCGTGACGGCGCGCTCGTCGCCGGCCTTGGCACCTTTGAGACCTTCCTCAAAACCGGGAATGAAGCCGCCCTGGCCGACCACCAGCGTTACGCCCTCGCCAGTGCCGCCCTCGAATGCCTCGCCGTCGATCTTGCCGACAAAATCCATGGTGATGCGATCGCCGTCGCCGGCCGCACGATCGGCCACCGTCTCGTAGCTGGTGCTGCGGTCGACCAGATCGCTGACCGCCTTGTCGACTGCGCTATCCTCGACGTCGGCGACCACGCGCTCGAGCTTCAAATTGGAGAAGTCGGCGACCGTGATCTTCGGCAGCACCTCGAAGGTCATGCCATAGGCAAGATCGGCCTTGCCATCGATTACCTTCTCGATTTCGGCAGAGTCCTCCGGCAGCTCGATTTTCGGCTGCAGCGCCGGGCGCTCGTTGCGATCGACCATCGCCTTGCGGCTGGTCTCCTCGACTGCTGCCTGCATGACTTCGACCATGAGCGATCGGCCATACACCTTCTTGATGTGGCTGACCGGGACCTTGCCCTTGCGGAAGCCCTTGATCTGGACCTGGTCCTTGACCTCGTCGATGCGCGCCGAAAAACGCTGATTAAGTTCAGCCGCGGGCACAACCACCTTGAGCTGACGCATCAACCCGTCCGACTTCGTTACATCGACCTGCATGACTTTAGAGACCTGTTTTCGACTGTTTCGCGGTTCGCCGCCCGGCAATCCGTCCGGACGCTGCAATAATATCTAGCCACTCCGCCTGCGAAAGGCTCGATAGTTGGTGCGGGCGAAGGGACTTGAACCCCCACGACTTGCGTCGCTGGAACCTAAATCCAGTGCGTCTACCAGTTCCGCCACGCCCGCAGGGGCCGCCACCACGACGATGGCCGCCTTCGTTGAACCGCCTTTCGCAGAAAGGTTCGGGCCGACATATATCCGCCCCTGTTGGCTGAGATCAACGAATAAGTGTGGCGTTCTCGCAACCCGATTCGCTCAGGCGTATGCCGGCGGACCGTTCTACGGGAGCCGTTATCGATGATGATCGCGCAACTACCCCGTCAAACACTGCTCGCGGGGACCTTCGCCCTGACGGCCCATCTGGCCGGACTTGCCCCCGATTACAGCCTTGCCGCCGACGATCGGCAGATCGCCATGGTCGAGCAGTTGCAGGGCGAGGTCGTCCTTGAACGGGGCGGCCGTATCGAGAAGCTCAACCATGGCCAGTGGCTGCTGCGCTACGACCGGCTGTTGACGCGCAACGACGCACGGGTCGCGCTGTCGTTCAAGGATGGCAGCCGGCTGGTATTGGGTGAGAACGGCATCGTCACCATCGAGGACTGGCGGCCCGAGCACGGTCGCACTGCCGGTGCACTCTTGCTCGATCTCGAGTCCGGCGCCGCACGTCTCATCGCTTCGAAGCCGCAAAAGGCGCCCGACAAGCGGGTCGAGATGCGCACGCCGGTGGCGGTGATCTCGGTCCGCGGCACCGACATGTGGAGCGGCCCGGTCGACAGCGCCACCGGCATTATCGTCCTGTCCGGCTCGATCGACGTGCGCAACGACGCCGGCTCCGTTATGATCGACAAGCGCAACGCCGGCACCTTGATCCGCGACCGCGCCACCGCCCCCGAACGACCTCGCGGCTTCAGCCCCGACCAGATCCTGAAGGCGATGATGACCGTCGACATTGGATTGAAATAGCTCTGCTACCGATAGCCGCTATTGTGATCGGCAGGGGCACTCGCCACTGTTCGATCGCAAACGAGCGACTATAGTAAATGTCGGGCTGAGTAGATCGGCGATCGAAAGGCGACCCGGGTTGCATAGGGGATCGTGCGTGCGGAAAGCGCTGACATGGCCGGGCGTCCGTGCCGGTATCGCGGGCTTGGCTTGCGTCGCCGTTGGTGCCGGTCAGGTTGTGCCGGCGTTCGCAGCGACTCCGGCCGATAGCATAGCGATATCGCGGGGCGACTACGAAGCCTGCCAGGCACGCGATGAAGCCGGCTTCAAGGCCGCAATCGAGACCTTGACCGCGAAATCCCTCGCCCGCAGCCTTGACTCGGTCGATTACAAGGCGGTGGTCGCCAACGAATGGCGCAAGCTCAATCTCGACGACATCCTCGACAAACGCGTCGATCAGGCCATGGGCGAGGTCAAGGACGAGACCAGTTGGGCCAACCTGCTGCAATCGCTGGCCTACAAGGAAAAGGCCGCCGAGCTTGCGACCGCGGTTGCCGAGCGGGTCTACAAGTCCGAGCAGCTGAAGGTGGCGCTGGAGGCACTCGCCAACGGTGTCGGCCTCGAGCTCGGAAAGGCGATCGAACTCGGCACCGTCGATGCCGGCGAGCCGGCGCTGCAATGCATGAAGACATTCCTCGGCCCACGCTATGGCCGTACCGTCGCCGGCGTGGTCGCAAGCAACGCCGGCCGCGAGTTCAGAATCGAGCCCGGCAAGGGCAGCGCCGCGGTCTCGACCGGCGCCGTGCTGGCGGAGGGCAGCGAGGGCATTGCCGGCGCCGTCGTTCTGCTCGTTCGCCGGCAGCTGTCGAACATGGCGAGCCGGATCGGCCAAAGGATCGTCGGCGCGCTCGTCGGCCGGCTGGTCGCGGTCGTCGCCGGCGGCGTGGGCGTGGTGCTGATCGCCAAGGACATCTGGGATTTCCGCTACGGTGTGCTGCCGATCATCGCCACCGAGATGAAATCGGCGGACACCAAGGACAAGGTCCGCGTCGAACTCGCGAAGACCATTCAGGAGCAGATCGGCGAGCACACCAAGGAGATCGCCGGCAAGACTGCCGAACGGGTCGTCGATATCTGGCAGGAATTCCGCCGCGCCCATGTCAAGGTGCTGGATCTCGCCGACCGGCACGAGGCGTTCCGCAGCTTCCTCGACGCGCAGAAGCCCGACAGCCTCGCCCGTGTCGACGAGGTGGTGGCGCTGGTGCTCGCGGCCGAGGGCGAGGCAGGCGTCATGAAGCGGCTCGCTGACGGGACGCTGCATCAGGCAATCAATGTAGTCTCGCCGCTCGCCATTGATATCGCCCGCGAAAGCCGGTCACTCGAGACCGCGCTCAAGTGGTCGGCGCTAGCCGGCAACGCGCTGCCGAGAGTGGTCGAGTTCGAGATCCATCGCCGCAGCCCGCCAGAGAATTTCAGCACGGCCGGATTGACACGGCTGCTGGGCCTTGGCGACCGGCTCGCGACCACACGTCTTGCCGGCATCAAGCGCAGCGCCCGCGACGTGCTGTTCGACCTCGACGACAGCGAGCTGAGGGCGCTTGGCCGTGGCCTCGCCGAACCAGAACTGGAGACGCTGTCGGGCTACCTCACGGGCCTCGAGAAGACCGCCGGCCAGCGTGTGCTGCGTGCGGTCGCGCAGAACCCGGTGAAGATGGCAGCGCTCGGCTCCGAGCGGGTGCGCAACGCCATCCTGACCAGCCATGACCAGTTGGCGGCGGTGACGATGATGCTGCGCTCGACCTCGACGCTCGATCCCGGCTCGATCGCACAGGACTTCGATCTCGCTTGGAACCGGAAGATCAATCCGCAGCTTCTGTGGGAGAAGCACCCCGAAGCCGTCGGCGTGCTGATGCTGTTCACCGTCATCGTGCTGCTGCTGCTCAGGCGATTGCTGTTCGGTGGCCGTCGCCATCGTATGCCGGCCTCGATGGGGAGATGAAAGATGCTGCTGGTGACCACCGAGACCATCGGCACGACACCGGTGCGCCACGGCGAGCTGGTGTTCGCTTCTGCCGTCGCCGGCGCCAATATCATCCGCGACATGCGCGAGGCGATCACCAACACGCTCGGCGGCAACATGACCCGCTACGAGTTCATCCTCGACAAGACCATCGAGCGCTGTTTCGAGATCCTGTCCGAGCGCGCCCGCGCCAAGGGCTACGACGGCGTGCTGGCGATCCGGGTATCGCATCCGATGATCACGTCGGGGGCGCTGGAGGTGGTCGCGGTCGGCACCGGCTTCAACTATGCCGAGCCGCGGCAACCTGCGTCCTGATTGCCCGATTGCACGAACGCAGTTGACGCGACGGCATTGCGTAGTGCTGGATTGCATTCGAAGCAAGCACAACCGTCGAACAAGGGAATGACGAGCATGTCGAAGCGCACGGGTTTTGAGTTCGCGGCGGCGTTGAGCGCGCTGCTGATCGCCGCCTCGCCGGCACTTGCCGCCAAGAAGGACAACACTGTTCGCTTCGCCTATGACCAGGTGCTGGAGAACATCGATCCCTTCTTCAACAACGTCCGTCTCGGCGTCATCATGAGCCATGCCGTCTGGGATACGCTGATCTATCGCGACCCGGCGACCAACGAATACAAGCCGCAGCTGGCGACGTCCTGGAAGTGGATCGACGACAAGACCCTGGAGCTCGAACTTCGCCAGGGCGTGAAGTTCCACAACGGCGAGGAGTTCGACGCCGACGACGTGGTCTACACCTTGAACTTCGTTGCCGATGCCGCCAACAAGGTCACCGCGCAGCAGAACGTCAACTGGATCGAAAAGGCCGAGAAGCTCGACAAATTCAAGGTCCGGATCAAGACCAAAATGCCGTTCCCGGCGGCGATCGAGTACCTGACCGGTCCGGTCGTCATCCATCCCAACGAATACTACGCCAAGGTCGGCCCCAAGGGCATGAACGAGAAACCGGTCGGCACCGGCCCCTACAGGGTCGTCGAGAACATCATCGGCAAGTCGATCAAGCTCGAACGCCACGCCGACTACTGGGCCGGCTCGCAGAAGCCGAAGGCCTCGATCGAGAAACTCGAGGTCCGCATGATCCCCGACCGGCAGACCCAGGCCGCCGAGATGCTGTCCGGCGGGCTCGATCTGATCATGAACGTTCCGATCGAACAGGCCGACCAGATGAAGACCGTGCCGCATCTCGGCGTCAAGTCCGGGGCGACGATGCGCATCGTCTTCCTATTGATGAATGTCCTGCCCGACGGGCCATCGGCACCATTGCGCGATATTCGCGTGCGACAGGCGATCAATCACGCGATCGATCGCGACAAGATCGCCAAGGAACTCGTCGGCGAAGGCGTCATCCCGATCAACACGATCTGCTTTCCATCACAATTTGGTTGCACCGACGAGGGCGCCAAGCGCTACCCTTATGATCCAGCCAAGGCCAAGGCGCTGCTGGCGGAAGCCGGCTTCAAGGACGGCTTCGAAGTCGATCTCTTCGGCTATCGCGAGCGCAACCAGACCGAGGCGATGGTCAACTACCTGCGGGCTGTCGGCATCAAGGCCAACCTCAAGTTCATGCAGTACGCCGCCATGCGCGACCAGAACCGCGCAAACAAGGCAGCCATTACCCATCAGACCTGGGGGTCGTTCAGCCTCAACGACGTCTCCGCCTCGGTATCGGTCTACTTCAAGGGTATCGACGACGACGTGACCAAGGACCCCGAAATCATTGCACTGCTGGAGAAGGGCGACACCACGGTCGATGCGACGGTGCGCAAGGAAACCTACAAGAAGGCGCTCGGCCTGATTGCCGAGCGCGCCTACACGGTACCGCTTTACGCGCTGACGACCTATTACGTCGCCGCCAAGGATCTCGAGTTCAAGGCCTACCCCGACGAGTTGCCGCGGTTCTGGGAGATGAAGTGGAAGTAGCGGATCGGTGTCAGTCCCTCAGGGTCTGACACCTTCGCACGAACCTACCCGAGTGCTTCCGGGTTGATCACGTTTTCGCGGATGGGCGCACCGTCGAATACGCTCAGGATGTTCTTGACGCTCTGCAGGCCCATGCGCACGACTGCCTCGCGCGTGACGCCGGCAACGTGCGGTGCGACGATCACGTTCGGCATGTTGAGCAGCGGATGGCTGGTCGGCGGCGGCTCCTCGGCGAACACGTCGAGCCCGGCACCGGCCAGCTTCTTTGCCGTCAACGCCGCATGCAGCGCCGCCTCGTCGACGATACCGCCGCGCGCAGTGTTGACCAGGAATGCCGTCGGCTTCATACGGGCGAGGCGCGCAGCGTTGATCATGCCGGCCGTCTCCTTGGTCTTCGGGCAGTGCAAGGTCAGATAGTCGGCGCGGGCGAGCGCCGCGTCGAGATCGCCGACCGGCTCGCAGCCGGCTGCCCTGATCGCCTCGGCCTTCACATAGGGGTCGTAGACCAGCACATCCATTTCCATGGCGAGGCAGCGCTTGGCGGTTCGCGTGCCGATGCGGCCGAAGCCGACGATCAGCACGGTCTTCTCCAACAGATCAATCGGCAGCGTGGTGAAGCGGGTCGCCCACCGGCCGTCACGGACCATTGCGTGCATCTCGTTGCCGCGCTTCGACAGTTGCATCATGAAGAATACCGCCTGCTCGGCAACGGATGGCGAGTTGGCGATGCCGGTCGTCATCAGCGGCACCCGTGCCCTGGTCAGCGCCGGCACGTCGACCGCGTCGTAGCCGACGCCGATACGGGCGACGACCTGCAGGCCCTTGGCATTCCTGGTCTCGCTCTCGCCCCACGGCGTCGGACCGAGCAGCGCGGCATTGACATGCGAAAACGACGCCAGCGCCTTGTTGAAATCGGCGACCGAGATCATGTTGACGAAGCGGTGAATCTCGATATCGCCGCGCGCTTCAAGCATTGCCACCGCTGCCGGCGCCAGTGCATCCGGTATGAATACGCGCTTCTTATTGGTCGCCATTCTCGTTTCCTCCGCCGGTTTCGATTTTGCGGCGGAGTATGGCCCAGCTTGCAGAGCCGAAAAAGCGCCGAACGTGGGGGGCAGCCCTGACGCAGCCGATGTTCCTGCCCGTCAGGGCGATATTGACCAGATACTTACGCGACCCGGCGACGGCCCCACATGAAAAGGAAAGCGGAACCGATGGCACCCAGCACGCCGGCGCCGATCATGAACGGCACCATTTCCTCGTTGTTGCGGATCTGCCGCTCGACATCTTCCAGGATGATCGGTTTGGCCTGCGGCGTCCCGGCAAGATACTTGATCTTCACGGCATCGCGAACGAGCTTGTCGCCGACGATGATCTGGTCGGCCATAGCCGCTGAGATCGGAACCTTATCTGCGCTCTGTCGTGCGCCCGACTTGTCGGTCCATTGCAGATCGATCGAATAGCTCGTGCCCGAGCGGCGGCCCTTGCGCACCGCACCGCCCTCGATCGCAGCAGTTGCATCTTGGCCCTTGGCCAAGACGTCCTTCATTTCGGCCGCGGTCGAATATCCGAAATAGGCTGCGACCGGCCCGCCGACCATCGCCACCAGCAGCAACCACTTCGCCTTTCCGAGTATCCACGAGATCATGGCTGGCCCCTCTCATTGCCCAATTGCGATCGTGCTGTGCGTGCACGTTGCAAGTGTTTCAAGGCAACGATGTGGTCGCAGATCGGCGCCAACTCAGTCCAGGATTTGCTTGTGGTAGTGGATGAAACCTGATTTCTCGGCGACCTGATCGTAGAGCGCCATCGCTTGCGTATTGGTCTCGTGCGTCAGCCAGTAGACGCGTGGCGAGCCCTTGTCGCGAGCGGCCTCGAAGACCGCCTCGATCAGCGCTCGGCCGACGCCCTCGCCGCGCGCCGGCGCACTGGTGAACAGGTCATGCAGATAGCACACCGGTGCGATCATGGTGGTGCTGCGGTGAAACAGGTAGTGTGCGAGCCCGATCAGGTTCTTCTCGCGTTCGGCGACGAAGGCGTGCACCGGCTCGTAGGCATCGAAGAACCGCGACCAGGTGGTGCGCGTGATCTCGTCGGGCATCACCGGGCGGTTGTAGAACAAGTTGTAGCCCGCCCACAGCGGCTGCCACTGGTCGAAGTCGTCACGATGCACGGCGCGTATGATCACTCTCGACATGGCCGCTACCCCTGTACCTGCAGCTGCAGCAGCCGGCCGCCGCGATTGATGCCGAGCTGCCAGGTGCGCTGCTTCTGGGCGAGCATTCGCTCCAACTCGACCACGTTCGCCACCTGCTCGCGGCCGACCTGCACGATGATGTCGCCGGCCTGGAAACCGAGCCGTTGCGCCGTCGAACCGGTGCGTACGCCGAGAACCACGACGCCATCCTGGTCTTCGAGGCCGAGTTCGTCGGACAGCGCATTGGAAAGGTTCGACACCCGGGCGCCATCGAAGGGATGCGCGCCTTTGAGGTCGCGGATATCGTCCTTGCTCGGAGCTGGAGCGGCGCGCAAGCTGATAGTGAGAGATATCGGTCGTGATTTGCGCAGCAGGTCGAGCCGCACCCGGTTGCCAACGCCGCGCGTCTGCAGCCGGTAGAGCACGCTCCTCGCGTCCGCAACCTCGACACCATCAACCAACGTGATCACGTCGCCCGGCTGCAGTCCGGCTTCCGCCGCCGGCCCCTTTTCCCACACGCGCGTGACAAGCGCGCCCGAGGCGCGGTCGAGCCCCAGGCCCTCGGCCACCTCGCGAGTTAGCGCTTCGAGCCGTGCGCCGAGCCACGGCCGCTCGACCTTGCGCCCCGACAGCGCACTGTCGACGTAGATGCGAACCATGTTCGAGGGAATCGCGAAACCGATACCATGCGAGCCCCCCGACTTCGAGAAGATCGCGGTGTTGATGCCAACCAACCGCCCGGCCATGTCGACCAGGGCGCCGCCGGAATTGCCGGGATTGATCGCGGCATCGGTCTGGATGAACACCTGCGCTTCCGACTGGCTGATCTCGGAGCGGGCGAGCGCCGACACGATGCCTTGCGTCACCGTCTGGCCAACACCGAATGGATTGCCAATGGCGAGCACCAAGTCGCCGACCTCGAGGTTGTCGGAATCCTCGAGCTCCAGCGTCGGAAACTTGGCGTCGCCACCCTCGATGCGCAACACCGCGATATCGGTCTTCTCGTCCTGCAGGATGAGCTTGGCATCGAACTCGCGCTTGTCGGCGAGAACGACCTTGATCTCGGTCTGGCCGCCACCCTTGATCACGTGCGTGTTGGTGACGACGATGCCATTGGGCGAGACGATCACGCCGGAGCCCAGCGAATTCTGCTGGCGCTCGGTCGGTTGCCCGAAACGGTCGCCGAAGAAGCGGCGAAACACCGGATCGTCAGCGAACGGCGAGGTGAACGACTGCACCCGGCTGCGCACATAGACGTTCACGACCGCCGGCGCCGTCTGCTTGACGATCGGCGCGAACGAGAACTGCACCGCCTCCTTCGAAGGTGGGGGGATACGCCGCTGTGCGTCAGCGGGGCCATGCGAGGCAAAGGCGAAGGTGATCGCGGCAACCCGCAGCAGCCAAGAGCGCGCACGGTGCGACGGCATGGCATAACCTCGTCTCTTCGGTCGGCATCGAAGCTCGTATTCGCAGAGTATAGAGCGACCGCGTCGACGTTTGAAAGCCTCCCCCCGTCGACGGCTGCGCCAAACGAGAACGAGCGGCCGAAGCCGCTCGTTTGAAAGCCGTGGATGGCCCAGTTTCGACGGTTGCCTCAGGCTGCCGCGGCGGCGCCCTTCTCGGCTTCGACGCGGGCCTTGTCGTCCCGGCCCTTGGCGGCTGGATCACGGTCGACGAGTTCGATCACGGCGCGCGGGGCGCTGTCGCCGAAGCGGAATCCCGCCTTCAGCACGCGGGTGTAGCCGCCGGCGCGATCCTTGTAGCGCGGGCCGATCACGTCGAACAGCTTCTTGACCATGTCTTCGTCGCGCAGGCGCGCGGCGCACAGGCGGCGGGAGTTGAGATCACCACGCTTGGCGAGCGTGATGAACTTCTCGACGACGCGCTTCAGATCCTTCGCCTTGGGCAGCGTGGTGACGATCTGCTCGTGGCGGATGAGCGCAGCGGCGAGAGCCTGGAACATTGCCTGGCGGTGGCCGGGATCGCGGCTGAAGCGGCGACCTAGTTTTCCGTGACGCATGAGTTTGGTCCTTGAGATTGGTTTGGTTTGTTTCCCGGGGAGGTTCTGCGGCCTCGCCTCGTAGTGGCGTGAGTGGTGAGATGGTGAGTGGTGAGTGGGAGTAGTGAGTGGAGTTCACAAAACCACTCACGACTGACCATTCACGACTTCACGTTCTTCAGTACTGATCCTCGAACCTTTTTGCCAGCTCTTCGATGTTGTCCGGCGGCCAGTTCGGAACTTCCATGCCCAAGTGCAGGCCCATCGCAGCCAGCACTTCCTTGATCTCGTTGAGCGACTTGCGGCCGAAGTTCGGCGTCCGCAGCATCTCCGATTCGGTCTTCTGGATCAGATCGCCGATGTAGACGATGTTGTCGTTCTTCAGGCAGTTGGCCGAGCGCACCGACAGCTCCAGCTCGTCGACCTTCTTGAGCAGCGCCGCATTGAAGGCGAGTTCGGGATGCGCCTTCTCCTCGGTCGGCCGCTTCGGCTCCTCGAAGTTGATGAACACGGCGAGCTGATCCTGCAGGATGCGGGCGGCCAGCGCGATTGCGTCCTCGGCACGCACCGAGCCGTCGGTCTCGACCTGCATGGTGAGCTTGTCGTAGTCGAGGATCTGGCCCTCGCGGGTATTTTCGACCTTATAGGACACCTTCTTCACCGGGCCGTAGAGGCTGTCGACCGGGATCAGGCCGATCGGCGCGTCGTCGGGACGATTGCGGTCGGCCGGCACGTAGCCCTTGCCCATGTCGGCGGTGAATTCCATGCGGATCGAGGCGCCCTGGTCGAGGGTACAGATCACATGTTCCGGATTGAGGATCTCGACGTCGGAGCCGGCCTCGATGTCGCCAGCCTTGGCCGGACCGCGGCCTTCCTTCTTCAGCACCATGCGCTTGACGCCCTCGGAGTGGACGCGCAGCGCGATCTCCTTGATGTTGAGGACGATGTTGGTCACGTCCTCGCGCACACCGGGGATCGAGGAGAACTCGTGCAGCACACCGTCGATATGCACGGTCTTGATCGCGGCGCCCTGGAGCGAGGACAGCAGCACGCGGCGCAGCGCATTGCCGAGCGTCATGCCGAAGCCGCGCTCGAGCGGCTCGGCGACAACGGTGGCGACCCTGTCACGATCGCGGCCGGCCTGGATCTCGAGCTTGGCTGGCTTGATCAGGTCTTGCCAGTTCTTCTGTAGGACTGCAGTTGTTGCCACGGATAGCCTCATCTGGCTGGGGACAGCGCGCCGGGGGTCGAGCGGCCGTCGTAGGACTTGCGAAAACGCGCTCAGGCGCCCCATTTCGAGGCGCCCGTAATGCTAAAACCTTCGGGCGCGGCCTAGACGCGACGGCGCTTGCGCGGCCGGCAACCGTTGTGCGGGATCGGCGTGACGTCGCGGATCGAGGTGATCTGCATGCCAACAGCCTGCAACGCCCGCAGCGCCAACTCGCGACCCGAACCCGGGCCGGTGACCTCGACTTCGAGGATCTTGACGCCATGCTCGGCGGCCTTCTTGCCGGCATCCTCGGCCGCCATCTGGGCAGCGTACGGCGTCGACTTGCGCGAGCCCTTGAAGCCCATGGTGCCCGACGACGACCAGGCAATGGTATTGCCCTGCGCATCGGTGATGGTGATCATGGTGTTATTGAAGCTCGCGTTCACGTGCGCAACGCCCGACGTGATGTTCTTGCGCTCCTTGCGGCGGACTTTCGCCCGGCCTTGTACTGCTTCTTTAGCCATACGTCATGTACTCCGCGGCCGCTCGGGCCTGATGTTTGGCCCCGTTGAGGGCGAATTCTGCTCGATCGAAGGAGATGGTCGCGCCGCTCCGGCGGTTCATCACGCCTTCTTCTTGCCGGCGATTGCCTTTGCCGGGCCCTTGCGGGTGCGGGCGTTGGTGTGGGTGCGCTGGCCGCGAACCGGCAGACCGCGGCGATGACGCAAGCCGCGATAGCAGCCGAGGTCCATCAGACGCTTGATGTTCATCGCCACTTCGCGCCGCAAGTCGCCCTCGACCGTGTAATCGCGGTCGATGGCCTCGCGGATCTGCAGCACTTCGGCATCGGTCAACTGGTTGACGCGACGGTCGGCAGGGATGCCGACGCGGGTGCAGATCGCCTCAGCGAACCTCGGGCCGATCCCATGGATATACTGCAGCGCAATGACGACGCGCTTCTGGGTCGGGATGTTGACGCCTGCGATACGGGCCACGTTCCAAATCTCCTGCCAAGTCTCAAGGCCAAGTCATGAACCGGCCAGATCTCGAACCGGCGCGGCTTAACAGTCGAAAGCCGTCCGCCCAAGCCGGCATGACGGCAGATACCAAGCGTTTCCACGGCGCACAAGCCCGTTAGCCGGCCACTTGTGGCGCGGATCGGAGCCTTTCGCTGCGGATGCGTCAGAAAATCGCGCGTCTTTTAGGCACAAATGTCAACGTTCGTCAACGTCTGTCCCCCGCGTCATCCCGACACGACCTCTATTTCAACGCCTTCTCGATCTCAGCGGTAACCTTTTCGACCGGCGCCAAACCGTCGATCGAGATCAGGTTGCCACATTTGAAGTAGTAGCCGATCAGCGGCGCGGTTTCCTTGTAGTATGCCCACAACCGCGTCTTGAGTGCATCGGCGTTGTCGTCGGCGCGCGGCTTCTGTCCGGCGGCGATGGCATCCTTGGCGCGCTTCTCGATGCGCGCCAGCAGCGCGCCGTCATCGACCTTGAATTCGATAACGCGATCGAGCTTGCGCCCAATGTTCGCCAGCAGTTGGTCGAGGGCGGCGGCCTGCGCCAGGGTGCGCGGAAAGCCATCGAGGATAAACCCCGGCTTGCAGTCGGCCTCGGCAATGCGATCCTTGATGATGCCGATTACGATCTCGTCGGAGACGAGTTCGCCACGGTCCATCACCGCCTTCGCCTTCATGCCGATCGTGGTGCCGGCCTTGACCGCCGCCCGCAGCATGTCGCCGGTGGACAGCGCAACGATGCCCTTGTTGGCCGCGATCACCGCCGCTTGCGTGCCCTTGCCTGCGCCCGGCGGCCCGAGGAATATCAGGTTCATCAGCGCGCCTTGCTCCCTCTCAGCTTGGACTTCTTGATCAGTCCTTCGTACTGGTGGGCCAGGAGATGGCTTTGAATCTGCGCCACCGTGTCCATGGTCACGCTGACCGCGATCAGCAGCGAGGTGCCGCCGAAATAGAACGGTACCGCCGCATATGAGATCAGCAACTCCGGCATCACACAGACGACGGCCAAATAAATCGCGCCGACCACGGTTATGCGAGTTAGCACATAGTCTATGTATTCGGCGGTCTGTGCTCCGGGGCGGCGGCCGGGCAGGAAGCCGCCATACTTGCGCAGGTTGTCGGCGGTCTCCTGCGGATTGAACACGACGGCCGTGTAGAAGAAGCAGAAGAACACGATCAGAGCGACGTAGAGGGCGATGTGCAGCGGCTGGCCGCGGCCGAGGGCGGCGACGATCGTCGTCAGCCACTCCGGCCCCGAGGCGCCGGGACCGGCCGTGAACTGGGCCGCGGTGATCGGCAGCAGCAGCAGCGAGGAGGCGAAGATCGGCGGGATGACGCCGGAGGAATTTAACTTCAGCGGCAGGTGCGACGAATCACCCTGGAACATGCGATTGCCGACCTGGCGCTTGGGATACTGGATCAACAGCCGCCGCTGCGCGCGCTCGATGAACACGATCGCGGCGACGACGGCCAGCATCAGCGCAAGCAGCGCGATCAGCAGCATCCACGACAGCGAGCCGGTGCGCGACAGCTCGAACAGTGACACCATGGCGCCCGGCAGGCCGGCGACAATGCCGGCGAAGATGATGAGCGAAGTGCCGTTGCCGACGCCGCGCTGCGTGATCTGCTCGCCGAGCCACATCAGGAACATGGTGCCGCCAACCAGCGTTATCACCGTGGTGATGCGGAAGAACAAGCCCGGATCGATCACCACGGAGGAACCGGCCGCGCGCGAGCCCTCGAGGCCGACAGCGATGCCGTAGGCCTGGAACGCGGCCAGGATCACGGTCAGGTAGCGGGTGTACTGGTTGATCTGCTTGCGGCCCTGCTCGCCCTCCTTCTTCAAGGCTTCGAGCTTGGGCGATACCGACGACATCAACTGCATGATGATCGAGGCGGAGATGTACGGCATGATATTGAGCGCGAAGATCGCCATCCGCTCGACGGCGCCGCCGGCAAACAAGTTCAGCATCCCCAAGATGCCGGTCGAGTTGGTCTTGAAGGTCGCAGCGAAAGCGACCGGATCGATGCCCGGCATTGGAATGAAGGTGCCGAGGCGATAGACGAGCAGCGCGATCAGCGTGAACCAGATGCGGTTCTTGAGTTCGGTCGCCTTCGAGAAGGCGCCCAGATTCATGTTAGCGGCCAACTGCTCGGCGGCGGATGCCATGTCTCTCGTCTCCTAAGCTCGCGTTCCGGACGACGCAAACCGCAAAACACGCCACCGGCACCCGAGTACATGTCGTTCGTCGAGGTCGGCGCCGCAAGGCCGGCAGGACCGTAGCTGGAACAGATCCCTGTCCGTGACATTTCGGCCAGCCCACTGTCGGAACCGGCAGATGCGTCAAACGGCGCAACCTATTCCTCGCCGTCGCCCTTCTTCTTCTTCTTCGAGCCGCCCTTGGCCGCCTTCTTGGCCGCCGTCTTCTTGCGCTTCGCCTCGTCGGCGGCGAGCACCTTCTTGACGATCAGCTTGATCGAGCCGCCGGCCTTCTCGACGGCTGCAGCAGCAGAAGCGGTGGCATGATCGACGGTCAGCGTCAGCTTTGCCTTCAACTCGCCGTTGCCGAGCAGCCGCAGGCCGTCCTTGGCCCGGCGCAGCACGCCAGCCTCGACCAACGCGGCGACGGTTACCGGCTTCGACCCGTCGAGGCGCTTCTCGTCGATCGCCTTCTGCAAGTCGCCGACGTTGATCTCGTTGTAGTCCTTCGGGCGCCACTTGTTGAAGCCGCGCTTGGGCAGACGACGATGCAGCGGCATCTGGCCGCCTTCGAAGCCGCCGATGCGCACGCCGGAACGCGCCGTCTGGCCCTTGCCGCCGCGGCCGCCGGTCTTGCCGACGCCCGAGCCGATGCCACGCCCAATGCGCACCCGCGTCTTCTTCGAGCCTTCGTTGTCTTTGATATCGTTGAGGCGCATGTCCTCTAACTCCCGGTAGTCGGCAACCCTGACGGGAAGCCGCATCTGAATATCTTCAAGCCTTGTCTTCGACGATGCGCACGAGATGCTCGACCTTGTTGAGCATGCCGCGCACCTCAGGCGTGTCCTTGATCTGCTTGCGCCGGTGCAGCTTGTTCAGTCCAAGCCCGATCAGCGTGCCCCGCTGGCGATCAGGCCGGCGGTTGGGGCTGCCGATCTGCTCGATCGTGATCATCTTGCCCGTGTGCGGTTTAGACATCGACTTGACCCTTCGAATTGAATGATGCGGATGGCGCCGGGCGGCACCGCATCGAAATCATGCCTCGCCGGCGGCTTCCGCCTCGCCACCCGCGCCGTCACGGCGACGGGCGACGATGTCGCCGTACTTCTTGCCGCGGCGGGCAGCGACGCCGCGCGGATTTTCCTGGTGCTTCAGGCCGTCGAAAGTGGCCCGCACCATGTTGTAGGGGTTCGATGACCCGAGCGACTTGGCGACCACGTCCTGGACGCCCAGCATCTCGAACACCGCGCGCATCGGACCGCCGGCGATGATGCCGGTGCCCGGAGGCGCCGAGCGCAGCACCACTTTGCCGGCACCGTGACGGCCTTCGCTGTCGTGATGGAGCGTGCGGCCCTCGCGCAGCGGGATGCGCACCAAGGCACGGCGCGCAGCTTCAGTCGCCTTGCGGATCGCCTCGGGCACTTCGCGCGCCTTGCCATGGCCGAAGCCGACGCGCCCCTTGAGGTCACCGACCACGACCAGGGCCGCGAAGCCAAAGCGCTTGCCGCCCTTCACAACCTTCGCAACGCGGTTGATGCCGACCAGCTTGTCCGAAAACTCGCTGTCTGCCTTCTCGCGGTCGCGACCACGATCTCTACCACCACCACCGCCGGGGGAACGTGCCACGGGTTAGTCCTTTCCGTTCAGAAGTCCAGGCCGCCCTCGCGGGCGGCATCGGCCAGCGCCTTGACGCGGCCGTGATAAATGTACTGGCCGCGATCGAACACGACCTTCTTGATGCCGGCCTTGGCGGCCCGCTCGGCGACGAGCTTGCCGACCGCAGCGGCTGCAGCCTTGTCGGCGCCGGTCTTGAGGCCGGTACGCAGATCCTTATCCATGGTCGAAGCGGCAGCGACGGTCCGCCCGTGCGTGTCGTCGATGACCTGGGCGTAGATGTGCTTCGACGAGCGATGCACTGTCAGACGCGGCCGGCCGTTCGCAACCTGCTTCAGATTGCGGCGGACCTTGGACTTGCGCCGTTCGGCTTGGTTCATATGTGCAGTCATAGCCCTGTGCGTCCTTACTTCTTCTTGCCTTCCTTGCGGAAGATGTATTCGCCCTGGTAGCGGATTCCCTTGCCCTGGTAGGGCTCCGGCGGACGGTAGCCGCGAATGTCGGCCGCCACCTGACCGACAAGCTGCTTGTCGGTGCCGCTGACAGTAATGATTTCCTGCTTGGCGCCGGCAACCTTGACCTCGACGCCGGCGGGCACCTTGTGCACCACGTCGTGGCTGAAGCCGATCTGCAGCTGGAGCTGATCCTTGCCTTTCATGGCGGCGCGGAAGCCGACGCCCTGGATCTCCAGGGTCTGGCTGTAGCCCTCGACGGTGCCGCTGACGAGATTGGCGATCATCGTCCGCGACATGCCCCACATGGCGCGCGCCTTCTTGCTGTCGTCGCGCGGCTGCACGGAGATGCCGGCAGATGTCAACTCGACCTTGATATCGTCCGGCGCCGTGAACGAGAGTTCTCCCTTCGGCCCCTTCACCTTCACCGTCTGACCGGCCACCGTCGCCGTCACTTTCGACGGAACGGGAACCGGCTTCTTTCCGATGCGCGACATGGCAGTAACCTTTTCGCATTCGAGCAGTGACGGGCTGGCCCGCCATGCTCCTTATTAGAAGATGTTGCAGAGAACTTCGCCGCCGACATTCTCTTCCCTGGCTTTCCAATCCGGCATCACGCCCTTCGGCGTCGACACGATCGCGACGCCGAGACCGTTCGCCACCGTCGGCAGATCCTTTACCGGCGAGTAGACGCGACGGCCGGGCTTGGAGATGCGCTCGATCTCGCGGATCGCCGGCTGGCCGTTGTTGTACTTGAGCTCGATCTCGAATTCGGGGTTGGCGCCCTTGAGCTCGATGCGCGAATAGTCGCGGATATAGCCTTCGTCCTTGAGCACGTCGAGTACGCGGGCACGCAGTGCCGAGGCCGGCGTCGAAACCTTCGGCCGCTTGCGCATCTGCGCATTGCGGATGCGTGTCAGCATATCACCCAGCGGATCATTGATTGCCATGTGCGTACCTCCTTACCAGCTCGACTTGGTCATGCCCGGGATCATGCCTTGGCTGGCAAGCTCCCTGAGCTGGTTGCGGCACACGCGCAACTTGCGATAGTAGCCGCGCGCGCGGCCGGTGATCTCGCAGCGGTTGCGGATACGGGTCTTCGACGAATTGCGCGGCATTTCGGCGAGCTTCATCTGGGCGGCAAAGCGTTCCTCGCGGGGCTTCGCACGATCCATGATGATCTCCTTCAAGCGCTTGCGCTTGCCCGCCTTGTCGGCCACGAGCTTGCGACGGTGCTTGTTCTTCTCGACTGAACTGGTCTTCGCCATCTAAATCCTCCAAAGGCCTTTCGGGCCGTCTGATAACGGGCCGAGGTCCCTCAGCTGCGGAACGGGAAATTGAAGCCGCGCAGAAGCTCGCGCGCCTCGTCGTCGGACCGGGCGCTGGTGCACACGATCACGTCCATGCCCCAGATCTCGTCGACCTTGTCGTAGTCGATTTCCGGAAACACGATGTGCTCCTTGAGGCCGAGCGCGTAGTTGCCGCGGCCGTCGAAGCTCTTGGGGTTCAGGCCGCGGAAGTCCTTCACGCGCGGCAGCGCGATCGTGACCAGGCGGTCGAGGAATTCGTACATGCGGTCGCCACGCAGCGTCACCTTGGCGCCGATCGGCATGCCCTCGCGCAGCTTGTAGACCGCGATCGCCTTGCGCGAACGTGTCTGCACCGGCTTCTGGCCGGCGATCAGCGCCAGGTCGCCGGCGGCGTTGTCAACCTTCTTGCGATCGTTGACGGCTTCGCCGACGCCCATGTTGAGCACGATCTTCTCGAGACGCGGCACCTGCATGACGTTGGTGTAGCCGAATTTCTCGGTCATCAGCGCCCGCACCTTGGCCTCATAGAGTGCCTTCATGCGCGGCTTGTAGTCCTTCGGCCGCACAAACGAGCGCTTCTCGCCCGAGGCGGCGGCGGTCTTCTTCTTGGCATCCTTGGGGGCCTTGGCGCCGCCCTTCACAGCCGGAGCACCGCCCGCAGGCTTTGCCCCCTTCTTGGCCTTGTCGTTGTCAGCCATGACTTACTTCCTATCCGGGATGTTTTCGCCCGAACGCTTCGCGAAGCGGGTCTTGGTGCCGTCTTCCAGAACGCGGAAGCCGACGCGGGTTGGCTTGCCGTCCTTTGGATCCTCGATGGCGAGGTTCGAAAGATTGATCGGCCCTTCCTTGGAGACGATGCCGCCTTCCGGGTTCTGGGCGCTCTGCTTGGTGTGGCGGCGCACCATGTTGACACCGCGCACCAGAGCGCGGCCCTCGGTCGGCATCACGGCGATCACTTCGCCCTGCTTGCCCTTGTCGCGGCCGGCAAGGACGATGACCTTGTCGCCCTTCTTGATCTTGGCGGAAGCCATCACAGCACCTCCGGAGCGAGCGAGACGATCTTCATGTGGTTCTTGTTGCGCAGCTCGCGGGTGACCGGTCCGAAGATGCGGGTGCCGACCGGCTCGCCCTGGGCATTGATCAACACCGCCGCGTTGCTGTCGAAACGGATCAGCGAGCCGTCCGGACGGCGCACACCCTTGGCGGTGCGCACGATCACGGCTTTCATGACCTGCCCCTTCTTGACGCGACCGCGCGGGATCGCCTCCTTCACCGTGACGACGATCGTGTCGCCGACGGTGGCATACCTGCGCTTCGAGCCGCCGAGCACCTTGATGCACTGGACGCGCCTCGCGCCCGAGTTATCGGCGACGTCGAGATTGGATTCCACCTGGATCATTGGACCAGTCCCTTATGGCTTGAGCTCACTTGAGGTCGTGAGCCCTCGTCTCGCCCTTGTTTCAGTTTCCTGCGCCGTGCGTGCTCAAGCTGTTTTTGCGAGCACGACCCAACGCTTGTTCTTGGAAATCGGCGCACTTTCCTCGATACGGACCGTATCGCCGACCTTGAATGTGCTGTTCTCGTCGTGCGCGTGATACTTCTTCGAGCGGCGCACGGTCTTGTGCAGCAGCGGATGGGTGTAGCGGCGCTCCACCTCGACCACCACTGTCTTGGCATTCTTGTCGGACACTACCGTGCCCTGCAGGATGCGCTTCGGCATCGCTTATCTCCTCAACCCTTGTTCGACTGTGCGCCCGCCGCCTTCTGGCGAGCGATCGTCTTGATGCGTGCGATATCACGGCGGACGGCGCGCACCCGAGAAGTGTTCTCGAGTTGGCCCGAGGCACGCTGGAAGCGCAGGTTGAACTGCTCCTTCTTGAGCGCGAGCAGCTGATCGTCGAGCTGGTCGAGCGTCAATTCCCGAACTTCGTTGGCCTTCATCGCGTCCATCCTTGGTATTCGTAACTTTAAGAACCGGGCAGGAGGCCTGCCCTCACAGCATGCGCGTCACGATGCGGGTCTTGATCGGCAGCTTGGCGGCGCCGAGTTCGAGCGCCTCCTTCGCGACCTGGTCGGTGACACCGTCGAGCTCGAACATGATGCGGCCCGGCTTCACCCGCGCCACCCAGAACTCCGGCGAGCCCTTGCCCGAGCCCATGCGCACTTCCGCCGGCTTCGATGACACCGGCACGTCCGGGAAGATCCGGATCCACACCCGGCCGGCGCGTTTCATGTGGCGCGTGATGGCACGGCGAGCCGCCTCGATCTGGCGCGCAGTCAGGCGCTCCGGCTCGACGGCCTTGAGGCCGTGGCTGCCGAAATTCAACGTCGTACCGCCCTTGGCCTTGCCATGGATCCGGCCCTTGTGGGCCTTGCGGAACTTCGTGCGCTTAGGTTGCATCATGGTCGTCTAGTCCTTGAATTCCAGGGCAGTGGCGAGCCTCAGGCGCGGTCGCGGTCCTCGCGCCGGCGGCCACCGCCACCACCTTCCTGCATGTCGGTCATCTTTTTCTCGGACGCCATCGGATCATGCTCCATGATCTCGCCCTTGAAGATCCACACCTTGATGCCGATGATGCCATAGGCGGTCTTGGCCAGGCCGTAGCCGAAGTCGATGTCGGCGCGCAGCGTGTGCAGCGGCACGCGACCCTCGCGATACCACTCGGTACGCGCAATCTCGGCGCCGCCGAGGCGGCCGGCGACGTTGATGCGGATGCCGAGCGCGCCGAGGCGGAGCGCCGACTGCACCGAGCGCTTCATCGCCCGGCGGAAGGCGACGCGGCGCTCGAGCTGCTGGGCGATGCCCTCGGCGACCAGGGTGGCGTCGATCTCGGGCTTGCGGATCTCGACGATGTTGAGGTGCACTTCCGAGGCGGTGAGGCCGGTCAGTTCACCCTTCATCTTCTCGATGTCGGCGCCCTTTTTGCCGATCAGCACGCCTGGCCTTGCCGAATAGACCGTGACCCGGCACTTCTTGTGCGGCCGCTCGATCACCACCTTGGAGATGCCGGCGGTGCGCTGCTGCTTCAGGATCTGCTTGCGGATCGCCATGTCCTCGTGGAGGAGGCGGCCGTACTCCTGGCGGCCGGCGAACCAGCGGCTGTCCCAGGTACGGTTGATGCCGACGCGCAGACCGATCGGATTTACCTTGTGACCCATGGGATTAAGCTTCCTTCTCGGCGACGGGCTTCACTTCGCGCACGATGACGGTGATCTGCGAGAACGGCTTCATGATCGCGCCCATGCGGCCGCGGCCGCGCGGATGCATGCGCTTCATCACGAGGTTCTTGCCGACGTGCGCTTCGGCGACGACCAGGTCGTCGACGTCGAGGCCGTGGTTGTTCTCGGCGTTGGCGACTGCCGACATCACGACCTTGCGAACGTCGTCGGCGATGCGCTTTCTCGAGAACTCGAGGTCGGCGATCGCCTGGTTGACCTTCTTGCCGCGGATCAGACCGGCGACAAGGTTGAGCTTCTGCGGCGACACCCGAAGGTTCTTCGCCACCGCCTGAGCTTCCGTGTCTTTCAGGCTGCGCTCGCGTTTCGGCTTGCCCATGGGATGTTCTCAGCCTCTCACTTCCTGACGGCTTTTTTGTCGCCGCCGTGCCCCGTGAACGTACGGGTCGGGGAGAACTCGCCGAACTTCATGCCGATCATCTCTTCCGAGACGTTGACCGGGATATGCTTGTGGCCATTGTAGACGCCGAAGGTGAGCCCGACGAACTGCGGCAGGATCGTCGACCGCCGGGTCCAGATCTTGATCACCTCGTTGCGACCCGACGCGCGCACCTTCTCTGCCTTCTTCAGCAGATAGCCGTCGATGAACGGGCCCTTCCAAACAGAACGTGTCATCGTTGAGAAACTCCTCGCGCCCGATTATTTCTTGGCCTGGCGGCCGCGAATGATGAACTTGTCCGTGCTCTTGTTCTTGCGCGTCTTGTAGCCCTTGGTCGGCTTGCCCCACGGCGTGGCCCAGTGCTTGCCGCCCTTGGTGCGGCCGCCGTTGGGATGGTCGACCGGGTTCATCGCGATCGAGCGGACGGTCGATCGCTTGCCCAGCCAGCGGGTGCGACCGGCCTTGCCGACCACGGTGTTGGAATGGTCGGGGTTCGACACCGCGCCGATCGAGGCCATGCACTCGGCGCGAACCTTGCGGGTTTCGCCGGAATTGAGCTTCAGCACCGCCCAGCCGCTGTCGCGGCCGACGAGCTGAACGTAGGAGCCGGCCGAGCGCGCCAGCTGGCCACCGCGGCCGACTTTCAGTTCGACGTTATGGACGATGGTGCCGATCGGCATCGAGGCCAGCGGCATGGCGTTGCCGGGCTTCACGTCGACCTTCTCGCCCGACACCACGCTGTCACCGACGGCAAGGCGCTGCGGCGCCAGGATGTAGGACATCTCGCCGTCCTGGTACTTGACGAGCGCGATGAAGGCAGTGCGGTTCGGATCGTACTCGAGGCGCTCGACCACGGCCGGCATGTCGTGCTTGCGGCGGCGGAAATCCACCAGCCGGTACGACTGCTTATGGCCGCCACCGATGTGGCGCATGGTGATGCGTCCATCGGTATTGCGGCCGCCGGTCTTGGACTTGCCCTCGACGAGGATCTTCACCGGAGCGCCCTTCCACAGGCCGCTGCGGTCGATCTGCACCAGATGGCGCAGGCTCGGGGTCGTCGGACGATAGGTCTTCAGTGCCATGTAACTACCCTCACAGGCCCGTCGTGACGTCAATGGCGTGACCCGCCTCGAGCGTGACAACGGCCTTCTTGGTGTCGCTCTGCAATGCATGCAGGCCGCGGAACTGCTTTAGCTTGCCCTTGCGGACCAGCGTGTTGACAGCCTTGACCTTGACGTTGAACAGCTGCTCGACCGCCTTCTTGATGTCGCTCTTCGATGCGTCGGGACGCACCTTGAACACGACCTGGTTGTATTCGGACGCCATGGTCGCCTTTTCGGTGATCACCGGCGCGATGATGACGTCGTAGGATTTGAGCTTGTTCATTTGAAGCGCGCCTCCAGCGCCTGGACCGCGGCCTTGGTCAGCACCAGCTTCTTGCGGCGCAGGATGTCGTAGACGTTGATGCCCTGGACCGGCAGCACGTCGATGTTGGGCAGGTTGCGGGCGGCCCGCGCGAACGGCACGTCGAGTTCGGCGCCATCGATGATAAGCGCATTGTCGAGGTGCAGCTTCGAGAAGCTCTGGCGCAGGTCGCCGGTTTTGCCGGAAACCGACTTGGCCGCATCGAGAACCACGATCTCTCCAGCCCGGGCCTTGGCCGACAGCGCATGGCGCAAACGCCAGCGCGCGTACCTTCTTGGTGAGGCCGATCTCATGGCTGCGCGGCTTCGGCCCGAAGGCCTTGCCGCCGCCGCGCCACTGCGGCACCGACTTGTCGCCGTGGCGGGCGCTGCCGGTACCCTTCTGCTTGTACATCTTCTTGCCGGTGACGTTCACTTCCGAACGGTCCTGGGCATGATGCGTGCCGGCCATGCGCTTCAGGAGCTGCCAGCGGACCATGCGCTGGATCAGGTCCTGCCGCGGCTCGAGGCCGAAGATGGCGTCGGGAAGCTCGACCGTGCCGGCAGAGGCATTCTCGATGGTGGTGACATTCGCTTGCATGACGATCACTCCTTCGCCGCGGCGGCAGCCGGCGAGGCCGCTGCTGCCTTGAACGCACCCGGCTTCGGCGCATCCTTGTGCAGCGGCTTCTTGATCGCGTCGCGGATCAGAACCCAGCCGCCCTTGGTGCCGGGAACCGCGCCCTTGATCATGACGAGCCCGCGCTCGACGTCGGTCTTGACGACCTGCAGGTTCTGCGTGGTGACACGCATATTGCCCATGTTGCCGGCCATCTTCTTGCCCTTGAACACCTTGCCGGGATCCTGGCGCTGACCGGTCGAGCCGTGGCTGCGGTGGCTGATCGACACGCCGTGGGTGGCGCGCAGACCGGAGAAGTTCCAGCGCTTCATCGGGCCGGCCATGCCCTTGCCCTGGTTGGTGCCGGTCACGTCGACGAGCTGGCCGGTGACGAAGTGGTTGACGGTCAGCTCGGAGCCGACGGCGATCATGTTCTCAGGCGTCACCCGGAACTCGACCACCTTGCGCTTCGGCTCGACGTTGGCGACCGCGAAATGCTGGCGCTCGGCCTTGCTGACGTTGGTCGGCTTGCGGCTGCCGACGCCCAGCTGCAGCGCGGTATAGCCGTTCGAAGTCGGTGGTGCGATGGGCGATCACCTGGCAGGTGTCCACCTTCAGCACGGTCACCGGGATATGCTCACCGCCATCCGTGAAGATGCGGGTCATTCCCACTTTCTGGGCAATTAATCCTGACCTCATGGGTCCTGTTCCTCTGGTGAGGGAGTAGGGAGTTGGGAGTAGGGAGTGGGGCCAGTAACGCTGCGCCCCTATTCCCCACTCCCTACTCCCCATTCCCCACTTAAAGCTTGATTTCGACATCCACGCCGGCCGCGAGGTCGAGCTTCATCAGCGCGTCCACGGTCTGCGGGGTCGGATCGACGATATCGAGCAGGCGCTTGTGCGTGCGCATCTCGAACTGCTCGCGGCTTTTCTTATCGATGTGCGGGGAGCGGTTCACCGTGAACATCTCCTTGCGCGTCGGCAGCGGGATCGGCCCGCGCACTTCCGCGCCGGTGCGTTTCGCGGTGTTCACGATCTCGCGCGTCGAAGCATCGAGAATTCGATGATCGAACGCCTTGAGCCGGATGCGGATGTTTTGGCCGTTCATAGTCGCTAACTCACAGGTTCAAGCTAAGAACCGGGCGCCCTCGCCCGGTTCATGCTTGCGTTTCTCGGTTATTCGACGATCGAAGCGACGACACCGGCGCCGACCGTGCGGCCGCCTTCACGGATGGCGAAGCGCAGCTTCTCCTCCATGGCGATCGGCGTGATCAACTCGACATCGACAGTGACGTTGTCGCCCGGCATGACCATTTCCGTGCCGGCCGGCAGCGTGACGACGCCCGTCACGTCGGTGGTGCGGAAGTAGAACTGCGGACGGTAGTTGGTGAAGAACGGCGTGTGACGGCCACCCTCTTCCTTGGTCAGGATGTAGGCCTCGGCCTTGAACTTCTTGTGCGGTTTCACCGAGCCTGGCTTGCACAGGATCTGGCCGCGCTCGACGCCCTCGCGATCGATGCCGCGCAGCAGCGCGCCGACGTTGTCGCCGGCCCGGCCCTCGTCGAGCAGCTTGCGGAACATCTCGACACCGGTGACGACCGACTTGACGGTGTCGCGGATACCGACGATCTCGACTTCCTCGCCAACCTTGATGATGCCGCGCTCGATGCGGCCGGTGACGACGGTGCCGCGGCCCGAGATCGAGAACACGTCCTCGATCGGCATCAGGAACGGCTTGTCGATCGGACGGTCAGGCTGCGGGATGTAGCTGTCGACCGCTTCCATCAGCTTCAGGATCGACTCACGCCCGAGTTCCGGCTTGTCGCCGTCAAGCGCGGCCTTGGCCGAGCCCTTGACGAACGGAATGTCATCGCCCGGGAACTGGTAGCTCGTGAGCAGTTCGCGCATTTCCATTTCGACGAGTTCGATCAGCTCCGGGTCATCAACCAGGTCGACCTTGTTCATGTATACGACCAGCGCCGGCACGCCGACCTGGCGAGCGAGCAGGATGTGCTCGCGGGTCTGCGGCATCGGGCCGTCGGCGGCGGACACGACCAGGATCGCGCCGTCCATCTGGGCGGCGCCGGTGATCATGTTCTTGACGTAGTCGGCGTGGCCGGGGCAATCGACGTGGGCGTAGTGGCGGGCCTTGGTCTCGTACTCGACGTGGGCAGTCGAAATCGTGATGCCGCGCTCGCGCTCCTCGGGTGCCTTGTCGATCTGGTCGTAGGCGGTGTAGGTGGCGCCGCCGGTCTCAGCCAGGATCTTGGTGATCGCGGCCGTGAGCGACGTCTTGCCGTGGTCGACGTGGCCGATGGTGCCGATGTTGCAGTGCGGCTTCGTCCGCTCGAATTTTGCTTTGCCCATGGAGGCTCTCCTCAGTTCGACTTGATGGTTCTAATTAGCTGCAGCGGTTACCTTCTCGCCGGTGCCTCGTTGATCAGGCTCACGCCCGACCACCGGCACCAGGGCGGTCAGGCATACTTAGCCTTCACTTCATCGGCCACGTTACGCGGCACGTCCGCGTAATGGGCAAACTGCATCGTATAGGATGCACGGCCCTGGCTCATGGACCGTAGCTGGCTCACGTAGCCGAACATGTTGGCCAGCGGCACGAACGCGCGGATGACCGTGGCATTGCCGCGCATCTCCTGGTTCCTGATCTGGCCACGGCGGCTGTTGATGTCGCCGATGACGCCGCCGACGAAGTCGCCGGGCGTTACCACCTCGACGTCCATGATCGGCTCGAGCAGCTTGACGCCACCCTTCTCGCAAGCTTCCTTCATCGCCTGACGCGAGGCGATTTCGAAGGCGATCGCCGACGAGTCTACTTCGTGGTAGGCGCCGTCATAAAGCGTGACCTTCATGTCGACCATCGGGAAGCCGATCAGCACGCCGTTGTCCCAGACGCTGTTGATGCCCTTCTCGACGCCGGGAATGTATTCCTTCGGCACCGTGCCGCCGACGACTGCGGCGACGAACTCGTTGCCCTTGCCGACTTCGTTCGGCTCGAGTTTGAGCTTGACGCGGGCGAACTGGCCGGTACCGCCGGTCTGCTTCTTGTGGGTGTAGTCGATCTCGGTCGGCCGTGCGAGCGTCTCGCGATAGGCAACCTGCGGCGCGCCCACCGTGACATCGATGTTGTGCGGCGGCCGCTTCATGATGTCGACCTTGATGTCGAGATGAAGCTCACCCATGCCCTTCAAAATGGTCTGGCCGCTCTCCTGATCGACCGACACCCGGAACGAGGGATCCTCCAGCGCCATCGCGTAGAGCACGTTCGCCATCTTTTCCTGGTCGGCCTTGGTCTTGGGCTCGACCGACATCTCGATCACGGGGTTCGGGAAATCCATTTTCTCGAGCAGCACCGGCTTCAAAGGATCGCTCAACGTCTCGCCGGTGCGCGTGTCCTTGAGACCGGCAAGCGCGATGATGTCGCCGGCGTAGGCAGAGTCGACCGCCTCGCGCTTGTCGGCGTGCATCTCGTAGATCATGCCAACGCGCTCTTTCTTGTCGCGCGTGGTCTGGGCGAGCGCCATGCCCTTCTCGAGCTTGCCCGAATAGACGCGGCAGAACGTCAGCGAGCCGACGTGCTCGAAGTTCATGATCTTGAAGGCGATCATCGACAGCGGCTCGCTGTCGAGCGGCTTGCGCACGGTCTCGGCGCCGGTCTTCACGTCGATGCACTTGTAGGCTTCACGATCGGAAGGCGCCGGCAGGTAGTCGACGACGGCGTCGAGCAGGACCTGCACGCCCTTGTTCTTGAATGCCGAACCGCACAGCATCGGATAGAAGGCGCGCGTCACCGTCGCCTTGCGGATCAGCCGCTTCAGCGTCGCAACGTCGGGCTCCTTGCCGTCGAGGTACTCGGCCATGACGTCGTCGTCCATCTCGACGGCGGCTTCGATCATGGCGGCGCGATATTCATTGGCCTTGTCGACGAGGTCGGCCGGGATCGGCTGCTCGGCAAACTTGGCGTCCTTGCCGTCGCCGTCCCAGACCATCGCCGTCATCTTCAAGAGGTCGACCATGCCCTTGAAGTTGTTCTCGGCGCCGATCGGCAGCTGCAGCGGCACCGCGCGGGCACCAAGCTTCTCCTTGATGTCGTCGAGGCACATGAAGAAATCGGCGCCGGTCTTGTCCATCTTGTTGGCGAAGATGATGCGCGGCACGCTGTACTTGTCGCCCTGGCGCCAGACGGTCTCGGTCTGCGGCTCCACGCCCTGGTTCGAATCGAGCACGCAGACGGCGCCGTCGAGCACGCGCAGCGAACGCTCGACCTCGATGGTGAAGTCGACGTGGCCGGGCGTGTCGATGATGTTGAGGCGCTTGCCGTTCCAGAAACACGTGGTGGCGGCCGACGTGATGGTGATGCCGCGCTCGGCTTCCTGGTCCATGAAATCCATGGTCGCAGCGCCGTCGTGCACTTCGCCGATCTTATGCGACTTGCCGGAATAATACAGAATCCGCTCGGTAGTCGTGGTCTTGCCGGCGTCGATGTGCGCCATGATCCCGAAGTTGCGGTAGTCTTCGATCTTATGCGTGCGAGCCATGGCTCGAGCCTCCGAATTTCTTTACCAGCGATAGTGCGAGAAAGCGCGATTGGCTTCCGCCATCTTGTGCGTGTCTTCCCGCTTCTTTACCGCCGTGCCGCGGTTATTGGCGGCATCGAGCAGCTCGCCGGACAACCGCTCCACCATCGTATTCTCGTTGCGTGCGCGTGCCGCGATGATGATCCAGCGGATGGCGAGCGCCTGACGACGCTCGTTGCGCACTTCGACCGGCACCTGGTAGGTGGCGCCGCCGACGCGGCGCGACCGCACTTCCACGGCCGGCATGACGTTTTCCAGTGCCGAGCGGAACATGACGATCGGGTCCGACTTCGCCTTCTGCTCCATGCGCTCCAGCGCACCGTAGACGATCTGCTCGGCGACCGACTTCTTGCCCTGCTCCATCACCGCATTCATGAACTTGGTCAGCACCAGGTCCCCGAATTTGGGATCCGGGTTGACTTCGCGTTTCTCTGCCTTGTGACGACGGGACATGGCGTACTGCCCTCAAATTCCAAATTGCATGAGTTGTAGTGGCGGACGCGACAGCGAGCGCCACCCGACGATTACTTCGGCCGCTTGGCGCCGTACTTCGACCGGCGCTGCTTGCGGTCGCCGACGCCTTGGGTGTCGAGCACGCCGCGGATGATGTGGTAGCGAACGCCCGGCAGATCCTTGACGCGACCGCCGCGGATCAGGACGACCGAGTGCTCCTGCAGGTTGTGGCCTTCGCCGGGGATGTAGCCGATGACCTCGAAGCCATTGGTCAGGCGGATCTTGGCGACCTTGCGCAGCGCCGAGTTGGGCTTCTTCGGCGTCGTCGTATAGACGCGCGTGCAAACGCCGCGTTTCTGCGGGCACGCCTCCATGTGGCGGGACTTCTCCCGGTAGGTCTTCGGCGTCCGCGGCTTGCGGATCAGCTGCTGTATCGTCGGCATGATGCCCTTGTCCGTTCTGTGGCGCTGCCTGCAAAGCGCAAGCAGCGTCAAGCCTAGCAGCCGGGCATCGCGACTGCGATCGCCCAGCTCGAAATCCAGAGGACCCGTACTCCTTGGCAGGAGCGGCGGGTCATGGGCCCGAATATGTGTCTCTGCTTGGATACGGCAGTGTCTAGACCTGCGCGGCGCAAGCGCCTGAGCAAATTGGCCTACCACCTGACCGTGAGAGTTGCGCTGGTCATATACACACGATTAAGCGCGGTCAACAGTTCTCAGGCCTTGCCTGTGCTTTTTTTTTGCTATTCCGCAGTCGCAGCCAGCGGCAGCCATGCCTGGAAACGAAGAACGAGGGCCAACGGCCCCCGTTCAAGTCGTCAGTACCGCGAGACCGTCGGCGCTATTCCGCAGCTTCTTCTGCCGGCCGGCGGCGGCGGCGCTCACGCGGGGCGTCGCCACCAGGTAGCGCCTTCGCTTCACTCTTGGCCTGTTCCTTGGCGATCAGCTCGTCGCGCTTGCCGGCAACGCGCCGCAGGTGCCGCAGCATACCGCCGGTGCCGGCCGGGATCAGGCGGCCAACGATGACGTTCTCCTTGAGGCCCTCGAGGGTGTCGACCTTGCCGTTGACGGCGGCGTCAGTCAGCACGCGCGTGGTCTCCTGGAAGGAAGCCGCGGAAATAAACGAGCGGGTCTGCAGCGACGCCTTGGTGATGCCGAGCAGCACCGGCTGGAACTGTGCCGGTCGCTTGCCGAGCTTCTCCACCCGCCGGTTGACCTCCTCGACCTCCGGTCGGTCCAGGTTCTCGCCCTTGATCAGGTCGGTCTCGCCCGAATCCATGATTTCGACCTTCTGCAGCATCTGGCGGACGATCACCTCGATATGCTTGTCGTTGATCGTCACGCCCTGCAGGCGGTAGACGTCCTGGATCTCGTTGATCAGGTAGTTGGCAAGGTGCTCGACGCCCTTGATCGCGAGGATGTCGTGCGGGGCGGGATGCCCGTCGTACACGAAATCACCGCGCTCGATCCGGTCGCCGTGCTGCACCGCGAGGCTCTTTCCCCGCGGGATCAGGTACTCGACCGGCTCCTGGGTGTCGTCGTCCGGCTTGATCGTGATGCGCTGCTTGTTCTTGTAGTCCTTGCCGAACTCGACCGTGCCTGAGATCTCCGCGATGATCGCGTGATCCTTCGGCCGTCGCGCCTCGAACAGCTCGGCGACACGCGGCAGACCGCCGGTGATGTCGCCGGACTTGGCCGACGCCGTCGGGATACGGGCCAGCACGTCGCCGGCCTTGACATGGGCGCCTGGCTCCACCGACAGGATGGCATCGACGTTGAGCAGGTAGCGGGCATCGCCGCCGCGCTGCACCTTGATCGGCTTGCCCTTGCTGTCCTTGATGACCACCGCCGGCTTCAGTTCCGCACCTCGCGGTGTCGCCCGCCAATCCATGACGATGCGATTCGTGGTGCCCTTCATCTCGTCGGTCTGTTCGCGCACCGAGGCGCCTTCGACCAGATCCTCGAAGCCGACAATGCCGTTGACTTCGGTCAGGATCGGGCGCGTGAAGGGATCCCACTGCGCAAGGCGGGCGCCGCGCTTGACGTTGTCGCCCTCGTCGACCAGCAGCCGCGCGCCGGACGTGACCTTGAGCAGGGCGAGCTCCTTGCCGCCCAGGTCCTCGATCGCGATCGCGACGTTGCGGCCCATGACGATCAGACGGCCCTGGCTGTCCTTCACCACGTTGCGGTTCTTGATCCGCACCACGCCGTTGAAGTTGCTCTCGATGAACGAGGTGTCAACTGTTTGCGCCACGCCGCCGATGTGGAAGGTACGCATGGTGAGCTGCGTGCCCGGCTCGCCGATCGATTGGGCGGCGATAACGCCGACCGCCTCGCCGATGTTGACCGGCGTGCCGCGGGCGAGATCGCGCCCATAGCACTTGCCGCAGACGCTGATCTCGGTCTCGCAAGTCAGCACCGAGCGGATGCGGACCTCCTGCACCTGGGCCTTCTCGATCGCCTCGGCGTGGCGTTCCTCGATCAGCTCACCGTTCTTGATGATGACGGCGCCGGTTGCCGGATCGAGCACGTCTTCGGCAGCGGTGCGGCCGAGCACGCGGGCACCGAGCGCGACGATGACCTGGCCGGCATCGACGACCGCTTGCACCTTGATGCCATTCTCGGTACCGCAATCCTCTTCAGTGATGATGCAGTCCTGCGCCACGTCGACGAGGCGACGCGTCAGGTAGCCCGAGTTGGCGGTCTTCAAGGCGGTGTCGGCGAGGCCCTTGCGGGCGCCGTGCGTCGAGTTGAAGTACTCGAGCACCGACAGGCCCTCCTTGAAGTTCGACAGGATCGGCGTCTCGATGATCTCGCCCGAAGGCTTGGTCATCAGACCGCGCATGCCGGCGAGCTGCTTCATCTGCGCCGGCGAGCCGCGGGCGCCCGAGTGGCTCATCATGTAGACGGAGTTGATCGGGCTTTCCTTGCCGGATGCATCCTTGGTGGTGGTGGAGATGCGCTCCATCATGTCCTTGGCGATCTGGTCGGTGCACTTCGACCAGGCGTCGACGACCTTGTTGTACTTCTCGAGCTTGGTAATCAGGCCGTCCTGATACTGCTGCTCGAAGTCGCGCACCTCGCCCATCGTCCGGTCGACGATCTTCGGCTTGGTCGACGGGATCACCATGTCGTCCTTGCCGAACGAGATGCCGGCCTTGAACGCGTGGTAGAAGCCCAGCGCCATGATGCGATCGCAGAAGATCACCGTCTCCTTCTGGCCGCAGTTGCGGTAGACGGCGTCGATCAGGCCCGAGATCGCCTTCTTGGTCAGCAGCTGGTTGGTGAGCGCGAACTTCACGCCCGGCCGCTTCGGCAGCAGTTCGCCCAGCAGCATGCGGCCCGGCGTCGTCTCATAGACTTCGACGACCTCCCCGCCTTCGGCATCGATCGAGCGATGGCGGCCCTTGACCTTGGCATGCAGCGACACGGCGCCGGCGTCGAGCGCGCGACGCACTTCCTCGACCGAGCCCAGCAACATGCCTTGGCCCTTCTCGTTCTCGCGCATGATCGAGACGTAGTAGAGGCCGAGCACGATATCCTGCGACGGCACGATGATCGGCTGGCCGTTCGCCGGATGCAGGATGTTGTTGGTTGACATCATCAGCACGCGGGCTTCGAGCTGGGCTTCCAGCGACAGTGGAATATGCACCGCCATCTGGTCACCGTCGAAGTCGGCGTTGAAGGCGGCGCAGACCAGCGGATGCAGCTGGATCGCCTTGCCCTCGACCAGCATCGGCTCGAACGCCTGGATGCCGAGGCGGTGCAGCGTCGGCGCGCGGTTGAGCAGCACCGGATGCTCGCGGATCACCTCGTCGAGGACGTCCCAGACCTCGGGCTTTTCCTTCTCGACGAGCTTTTTCGCCTGCTTGACGGTCGCCGCCTGGCCGAGCGCCTGGAGGCGGGCGTAAATGAACGGCTTGAACAGCTCGAGCGCCATCTTCTTGGGCAAACCGCACTGATGCAGCTTGAGTTCGGGGCCGACCACGATCACCGAGCGGCCCGAATAGTCGACGCGCTTGCCGAGCAGGTTCTGGCGGAAGCGGCCCTGCTTGCCCTTCAGCATGTCGGCGAGCGACTTCAATGGGCGCTTGTTGGCGCCGGTGATGACGCGGCCACGGCGGCCGTTGTCGAACAGCGCGTCGACCGACTCCTGCAGCATCCGTTTCTCGTTGCGGATGATGATGTCGGGCGCGCGCAGCTCCATCAGCCGCTTCAGGCGGTTGTTGCGGTTGATGACGCGGCGGTAAAGGTCATTGAGGTCCGAAGTCGCAAAGCGACCGCCGTCAAGCGGCACCAGCGGGCGCAGTTCCGGCGGGATCACCGGCACCACGGTCAGGATCATCCACTCGGGCCGGTTGCCCGAACTCGAGGAAGGCTTCGATCACCTTGAGGCGCTTGCCGAGCTTTTTCGGCTTCAGTTCGGTGGTCGCCTCGGCGATCTCCTGGCGCAGGTCGGCCTGGATCTGAACGAGGTCCATGCCGGTCAAGATCTCGCGGATCGCCTCGGCGCCGATACCGGCGGTGAAGCTGTCCGGCCCGAACTCGTCGAGCGCCTGCATGTACTGCTCTTCGCTCAGCAGTTGGCGCTCCTTGAACGTCGTCACGCCCGGCTCGAGCACGATGTAGTTCTCGAAGTAGAGCACGCGCTCGAGATCCTTGAGCGTCATATCGAGCAGCAGGCCAATGCGGGAGGGCAGCGACTTCAGAAACCAGATGTGGGCGACGGGAGCGGCGAGCTCGATGTGGCCCATGCGCTCGCGGCGCACCTTGGCGAGCGTGACTTCAACGCCGCACTTCTCGCAGATCAGGCCCTTGTACTTCATGCGCTTGTACTTGCCGCACAGGCACTCGTAGTCCTTGATCGGCCCGAAGATGCGGGCGCAGAACAGGCCGTCGCGCTCCGGCTTGAAGGTCCGGTAGTTGATGGTCTCGGGCTTCTTGATCTCGCCGAACGACCACGACAGGATGTCATCGGGGCTGGCGATGGAAATCTTGATCTGGTCGAACGTCGGCAGCGGTGCCTGCTGCTTGAAGAGGTTGGTGATCTCGTTCATCGGCTGATCTCCTGTCGGCGAAGGGGGCGGCTTCGCTAGGGGCTCATGGGGTCGGCGTAGTATTGGCCCTCGATCCACGTGGCGGACCGAGGCAACTGCGAGGGATCGACCGGCATCGGCCGGCACCAGATCCCTCGCCTCAAGCGCTTATTCGGCGGCTGGCGGCAACTGCGGTTGCGGCATCGCCCCCGGATCGACATCCGGCAATGGCGGTGGCAGCGGCTCGGCCGAGTTGGCGAGATCGACGTTGAGGCCGAGCGCGCGCATCTCCTTGACCAGCACGTTGAAGCTCTCCGGGATGCCGGCTTCGAACGCGTCGTCGCCGCGCACGATCGCCTCGTACACCTTGGTGCGGCCGGCGACGTCGTCCGACTTCACGGTCAGCATCTCCTGCAGCGTGTAGGCGGCGCCGTAGGCTTCGAGCGCCCACACCTCCATTTCGCCGAAGCGCTGGCCGCCGAACTGGGCCTTGCCGCCCAGCGGCTGCTGGGTGACGAGGCTGTAGGGGCCGATCGATCGGGCGTGGATCTTGTCGTCGACGAGATGATGCAGCTTCAGCACGTACTTGAAGCCGACCGTGACCTTGCGGTCGAACGGCTCGCCGGTGCGTCCGTCGTGCAGTACCACCTGGCCGGATGTGTCGAAGCCCGCGAGCTTCAGCATCTCGACGATGTCACCTTCGTGCGCGCCGTCGAACACCGGGGTCGCCACCGGCACGCCGTGCCGCAGCTTCTCGGCCAGCGAGACGATCTCGCCGTCCTTCATTTTGGCGATGCCGTCCTGCTCGCCGTAGATCGACTTCATCGTCTCCTTCAGCGCCTTGGCGTCGTTGGTCTCGTGCCACTTCTCGAGGGCGGCGTCGATGACGCGGCCGAGACCGCGGCAGGCCCAGCCAAGATGCGTCTCGAGGATCTGGCCGACGTTCATGCGGGAAGGCACGCCGAGTGGATTGAGGACGACGTCGACCGGCGTGCCGTCCTCGAGGAACGGCATGTCCTCGCGCGGCACGATCATCGACACCACGCCCTTGTTGCCGTGGCGGCCCGCCATCTTGTCGCCGGGCTGGATCTTGCGCTTGACCGCGACGAACACCTTGACGCGCTTCATCACGCCGGGCGGCAGCTCATCGCCGCGCTGCAGCTTGTCGACCTTGTCGACGAAGCGCCGCTCCAGGCTCTTCTTGGCATCCTCGTACTGCTTCTGGATGGCTTCGAGCTCGGCCTGCGCCTTCTCGTCCTTGAGGCCGATCTCCCACCACTGGCTGCGCGGTATATCGTCCAGGATCTCGAGCGTCGCCGCCGGGCCGCGCTTGCCGCCCTTCGGCCACTTCGACACTTCCTTGCCGGCGAGGCTGTCCTTCAGACGGCCGTAGACGTTGCGGTCGAGGATCTGCAGCTCGTCGTCGCGGTCCTTGGCGAGACGCTCGATCTCCTCGCGCTCGATCGACATGGCGCGCTCGTCCTTCTCGACGCCGTGCCGATTGAACACGCGCACCTCGACCACCGTGCCGGACACGCCCGGCGGCAGGCGCAGCGAGGTATCGCGTACGTCGGACGCCTTCTCGCCGAAGATGGCGCGCAGCAGCTTCTCTTCCGGCGTCATCGGGCTCTCGCCCTTCGGCGTGATCTTGCCGACCAGGATGTCGCCGGGGGCAAGCTCGGCACCAATGTAGACGATGCCGGCTTCGTCAAGGTTCTTTAGCGCCTCTTCCGAGACGTTCGGGATGTCGCGCGTCACTTCCTCAGGCCCGAGTTTCGTGTCGCGCGCCATGCACTCGAATTCCTCGATGTGGATCGAGGTAAACACGTCCTCGGCGACGACGCGCTCGGACATCAGGATCGAGTCTTCGAAATTGTAGCCCATCCACGGCATGAACGCGACGAGCACGTTCTTGCCGAGCGCCAGATCGCCAAGGTCGGTCGACGGACCATCGGCAATGATCTCGCCGGCCGTCACCGTGTCGCCGACATTCACCAGCGGCCGCTGGTTGATGCAGGTGTTCTGGTTCGAGCGCTGGAACTTGCGCAGCCGATAGATGTCGACGCCGGGCTTCGACGGATCGGTCTCGTGCGTCGCGCGAATAACGATACGCGTCGCGTCGACCTGGTCGACGACGCCGGAGCGGCGGGCGGCAATCGCAGCGCCTGAGTCGCGCGCCACCACCTCCTCGATGCCGGTGCCGACCAGCGGCGCCTCGGCCCGGATCAGCGGCACCGCCTGGCGCTGCATGTTCGAGCCCATGAGGGCGCGGTTGGCGTCGTCGTTCTCGAGGAACGGGATCAGGGCGGCCGCGACCGAGACCAGCTGCTTCGGCGATACGTCGATGTAATCGACCTTGTCGGGCGGCACCTGCAGCACGTCACCTTGATAGCGGCAAGTGACGAGGTCGCCGGTGAGCTTGCCCTTGGCGTCGATCACGGCGTTGGCCTGAGCGACGTGGTGGCGCATCTCCTCCATGGCCGACAGATAGACGACCGTGTCGGTGACCTTCTGATTCACCACCTTGCGGTAAGGGCTTTCGATGAAGCCGTACTTGTTGACGCGCGCGAACGTCGCCAGCGAATTGATCAGACCGATGTTGGGGCCTTCCGGCGTCTCGATCGGGCAGATGCGGCCGTAGTGCGTTGGATGCACGTCGCGCACCTCGAAGCCGGCGCGTTCGCGGGTGAGGCCGCCCGGTCCGAGCGCCGACAGGCGGCGCTTGTGGGTGATCTCGGACAGCGGGTTGGTCTGGTCCATAAACTGGCTGAGCTGCGATGAGCCGAAGAACTCGCGCACGGCAGCGGCCGCCGGCTTGGCGTTGATCAGATCCTGCGGCATCACCGTGTCGATATCGACCGACGACATGCGCTCCTTGATCGCGCGCTCCATGCGCAGCAGGCCGACGCGGTACTGATTCTCCATCAACTCACCGACCGAGCGCACGCGGCGATTGCCGAGGTGATCGATGTCGTCGATCTCGCCGCGGCCATCGCGCAGGCCGACCAGCGTCTTGACCACCTCGAGGATGTCCTCGGGGCGCAGCACGCGCATGGTATCCTCGACCTGCAGATCGAGGCGCATGTTCATCTTGACGCGGCCGACCGCCGACAGGTCATAGCGCTCGCTATCGAACAGCATGGTGTGGAACAGCTTCTCGGCCGCCTCGATGGTCGGCGGCTCGCCCGGCCGCATGACCCGGTAGATGTCCATCAGGGCTTCGGTGCGGTTGGCATTCTTGTCGATGTTGAGCGTATTGCGAATGAAGGCGCCGACCGTGACATGGTCGATGTCGAGGATCGGGAATTCCTTGATTTTCTGGTCCTTGATCTCGGCCAGCAGCTTGTCGTCGAGCTCGTCGCCGGCCTCGCCGTAGATCTGGCCGGTCGACAGGTCGACGATGTCCTCGGCGAGATAGCGCCCGGCAAGGTCCTCGGACGACACCAGCACTTCCTTGAGGCCGCTCTCGGCAAGCTCGCGCGCCTTGCGGGCGGAGATCTTCTCGCCGGCACGCGCCACCACTTCACCCGACTTGGCATCGATCAGGTCGGCGAGCGGGGTCGAGCCGCGCATCTTCTCCGAGCTGAACGGCATGCGCCAGCCGCGTTTGGATTCCTTGATCGGGATCGACTTGTAGAACGTCGACAGGATCTGCTCGTCGTCGAGGCCGAGCGCGTAGAGCAGTGTCGTGACGGGAAGCTTGCGGCGGCGATCGATGCGGACATAGACGATGTCCTTGGCGTCGAACTCGAAGTCGAGCCAGGAGCCGCGATAGGGAATGATGCGGGCGGCGAACAGCAGCTTGCCCGAGGCGTGCGTCTTGCCGCGGTCATGGTCGAAGAACACGCCGGGCGAGCGGTGCATCTGGCTGACGATCACACGCTCGGTACCGTTGATCACGAACGTGCCGTTCATGGTCATGAGCGGCATGTCGCCCATGTACACGTCCTGCTCCTTGACGTCCTTGATCGACTTCGAGCCGGTCTCCTCGTTCACGTCGAACACGATCAGGCGCAGCTTGACCTTCAGCGGCGCCGAATAGGTCATGTCGCGCTGCATGCATTCGTCGACGTCATACTTCGGCGGCTCGAAGTCGTAGCGCACGAACTCGAGCGTCGCGCGCCCCGAGAAATCCGAGATCGGGTAGACCGAGCGGAACACCGACTGCAAGCCGGTATCGCCGCGACCGCCGGCCGGCTCCTTGACCATCAGGAAGTCATCATACGAACTCTTCTGAACCTCGATGAGGTTCGGCATCTTGGCAACTTCCGTCATGTTGCCGAACTTCTTCCGGATGCGCTTGCGGCCGTTGAATGTCTCAGCCATGCCGTGTCCGCTCCTTCATATGCTGGCGGGGCCGCCGGGAAAGTGGACCCGGTACCCGCCAGATGTTGCATTTGATCGCTATTCAACGGCCCACCGACCAGAGGGCCGTTGAATAGCGATGGACAAGTAGGTTGGGTTAGGATGCCCGCTTGCGTCCGTAACCCAACAATTTCGAGCACCGCCCGAAAAATGTCGGGTTGCGACCGGCAAGTTGGCCGGCCCAACCCAACCTGCACACTTACTTCAACTCGACCTTGGCGCCCTGGTCCTCGAGCTGCTTCTTGATCTTGGCAGCCTCGTCCTTGGACACGCCTTCCTTCACGGCCTTGCCGCCGGCCTCGACGAGGTCCTTGGCTTCCTTGAGGCCGAGGCCGGTCAGCGCACGGACTTCCTTGATCACGTTGATCTTCTTGTCGCCGCCGGCGACGAGAATGACGGTGAACTCGGTCTGCTCTTCGACGGCAGCGGCAGCCGCGGCGGGGCCGGCCGCCACGGCGACGGCAGCAGCAGCCGAAACGCCCCACTTCTCCTCGAGCATCTTGGCAAGCTCGGCAGCCTGCAGGACGGTCAGCTTCGAGAGATCGTCAACGATCTTGGTGAGATCGGTCATGGTCTGGTTTCCTTATCGGTTTGAACGTTCATAGGTGTCGAATTTGCCGGAGCATCGTTTGCCCAGCGCTGTGGTTTTCGTCATTACCCTTGGGCTGCTTTCGCCTGGATCACGCGTGCGAGCTTGGCGCCCGGCTCCATGACCGTGCGGGCGATCTTGGTCGCCGGCGCGTTCAGGAGGCCGATCAGCTTGGCCCGCAGTTCATCCAGCGAAGGCAGCGCGGCGAGAGCTTTCACATTCGCCGGATCGAGGACGGTCCGACCCATGGTGCCGCCGAGAATGACGAGCTTGTCATTCGTCTTGGCATAATCCACGGCGACCTTGGCTGCTGCGATCGGATCCTTCGAGTAGGCCAGACAGGTCTGACCCTTGAAGAGATGCACGATTGCGGCGCTGTCCGTATCCTTCGCTGCGATCTTCGCCAGCCGGTTCTTGGCCACCCGCACAGAGCCGCCCGCCGCTTTGACTTTGCGGCGGTAGTCGGTCATCTGGGCGACTGTCATACCGGCATAGTGGGCAACAACGACCACGCCCGTGTCCTTGAACACGTCGTGGAGCGCGGTCACGAGCTCTGCTTTCGCAGCTCTGTCCACTTATGCTCTCCTAGCTAGTGCCCCGGATCGCATACGATCCGTGGCCGGTTGCAGTTTGATCTTGCAGCCGCCAGGCAATCCCTGGCACCTTCAAGACCGCTTCACCTGTCCGCCCGCCTGGCCGATCAAGGCCTGACGGAGCGTGCCCGGAGAGTGTCAAACCGAAACCGCTGAGTCCCGATTGGGACCCGGCAATTAGCGGGTTGTCTCCCGTCTCATGCTGGCCCCCGCGGAAGTGTCCGGGGATTAAGCTGCCCTTCTGGCGAAGGGCGGCGCCTGCAGTCTCGGACAGGGTCGAGGCAATTGCCGCTTTCGCGGCGACTGCCTCTAGTGCGGGCCTGTCACGGCCCGCCCATTGGTCCAGAGCCCATTTCACAGGCTCCGGCAGAACTTCAGTTGTGCGGCGAAGCGCCAAGCACGCTCGCCTGGTCGACCTTGACGCCGGGTCCCATCGTCGACTTGATCGCGACCTTCTTCAGATAAGTACCCTTGGAGCCGGCCGGCTTCGCCTTGTTGACGGCATCGACGAAGGCGCGGATGTTCTCGGCAAGTGCGGCCTCGGTGAAACTGACCTTGCCAACGCCGGCATGCACGATGCCGGCCTTTTCGACGCGGAACTCGACGGCGCCGCCCTTGGCGCCCTTGACCGCAGTGGCAACGTCCATGGTGACGGTGCCGACGCGCGGGTTCGGCATCAGGCCGCGCGGACCCAGCACCTTGCCGAGGCGACCGACGAGGCCCATCATGTCGGGCGTTGCGATGCAGCGGTCGAAGTTGATCGTGCCCTTCGACACGCTTTCGACCAGATCCTCGGCACCGACCACGTCGGCACCGGCGGCCTTGGCCTCTTCCGCCTTGGCGCCGCGCGCGAACACGGCGACCTTGAGGGTACGGCCCGAGCCGTTCGGCAGGTTGCAGACGCCGCGAACCATCTGATCGGCGTGCTTGGGATCGACGCCGAGGTTCATGGCGATGTCGACGGTCTCGTCGAATTTCGCCTTGGCACCAGCCTTGACCAGCTTCACGGCCTCTTCGAGACCATAGGACTTCTCGCGAATAACGCCCTCGCGGGCAGTGCGGATACGTTTGCCAGCTTTGCTCATGATCTTACTCCGTCACCTGGATGCCCATCGACCGGGCCGAGCCGGCGATCGTGCGGGCGGCCTGCTCGACGTTGTCGGTATTGAGATCCTTGAGCTTGGTCTTGGCGATCTCCAGACATTGCGCCATCGTCACCGTGCCGGCGCTGGTCACACCCGGCGTCTTGCTGCCGGCATTGATCTTGGCGGCCTTCTTGAGAAAGAAGCTCGCCGGCGGCGTGCGCATCTCGAACGTGAACGAACGGTCCGAGAACACCGTGATCTTCACCGGGATAGGGGTTTCCGGCTCCATGTCCTTGGTCTTGGCGTTGAACGCCTTGCAGAATTCCATGATATTGACGCCGCGCTGACCGAGCGCGGGGCCGATCGGCGGCGAGGGATTAGCCTTGCCGGCCGGCACTTGCAGATTGATGTAGCCGTCGATCTTCTTCGCCATCTGGTCTCCCCTGGCATTTGCGGAGGTGCTCGAAGAGCCCCTCCAGGGTTAGCGGTCCACGGGTGCCGGTAACTCCCGGTCACCCTCCCGCACGAACTCCCGGCATCGCTGCCGGAACACATCGCAATTCCTCACGCGCCGATCTTCTCGACCTGCCCGAATTCCAGTTCCACCGGCGTCGGCCGACCAAAGATCGATACCGCCACCTTGAGGCGAGAGCGCTCCTCGTCGACCTCCTCGACGTGGCCCTGGAACGTCGCGAACGGCCCCTCCGCGACCTTGACCTGCTCGCCGATCTCGAAGGTGACGGTCGGCTTCGGCCGCTCGACGCCCTCTTCGACATGGCGCATCATGCGCATAGCTTCTTCGTCCGGAATCGGCGTCGCCTTGTTGTCGGTGCCGAGGAAGCCGGTGACCTTCGGCGTGTTCTTGATCATCAGGAACGCAGCGTCGGTCATCTCCATCTTGACCAGCACGTAGCCGGGCAGGAACTTGCGCTCGGTCTGCACCTTGCGGCCGCGGCGAACCTCGACCACGTCCTCGGTCGGGACCACGATTTCCTCGAACAGGTGTGCGATGCCACCCTGCTTCGCGCGCTCGCGGATGGCGTCGGCCACCTTGCGCTCGAAGTTGGTATAGGCGTGCACGATATACCAGCGTTTCGGCTTCGCCATTCTCGTCACTTCAGTCCTGAGTTGCCAAGCCCGCGCGAAGTTCGCGCCGTCGTCTCAAACCAAATCTGCCCCAGCGCTCCCTCGTCAGCTGCCGATGCCGAGGATCAGCTTGACGAACCAGCCGAGGAACTGGTCGGCGGCCACGAAAAACAGCGACGCCAAGATCACCATGATGAGCACGGCAACGGTCGTGATCCATACTTCCTTGGTGCTCGGCCAAGTGACTTTGGCCACCTCGGAGCGCACTTCCTGGATGAACTCGATCGGATTGTACTTCGCCATCAAACCCTTCATCCTTGCCCAGCCGGGCGGTACCAGTGCCCGCGAGAGCCAAATTCCTGCCCAACCGGCCCGAACCGTCGCCAAGAACCGAACCGTCGGACATCTATTCCGGATCAGACACATTCAAAGGCCGGGGCGCGGCTTTCACCGCACATCCAGCCTGTGGAAGACATGGCAGGGGCGGAGGGTCTCGAACCCCCGACCTTCGGTTTTGGAGACCGACGCTCTACCAATTGAGCTACGCCCCTCATTGGACACGAGTTGGCCCAGTCCATCGCGGTGCTCATAGCTTAATCCGTGTCGCTTGTCACAACATTTTTCTTGACACGCCGTCGCGGCCGTCGGCCGGGACGCAATTCCAAAATATTTCTTTTTTCAAACAGTGGCTTAAAACGATTCCACGGAACTCCCAGGCGCCACCCGATGGCCGATTTGCATCACCACGCCGCAGCAAATGGATTGGGTCGGGAACGAGCGAGGTCGAGCGCCGATGCTGCGATGCCGCAAGTGGTCATGGAATTGGAGCGGGTGAAGGGAATCGAACCCTCGTATTCAGCTTGGAAGGTAGATCGCCTCGGACCCAATTGTTTGATTTGCATTGTTATTTTGTGTCCAATGGGTTCGGAACACTCCATGAATAGACGCGGAACTTGTACACACGCTCACCCGCTTCGGGAGCAAGGGGGCGGGAGTTCGAATCTCCCCGCTCCGACCAATAATATCAATAAGTTGCAATATACGAAGAACATTGGCGGACGGATTGACCGCAAATTGTTCAGGCGACGCAGGCAACGGCTGTGCTATCAACGCCGGAGAGAATCTGCGGCGGATAGTGGATCCGCACCTCAAATCCCGGACTCCCGGCATTGTGTCGCTGTCTCGTCCGGCACCGGCAAGAGCCATATCGGCTAATGGGATGGTCCGGCCGTGCTCCTGCCCCACCGGCGCAGCACGCTGGACAGGGGCTGCATCAAAGGAGCACGCCCATGCCCAGAACCACAAGCACCAAGATCACCGTCATCGGTATCGATATCGGCAAGAATACGTTCCACGTCGTTGGCCACGACAGGAGTGGCGCCATCGTGCTGCGGCAGAAGTGGTCGCGTAGCCAGGTCGAGAGCCGACTCGCCAATCTGCCGCCCTGTCGTATCGGCATGGAGGCCTGCGTAGGCGCGCATCATCTGGCGCGCAAGCTGGCCTCGCTCGGCCACGATGCCCGATTGATGCCGGCGAAGTATGTGCGACCCTACGCCAAGGGACAGAAGAACGATTTCAATGATGCTGAGGCGATCACCGAGGCCGTGCAGCGCCCGACGATGAAGTTCGTCGCCGTTAAGACCACCGACCAACTCGACCTGCAGGCGCTGCATCGTGTGCGCGAGAGACTTGTCAGCCAACGCACCGGCATCATCAATCAGATCCGTGCCTTCATGCTGGAACGTGGCATCGCCGTGCGCCAGGGCATCCGCTTCCTGCGCACCGAGCTGCCGATCATCCTGGCGACTTGCACCGACGTCCTGTCGCCACGCATACCCCCAGATAGCTGCCGCACACGCGAACGATTGACGAACCGAACGCGATAGCTTCAGCTGCGGAAGTCGACGGCGACGGAGAACAGAAGAGGTCAGGGCCCAGGCTGTGTGAAAACCCTCCGGCTTTGCGTCAATCGGCCAGGACCGTGCCGCCGAGCCGGTTTTTCCGATCGAACACGGCGATCCGGCGCCAGATCGCGCCCTGTGACCGCCTAGGGGCACCGTGGAGCCACCGTGCGCGCGCAGATTTTGAGCGAGGCTTGGCCATTACCGCCCGCATCGCCTCCAGCAGCTTGTCGACACCCATGATGTTCATCACGCGCTTCATGTTGTAGGCGAGCACGTTGAGTGCCATCTCCGTCGCCACCTTCGGCAGCGTCATGCACAGAAAGTGCGTCGCGCCCATCCAGCACTTGATGGTTCCGAACGGGTGCTCGACCGTCGAGCGGCGAATCGTCATGGCATCCGGGGTGCGATCGAGCCTGGCCTGGACTTTCTCCAGCACGGCCTCGTGCTCCCATCGGAAGATGCGTCGCTCCTTCGACGGAGTGCAAAGGGACTTGAGCCGACAGTCTTTGCACGCGTTCGTCCAGTAGCGGTGCACGGTCTTACCATCCTGGACGTTCGTGAAGCGATACGGCAGCGTCTCGCCGGCGGGGCAGCGGTAGGCGTCCTCCTCCGGCTTGTAGACGAAGTCCTGCTTGCCGAAACGGCCTTCCGCTTTGGCGCCTGATGTCTGCGGCTTCGGCAGCATCACCGAGATGCCGACGTCCTCACAGGCCTTGATCTCGCCGCCCTCGTAGTAGCCGCGGTCAGCGACCACATCGAGCTTCTCGGCTCCCAGCTCCGCGCGCGCCTGCTCGGCCATGTTGGCGAGCTGGTGGCGATCGCTGCCGACGTTGGTGACCTCGTGCGCGACGATCAGATGATGCTTGGTATCGACTGCGCTTTGCACGTTGTAGCCGACGATGCCGGTGTCCTTGCCGCTGGTCGCCATCGAGCGGCTGTCGGGATCGGTGAGCGAGATCTGCCCGTCCTCGCTCCGCTGCAGATCCTTGTTGATCGCGTTGAGGCGCGCGACCTCCTCCTTCAGCTTGGCGAGCTTGTCCTTCAGCCGCTCGACCTTGGCCTGCGGTACGGCATCGTTGCCGCCGGCGATCTGACGATCGGCGGTCACCAGCTGCTCCATGTAGCGCGTGATGCTCTCGTCGATCCGCTCGAGGCGCCGCTTCATCTTGGCCTGAGTGAAGTTGTTGTCGCGCGCGTTGACCGCCTTGAACTTCGAGCCGTCGATCGCCACGCTCGCCTCGCTCAGAAGGTCGAGCTGCCGGCACAGCAGCACGAACGCGCGGCACACCTCACGGATCGCCTTGCCGTTGTCCTTGCGGAAATCCGCGATCGTCTTGTGATCCGGCGCCAGCTTGCCGGTCAGCCAGATCAGCTCGATGTTGCGCTGGCATTCGCGTTCGATCCGACGGCTCGAAGGAATCCGGTTGAGATAGGCGTAGATGTAGATCTTGAGCATCATGGCGGGCCGATAGCCCGGCCGACCTGTTGCCAGCGGCTCGGTGGAGAAGCCGAGCTTGCCGAGATCGAGACCGTCGACGAACGCATCGACCGCACGGACAGGATTGTCCTCGGCCACATAGTCGTCGAGCTGCGCTGGAAACATAGCGCTCTGCCCGCGATCCAACCCTTCGACAAATCCCGCCATCGCCGCCCCCGCCTGCGATTCAGTGCGACGAGCATAGCACGTCGAGATATGATCCGCTTAAAGATTAATATGCGGCGAGGGTTTTCACACAGCCTGGGCCAATTTCGGCCATCCCGGCAAGCGGACGATCAGATGGCATGTGCTTTTCGTGCGCGCAATTTCGGCGCTCTTTTGCCAAGGCTCGGCAGCAACACCGACTCGCCATCTGAGGTCGCTTCAGTTCTCGTGCAGGCTGCCATACCTTAAGTAGTTGTTAACCTTTATGTTTCATTAATACCCATCCGCTGCCACGGACGCATGATGCGTGAACAACCGAGCGGAAACTCCCTCCTTTTGTATTGCGTTGGAGAATGGCGATGGCGTCCTTAAGTATCGCGACGCGCGATAGCGCACTTCCTTTGTCTGCACCTAGTCAATCCAATAATCTCAATGCAGAAGAAATTCTGAAAGCGTTCAATACTTGGGCCTTCAAGCGGGAACAGCCTTCGGATCTCACTCTTTTGCGGTCGTTCACGACCCGTGCCATACGGCAAGAAGAGCCGCTGTCATTCATTAGCTATTGGGGCAAGGGGCCGCGAGACGAGATCGCAGAGCCCGAACTTCTTTGTCTGCAATACTTACAGAAGATGATGGCGCGCATCGATGCTGTTCACAAGCCGGGGACGGAACTGCATCTTGTGATGACAGACTTGCACGCACGATTGAATGGGCACAAGGTTCGTAGTATCAACAAATATTTCAAAGCTGTCGAAGCAGCTGGACACCATCACGGATTTTCGTCCTGGAGGTTACAGGCACTAACCGACACTATGCGGCCATCGCTGAAACTGATTTCGAACAATAAGTGCGAATGCCCCAATGAAGTGCGTGCAGAACTCGAGAAGAGTGCTGCGAAGTGGTACCGTGGAAGCAAGTCGGTGGATATTGGAGCCAAGCGCTATTATGAAATGAACATGGTGGAGCGCCGAGTGATTGAGCGTGTATTCCCGAACTCTATCTTCCTGACATTCAATTCCAGTGAAGTTCGCAGTTTATTTCCGGATAAAATACCGGTGTTTTATATGTATTCTACAAAAAAAGGCGTGGGCACGAAACCTTGGTTTCAGTGACCCGCGCATACGCCTCATACAGCAATTTATAGTTCCGGAAGTAGTCAAGGGGCAAAGTGATGGATTCGTGGTCAATGGCGATTGCCATCGGCGGCTTGTTCCTGGCCGGGATACTGAAGGGGGCGACCGGGCTCGGTTATGCCTCGTGCGCTTTGCCATTTCTGGTCGTCGCTATTGGTCTGAAGCCTGCAATGGCGTTGGTCATCATACCCGCTATGGCAACAAACATTGGTGTAGCGGTTACGACCGCTCACCTATCGCAGACCGTAAAGTCCTTTGCGAGTCTCTACATCTCGATCGTGCCTGGTGTCCTGGTCGGACTGTGGCTGTTGATTTGGATCGATCAAGCGGTTGCGGTGCAGGTGCTCGGCCTCACAATAATTGGCTATGTGACACTGGCATTGGTCAAGCCAGAGCTTTCTTTGCCTCCGCAATGGCATGCTGTATTGCAGGTCCCGACCGGCTTTGTCAACGGCGTACTCAGTGGCTTAACCGGATCGCAAGTGATCCCATTGTTCCCTTATATGATGTCTTTGCATCTCGCTCCCGACCGGATGGTGCAGGCGGTCAATCTATCTGTGCTCGTCACCTCTCTAATGTTAATGGCAGGGCTGCTCTCTACTGGCATGATGTCGTGGCACATGTTCATGCTGTCGATTGCCGCCATCATCCCCGCGTTGGTTGGGGTATCTGTCGGTGCCAAGGCTCGCGACATGATATCGGAGCGTCAGTTCCGTACAGCTGTTCTGGTGGTTCTCGGCGGCTTAGGGCTCCTGCTTCTATCGCGCTAGGTGCGGCCATCAGAAATGGCGAATGTAGATATACGCCGCAGGCGTCGTCTGCAGGTCGCGATTTGGACGCCATAGCCCTGCTGCTACTACCGCGAGCAATGCCGCATAGATCAGGATAAGTCCGGCGGCCCGTTCTGTGGTGGTGTGGGATTGCATGCAGAAATATACTCCTGAGCGTCACTGCCATCGATTGTTCGATCAACGCTTACGATTGCATTCGATTCAAAGAGGCGCGTTTGCCGCAAGTTGGGAGCAATGGTCTAAAGGACCCCTCCGGACGAGGCTAGGCAGCTGACTTAAGCTGAGGGGCCCATTCCGCGATCAATTTTGTTACGCCGTCGAGTGGCACAGGCTTGCTAAACAGATAGCCTTGTGCCTCGTCACAGCCGAGCATCGCCAACCCCTGCCGTTGCGCCTCGGTTTCCACTCCCTCTGCGGTCGTGTGCATCCCGCGCGAACCTGCAATGTCAACGACGGCGCGAACAATGGCGGATGAGCTTGCGTTTGAGCCAAGCTTGGAAACGAAGCTGCGATCAACTTTGATCCGATCGAAAGGAAAGCTCTGTAGATAGCCGAGTGACGAGTATCCGGTCCCGAAATCATCCATGGCGATGCGCACACCAAGATCCTTCAACCTCTGCAGCGTTGCGAGGTTGCTGTCAGAGTTTTTCATGAGAAGTCCTTCGGTGATCTCCACTTCCAACCGAGCCGGTTCAAGGCCGGTTTCCGCGAGAATGCGTTCAATCATTCCGGCAAGGCCTGGATTGGCAAATTGCACGGGGGAGAGATTAACGGCCACGGTCAGATGCTTTGGCCACTTTGCGGCTTGGCGACATGCCTCTTGGAGAACCCACTGACCGAGTACCTGGATCAAACCACACTCCTCCGCAATAGGAATGAACTTATCCGGTGGCACCATTCCATTGACGGGGTGACGCCAACGCGCCAGCGCTTCGAACCCTACGATCGCATTGTTTTGTAGGTGAATTATCGGTTGATAGTGGAGCTCCAATTTCTCGTTGACGATGGCTTCGCGCAGGTCGGTTTCGATCTGCTGCCTCACCTTCAAGCCTTCGTTCATTTCATTCGAGAAGAAGCGATAAGTGGCACGTCCTGCCGCCTTCGCGGCATAGAGGGCGAGATCAGCGGCGATCAGCAGCTCGTTGCCTGTTTGACCATTGTCAGGTCCTATGGCAATGCCGATACTTGCGCCGATCAAGAGCTGATGGCTGTCGATATCATAAGAACGACCGATCGCATCGACCAAGCGCTGCGCAACAATTTCTGGTCTTTCTGCCGGCTCACTGGACGAGAGGACAATCGCAAACTCATCTCCCCCCAAGCGGGCAATGAAATCATTCTGTCGCAGCGACGCTTTTAGGCGTTCCGCAACAGCCAGCAATAGCTTGTCACCAACCGCATGGCCCTGGGTATCGTTGACGAATTTGAACCGATCAAGGTCCAAATAAAGCACTGCAAACGGGTGGGGTTCACTAGCATCCTGCGACATTCGTTCCTGCAAGACCATGTCCAGGTGCTGCATCAGCGTGCGCCGGTTAGCGAGGCCGGTCAGAGTATCTTCTGATGCCATCCGGTCCGCTTGGACTTGAGCCCGTCGACGCTGAGTGATGTCTGAAAAGGTTCGAACGAAGCCTCCATTGCGAAGGCGAGAACTGCGAACTTCGATCACTGTGCCATCCGGCCGGACACGCTCGTACATCTCGAACCGTCCAATCACGTCGGATGGCCCAAAGGCCTCCAGTGCACCCATTTTCTCGGGCAGGTCGGCATTGGTGAACTCGCCGCGCTGTTCCTGCAGAGCTACCAGCTCATCGAAGCGGGGGGGTGAATGAAGGAATGAGCGGGGCAAATCGAGAAGGTCGAGTGATTTCCGATTCAAGATTGGAATCTGAAGATCTCTTGTGACCATCATGATGCCTTGGCTCATGTGATCCAAGGTCAACTGTAACTGCTCTGCTTTTTCCTTCACCTGCATCTCCGACAGCCACGCGCGTCTTGTGGCCCAAAGAATCAGCAGTGTAAGCAAGAGTCCGGCCACTAGCATGATGTACGCATTGTGCTCGGAGTCCCCGTAGACGGTTCGCTCGGGAAGGCTGGCACTCACGACAACCGGATGCCCCGCCACCTTCCTCAGGCCGAACAACTGCGATGTCGCGGATTCAGCGCCACTTTCCCAGAACGGCTCCAGCTTATCTTTCTTGAGAATTGGAAACAGGCTGGTCGCCGATAGATCTTGCCCAAGACGGAAGCGTTCATCGGGGTCGCCGCCAGATGCACGCACTATTCCATCGGCTCCAAGCAGCGCGTAGCTAGCCCCTTTGCCAAGGTCGATTCGGCCATAGAAGGATTCGAAATGGGCAGGATTAAAAGAAGCAACAACCACACCCCCGAATGTGCCGTCGGGCATCAAGAACCGTCGAGTCAACTGGACTGACCACTTGCCGCTTGCACGACCAATTACGGGTTTACTGATGAACAGGTCGTCGGTGGTTCTGCCGATATGGAAGCGATAGTGCTCGCGGTCACTTAAATCCGTCGCAGGAGCGGGCTGCGGCCCAACATTCGAGGCCCGCATGATGCCGTTCGCATCAATGATTGCCACTTGGACGATTAGAGTGCTGAGGATGTCGGTCGTGCTGACAATGCTGTGAAAGTCGTGGTTACCTTTACCCGCTTCAATCGAGCGACGCAGATACAAGAGCGCCTTATCCATTTCACCAATCGAGCGAAGCACGTTCTCTTCGAAAAGCAGGGTGACGTTTTGAAGGTCGCGCTTAGCACCTGCCAAATCGATGGCTCTGTTTTCAGTATGCTTGGTGACAATTCCAAGCCAAAGTGCGCAGACCATGGCCACGCCGAGCGACGTGGATCCAAGCCAAGACTTACGACGCCACAAGGCCACTCGCTTGATGGCACGACGCACTTCACGAAGCCGCATTGTCTGTTACTCATACCGAGATGAAGCGCGAACTCCCACTGCAGCCCAATGCGCGGACCCCACACACAGCTACAGATTTCGTGCTTGCAAAGATGACGGTGTTGGAGGTTGCCGTGGCGGCAACTCTCAAGTCCGGATTAACACCGGAACGACGGAGAAGACATCATGCCTCCGAGGCTGCGATTACGCAGCTATCAGTCTGTCGTATGTCCACCATGCCCGACGACCATAATATAAAGCGTTAATCTACTTGATATTTCGACGGCGCAATCGGCTCTTTTTCTTTAATGTTTATGCAATATTTTGAGTGTCGGTGCAGATTCCGGCCCTTCGCGGACACCCATTCCGGCGCATTGCGGACAGCATTCCAGTGATCGCGGACAGTTTCTGATGAGCGTTTAGGCAGCACTCCCGTCGACATCCGAATCAGCAGATCGGCACCCCTGTCAACAAAAAGCAGGGGCGGCCGATGGCGAAGATGAGAGTGTCGATGAGGAAGATCCGTGAGGTGCTGCGGCTGGGCTCGTCCGATTGCGATCGTCGCGTCAAAGGATAGCACGGGCCAGATTAAGAACTAGTGCGGACCGCAGTAGGTGCTCCTTCTCAATAGCTAACAGATATCGAAGCTGAAGTTGTCGCTGATATTGCGGTTGCCGTGAGCCGTCGCCGATCCCGTTTGTTCGTTGCTAGGGCGGCACATAATACGCTCCGCACGCGGCGCCCTTGACGCACACGTCCACCCCATGATGGCGGAGCCAGTTTATGACGGAATGCCGGCCCACATTGCTGTAGATTCCACCGCCGCCGCAGGGCTGACCAGCCACCACCGTCCTGAGATCGACGGCGCGCGAGACGAGACCGACAAGATAAGCGAGCGATCCATCCCCCCAGAAAACCGGGCCGCCGCTGTCGCCGCCGCAGCTGTCCCGCAGCGCCGTCGACGGCATCACGCCAAGGACGCCCCGTTGGGACAGGACGAACTCACGGAACCCCGCACACCCGATGCGGGACCATTCCCGCCCGGTGCACGTCAGCGTCGCCACAGCGATAGGGGCGCCGCGCCGCTCGCCGATGGCGCCAGTTTCGGTATAGCCATAGCCGTAAACCTTGAGTGCCTGCGGCGGCTGCGCGATCAGCGGACCTAGCAGCGAGATCGGCCGCCGTAGACGGGCCAGCTTGTCGTAGCGCTGCGCAAGCAGCACGAGCGCCACGTCGAGTCCCGCTTGTCGTTCTGGCGGCAGTTCGCAACGATAACCGGGAAACGGGATCATCGAACGAATAGCGAAGCGGCCGGTGATGTTGGTTGCATTCCGGTTGCCCCGTGGCCCGGTCACGATGTCGTAGGTTCCCGTGTCGCCGCAGGCACAGTGCCCCGCCGTCAACACGGCATCCGCGCTGATGGCGACACCGGTGCAGATCTGCGAGACACCGTTTTTGCGAAATCGGATAGCTACGATGTGGTCATAAGCCTCGTCAGGCTTTGGCTCGGCCTGTATCATTTTTGGGGTTAAGGGGCGGCCTGTTGGCACAGCGTCCAGTGGTAATTGCATCTCGGCCGGCGTCGGCGTTGTTGATTTCGCCGGTCCCTGATCGAGCGAGCGGAGGCGACGCCGGGGCGTCCGTTCCGGCACGGGCTCAAGAAAGTCCTGAGAGATCGGGTCGCGCTTGAGCTGCGCCGCGGTGGCGGCGCGCGCGAGAGCACCGCCCGCGGTCGGTTCTCCGACGGGTTGAGCGCTTGCCTTCCCCACGTTGCCAACCAGCTGCCCCAGCGCGGCACTGCCCAACATGAACAGAAGACGGAGCAGGAGAGCGAGGCGCGTCATCAGTTGTTTATCCTGCCCTATGACCCGAACCCCTTCACGCCGCCCTGCCCTCTCGACAAAATTACTCCGCGCAATCACATTCGCAGCAGGAGCGCATTGCAAATGAATATCACCTGTCGTCGCCCAAGCGCTCGCATCGCAATATCGCCGAGCAAACCAAATGACACATCTGGATCAATTCGGATCGTATCGGACACGCCTCGCTTCTTGCGCCAAACAATCCGGCCGATCTCCCGGAGATCGCGCCTCGCCCCGCTTCCCCCTGGAGCCGCCGTCGCTCGCTCGTACCACCCCACAGGGGCGAGCGACGGTGGCGGAAGGGGCGAGCGCTTCCCCTTGGTGGGCCAGAGCGAGCGCGGCGTTCGAACGCTGGGGTGCCTGGCCGCGCGAACGCCCGCCCACAGAGGAGACGTATTGCGACACGCCACAACGTCAGCAGTCGCCACGCACAACCTCGGCGCCGCGCGCCCTACTGGACATGAACAGCATCGCAGATCGCACGTTCGTCTCGAATCTCAAACCGCGATCGCGGTGGCAGCGCTGGCGCAAGAGTCGACAGTATCGCTGCATGTGGAGCGAGCTGTCGCAGGACGATGCTGCAGGCCTCGTCCAGCGTTGGATGAGCGCATCCGGCAGCCGAAGCAAAAGTCGCCGCTGGTTGATGCGCAACGTGCCGTGGCTGTTCGAGTGGCGCGACGAATTCGGCAGGCATTTGCCTGTACCACCACGATCGCAATTGCGCGACGCCGAGCTTCCTATCGCGGCGATCGTATCGAAGGCCGATCGCGGGCCAGTCGAAATCCCGAGTTCCAACTCCGGCAAAATCCGCGCCGCGCCGGTCACTACCCCAGATCGCACCCATTTGACGGAAGGTCCAGATGAGGCATCGGCACGCGCTGTATTTGTCCGAAGCGATGTCACAGCGGCTGCAGACGACGGCGGAAACCCACCGCGTAGCGAAGTCGACGATCCTGGAACGAGCGCTGCAGCAGTACTTGGCAGCCCCAAACGGCGGACAGTTCAGCGACCTAAACAGCCTGGAGAACACAGCGATCGGCCGGACGCTGCGCCGTATCGAACGCGATCTCGCCATCGTCTCGGAACTGATGGCGACCTTCGTGCGCTACTTCGTGACGATCACACCGCCGTTGCCGGAGAGCGAACATGCAGCAGCCCGCGCCCTCGGCCAGCTCCGCTTCGAACAGGTGATCGAGGAAATCGCGAGACGGATGCGGACGGATCGAAGCCTGATGGCACGGGTCATGGCCCAGTTGGACGACAGCGTGGCTCGGAAAGCCGCAGACAGCTCTGGAACGGATGACGACCATGCAACGCAGCCGTCCGAACCCGTCCCGCGCCGTCCAGAGTCATAGCATCGACATGGATGATCTGTTCGATCATGCGCAGCGGTTGCCAGTGATGGAGAACTCCAAGCCCATCGCCGACGACGAACTCTGGAGCGTCCGGACGATCGTCGCCAAGACCGGTCTCGCCCGCTCGACGATCTATGCCTACGTCAAGCAGGGCTTGTTCCCGCGTCAACGCCGTCTCGGTCCCGGCCGCGTCGGCTGGCGGGCGTCCGAGGTGCGGAGCTGGATCGCCAGCCGATGATCTCAGTTTGTCCGCAGATGCCCGACTTGATAACGCTATTGTCCGCGCCGACGACGGCTCGCAGCCAATTTGGCTGCTACATCATCAAGTGCTTGATGCGCCCCTTCGCTCAACCTTGCACGCCCCTTCTCCAGCTTCTCGCGCCAGCGGTCGCCGCTAGCCCACGCCGTTTGCCACACCTCGGCGAGTTCAAGTGGGCGCTTTCTCGCCAGAACCCGAATAAGCGTATCGGCTTGCGCGATATCCATGTCGGACTTCGCCGTTTCGCGCCGCTCGACGGCGACGATCACCTTGTGGACCGCAAAGCGTTCGGCGCGCGGCACGGCGACCGGCACGCCGCCGCCATGCAGAAGCACCGAGCGCTCGGGCTGATGAATGAGAAAATCGAGGTGACGCAACGGTTCGGCGCCGGCGCCGCTGAGCGCCTTCGTCTTGCCAAGCTTGCCTTGATGCCCATCGCTGCCCCTGTTGGGCGTCAGGAAGTCGACGCGATAGGCGGCACCGTTCCGATACTGCGTCGAGATGAACGGATCGCCGGTGTGCGGCAGCGCCCGGAATGTGGCGTCGACGCCCTTGAGGATTTCGAGCGGGGCCGCCATCCCGTCGCCGACGTTCTCCGACACGCCCCAGAACTGGGCGAAGTCGGCATCTTGTGTCATGAGCTGACGCGCGCCGAGACGCACGCCGAGAATGCCGGCATAGGCTTGATAGGCGAGCGTGCCGACGAGCACGCCGCGCAGCCGAAAGAACCCGGCGCGGCCCATGACCTGGATGATGTCACCGGACAGCCGGTCCAGCGTCGGCAGGCCGGCTGCCGACAGCGAGCGTACCAACTCGCGGCGCCCCTTGAAGTCGGATTTGATCTGCGCGAAGCGGGTGACGCGCTCGGTGATGGCTTTGTCGGTGACGGGGCCGACATAGCGACTTTTCACGGTCGCCCCCTCGCGCCACTGGAAATGCCAGTAGAAACGATCCTTCGACTTCTTGCGCCGAAAGCTGCCGTGCTCATGGAACTGCTCGTCGAAGTCCGCGTCCAGCGAGCGCTGGAGTAGCTCGGCGAAGGTCGTCTGGGTAGCGAGATCGATCAGCTGCATGGGCGTTGTCCGATACTTGCACAATGTAGGACAACGCGCCGCAATTGCCCAGTTGGCCTGGACGGATTGCATGTCGGACAACACGAGCGTCTCGCCACCGGATCGCGGTTCAGGTGGCAAGCAAAATGATTGGGGCCAGGAGGCTCTTGGACGCTGCCAATCAGGCCGCTGACCGGTACGGCCGCACCGCGCGCCTCACCTGGTCGCCGACAGTTGTAGCAACGATCTTCAAGTCGTATCGTGTCTGCAGGTTCAACCAGAACTCGGCCGACGTTTCGAAGTAGGTCGCCAGCCGCAGCGCCGTATCAGCGGAGATTCCCCGCTTGGCGTGGATGATATCGTTGATGCGCGCCACGGGGACATCGAGATCGCGGGCGAGCTTGTTCTGACTGATGCCGAGAGGACGCATGAACTCCTCTAGCAGGATTTCGCCGGGTGCAATCGGGGACAGCGCCTTGTTCATGTCAATTCTTGCCTCTCAATGATAGTCGACGATCTCGACATCTTCTGCGCCCTCGTCCCAACGAAAACAGATCCGCCACTGGTCGTTGATGCGAATGCTGTGCTGCCCTTTGCGGTCGCCCCTCAAGGCCTCGAGCCGATTTCCAGGCGGCACCCTCAGGTCGTCCAATCGAGCAGCCGACGCCAGCATCTCAAGCTTCCGTCGGGCCACGCGCTCGATCGCCCTGAAGCGCTTGACGGCCCGGTCGTCGGCCAGAGCCGCCGTTTCACTGCATCGAAAGCTCTTGATCATTCTCTTTATAGTATCCCGAAAAACGGAATGTGTCAACCGTGGCGACGTGCGAAGAGATCCAACTGTTCTGCTGCCGGACATGAATCAACTTCTGCAATTCCGGCGCTGCGGACCGCGATGATCTCTTCCAGTCGCTGCCCCCACGCCTGCAGCGCCTCGCGCTTTTCCTTGTCGTAGGCGTAGTGGATATAGACGCCGCTGGTGACAGTTCCACGCCGCACCGTGATATGGTTCAGGACAAGGCCGATCGTGTGCGGACTGATGCCGAGTTCGGCCATACCGGTCGCGGCTGTCCGCCGCAAATCGTGCACCCGAAAATGCGCGATCCCGATCGCCTTGCGCGAACGCTGCAGCGCTCGTGTCGCTGTATGGCTCTGCATCGCCTCGCCGGTCGGGCCTGGAAACAGCCAGGGGCTCCCCGCCGCGAGTTCGCGCGCTTCGGCGATCACGCGGAGCGCGATCGGCGACAACGGCACCCGGTTGGGCTCGCTGTTCTTGGTCCGGCCGCGCGGGATGACCCAGATCGGCATGGCGGCATCGGTCGCAAGTTCATTTTCGGCGATGCCGGTCACTTCGCCGATCCGCTGGCCCGTGATCAAGGCAAGCTTCATGGCGAGCGCAGTCGGGCGCGTCATCGGCACATCGGTTCCGGTGAGGATCGTCGCCGAACGCGGCAAGCCGGCCGGAACGTGCCGTCGGGCCAGCGGCGTGCGATCCAACGCTGCCCAGAATGTTGCGATCTCGGCCGGCGACAGGGCGCGATCGCGCGGCTTATTGCGCTTCACCGGCGCCTTCATACCCCAAGACGGATCGTATTGCAGGATGTCGCGACCGACTGCCCAGCGGCAAATCGCTCGGATCAACTCGTAGACGCGGTTGGGCCGCGTGGTCAGTCGGCGCTCCGAAGGCTTCACCGACGCGCGCAAATCGCTTCGGGTCGCCATCGTGTCGAGGATCTTGATAACGTCGCGCTTGGTGACCTCGGCGGCCTTCATGGCGCCGATCATCGGCAGGATATCGCGCTTCAACATTGATCGGTTGTCCTCGACGGCGCGAGGGCTCTTGTTGGGGATCGCATGCCGTTCGAGCCATTCGTCGGTGACTTCGGCGAACGTCATTGCTGCCTTACGCGCAGCGACGCCGCCGGCCGGATCTTCGCCTTCGGCAATTGCGATGCGCAATTTGGCTGCGTCGAGACGCGCCTTTTCCAGGCTGACTTCGGGGAACCGGCCGAGCGTCACGCGTCGGCGCGCGTTGTCGCTCTTGCGAATATAGCGCAGTGCCCAGGATTTCCGGCCCGACGCCGAAACCCTGAGTTCCAGCCCGTCAATGGCGGCATCGGCGAACGCGGCGCGTCGGCTGACGGCATCCACGGTGATCGTTTCGACAAAACGCGCGGTCAATCGCTTGCCGGTCATCACATCCTCCGACACACTATGTACGCGTCGAGACCCAGCCAGTCTTGCACCAATTGTTGCTCATCTGGGGTCCCGCTGGGGTCCCGAAAAGTCATAGAATGTTCCGGATTGGCCTGGAAGAGAATAAACAAGGAACATAGAAAAATCATTGTTTTATCAATTGGATGCACCATCCAAATCCGTCTTATTCAGTCTGCAGAATGCTATTTTTCCGCCACTCATAACCTGAAGGTCGTTGGTTCAAATCCAGCCCCCGCAACCATCTATATCGGACTCGCCGGAGTTCCGGTTCCAAGCCTAAGAAATCATTGAACAAGTGCTCCGGTGCCCGCGTTTCTCAGCATAGGTAGTCGCATCGGGGCCCCAACTCAGCGAAAGTTGTTTTGTGAGAACGACTTGAGCTGGAGAAAGGATGCTCCCCGATGCCGACAGAGTGTAACCGGGATTCGTTGGAGTTTGGAACTGTCGAACGACGCAATGTTGTGGGTGCGTTCGACGGTGGCACGATCACCTCGGATGCGGGTGCGCTCTTGCTCGGCCAGACCGACCAAGCGATCCGACTCGTGTCGCGCCTCGCCAATTGTTTTCAGGATGGCCGCAACCCGGCGTTCGTCGTCCACCAGCTTCCAGCGATGCTCCGCCAACGTATTTTCGGCATTGCGCTCGGCTACGAAGATATCGTCGATCACGACCAGCTGCGGCATGATCCGGTCCTCGGTGTGCTCGGCGGCGCACTGACATCGAAGCGGTCCGATTGCGCAGCCCTGGCGGGAAAATCGACGCTGAACCGACTGGAGCATGCCGCCAAGGTCGGCAGCGATCCCTATCACAAGATCACACACGATCCGGCGGCCATCGAGCGGCTGTTCGTGACGCTGATGATGGACGACCATGACGAGCCGCCGCGCCGGCTGACAATTGACATCGATGCGACCCACGATCCGATCCATGGCGAGCAGGAAGGCCGGCACTTCAACGCGTTCTACGACTGTTATTGCTATCTGCCGCTGTACATCTTCTGCGGCCGGCACTTGCTCGCCGCCAAACTCAGAGGCGCCGACAAGGATGCGGCCGACGGCGCCAAGCCAGAGATCGCGCGCATCGTCGACCAGATCCGTGGGCGTTGGCCGGATGTGCGTATCATCCTGCGCGCCGACAGCGGATTTGCGCGCGACGACTTGATGGCGTGGTGCGAAAGCAACGGCGTTGATTACATCTTCGGGCTTGCGCGCAATGTGCGGCTCGTGGGCGCCATCAAACGCGAGCTGGTGTTGGCGCGTCGTGCCAGCCGCCGTTCGGGCCGGGCAGAGCGCCGTTTTGCGGTCCTGGACAACTGGGATACGCGCGACGGCTGGGCACAGCCGCGCAAGGTCGTCGCCAAGGCCGAGTGGACTGAAGGCAAGGCCAACCCTCGCTTCATCGTCACATCACTGCACTGGTCGGACGGCGATGCGCGCAAGCTCTAGAAGGATATCTTGTATGAGGGAACAGCGGTCAAGTTCTATTTCATTGCCAAGCCTCTTTTTGTCTCTCGCTGCCAGATTGAAGACGTCGATCTCGGATCATTCGGCCGTGGCCAAGCGCTCCAGCGCATCGCCTTTTATCCGGTGAGAGTGCGTGCACCCTCGTCCCATAATCGGTATTCACGTATGCCGAAGGCCTGAGAACGCAGATGGCGGACCACTCTACTGCTGGGCTGTGAACAGCCAACAATCCTCTCGGTTGCCAACCGCCTCGCCGCTGGCGCGACAAGCTCTTTGAACTCCTCCTGTTGTTAGGTGCGGTGCCGGACCTTGAGCGCAGCGCCCTCCGGCACAACGCCATCCTCAACGAAGCGCCAGAGCGCGATAGCGAGTTTTCTAGCCAGCGCCACGATCCCGACCTTTCGACCGCGCATGCCCTGGTTGCCGAAGCGCTCGCGCCACCAGTGAGAGAGCTTGCTGTTCGGCTGATAGCGCAGCCAGAACCAGGCCAGCTCGACCAGCATGTGGCGAGCCAGTTTGCTGCCGGCTTTGTTTATGCCCCGATCGCGATCGACCTCACCGCTCTTGTAGGGACTGGGCGCGAGACCGACGAACGAGGCCACGTGTCGTCGTGTCTCAAATGTTCGATGGTAGACCTCCGCGACGAGAACGGTTGCTGTCGTTTCGCCGACGGCGCCGAGCATCGTCAATCGTCGTACCTTGTCGGCATGCGGAAAGGCGCCTCTTGCATCGGCCAACGCCGCCTTGCGATCCGCTTCGACCTCGGCGATCTGCCGCGAGATCAGGTCGTGGCGCGTGAGCATGCGCTCAATGTCGCGCCGAAGAAACGGGGCGAGCGGCCGACCGTCACCGGTTGTCATCGTGTCAAGCCGCTCACGCAAGCCTTTGCCGATGTTCTTGCTGGCGAGCCAGATGCCGTGCAGCGCCAGAAGCCCTTTGATCCGCCCGACAACGCTGATCCGTTCCTCGACGAGATACTTCCGCTCACGCTCGATGCGCTTGGCGTCCTCCTGTTCGACGCTCGGAATCTGCACGTCACGAGCTATCTCGCGATCGCCCGCCAGCCAGCGGCGCAGGATGCGCGTCATGCCTTCGGCATCGAGGCGATCGGTCTTGGCAACCCGTCTCCGGCGCGGCATCAGGAAGCTCGCCGGATCGAACACGACTGTATGGATACGGCGAGCCATCAGTAGCCGGGCAAGCCAGAAGCCATCGTAGCCGATCTCGTAGCAGAGCACGATCTGGAGCGGCCGTCCGAGCTGGCGCTCTGCCTTGGCATTGCCGCTGCTCAGAAAACCGAGCAGACGATCAACGTCTCCAGCCTTGATCTTGTGGATTTTCACCTTGCTGTCGCCGGGGACGGCGAAGGCGCACACCCAGCTTGTCTTGCTCAGCTCGAGCGCCACGCAGCACACATCGCGCGTATCGATATTCGTCGTCATTGGCGGAGCTCCTCTGATCACCATCCGAAGTGATCACCAAGTGAGGGCACGATTCGGTGCCGTTCCGCCTCATAGGATCTACTGCGCGCGTGGCGAAATGGAGAACCGCATCAAGGAGTGCCAGGCCGACCTGTTCGCTGGCCGCACCAGTGCCGCCACCATGCGCGCCAATCAGTTGCGGCTCTGGTTCGCAGCCTTCGCCTACGTGGTGATGGCGGCGCTCCGGCGCATCGGTCTCGCCGGCACCGACTTGTCGCGCGCGACGTGCGGCACCATCCGGCTGAAGCTGTTGAAGATCGGCGCGTTGATCACGAAAAGCGTGCGCCGCGTGAAGGTGGCGTTCGCATCATCGTGCCCATATCAGGCGATCTTCGTCATCGCGCTGCATCGGCTTCGAAACGCTGCGGCCTGAGCCGCTTCCGCCGCCCGATCTGAAGCTCACGAGAAAGGAACATCGCCGAACCTGATCAAGCCGCTGCCAGCGGTGACGCGGACTTGCGAGCATTGAAACGAACCAACCCGCCTCACCAGATCAAGCCGAAACCGCTACCAAGGATGAGAAGGTCGGGCTCTTATGTCCGCTTTGTCAACGTGCAGGCGCGCCTCTTTTTCCGCTTGCGCGGCGTTGCGTTTGATCGGTGCCCAAGGCAGGCGACAGGGCGACTGGACGACGGTTGATCCGGCTCTTATCCGCGGGTTCTATACCGCATGACCAAGGTTCGTCGCGGGGCTTCCTCTGTCTAGCGAACGAGCGTGGGCTGTCGTGTTGGCATCGAGTACAAACGCGACACCTGCTTCAAACCCGATACTGCGAGGGTTCCCCACCCTCCACACCCTGCCGCCCGCTTTGGACACCGAGATCTTGATTGCCTGGATATCTCCTCTGTTGTCGTAACTCTTCTTGCGTTTCAGGCCGCCTTGGGCTCACCCATGATGGCGGCCTTCGGCTCGACGAGCCGGGCGATGGCCCAGATGAATCCGACCAGCTCGCGGGCGACCGCGACGATCGCCTTCGGCGTCGACTTGCCAGCCGCGATCAGCTTTCGATAGCGCGACGACAGTCGAACCTGCGCCTTCCATGCGATGGCCCGGATCGGCTCCGGCAACCCCTTCAATCGATCGCGAATGATTTGCGTCACCCGCGCCGGATGCCGGTAGGTCCAAGCCGCCTCGACGAGGCAGGTGCGCGCCAGGCTGTTGCCGGTCTTGGTGATCGGCCCCCGTTTGATGGTCGCGCCACTCGAATGCTCGGACGGATTGAGCCCCAGGTACGCCATCAGCTGGCGCGGGCTCTCGAAGCGGCTGAAGTTGCCGACCTCGGCGACCACGGTCGCAGCGACCAGGATCGATACGCCTCTGAGCGCCTGCACCGCCGCAACGACCGGGGCCAGTGTCCAGGCAGGCACCAGATCGACGATGGCCTGTTTCAGCCGATCGCACAGTTCCTCGGCCCGCTCGATCCGGGCCAGCAACTCCTCCAACACCAGATGCTGCGCGGGATGCGCGAACTTCAGCTCAGCCAGCCAGCGCCGGTGCGCCTTGGTCCAGTGTTTGCCGGGAAAGGCGCAGCCGGTCCGCAGCAGGAAGCTATGCAATTGCTGTCGCGACTTGCGCTGGTCCTTCATCGCCAGCGCCCGCATGCGCACCAGATCCCGCATCGCCTCGTGCGCCTCGTCGGGCACCCACACCTCGGTCAGCTGACCGGCACGCAATAATTGGGCGAGCATCATGGCATCGCGCCGGTCGGTCTTGACCTTGTCGCCGGCCTTGCGCGGGATCAACGAAGGCGCCACCACCTCGCAGCGATGCCCCAGGCCCGTCGACAGCCGAAACAGGTTGTAGCCCAGCGGCCCGGCCTCGTAGGCCAGATGCAGTCGACGCCCGCCCTTGCCGAGCTTTCGCAGCAGCGACCGGATGGCCTCGGGCGTGTTGGCGATGGTGCCAAAGAACTGCACCGCGGCCGACGCCCGCCCTTCAACCGTCGCTACCGCGATCGTCTTCTTGTGGACGTCCAGCCCCACGAACATGGTAGTCTCCGTCATGATCCGCTCCCCGTGTCTGGGGATAGGCTCCACTTTCGCGGAGCAACCCCCGTTGCGCTTCACGCGCCTTAGTCGACACGTCGGGGCGGGTCACCCTCTCGGTGGCCCATATCCCCAGCGGACATGATGGTCTAGCTTTTGGTTTCGCTTATAGCATACTGGAGGACTAGCTCTGCCAGTGCGCGAGACGCCGCGTAACACATATCGTCGGGCCAGTACTCCATATACCGTAGTAGGACCAGTGCTTTTGCAGTTAGCGCGCGCACTGAGATTTCGCTGTCAGCAATGATTTTCCCTGCAAGCTCGCGCAAATACTGATCGTTCTTTTCGATTATCTCGGCCAACGCCCGCTCGGCTTCGGGTTCAAGCAGCGAGCCACGCAGTTCGCGAGCGCGTGACTGCTGTAGGAATGAATCATTGTAAGTGACCTGATCGGTGAATTCTTTCAACAAATCTCTTGGTGCGTGGGTGTCGTCCCAATGATCGCTTCCTCCAAATCGGTTTTTACTTGGAACCATAATGCAATCCTTTTTGCGCAACTCGTAATGGTTGAAGCGGTTACTCTTGGCCGCTAACGCTTAATCGTGACTACTGCTCGCAATGGCCTCCCTAGTGGGTCCGCCATACGTTCCGCAAGGTCGACGAGCCTCATTTGATCAGATCGCGTTTGAATTTGTCGAAAAGCCCGTAACAACCGGTTATCCAGTACCGCCAAGTCTCGAACCTCAAGGTCTTGAGGCCTGCGCCCGGCCTCGAAGAACCAACTGACCGGCACGCCCAACAAACGGCTGAGTGCGTTCAGCCGTACCGGGGAAATGCGATCATCGCCGTTCTCGTACTTTGTGACTTGGCGCAAAGTCACTCCGATTCCATTTGCAACCGCTGTTTTGGTGAGACCCAGTTCAAAGCGGCGCGCGCGCAGCTTGAGCCCAATGTTGACGTCCAGTGCTTCGCGCACGCGCACATTAGCACCCGATGCCCGGTTCGCTGTCGCGCAGGCCACATTTTTTCTGTTCACGCACAATCAAACTCCACCGGCAACACCGCTTTATCCACCGATCAAACCGCGTCACACATTGATGACGATACCATAGGTATCGTTCGTTAACAACGCAACCCCTTTGATTCGGAGGCCATCATGCGCCAACAAAGCGTTCCCGGCGTCGCACTCGAAACGCAAATTCGGCCATCGTCCTTCCTGCAACAGATCCGGATCGACTACGGCAATCCCGAAATGTTGGGTCGATTCTTCCTGAAAGCTCTCGCAGCTGTGGAGGAGCGTGGCATAACCCTCGAAATCGGGACGTTTGAGGACCTGCTAGAGGCGAATATTGACAATCGTGACAGTTGGCTCCCGCTGCTGACAATCTTGGATCACCGCTTCAGTCGCGTCACACCGGAAGATGCGTTCTGCGTCCTGGGACGAGACGCCAACGGAAAGGTTGTCGCAGCCCACGCCGCACGGCTCTGTGATTGGTCGGCGACTTCGTACTTCGAGGAAGCCAGATCACTTCGCCTTTTCTACACTGATCCGTCGGGGATGATGCGGCCTAGTGAGCAATGTATCGTCACTGCCCCGAGTGCTCGCAAAATCTCGGGGCAGGTCGTCTATAGCGGCGCTGCCTGGTATCATCCCAGATTTCGAGGCCGGCAACTATCGGCGATATTTCCCAAAATCGGCAAGGCGCTCGCGTTTACGCGCTGGTCGCCGGATTTCATCTGCTCGATGATGCAGGAAGCAATTCATGCCCGCGGCTTCGCCACCCAGTTTGACTATCCTGTGGTCGATTGGGCCGTTCGTCTCCTCAACTCCCCTCTCGGCGGTGACTGGCAGCTCGCACTGGTATCAATGGATGGTGTCCACGCGCTCAAGATCGTGCGCGATTTCCTAGACAGCTTCCCTATAGGTACCATATCTGTCAGAGGGCAAGGTCGCGCTTAGTACCTCGACCACGTCGTCAGCGCCAACGAAGGGCAGGATCAACCTCGCATAGCGCCGACGAATACGTCCGTGTTCAGGCCAATAGGCTCGCGCTTCGATTTCTTCCAGCCGGGGCTCCCAGCGCGCAATGGACTCGGCATAAGCATTAGCACATGCCTGGCCGTAGGCATCGTCCGGGTGCTCTTCTGTGTGACGTCCGATCAGTCCACGCAGCGTCTTGACGGCAAAGGGAGGTAGTCCATCGCCAACCTGTTTGAACGAGAACGCATCGCTTTGAGGGCTTCGAGCGAATCGAACGAATCGAGCGCCGAGATCGTGAATGAGAAGACGCCTAAACGACAACTCGTCGTAACGCCCCTGCCGGCCCCGCCAGTACTCCAGCGCCGCCATCAACGGCTTGAGTTGAGTAGCTTCGCCAGCGCTCAAATTCCGCTGGTTGAGCACTTCCGTCCTCGTCGTACGCGCGGCGGTGACCAAGTCCTCAAGCAGGCGCGCACAACTGCCCGCCTTGGGAAGCAGCATATGCGAAGCCTCATTGGAATTGCTGTAAATCTGAACAGTGCAGCGTTTGAGTGGGTTTGCGCCCAGCACAAAGAAAAGGCCTGCTAACGTGGGGCCAGACACATTGCTAGGACGCAAGCTGATCTTCAGCTGCTCATGCGCAGCGATGAGCCGGACGTAACCCATGCTTTGGATAATGAAAGTCTCAAGGTCTGGGACGTTGTCGCGTATTTGAAATTCGCTGCACAGGCTTTCCAAGTCCGGCCACAATTCTCCGCGACCATCAATAAACACTCTCTGCCCAACGCGCAACTCGCGCATCCCCGCTCCCTCCCCGACCGACAGCTCACTGAATGTTCGGCACAAACCCCATAATAGGCCCTTTCGCGCGTGTCCGCCACCATCATTCGACAAAATCTTTGAGGAGGCCGCAATCAAGCGTTTACCAACAATTTCTGCATTGCGTTGCATAAAACCTGATGACATGATGATACACTGTGTACCGCCAAACACGAGCAACGGATTTTCGAGGACAGACGTGCCCATTCTTCCCTGGCAAATTTATGGTAACGACAATGCTCGTCGTCCCAACTACGTTGACGTTCGTATTGGCGCAAGATTGCGCGCGCTGCGTCATGCAGACTGCGAGAGCCTCGAGCAGTTTGCCAACAAACTCGGTATCTCTGATCGCCAATTGCAGAAATACGAAGTCGGTGTGAATCGCATCGCCGCTGCCACGCTATACCAATTCTCTCGGATATTGAATGTGCCGTTGGCACATTTCTTTGCGGCCGATGACGACGGCCTCAATGTTAGTCAGAGCACCGCGCTGACTAACAATGAGACCCCCGAGCAGCCGTCGTCAACAACATCCGGTCGAGTGAACATTGCGCCCGGCGGCCAATCTTTGCCAGAGGCACCTAGCGAAGTCGCCCCAACCGATCCCGTTACGCCATTCACCCGGTCAAGCTGAATGCGGACTGGTAGGAATTGCTATTCTGCTTAAGGACCTACGCCCTGGGACGATTACACCTAGTTCTTGCGGCTTGCGATCTGCGCTCCTATGATGACTAGAGCGAAGCCAATCGCAGCAAGGATGCTCGGCCATTCGCCCCAACCCCAGAAGCCGACGACCACCGCAAATGCCACGGAAGTGTAACTCCAGGGTAGAATTTTGTCGGCAGGCGCAATCGCGCACCCAGCCGCAAGGAAGACCTGCGCCAGAGTGGTAAGTAGCGCCATCCAGACGAAGTTCGGCAGCGTTTCCAAAGTCGGCAACTGCCAGTACCAGGGGACCGGTAGGGCCGCAATTACCGCGCTGCTCAGAGAAAAGTAAGCCATCTGAGTTGCAGGCCGCTCCGATGCCGACAACGCCCAGATGGCCATCGCAGCCGCGCCGGCGAAAACAGCGGAGAACACGGCTGCAACCTCGCCCATCGACAGCCCCCAGCTGGTACCTTCTGGTGCGACAATACATGTGACGCCGACAAAGCCGATGATCACTCCCAGCCACACATTCCGGTCGGACAGGTGATGGTACACGAGAAGGGCAATCACCGGCACGAAGATTGGATTTGTCGATCGCATCAGAACCGCGTTGGCGAGGGGAATGCTCGTGATAGCTACAAAATAGGTGAGAAGCCCGGCATAGGTCAGCAGACTGCGCATCACGTGCGTCAATGGCTTTTGCGATGCGAGTGACGGGAAGCCCCTGACCGCGAACCAAGCAAGAACGAATACGGCGGACAAGGCATTGCGCCAGAACAGCAGCGCCACGGAATTGAAATCGATTGCCAAGGCTTTGACAGCGGTTCCACCCATTGCGAAGGCCAACGCCGACGCGACGATGAGGACAGAGCCGGCCGCAATGTTGCCGTCTGATTTCAGGGCTGCTCGTTCCATTGTCGTGCCGCTCGCAATCCCGGAATTCTCTCGACGACTGTGTTAGCCGCGCTTTCTCACCATGAATACGAGCATCGGGGCCCCGAATCAGCGAAAGTTGTGTTGCGACAACGACTTGCGCGGACGCGAAGGAGATCCCCGATGCCGACAGAGTATATCCAGGATTCGTTCGCGTTTGGAACCGTCGACGGTCGCGAAGTGGTGGGCAAGTTCGACGGCGGCGTGATCAGCTCTGATGCCGGCGCGCTGCTGCTCGGCCACCCGCCGCCTCGCTGATCTTCCGGTAACTCATTCCGTGGGCGTGCTTCAGGCGAAGCACCTCGCGCACTTTCCGCATCGACAATCTCTCCGCTGGCATCGCTCGACCCTTTTGGTGAGAGCCAGCGATCAGGTGATTCGAATGTCGATGGGTGGCGCTATCTGCTGGTCCTCACCAGCTGTCCGGCTTGCGTCGGATTCAGTGTCCGCTTTGCGTCGGATTCCGCATGCAATGATGCCAACGTCAAGAATGCAGCCAGGCAGCTGATGGCGACTGCCATCAGAGATTTTGATAGGCTTGAGAGTTCGCGCAATGCAAGCAAGCGCCGAGACGAGACTCCCGGGCCGTCATGCAACTATCGACACGTCCTCATCCAGGTGCGACAGGACCGCTTGGGCGAGAGACAGCGCGGCCTCATGTACAATATCATCCGATCTTGCCTCGGCATATTCGCGGACCACCATGGCCTTTGCACGAAGACTTCTCGGATTGGAGTTTCGATCGGCGATGATCGCTCTGGCATGCTCGCTCAGCCGCACTTGTATCAGATCGATGGCTTCTTGAATGGCTCGTTCCTCATCACACGAGAGCCGTGCAATGTCTTCAAGATGATTCAAAATTGGCAATAGACGTGACAAGTAGGTCTGGCGGAACTTGAATTCCCGGTCTGAAGTCTTGGCGGTCGTGCCAGTGAACGCGGTCATTTGGAGTTGGTCAGTCTTCAGTTGCTCACATTCGGGCATAGCAACGTCCTCGTTTCATATTCACATCGATCCCGATTAGGCCGAAAATGCGCCATGGCATCCTTGCGCCTGCTGCGCTGACGCAAATATTGTAGCAATTGCGATTGATTGCAATCAGAGGTTGCGTAATCGCATGAATCCTCCACAGATGCAGATCGGGCGGCAGGTTTGACTGTAGCAACGTAGAGAATTGAGTTCTTGGCTAAGCCGGTGAATCTCAGCAGTTTTTTGCCCTCAGTGCTCGGCCATCGGATTATTTTTCATGACCAACAAAGGAGGAAGGGAGCTGTGGATAACAGTCCCCAGATAGGCCCATCGGCGATCCGAGGCATCGCTGGATGTGGAAGTGACCGCCGAAGCGAGGGGACTCCCCTCATCTCTCGCCCAGCTCCCCACCTCCTTCCCAGTCAGTGTGTTCGTGGCGCACGGTAGCCGGTCGAACATCGTCGTGCGGCTAACAGAATGAGCTTGCCGGTGCTGCGCCGCAAAAACCGCACCGGCAGCGGGCTCAATCATGGCGGCGGATTAGGCTGATGCGCCGTTCAACTCATTCAAACCGGCAAGACTCTGGCGGCAACCGCTGCAATACGCACGAGCAGGCGAATGGATCGGGCCGCAGCAGACCGCCGGTTCACGCTGTACTCGCCCATGCCCCGCCGACGTCGGCCGGCGGCGCGCTGGCAGTCGCCGGCCTGGATGCGCCTTCTAGACCTTCAAGGGCCGCCGCAACCGTTGCCGAGACGATCTGGTTCGTCGAATAGCGTGCGCCGTTCACTTCGGCAACCGCTGCTGCATAGGCCTTGTGAATATTGCCGGCGAACAAGGACCCGACCAGGTCTTTGGCCTCTTCGAGACTTTGCCTGGTCTCCTCGCGCAGTGCCGCATGCCGGCCATTCGCCGTTCGCGCGGGTACCTGCGCCTCGAGCAGCGCTTTGCGCAACATCGCACTCGCACGCGCGGCCGCCTCGCGACGCAGCAGGTCGAGAAATTCGCGGTTGGCGTGCGACGTCGAAGTGGATTGTCGACGTGCCTCCCGCTGCCTGACGCGTACCAGCTTGAGCCTGTTCAGCCCCCAGTAGAGCGGCAGATAGCTCGCGGCAGTGCCGAAGACGAAAACGATCAGTGCTGTATCCACCCACCCCTCCGCGATCTTCCATTCGGGCGCGCTGCTGTCGGCCGCCGCACCGCAGGAAAGCGGCCTGGCCTTGCCTCGGCCTTGCCGTGCCTTAATGATGATTTTACCCGTTGGGTCTAGGTTGTTCGGGTAGACGATTGCGCATTCGTAATGGGCGCACGGCATGATACCACGTTGTCTCGCCGGCTGATCCGGCATCCTCCTCCACACAATCGAGATTTGCCGCGCCGTGCGACGACCGCATGGCACCAGGCCGCTGTGTTCAGTTCGGGGTACACGCATGTTTGCTGCACAAATCCGCAATGCGGATGACGCATTTGCCCAAGGATCGCCATCAGACATCGTACGGCACGACGAATTTCGCGCTCACCTTGTCGGATTGCTCGACGAACTCCTGAATTCCGCGTTGTTGACGGCGGCGACGGCCAGCATCGCAAACTGGATGATGGCCAACCGCAATCGCGCCTCGCGCCGCAACCTCGTCTGCTACATGCCGCCACACCCGGTCTTCTTTCAGCAGGCCATGCTGAGCCTGTCCGTCAGTTTCGAAACGATCGAACTGTCGAGCGATCTGCGTGAATACTACGACAGGCTCGATTTTCTTCGTGTTCTGACGCTCGGATTTGTCGAGTCCGGCGAATTGGGCGGTGACAGGGATCCGGTCTGCATCGAGGTCCTATCCGCGTCATGGCAGGACCTGGCCGGCGCCGGGCGAGCGGCGGTGTCGACGCTCGGCAAGCACTTATCCGACGGCAAGTCGATGCGCAGCAGCGAGCATTATCGCAAGGTGCTCGAAATGCTTGCCGAGGTCGAACTCGGCCATCATCCGTGCGTTGGCGCAGATGGCACGATCAGGGTTCCGTTCCGCACTGAGCGGCGGACACTAGAGCGCCGGCCGATGAACCCGCAGGCCTACATCGTTGTCGGCGAGCGCATCGAGCGGGTCGCGGTCCGCAATGTCAGCGACAGGGGTATCGGCGTCCTGGGTCAGCTTGATGCCCCGGTCGGCACCGTCGTTCAGTTGCTCGTCCGCCCCGGCTTGAACATCAGCGGCAAGATTGTTTGGGTCGACGCGGGTCGGGCAGGGATCTCGTTGGATCAGCCATTGCCGTCGAGTTCAAGCCTATACCCGTTGATGAACTGATTTTCACACCAACTTCACGATGCCAGGCGCAAATCGCGCCTCACCTGATCCTCGTTGCTGCATTTGCCGGCGACAGGCGCCTCAAGGCAAATTGTGAAATACCCCTTCGATTGCCCGAGGCGTCCGGCGAACAGTCGGTCGCCGGCGGCCTCGAGGCAGACCCGGTTCAGGCAATCGGCATCGAATTCGACCACCGAGCCGGCGTGCAGCGCGGCGACATCGCGCAGCAGCATCGGTGGCCCCTCGCACGAGGCAACAAGTTCCACCAGCGTCGAGCCGACGCTCTGCTTGAACAGGCGGTGCCAATTCGGATCAAGATCGTGCGACGCGTCGTCCTTGACATGGGTCAGCTGGTCGCGGGCGAGTTCCAGTCCTTTTAGCGGCAACGCGATGAACAGCATCTCTTCGAGTTCGACTAGCTGAAGATGGACCAGCGCGAACTCTGCCGAATTCTTTTCGTACATCGACGCATCGACCAATTGCTCCACGCTGACCGGCCTGAGGCTGAACGGAACGATCGGCTCCAGCTTCCATTGCAGCTGGGCAAAGAACAATGTCGCGATCTCGCCGGCGACGTTCTGCTCGAGTTGCGTCAGCGCCCGCTCGGGCCCGAGCGTTTCCCGGCCGGGCTTACTGCCGTCGCCGCCGTACATCGCGTCGAGCACGCGGAAAAGCAGAGTAGTCGAGAACCCGACCAGGCCTTGTGCATTCCATTCGGGCACCAGAAACAGCGAACAGACGGTGCCGATACTGGCAGCCATTGCCGAATTGAGCGGCGCGCGCTCGACGCGATTCAAGACCACGTTCGCTTCGATGCCGGCGACCTCGCGCAGCGCCGTCGCGCAGCCCGCCGCAACATCGTCGAGGATGGCTCGTAGCGCCGGCAGCTCTGTGATCGACGGCCGCGACTGCTCGAACAGCTGCACGATGCCGGGCACTTGCGCTGCATCTTGCGTTGCCGCTGCGCTCATGATCTCGTGCTCCTGTCACGCTGCATTGCTCTGTCGCTTCATGCCGCCGCGCTCTGGGCGCTGTGCGGGCGCAACTGGATGATCGATTTTTCCGCCATGCCCATCGCCAGAGCTGTGATGGCACGCTGCGCCCCGGCAATACTCTTGGCCGGCACCTTGACGTCGGTGGCGAGTTCGGCCTCGACAATCCGTCGTGATCGCGGCGAGATCGACTGCAACACGAGATCGCGCAGCTGTGGGGTGACGCCTTTCAGCGCCAATACCGCACGCTCGGCGGGTACCTCGTCGAATAGCCGCGAGCGATCCTCGGGCGTCATGCCGTCGATTTCTTCGAAGCTGAAGACGTGTTCCTTGACGCGGCGGGCATCCTCCGGATCGACGGATTCGAGCCCTTGCAGTACCTCGGCGATCTGCGACTTTTCGAGATTGTTCAAGATCGCGCCGAGACGCGCGTGCTTGTTCATCTCGCGGCCGGTTGCGACCTCACCAAACAACTGCTGCGACAGCCGCTCCGAAATCAGTCGCATGGCGCCGTCACTGATCGGCTTCATAGCAAGCAGCCGCCGACCGAGGTCGGCTCTCTGCTCGCCGTTCAGCTTCTCCATTACCGCGCCGGCCTTGTCGACATCCATCCTCGACAACACGACGGCTGCGACCTGCGGCCGCTCGTTGGCGATGAATTCCGTGAGTTTGTCATCGGCGGCATCGGCGAGCTTGGACCACACCCGTTCGGAGGCGTTGCCGTTCAGCTCGGACATGATTTCCGCGATTTGATCCTCGCTGATCACGCCGCTGATCAGCTGCTGCGCTTCATCCGGCGATCCAGCCAGATCGTTGCAGCGTGCGAGCTTGGCGTTCAACTCGTCGATTAGCTTGTCGATGGTCTGCTGCGGAACGGTCGGCAACGTCGACGCGCACCGCGCCACCAGACGGATCTCGCGATTGTCGAACTGCCTGATGATCCGGTCGGCCAACGGCTTGCCCATCGTGAGCAGCAGGGCCGTCACCTTGTCGACGCCCTGCAATGCGTCTTGCGAATGTCCCATGGGCAGCATCCCCGCCCTGCGCACGTCCTTCACGACCTCTCCCCCCGCGCCAGAAGCACTACCGTCGGCCACGCATCTCTGTTGCATCTCCTTTGCTTGTGCCGCTCGCACCTTGCGCCTGACTGACAAGACGCTGCTCCCCGTCGGGGCACGAGCCTAGACAACGACTGCTACACCGATCCGAAGAAGCGGGATCCAGCGACACGCGGCAAGACGATCGCGGCCGCGGCGCTGCGCCAGGAATCGGGATGTGGTGCCGGCTCGCGCGCCTGCGCCGGCGCTTGCTGCTGCCGTGCGGGGCGCTGCGGCGACTGCTCGGAGCCCGCGTGCCAGGAGTGCGAACCTTGCGCCATGGCGGGCGACGGCATCCGGCTCGCTTGCGGCGGATCGCTCGACCCCGGCAACATCGTGGTATCGGGGCTCTGGCGGACCAGGAATTCCTCGATGGTGTACCCGGCATCTTGCAGGCGGCTCGTGAGCTCGTCGCCCTCCCTCTGCACCATGGCGACGGTCTCCTCGCGCTCCGCATCGAGTTGAATTCGAAGGCCTCCATCGCAGCGTGACAGCACCAATGTCACAGGACCGAGGAAGGCCGGCGAGAGCTGAAGCGACAGCGTCCGCAGCGCCGGCCCGGACGCCGACCATGAGGTTGGCTCCGCGGCCGGGGTCGCCGTCGACGCTTCCGTCGCAGCCGCGGCACCGACCTCGTCGACGATGGCCTTGAAAACCTGCATGCCAATCGGCACCGGCATCCCCCCTGCTGCCGACGGCGCAATTTCAACGCCGGCGATCGGCGGACGGTCATGGGGCGCCCTTCCGCCCAGTGCCAGCCAATGCCCGGGTTCGTCGTGTCGCAACCCGCCGGCATCGAAGTGAAGATCGACTTTCGCCGGTGCGAAGTGCGTTGCCTGATGCATCAGCGTGACCGGCAGCGCCGGCCCGGCCGAGCCAGCGTCCGCTGCGCGCGGCGCCGACATATCGGCCAGGGTGGTGGCAGCATTCAACGACGTCGCGCGCAGACTTCGCGCCGGCACCCGCAGAGCCGCGCCGGGCGATCCTTCTGGCGACGTTGCAGCCAAAACGACCGGCGCTGCAGCGGGACACGCAACCGCACTGATCCCGGCGCCGAGAAGGGCAATGGCCCCGGCGACCGCGCCCTCGTTCGGCTCGCCGTGTTCGGATCGACAATCCTTTCTGGGCCGACCACCGGCGCCCGACGTCGATTGCGCTGCCGACACGTCGCTGGCCATGCGATCGCCCTGATCGTCGACCCCGGCGCTGCGCTCCATATGTCGAGCAACTGCTGCGGTCCGCGTTTCATCAGCGCGGGCAGCAACTTGCGGTGTCCGATCGCGAGGATTTGCGATGGCATCTGCCAGGGTTCCGGCAAATGCCGGGGCGGCATGGGCGGCAACCGGCGCGCGGCAGGCGGCGGTTGTCGGCTCCTTCGGCATCGCACTCTTCAACGTCGCGGTCGATGTCATTGGGCCGTGTCCTGCAGTTGCTTGTCGACGATCGATAATGCTTTGCGCACTCTTTCCGCCTGCATCGGTTGCGCCGCTGCGGCGGTCGGCAGCGATCCCGTCAGCGCCAGCACAGCGGCGTCTGGCGGCGCCTGGATCGCGTTTGCGAACGACCGCGCGACGGCGATCAGATCGCTGGTGGCCGCAACCGCTGCGAATGTTTCGGCGGCCGCCAGCAGTTCCAAACCCTGGGCCGGATTGGCGCTGATGGCGAGCGCGGCCCCCTCATACGCCAGGACCAGGGCCCGATCGGCACCATTAGTGGCGGCATTGCGTGCTGCATAAACAGCTGTCGCGAGCGTGCCGAAGCGAAGACCGTGCTCGGCCATGATCGTGAACAGCTCGGCGCGCCTTTCCTGCCCGAGCCCGACCGAAACGCGCTCCAGCCAGGCCTTGTGCTCGGCCGAACCCGGATAGTCGTGCGCGGCTGCAAACACCGCCAACTGCGAGATGACCGAATTGGCAAATTTAGAACGCTGATAGCGGCGCAGATAGCGTGCGGCATCGGCCTCGAACCGGCGCCGGTCACCAATCGCGATATCGAGTTCGATGGCGAGCCGCAGCGCCAATTCCTCGACCAACGTTCCCGGCGACAGCAGCCGCGCATTATCACTCAGCACCAGCGCTGCCGCAGCGTCCGTGTCGGCTTTGAGGATTGCCTTGACCAGGGCGACATGGCCCGCAAGGCTCGGGCCCAACCCCTGGACTTCGACCTTGTCGAGATAGCCGAGCGCAGTCTTTCGATGGCCCTCGGCGTAGGCGAGAGCGCCGTGCGCCAGCGCGATCTCCACCTCGGCGAACAAGCGCTTCTCAGCGATGGTTCGCAGCAGCTGAGGATTGCCGCCGCTCAGCGCCAATTTTATCAGCGCGTGGCGATTGCGGGCGTCATGCCATACGTCGAGGGGAAGCGCTCGCAGCTGGCGATCGATATCGGCAGCGAGCGCCGCTTGCCCGTCGAATGCCGATTGATCGCCGACGCCGATGCGCTCCTGCAGCGCACTCAGTGCGCGCACCGCATGCATCGGCTGCTGTCCGGTCCGCAACGGCGGCATGGCCACGATCGCGACCGTCGTGTGCTTATCGTCCGCAACCGGCGGAGGCGGCGCGGCCCCGATCAAGCCCAGTGCGACGAGGGCCGCCGCCGACCGGCTCACCAGCAATTCCGCGCATGATTGCAAATTCCGCTTCATTTCGCCGCCTGTCGCAGAACGATCTCGATCCGCCGATTGCCGGCCGCTTCCGGATTGGTTGGGACCTTCAAGTTTCGGTCGGCATGGGCCTCTATCCGCTCGAAACGATTTTCGTCGATGCCAGAGCGCACCAGCAGCGCCAGCGTCGAACTCGGCGCGCGACATCGACAGGCGCCAGTTGTTGCTGCTGTTGGTGCGATATTGGCGTCCGTCGGTGTGGCCGCGCACGACGATGCGCTCGCCGTTGGCCGTCATTGCCGGCGCGATCGACTGCATCAATTTGACGAGCGCCTCGTTCGGATCGGCGGAGCCGATGTCAAACATTCCGAACGTGCTCGTATCGGTGAGGCTCAGCACAATGGCGTTATCCTCGACTTTCACCTCGATTTCCGGTCCGCCCTTGTTGCCGAGCAGGCCGACCGCGCCCTGCACATTCTGGAGGAGCCGTTCGGCAGCCTTGGCCAATGTCCGACCTTCAGCTTCGCCTTGCCGGGTCGCGTCAGTGGCGCCGGCCGCGGGCTCGGCCTTCACCTTCGTCGCCCCATCCGTGCTTGCAACTTCATGGACATAGCCGGCAGGACGCGCGGCATCGGCCATGACCGATAGTCCCGGGCTGTCGCCAGGGGAGGCGCGAGTGATTCCCGATACGCTCTTCTGCCCTTCGATGACGCTTGCGGCTGCGGCCGCGGCCGAACTTTTTCCGATCCCCTCCTTCGATGCCACAGCCGCTGCCATGCCGGGATGAAACGGGTCTCTGAAGGCATGGCCGGTTTCACTGGCGACGCCCGCACGTGCCGCGTCCGCCTCTCGCGTCAGTGCCGCCGCGGCGCCCTCTGACACAATCGCCAGCCGGTCCGTTTCTCCGCTGATCTTGTCCGCAGCGGCGCCGGCGCCATTTGCCTTTGGTTTGCCCGACGGCTCCTTCTTTTCCGCCTCGCCCTTGCCTGCTTTCGGCGCGGCTGCGCTGGCGTCCTTGTGCTGGCCCGTTTCGCTTGCCTTTGGAACGAAGTCCTGCAGCCCCTTCGTGCGCGCGACGGTATCCGTCAGCTTGATCGGACTGAAGTAGGCGGCAATGCTCGCCCTCGTTTCGGTATTCGACGCATTGACGAGCCACATGACCAGGAACAAGGCCATCATGGCGGTCATGAAGTCGGCGTATGCGATCTTCCATGAACCGCCATGGTGATGATCCTCCTCGGCCCCGCCGCGGCGGCGGACGATAATGATATGCTCGGCTGGCGCATCCTCGTTCTTCGCCATCAGCGCACCGCCGCCTCGATGCGGCCGAGCCAATCGGCAAGACGGGTCTCGATCACCGTGTCCGCGAGAACCACCCGCAGTTCGGCGTCCGTACCCGGCGCACGCCGGATTTCCAGCTTCCAGGTGTCTGCAGCACTGAGAAGCCGCAGCAGTCTGTGCACCAGTTCGTCAGGCCCGCTAAGGTCGACGGCGATCGCGCCCGAGTCCTCAACCATCACCCGCAACTCGGCGGCGAACTCTCGGACCGCAGCTTCGGCGAGGCGATCGCGCAGCAGCGGCAACAATACGGCCGCGACATGCTCGCTGATCACAGCACCGGTGTGCGCCAGTCCGGCCTGCAGATCGCGCGCGAGTCGCTCGGCGACAGTCTGCGCGAACGCGCTCCTGGTTGCCTCGATTTGAATCTCGGCATCGGCCGCGAGTTCGGCGATCCGGGCCTCGGTTTCGGCTCGCAATGCCGTCGCGCCGTCCTCCCGGCCGCGTTCGTAGGCCTCCTGCAGCTGGGCCGCGATCGGGTCTGGCGCGGCAATCCGATTGACGATCCTTGGCCGCAGACTGTGCACGACAGACGCCGTGTGCCCCTCGTCGCCGGCGAATTCCTCGAGGAAGCGATGAACAGGCTGGCCCATCATGATTGCCTCGTCTCCTGCATCCAGCTCTTGAGTACCTTGGTGACCTCGACGTCATCGGCTTCGACGATGGCAGCCAGTCGATCGCGCGCCGCAGCGCCGGGCAGCTGCCGTGTTGGTGCGGCCAGCACGGCACCGGCGCCGTTGGCAGTGGCATTGCCGGTGCCGATCGGAGCATCCCGTGCCACCGACGTCACACCTTTGATCTGTTCTCCGCCGAGCGTCCCGCCGGCCAGGGCAGGTGCGTCGAGGGACAACTGATCGCCGAGGATCCGCACGACCGGCTTCACTCCGAACCAGACCACGACCAGCACGATGAGCAGCATCGCCAACGCATTGATTGCCGTGCCGGTGTTCAAGATCAGGTGGTCGATGATGCCGGGACCGGCGAACGGAGCAAGAGACGATGCGTTGGCGCCAAGATCGACCGCGGTTATCTCGATGCGATCGTCGCGGTCCGGGTTGGCGCCGGTGGCCGCCGCAACCAGTCGTTTGAGATCGGCCATGCGGCCTTCGATGGCGGCGGCGTCCGCACCCGGGCCAATCGAATCGGCCAGATGCTTGCGGCTAACGACCACCGCGATCGCCAACCGCTGGACACGATAGCCTTCGCGTACCGTCTGCACGGTCTTCGAGTTCAACTCGTAGTTGGTCAGTTCCTCGCGACGGTCCTCGCGCTGCCGGCGCTTGTCGGCATCGGCCTGGTTCGCCTCTTCCCTCGGCACATTGGCTTCGACGCCGGCTGCAGCCTTGCTGCCGCCCTCTTCCGTCGAGCCCGACTGCTTGACGATGCGCACCGAGCGCTCGACCCGCGACCTGGGATCGAACATCGTCTCATTGGTCTGTTGGCGATCGACATCGAGGCGCACCGTCGCACTGATTTGATAATTCCCCGATCCCAGTGTCGAGGCCAGGGTGCGGCTCGCCTTCTGTTCGAGTTCGGCCGCCATCGATTTCTCCATCTCGGCGAGCTTGTGCGAACCGAGGCTCTGCTCGTCGCCGCCGGTCACTAGCATTCGGCCATCGGTGCTGGCGACGCTGACATGCTCGAGCTTCATGCCGGGCACCGCCGCGGCGACAATGTGGCGGACCGCCTGGCCTGATGCGCCCTGCCACTTCTCATCGACGCGCAACAGCACGGAGGCCGAGGCTTCGCGGCGCTCCCGTCTGAAGGTTCCCGCTTCCGGCAGGACGAGATGCACGCGGGCGGCACCAACGCCATCGAGCGCCTGGATCGTGCGGGCGATCTCGCCTTCCAGTGCGCGGACCCGGGTGATCTCCTGCATGAACGACGTCAGGCCGATCGAGCCGAGCTGATCGAACAGTTCGTAGCCGGCGCGGGCGCTGGTCGGCAGTCCCTTTTGCGCCAGCAATGTCCTCGCCCGTGCGGTTTGACCAAACGGGACCAGAACGGCGTTGCGCTGCTCGTTGACATCGAAGGTCACCCCGGCCTCCGCCAGCGCCGCGGTGATCCGGGTCACGTCCTGGCTCGACAGGCCGGTATAGATCGGTTGCATTGCGGGCCGGCCGAGATAGTAGGCGGCAACGGTGACCACCACGGTAACAGCAACTCCGACCGCCGCCAGGAGCAGCAGGCGACGCATGCCGAGCTTTGCCAGGCTTGCGCCAAGCTGGATGAGTTGCTGCCTAGTTATCATTGCCGCCGCTGGTGTGGATGGTAAACCCGACCAGCCGAGACTGGTTCAGAAAACTTGCGCGAGAATGATCTCGAGCTGAACGAACATGCCCGGCGGCGCGCAATCAGCTGTCCGCGTGATAAATAAATCCCGGGTCAATAAATTCGTACCAGCCATTCCGCGGGCTATTTCGGCAATGCGCGAATAGCCGATTGCTCGCGCATTCGGGTCGATGGCAGCAGACCGATAAAGTTCGGCGGACCACGGGACGAGCTTTCACGGTCCGCCGCATCAAACTACTGGCGGAACAGTGACAGCAGATCCTTGCTCGACGAGTTGGCGATCGACAGCGCCTGGATGCCGAGCTGCTGTTGCACCTGCAGAGCATTCAACCGCGTCGATTCCGTATTCATGTCGGCGTCGACCAAGGTCGACACACCGCGATCGATGGCGCTCATCAGGCTCGCCACAAAATCCCGCTGAATGCTGATGCGGCTTTTGGCGGAGCCAAGACTCGAGGCGGCGGTCGTCATCTCGGACAACGCCGCGTCGGCCGCCTGGATGAAATCGTCGATCTGCGTGTCGGTCGCATTCGTCACGTCGATCTCGACTGGTGCGACCGTGGCGTTGGCGGGATCGAAGTTGGCGATCACGATGGTGCCTGCGGCGTCGATCGAGCCTCGTGCTACCCCGGCCGTATCGGCGTCGCTAATCGAAAGGCGCGCTGAGCCCAGGATGCCGAGAGCATCGGCCGCAGCGGCGCCGCTGTCGGCGACGCCACCGGCGCCGTCGGTATTGGCGTTGAGCAGGAAAGACGCGGAGATATTGATCGACAGCGTGCCGACATTGACCTGCGAACCGTTGACGCCGGCCGAGCGGCTGAACGAGGAAACGACGAATTCGGTCGCATTGTAGGCCGTGCCGCCGGTGTCGACCCCGAGCCAATTCTCGCCTGCGAACGAGGCTGACAGTGCGATCGAGCGAAGCTGGTCCTGCAGTGCATCGATTTCGGATTGGACCTTGCCGCGGTCGACGCCCGGCTCGCGAGCCGCCACGAGTTTGGCCTTGATCTCGGTGACGACCTCGACCGAGCTGTGCATCGCCGTATAGGCGACGTCGATTGAGGAAGCGCCGAGGCCCAGTGCGTCCGATACGCCCGACAACGACTTGTTGTCGGATCGCATCGACGTCGCCATCGACCAGTACGCGGCGTTGTCTTCCGCCGTGCCGACCCGATAGCCGGTCGAGATGTGCTGCTGCGTCTTCAACATGCTCTTGTTGGTCATGTTGAGGCTCTGCAGCGCCGTCAGCGCGGCAAAGTTGGTGTTGATGCTGTTCATTGTGCATGCCCCAATTGGCAGTGAAACGTGTTTCGAGGGGGACATACCGGGTCGACCGGCACGGCGTGTTGGCATCATGCCCTCGGATCAGCGCTCCGATATCGAGCCGCTGCCAAGTCCGCCGTCTGCATCTTAGTTCTTGATACTGGCGACACGAAACGCGCAACACATGATCGGGAAAGAGAAATGATCGGACACTGGAGTGGCCCTAGACCACCCCAAATCAATGCCACTGAATATGCATTAATGATGCGTCACTGACAACTGCGTGAGCGCACGCAAGCCACGACACCGATAACGCAAAAAAAGGCCCGGCCGCGCATAGCGCCGCCGAGCCCAGGTTGGAGCCGTCTGGCTCCGATTTCGGATTTCAGGCCCTTAGCGGAACAGCGACAGGATGCTCTGGTTCGAAGAATTGGCGAGCGACAGCGACTGGACGCCGAGCTGCTGCTGGATTTGCAGCGCCTGGAGGCGTGTCGACTCCGCGTTCATGTCGGCATCGACGAGCGTTGAAACACCGCGGTCGATTGCGCCCATCAGGTTCGATACGAAATCCTTCTGGATGCTGATGCGGCTCTTGGACGAACCAAGGCTCGAAGCAGCCGTGGTCATTTCACCAAGGGCCGCGTCGACCGCCTGAATAAAGTCGTCGATCTCGGTGTCCGTCGCATTCGTGACGCTAATCTCAGCCGGCGCAACGGTGGAGTTGGTGGTATCGAAGTTGGCGATGACGATGGTACCGGCGACGTCGATCGAGCCGCGCTGTACGCCCGCGGTATCGGCGTCGGTGATGGAAAGCCGGGCCGAGCCCAGGATGCCGAGGGCATCGGCGGCGGCGGCACCGCTGTCGGCGACACCACCAGCGCCGTCGGTATTGGCGTTGAAAAGGTAGGACGAGCCGACGTTGATCGACAACGTGCCGACATTCACCTGCGAACCATTGACGCCGGAAGAACGGCTGAAGGAGGATACGACAGACTCGGTGGCATTGTAGGCGGTGCCGCCGGTGTCGACCGAAAGCCAATTCTCGCCCGCGAACGAGGCTGAGGATGCGATCGAGCGGAGCTGGTTCTGCAGTTCGTCGATTTCAGACTGGACCTTCGCCCGGTCGACGCCGGGTTCACGCGCGGCCACCAGCTTGGCCTTGATTTCGGTGGTGACGTCGATCGAGCTGTTCATCGCCGTATATGCGACATCGATCGAGGCCGCGCCCAGACCCAGTGCGTCGGAGACGGCCGACAGCGACTTGCTGTCCGACCGCATCGTGGTCGCCATCGACCAATAGGCGGCGTTGTCCTCGGCGCTGGCAACACGGAAGCCGGTCGAGATGTGCTTTTGCGTCTCGAGCATGCTCTTGTTGGTGCTGTTCAGGCTCTGCAGCGCGGTCAGCGCGGCGAAATTGGTATTGATGCTAGACATTGAATGCCCCTCGGGAAACGAACAGGTTTTTGTGGGACATGCCGGATCTGCCGGTATAGCGGATCGGCATCATGCCCTCGGGCTCTGCCCAAGTCCGCTATCTACCGTCAGCTCTAGCTGGAAAGTTTTAAGTCGCCGTTAACGGCGTCACGCTGTGCGCCTCACGCAAGCCTGCGATCAATTCAAGTCAGCCGAACGAGCGCACCAGCCCACCGGCCAGCAGGTTCCATCCGTCGATGAGAACGAAGAACAGGATCTTGAACGGCAGCGAGATCGCTGTCGGCGGCAGCATCATCATGCCCATCGACATGACGATCGTGGCCACCACCAGATCGACCACCAGGAAGGGCAGCAATATCAGGAAGCCGATCTCGAAGCCGCGCCTGAGCTCCGATACCATGAATGCCGGCACGAGAACGCGCATATCTGGCACAGGCTTGATCGGCCGAATGGGCGCCGCCATGCCGGCTCGCGAGCTCCTCGAACAGCCGCACGTCCTTTTCCCGCACGATCGCCTGCATGAACTCGCGCAACGGCTTCGTCATCCGCTGATAGGCCTCGCGCTCGTCGATCTTGTTTTCCATCAACGGCTGCATGCCATCGCTCCAGACCCGTTCAAACGTCGGCGCCATGACGAAGAAGGTCATGAACAGCGCGAGGCTGACCAGCACGATGTTGGACGGCGTCGAAGGCAAGCCGAGCCCTGACCGAAGGAACGACAGAGCGATGATGAACCGTGTAAAGCACGTCACGGTCACAAGTATGCCGGGCGCAACCGAGAGCACCGACAACAGGGCGCTGAGCTGAATGATGCGTCCGCTGGCGGCACCTTCCCCCGCAGGGATCAGGTCACGCAGGTTGAATGATTGCGCGGTTGCATCGCCGGCGCAGATGGCCAGCAGCATCGCCGAAAGGCCAAGAAGGTTCTTCATTCGACCATTAGTGCTTTGATGACGAGGCCGCGGGCGCGCCCCTTGCTGCGCAATTGCACGAGTTCGGTCATGTCCTCGCGGAGATATTCGAGCCCCGAGGCGGTCTCGATCTGCTCCAGCGTCGTAGTTCTCAGGAATGCCATTAGATCCTCCGTCATCTCGCGCATCAGAAGTCCGCGGTCCTCTTTCGACGCCTTGGCAAATATGACCGATGCCTCGATCCGCAATCTGACGCCTTTGGGCTCGGCCAAGGTCACCACAATCGGCTCCAGCGCCACCAGTTGATCGTTGCCGATCTCGCGTTCCGTCTTTGCCGCCGGCTTCTCGCCGTCGGCGCCAGCGGTTCCAGCTTGACCATGCGATGCATCCTTGCGCACGGAATTGCTGGCATTGGTCTCGCTCCCCGCCGCCGCATTCGGCATCAGCAACCTGAGGCTGAAGCCGGCACCGGCTCCAGCCACAGCGAGCACCAACAACACTACTGCAAAACCGAGGCTGCCTCCGCCGGAAGCAGCACTTTTTGAAGCATCTGCCATGGCGCTTCCCCCTCGCACTCAGAACGGGTTGACCTGGTCGAGTATCTGCTGACCCCACCCCGGCTGCTGGACCTCCATGATCCGACCGCGGCCGCCATACGACATCCGAGCCTCCGCTATGCGCTCGTAGGAGATGGTGTTGTCCGCCTTGATATCGCTGATGTTGACGATCCCGGTGAACGTCAGAACGCGCAGCTCGTAGTTCACGCGTACTTCCTGCGAGCCCTGGATTAGCAGGTTGCCGTTCGGCAGCACGTCGGTGACCACGGCCGCGATCCGCAGGTCGATGCTTTCCGAGCGCGCTATCGCGCCCTTGCCGTCCTGCGATGTGTTTGACTTGATCGACGAGTTGCCGGTGGCCGTGCCTTTGGCGGCCAGGCCTGCCATGTCGACGGCGTGACTGAGATCGATCCCGAGCCCGTTCGAGGCATCGCGCGATCGCTTCGAGTTGTTGTCCAGCGAGGCCTTGTCCTTCATCGAAATCGTCACCGTGAGGATGTCGCCGTTACGGCGCGCGCGCGGATCACGAAAGAGATCGGCGCTGCGGTCGCGCCACAGCGAATATTGCGAGCCCGAGGCACGCACGAGCGGTCGCTCGGCAGAAACCCTCGGATCGCCCTGCGGCGGTCCCACCCGGTCCCGCTGCATCGTCGCCGTTGCCGGTGATCGGTCGAGGCCGGCGCCAACCGGGCTGAGCCCCGGCTCCTTGCCGATCTCGAGTGGCCGCGCCGCGCAGCCTGACAAGATCGAAACTAGTATCACGGCGGCGGCGGCCCGAGCCTGCCACCCGACTTGCGGCTGCGAACCGGTCGACGGCCATTTCGACCACGCGTCGATCGCCATTTTCACGATTTTTCTCCACGATCGGACTTGCGCGATGCGCCGGTCAGGATCGTTGCCAGCCGGGCAGCCTTCTCCGGTGGGATGTCGTTGAGAATGGCGCTTGCAGCCCGCGGCTCGAGCCGGCTCAGGATCGCGGCCGCTGTGGTCTCGTCCATCCGGCTCATCTGCTCGGAAGCCGCCTCGGGGCGCATGGCGGCGTAGATATTGACCAATTGCTCGCTCGCCTGCCTGGCAAACTCTTCTCGGCGCGCGAACCAGTCCTTCAACTCCGCCGTGCGCATTTCGAGCTTCGCCACCCGCTCGTCGATCTCCTTGCCGAGCGCCTTCAGCTCTGCCGCCTGGAATGCGAAGCGCGCCTCGCTCGCAGCATCGCGAACCGACTTGCAGTACTGATCCGCGACCGAGCCTGAACTCTTGGGAACGGGCTGCAGCACGGCCATAGGGGGTGCCCTCACCGTGCCTGCCGCGCTCTTGGCCGCAGATGTCCTCGCCTCCCCTGCCGCCGAGGCAGACATCGAGGTTGGCAGCGGAAGCAATAGCGGGGCGCCGAGTGCCGCCGCCATCAACGCCATCTCGATCCTGCGTCCAACCCGAACCGCTCCGACCGGCCCGTCATTGCAGCTGTGCATGCCCGCTCCCCTGCTCTATTGGACAATCAATTCCGCCTGCAGCGCACCGGACGACTTGATCGCCTGCAGGATGGCGATGATGCCGGGCGGCTTCAGCCCCATCCGGTTAAGCCCGGTGACCAGCGTCTGCAGATCAACCCCCTCGACGACGGCAAAGTTGCCCTTCTCCTGCCCGGCGGCGATCTGGGTCTCCTTGGTCACCACGGTCTGCCCCTTCGAGAATGGCGCCGGCTGCGACACCGACGGCGTTTCGCGTCACCCGCACCGTCAGATTGCCGTGCGTCACCGCGACCCGGCTGACCTTCACATTGCGGCTTATGACGATCGTTCCGGTCCGCTCGTCGACGATGACCCTGGCCGGCATGTCCGGAGTGACGCGCGAGCTGCCGATTTCGGCGAGAAAGCGGCTGGCGGTCCGACCGCGCGGTAACGTCACCGCGACCGAACTCGGTCCGTCCTCACGGGCCAGGCGCGATTTGAAATTGTGCTGCGTGTACTCGTTGACCGCGTCGACAATCGCCATCGCCGTCGAGAAATCCGGGTTCGGCAAGCTCGAGCCGGATCGCGGTCGCAGTCTCGGGCAACCCCGGGGCGTCGCGCTCGACCAGCGCCCCGCCTGCGATCCTGCCGGCGGTCGGCACGCCGTGCGTGACGACTTCGTTCTGTCCTTTGGCCTCGAAGCCGGAAATCGTCACCGAGCCCTGGGCGACGGCGTAGACATTGCTGTCCGCAGCGCTGAGCGGCGTCATGATCAACGTGCCGCCGGCCAGCGATGTCGCATCGCCGAGCGAGGTGACGGTAATGTCGATGCGATTGCCGCCGACCGCGAACGCCGGCAGTTCGGCCGTCACCAGGACAGCGGCGACATTGCGCGTGCGCGCCCCCAGTCCGCGGATGTTAACGCCCATCCGCTCGAGCATCGAGTTCATCGACTGCTCGGTGAACGGGGCATTGCGCAGGCTGTCGCCGGTACCCTTGAGACCCGCAACCAGTCCGTAGCCGATCAAGCTGGTTAGGTCGAACACCGCGCACCGACGTAATGTCCTTGATACGGGTATCGGCAACTGCGCCACCGGCAGCGACGGTGGCACCGACCGCAATGATGAACAGTGCGCGCAACGCGGACATCGTCAGCCTCCTTCGACCTGCACACTGCCATCGGCCTGGACGACGCCGCGTACGGTCACGCCGGTGTCGATGTTTCTGACGCTGATCAACTCGCCGAGCACGCCCGGCTGCAGTGCGACACCGGCACCGCGAATATTGAGCCCGCCGCTGGCGAACTGGATCACAACTCGCTCGCCGTCCTTGAACAGCCAGGGCTCGCGCAGCGCGTTGAGCGGTATTGCTGCACCGGCCATCAATGCGCGGCGCGCAACCTTGCCGACAACCTGCTCCCGCGCCACGACGTAGCTTCGCACGGCGGCCTCGTTGACGACCAGCTTGCGCTCGACCAGCAGCTCGCTGGTCATCACATCGCCGGCGTGAACCGCGACGCTTGGCACCGGCACCGCAGTGCCACCAGCCACAGCCTGGAAGGCCGCGGCCAGGTACAAGCCGCCGATGACCAGCAGACACCGCATCTTGCAACCCCGGAATGCCAGTGCCCACTCGGACCGAATGGGCCACGTGCTGCGCTTCAACGCATACCCTTGCTGATCGTGCTCATCATCTCGTCGGTCGCCGTAATCACCTTCGAGTTCATCTCGTAGGCGCGCTGGGCCGAGATCAGCTCGGTGATCTCCTTGACCGGATCGACGTTCGAGGCCTCGAGATAGCCTTGCTTGATGCTGCCAAGTCCGTTCTCGCCAGGAACACCGACCGTGGCCGCCCCCGATGCAGCTGGTCTCCCGGTAGAGATTGCCGCCGAGCGGGGCAGAGCCCGACTTCGTTGACGAAGCTTGCGACAGAGAACTGCCCGAGCAGCCGCGGCGCCACCTGGCCCGGAACCTCGCCGAAGACCTGGCCCGCACTCGTTGACTGTCAGCGCGGTCACCTCGGGCGGCACGATGATTGCCGGCTGCACGACATAGCCCGTCGGCGGTCACGATCTGGCCCGTTGCGTTCTTGTTGAATGCGGCGGCTCGCGTGTAGAGCGTTTCGCCGTCTGCGCTCGTGACACGAAAGAAGCCGCGTCCCATGATCGCGAGATCGAGCGGATTGCCGGTCTGCGTCAACGCCCCTTGCAGGTGCAGGTTGCGGACGGCGGCCGAGCGCACGCCGAGACCGACCCGCACGCCCTCCGGCACGACCTCGGCGCCGCCGGCAGCCGAGGTCCCGGCCGCGCGCTCGACCTGATAAAGCAGATCGACGAACTCGGCGCGCGAGCGCTTGAACCCGGTGGTGTTGATATTCGCCACATTGTTGGCGATGACTTCGACGTTGAGTTGTTGGGCGGTCATGCCGGTGGCGGCAATGGAAAGTGCTCGCATGTCGTGTCCCTCCGAGCCTAGATCGCCATCCGGCTGATTTCCGTGTACGCACTTACGACCTTGTCGCGCACCGCGATCGCCGCCTGCAGCGACTGCTCGGCTGCCATGACCTTCTCTACAATCTCCTGCGTCGATGCCATGCCCCTGATCCCGGCAATCGACACCGCCTCCGCGCCACGCAGCTTCTGCGCCACGCCGGCGATCGCCTCGCCGAGCAGATTGGCGAAATCCGGTTTCACGCCGCTGCTGTCGAGCGGTGGCGCGACCGTTGCGGCGCGGTCGCTACCGGCGATCGCCGGCCTCGGTATTGCAAGGCTGGAAATGGCGTCGATCATCACTTGCCCCTCAGCAGATCGATCAAATCACCGATCATCTCCCGGGTTTGACGCACCACTTGCAGACTTGCCTCGTATGAGCGATGGGTCTCGCGGATGTCCGACATTTCGACCAGTGGATTGACATTCGACAGCTTCACGTAACCGCCCGCATCGGCGGCGGGATGTCCCGGATCGTACTTGGTCGGGAACGGTGTCCGATCCCGGCCGACCACGCCGATACGCACCAGGTTTGCACCGCTTGCGCGATCGAGTTCCGATGCAAAATTCACCGTCTTCCTGGCGTAGGGATCACCGCCAGGTGTCGCCGAGGTGGCGCTGGCATTGGCCATGTTTTCCGAAACAATCCGCAGCCGCGTCGCCTGCGCGCGCAACGCTGACCCCGAGGTCACCAGTGCCACCTTGAGGTCGTCGGACATGGCCTAGCCCTTCGCAGCCGACAACAGCAACCGGTGGAAAGCCCCCATCACTCCGGTCACTGTCGAATGTTGCGATCTAACATCGCCGAGCCCGATGAGCTCTGTTTCGAGATTGACCGTATTGCCGGAATACTTGCTTGTCTCGGAGGGCCGTAGCACCGTGTCGAAGGCGCGCGATCCTGCCTCGGCCGGCGCAAGGTGGCCGCTGCCGGTGCGCGACATCTGCAGACCTGCTGTGGCGAGCGCCGACTCGAATGGCGCCACATCGCGCGCCTTGAAGCCCGGCGTATCGGCGTTGGCGATATTGTTGGCTAGTGCCGCGCCACGGGCTGCAAGCCAGCCCGTGCGCTGCGAGGCGATGGAAAAAAGTGCGAGATCCTGCATGTCGGATTTCCCTGCTTCTCTCTCTCTCCCTAACCTGAGTTTCTTGCCTGAGACTGGTCTATTCGGAAGATGCCGACGTCAGCAGCGCCTGGCCACTCGCGAATCGCCGAGGGCGGCATCGAGATAGCTCACCTGACTGGCGGCTTCGAGATCCGGATCGAGGAACCGCAGGTATTCGATCTCCACCGCCGCTTCGAACGCTTCCAAAGTCAATCGATAGTAGAGTTCGACGCCGCGGTTGCGGAACACCATTGCGAGCCGGATCGTCGGCGGTGCATCCCAGCGGACGATGACCTCGAGGTGCTCGCCCATGGTCATGGTCTGCGGCCTGAACAGCACCTCGCAATCCGACTCCAGCAAACTTCGCAGCGACCCGATGCGATCCAGTCGGATGAGCGCGATCAAATCGGCCGCCTCGTAATTCCTGAGTTCGGACAACAGCTCCACGACATGGGCGGCGAGCATTGCCTCGAAGCGATGCGTCAGATGGCTGACCTCTCGTTGCATCAGGCGCCTCGCGTCAGGGCCGCCGGAGCGGCGAAATGGCGTGACATCAGGAACAGGACGATCTCGGCCACCGCCTTGTAGAATTCCGGCGGGATCGGGCGGTCCGGCACGACGACGGCGTAGAGCGATCGCGCCAGTGCCTTGTCCTCGATCACCGGAATATCGTGCGCCTCGGCCAACTCGCGGATCTTGATCGCGATATTGTCGAGACCCTTTGCGATCACGATCGGGGTCGCCGATTCTTCGCGCACGTAACGCAACGCCACCGCATAGTGGGTAGGATTGGCGATGACCACGGTGGCGCGGGGCACCGCTGCCATCATGCGCCGGCGCGAGCGATCGCGGGCCAGCGAGCGCTGGCGCGCCCGGATGATCGGATCACCCTCCGCCTGCTTTTGCTCGTCCTTGATCTCCTGCCGGCTCATGCGCAGGTCGAAATGCCACTTGAAGCGGCTCCAGAGCACGTCAGCGGCGACCACGGCCGCAAGAATGCAGGCAACGGCGATAATCAGATTGCTCGCATGCAGCGAAATGGCTGCCGGCAGGTCCCGCGGATTGAGCAATACCGCATTCAAGACAGTGACTTTGTTTTGCATCAGGAAACCGACGACGACAGTTGCCATAAGGCTGAACTTCAGGACTGTCTTGAGGAATTCGATCGCGTTCTGCACGCTGAACAGACGCCTGAGACCATTGCCCAGAGAAATCCGCGATAAATCCGGCTTGATGCGATCACCAGCCAAGTGAACCGAATTCTGGAGCATGGCGGCCAGAATGCCAAAGACCATCAGGGTCAAAAGCGGCACCGCCGCCAGTTTCGCCGCCGTTTGGCCGGTCGCTGCGATGACCAGCACCGCATCTTCGGCGGTATTCAATCTCAAGTCGGCGGCGCGATCGAAGAGGCGGCCGAGGCTCGCGGCGCCTGCGTTCCAGAACATGTGCTGGGCGACCGGCAGCGCAACAACCATGCCGAGGATCGAGGCGAATGGGCCAACCTCGCGCGATACCGGCGTGTTGCCCTTGCCTACCGCCTCTTCGACGCGCCGCTGCGTCGCCTCTTCGGTTTTCGCCTCCTTGTCGGGTTGTTCGGCCATTGCACCTCATCGTCAGTTGTCTGGATACCGTCGCAACCAATTCGGCCCGACCCCTGGGATTTCGCTCGGACGCGTATGTTCGGCAATGGCAGGTGGTTCTCGCCGACAGCGCGGGATGCCGCGATGCTGCAAGGCCTAGTCGTCTGTCGCCTGGACGACCTCTCGAACAGATATCGCAAAGCGTGGCGGCTCCTCGTCGAGCACCACGACCTCGCCGCGGGCGACGATCCTGTCGTTGACGACGATGTCGACCAGGTCGCCGACCTTGCGATCGAGGGGGATGATCGAGCCTCGCGTGACACTCATCAGCTTGGCGACCGACATCCGGGTCATGCCGAGGACAAACCTCACAGAGACCGGGATGCGCATCACCGCCTCGTGGCCACGTGCACCCCATTCCTCGGCAATGACCGGCTGCGGGTCGGCGCCGACCGGCGGCGGTTTGAACGATGGCCGCCGGTCGCCGTAGTCTCCATCGTTCATGGCGTTGCCCTTTGCCTTCTCAGCCGATCTTCCAGCAAGATTCGTGGTCATGCCGCCTTTTTCAGCCCCTCGTCGCTGGTCGTGCCGGCCGACAGCGTCTGCTGTTCGAGCTCGTCGATGGTGGGACGATCGGCTGCCGAGATCGCCTTGCGTCCGTGTTCCACCGCGATCTGCGGCATTGCGCCGTTCATCAGTGCTAGCAGGGTCTGCTTGATCACCACATACTGGCGCATGCGTTTCTCACGGACGATTTTGATCTGCGTCGCTATCGGCGTGAACACAGCATACGAGAAAAAGATGCCAGCAAACGTGCCGACGAGGGCCGCGCCGATCAGATGGCCCAGCACATCCGGCGGCTGGTCGAGGGCACTCATCGCCTTGATCACACCAAGCACCGCCGCGACGATGCCGAGTGCCGGCAATCCGTCCGAAACTGCAACCAAGGAGTGGTAGGCCTTCAACTTGTCGTTCCGTGCCGTCTGGATTTCCTCATCCATCAGCGCTTCGATCTCGTGGGTGCGTGCGTTACCCATCAGGATGAGACGAAAATAGTCGCAGATGAAGGTCACGAGCCGCGGGTGCTGCAATAGCTTCGGAAATGCCATGAAGATCGACGACTTGCTTGGATTGTCGATGTGCTTTTCGATTTCACTGCGAGACTTGGAACGCAACTCCCGCATCATGATGAACAGGAAGCCCAGAATGATGAGATAGTCATCCTTCTTCGGCACCGCATTCATGAATGCCTCGGTCAGCCCGACGCCGACGTCCTTGATGGTCTTCAAGGGGTTGGCGACTATGAAAGTGCCAAGCGAGGCGCCGAGAATGATGACATATTCCCACGGCTGCCAGATCACCGAGACCTTGCCGCCCATCGCGGCAAAGCCGCCAAGCATGCAAGTCAAAGAGACGACAAGGCCGATTAGAATAGTCATGGCTTTGACTTTGCCCCGATCTGCATCCCGATGGGGCGGCAAGCTCGACCGAATCGCTTGCGTGAGCCTTTAGGTGGTCTGGCCGGTCGCGACCGGGAACCGTGACCGGCCCGAGCCGGCGCCAGCCTGGTGCAAGTCGAATACGCGATGCATCGCGCGGGACACGAACCACACGGTGCGCCATGCTCACGACCCCGGTCAGCTATCAGCTGCTCGCCTCGAACTTGAACAAGACGCTCGACCAGACGGCGCATCAGCCGGCGGTGAAGCGTGCCTCCGACTACTATTTGTCAAAGATCGGCGGCATCAAGTCGATCGACGCATTCCTCGGCAATGACCGCATTTATCAGTATGCCATGAAAGCGTTCGGCCTCGAGGACATGACCTATGCCAAGGCCTTCATGCGCAAGGTGCTGAGCGAGGGTATCGATAACTCCGGCAGCTTCGCCAACAAGCTGTCCGACAACCGCTTCAAGGAATTTGCCACGGCGTTCAACTTCGCGCGCTACGGGGGAACGGCCACGGCATTTTCGCGCACGCAGCAAGGTGCCGTCGATCGATATGTACGGCAAACGCTCGAGACCGATGCTGGCCAATCAAATGAGGGGGTCCGGTTGGCGCTCTATTTCCAGCGAACCGCGCCGACGGTGAGTTCCGCACTGGGCCTGCTGGCGGACAAGGCGCTGCTTAAAGTAACGCAGGTCGCATTGGGACTGCCGGCCAGCACCAGCGCACTCAACATCGATCGTCAAGTCGACTTGATCAAGAAGCAGCTCAACGTCGCCGATCTCAAGGACCCAGCCAAGCTCGACAAACTCCTGAAGCGATTCACGGCGCTGTGGGAGATTGAAAACCCCACCGGCCAGGCCAGCATCGCGCCGACCGTACTGATCGGCACTGCGCCGGGCGGCCTCGATGTCGACACCTTGAGCCTGCTGCAAAATCTTCGCGCGGGTCGCTAAGAAATGGAATCGAGCCTTTATGTTTCGCTGTCGGGTCAACTCGCGCTGCAGCGGCGCCTCGACACGATTGCCAACAACATCGCCAACAGCTCGACCGCCGGCTTTCGCTCCGAGAACGTGACGTTCGAGAGCATAATCTCGCGCCAGCAGAGCGGCACCGTCGCGTACTCGAGTCCTGGCAGCAATGTATTCTCGATGAACAGCGGGCCCATTGTGCAAACCGGAAATGCGACGGATGTCGCCATCCAGGGCGATGCATTTCTCGGCGTGGCCACACCTTCCGGCACCGTCTATACGCGCGATGGCCGCATGCAGCTTTCATCCGCCGGCGAACTCATGACGATGAGCGGACTGCCCGTGCTCGATGGCGGCGGGGCACCGGTGCAGATCAATCCTGCGCGCGGCCCGATCCAGATCGCACGTAACGGCGCGATCAGCCAGAACGGTGACAAGGTCGCGACGCTGGGGCTGTTCCGCACTCCGCCCGACACGAAATTCGTGCGTTACGAGGGCGCCGGACTTGTTCCCGACAAGCCGGCCGAGCCGGTGGTCGACTTCAACGGGTCCGGAGTAATCCAAGGCTTCATCGAGAATTCGAATGTCAATCCCATACTGGAAATGACGCGCCTGATGTCCGTGCAGCGCACTTTCGAGGCGATTTCGGCATCAATCGACAAATCCGATCAGAAGTTGAGCGAAGCGATCCGCACGCTCGGCAGCGGGCGGTGACAATGGCGCCGGCCCAAGGCCCAACAGTATCTGGCGCATTCGCCCACGAGCCGACAGCCGGGCCGCTCGGACAGCTGGCGCACCTGTTTGCGCCCTATCAGAGCGGGCTTCCGCTCACCCGTCATGGCGGCAAGGTCATGGAAGTGACCGCGAGCAACATTCTGGTGAGTGGCCTCGAGAAACGGGTCGAACTCGGCTCGTGCGTTGAAATCGAGTCCGCCGACGGCCGCTGGGTGGGCGAAGTGATCGGAGTCAGATATGGCTGCGCGACCATAAAGCTGTTCGCGACGACCTCGCGGCTAGGCCTTGGCACAACGGTGTGGATACGAGATGACCTCACCTTGCGTCCGGATCCGAGTTGGCTCGGCCGCGTCATCAACGCCCTAGGTGAGCCTATCGACACGGCTTTGCCGATCCAGGAGGGCGCGACCGCCTATGCGATCGATCATGAGCCGATCTCGCCGATGGCCCTTGCCCGGGTCGGCAAGCCTATCCGAACAGGCGTGCGGACGATCGACCTCTTCACGCCGATCTGCGCCGGCCAGCGCATTGGCGTGTTTGCCGGCTCCGGAGTAGGCAAGTCGACACTGATCTCGATGCTGACCCGATCCAGCGGCTTCAAGACGATCGTTGCCGGCCTCGTCGCCGAGCGTGCCCGCGAAGTCCGCGAATTCGTCGAGGACGTCATCGGCCCGCATCGGGCGAGAGCCGTGGTAATCGTCGCATCGAGCTCCGAGAGTGCCATGATGCGCAAGCTCGCCGCCAAGACGGCGATGACGGTGGCCGAATTCTTCCGCGATCAGGGCGATGACGTCCTGCTGGTCATCGATTCGATCACTCGGTTCGCACACGCGCTGCGCGAGGTCGCTCTGGCGGCGGGCGAGCCACCGGTTGCGCGCGGTTATGCACCGTCGGTTTTTGCCGAACTACCGCGACTGCTCGAGCGCGCCGGTCCGGGGACGCCGCAAACCGGTTCGATCACCGGCATTTTTTCCGTACTGGTCGATGGCGACGATCACAACGAGCCGATTGCCGACACGGTACGCGGCATCCTGGACGGCCATATCGTGCTCGAGCGCGGGATCGCGGACCAGGGTCGCTACCCGGCAATCAATCCGCTGACATCGATATCGCGGCTCGCCCATCTCGCATGGACCAGTGAAGAGGCCCAGCTGGTGCGGCGCCTGCGCGCGATCATAGCGCGCTATGAGGAATCGCGCGATTTGCGGTCGGTCGGGGTCTACAAGGCCGGTTCTGATTTGGAACTCGACCAGGCGATCGCGCTCGCGCCGCCGCTCTATCGCATGCTGACGCAGTTGCCTGATGATCCACCCAGCGACGCTGTCTTTGAAGACCTTGCGAGCGTATTCGCGGAGTACCGCATGCAGCACGAAATGAAGGATGCGCAGGCTAAGCCGCCATGACGGCAGCTACCTGGGCGCCAAGCCACCAAGCCAATGAGACTTCTTGCCAGCGACTGACATCATGCATCCGACCTATCTGAATTCGATCAAGACGTTCGAAGGGTTTGCCCCCCGGGCCCAGTGGGACTACGCCCAGCATACCAACGGCTACGGCACGCGTGCGCTGTTCGCCGGCGAAACGATCACGGCGGAGGAAGCCGAACGGCGCTTCCGACAAGAGATCGCGGCTGCGCGGGCGATTGTCGACAAGCACGCGGGTGATTGGGATGAAGGAACCAAGGCCGCCCTGACCTCATTGACCTTCAATGCCGGCACGCGCTGGATCTCGAGCGGCCTTGGCGAAGCGGTTCGCGCACACGATCTGCTGGGCGTCAAGGAACGCTTCGTCGAGTACAACAAGGCGCAGGGCCAAGTCCTGCCGGGATTGGTCAGTCGGCGACTTGCTGAAGCCGACTGGATCGGCCGGCCGGAGCCGGCTGCAGCGACGCCGGCGGCCCAGCCAGACGCGGAAATCACTGTGGCCACGAGGTCGAAAACGCCGCCATTGCCCGATCCGGCCCCCAATACCAAGTCATTAAGCTGGTCGGCCTTCATCGCCCTGCTGTTCGATATGCAAATCCGAACGGCCAACACTGCAACCGCCGATAGACGGGATGGCAGCGGGCTCGCGCGACATCCCTTGCTGCGCGCATGAATTTGCGGTCGTGCCTTGGGCGTCGGCAAGAAAAGCCTGGCACTGATTGAATAGCGGTCCTCTCGGTCTCGACGTATTACCTGTTAACCATTTTTCTTCTTGCAATTTTATGATTAGGCCGTCGTCAAGCCGCCGGCTCGATCATCGCAAGCATGATCGAAGCCGCACCACATCGCCTCATCGAGGAACGCGCCGACGAGCTCGCCCAGTGGCTCGAGGACGAGGCCCCGTATATCAAGTTCGACCAAGGCCATCTGGATGCCGGAACGCCGGCCCAGGCCTACTGGCATCTGGGATATCAAACCGCCCTGGGGGACGTGCTCAGAATGCTTAAAGATGAAGCTGCACGCAGTGACGGCACTTCCAGCCGCTCCCCGGCGGGCGATTCGGATGCGTGACGTTGCTCGGCGGTCTGAGCTTGTGAAATAGTTCGCACTCAATTTCGAATGCTTCGAAGGCCGAATGGACAAGGGCGAACTTGAACTTGTTGGCCGAGCCGATCAGGCTGCGCAGCCGCGCCTGGACATCCTCTTCATCGCGCCCGACCCGCTGAACGCGGAATGTTCCCGCCGGGTCGACATGGCCGATTGCAAAGACGCCGATGCGCTGCCTGGGCAAGGTGCGCTCCAGGCAGTCGAACGACAATTCGTGGGGACCGACAAGCACACTTCTCATTGCGGCTTTCTCCGCGCCATCGGCATCGCAGCTCAGCCGCAATGTTCGGGTTCGAATACTTGGCCCCGGGCCGGTCGATCAATCCCGGCGATCACGGCCTTTGCTGACACCGCACTTCGTCCTGAGGCATGTAGTTCAAGCTCTCGACCGCCAGCTGCCTGATTGCGTCGCGACCGAACCGCATGTTTGCGGCCTTGGTGATACGCTCGGCGAGCGCACCGAGTTGGATTGCCTTCAGTGCGGCAAAGTTCAAGCCTTCCTCCTCGTAGACGCTCTTGAACAATGCTTCGGCGGCAAGAATGGTTAGCGCCGGCCGGCTTTGCTTCACGTCCTTGCTCGAAGCCGAGAAAGCAGCGCGCACGACGACATAGCCCACGATCGCCGCTTCACGGATGACCGGAATGGACGCGGCTTCGAGTTTCACGAATTCGAGCATTTCCTGCTCCTTGGTGTCGGCAGCAGCCGTCGAGTGGGAGGTGAATTGCATGCCGGCGTACGCTCCGCAAAGCGTCGCGGCGACGGCGATAATTCCGAGCAGGATCATCTTGACCATGGCTTTGGTCCTGATCGAGCCGCCTGGCTGGAATAGGTGCCGTCGGCCGATGAGCATTGGATCGCCTCGGCGATCAGTGACGAGATTTCACAAACGGCATCCATGTGTCGACGCAACAATTTGGCGTTCTCCGCCAGATCGCCGCGCAGCTGCTCGACCGAGGTGCGCACCGCCGCGCTCTGCAACGACCCCTGGGCATGCTCCAGCAGTCGGCTCAGCTCCAGGGCCAGATGGCTCTTACGCGCGATCAGCGTTTCGATCCCGGTGAAATCGAGGCGCGTGACCAGCGTTTGCTCCTCCCGAAGTACCTGGTTTATGCGCTCGATCACTTGCAGGACGGCGTCCGCCAGCGGGCCGTTCTCGGACGGCACGCTGCCATGCGCCCGCCGACCGCTGCCGAACATCAGTTGTGCCTGCGGCATCATCCTGTCTCCCCGCTCGTTTTCGCTGCTGGCAAGAGCGCGCCCGACGCCGGCGCCGACGGCAGCGCTGCCATCGGCGATGCCAAATGGTCGGCCTGTGCCGCTGCCCCAAATGTCCGCTCCGGCAGAAGCCGCAAACGATCACTTGCCGCGATCGCCTCAGCCAGCCGCTCCGAGAACAGAGATTTCCACATTTTTCCGGCGGCGCCGGTGCCAAACAATTTGCTGCGCTCGTCGGGCAGCATAGATTCGACGAACACTTGCAGCGTCACGGCTTCAAAGGCTCGTTGCGTCTTGGTGATCGATTTCGCCGATGCCGCCACTGGGCCGATTGCGACAGCTTTGGCCGCGACATCTTGCGGGCCATGCACATCGGCGACCTCAGCGACCACGGCCGCAAACGATGCAGGCGCTGCCAGCGCGGGCTTGGTGATCGTGGTCCAGGAGCGGTCCTTTGGCCCGAGCAATGTCGCCGTCGCATTCGCCGCTAATGGCGCGGTCGGCGCAACACCGGCATAGAGAAGCTGTTCGATGCGCATGTCGACTTGCTCGTGCTCGAACCGCGGCAGTGCGCGGCAGTTAGGGGAAGGTGTGGCAGCGCGACAGTACCGCGGCGGCCTTATCGCAAGCTGGTCTTGCCCTGGCGCACGACGTAATCGATGGCCTCCGACAATGCTTGCGCGTTCTGTTCACGTACTTGACCGGCAGTCGCTCGTTCTAGCTTGTTCTCGAGCCCCTTCACGTTTGCTCGCGAAGCAGCCGCCGAGTCGATCCGCATCTGCAGTTCCGCACTGACTGCGCTGGCCTCTTGCCCGAGCCTGCGAGCACGGTTCGCCAGCAGGCGCGGGAATATCGTGGGCACGATACTGTCGCCATCGAGGTGCCGTCGGGTCTCGGCCAGTGTCGCCGACAGCTCCGCATGCAACTGCCGGGATTGCGTAACTTCGAGTGCGCGCTGCTCGTACATGTATCCGCTCAGGCGGACGAGGCGGCGCAAGCGGGCAATGGTGTTGCGTTTCACCCGCCGCCCCTCACAGCCGCGACAGCGCGGCGCCAACCACTTGACTGAACAGCAGTAGCATCTCACCGAACGAGAAATAGAGGACCACCAGACCACCGATCGCGAGGAACGGCACCGAGATGAAATATGATGGCACCTGGACAACGAGCTTGCCGAGTATCCCGAACATCAGATTGACCAGAATGCCGTAGATGACGAACGGCCCGCTGATCTGCATGCCGAGCAGGAATGCCGCGCCAAGCGTATCGACCAGCAGCCGCAACCCTGCGGCCGTATTGGGCATCGCACCGAGCGGAATGGTGACGTAGGAGTCGGCGAGAATGGTGATCATCAGCCGATGGAGATCCATGATCAGCAGGACGACGGTTGCCGCCATCGTAATCAAGGTAGAAACCACCGCCGCCGGCTCATCATGCTCGACCCCGGTGCCAAGTCCGCTTAAGCCGATGAAATTCGAGATCGCTGCGGAGACGAACTCGAGTGCTGCAATATAGATGCGGCAGACCAGCCCGATCGATGCACCGACGAAACATTCGGCCAGCACCAGCGTCAGCAGCATCGCCGGCGCGGTGCGCTTCAGCGTATCGATGCCAGCCAGCATCGGCGTCACGATGAACGCCAGGGCGAGTGTCGTGAACAGGCGAACGCGCGCTGGCACGCGTGCGCTCGAAAAACCCGGCAATTGCATCAGGCACGAGCCGATCCGGCATACCACCATGAATACACTGAGCAGATACTCGTCGAGTTCCAGCGCCATCAGCCGATACTGCCGAGCGACTTCACCTGCACGCCGCGGGCAACCTCGGCATGGGACAGCACCGCCAGCATCGGGAATATCCGCTCGATGACCATGCGAACGAACGGTCGCGCCTCGACCGTGGTCACGATTACGAACTGTTCGCCGCTGTCGGAATGGGTCTTGATCACGCGCGCGGCGTCGCGACTGAATTCCTCGATCAGCCGTGGATCGATATCGAACTCGACGACTTCGCCGCGCTGGTCACGTTTCAGGCTTTCATGGAACGCGAGATCCCAGCGGCTGCCCAGTCGGAGCACCGACAATGTGCCGTCCTTGGTCAGATCACCGCAGATCTGCTGGCTGATCCGGGTGCGAACATGCTCCGCCACGTGCTCGGCTCTGCGGGAATGCGGCGCGATCTCGGCAATCGCTTCCAGTATCAGCTGGATGTTGCGGATCGACACGCGCTCGGCGAGCAACATCTTTAGCACCGCTTGAATGCCCGAGAATGAGATGTGAGCCGGCCGGATCTCCTCGAGCAGACGCTTGTACTCGGGCGTCAGTCCGTCGATCAGCTGCTGCATGTCGCGATAGGAGAACAGCTGCGCCAGATTGTTGCGCAGCGCCTCGCTCAGGTGCGTGAGCATCACCGTCATCGTGTCGACGGTGGTAAAGCCCTCGCGCTTGACCTCCTTCGCGTACACCTCGGGAATCCACACCGCCTTCAGTCCGAACGCCGGCTCGTGGGTCTCGACACCGCTCACCGAGGGCTTGGGCCCATCGCCGACGATCACCAGCACATCGCCGAGCGGGAGCTCGTGGCCGGCAATCGTCGCGCCGTGGATTCGGATCTGGTAGCCGCGAGGTGGTATCGAAAAGTCGTCCGACAGATGGATCTCGGGCACGACGAAACCATATTGCTGGGCAAATTTGCGTCGCAGCTTCGATACCCGCTGCGCCAGTTCGTCATGCTTGCGCAGCAGCACGGCCGACAGCTGGTGCCCGAACACGATCTCGACGTCGTTGACCTTGAGCGCGCCCTTGACCGATTGCCGCGACTCTTCGGCATCCTTCTGGCTCGCCAGCAATACTTTTGCCTCCGCCACCGCCTGCGCTTGCGCCCACCGTCGCGGAATGAGAAAGCCGGCCGTTGCCGCGGCTGCGCCGAACGCTGCAAAGGGCAAGAACGGCAGGCCTGGAACGAGCGCCAGCAATCCCATCATGATCGCGGTCACGCTCAATGCCCTGGGATGCCCGCCGAGCTGGCCCAGCACCGCCTTCTCCACGGAGCCGCGGGTGCCACCCTTGGCAACCACGAGACCGGCGGCAAGCGAGATGATCAATGCGGGTATCTGCGACACCAGGCCATCGCCGACCGAAAGCTTAGTGAACACATCGACGGCATCGGAAATCGGCATGCCGTGGCGCAAGGTAGCAATGACGATGCCGCCAAAGACGTTGATTGCGGTGATAATCAATCCGGCGATCGCATCGCCACGGACGAATTTGGAGGCGCCGTCCATGGCACCGAAAAACGAGCTCTCCTCTTCGAGTTCGCGCCGCCGGTACTGCGCTTCGCGATCATCGATCAGTCCGGCGGACAGGTCGGCATCGATCGCCATCTGCTTGCCGGGAATGCCGTCCAGCGCGAACCGCGCGCCAACCTCGGCGATGCGCGAAGCGCCCTTGGTGATGACGATGAAATTGACGGTAAGCAGGATGAGGAAGACCACCACGCCGATGAAGAAGTCGCCGCCGATCACGAAGTTGGCGAACCCTGCAATCACGTAGCCTGCCGACGTCTGGCCATGCGCGCCCTCGGTGAGGATGAGGCGCGTGGTCGCGATATTGAGCGACAGTCGCAGCATCGTCACGATCAGCAGGACGGTCGGAAAAGCGGAAAAATCGAGCGGCCGCTGGATCCACAGCGACACCATCAGGATCAGGATCGCGGCGGCGATCGACAGCGCCAGCCCCAGGTCGATCATGAACGCCGGCAACGGCAGGAACAGGATCGCCACGATGAAGATGATGCCGAATGCAAAGCCGACGTCTTTCGTGCCCGACACGCCGGCGCTCGCAACTTCGGCAGGCAGCAATTGCGCCAACGTTCTCTCCTTCATCATGAAATCGCGCGCTCAGCCGACGCCCACCGACGCTCGTCCGCAACGCTCAGAAGCCCTTCTCGATATGCGAAAACGCCATCATCGCGAAGGCATACATACTGGCCCCCATGAAATGCGCCGACACCATCGTCGCCAGAAAGATCGCCATGATCTTGGGAACGAACGTCAAGGTCACTTCCTGGATCTGCGTCAAAGCCTGCAGCAGCGCGATGATGATGCCGACCACCATCGCCGCGACGACAGCCGGCGCCGCCATGACGACGACCGTCCAAATCGTGGACTGCACCAGATCGAGCGCATCGACCTCGTTCATGACCCGTTTCCACTGATCGTCACGCCCGCTGCGATCGTCAACTCCTGGCCGTCGGCAAGCACGGCGACGACGCCGTCGCTGCCGATCCTGGCAGATGCGGCGACGCCGCTGATGCTGCCATCCGCCGATGTGATCGTTCGTCCGATCAGCCCCTCGGCCTGCCCCAGTTGCGACGAGGTCAAGAGCGCGCCGAGGCGATCGTTCATCTGAACCGACTTCTCGACCTGCGAAAACGTCGCGAGCTGGGCGACATAGTCGCTCGACTTCATCGGCTCCATCGGATCCTGATTCTTCATTTGCGCGATCAGCAATTGCAGGAACGCGTTGTAGTCGAGCTTGGCTGCGCCAGCCGCGGTCTGACCTGCTGCTACCGGAGTTGCAGCCGCACGGACCTCGGTCGTTCCAGCGATTGCACCGACACTCATCTCATCCCCCTCGTGATTTGCCGCAACCCTCAGGATCCGTGTCTTATGCGACGGCCTTGTTCAGGCCGGCGGCCGACTTCAGTCCGAGAATTTCTTCCTCGATCGCAAACAACGCCCTGATCTTCTTCAGCGCATCGAACGGCCGATCGCGTTCGATCATCTGTTTCGCCGCCATCAGCCCCTCGAGAACGTCCTGGTTCTTGAACGTCGAGATCAGCATCTTGTGGGACTGATCGTAGAACTGGCGCGCCAGCGCGCGGGCCTTTGGGTCCATCAGCATCGACTGCACGATGAAATAGAGCTGCTTGAGCGGCGACGTCGCCTGCTCCTGCTGGAAAATATGGCCCTCCATCAGGAAGACGACGTCGTTCAAGAATTCGATCGCGACCTTGCGATCCACCTTCAGGACGCCGCCATTGACAAAAATGCGCTCGTTCGACTTGAGATGGATCTTGAGGTTGCCTGTCATAGCAGCCCATCCCGAATGGACTGCGATACCGCCTTAACGTCGGCGAAACCGGCGGCCTTGCCTGTGCGAATGTCCTCCAGTTCCCGCAGGATCCAGATGCCGATCGATATGATCTGTCCCCGCAGCGCCTTGGGCAGGCCATTGCCCGGATCGGCCAGATCCTCGACCAGTACCGTCCACAGCTTGTTGGTGAAAGCGATTGCGTTCGCCACATCGGTCGGCGTCGCGGTGGCAGCCTGCGCCACCTCCATCAGCGCGATGGAGTGGTCCAACGCGATCCGCTCCCGCTCCCGGGACAGGGTCTGGTCGTCCTCGAGAATGTCAGCGTATTGCAGTCGATACATGCCGTGCCGATCCTTGTCTTTCCTGGTTCATGCCGGGAAGCAATCAACCTGCCGGCTGTCATGTCACCGGCAGATAATTGAGCAGGCTGAGCTTTTGCAGCCGGGCGGTAACCGCGTAGGAGGCCTCGAGTTGCGACGTGATCGTGCTGAGGTTCATGGCGGCCTTCGCTGCATCGACGCCCTCGGCCTCACCGATTCGTCGTTCGAGGACGTTCTGCTGCAACGTTATGCGCTCGCTGGCTTTCGCCAGGCGTTCCTGCGCGATGCCGAGGTTCGATTGCATTCCCGCAATGTCGGCGCCGGCCTCGCCCGACATCTGGATCAGCTGCGATGTCAGCTCGGAAAAGGCGGCCGCGTTCAGGTTCTCCGTGCCGCCATCCACCGCTGCCACCAGCGCCAGAACGAGATTGCGAAAGCCAGCCGCGTTGGCGCTGACCGAGCTGTCGATCGTCTCGCCGGCGGATATGCGATCGCTCATCACAGCGTCTGTCGCAGAGGAGAAATTCAGCAACCACGCCGGATCCATGAACTCAGCGGCGAAATTCCCGTCCAGATACGACTTCATCTGGCTCGCCGTTATCGTCTTCGCCTGGGGATCGTCGGGAGCGAAACCGAACGCAGTGGTGAAGGCGGCGCTGACTGCGCTCCGGGCGGCACCTGGCGGCTCGTCGAGATAGTTCGCGACCGGCGCCGCGGAAGCGTTTCGACCACCGAAGACATAGACGCCGTTGCTGGTCGTGGCCAGGATATCGGCGAGCGCGCCAAGCCGGGATTTGGCGTCGGCGACGAGCAGCCCACGGTCGCCACCACCCTGGCTCGATGCCAACACCGCCTGAAGGAAGCCGTCGGCGAGGTCCCGGATGGCCGACAGCGCCGTCTGCGTTTGGCTCAATCGCGTCGAGACCACGCCGTTGGTATTCTGCAGTGACGTCAGATCATCGAGCGTATTGCGCATCTCGAGGTCACGCGACATGTCGACACCAAGCGTCCGGCCGACATCGGCATACCGTCCGGTGCTCGCCTCCACTTCAGTGTCGGCCAATCGTGCCTGGTTTCGCGCGATCGTCGCACGCGAGGCATCAAATAGAGCGAGCGAGGATATGTTTGTGCTTTTCATGTCCTACCTCGTTGCCTGCAGCAGCGCATCGAACATGCCGTTGACCGTGGTGATCAACCGCGACGAGGCCTGAAACGATTTCTCCAGCGCCATGAGCGATGTCAGCTCCTCGTCGAGATTGACCCCGACGGCGCTCTGCCAGGCAGCCGTCGCGCGCTCGCTCAGCACCCGCTTATGCTGCACTTGCTCGACGTTCGAATTGCGCGCGCCTTCGAGCCAGCCGGCGCTGTCGGCGGCAAAACCGAGCAGCCCGTTGCTCGCGCCTATTCCAGCGCTTGCGTCGAAAGATCGGGAACTGGATAACTTCGCGATCATTTCGCGCAGGCGGTCGCTGAACCCGGTCGCGCCAGTGGGGTTATAGCCGTAGCTCGGGTTACCGGGGCTGGCGATTGCGCCATCGCGTAGCAGGGCGATGGCGCCGCCTTGTGCCGGATCGACGTTCGGATTGATCCTTATCGCCCGCGCCAGTCCATTCAAGACCGTGCCGGTGGCCGGCAGCGACGGGCCGCCTGCGTACGTGAACAGCCCGGCGAGATCCGGCCCCACCGGCACTGCCGACTGATCGCTCTCGGCGAAGGCCTCGACGACGCCCCGCGCGATCTCGTCCATTTGGCGGCCGAAAGTCACGGCCACCACGTCTCGCACCTGCAGCGCTCCACCCAGCTTGCCGCCGAGGCGCGAGCCGAGACTGCCGGTGAATGGAATGCCGTCGATGCGCAAGGCGCCACCTGGCTGTCCAGGTGACAGCACCGCGGACGTATCCAGTGCAATCTTTCTCGGCACCGTCTCGAACAATGTCGTGCCATTGGCGACAAACAGCACCATGTCGTTGCTGCCGCGCACTGTCGAATGCACATCAACGAGGCCTGCAATATCGCGCAGCAGGCCATTGCGCATGTCGATCTGGTCGGTGACATCCCGCCCGAGCGCAGTGCCGGACGTGATCGCGTTGTTGACCGCCTCGAACCGGGTCAAGAGATTGGTGAGCTGCTCGACGCCGTTCGCCAGATCGGCGTTTGCGTCGCTCCTGACCTTATCGACGAGGCTGCCGGCGACGTTCAATCCGATTACGACACCGACCGCCGCCGATAGCGCGTTGCGCGCAAGGTTTTCGTCCTGCGGCGCAGCCGCCGCCGACTGCAGCGCCGATTGCAACTGCGCCAGCAGCGCATTGGCACTCGATCCGAGTTCCGGGTCGTTGACGGCGGCTTCGAGGCGATCGAGTGCCACAGATATCGTCGACAGCTCGCTGATTTTCGATGAACTGCCCACGACGCTATCGAACAATGCCGCCTCGACGGCGCTGTCAATGCCGTCGATCCTGACGCCACCCTCGGCGAGGGTTGTGACATTGGCCGACTTGCGAGCCGCATTGGGGTTGTCGACATTCGCGATATTCCGCGACACGACAGAACTCGAGATCGAATTCGCCGCGAGGCTGCCCCGTGCAATCTCGTATGCGAGACTGAGCGACATCTGGACTGCTCCTATTGGGCGAACGCAGCCCTCACCGCTTCAGATTGACGAGCGTTTCCAGCAGTTCGGCGCCGGTCTGAAACACTTTCGAATTTGCCGTATAGTTGCGCTGCGCCTCGATCATATCGGTAAGTTCGTGGGCAATATCGACGGTCGAGTTCTCCAGTGCACCGGACGTTATCTTGCCGAGCCCGCCGGCAGTGGCGAGGCCGACCCGCAAGTCGCCGGATCCATTCGAGGTCTCGTAGATGTTGCCCGATTTGGGCACCAAACGATCCGGACTGATGACGCTGGCCAGCGGAATCCGATATTTGGCGCGGCTCGTTCCATTGGCGTAGGTCTCAGATACCGTACCGTCGCTGTCGATCCGGACCGATGTTACGTCACTCGGCCCATTGCCGTTGGTATTTACGGAGAGCACCGTGTAGTCGGCGGCGAGCTGGGACGTATTCGACAGATCGAGCGTCATCGTCGCACCGCCTGGAATTGGAATGGCGATCGTCGTCGGGCTCGACGCGGCCAGCTGTCCCGATGCATCGAAAGCCAGTGTCGTCGTCGCCAGCGCAGCCGAGCCGTAGGGGAATCCGCCCGTGGCGGAGCGATCCGCCGCGTCGAAGATCGACATCTCCCATTCGCCCGGTGTCGCGGTCTTGGCGAAGTGGACATCGATCTGCTTCTGTTCGCCGAGACTGCCGTAGACCACGACCGACGAACGCGCCGACGAAACGGCGGTCGCGGCGTTCGCCGACGGCAGATCTGCAGCAGCCACCACCGCCGCCGCGGACGGCAGGTTGGTCGTCAGGGTGCCTGCGGTGGTGGCGGCGGCCGTTAGGCCCGCCTGCTTGACATCGATCGGCACGAGCCCGGCGGTGCCGTTCGCGACGACGGCGTCGGATGCACCGTCAACGACCGGGTAGCCAAGCAGGGTGAACCCGGCCGAGTTCACCAGTTGGCCTTCACTGTCCGGCACGAACGCTCCGGCGCGCGTGAGCGAAATCGTGCCGGCCGGGTCGGCAACCAGCATGAAGCCGCCGCCGTTGATCGCTAGATCGTATGCCGAGGATGTGAACGACAGCGTGCCCTGCCGCGAGATGCCGTAGCGGACGGAGGTCTCGACACCACCCGAGGCGTAGGACGACACAGTGCTGTCGATCAGCAGCGACGAGAATTCGGTATTGGCGGATTTGTAGCCGACCGTCGACGCATTCGCGATGTTATCAGCCACTGTCCCAAGTCGGTCCGATTGCGCGGTCATTCCGGACGCGCCGGTCCGCATCAATCCGTAGACACTCATGCTCGTTTCCTCCAGCTACTCGGCGTCTTGCACTTCGACTCGATCGATTATTGCGCTGCGCCTTGCGTCAGGCTGTCGACCGCCGGACGTGCCGGCGCCCCCCCCCCCTGATGGCGACCGCGTGGTCGGCAAGCACCGCACGACCGACTCGTTGTCGGCATTAGAAACGTAGGGGTCGGCCTGGCCAGGCCGCACTCAGACGTCGCCGCAGCCATCGCGACGTATCAAGCGATAACCGAGGTGTCGCTTCGAATTGATCGGATCGTAGGACAGGCGCTGGCGAAGACGCTTGCGCAGTTTGCTGATATGACTTTCGATTACGTTTTCGTCGATGCCTTGATTGAACAATCCATATACGGTGTTGAATATCTGCGCTTTCGTTACCCTTCGAGACTGGTTATAAACGAGGAATTCCAATATGTGCAGTTCCCGGCGTGGAAGCGCCAGCGGTTGACCGCATATCAGCGGGTCCCGGCCATCACGAAAGATCTTGATGTCCACCACATCCGATCGCTTCTCGCGATCCGCCCGCGCCCGGCGCGAGATCGCCTCGATCCGGGCCAAAATCTCGCGTACGTGGCACGGCTTCGTCACCACATCGTCGACGCCTTCCGCGAACATCTCGAGTGTCCCCAGAAGCGATTTCTGGTCCTTCATCGCGATTACCGCGGCAGCGGAGCGACGCTTGATGACCGCCGCCATGCTCTCGGAACCGACACATTCGCCGATGAGAAAGGCGTTGATCGCACTGACGTCTTCTTCAGCGGCACCCCCGACCCACCCCTCAAAATCGCCAGAGTTGAATCCCGTCGCCGGAATGCCCTCGCGATCAAATGAAGACCGATAAGCTTCGGTTACAATCGTGCGATCATCAACGATTATGATCATAGGCCTTGCCCCCGCCGAATCACTTTTTCTTCGTTTCGTGATTCTTCATACACGAGCCATCGCGGAGCTAGAATTGTTCGCCGCCACTTAATACTCCCAGTGCTTTCGTTGTCACGCTACTATTTACAATGCATGTTGAAATATAAACTATATAGACTATTTGTATGCAATTTTGGTCCTGGCCTATCCACGATATCGGAAGGCAGGTAATTGCTCACCCCTCACCGCCCGCTGATCAGGCGGGAGCAATCTCGGGCGCAGCGACCAGGATGGCGCGGATGGCAGCGAGCGGGCTCCGGCCTTTGATACGGCCGGTCGCGACAATGGAGCAGATGTCGGCGTAGACTTTCGCGCCCCAACCTGAGCGGAAACCGTTGGTCACCTTGCGGAAGATCACCGACGGACGCAGCGCACGTTCGGCTCCGTTGTTGGTCGGTTCGACGTCGCGGCGGGTCATGAACACCAGCAGCTTGTCGCGCGCGTCGACCTGCATGCTGGCTCTCAGGTGGCTGCCGTCCGTCTGCGTTGGTTCGAGGTCGAGCAGACGGTCAAGTTCGCGCTGCAGATCGCGCGCGTAGGTCTTGATCGTGGCATCAGCGAGCGTGGGGCGCCGCCGGCCGATGGCGCAGGCTTTCTGCCGGAATGCCTTGAAGCCCGGCGCGAACACGCTGTCGCCGGCATCTATGGCGTATTGCGCGTCACGGATGAGATGGGCGAGACAATACTGGTGTGCGTCCGCGTGATTGCCTTGCGCCTCGAGGCGGTCCGAGAGCCACACCTTCGGTTTGGCTTGGCCGAGGAGTTCGGTCGGCACCACCTTGCCCCGCGTCGGTGCGATGGTGTGGAACACCGCTGTTGCTGCGACGAACGTCCACTGCCAGTGCGTTTTCCCGCAGACCCGCGCCGAGGTTTCGTCGCTGGCGATGACAGGGCTCAGGGCGCACGGTCTCGGCGATCTCGCTCGCCTGCGCGGCGAACGGCGTTTCGGCACGCGCCAACATGTTGGCGATGGCACCTTCGGAGACTTTCAGGCCGAACAGGCCGTCGAGCACCTCGGTCATGCGACTGTAACTGACCATCTGGCAGGCGTGCAGACAGGTCACGACCGAGGCGATGCCGGGACCGAACAGACTGCCCGGCGCCATGTCGGCGGGTGGCGATGCTGCGACCCGCTTTTTGCAGCGCGGGCAGTTGCCTTTGTGCACATGGATCCGTGTCGTGACGGGCTTGATCGGCGGCAGATCGATGTGGTCGTAGGCGAAGACGTGCGGCTGGTAGCCGGGGATGAGCGCCGCGCCGCAGGCACAGCGCTCGGCGTAGATGTCGCGGGTCTGGTCGGGGTTGGGGCACAGCGCACGGGCGACGCCGGGCCGGCCTTTGCGGCCTTTCTTCTCAGGCAACGCCTCGGCGCGATTGGCCTTCTGCCCGCTCGATGGCAGCAGCGAGGAGTTGGTCGGCGTCTTCGGCGGCGGGCCGCTGCGCGCTTCGAGTTCCGCGATGCGCGCGAGGAGCGTCTTGATCTGCTGAAGCAGTTCGTTGTTCTGCGCGAGCAGTTGGAGCACCAGCGGCTTCAAGCTGTCCTGGTCGAGCGAATTGAAGGTGTCGGGCGCCATCCCGAGCTTGAATCAGACCGCCAGACCGAGTTCAACGTCGCAAGCCCGAGTCAACCTGCACTCGCTGCGGCACAGGTTCGCGACACATCTCTATGATCGCGGGGTCGACATCAGGACGATCCAGGAATTGCTCGGCCACGACAGTTTGGAAACGACGGCGCGGTACGCTCGTGTGGAATCCGGCTTGATCACAGCGGTGCAGAGCCCGCTCGACATGCTCGGTGTGCCTCGTGCTGCCCGTCGCAAAGGCAAGGGCGGAGTGTCCGACAAGTAATCGTTGGCCATGCGCACGGAGCTTGAGCTCGCGGATATCCCGCTCGATCAACTGACTGTCTCGAAAATCAACGTGCGCAAGCATGGCGCCAAGGACGTGGCGAGCCTTGCCGCATCCGTCGCGGCGCTCGGCGTGCTGCAACCGTTGTTGGTGCGCGCCAAGGACGACGGTTATGAGATCGTGGCGGGACAGCGACGCTATCTCGCCGCCAAGTCACTGCTGCGCACGACTAACGAAGATGTGCCGCGATTGCCGTGCGTCGTACTCAACGCCAACGAGGACGCCGTGGCCATCGAGGCTTCGCTTGCCGAAAATATCGAACGCCTGCCCATGGACGAGATGGACCAGCACGAGGCGTTCATGGCGCTGCGGCGTAAGGGGCTCGGCGAAGATGACATCGCAGTGCACTTCGGTATCAGCGCCCAGGTCGTCAAGCGCCGGTTAGCGCTTGCGGCCCTAATTCCCGACGTGCGCCGCCTCTATCGTCAAGGCGAGATCGACGCCAAGACGCTGCACTTGCTTGCTGACACTGGCGACCAAGGAGCGGCAGAAGGCCTTTGTGACGCTCGCGACCGACCCTGAGCAAACACCGCCGCCGTTCTGGCAGTTGAAGGCGTGGCTGCTCGGCGGTGTCGAAATCTCGACCCAGGCGGCGTTGTTTGATGAGGCGCTGTACACCGGTCCCATTGCCACCGACCTGTTCGGCGAAGATCGCTGCTTCACCGACCCGGAGGAATTCTGGCGCTTGCAGAATGCAGCTGTCGCAGAGACGCGCGACAAGCTGGCCACCTCCGGCTGGCGTGAGGTCGTGGTCATCCCACCCAGCGAGCGCTTTGCCGAATGGGACTATGAGCCCTGCGCCAAAACCAAAGGCGGCGCGGTCTATATTGAGGTGATGGCCACCGGTCACGTAGCCGTGCATAACGAAAATGCCCGACAAGGATGTGCTGGCGTTGCTGGCCATTGTCATGGCCGGGACGCTGGCGATGGGGACGGGGCTGATCGACAAACTTGGGGCGCAACTCGCCGTCGATGTCGGCGCGCGCTGGCAACCCGATGATGTGTTCTTCGACCTCGTCCGCGATCGCGAGGCGGTCGGTGCCATGCTGACCGAGGTCATCGGCGAACCTGCTTCCCGCAGCTACCTGACCGAAACCGGGACCAAGAAAAAGGCGATCATCCGCAAGGCTTTGAGCGGCGACGGCCGAACCAAGGTCGAAGACTGGCTGCCACGATATATGACGTTTCCCCAGGCCGCCTACACGCAGCGACCGACCATCACTCAACGTCGCTGCAACGCGTGAAACGTATAGACCTGACGGACGGTTTCTGAGCATCACGAGACGCGGGCGGTCGTTCCCGCGTCTTTCTCAAGTTGACCCACTGCTGACGAAGTGCACGGGCTCAACACTTATGTTGCAAAAGTGCAAAGCACGGCGACAAGCAACGTGTGCAGCGCAACAACCTCGCTTTTGACAGGTCTCGGCGGCAACGGCAGCTTGCCATCTGAAACCGCTTCAGTTCTCAGTTTCGAGAAGGGCCACAACCGCTGTTTAACACTCGTGTTGCATCAAGATTAGCAGCAGGTGTCAGATGGCGGCGGCGGATACTACCGCTTCCTCCGATACGGCGCGCTGCGGACCCTTGCGTGAACGGCTTCATTCATTACCATCTGCTGCCTGACTTTGGCTGACATCAAGCTAAAAATGCTACTTAATTGTTATCGAAAATAAGAAAATTACATCATTAGATGCCTATTCGCTTAACGCTTTCTATTACTGTCTTCGGGCATGGTTGGCTTACGACCGACTGATGGCTGCTCGATCCCCAGCCTCGGAGACATGATGTCTCTCTGTCGTTCCGGTTCTAGCCCGGACTCGCGAGTTGCCGCCACGGCAACCGCCACACCATCATCTTGGGAAGCGCGACATCTGTCGCTGTGAGAGCCCCGCGCGTTGGGGCTTGCAGTGGCGTCTCGCGCTTCATCTCAGTATGAGTGATAGACAATGCGGCTTCGTGACGTGCGTCGTGCCATCAAACGAGTGGCCTTGTGGCGTCGTAAGTCTTGGCTTGGATCGACGTCGCTCGGCGTGACCATGGTTGGCGCACTTTGGTTTGGTATAGTCACCAAACATTTGGAGAACCGAGCCATTGATCTGGCAGGTGCCAAGCGGGACCTTCAAAACGTTACCCTTCTGTTCGAAGAGAACGTACTCCGCTCGATTGGTGAAATGGACAAAGCACTCTTGTATTTGCGTCGCTCAATTGAAGCGAGCAAAGGCAACCACGACTTTCACAGCATTGTCGGCACGACCGATATCCTCAGCGCTCTAATCGTCCAAGTTGCGATTATTGATGCTAAGGGCATCATGAGAGCCTCGAATGTTGGGCCGCAGCCAGCGCCTGCGACGGACTTGAGTGATCGCGAGCACTATCGCGTCCATATCGGGAGAACCCGCGACGACCTGTTCATCAGTAAACCCGTAATAGGCCGTGCAAGCGGCAAGTGGTCAGTCCAGTTGACCCGACGCTTCCTAATGCCCGACGGCACGTTCGGGGGCGTGGTCGTTGCTTCTTTCAATCCTGCCCATTTTGAATCCTTCTATGGCCGAATTGATCTAGGGAAAGGCGCTAGTTATGCGCTGCTTGGAACCGATGGCACAGTGCGTGCAGCTGGCGGCGATCCGGATCAACGCTTTGGTTTAGGGCAAGATCTATCGACAACCAGCGTATTTCCGAATCTCAAGAAGGATAAATTGGAGCCGTTCTGGGATCGCGGCGCTTTATCCGGGACACCGGGGTTGGTCGCCCTGAGGAAGGTGGCGGGTCATCCGATTGTCGTGAGTGCCAGCCTTCCCGAGCGAACCGTCTACGGAGACTCCGAACACAACGCGCACATTATGCTGATGGCCGGACTCGTGCTTTCACTGTTGATTTTTGCGGCCACACGACGCGCGTGGCTGTCTGAGATGCAGGTGAAGGAAAAAGCCGAGCAGTTACAGTTGACCTTAGATCACATGAGCCAAGGCATCATGATGGTCACAAGAGATCTTCAGATTCCGATCTTGAATCGGAAATCACTCGACCTTCTCGATTTGCCTCGCTCATTCCTTCATTCACCACCTCGCTTCGATGAGCTGGTAGCTCTTCAAGAGGAGCGCGGCGAGTTCGCCAATGCCGACCTGCCCGAGCAAATGAGTGCACTGGAGGCTTTTGGGCCATCCGACGTGATTGGAAAGTTCGAGATGTACGAGCGTATCCGGCCGGATGGTACAGTGATTGAAGTTCGCAGTTCGCGCCTTCGAAACGGAGGCTTCGTTCGAACCTTTTCGGACATCACCCTGCGTCGTCAGGCCCAAGTCCAAGCGGACCGGATGGCGTCAGAAGATACTCTGACCGGCCTCGCCAACCGGCGCACGCTGATGCAGTACCTGGACAAGGTTTTGGCAGAACGCATATCGATGGATCGCAGCGAACCCCACCCATTTGCGGTACTCTATTTGGATCTTGATCGGTTCAAATTCGTCAACGATACCCAGGGCCATGCGGTTGGTGACAAGCTCTTGCAGGCAGTTGCTGAACGGCTACGAGCATCTTTGCGACAGAGCGATTTGATTGCCCGCTTGGGCGGAGATGAGTTCGCGATTGTCCTCTCGTCCAGTGAGCCGGCAGAAAGACCAGAAATTGTCGCGCAACGCTTGGTCGATGCTATCGGTCGCTCTTATGACATCGAAAGCCATCAGCTCTTGATCGGCGTAAGTATCGGCATTGCAATTGGACCTGACAATGGTCAAACATGCAACGAACTGCTGGTCGCGGCTGATCTCGCCCTCTATGCCGCGAAGGCGGCAGGACGTGCCACGTATCGCCTCTTCTCGAAGGAAATGAACGAAGGCATGAAGGTAAGGCAGCAGATCGAAACCGATCTGCGCAATGCTATTGTCAATGAGAAATTGGAGCTCCACTATCAACCGATCATCAATCTGCAGAAGAATGCGATTGTAGGGTTCGAAGCGCTGGCGCGTTGGCGTCACCCGGTCAACGGAATGGTGCCGCCGGATGAGTTCATTCCAATTGCGGAGGAGTGTGGCTTAATCCAGATGCTTGGCCAGTGGGTTCTCCAGGAGGCCTGTCGTCAAGCCGCAAAGTGGCCGAGCGATCTGACCGTGGCCGTCAATCTTTCACCTGTGCAATTCGCCGATCCAGGGCTTGCGGGGATGGTTGAACGCATTCTCGTGGAAACAGGTCTTGACCCGGTTCGACTGGAGGTGGAGATCACCGAAGGCCTCCTCATGCGAAACTCTGAGAGCAACCTCGCAACGCTGCAAAGGCTGAAGGATCTTGGCGTGCGCATCGCTATGGATGATTTCGGCACAGGATACTCGTCACTTGGCTATCTTCAAAGCTTCCCCTTCGATCGGATCAAGATTGATCGCAGCTTCGTTTCAAAGCTTGGCTCAAACGCAAGCTCAACGGCGATTGTCCGCGCTGTTGTTGACATTGCGGGCTCGCGCGGGATGCAGACTACCGCAGAAGGTGTGGAAACCGAAGACCAACGTCAAGGGTTGGCAGCGCTCGGCTGCGACGAGGCACAAGGATATTTTTTTGGTAGGCCGGTGCCACTCGGCGACGTCACGAAGTTGATCATGGAATGGGGAACTCAGCTTATGTCTGCTGCTTAGCCTCATTCGGAGGCGTCCTTTAGAGCCCGTCCTCAAAGTTCTTGAGTCCTGGGAATCAGTTGTGATTCTGTGTCGCTGTGCGCGTGATTCGCGAGCGGCATGGGATGTGGACCACCGATATCTGCGTCGACACGCAAGGCCTCGTGATCAATTTCGCGATCACGCCGGCCGACGTGCAGGATCGCGACATGATCGCGCCGCTGCTCGCCATCGCGAAACGGCGTTGTCCGACGCTCGTGCACACAGTCGCCGACGGCGGCTATCAGGGTGCGGCCACGGCGGCGGCCGTGCGTGAGCAAGCAGATCTGCCGCTCGAAATCGTCAAGCGATCGGACACGGCGAAGGGCTTCGTCGTGCTGCCCAAGCGCTGGATCGTCGAGCGCACATTCGGCTGGCTCGGCCGCTGGCGGCGGCTCGCCAAGGACTACGAGAACCGGGCCCGCACAGCCGCGGCATTCCTCATCCTGGCACTCATCCGCCTGATGCTTCGGCGTAAGCGAGGGTTGTCGACTGCGGCTGCGGCGGCTTGTTGAAGCTCACCGGATCGGGTGAAGCATACTGTCCTTACGCACGTGGATAAGGACGGTAAGACACATGGTTGCTGAGATCATCTCGACGGTCGAGCGCCGGCGGCGCTGGTCGGCCGAGGAGAAGCTTCGGGTCATGACCGAGGCGCTGGAGCCGGGCGCCACGATGGCGGCCGTGGCCGAGCGCAACGGCGTGTGCCGCTCGCAGCTCTACCACTGGCTGCGCCTGGCGCGCGAGAACCGGCTGCCGGGTGTCACGATCTCCCCGCGGGCATCGCCATTCGTCCCCGTTCGGATCGCGCCACCGGAGACATCGGCAAGCTGTCAATCTCAATCGCCAGAACCGGCACCTGATAGGCGCTCGATGATGTCCCCGCGCGGGCGCCGTCCGGCGATGGTGGAGGTGGTGCTCACCAACGGACGGATCATGAAGGTCGATGAGGCGATCGATGCGCAGGCGTTGGCGCGCCTTCTTGCCGTGCTCGACAGAGGGTCCGCATGATCACGATCCCGACGGGCGGGCGCATCTACCTCGCCTGCGGTGTGACCGACATGCGCAAGGGCTTCGACGGCCTCAGCATCATGGCGCAGGACGTTCTCAAGCAGGACCCGTTCTCGGGCGCGATTTTCTGCTTTCGCGGCCGCCGAGGTGATCTCGTCAAGGTTCTTTATTGGGACGGGCAGGGCTTCTGCCTGTTCGCCAACGATCTACATTCATACTGCACCTTTTGCATTTTCAGCTGATAGCTTTGGCTTGCTGGCATTTTTGCATGCGCGCGGCTGCCCGATCAACGAGCCGGTCCCAACGGCTGCAATGCTTTTGCGGCAGATCTGCCTCGGGAATTTCGTACAGGCAATAGTGCCCGTTGTAGGCATGGCTGGTGATGATGCCGTGCTTGGCCCATCTTGCGACCGTGTGCTCATGGACATTAAGGCGCGCCGCCGCTTCCTGCCTTGTCAGCATGCCACGCTCGCGCAGGCGATCGTAGCGCGGGCGCAGTTCGTACTCGTGCACGAGATACGCAACGCGCAAGGGCGTGAAGCGTGCATCGTGTCGGTTGCGGCGCGCCGCCTCACCCGGACGATATCCGAGTTGGTTGAGGTGTTGGGCGATCTCGGAATAGATGTGTTCATTGAGGAGTTTGTCGACGAGTTCGACGATACCGGGCTGTGTCTTGATCTGCTCGGCGGAGGATTTCGGGCTCATGGTGGTGAGTGTCTGGATGTTGCCGCCCTTGAAGCGGACGTGAACCCTGGTCGTTCCTTCCGCCGGAAGCTTGACGAGGGTGACATCCTCGATGATGTGGGCAAGCAGCCGCTTGCGTTCGCGGTTCGGGGTTTCTACGTCTGTCCAAAGCTTTTGGAAGTCCGCCGTCATTGTGACCAGCCGTTCTTGGACAGCCTTGTCGAGGATGACTTGATCGCGCTCGCGGGCGCTCTCACGCTCCTCGCGTGCATTGGCCACTATGCGGAGCTTCTCGTTCCATTCCGCTTCGAGCGTATCGGCGACAAGGCGATTGTTGGGGTCGACGAGCATGAAGCGACGCTGGGCGAGATCGGCATCCGCATGCGCGCGTTCAACCGCGCGACAGCGCAGCCGATCTGCCTCGTCATGCCGTGCTTGGATCTCTTTGCGCACTTCGAGCGCCAATTCGACGGCCGCCGGCGTCATCTGCTCGGCAATCAGCTTGCCGATGGCTTCATCGACGGGAGGGCCGGCGATCGACTGGCACAAGGGTTCGCCGCGATAGCTATGGGCGCGATCGCAAACATACCAGGCTTCCTGCCGGCCCCGCCGGGCGGCGTAGCGAACCCGAAAATGCCTGCCGCATTGACCACACACAGCCCGCCCTTGCAGCAGTGCCGGGCCCTCTCTCGGGATTGACGCTCGCGCCGCGTCATAGCCGTGGCTGTTCGCTTTGAGCGTCTTGAGATTGTCCTGATGTTGCTGCCAGCTGATATAGCCGGGGTGAGCATCGGGAATGCAGGCCAACCAGTCATCGTTGACCCGAGCCCGGACGGTCTTCTTGCCATCGATCGTGCGCCGAAACTGGCGCCGGCCATAGGTGTAGGCGCCGGCGTAGCGCGGATTGCTCAGAACGCGCTGAGCCGCCGATACCGTCAGGGGTCTAAAAACCGTCTGGCTGTTGTGCAGGCGCGATGGGAACAGAAGACCTTCTCGGCGAAAGGCTTTGACCGTCTGGGCGGCGGATCCGACGCGGGTAAACGTCTCGAAGAAATGGGCGATCGTCTCCCTGATTTGCATGTCCGGATCGAGCGCGACATTGCCGGAATGGTCATAGACCATTCCGGTTGGCAGGGGGCAACGAAACTCACCCCGTTTGGCTTTGTTGAGGATGCCGCCGCGCAGTCTGGCCTTGATCACGTGCAGCTCAGCTTCGCTCATTGTGCCCTTGAGGCCGAGCAGGAGCCGATCGTTGAAACTTGCCGGATCATAGATGCCGTCTTCGTCGAGGATCAGGGTGTCGGCGAGGGCGCAGATCTCCAGCAGACGCTGCCAGTCGGCATTGTTGCGCGCCAGACGGGAGACCTCCAGGCCCATCACGATGCCGGCGTGCCCCATGCCGACGTCGCTGACCAACCGCTGAAAACCCTCGCGCCAAGCCGCTGACGCGCCGGACTCGCCCTGATCGTTGTCGATGACGATAACCTGCTCATCGCGCCAGCCGAGGGCGACGGCGCGTCCGCGCAGCGCATATTGCCGCTTGGCGCTCTCGGCGTTCTCAACGACTTGCCGCATCGACGACTGCCGGATGTACAGGTAAGCGCCACGCTCAAGGTGATGGGGTCGTACTTTAGTATGTGCATTCATGGTGTCCTCCGCTCGCAGATACTCGTGGCAATTGTCGCCAGAACATGCACGACGGCGCTGTGTCCGCCGGATACCGGCCAACTGGCTGACGATGGCGTCATCTGCTTTTGGGGCGAGTTTGCTGTTGAGATCAGCGCTCGCGCCCATCCCCACATGCCCCGCCGCAAAAAGAGCGCGAGGCCGCTTCGGGCCTTGAGCGGCAGTGCGTCGCCCAGTGCTGCGCCACGCAGCACCTCGTACTGGGCCGCGATGGCCGACGATGCACATGCCGATGTCGCGGCGGAGTTCACCTGCCGGTTTTTTTTAGCGCCCGCTCGATCGTTCTGGGATGCAGCTCGATATCGAGTTCGTCGTGGACCAGCTTCGCCAGTTCCCGAGCACGGAGGGGGGCGCCCACAACCACCCGCGCCCGCAGGAATGCGAGAACATCGTCGTCGACCTTGCTGGGCCCCCTCGGGCCTGGCTTTGCCGGCACCAGTCCGGCAATCCCGGCCATGTCGAAGTCCGCCTTGGCTTGATAGTAGGTCGGCCTGGAAACGCCATATTCGCCGGACGCCTCCGTAACCGACACTTTGTCGATGGAGACGCGACGCAGCAGCTCGTATTTGACCTGCACGGCATCGCGCGGATCGAAGAACTCGCCGGCGCGGAACTTGGGGTCGCGCACCTTGTCCGGCGCTGGATTGAAGGTTCCCTCTTCGATGAGGGCGTCCGTCTTTGATCGCTTGCTGTCGTGCTTCGGGGGCATCGCAGGCTCTATGCGTACGACGCGGCACATGTGTAGCTATAATTATGCCGCTTTTGACGGCTTTGTCAAGAAATCGTTCACCGACATCTGTCAGTATCTTCGCCATCTAATAAGTTCTATCGCTCACGCAGACCTTCTCGCGGCGTAATCCGCTTTACATTTGCGGCATAATTGACTTTACGACACGCCACGCGATTGCATCGCCTATTTGCCTGAGAGGCGATCCACCAAATCGGCCAGCTCCACCACGTCGGCGAACCGCAAAACCGCCCGCCCATTACTCATCACCACTTCCGGATCCGGGCTCACAAGATCCGTCCATTGCGGAGGAACCGACCAAATGGCGGCATCATCGGCTCGCAGCAAAAGGCGCTCGCCATGACGATTGTATCGTCGACCGACACACGGCAGTTGGCGCGCGAACAGCGGGTGAAAAGGGTGCGTGACCTCAACCAAATGCTGATCTGCACTGGTCGAGGCTGCATTCCTATGTGGGTTACAAGCGGCTCGAGAAGGGCCGCTTCACGTGGCCAGCGACGAAGGAGGGCTCGGTCACTCTGACCCCCGCACAGATGTCGATGTTGCTCGAAGGACTCGAGTGGCGATCTCCACAACGCACCTGGCAACCAACGCTTGCCGGATAGTGCGAAGCCGTGCAGGCCTGAGGGCATGCCGCTCACGCTCGATCAACTTTCTGACGATGTAGCCGAGCTGAAGGGATTGCTGCTCGCGAAAGACGCCGAGCTGACGAGCAAGAGCGCGGAGCTTGCCGCCACGTCCGCCGAACTCATCGCCGCCAAGAACGGCCTCGTCGTCACGCAGCTGACGATCGAGAAGCTGAAAGCCCAGATTGCCAAGCTCCGTCGGAGTAAGTTCGGCGCCAGCTCCGAGCGGATCGAGCGGGTTCTCGAACAGCTCGAGCTGGCGTTGGAGGAAGCCGAGACGGCGAAGGCCGAGGCGATTGCGGCGCAGCCGCAACAGCCCGAGCCGGAAGCGGCCCTGTCGCTTCCGGCCGGCTCCGCGCCAGCGGAGTCGGAAGCGACAACCAAAAAGAAGCGCCGTCAGCTGCCGCCTGAGTTTCTACGCCGCGACGTCGTGCATTCGCCGCCAGGCGTGTGCAAAACCTGCGGCGGGTCCGAGCTGCGCACGGTGAGCGAGACTGTCACCGAGGTGCTGGCCTACGTCCCGGCGCGCTTCGAGGTGAACCGTCACGTGCGGCCGGCCTGCTCGTGCGCTAAGTGCGAGACCATGGTGCAGGCACCGATGCCCGATTTGCCGATTCCGCGCGGCATGGTCGACGCGAGTTTCCTCGCCCACATCGTGGTGGCGAAGTTTTGCGACCATCTTCCGCTCTATCGGCAGGCCGAGATTTACGCGCGATCGGGGCTCGACATCGATCGCAGCCAGCTCGCCGAGTGGCTCGGGCACGTCGCGTGGCTGCTGCGTCCTCTGGTCGAGGCTGTAGCGGAACACGTGATGGCGGGGCGCGTCATCCACGCCGATGACACGCCGGTCGACGTTCTGGCGCCGGGCACCGGCAAGACCAAGACCGGCCGACTCTGGGTCTATCTGCGCGACGAGCGCAATCATGCAGGATCGGCGCCGCCGGCCGTGCTCTATCGCTACACGCCCGACCGTAAGGGCGAGCACTGCCGAAAAGAGCTCGCCGACTTCACGGGCTGGCTGCATGCCGACGGCTATTCGGCCGCCTCTACGAGATCGCCGGCATGGGATCGTCCGACGCCGCACTGCTGCACGGGCCCCCGCGCGTCGCCGAGGTCGGCTGCTGGTCGCATGTCAGGCGCGGCTTCTACGACGAGTACGTGTCGCACAAATCGGCGATCGCCAAGCAAGCGCTCGATCGCATGGCTGAGCTGTTCGACATCGAGCGCCCGATCGCCGGCCATTCGCCCGACATCCGGCGCGCCGTGCGGCAGCGAACGGCACGGCCCAGGATCGACGAGCTGGCGACCTGGCTCGACGAGCAGCTGAACAAGCTGCCCGGCAAGAGCGATCTCGCCGGCGCCATCCGCTATGCCCGCTCGCGGTGGCATGCGCTCACGCGCTACTACCTCGACGACGGCCGGCTCGAGATCAGCAACAACGCTGCGGAAAACCAGATCAGGCCGGCAGCTTTGGGCAGAAAAAATTGGCTGTTCTGCGGCTCGGACGCCGGAGGCGAGCGTGCGGCCGCGTTCTACACGCTCGTTCGAACCGCCCGGCTCAACGGCCTCGAGCCCGAGGCGTGGCTCACCGACGTCATTGCCCGCATCGGCGCCCATCCGATCAATCGGCTCGCAGAATTGCTGCCCTGGAACTGGTCGCCACCGGCGACGCAAAGCGTCGCCGCCTGAGCCGACCTTCGTCAAGCGAAATGAGCGGTAGTCTCCGACTCTCGCTTACGCTTCGGCGAATTGTCAGGATGTTGAAATAGAGTCACAATTTTGGGGACGGGCTCTTAAACTCATCGCTCCCAACTTGCGGCGAACGCCCCCTGCATCGTCGCGTTCGTCCGCCAAACGAGAGCAGCATTCGAAGGAGCCGTGCTGGCAGTCCGCGCCCCAACAAGCGGATCGTTTCATACTTTAAGGAGTTGTTAAGCTTTATGTTTCATTAATATCCTTCCGCTGCCACGGACGCATGATGCGTGAACAACCGAGCGGAAATCCTCTCCTTTTGTAATGCGTTGGAGAATGGCGATGGCGTCCTTTAGTGTCGCGACGCGCGATAGCGCGCTTCTTTTGCCTGCAAGTAGTCAATCCAATCATCTAAATGCAGATGAAGTCCTGAAAGCCTTCAATACCTGGGCGTTCAAGCGGGAACAGCCATCGGATCTCAACCTTTTGCGGTCGTTCGCCACTCGTGCCATACGGCAAGAGGAGCCGCTGTCATTCATCACTTACTGGGGCAAGGGGCCACGCGACGAGCTCGCTGAGCCTGATCTTCGATGCCTTGCAGTACTTGCAGCAGATGATGGGGCGCATCAAAGCTATTCACAAACCGGGGACAGAGCTGCATCTTGTGATGACGGACTCGCACGCACGTTTGAATGGGCACAAGGTTCGTAGCATCAACAAATATTTCAAAGCTGTCGAAGCAGCTGGACGCCATTGTGGATTTTCGTCCTGGAGGTTGCAAGCGCTAACCGACGCTATGCGACCCGCGCTGAAAAAGATTTCAAACAATAAGTGCGACTACCCCAAAGAAGTGCTCGCGGAACTCGAGAAGAGTGCTGCGAAGTGGTACCGTGGAAGTAAGTCAGCGGAGATTGGAGCCAAACGCTATTATGAAATGAACATGGTGGAGCGCCGAGTGATTGAGCGTGTGTTCCCGAACTCAATATTCCTCACGTTCAACTCCGGTGATGTCCGTAGCTTGTTTCCGGACAAAATACCGGTGTTTTACATGTATTCTACGAAAAAGGGTGTGGGTACGAAACCCTGGTTCCAGTGATCCGCGCTTACGCCTCAGACAGAAATCTGTGGTTCAGGAATAAGTTAGGGGGCTAAGGTTATGGATCTGTGGTCAATGGCGATCGCCATCGGCGGCTTGTTCTTGGCCGGGATACTGAAGGGGGCGACCGGGCTCGGTTATGCCTCGTGCGCTTTGCCATTTCTGGTCGTCGCGATTGGTTTGAAGCCAGCAATGGCGTTGGTCATCATACCCGCCATGGCAACGAACATCGGTGTAGCGGTTACGACCGCTCGCCTTTTCCAGACCATGAGATCCTTCGCCGGTCTTTATTTCGCGATCGTGCCTGGTGTGCCGGTCGGGCTATGGCTGTTGGTCTGGATTGATCAAGCTGCTGCAGTTCAAGTGCTCGGCGTCACAATCATCTGTTACGTAACGCTGGCGCTAGCGAAGCCGAACCTTTCGTTGCCTCCGCAGTGGCAAGCCGCATTGCAGGTCCCCACCGGCTTTGTCAATGGGGTGCTCAGTGGCTTGACCGGATCGCAGGTGATCCCATTGTTCCCCTATATGATGTCATTGCATCTTGCTCCTGACCTGATGGTGCAAGCGGTCAATCTGGCCGTTCTGGTTACCTCGCTAATATTGATGGCGGGGTTACTCTCGACCGGCATGATGTCATGGCACATGTTCGTGCTGTCGATCACCGCCATCGTACCCGCGTTGCTCGGGGTATCGCTCGGCGTCAGGGCTCGCGAGCTGATCTCGGAGCGTCAATTCCGTACAGCGGTTCTAGTCGTTCTCGGTGTCTTAGGGCTCCTGCTCATAGCGCGATAGGGTCGACCATTAGAATTGACGGATGTAGTTATACGCCGCAGGCGCCGTCTGCAGGTCGCGATTTGGACGCCACAGCCCAACTGCTACTACCGCGAGCAATGCCGCATAGATAAGAAAGAGCCCGGCGGCCCGTTCTGTCGTGGTGTGGGATTGCATATAGACATGACCTCCTGAACGTCACCTTATACTCAAGGGATCAACTTTCCGTTGAAGCGGTAACGACGCCGTCACATGGGCCGTCTGCCGACATTGACGTCATTACGATGGAACTCACAGTTCGTACCGACCGACAAAGTTCTTCTGCAACAAAATCCGCCATGTGCTGCTGCCGATTTTGGGAAAGTGGCTTATAGTGCAAGTCGGCGTCGCAATTCGAGAAACAGCACGCCTACCATTAAAACTGTCAGTATTGCCACTGTTAGCGCGACATTGAGCATCGCCTTTTTCATTCGGTAGCTCCCGGGCAGCGCGTTGGCGCCTTTTTTTCCGAATTGAGTGAGGCAGAGATGCCGATTTGCTCGGCGCCACACGACGGCTTCATGCCTCTGATCAGCTTGGCTCGGCGCACTGACAGCGTGTATTGCGAGATTATGCCATCGATTGTTCAATCAACGCTTACGATTGAATTCGATTGCTTCAGCGTCTGCTGATTATCCAAGCTCGATCGTCCGCTGCAGCGCAGCAAAACTGGATCCGTAAGCGGCGCCAAATTTCGCCTGCTAACGTCCGATTGGCCACTTTACAGGGAGATCAATGGGGAACGGATGTAATTGCTCACCCCTCACCGCCCGCTGATCAGGCGGGAGCGCTCTGCGGCGCGGCCAGAGCTTCGCGGATTGCGGTGAGTGCGCTCCGGCCGTTGATGCGGCCAGTGGCGACAATGGAGCGGATGTCGGCGTAGACCTTGGCGCCCCATCGCGAGCGGAAGCCGTTCGTCACTTTGCGGAAGATCACCGAGGGCCGCAATTCCCGCTCGGCTCCATTGTTGGTCGGCTCGACGTCGCGCCGTGTCATGAACACGAGCAGCTTGTCGTGGCCATCGACCTGCATGCTGGCCCGGAGATGGCTGCCGTCCTTCTGCGTCGGCTCGAGGTCGAGCAGCCGATCGAGTTGGCGGCCGAGATCACGTGCATACGACTTGATCGTCGCATCTGCCAGGTCCGGGCGCCGCCGGCCGATGACGCACGCCTTTTGCAGAAAGCGTTTGAAGGCGGGCGCAAAGATCGTGTCGCCGGCATCGATCGCAAACTGCGCATCGCGGATGAGATGGGCAAGACAATACTGATGCGCGTCGGCGTGGCGGCACTGCGCGGGAAGGCGATCCGACAGCCAGACCTTGGGCCGCGCACCGCCGAGAAACTCGGTCGGAACGACCTTGCCGCGCGTCCCGGCAATGGTGTGGGACACCGCCGTCGGCGCGATGAACGTCCACTGCCAGTGCGTTTTCCCGTTGACGCGCGCGCTCGTCTCGTCGCTGGCGATGACAGGACTGTTACGCACCGTCTCGGCGATCTCGGCGGCGTGCGCGGCGAACGGCGTTTGCGCACGCGCCAGCATGTTGGCGATCGCGCCCTCGGAGAGTTTCAGGTTGAACATTCCGCCGAGCGTTTCGGTCAGGCGATTGTAGCTGACCATCTGGCAAGCGTGCAGATAGGTCACTGCCGACACGATGCCCGGCCCGAACGGCGAGCCGGGCGGCATGTCGGCCGGCGGCTTCGCCGTCACCCGCCTGTTGCAGCAAGGGCAGTTGCCGCGATGCAGGTTGATGCGCGTCGTGATCGGCTTGATCGGCGGCAGATCGATGTGGTCGTAGGCGTGCGTCAGCATCTGATCGGTCCGCGAAAGCACTGCGCCGCAGGCACAGCGTTCGGCATAGACCTCGCGTGTCGCGTCTGGCGCTTCGCACAGTCGTCGCGCAACGCCAGGCCGACCCTTGCGGCACTTCTTCGCGGGAGGCGTCTCACAGACATTGGCCTTGCGTGCGCTCGACGGCGGCAGCGACGAGTTGGTCGGCGTCTTCGGCGGCGGGCTGCTGCGCGCCTCGAGTTCGGCGATGCGGGCGTTCAGGATCTTGATTTGGTCGAGCAAGGCGTCGATCTTTGCGAGCAGCGACAACACCAGCGGCTCGGTGCGGATCGTCTCCGGAGAATCACGGGGCTCGGCTTGCATGCCGAGCTTGAATCAGCCCGCAACCCAACGTTCAATACCTCACCCGCGAGTCAAACCGACGCAGAGGGGTGAGTAATTACGAACGGATGGCTTTCACACTTCCAATCAGCCCGACCGTGCTGTTTACAGCTACTACCCACCCAGACATTTTTGGCGCGCTTAGAAGAACCCGACCGAATGAATTGGTGCGTAAAATCAACGCGTAAGTCGTTTCGCAAGCCCGCTTCTACGTTTACAGCGTCGATAGAACACAGGATCAGTTCGTTATGCGTCGAATGTCGTCCAGGATGCAGGAGCCGCCCTTCTTTCCTGGTCTTGTCAGGACTTCTGCGAATCAGCAAAATTGAACGCTTAATCCCTCCATTCGCGGTCATCGACTTTTTTCGGATTTTTCGCCGGTGTCCGCTTCAAGTCTTATCGCGAGATCGGCCTGTTGCACCCCTGGCCCCACCTGTCCTGGGCCGACACGTCCGCAAATGTGAAGATGCTCGGACGCCGGCCATGTGGGACGGCTCAGCGATCTCTGGCCGGTGTCGGAGAAGCAACAAGGCACGAAGTCGCGCTTGCTCAGTTGGTGCAGCGGGCGCCGGGTGCCGCACGATCAGCACTATGGGGATTGAGCGCAGCAGCCGCAGAGGACACTGTCCTGATCAGCGGGCGAATGCGCGCGAGCGCCGTGGCATGTGATGCAACTCGCCCGATGAATTGGCGCTTCGGCATGGCTGCGGGCGCACCATTCGGCCGAGTTGGTGGCCTGAGATCGCGGGCGGGACGCGCGTCGGTATCGCCGGCCGAGAGCCAGCGCAGTGGCATGTCGAAGATCAGAAGCCCGTCGTCGGCGCAACTCATGACGTGTCGATCCGGATCGCGATCGGTTTCGGCGCGGGCCAGCACCTCGGCATCGCGCCCGCCTCGAAGGTCTCGATGACGTGCATGCGGCCGCCGCAGCACGGACACGGGCTCGCCAGCACACGCACCTCGACGGCATGTGGCTGCGGATCAGGTTGGGGCGGCGGCGGTGTCACGCCGAGCAGCGCGCGCGCCAGCGCGATGGCCTCGGCGCGATTGGCGTTGGCGAACAGCCCGTAGTGCCGGATGCGATGGAAGCCCTTTGGCAGCACGTGGAGCAGGAACCGCCTGATGAACTCGGCCGGCACCAGCTTCATCGTCTTCCAGCGAGGGAGCCCATCCTCGCGATAATCCTTCCAGCGGAACGCAATGCCGCCGTCGTCGGCGGAGACGAGCCGGCGGTTCGAGATCGCTACGCGATGCGTGTAGCGCGACAGATAGCGCAGGACCTGCTCGGGGCCGTGGAACGGCGGCTTGCAGTGACTACCCACTTGATGTGGCGCAGCGGACCGACGAAGCGCTTGAACGTCGCCCTGTCGGCGAGCCCCGAATGCGTATTGAAGAACTTGAGCTCGCCCGCATCGTGCGCGTCGAGCAGCATCGCCAGCAGTTTACCCTGGAACTTGCGTGCCAGCACGTCGACATGCACGAGGAAGTTGCCGTGCGAGGCAATCCAGCGCGATCCGTCCTCCGACAATCCCCCGCCCGGCACGATCATGTGGACATGCGGATGATGCGTGAGCGCAGAGCCCCATGTGTGCAGCACCGACGTGATGCCGATCTTCGCCCCGAGCCGCTTGGGATCGGCGGCGATCTCGAGCGTGGTCTCGGCCGCCGCCTTCATCAGAAGGCCGTAGACGACGCGCTTGTTCTGCCAGGCCACGTCGCGTAACGCGCCGTCGTGGCCAGGCTCGAATGGCCGAGCAGCGCCTGGATGTCGCGGATGTCGACACCGTAGTCGTGCAGATGCGTCGCGCACGAGTGGCGAAGCGTGTGCACCATCACCCGCTTGGTGATGCCGGCTGCCGCGGCGGCAGCCTTCACGTAACGATGGAACTGGCGCGGTGAGATCGGCTTGTCGCGCAGATACCCGGGAAAGATCCAGCGGTCGCCCGGTGCAACGTCGCGGTCATGACGGTTGTCGCGCTCCTTCCACCACTGCCGTAGCAGAACCATCACGTCATCCGGCAGCATCACGTTGCGGTCCTTCTGCCCCTTGCTTTGCTCCACTCCACGCGGATGATGTGTTGCTCCCGGTCGATGTCGCGCACCCTGAGACGCGTCACCTCTCCGCCGCGCAGGCCGCAGCCGTAGCCGATGCTGAGCATCACGCGCGCCTTCATGCCCGGCGCATGGCCGATCACACGCTCGACCTCGTCGGGCGCAAGCACCACGGCGATCTTCTGCGGTTCTCTCAGATGATAGATTTCCGCCGCAAGATCGTGCCGGCGCATTGTGACCTTCAGCAGGAACTTCACGCCGGTCATGATGCGGTTGCGATTGTGAATGCTTTTGCCGCTGGCGATGAGATGGAGCTGGAATTTGCGCACATCATCCGGCGTGGCCGTCTCCGGCGAGCGGCCGAGATAGGCCGCGAACAGCTTGCAGGCGGCAATGTGCCCGCGCTGCGTGCCCTGCACGAGATTGCGGGCAACCATGTCTTCGATCATGCGCTGGCGCAGCGGCGAAATCTTGGTAGGCGTTCTCATGGGGAGCGTACTCCTGAGCGAGGTTGTTGGGACCTCGATGCTCAAGGACGGGCTCTCCACCCCGCTACTTCAGATTATCCGACTGGTTACCGGCCTCGCCGACCAGGCTCCCACTCTTCCCGCACAGCGGGCTGTCGCGTAGCGACTTCGTGCCCTGTATAAGTGCCCCAGCTGCCCGCGTGAGTGACGGCCGTAGCTGAAGATCATGTTCGTCTCTAACCACGTGCCTCGTCAGAAGGAATTGGGACCAATCTGACGCCGACTGCATTGAACCCGTTCAGTCGATCGAGGATCTGCGTTTCAGCGCGCGCAAGAACCGAGGCATAAAGGTGAGGTGGGATCGTCCGCTCCTCGCGAGCACGCTGACGCTCGACAATTCTACTGTTGATGCCAACGACGCCGCGCGCGCTCGCTGCTCCGTCCGAGAGGAGGGCACCCATAATGGCTGCTGGCAGCCTGGTGTCGAGCGGCTCGACTTTGCCATCAGGCCCAACATCCTGGACCGGCAGATGAAATCAGAACGATACCCCTAAGACAGCGGAGCAAGGGCAGCCTCATCTGTACCGCCGCTCTTGAACTCTCGACCAACCAGGTCACGCATTTCTATTCGAAGCGCAAGAACACGGCGGAGATGATCAAGATGCTGGAGATGCTGCTTGCGAAGTACCGCGATCAAGATCGGATCTATTTATCGTGGGATGCCGCCTCCTGGCATGGGTCAAAAGCCTTCTTCAAAAGAGTTCGACGAGATCAACGCACGAGACGTCAATCCAGCTTTGCCCAGACCGCAAGTCGAGCTGGCGCCGCTCCCGAGCGGTGCTCAATGCCTGAACGTCATAGAGTTGGTCTTCAGCGGGATGGCCCGAGCGGTCATTCACAACAGCGACTATGCGTCGGTCAACGAATGCAAGACTGCAATCGATAGGTACTTCCGCGAGCGGAACGCCGCGTTCGCGAAAAACCCACGCCGGGCTGGCAACGTCATTTGGGGCAAGGAACGAGAACTGCCCATCTTCAGTGAGGCAAACAACTGCAAGGATCCGAGATACCGCTAAGGGCTCACTTCCCTTCCCGGACAGCTTCTCAACACCAAGCGCCTTTGTTGAGATGACGGCCAACGCGATCACATCGACGGTCTTGATCGTGCACAAGTCTTCGAACGGGCTGAGACTCGACTACGTCGATAAGCTCGAGGCAGATACTACTGTGGCTATCCGGCTCGATAACGGTCGCACATTGTCCGGCCACGTGCTTTGGCGTGTAGGCCGACACGCCGGAATCAAGTTTCGCAGGCGGCTCAAGGCGAATGACCCGCTTTTGACCGGCCTGTAATACCGGTGTGATGCCAATCGAACCCATGGCAATGAAAGCTCCACGTCAGCCGTGCTCGCTATAGTCGCGACATGGAAGGGTGGCTGAGAGGCTGAAGGCGCCGCAGGGTTCGTTCTGCGGATACCTGAATCCGGTATCGGAGGTTCGAATCCTCCCCCTTCCGCCAATATTCAGACAGCGCAGGTGCTCGTCACGCCATGTGCCAGGAGACCGGGTCAACAGCATTTACGCTGGCGTCCCTGATGTCTTCAAGGTGCCGGACGACCTCTTCCCCCCCGCGTATCACGGGTTTCGTGGTAATAGCCAGACCATCCAGAAGTGACTTGAACGCACGACACTCTCGGTGTGCCTCATCGAGTGTTACCGCACAAAAGCGGATCGTCGTGCCCGGGCGGCTATTGACGACTTTTCGCAGGTCTGGCCCGATCACCCCTGCGATTTTCGGATAGCCCCCGATGGTTTGGTGGTCGGCAAGCATGACGATCGGCTGACCACCCGATGTGATCTGAATGGCTCCCTCGAATGCTCCGTCAGAAATCATGACATGGTCTGGATCGCGCTCGATCTTCACCCCTTCCAACCGATACGCCATCCTATCGGAGAAGGGTGTCACGACATACCCGCTGTCCAGAAACAACCGACGCGCTTCCTCCGAGAACTGCTCGCTCTGGGGCCCAAGCACAACCCGAACGGAATCCTGCGCCAAGGCCTGCTGATAGGGTAGCCAAACATCGCCGCGATCAAGGTTCGCCCTGTCGACAGTCAGCCGATCGCCTGCCCGCAACTGTCTCCCGGCGTGCCCTCCGATGCCAGATCGCAGATGGAGGGACTGCGAGCCCAGGACTTTCGCAGACCGAATGCCGCCTTCGACCGCGAGAACAACGCACACGCCTCGTTGGGGGCAACCGACCGAGATCAGCTGACCCGAAAATGCCAGTCTTGATGTCTGCTGCGGGAGGGGCAGTCCGTCGATCGTCACGAGAGAGTGGGCGCCGGCGAAGGCCACCCGGACCGGTCCACCAATCACCCGCAGCGCGGCGCCTGACATGATGAGTTCAAGGCCCGCCGACGCCGCCGCGTTTCCGACCACCACATTTGCCATGGCCAAGGCCAGGATGTCGAGCGCACCGGATCGCGGCAATCCAATCCGTCGATAGCCGAAGCGGCCTCCATCCTGCACGGAGCATCCACCGCCACAGCTTTCGACTTCAAGCCAAGTCATTGGACGAGCTCAGCGACGAGGTCGCCACGGCAGGAAGCCCTGTGCAATGAAGGCCATTCCTCGGGCTCAACGGCAAAAAACGTGACGAAGTCTCCCGCGGAGAACAAGCATGGCGGCTCGCGATCGGCCATGAATGCTTGGACCGGCGAACGACCGATAACATGCCAGCCGCTTGGCGCTTCGACCGACGTGATAGCTGATTGCGCCCCGCCGATAGTGACCGAACCCGCTGGAATCGAGAGGCGAGGTGTTGAGCGTCGAGGCGTCTCGAGTGCGGGATCCAATCCCCCGAGGTAGGCAAATCCAGGCATGAACCCGATCGTGTAAATGAAATAGAGTCCGGAGCAATGGCGACGTATCACTTCGCCAGCAGTCATGTTGTGCGTTTCGCCGAATTCGATCAAGTCGATGCCGAACGGCCCTCCGTAAACAACAGGGACACGCCAGACCCTTGCGGCCGACGGCATGGTTACGGGAGACGCCAGTCCATCCAGGATGATTGCAGTGATCTCCTCATAGGACGAAGACGCTGCATCGAAATAGACAAGTAGCGATCGATAGGTCGGGACGGTCTCGAGTATGGGATGGCCAACACCCTGCAATGCAGCATCGAGCGCCATGACCCGGCTGTTGATCTCAATGCTGATTGCATTTCCGAACTCCACTGCGATCGCAGAATCCCCGCACGGCAACAGTCTCGGGCTTGCTTCCATCACAGATCAGATCACATCATCCAATTGCGAGGCGCTGCCGTGGCGTCCGGCCTGGAGCCACAAGTGCTCGACGACCTCCAGCAAAAACCACTCGGTCGGCAAGGACGATCAGGAGCGCAGCAACCCGCAATCCGGCAGCCGGCTCATGCGTCTCACAGATGGCTTGCATCAGCCTGACTTCATGACTGAAGCACTCGTTCTGTGCAGGTGTAGAGATCGTTAGCAGGCTTTTCATCAAAGGGGGTCATTCTAAGCTTACCTTGTCGACATCGGGGGTAGTGCCCCTGCGCACAACATGAGTTGTGTGGTGCCCAGGCATCCGGGCACGTGTCCAGCATGATGCTCAGGGGTTCGGCTGGCTGCTTGCAGCCTCAAGCTGGTCTCACATGCTGGTGATGAATCCAATGACGCCCCCCATAACAATCAAGCATTTGACTTCCGGAGCATTCTGGTCGGGCGCGGCAGCCACCCTCTCCAGTGTCGTGTTTGCTCTCGCCCTGATCTGTATCGTTTGGCTGCAAGGCGATCGGCAACTCGGTGAAAGTCGGGAGTTGATGCGGACAGAACTGGCATTGAAGGCAGAAAATCTCGCCGTCGCCTTTGAGCACAACGTCGCCATCACGGCCAACGATCTCGATCAACTCCTGATTTTCTTGCGCCAATCCCGATATCGCATTGGCGACAAGCTCCCGTGGCAAGAATTGGTCCGAGAGCCTTTCACGATTGCCGAGCAAGCGGTGCAAATCGCGGTGATCGAAAAGAGCGGACAAATGTTGACGAGCACCGCCATGCTCTATCCCAAGGAGCCCGTCGACCTGAGCGACCGCGAACATTTCAAGCACCATGCACAAACCGACGGGGACGATCTCTTCATCTGCAAACCAATGATAGGTCGTGCGTCGCGAAAAATATCCGTGCAGTTCGCCCGCAGGCTGGAACAGGAAAATGGATCGTTCGACGGTGTGATTGTTGTGTCCCTCGATCCGGAGTACGTCACCAAAACCTACAGCAAGCTCAATCTCGGGAAAACCGGTGGGCTTTCGCTCAATGGTGGCGATGGAATTGTTCGGGCCGGGACGGGGCGCTTTTCGCCTACGGTAGGCATCCTCTACCGTGAAGATCAATTCGTCCAGAACCTCGTGGCGCGGGACCCCGACACGCGGCTCGAACTGCAGCGCTTCGACGACGGCTTGAAGGTCGTCGCTAAACGGCACGTCTCGGACTTCCCGCTCGAAGTGGTTGACGTCGAAGCCGCGACGACGTGGACGGACGCTCAACGCGTATACGTGGCCTGGTCCAGCGGCATAACCGTCCTGATCCTTCTCGTCCTGTGTGTTGCCATTTCCTGGCAGCGTCAGACCGACGGCGTTCTGCGTCAGTTGGCTCAAAAGGACAGTCTGACCGGGCTGGCCAACCGGCTGAGCTTCCAGGCGCACCTGACAACCGCCCTGGAGGCGACTGAAACTCAAACCGAAGGTGTAGTACTCCTCATCGTCGATCTGGACGGATTCAAGCCCATCAACGATACCTATGGCCATCCAACCGGCGACCGGCTCCTCACGGCCGTGGCTGAGCGCATGACGAAATCAATTCGATCGACGGATTTCCTCGCGCGACTTGGCGGCGACGAGTTTGCGATCATTCAGCACGGCATCCGCACCGATGACGATGCGGCCGCTCTCGCCGAACGGATTTGCGAGGACATGGCCAAGCCATTTGAAATCGACAAGAGGACGATGTCCATCGGAGCCAGCGTCGGCATTGCAAGATACCCCGGCGATGCAAACACTTCCATTGACCTGGTAACGGCGGCCGATCTTGCACTCTACTCTGCTAAAGCCCTCGGCGGATCCATCTCGCAGCGTTACAGTCTCGCCGTCAGCCAATCGGTTCAAGAGAGCCGCAAATTGGAGCGCGACCTGCGCAACGCTTTGCGCAACGACGAGCTGACACTGCACTATCAGCCCATCGCGTCGGTAAGTTCCAGAGAGATCGTCGGATTCGAAGCATTGCTGCGCTGGCAACACGCAGAGCGCGGGTTCGTCTCCCCCATGGAGTTCATCCCGATCGCGGAGCGTTGCGGCGTCATCGACGAAATCGGTGCTTGGGTCATCGATCAGGCCTGCCAGGACGCCATGACGCTGCCGCCATCCTTGTCCGTGTCGGTCAACTGCTCACCTGTGCAATTTATCCGCAAGACTCTTCCCCACTCCATTGCCAGCTCATTGGCGCGATCGGGAATGGCCGCGCATCGCCTTAAGCTCGAAATTACCGAGACGACACTGATGCGTCATGATGTGGCGACCTGGGAACAGCTCAATGACATCACCCGGATGGGCGTCATGCTGACCATGGACGATTTCGGTACGGGCTACTCGTCGCTAAGCTATCTGCAGAGCTACCCGTTCACCTGCATCAAGATCGACAGGTCGTTTATCAAGGCGTTGGACAACTCCGATAGCAAGCCCGTGATTCTCAAGGCGATTGTCGGCATGGCTAGTTCGCTGGAGATGTCGACGACCGCCGAGGGAATTGAGACGGAAGAGCAGTTGCAATTGGTGGCGTCGATCGGTTGCACTCATGCTCAGGGCTATCTGTTTGCCAAGCCAGGGCCATTGGCTGAGGCACGTCGCCTGGTCGAGAAGCTCTCTCTGTCAGTCGCCGCATGAGCCCATCACGTGCCAGCCCCACCCTTCGTGATGCGTGACGACGACTACAACCTCACCAGCATTCCCGCCCCATGACGGCGATAAGCACTAGGCCTTGTACTCAGTTTTTTCTAGACATGAGACTCGAACAATGATTCACGCTGCCAAACAGCGGAGCTTGGATCATGGGACGTTACGATCTTACGGACTTCGAGTGGAGCGTCATCGAGCCTCTGTTGCCAATGGATCGGCGCGGACCGAAGCCACAGAACAATCGCCAGATCATCAACGGCATGTTCTACATCCTGCGCACCGGCTCGCCGTGGCGCGATCTGCCGGAGCGCTACGGTCCCTACACGACCGTCTACAACCGCTTCAATCGCTGGCGGAAAGCGGGCATCTGGGACAGATTGATGGACGCCATCGTGAAGGCCCACGACGGCGAGGTGCAGATGATCGACAGCTCGATCGTGCGCGTTCATCAGCACGCCTCCGGTGTCAAAAAAAGAGTGGAGTTCGTTGTGTCGGTCGAAGCCGAGGCGGGCTCACGACGAAGATCCACGCGCGTGTCGACGCCCAAGGCCGGCCGGTCAAGCTGCTGATCTCGCCGGGCAACGACCACGACATTAAGCACGATCACGCACATTAATGTCGCGTCGGCCACGTCGTTTGATGGCTGGTGCTGACACGACAGCTTCGCCCCGTGCCAATCGAGCGTGCTGCCGTGCTCGCGGCCGTCAAGACCAAGCCTTCGGCGGCCCAAGGGGGCCTGTCTTGACTGCCACTCGACACGTCAGCGATCTGGATGTGTGGCCGGGATGAAGGAAGCTCCGCTGGGGCCGAACCAAGGAAGTTTGCTCCAGAATGGAAGCAAGGAAGTGAAGAGAAGGTGGGGGGCGGTACGGGCGCGCATTCCCGTTCCCATTCCCGCGCGCTGTAGAGACTTTGGGAACGGGAACCGGAACTGACAGGCGGTCAGACGCTGGCGAGACGATAGCCGCCGTCGTTTTTGACGATGCGGCCGGCGGCGCAGAGCAGGCCGATCCGCTCGTAGAGCGTAGCGGCGCAGACGCGAACTTGGGATCGCAATTCGGCGAACGGGATCGGCTGGTCGGCACCGGCGAGGATGGCCGCGATGCGCTCATCGAGGGCGACCGGGGCTGCGTCGACCGGCTCCCGGCGGTCGGCAACTTCCAATGCAAGGGCGTCGCCGCGCTGCGCCAGCTCGATGGTCAGCGGCTTCGGTGATGGTGCCGCCCGATGCTCGACCGACAGTCCGATCTCATCTCCGTTGCGGCGCAGGTAGAGATTGCTGTCGCCCCAGGCATGGAACTCGGACGAGCCGCGCAGTGCCTGACCGGCGCGCACGCCACCGCCACCCTTTTTGGCATGGTGGACAACGAGCACGGCCGTGCCGTGGCGGCGTTGCAGTTCACGCAGGAAGGCCAGCAACGGCGCGACCTCGCCGCTGGCGTTCTCGTCGATGCGATGCAGGCGCACGAACGGATCGAGAATGAGCAGGCGTGGTTGAAGTCCGGCGACGGTGTCGGCGAGGTTGCGCCGGTCGGCGTCGAGATCGAGGCGCAGGATCGGCGCGGTGATCACCTGGATATCGAGATCGGCGAGCGCCAAGCCGGCTGCGGCGCAGATGCCTTCGAGGCGCCGTCGCACGATGTGCAGCGCGTCCTCGGCGGCGAACAGCAGGACACGGCCGGCGCGCGACACGGCGAACCGGCGCAGGCAGGGTGTGCCTGATGCGACGGCGACGGCGAGGTCGAGGGCCAGGAACGACTTGCAGCATTTGGGCTCGCCGCCGACGATGCCGACGGCCTGCTCGCCCCACAGGCCGGTGACCAGCCAGCGGTGCTCCTCGGCGCGTTCGGCGAGACGCCATGCGGGCTCGACCGGCAGCAAGCTCATCGACGTGGCCTAGTTGTCTTGGTCTCGGGAACGGGCGGCGCGGCGCAGATCTCCAGGAACAGCTTCTCGTCGATCTGGCGGGCCTCGCGTTGGGCTGCCACCGACAGCAGCTCGCCGGCGATATTCATGAGCGCGCGCGGGTTGCCCTGGGCGTGATCGGCGAGCGTGGCGATCAACTCGGGCGTCATCAGCTTGACGGCGCCGGCCTTCTGTAAGGCGTGCATGATCAACTCGGCCAGCTCATCTGGCGTCGACCGTTCGAGCGCGAGGCGGACGCGCATGCGGCTGTTGAGCGGCATCAGCTCGTCGGAGCGCAAGCGTTCGAGCAAGCGGCCATCGCCGGCGAGTACGACGGTGAGCAGGATATGGCTGTCGAGCTTGGCCGACGACAGCAGGCGCAGTTCGGCGAGCACGGCCGGCAGCATCTCCTGCGCCTCGTCGACGATCAGCACGGGGCGCGACAGCGCGGCGTCGATGTGCGTTTGCCAGCGGTCGCGCAGCAGCTTGGCGCCGCCCCATCGGTTGGCGGGCCTGAGTTCGACGGAGAACAGGTCGCCCATCTCGCGATAGAAGTCGGGCAGGCCGGCTTGCGGCCGGGTGAGGATGCCGACCTTGACGTCGCGCTGCGCGCCGAGGCGTTCGGCGAGAATGCGCAAGGTCACCGACTTGCCGGTTCCGGGCGCCCCGGTCACCAGTGCGAAGCCGCCTTCGCCGACGAGCTGTTCGGCGCGCCAGCAGAACGACTCAGATCGGCGCGACACGTGCAGCGCCTCGACCGGCACACCGGGGGCGAATGGGTTCCACTTCAGGCCATAGAGCGCCAGCAGCTTCTTGGTCATGACCTCTCTCCGTCGTCGTTGTTGGGTTCGTCCTTAGGCAGATAGGGTGGCGCCAAGCCCGTCGTGGCCTGCTTGTCGAGCATGCGGGCCAAAAGGGGTGGCATGGTTGGGTCCCGCGCAACCGGCGTAGGCACAGGCTTGGTCGATGCGGTCGAGACCGGGTCGAGCGTTCGGCGCAGGCCACTCGCGTTCTGCGTCTTGTCCTGTGGGTAGAGGCGGGCCAGAACGGCGCCGGTGCGCTCATCGACAAGGTGGATGTGACCAAGGTCCCATGATGCGTAGCGCACCTCGATGCGCGTCAGATGCCGGTAGCGATTGGGGATCTCGAAGCGGCGGCCCTCGATGACGATACTGCCGTCGCTCTTTCTCTGCGTACGCGTGTCGGATCGGGTGAAGGCCAGCCGCAATACGTCACTGCCCGGGCACGCGCGCGTGACGGCCGGGCCGGCGAGGAAGCGGGCGATCGGCGTCGCGCCGATCTCGGAGTGGCGCTTGGCGTTGTAATCCTGCTCGACCCAGGCTTGCGTCGCCTCGTTGAGGACAGACAACGTCAAGTCCGGCACCTGCTCCAGCATGGCCATCAGCCGGCCCTCGACAGGCCCCCAGAAGGCCTCCTGCTTGGCGTTCTGATAGATATGTTGTGTACAACATATCTATCAGTATGTGGCGCAGACGTTTATGTGGCGCAGGGTGCGCGAAGATGCCTGTGGAGCGGACATCCAAGCATCTTACGCCACATATTTCAGAGCGATTGATCAGTCCCCGCCATCAACGGCGGAGGATCGATCATGCACGACGAACTGTTCAACAGGCCCACTGCTCTCGCTCGCTATCGGGCCGGACCTCATTTCGAGGCTCGCGAGCACTATCTGTGTCGATTGCAATCGGACGGGTATTCGCGCTCGTCGCTGGAGCGGATCGCTTGGGTTCTGCTCATCGTGGCAGGGGCGGCTCGTCGCCATGGCGGCAGCGTCAGGCCCGCGCAACTGGAGACGCTGATCAGTCGGCGCATCCGATTAAGCAACGGGCGGCGGCCATCGGAGCATACGGCCAGCATGATCCGTCATTTCGGCGCGGACTGGCTGCGCAGCATCGGCGCGCTGGCGGTAGAGCCCGAGCCGCCAGTCCGGTTCGGTCGGGAGCTGGAGGTGTTCACCGAGTACATGCGCATCGAGCGCGGGCTGTCGCCGGTCACCATCGCGACGTGCAATGAGCGCATGCGTTGGTTCTTCGCAACGCTGCCGGCGCGGGCTCGGTCGCTTGCCGACGTGAGCATCCACCAGATCGACGCCTATTTGGACGGCGCGGCGCGCCGCGGCTGGAGCCGCAGCTCGCTGCATGCACTGGGTGGCAGCCTGCGCAGTTTCTTTCGATACGCTGCGCACCAGGGATGGTGCGGATCGAGCATCGCGGTCGGCATCGATCTGCCTCGTCTATACGCGCTAGCGGACGTTCCGAAGGCGCCAGCCATCGACGATGTGAGGCGGCTGCTCGACACTACGGCGACGGGCAGCGATCCCGTCACGATCCGCGACCACGCGATCTTGTCGCTGTTGATCCACTATGGGCTGCGCCGCGGCGAGGTCGAGCGACTGACGCTCAGCGACATCGACTGGTCGGCCGAGATGCTGCACGTGACGCGGTCGAAGGTGCGACGGTCTCAGACCTATCCGTTGGCCGTACCGGTCGGCAACGCCATCCTGCGCTATCTGCGGGAGGCCCGGCCGCGGTGCTCCGAGCGCGCCGTGTTCCTCGCCATCAAAGCACCGCACCGGCCGCTGTCGGGCGCCAGCATCAGCGCCATGGTGAGGATGCGGCTGGTGAAGCAGGGCGTGAAGCTCGACAGGGTCGGCGCCCACTGCCTGCGCCATGCCTGCGCGGGCCAGCTCATGGATGCGGGCTTCACCTTGAAGCAGATCGCCGATCATCTCGGCCACCGCAGCATGAGCAGCACACGCATCTATACGAAGATCGACATGCGGGGCCTGCGTCAGGTCGCCGAACTGGACCTGGGGGCGCTGCTATGAGCACTGCATCTACCGTCGCCGATTACATCGGCCACAATCGCAACCTGGGTAAGCGCTTCGTCGCCGAGGCGGCGATCCTGTCCGCGTTCAGCCGAGCCGTCGGCTCGGTGCCGCTGCGCAGCGTCCGCTCGGGCGTGATCTCGCGGTTCGTCCATCGCGAAGGCACCAGTGCCGAGACAATCGCCAAAAAGCATCGTGTGCTGGCGGGCTTCTTCCGCTACGCCGTCACCCGCGGCAGGTTGAAGATGTCACCGATGCCGAGCCTCGAACGCAAGCGCAATGCGGGAGCTTTCACCCCCTACATCTACTCCGAAGCCGAGTTGAAGCGGCTGATCGCGGCCGTACCGGCGGCGACCGGCTCGCATTCCGACATCGACGCGGAGACGCTGCGCATGTTTGTCCTGCTCTTGTACGGCGCCGGGCTGCGCCGCGGCGAGGCTCGACGCCTCCGGATCCAGGAGGTCGATCTGCCGGGATCGCTGCTCCACATCCAAGGAACGAAGTTCTTCAAGACTCGCATCGTGCCCATGAGTACAAGTCTGTGCGCGGAGTTGAAGGCATTCATTGCGAGGGGCAGCGCTCGTGGCTCGAGCGAGTGCGGGACGCTTCTGTTTTGCAAGAAGGACGGCACGTCTCTGACCGACTCGGCGGTCGGCGCGGCATTCCGGCGTCTGCGCACGGCCGCTGGCATCAAGCGTGACGGCGGCGCCCGCAATCAGCCTCGCCTGCATGATCTTCGGCATTCGGCGGCTGTCCATCGTGTCACGTCCTGGTATCGCTCGGGTGCCGACCTGAACGATCTGCTGCCGAAGCTCGCGACCTACCTGGGGCACAAGGACCTCTCGGGCACGCAGCGCTATCTGACGATGACGGAGGAGTTGCTGGCCGAGGCAGGGCGCCGCTTCGAGGCGTTTGCTCAGGGAGGGCGGCATGACTGATCAATCCTCGCTCGGGCACTGGATTTGCCGGTTCCTATTGGAGTACGCCGCAGCGGAGCGGAACCTGTCGCCCAACACGTGCGCCAGCTATCGCGACATGCTGGTGCAGCTTCTTCCCTATGTGGCGAAGCGCAAGCGTGTGGCCGTCGACACATTGGTCGTGACCGACCTGTCGGCCGATGTCGTGCGGGCCTTTCTCGTTCACCTGGAGGGCGAGCGGCAATGCTCGACAGCCACACGGAACCAGCGTCTCAGCTCGATCCACGCGCTGGCCCGCTTCATCGGCGCGCGCAGCCCACAACACATCGAATGGTGCGCACAGGTTCGAATGGTCCCGTTCAAGAAGGGTGTCGCCAGCAGCGTCACCTATCTGGAGAAGCCGGAGATCGATGCGCTGCTTGCCGCGCCCGATCGATCATCGAGCCAAGGCGCCCGCGATCACGGCTTGCTGCTGTTCCTTTACAACTCCGGTGCACGCGTGAGCGAAGCGACATCGCTGCGGATCGGCGATATCGACTGGCACGCGCGATCGGCTCGGATCGTAGGCAAGGGGAGCAAGGAGCGTCGCTGCCCGCTCTGGGCCAACACCATCGAGGAGCTCCGTCACCTTGCCGGCCAACGCCCCGCGGACGCGCATGTGTTCCTGAACCGCCGTGGCGAGCCGATCACGCGCTATGGCGTTCACACCATGATCGAGCGCCACGTCGCCAAGCTGCGGGCCACGGCTCCGCAACTGCGCGGCAAGCGCATCAGCCCGCACGTCATTCGCCATTCGACCGCAACGCACTTGTTGCAGGCAGGCGTTGATATCAACACGATCAGAGCCTGGCTCGGACACGTGTCGATCGACACGACCAGCATCTACGCCGAGACCGATCTCGCGACCAAGAAGCGGGCATTGGCGACGCTGGATCGCGGGCGAACACGCAAGGCGTCCGGGGGCTGGTCCCGGAAGCCGGATGTCATGCAGTTTCTGCGCTCGCTGTAGCCCCACAGATATGTGGCGCAGGTTGCGTCGATTCCGCGAGAGCTGAGGTGGAATTGGTCCTGCGCCACATAAACGTCTGCGCCACATACTGATAGGGCGAATACGGAAGCGTCGTCTGGTGCAGGATGCCGAGGCGGGCCAGCCCCTGGCTGATCTCGGCGGCGGTCATCGCCGCGCCGTTGTCGCTCAGCGCCGAACGCGGCAGGCCGCGCTTCTGGAATGCTTGGCTCAAGCCGTGTGCGATGATCTCGGCCGTCTCGGCCAGATACCATTGCAGATGGCAGGCCAACCGCGAGCGATCATCGAGCACGCCGAACAGGATCGGCGTCACCCACTCGCCCCGTTGCGTGAGCACCTTCCTTGAACAATGGTGGCAATCCCAGTGCCATAGGCCATTCACATACTCGGCCTCGTAGCTGCGGATCTCGCGATCGCGGATGCGGACCTCAGCGCGCTCGGCACCGCCGGTCGTGCGCGGCGTCAGCCGTCGGCGCTTGTCGAGGCCGTGGGCCTTCATGAAGCGGCGCAGCGTCGGATAGGACGGCACCGGCTTGAGTTCTGGCTGCTGTTCGGCCAGCGCGACGAGATTGTCGTGATGCAGTTGCACGCTCCAGCTTTTGTGGGCGGCATACTGCGCGAGCACGGCTTGGCGGACGGCGTCGCTGACGGCGTGCTGCAGGCCCGCATCGACGCGCACCTTGCGCCGCAGTACGCCGACCGGATCGGTGCGCTCACGTAGTGCGCGATAATACCAGCGCTCGATGGTCGAGAAGCCGAACTGCACGGGCCCACCCGTCGTCGGGTGCTGCCACGTACGTTGCGCCAGCCCGGCGATGGCCGTGCGCAGCTCGCCCTTCTCAGGCGGAGCGGCCAACAGCCAACCGACGACGGCGAAGCGCAGGTGCGCCCACTGCTCGTGAACACGCTGATGACCATGGCGACTTCGGCTCTCCGGCATGCCGGCGCTCCTCGGAAACGAGATGCGCTAGAGCCTAGGCACCGCAGCGGTTTGCTGGCGACGAGCATCCTCTGCGGGCGGGGCCCGAGCGTCAACGAGCCTGCATTGCGTTGCCTCCCGTGATGGGACCGAGGAAGCGCAGCAGCGCGACGAGCGCCTCGGTACCGTCACCGGAGAAGCGTTCGATCAGCGAGGCCGGCAGGTGATCGACCGGCGGCATGAACCGAGCACGCGCGATCCGCCAGAACGGCGTCGCCGTGAAGCCGTCGCGCCACCATCGGCGCCAGCGCGCCACCGTGCGGCGGTCGACGCTGACGACATCGGCAAGCCGTGCCAACCGGGCGTCGGTTACGCCGTGTTGGAGGATGGCGATCAGCACGACGATCGCCGCCAAATAGACGCGGCGGCCGAGAAAGCGCAGCGACGCCGGCGTCTCTCTGCCTCGGCAACCGTCAACCGCGCAGCAGAAACTGTAGCGCCGGTCATGCTCGGGGCCGAGCTTACAGCCGCGCCCTCTTGGCTTGCGCCGGAACTTGGCCGAATGCAGCACACCATTGCAATGCCGGCATCGCCCGGCGCGCGCCGCCTCGGCGAGATCGGCGTCGAAGGCGAGCAACAGCTCGTGGAATCTGGCGTCCGCCAGCAGGGTTGCGTACAAGGAAGCCATCCTTCTCAGCCTGAGGTCTGACCCCCATGGCCAAGCCCGGACGCAACGATCGCTGCCTCTGCGGCAGTGGCAAGAAATACAAGACGTGTTGCTTGACGAAGGATGAGGCGGCCGAGCACGCGCGGCTGGCGGCAGCGCAGGCGCAGCGCGAAGACCGGGCCGCCGAAAAGCGCCAGAGCCTGCGCGAGGTGCGCGCGGCGATGCTTGCCAAGCTCGCTGGCGATGACGCCATTGATGACGATGCGCTGTTCGAGGGCGACTTGCTCGACGACGAGTTGACGGAAGCGTCGAATGCCGTGCTGGCGCTCATCCGTGACGGCAAGCTCGACGAAGCCGAGGCGGCGGCCCGGGCACTGCTGGCACAATACCCTGACGTGCATGACGGCTGGGACCGGCTCGGCATGGTGCACGAGTCGCGCGGCGAAAACGTCAAAGCCGCCGACTGTTACCGAAACGTGGTCGCGTTCCTCGATCAGAACCCGGACTACTCCGAGCCCGCGTTCAAAGACGCGTTCGTGGCGCGTATCGCCAAACTCGACCCGCCTGCCACCGGTTGAACTCACCACCCACGATCACGTTCCGCGACGGCCCGGCACCCGCCACCACCAACAACCGTGATCACCGCGCGCGGTCATCACCCTCGAATGCCGTGACCGGGGTTAAGGGCTAGACCTCGCCGCGTGCCAGCGGGGCCTATCGGTCGGCTTCACGAACGCCGCCGCCATGGTGCATGAGCTGATCGAGGCGCGCGACGAAAAGCGTCTGCTGCGGCTGCAGCGCCAGATCGGCTCCTACAAGCTGCTGATCATCGACGAGCTGGGCTACGTGCCCTTGTCGCAGACCGGCGCCGAGCCGCTGTTTGAGGTGTTCAGCCAGCGCTACGAACGCGGCAGCACGATCGTCACCAGCAACCTGCCGTTCGACGAATGGACATCCGTGTTCGGCTCAGAGCGGCTCACCGGCGCGCTGCTCGACCGGCTGACCCACCACGTCCACATCCTGGAAATGAACGGCGAGAGCTATCGCCTGGCTCACTCGAAACGTCGCATCCGCCGGCCCAAAGCCGACACTCCGCCGGCCGAGACGGCCTGAAAAACGACGCCCGAACGCAAGCAGGCCCCCATAGCTAAGGGGGCCTGCTTGCGTTCAACACTGATGCACTATTGTTCCGGCCCGCCGATGCAAAATTGCTTCGGCGTTGACACTGCACAGTGACGGCCAGCCTAAGGCCACCTGTCAATTCTGTCGAGTCGCCCGGGGGAATTTCACCCCCAGGCGCTCCCAGGTAAGGTCGGGGACTGGCGCGCCGGTGCAGGTCGATGTTCGTGTTCCCTGTTGTCTCGCTCTTTCGTCTGCGAGTGTCACAACATCTCGACCATGCCACGTTTCCAATCCCCGCCACGTCTAACGCAGCATGCGGATTTCCTGCACTACGCTCTCCTGTCTGCTTCGCCTCAAGGATTATGGGACCTATCCTGCCGAAGCGACTTTCGGCCCTGGCCGCCGAACTCGATAGCTGTTGAACAGCTTCAGGGTGTCGTACAACCATGGCCTACTCCATCGCGTCCAGCCGAAGCCCTTTCGATTCCGAGCCCTCATCATGTGGCGCCGGATCTTCCTCTCTACGAAGTCTTTGATGAAGCTGGAGCACTCGCCGGAATCTCCGACCGCGAAGTAGTTCACCCAACCGCGCAGCACCGGGTTGATCAACTGTACGACCCGGCTGACCGGCTGCGATTGGTGGCGGCGGAACACGTCCTTGAGCGTCCGCAGCAGCGCCGTTCGTGTCTTGAGCTTCGGCGTACACTGCGCACGCCAAGCGCCCCGTCGACTGCGGATGCGGCGGAAGTCGAAGCCGAGGAAGCCGAAGCTGTCGCCTCGACCGAGATCCACGTTTCGAACTCTTCTCCTCATTGATCGCGACTTGTAGATCAGCCAACTCTTCCCGAAGGCGTTTTTCAACTGCCCCCATCAGCCAGCCATTTCGCGGATGGGCGTCGATCAGAATCACCAGATCGTCAGCAAAACGCGCATACCGGAGACGCAATACAGGGCTGCAATGGACATCATAGTTGCGTGCACGGCGGCTATACGGAGCCGCGGCTTGAGGATGGTGTTGCCTTAGGCGAAAGCACAGCAAATATGAGCTATTCAAGGGCTTTAAGCCGGTGCCGCGCCTTGATCTCACCTTGCGCGAGCGCACGCTTGTAGAACTCGCGCGCCCGATCGGCGTCGGCGGTCGTGCGACGCGCATCCCAGGCCGCCAGCATGTTGGGGTCAAAGGTTTCGCTGAGCAGCAAGAGGGCGGTAGGATCATACTCCGCCGCTAGGGGCTCGAGCAGGGCGCGGGCAGCTTCGATATCGCCGCTTTCGACAAGCGCCCTGGCCTCGGCCAGACGATCCGGTTTCGGTGGTTCAAAGACCTTGGGTTCGTCCGCCGCGACGACGGCATAGTGCTCGACTGCGGCAACGGTAGTCTTGGGCTCGTCCGGCGCAGCGGCGACCTTGAGCCCGGCCGGCGCGGCGACCCCGCCACTCTCTTTCTTCTCGGGCGGTTCCGTCTTGGTTTCCGGCTGGTTGGCCGAACGTGTCAGTATCGCGGCCTTGTCGGTGGCTATGGGGAGCGATTGCTCCGGTATCGCCGTCTGCTGCCCGGACTGAAACCGCGAACGTCGTTCGGCCAAGAGCTCAGCCTGGAGTTCGCTGACTTCGAGCCGCAGAACGATCTGCGACTGCTGGAACCGCGTTACGCGGGTCTGCAGCTGTGCCGCAACAGTCCGCTCGAGGTCCAATGCCGCGACGGCGTCCCTTGTAGCCTGTTCGGCTGCGCTCTTGGCCTTGTTTGCCGCAGCCATTGCGCGATCCATCTCTTCCTTGGCGACTTGCATTTGTATCAGTTCGGCTTGCGCATCGCGCAGCTCATTTCGGAACTCGACGCTGGCGCTCTGCTCCTTCTTCAATTGCTCGGCCATCTCCTGCGCGGTGAGCTCGAGTGCCGCCTGCGAGGCAGCGGCGTCCGCCAACTTGTCGCGAACAGCATCGTTGTGCGCAGCTGATTGCAACATGACCGGTGTATTGTTTATCGGGAACATGCTCCGAAAGTTGGCCTCATAGAGGATCCATCCACCTACTGCCAAAATTGCCGCCGTGACAGCCATGGCGTTCCGAGGAAGCCTACCTTGCCCCGATCGCCGATCGCGCCGGCCGCTTCCGACACCGTAGGCTCTCGTGCCAAAGCTCCACAAATGGCCTTCGAGATCGCGGCAAATGTAGAAGCGGTCACCTGCCGCGTCCTCCTCTGGACCAAACTCTATCTTTGCGCCCTCGGCTTGTGCGCGCGCCCAATGACCGTCAAGGTCCCCGACTGTCAGATAGCAGACTTGGGTGCTGGCCCCATTGACCTCCTGGGGTTGGACCATGAAAGTGTCGAGATCCGTGTTCGCGACCGGGCACAGCAGCACGAAGCTGTCGCCAAGCCTGAGAGCGACATAGCTGATCTGGCCGGTTGGCCCTTTCGCGACATGGTCCTGATGAAAACCGAAAACCTGACAAAGCCATTTAGCTGCGGTGCCGGGATCACGATAGCGCAAGATAATTGTTATCGTCTGAGACCGAACCATTATACTCACCCAATGAACGAAGAACATGACGCTACGCACGGCTTGCCCAAAGCCCCATCCACCACCAGGAACGGGGGAACTCTCCACCATCGGGCTCTGACAGCCCACGGACCATAATCGAGCCTACCCTGAACGAAAATAAACCTTAGGTTGCAGATGCGTCTTGAACAACAGAGCGTTGCGTGCGGAACACAGTCGACTGGCGCTGTTTTGATTTGATGTAGTGGCTCATCCGCCAAGCGCCTCGGCGATGGCGTAGTGCGGGGTCAGGCGGACGCCGAGGCGCTCGATCATCCGGCGCCATCCGAGGTAATTGGCGAGATATTTCGATGCGACGCCGTTGAATGGCGCCATCCAGGCTTTGAGGCGTCTGGTGTAGGCGTTAACGTTCTGGATGTGGAAACCGCCCTTCTCGTGCTCGCCGCGACTGGCGACGATCGCAACGTGGGTCATGCCGCGGTCGCGAGCGAAGGTGTGGTACGAAGGCCGGCCATCGGTCACGAGGACGCTGTCACGAGACACGACCGGGTCCATCACCGCATCGAACGTGGCGCCCACGAAGTCGGGCAGGATGTGATCGGTCGTTGTCTTATGACGGTCACGCATGATCAGGACTATGTCGTAGTCTTCCGGCGACGTGCCCGTCTTTTTAGGCTTGCCACCGCGCTTTCTGGGCGCCCGCCCGACCAGTTTCTGCGATCCCTTGGCCGATTTCAGGATCATCGTTTCATCCGCTTCCACGATGCCGGTCACACTTTCTGGTCGGACGTCCCTGGCCGACCGCAGGAAGCGGTGGCGCCAGCGGAACGACGTTTCGAGGCACACGCCGGAACGCTCGGCGGCTCGCCGCAGGCTCACCCGGTCGACGAGTGCCCTGGCATAGTCGAGCCACGCGTCACGCCGGTGCAATTGCGCGAGCGGCGTACCGGTGAGCGCATTGAACGTGCGATTGCAGTCGCGGCATTTATAGCGGCGCAGATCGCTTGCACGGCCCCAGGTGCCGAAGTTCGTCGACCTGCAATGGCCACACGCGGGTGACGCGTCGAACCGCGTCTCGATCAGCCGGATCGCCTCATTGGCCGAGCCTGCGCCCGCCAGCGCCGCAACCAGGCCGGCACGCTGCGCCTCGGTCAGATCACCGAGCTGTTCGACAAACGACCGGAAATCCTGGGCTTTCATGGCATCCTCGGGAGTGAGACGAATCACCACCGAACCATCACTCTACATCAAGTCAAAACAGCGCCAGTCGACTACCAGCGTCAATGCAGCCGAGCTGACTATAAGTTTGCACTCGTCACATTATGACAACTTTAACCGAATCGCCGGAGTATTCGATCAGTCTCGCGTGCCCAGACCACCACAATGGAATTGTCACAATGCAACGTGAGATCGAAGCTCTGCTCGCGGCCTACCTTGCCGATCGCAATAAGGAAGCCCAGATCGTGCTGGATCTAATGACAGCGCTGGCCGTGGGCTCAGCCGGGCGCCAACGAATGATGCAAGAACTCGCGGCGGCTGTCGGAGCCGCGCCGCCCAATGCAACTGGTGCAGCCGTTGCGCCATTTCTGGACAGGCCGTCGTCGCCTGCGTTCAATTCTGAGGTCTCAGCTGCGGTTGCCCAATTGCGTGCTGCTCGCGGGGCGAACACCCACTAATCCGACCCAGGCATTGGTTCGTTTGGTCGGCTGCCCGAGGCTACTCATGGAACGTCCATGACGTCTGCTGGTGTGCAGCCTTCTCCGACGCCAGCCGTCGCTTGCGGCACGCCCGTCATGGCCGGCGTCCGAGAAGGCTGCACAATCGCGTCGAATTCGCGATCATGCGGTCCGGAGCTTGCGCTTCGGCTGCTGATAGATTGGAGAGCGGACCCTCAGCGACAGGCAGGGGCGGTCGAGGCTGACCCGGTCCCACAATGTTCCGGTCGGTCTCGATCTTCAGCCATCGACCCTATCGCGTCGCCGTTCGTCAAGCATTCCCGTTCGCGTTTTGGTCCACTAAATCGGTATCCGCGTTATCGAACTGACTTCGGGGCACGCAATATGCTTTGGTAGATCAATGCGCCTCGGTTTTCGAAATGAATGATTGCGCTTGTTTTTATGCGTACACTGAAGTTTGTGAGCAGTGCCGGGGCTCTTTTTAAAGGCCGCCTGCGCGACCGAGTCCTTTTGCGGATGGCTGGGCCGTGCCTTCTGTCGCGAGAGGCCGAGGCTCCTCAAAATGCGGCCGATCGAGGTCGAAGCAAGCCGCTTGCCGAACCGCTCCTCGCAGATGCGGACCAGGTCATCGCGCGTGTAGGCCGAGATGCCGCTCGCCTCAGGATCGGGACCGGCGAGCACGATCTCGATGAGAAGGGCCTTCTCGTGCGCCTCGAGCTTGGGCGGACGCCCCTCGCGTGATTGGTCCGCCAGTCCATCCAAGCCAAGCGCATTGTAGCGCAGCACCCAGTCGCGCAGCGTCTGCCGGTCCATGCCCGCCGCGCGCGCCGCCGCCTCCCGGCTCATGCCGTCCAGCGCATTGGCGATCGCCAGCATGCGCCGGGCGATACGTGCGTCGGTCTCGGCTTTGGCTTCCTTGCGAAGCACCGCCGGTGTGCGATCGCGCCGGATCTCGAGTGGCACTGTCATCCATCTCTCCATCGAATCAATGGAGCGATGGAATCACGATCTCAGGACACGTGGAATCGCGCCGGCGCAACACGAGTTGGGATTTTCAACTGGCGGTATCACTCGGTGGCCCGTATCCCCAGCGGACATGATGGTCTAGCCGGCCAATCCGGGCAACCCTCGAACGCTCATCGAGGGTGAGTTGCCTCTTCAAGGAAGGACATACGGTCTAGCGTGAGATTAGTTCGGTCAGTTGCTCCAACCCCTCGTTGGTGATCGGCTGGATTGTGGCGAATTGCTCCAGGAACGGGACCGGCAAGCTGGCCCTGCGCCCGCTCACGATCTGTTTTATCTGGCCGGTAACCGTCTCGATTTGCACTTCCCTCGCCTCCGATGTCCCATCGGAATAGATTACGGTTATGCGAAGCGATATTTGATCTAGGTTAACGGGGCGCTGACCGATCAGGACGTCGGTACCGACCCTGACCAGCCAACTCGGAATTGGGGCGCCGTTTGCTTGAAGTACCCGATACTCGATGACATACATCCTAAGATCGATCAGCGAGTTGGAGAGCTGTACGATCAAGGTGCGGTCACGGACAAGCAACTCCACGATGATTTGAGAGCGTGGGCTTGCATCTATTCCGGTATCCTCCAGACCTATCCGCAATGAGAAGCCGGTGAGCCCCTGTGGCTCCCACGAGGAAGAAGTCCCATGGAAGCCGGTGATGCCGGAGCCGACAGTTTGCCAGATGTCGACGAGACGTGCGGAATCGAGTGATCTGGCCACTTCTGTAACACTGGGGTTACCAGCCGTTGCTCCACCCAAGGGGCTTATCCCATTCACAGCGTCGATCACAATCCCGTGCTCGCCGATTTGAATTGCATTGCTCGATAGGGACCCGGCCTCATTGACCGCATCCAGAACCATCCCTTCCGCGCTGATTAACTCATGAGTCGGCGGTGCTTGCTCCGCTATAGCGGAATGGTCCTGAACAAGCGGAAGGGACGGAGCGTTGACCGCCGCATCGTTGATGCCGGTGATGACGACGGTGACGGTGTGCGTGGTGCCATCGAGACTCGTGACGGTGAAGCTGTCGGTGAGCGTCTGTCCAGCCCCGAGCGACTGGATCGCCGGCTGGCCGTTCGCCGCAGAGTACGTCCACACGCCGGCCGAGGTCAGCGTCAGCGTGCCGTAGGTGCCCGACTGCGTGCCGGCGGTGAAGCTCGACTGGCCCGCGTCGGCGTCGCTGATCGTCAGCGTGCCGGTGTCGGTGAGGTTCGGCGAGCTTGCGTCCTCGGCGACCGCGCCGGTGTCGTCGCCGGCAATG
>CAVUIJ010000040.1:0-23555 GCA_963741505.1 uncultured Alphaproteobacteria bacterium | reverse complement strand
CTCCGCGACAGCGTTCCCCCACGCGTTCCGAGAACGGCAGCTGCTGAGGGTTCAACGTGAATTCCCCGCAAGGCCTCAATGCCTCGGCTTGACCGGTCGCGTTAGCGGCCTGTCGGACGGTATCGGATCACTTCGACAGACTCCAACACAGCATGGTGCCGCACCCGACCACCGTCAACAGAGCGTCACCGGGCAGATCGGCACCGAGCGCGTTTGTAGCGCAGGCGCCGATGTCCGCTCAAAATTGAACAGGGTCGATCCGCTGGTTGGGTAATTGGCTGTCCGTGCCCCTTGAGCAGAAGCGGGTCGTGTAGCTCGCCACTCCTTCCGAGCAGCAAACTCGTAATTGGCGACGCCGTCAGTGCCGTAATTGGCCAGCCTGAATGAACTTCGACCGCGCGAGTGTTGCGAGTACTCCATTCGCGGAAATTGCACATCATCTTGGCTCTCATTTCGAGAAGAACGATAGGAGTCCCGTGCTGCGAGGTGCCTTGAACCCGGACATGGCGGTGGCGATTTCGGCGTAAAGCTTGGGCAACCATTCGGGCCGCCCCGGCTCGTGGGTCCATAAGCCATTCTGACGGAAGTCGGTTGGCGATATGATGAGCTTGACGTTTGAAACGCCCATCTGTGCGGCTAGCACGAACAACTCCTCGACAGCCTCGTCGCCCATCGCCAAGCAGCCAGCAGATAGGTTCTTGCCGTGAATCATAATGTCACCACCCAGATCCTTCCGGCCGTCCTTCGCCGCCATATGCCGATCGAAGGCGTTTGGATAATTCACGCCGAGCGAGACGTGATAGGCGCTGTTCGGATTCAGAAATGCGATGCTGTAGATGCCTTCAGGTACCTGCCGATCGCCCTGGCGCAGCTTGGGGCCCGCGCCGCCGCTCGCCGCTAACACGCGGTAGCGATGGATCAGCATCCAGGCGCCCCCGTTTGGGCGCGCGTGTAGTTCAAGGATCTTCTCGTCCTTGATGGCGATCAAGGCGATTTCGGCGGGCGGCCAAGCGGCCTTCGCAGCCTCGAACTTGGCAGAGAGACGTGCCGTCGCTGTTGGCGATATCTCAGCCAGGCGCGTCTTCATGGTGTGGGCCCGCAGCGGATGGCTGGGATTCACGGGTTGCGAGGGCAAACGAAGCGAATGCAACAGCGTGAACCGCCAACCCGACTGCGGCGGCGTTGTCTCGCGATGGATTTCCGTCGACCACGACCCTGCATCGCCGAAATTTGGTGTGAATGTCGACCGCAACAGGGCTCCCGTGGTCGGTTCCGATTGTTCAAAGGCCCCGGGCCGCACGAAGGCCAACCGATGGGGTTGTGGATCGGCATGCGCGCCGAAAACCGGCGCGACCACGCCTTCGTCTACTATCGCTGAATCAACCATCGTAGCTCGTACGAGCACAAACAGGACCGCAACACCGACGATTGTCGCCGCCGAATTCAAAGCCAAAAGCGTATAGCGACTTCTGGGTGCCATTTAAATCCCGTGAGCACATGTCGCAGGCGCCGCCTGCGAAGTGCATCATGACTGATTCGCCGGGATTGCGACTTGCAGTAAGGCGGCCATTCATACCAACGAGCTGCTGTTCCGCAGTTATCTGATCAATCATCAGGTTGCTTCATCGATTTAACGCTGCAGAAGGCACGCTCCACGCGTTACCGGCACGCCGTGCGCCATGTGCGGGAAATCGAAAGCCAGCAGTCCGACATCAAGGATTAGGGACGGCGCGAGAGCCATGCCGAGTTCATGGCGAGGGTTAAGCGCCAGCATTCGCGCAAGCCGGCGTTCTGGAGGTTACTCGCGGCGTGAGTGCCGCAGCGCCAAAAGCGCTTTGATGCGATCAGCAGACATGAACTTATTTGGCGAAGCAAGTTTCCGCGTGATGATCGCGATGTCCTCTGCAATGCCGACGTGGCCGCCCGTTCGTCGGGCATCATCGCTCATGGCAACAAGTATGCAGATATTCTGACACCGGCCTCCCCACATGCCGAATCCACGGTAACGACGGCGCCCGAGAAACCGGCACATTTCAAGACGCCGTACAGCATGCGGGATTTCGGCTGCTGCCCAAGCAGCCTTGTCTGAGGGCACGTGTTCGTGAATCAATGGCATCGCATGTGCGCCAGGCCACCACCGGAACTTGAATCCGCCCAGACACAACGTCGAGTGGGCGGCTGTGACAACGGCCGGCTCAAGTGATCGACGCGCCACTGTCGAACCTCCGTACCGGATCGACAATCAATGACCAGTCGTCCAATGGCCTGTGCCGATTGGCACCGGAAGGATTCTAATATAGGCAGCACCTCTTCCCGCGCGGCCCGGGCGCCCCGCGGCCCGAAGCGGCCGCGGCCGGGCCCTAGTCCGCGGATCTAACCGACAGCGATGCATCAGATGACCGGCCGCGGACCCGAGCCCCGCTGCCGAGCGGCGGGTCTCGGCCCATGCGGGTGACGGTCCCATGGCGCAAACGACGACGGATATGATGCTCGACGTCATGGCGACCACACGACCAGAGCCGGGTCTCACCAAGAGGCAGGCCGCGGTCTGCCTCTCGGATCCGCCCCCTGGCGGGCCGGGCAAGGGCGGCTCCGAGAGGCAGACACGACGACCAAGCCGGATTGCATTCCGAAGGAATGATCTTTCGGCGGAATATACGACGTAATGCGCAACGACAGGGCGCATCACAGCGTAAGCACGTGGCGTTCGCACGGAGCGACGCACGGCGGCCCGCTGACCGCCGTGCCGCGGGAAATCACGCGCCGCAAGATCCCTAACCGCCCCACCGTTTGGGCGTGACCGAGAGGCTGAAAGACCCGACCTCCCGCCCCTTCCTCGCACCTCCCGCGCCTTCCCGCTTTTCCCCGCAATTCCCCATTAACATGGCGGCCGACTTGGTCTCATCCTGGTTCCGCTTTCGTGCGTTTGCACCGACCGGAGATCACGATGATGACCGCTCGATTCCCTGTCCCGCAGTTTGCCACCGCCTTGCTGCTTGTGCTGCTCAGCCTTTGGGCGGCGACGCAATGGGTGGCCTGGATGCTCGGGTTTCAAGCAGCCCTCGGCGCCTCGTGGGTCGATCTGTTCGGTTGGCCCGTCTACGCGCCGTGGCAGCTCTTTCCCTGGTGGCTGGCGTTCGACGCCCAAGCGCCAGACGTGTTCGCACGCGCCGGCGTCGTCGCAGCCCTTGGGGGAATGCTGAGCGGGGCCGTCGCCATTGGGGGAGCCGCCCGGCGGGCAAGCCATAGCCAAGCAATCACGACCTATGGCTCGGCCCGCTGGGCGGACAATCGTGACGTTGCGGCTTCAGGTCTGCTTGGCCGCAGCGGCGTCATCCTCGGCCTCTACGGCGACCGCTATCTGCGCCACGACGGGCCCGAGCATATCCTAGCCGTCGCGCCGACCCGCTCCGGCAAGGGCGTTGGTCTGGTGGTGCCGACGTTGATGACGTGGACCGGTTCGGCCGTCATTCACGACGTCAAGGGCGAGAACTGGCAGCTGACCGCCGGCTGGCGGGCGAAATTCTCGCATTGCCTGCTGTTCGATCCGACCAATCCGCAGTCGGCGCGCTTCAATCCGCTGCTGGAGGTCCGCAAGGGGCCCATGGAAGTGCGCGATGTCCAGAACATCGCCGACATCCTGGTCGATCCGGAAGGCGCGCGCGAGCGCCACGATCATTGGGAAAAGACGGCGCATGCGCTGCTGGTCGGCGCCATTCTGCATGTGCTCTACGCGGAGAGCGAGAAGACGCTGGCCCGTGTCGCGAGCTTCCTCGCCGATCCGTCGCGCTCGATCAGCCGTGCCCTCAAGATCATGCTGGCGACCAACCACCTTGGGCTCGACGACGCGCCGAAGGTGCATCCGGTGGTGGCCTCGGTCGCCCGAGAGCTCTTGAACAAGTCGGACAACGAGCGCTCCGGCGTGGTCTCGACGGCGATGAGCTGCCTCGGCCTCTACCGCGATCCAGTGATCGCGGCGAACACCGCCCGCTCGGACTGGCGCATCGCCGATCTCGTCACCGCCGAGCGCCCCGTTTCGCTCTATCTGGTGGTGCCGCCGTCCGACATCTCGCGAACGCGGCCGCTGGTGCGCCTGATCCTCAACCAGATCGGTCGCCGCCTCACCGAAAGCCTCGGGTCCCTCGATGGTCATGCGCGCCGACACCAGCTGCTGCTGATGCTCGACGAGTTCCCGGCCCTCGGGCGGTTGGATTTCTTCGAAACGGCACTGGCCTTCCTCGCCGGTTATGGTGTTCGCGCAGTCCTGGTGGCGCAGTCGCTGCACCAGATCGACAAGGCCTATGGGCCGAACCACGCCATTCTCGATAACTGCCATGTGCGGGTCGCGTTCGCGCCGAACGACGAGCGCACCGCCAAGCGCCTGTCCGACGCGCTCGGCACCGCGACGCAATTGCGCGCGCAAACGCAACCTATCCGGCAAGCGCTTGTCGGCGTGGCTGTCGCATACCTCGATTTCGAGCCAGGAAACGCCGCGGCCGCTGCTGACGGCGGGCGAGATACTGCAGTTGCCGCAGGACGACGCTCTGGTGCTGGTCTCCGGCACGCCGCCGATCCGCGCCAAGAAGCTGCAGTACTACAAGGATCGCAATTTTCTGGCGCGTTGCCTGCCCGCGCCGCAGCTGGCCGACGGCCCCTTCGCCGATGCCCCGCCAGCGCGCGCCGACGCCTGGGCCGGGCGCAACCGAACGACCGATCATCGGCTGGAGAAGGTCTGGTCGGACTGGGTGACGACCGAGACCGACGACGAGGATCGCCCCAGGGGGCGCGGTTTGCCCAAGCGAAATCCGCAACCGGACCACCATCGCGACCTGCCGCTGTTCGCGGCCCTCGCGCTCGAACCCGAGGCTGACCTCGACGTCGCAGCACCAGACGGCGACGCCGACGGCAACATTCTGGCCTTCCCCGGAGGCATGAAACTGTCATGAGCAAGAAACGCTACACGCTTTATCTGTCGCGACCGCTGGCGCGCCGGTTCGACGAGGTCGCCCGCCTGCGCAATGGTGCCAAGTCGGCCCTCGTCGAGGAAGCACTTAGGGAAAGCCTCGAGCCGAAACCGATGCCAGGCATCGACGACGGCCTCGCGCGCCGGCTCGACGACCTCAACAAGGTGGCCAAGACCGTCGAACGCGATATGGCGATCGTCACCGAAACGCTGGCGCTGTTCGTCCGCTATTTCCTGACCATCACGCCGCCGCTGCCGATGGGCGAACAGGAGCCGGCCCGCATCCTCGGCACCGAGCGCTTCCAGGTATTCGTCGCCGAGATCGGCCGCCGCCTTGTCTCCGACCACCGCCTCATCTCCGAAGTGCTGGAGACCATCGCCACGCACACCCCCGATTTGTTCGCCACTGCCGGCATCTTCACGCCGGTCAAACTCCGGTCGGTCCCACTGCCCACCTCGTCCCCCACTGGGCCCACCAGCGACGAGGGCAACGGCCATGGCTGATCTGGTCCACACCATTGCCGCCGCCGAGGCCCAGGGCCGCCGCCGGCAGATGCTGCGCACCGCCTTCGGGCCAACCATAGCCGCCGCACTCGCCGACCCCGCCATCCTGGAGGTGATGGTCAATCCGGATGGCAAGCTGTGGATCGACCGGGCCGCAATGGGCCGCGCCGATACCGGTGAGCGGATCGGCAGCGCCGAGGCCGAGCGCATCATTCGCCTGGTTGCCGCCCACGTCCGCCGTGAGGTGACCGACAAGGCTCCCATCGTGTCGGCCGAGTTGCCCGAGACCGGCGAGCGTTTCGAAGGCATCATGCCGCCGGTCGCAGCCGCCCCGTGCTTCGCGATCCGCAAACGCGCCGACGTACTGTTTACGCTCAGTGATTACGTCGCCGCCGGCATCATGACGCCAATCCAGGCCGACTGCCTGGTCAAAGCCGTCCGTGATTGCCGAACCATCATCGTCGTTGGCGGCACCTCATCCGGCAAGACCACGCTGGTCAACGCACTGCTCGCCGAGGTCGCCAAGGGCGACGAGCGTGTCGTGATCCTTGAAGACACCCGCGAGCTGCGCTGCGCCGCCGCCGACGTGGTCGCCCTGCGCACCAAGCCCGGCGTCGCCAGCCTCGCGGATCTCGTTCGCTCGACCCTGCGTCTGCGCCCCGACCGCATCATCGTCGGTGAGGTGCGCGGCCCCGAAGCCCTCGACATGCTCAAAGCCTGGAACACCGGCCATCCCGGCGGCATCACCACCGTCCACGCCAACAGTCCGTTGTCCGCGCTCTACCGTCTCGAACAGCTGGTGCAGGAAGCCGTCGTCACCGTGCCGCGCGACCTCATCGCCCAGGCGGTCGAGATCCTCGTTTTCCTCGACGGCCGCGGCGACCAGCGCCGCGTCACCGCCATTCTCGAACTCGCTGGCATCGACGCCGCCGGCAGCTACGTCCTCAGACCGCTCGACAGACCAGCATTGCGCCCGGTGGCGTCATGAGAGTGCGTGGTCGCTGCGCGAGCGGGGCCGGCCCCGCACCCCACCGGGCGGGACACCCGCCCGGACCCTTCCGTCATTGGAGGCATGCGTTCCTCGCGGCCGGCGCCCTGTGCACGCCGGCTCATGCCGCCGGCTCGGGCATGCCGTGGGAAGCACCGCTGCAGCGGATTCTGGAATCGATCGAGGGGCCGGTGGCGAAGGTCTCAGCCGTGGTGATCATCATCATGACCGGGTTGAGCCTGGCGTTCGGCGACATGTCGGGCGGCTTGCGGCGGCTGATCCAGATCGTGTTCGGGCTGTCGATCGCGTTCGCTGCGACCTCGTTCTTCTTGTCGTTCTTCTCGTTCGCCGGCGGCGCGCTGATCAACTGACCCACGGAGGGTGAAGGCCATGTTTGCAGAACCATCGTCGATGCTGGGGTTCGAAGTACCGCTGCACCGGTCGCTGACCGAGCCGATCCTGATCGCCGGCGCCCCGCGCAACTTTGCAATTCTCAACGGCACGCTGTCGGCGGCGATTGGGCTGGGCTTGCGGCTTTGGCTCGCCGGCATGCTGATCTGGCTCACAGCCCACACCATCGCCGTCTGGGTCACGCGCAAGGACCCGGCGTTTCTGACTGTTCTTTCGCGCCATGCCCGTCACAAAGGAGCGCTCACATGCTGAACCTCGCCGAGTACCGAACCCACAACACCGGTCTTTGCGATTATCTGCCGTGGGCCTGCCTGGTCGCACCGGGCGTCATCCTGAACAAGGACGGCTCATTCCAAAGGACGCTGCGCTATCGCGGTCCCGATCTCGACAGCGCCACCGAAGCGGAGTTGGTCTCGGTGACGGCACGGCTCAACAACGTCTTGAAGCGGTTCGGCGCCGGCTGGGCGCTGTTCTTCGAGGCCGAGCGTCTTGCCGCAAATGCCTATCCCGGCGCGCGGTTCGCCGATGCGGCATCGTGGCTCATCGATCAGGAACGCTTCCACGCGTTCAGTGCCGACGGCGCCCACCACGAGAGCCGGTACTATCTGACGCTGCTTTATTTGCCGCCCCCTGAGCGCGCCGGCCGGGCCGAGCGGTTGTTGTACGAGCGCACCGAGGGCGGCGACAGGGCGGCGGACGCGTTCGCACAGCTCGATTTGTTCGTCACCGAAACCGACCGCGCGTTGGAGATGTTGGCATCGATCCTCCCCGAAGCGGAAGCGTTGTCCGACGCCGACACCCTGACCTATCTGCACGGCACGATCTCCGGCAACCGGCACGCCGTCGCCGTGCCAACGGTTCCGACCCATCTTGATGCCGTTCTGTGCGACACGCCACTGCTGGGCGGCGTCGAGCCGAAGTTGGGCGACGCGCATCTGCGGCTGCTGACCATCCTCGGATTCCCGAATGCCACCACGCCCGGCTTGCTCGATGCCCTCAATGATCTGGGCTTCTCCTATCGCTGGACCACGCGCTGGATCGCGCTCGACAAGACTGAGGCCAACAAGCACCTGACCAAGCTGCGCCGCCAGTGGTTCGCCAAGCGCAAGTCGGTCGGCGCCATCCTGCGCGAGGCGTTGTTCAACCGCGAGACGGCGCTGGTTGATCCCGACGCCGACAACAAGGCGCTCGACGCCGACACGGCCCTGCTGGAGCTCGGGTCCGATGATGTCGCCTTCGGTCACCTCACCACGACAATTGTCGTTGCTGATCCCGACCCCAGCCAAGGCAATGAGAAACTGCTGGCCGTCGAGCGCATCGTCAACGGCCGCGGCTTCGTGACCATCCGCGAGACGCTCAATGCCGTCGAAGCCTGGCTCGGCAGTCTGCCCGGTAACCCCTATGCCAATGTGCGCCAGCCGATCGTCCACAGCTTGAACCTTGCGCATCTGATGCCGGTTTCGGCGGTGTGGGCCGGACCGGAGACCAACCGGCACCTCGACGCCCCACCTCTCATGCTGACCGAGACGCGTGGGTCGACGCCGTTCCGGCTCGACCTTCATGTCGGCGATGTCGGGCACACACTGGTGGTCGGCCCGACCGGCGCCGGCAAGTCGGTGCTGCTGTCGCTGCTCGCACTGCAGTTCCGCCGCTTCATCGGCGCCCAGGTCGCGATCTTCGATCGCGGCCGATCGGCGCGCGCGGCGGTGTTGGCCATGAACGGTGCGTCGATCGAGCTGGGGTTCGAGGGCACGCTGGCCCTGCAGCCATTGGCCCGCATCGACGAGGCGGGCGAGATGGCGTTTGCGCTGGAATGGGTGACCGGACTGCTCAGGAACGAAGGCCTCGAAGTCACGCCCGACATCAAGGCTTGCCTGTGGACCGCGCTGCAGAGCCTGGCCTCTGCACCGAAAGCGGAGCGCACGCTCACCGGCTTGGCCGTTCTGGTGCAGTCGAGCGCGATCATCGCGGCGCTGTCACCCTACACGCTCGAGGGCGCCTACGGCCGCCTGCTCGACGGCGCATCCGAGGCCTTGGTGCTGAGCGATGTCACGCTGTTCGAGATGGAGCCGCTGATGCAGCACAAGGCCCTGGTGCCGCCGGTGCTGACCTACCTGTTCCATCGCCTCGAAGCGCGCTTTGCGAGCCCGGACACAACAGGATTGGGCACGCGGCCGACGCTGCTGATCCTCGACGAAGCCTGGACGTTCCTCGACGATCCGCTGTTTGCCGCGCAAATCCGCGAATGGCTGAAGACGCTGAGAAAGAAGAACGTCGCCGTCGTGTTCGCGACGCAGTCGCTCGCCGACATCGAGCGCTCGACGATCGCGCCGGCGCTGATCGAAAGCTGCCCAACCCGCATCTTCCTGCCCAACGATCGTGCCTTGGAGCCGCAGGCCCGCGCCGTCTATGCCCGGTTCGGCCTCAACGACCGGCAGGTCGAGATCTTGGCCACCGCCACGCCAAAGCGTGACTACTACGCCCAGACCGCGCGCGGCAATCGACTGTTCGAGTTGGGTCTCGGACCTGTCGGACTGGCCTTGTGCGGCGCCTCGTCTGCCGAGGATCAGCGGTTGATCGATCGCACCTTGGCGAATTCGCCACCTGCCGGCTTCGCCGATACGTTCCTACGCGCCAAGGGTTTGACTTGGGCCGCCGACAGCCTCGCATCGTTCCCGGGCGCGCCGGCCGCCCCGCCGCCGCTGCCGCGCGCGGAAACGCCCGTTGATCCGGCCCCGCCGGAATCGGCCGCCAACGCGACCATCGCCGCGCCGCCAGCCAAGCAAAGTCTCGCTATGGAGGACCTGCTGCCCGAACGCTTGTCGCCCTATCGCATTGGTCGGAGGCCAAACCGGGCGGCACGGCGCAAGGCAGCCCGCAGCGTTGCAACGGCGATGGCTGTCATGATGTTGGCGAGCACTGCACTCACGCGCCCGGCCCTTGCGCTCACCGTGTTCGATCCGCTGAACTACGAGCAGAATGTGCTCTCGGCCGTGCGCGTTCTGGAGCAGATCAACAACCAGGTGCGGCAGCTGCAGAACCAGGCGCAGGCGCTGCTGCGCCTGGACCAGAACCTGCAACGGCTCGGATCGACGATCTCGCCCGATCTGCAGCGGTCGCTCTCCGATATTCAATTGCGCTTGCGTGACGGCGAAGGCCTCGCCCTCAAACTGCGCGACACCGAAGTTGGTTATGCGCAGCTGTTCCCGAAAGAGGTCTCGGCCGCGCTGTCGAGCGACGATCGCTTGCGCAACGCCAAGGCCCGCTGGGACGAGGAGTATGCGAGCCTGCAGCGTTCCGCGCTGCTGCAGAGCCAGATTGCCGACGGCATCGGCACCGATGCCCGCCTGCTCGACGACGCCTTGGCCCGCTCGCGCAATGCCGCCGGAGCCCTCGACGTCACCCAGGCCGGCAACGAGCTCACCGCGCTTAGCGTCAAGCAATCGCTGCAGCTGCAGGGTTTGCTAGCCGCCCAGCATCGCAGCGAAACCCTCGGCCGCGCCCACGATCTCGCCATCGAGGGCGAAGCCCGCCAGCGCTTCAAGACCTTCCTCGGCAATGGCCAGGCCTACACACGGAGCCAATGACATGAGCATCGAACAGTGCGCTTCGCGAGCGGGGCCTGCCCCGCACGCCAGCCGGGAGGACACTGGGTTTGTTTGTACGCCTGCGCGCACGGGCCGGATCCACCGCCTTTTGTCATTACAAAAGAGAGGGGGTTCGGGGGACACGTCCGTCATGTCGGCGACATGCTTCCAGCATGGGCGGGTACGGGCCCGCGGCCCGTTCGCGAAGCGACTGCGCCGCACGCTGCGACGACGATGTTGACCGTCGACTGATCTAACCAACCGAAGTCCCCTTCACCGCCGCTGTCCGCAGCGCGCGCCGAGCGGAGCCATGCCATGGACGATCTCGCCATCATCGACCGGTTCACCGAGACCTTCAGCCGCTACATCGACTCAGGCTTCGGCCTGCTGGTCGGCGACGTGGCGTTTCTGACCGGTATCCTGGTGGCGATCGACATCACGTTGGCGGGCTTGTTCTGGGCCATGCATGGCGAAGACAACGTGCCGGCGCAGCTGATCAAGAAGGTGCTCTATGTCGGCTTCTTCGCGCTGCTGCTCAACAACTTCAAGAGCCTCGCCGACGTCGTGTTCAATTCGTTCGCGGGGCTGGGGCTGAAGGCGACGGGGGTGTCGATGACGGCGGCCGATCTGATGCGGCCGGGCTTCGTGGCATCGGCCGGGTTCACGGCATCGCGGCCGCTGCTGGAGAAGGCCGGCGAGCTGATCGGCATCACCAGCTTCTTCACCAATTTCGTGACCATCGTCGTCCTGATGCTGGCATGGCTGATCGTGCTGTTGGCGTTCTTCGTGCTCAGCGTGCAGCTGTTCGTCACCATAGTCGAGTTCAAGCTCACTGCATTGGCCGGCTTCGTGTTGGTGCCGTTCGCGCTGTTCGGGCACACCGCATTTCTGGCCGAACGCGTCCTTGGCCATGTCATCACCGCCGGCATCAAGCTGATGGTGTTGGCGATCGTGGTCGGCATCGGATCATCGTTGTTCGGCACATCGATCCGGCCAACAGCTGAGATCACGTTGACGCAGGCGGCCTCCACGATTCTGGCGGCGATTGCGGTGTTCGGGTTGGCGATCTTCGTGCCGGCCATTGCGGCGGGTCTAGTGTCGGGCGCGCCGCAGCTCGGCGCCGGTGCCGCCGTGGCAACGACGGCTGGGCTTGGCGGCGCCATGATCGCCGGCGGCATCCTGGCGTCGGGCGGCGCCCGATGGATCGGTCGCGCGGCAGGCGGCGCGGTTCATACGGGGGCCTCCCTGTCCGGCACCGTCGGCGCCGCTTATGAGAGCGGTGGCGCGCGCGGCATTGCCAGGGCAACGGTCGGCGCGCCGGTCTCGCGCCTGATCGGCTCGATCGCCAGCCCCGTTCGCGATGCCTACCGCGAAGGCGCCGCCGATGGCTATCGCGCCACCAACCCGCCACCCGCCGATGGATTGGCCGGACGCGGCGCCGACGCGATGGCTGCAATGTCTACATCCGCGACGCCCGCGCCGGCCTGGGCCCAGACCCTCGCGCAGCGCCAGCGCCTGACCCAGGCCGGCATGGTTGCCACGCAGACGCTGCGCGAAGGCGACCGGCCTGCCAGCAGCAGCGGCCCCGAACTTAAGGACAAGAGCTAAAGGACCCACCATGACATTCAAGCGATCGACATTGCGGTACGGTGAGACGCCGCAACCGGTGACGCCCTACCAGAAGGCCGCCCAGAAATGGGATGAGCGCATCGGCTCGGCGCGTATCCAGGCGGCGAACTGGCGGCTGATGGCGTTGGGCAGTCTCGCGCTGTCGCTGATCATGGCCGCGATCCTGTTGTGGCTCGGCCGGTCCGGCACAGTCATTCCCTACATCGTCGAGGTCGATTCCCGTGGCGACGCGCGCGCCGTCGGCGCGGCGCCTGAGGCCTATAAGCCCAGCGACGCGCAGATCGCGTTTCATCTCGCCCGCTTCGTCGAGAACGTCCGCTCGCTGTCGATTGATCCGGTCGTGGTGCGCCAGAACTGGCTCAAAGCCTACGACTTCGTCACCGACCGGGCGGCCATCACACTCAACGAGTATGCCCGCGAGACCGACCCCTTCGCCAGGATCGGCCGCGAGACCGTCGCCATCGAGGTCGCAAGTGTCGTGCGGGCGTCGGAGTCATCATTCCAGATCCGCTGGCTGGAGAAGAGTTTCGACGGCGGCGCACCAAAGGCGACCAACCGGCTCACCGGCTATTTCTCGATCGTCATCACGCCGCCGCGCACCGTCGATCGGGTCGCCAAGAACCCGCTCGGCATCTACGTCCACGCCTTCAACTGGTCGCAGGACCTTAACTCCGGAGACCGCAAATGACCCGTCACGTTCGCAGTCTGCCTGCGGTTGGTCTCGGCCTCTTGCTCGCGGCCTGCGCCACCAGCATCAAGGTGCCGGAACTACCGCTGCGCGATACCCGCCCGTTCAGCGCCGCCATTCGCGAGCCGGAGCCACCGAAGCCGGTGCGGTATGTCGAGGTGCCAAAGCCCTTGCCGCTGCCCGGCCAACTGAAGCCCGTCCCAACTAAGGCTGACAAACCCAAGGATGACATCTCGCCGAAGGATCGCATTGCGACGGCCAACAGCGCCGCCCGGGTTGAACCGGTCAAGGACGGCTACATCAATGCCATCCAGGTCTACCCCTACAGCAGCGGCGCGCTCTATCAGGTCTACGCCGCCGTCAGCCAGGTCACCGACATCGCGCTCGAGGCAGCCGAGCAGCTGGTCGCGGTGTCGGCCGGTGACACCGTCCGTTGGGTGGTTGGCGACACCACCAGCGGCGAGGGCGCCACCGCCCAAGTGCACATTCTGGTCAAGCCGGTCGGTGCCGATCTCGAAACCAACATGGTCATCACCACCGACCGGCGCACCTACCACCTCGAATTGCGCTCTTCGGCCGCGACCTACATGGCCTCGGTATCGTGGACCTATCCGGCCTCGCAGCTCCTCGCCCTCAAGGGGCAGCAGAGCCGGAACGAGGCCGCAGGCGCCGCGATCGCCGACGCCAGTGTCAAGCTCGAACAGCTGCAGTTCCGCTATCGCCTCGAAGGCGACGCACCGTGGAAGCCAACCCGTGTGTTCGATGACGGCGCCAAGGTCTACATCCAGTTCCCGTCGGGGCTGGCGCAAAGCGAGGCGCCGCCGCTGTTCGTCATCGGCCCCGATGGCAAGCCGGCGCTGGTCAACTATCGCATCCGCGGCACCACCTACATCGTCGACCGGCTGTTTGCCGCCGCCGAGCTCAGACTCGGACTGGCGCCGCAGCGTGTGGTCCGCATCATGCGCACAGATGCTGTCTGGCGGGAGACGGCGCCGTGACCGACGATACGACACCGCAACCGCCAAGGCCTGGTCCGCCTAACCTTAAGCCCAAAGTTCCGCCCGACACGTTGGAGTTGCGGGCCCGCCCGCAACCGGTGACCCGCATCAACCGTCGGATCCTGATCGGAGGTGCCGCGATCCTGCTGCTGATCATCGCCGGCCTGGTATTGCTCGCGCTCAGACCGTTGTCATTGCGCACCCCTAACCCGCAGGAGTTGTTCAAGGTCGAGCGCAAGCCGGTCACCGACCGGCTCGACGGCTTGCCGGCAACCTACGACGGCGTCGGCGGCCACCGGCCGGCAGCTGGCGCGCCGTCGCTGCCACCGGGTGTCAAGCAACTGCAGACACCCAGCGCCGATCCGGCAGTCGAGGCCGAGCGCGTCGAGAAGGCACGGCTGGCCCGCATGGCCGGTCAGGCTCGTGAGGCGCCACTGTTCTTCCGGCTGCAGCTTAAGACGTCGCCGCGCGATACGGCGGCATCGGCATCGCGAACCGAAAACAACGCGCTGGCGGGCACGCCAGTGTCGGAAGGCAGCATCGCAACGTTGACCGCACTGCGCGCCGCGGAGCGGGCCCGCGGCCTCGCCGGTGGTGACACCGATGTGGCAGCCAGCGACACCTCGGATCAAACCCGCAAACTGGCGTTCCTCAAGGCTGGGCCTGAGAAAGGCATCTACAATCCACACCGGCAACAGACGCCGGCTTCGCCCTATCAGCTGATGGCCGGCACCATCATTTCGGCAAGCCTGGTCTCGGGGCTGAATTCCGATCTGCCCGGCTTCGTCATCGCGCAAGTGACCGAAAATATCTTCGACAGCGTCTCGGGTCGTTTTCTGCTGATTCCGCAAGGATCACGGCTGATCGGCAAATACGACAACGTCGTCGCCTTTGGCCAGGAACGCGCCCTCGTCGTCTGGCAGCGCATCATCCGGCCCGACGGCACCTCGGTGGTGATCGATAATCTGCCGGCCACCGATACCGGTGGCTACGCCGGCCTGTCCGACGACGTCGATCTGCACACTTGGAAACTCCTGAAGGGCGTTGCGCTGGCGACCGTCCTTGGCATCGGCAATAGCCTCGCGTTCGGCAATACCGACAGCGACCTCGTCAAGGCGCTGCGCGAGTCGACCGGCCAGACCACCAACCGCGCCGGTCAGCGTCTGGTCGAGAAGAACCTCAATATTCAACCGACCCTCACCGTCCGCCCCGGCTGGCCGCTGCGCGTCATCGTCCACAAGGACATCACCCTCACGCCCTACCGCACAACCTCCGCCAACTGACCCCACCGAAAGGACTGCACCATGCCCGTGATTGGAACGTTCTCCGCCGTCAAGGACGGCTACGCCGGCCGGATTCGCACGCTGATGCTCAAGGCCCAGGTCAGGATTACTGCCAACGATCGCCGCGGCACCGACGGCGCCCCGGATTTTCGGATCTCGCTGGGGACGACCGACATCGGCGCCGCCTGGCGCAAGACCAAGCAAGGCTCGGAGCAGACCTATCTGCGGGTGCGTCTCGACGATCCGGCCTGGCCGCAACCGATCTGGGGCGTCCTGCTCGAAGCCACCGACGATGGCGTCGTGCGTTTGATCTGGAGTCGCCAGAAACCCGACGAAGCGTGAACCCTCGATCGGCTCAACCCCACAACCTTTGCATCTGCCACCAGACTCCAGGAGACGATCATGATCGCCCACTTTGTCGCAACGACACGTTCCTATTGGCGATTCCGCCGGGGCCGCAAGGGTCGACCACGGCCAAGCCTCGCCCACTATCCGATCGTCACCACGGAAAAACTGCGCTTTGCCGATACCGACCAGAATGGCCACATCTCCAACACCGTATGCGCGGTGCTGTGCCAATCCGCGCGCATGGAGGCGTTGGCCGATTCGAACCGCATCGCGCTGGCGCCAACGCACCGGTTCCTGATTGTTGAACTCAAGATCGCGTTCCTCGCCGAGCTGCACTGGCCCGGGACGGTCGAAATCGGCACCCGATTCGAGAACGTCGGCCGCACCTCGGTGCGCCTCGATCAGGCCGTGTTCATCGATGGGAACAGCGTGGCGACAGCGCAATCGACCATCGTGCTGGTCGACGCCACGACCCGGCGACCGTCGCCGATCCCGGCCAAAGTGGCCGACCAGATCCGCAAGCTCGGCGGGCCACCAATTTCAATCGGATCGCGCTTGCTCACGACCACGATGTCTTTGCTCGGCAGCCGGCGGGCAAACGCCGGATGAGCACCGCATCGAGTCGCAGTGGAAGCGCGAGGCCGCAGATCGAAGGCGTATCGCTGTTCATTGTCGTGCTGTTGCCGTTCGCGGCCGGCTACTGCCTGTCCTATGTGTTACGAACCATCAACGCCCTGATTGCCCAACCGCTCGTGGCCGAGATCGGCTTGAGTTCCGCGAATTTAGGACTTCTGACATCATTGTACTTCCTGGTGATGGCGGTGGCGCAGTTGCCGCTCGGTGCACTTCTCGATCGCTATGGCCCGCGCCGCATTCAGTGCCTCTGTCTGTTGATTGCCGCAATCGGTGCAGCGGTGTTTGCGAATGCCCAAGGATTGCCAACCCTGCTGCTCGGCCGCGCGCTGATCGGCCTCGGCTTTTCGGCCGCTCTGATGTCCGGTCTCAAAGCGATCGTGCTGTGGTTTCCACCGGAACGGATTGCATCGGCAAATGGGCTGCTGGTCACGCTCGGGGCATTGGGCGCCGTCACCGCCACCGCACCTGGAGAGGCGTTGGTCGATGCCCTCGGCTGGCGCGGGCTGTTCCTTCTGCTCGCTGGGCTGACCATCGCCAGTGCCGCCGTGATCTTCATGATCGTCCCGGAGCGCCGCCACCGTCGCGCAGCCCCTTCTGGCGCACCGACAATCACAATTGGCGGTATTTATTCAGACCGGCGCTTCTGGCGGCTCGCGCCGATATCGGCGGCCTGTATCGGCACGTCATGGGCTGTTCAGGGGCTGTGGGCAGCGCCCTGGTTGACCGAAGTCGAGGGTTTCGACCGGCCCACTGTGGTCCGGCACCTCCTGGTCATGGCGCTGGCCCTCAGCTTCAGCGCGATCGCACTCGGATCCCTGGCCGACCGCTTGCGGCGGCGCGGCGTCACGACCGAGGCACTGTTTGGCGCGACGGTCGTTGTGTTCATGCTGGCGCAGCTGGCGGTGATCCTGCGCTGGCCAATCCCTTCGTTTCTGTCATGGGCGCTGATCGCGATGGCCGGCGCCGCCACCGTTCTGAGCTACGCGATCCTGCCGGGGTATTTTCCAAAGGAGGCATCCGGACGCGCTAACGGCGCGCTCAACCTCCTGCATCTCGGCGTCGCCTTTGGCGTTCAATGGCTCATCGGCGTGATCATCGACCTGTGGCCGAGCCAACAGGGCCACCATCCCGTTGACGCCTACAGGACCGCATTTGCGCTCAACCTTGTCGCGCAGGCGATCGCGTTCATGTGGTTCGTACTGCCGCGACTCGATGGGCTGGCAATTCGGTTCGGCGATCGGATCCCACCCGTGCTGCACGCGTACCAAGCGCGGCTTGTGGTCAATAGCTACCGCCAGGCGCATCTCACCTGGCTCGCTGAAGTCGAATTGGCCAGGAGCCAAGCCGCGAGCTGGCGCAGCGTTGCACTGGCCTCGATTGCGGTTTGTGTGGCCTTGACGACACTGGCGATACCAAATTTGCCCGCTCTGTCCGGCGTGGAACCCTCGCTCGCGCCAACGACGCGAGAGGTCGTCGTGCTGTCGCTGTCAACAGCGCACAGATCGAACGACGGCGTCATGGCTGAAGGGCACATGCTGGAGGAAAAAGAACGCGCTCGATTGAAATCGTTGCCCATTTCTGGGATCGCTCGTTCGTTTTGTTCCCCTAACACAGCGAGAGGGGAAGGATGACCGACCTTTGGCCGGACTACATGAAGCGAGAAACGCTGGCCAAGCGACTGGACCTTGCACCCGGCGCCATCGATCAGCTCGTAAAGCGCGGGCTGCTTCCTGGTCCGATCCAAATCGGCGAAGCACGACTATGGAGCTGGGACGATGTTCAGGCACGACTTGCAACTCGAGGAGTCCTGGTTGATGCTCAGTCCGATCCCTACGACGCCGGAGCCCGCCGTGTCTCTGAAATTGCCCCCACACGTCGTCATGGTCCGCAACAGCACCGGACGACCGTATCTGTACCTGCACAAACATCGCGGAACAGCAAGGGCTGAGAAGCGGGTACGGCTACCGGATGATTTTCGTGCTCCAGAGTTCTGGGCAGAGTACGCGCGGCTTATGCAGCTACCGGCACCTGTATTGCGGGTCGATACCGTTGCAGCACTTGATGCCGCTTGGGAGGCGAGTCCGGAATGGTCGTCCCTCAAGCCCAGCACGCAACGGGAGTGGGCACGGCACCGCAAGCGGATCGTATCCGCCTGGGGCAATCTCGATGTGAAAGGGATCGAGCCGAAGCACGTCTTGACGCTTCGCGATCAGTTTTCAGCGACGCCCGCAACTGCGAACAACCTGCTCAGGTGCCTTGGCTCCATACTGAGCTGGTCAGTTCCGCGAGGCTACCGCCCGGACAATCCGTGCCGGGAAGTAAAGCAACTGCAAGCAGGCGAGGGCTACGCACCATGGCCTTGGGACGTGATTGAACACGCAGAAAAAACGTTGCGGCCCGACCTTTGGAGAACGGTTGCCCTGGCCCTCTACACCGGCCAGCGACTCTCTGACGTACTGGCAATGCGCTGGAGTGCAATCAATGCTGGCGGCCTCCTTGCTGTGAAACAGGGCAAGACCGGCAAAGAGCTGATCATACCGCTGCATCGAGATCTGAAGGCAATTTTGGAAATCGCACCGAGAACCGCCGTCACGATCGCAACGACGGCTAAGGGTCGTCCATGGGGCAAGGGATTCCAGAACGTATGGGCAAAACACCGTCCGGCGAAGGTGGCGGATCGTGGCCTTGTGTTTCACGGGCTGCGCAAATCAGCGGTTGTGACATTGCTCGAAGCCGGATGCACGGACGCCGAGGTGGCGGCTATCACAGGACAGAGCCGAACAATGGTCGAGCACTACGCAAAAATGGTGAATCAAGAAAAATTAGCCCGCGCCGCGATCCTGCGTTGGGAACAAAGAACGAATTGAGATTGTACACACCATTGCAAACACAGGCACCTCAATTGAGCTAAGTGTTGGAGCGGGTGAAGGGAATCGAACCCTCGTATTCAGCTTGGAAGGCTGCTGCTCTACCATTGAGCTACACCCGCGCATGGTGTCTGCGCGGGTTTGTCTAGCGGTTCGCATCCCGGTTGTGAAGAGGCAGGCTCGCTGATCGCGCCGGCGAACGGCCGCGATCAGCCAGCCGCCAATTCACCAACTCGCCCGGCAGAGCCGATAGCGGTGCCACCAGTAGCCGCTACCGGTTGCGATGGCCTTGCGGCGCAGCCAGCTGCAATCGCCGTAGTAGTAGCCGTCGTAGAACCAGAAATCGATGCCCGGTCCCCAGTGGAACCGCTTGCCGCGCCGCCAGGGCCGGTCCGGTAACGGCGGCAGTCCTTCGCGCGATCGACGACGGCCACCACGCAGTACGCTGCCGGCGCGCGCAGACCCTGGTCTTGCCGCCCCTGGCGCATGACCGGCTCTCCGCGCTAGTCTCTAAACAGCACCCCGCCATCGGAGGCCCGTCATGCCGCAAGACAGCAAACCGCATCTTTTGAAGCAGAAGTTCGACGTCGTCGGCACGCGACCGTTGCGCCCGGACGGCATCGACAAGGTGACCGGCCGCGCCCGCTTCGGCGCCGACATGTTTGCGCCCGACATGCTGCACGGCGCCATCCTGCGCAGTCCGCACGCGCACGCCCGCATCAAGAAGATCGACACCGCGAAGGCGCTGAAGCTCGACGGCGTCAAAGCGGTGATCACCGCCGACGACTTGCCCGACCTGACCGGCGGCAACGAGGATCTGCACGTTGTGCTGTGCAATGTAATGGCGCGCGGCAAGGTATTCTACGATGGCCACGCGGTGGCGGCCGTGGCCGCGGTGAGCCCGCTCGTTGCGCGCGAAGCCCTGAAGCTCATCAAGGTCACCTACGAGGTGCTGCCGCACGTGACCGACGTCGAGGAGGCGATGAAGCCGGACGCGCCGGTGCTGCACGACGACATGTTCACCAAGGGGGTGGAGCCGGCGCCGAAGAAGCCGTCGAACGTCGCCCACCGGTATCACTTCGGCCATGGCGACACGGCGAAGGGCTTCAAGGCCGCCGACGCGGTGATCGAGCGCACCTTTCGTACCGCCGCCACCCACCAGGGCTACATCGAGCCGCACGCCTGCCTCGCCAATCTGCGCGCCGACGGCAGCGGCGAGCTGTGGGTGTGTACCCAGGGCCATTTCATGGTCCGCACCACCTGCGCCGGGCTACTGGGGCTCGATGCCTCGCGCCTGCGCGTGACGGCGTCCGAGATCGGTGGCGGCTTCGGCGGCAAGACTACCGTGTTCCTTGAGCCGGTGGCGCTCGCGCTGTCGCGCAAGTCGGGCAAACCGGTGAAGCTCGTCATGAGCCGCGAAGATGTGTTCCGCGCCACCGGCCCGACCGCCAGCACCTGCATTCGGGTGAAGATCGGCGTCAAGAAGAACGGCCGCATTACCGCCGGCGAGGCCGAGTTGAAATTCCAGGGCGGCGCTTGGCCGGGCTCGCTGGTCGACATGGGCGCGATGGTGGCGTTCGCCTGCTACGATCTCGAGAACGTCGATGTCACCGCCTGGGACGTGGTCGCCAACCGGCCGAAGCTTGCACCCTATCGCGCGCCGAGCGCGCCGATGGCAACCTTCGCCGTCGAGAGCGTGGTGCAGGAACTGGCCGAAAAGATCGGCATGGACGCGATCGACATACGACTGAAGAACGCCGCCGGCGACGGCACCAAGTCCTCGTTCGGCCCGACCTATGGCACGATCGGCCTCAAGCAGACGCTGGAAGCGGCGAAGAAGCATCCGCATTACAAGGCGCCGCTGAGACAAGGCCATGGCCGTGGCGTCGCCTGCGGTTTCTGGTTCAACTTCGGCGGCAATACCTCGGTGTCGCTGACCGTCAACGCGGACGGCACGGTCGGCGTGACGACCGGTATGCCCGACATCGGCGGCAGTCGCGCCTCGATGTGCCTGATGGCGGCGGAGGAACTCGGCATCCCCTATGCCCAGGTCAGTGCCATCGTTGGAGATACGGCGTCGATCGGCTTCTGCGACATCACCGACGGCTCGCGCGTGACATTCGCGGCCGGCATGGCGACGATCAATGCTGCCCGCGATGCGGTGCATAAACTGTGCGGCCGCGCCGCCGCCATCTGGGGCATCCCGAAGGACGCGGTCGTATGGGAGAAAGGCCACGCCAAGCCTGCAGGCGCCAACGCCGGCAAGTTTGCAGCCCTGTCGTTGAAAGACATCGCGGCGCAGGCCGGCAGCACTGGCGGCCCGATCGCCGGCCACTTCGAGGTCAACGCCGACGGCGCCGGTGTCAGTTTCGGCACCCACATCGCCGATGTCGAGGTCGACCGCGAGACCGGCGCTGTTCGGATCGTGCGCTACACCGTGTGCCAGGACGCTGGCAAGGCGGTGCATCCGAGCTACGTCGAGGGCCAATTCCAGGGCGGCGCGGTGCAGGGTATCGGCTGGGCGCTCAACGAGGAATACGTCTATGGCGCCGACGGCCGGCTGCAAAATGCCGGCTTCCTCGACTACCGCGTCGCCGTCGCCTCGGACGTGCCGATGATCGACACCGTAATCGTCGAGGTGCCGAACCCCGGTCACCCCTACGGCGTGCGCGGCGTCGGCGAAACCCCGATCGTGCCGCCGCTCGCCACCATCGCCAACGCCATCGCGTCCGCCACCGGCGTGCACATGACGCAGATCCCGATGTCGCCGCCGAGGTTGCTGAAGGCGTTGGGAGAGAAGAAGGGGTGACACCGTCGCCCCGGCGTCAGACCGTCAGGGTCTGACACCAATCGCAAGAGGGTGATTGAGTTTGGGGTTTTGGGTTCGAGCGTTCTTCCCCTCTCCCCCTTGCGCCTTTCGCGCGTAGGGGGAGAGGACGGAAGCAAGCCTCCCTACCACGCCTTTCCACATGACCAGCAGTTCACGAAGTCCCAAACCCTAAACCCGCCTTCCAAGGCAGCCCACCAATGATACGCGTCAAACTCGGCGGACCTCTGATGAGCCAGGCCGGCGGCGTCAAGGAATTCGATGTCGAGGCGACCACCATCCGCGAAATGCTGGCACGCCTTGGCGAGCAATACCCGCAATTGAAGCCGATCCTCGACCGCGGCGTCACCGTCGCCGTCAACGGCACGATCTACCGCGGCGCCTTCCTGGCGCCGGTGCCAGAGGGGGCGGAAGTCTACATCCTGCCGCCGCTGGTGGGCGGTTGACCGCCACACCGAAGCATGCGCAGCGACGCTTCAGCGTTGCAGCGGCGGCGGTATCAAATCCCCAAGGGCGATGTTACGAGGCTTGCGGAAACGTCTGCCGCCGCAACGATGGAGCCAACCTCGTGACCACGCCCGCCTTCGATTTCGCGTCCGTCGTGCGCCCGGACCTGCCCCCCGCCGCGGTCAAATTCACCGGCTTCCCGAAGTACAATTTCGTCGGCGGCCACAATGACCCCGACAGCCTGCCGGCCGCCGATCTCACCGCCGCCGTCACCGCCGTGATGCAGCGCGAGGCGCGCAACCTGGCGATGTACGGCATGACGAGTGGCCCGCAGGGCTACCTGCCATTGCGCGAGTTCCTCGTAAGGAAGCTGAAGACGCATGCCGGCATCACCTGCACCACCGACGACATCCTCATCACGTCGGGCTCGCTGCAGGGCATGGACCTGATCAATTCGATGCTGATCGCGCCCGGCGACACAGCGATCATCGAACAGGACAACTACGGCGGCACGATCACCAAGCTGCAGCGCTGCGGCGCCCGGATGGTCGACATCCCCCTCGACCACGATGGCATGCGCATGGACGCGCTCGCCAACGCGCTGGCCGACTTGAAGGCCCGGGGCATCAAGCCGAAGTACATCTATACGATCCCGACCATCCAGAACCCGACCGCGACCATCATGCCGCTCGAACGTCGGCTAGAGATGATCCGCCTCACGCAAGCCTACGGCGTGCCGATCTTCGAGGACGAGTGCTATTCGGACCTGGTGTTCGACGGCCGCCGGCCGCCGGCGATCAAGGGCCTCACCGACTGGAGCGGCGTTCTGCACATCGGCTCGTTCTCGAAGTCGGTCGCACCGGCCTTGCGCATCGGCTACATCGTGGCGGGGTGGGACGCGCTATCGCGTCTGATCGCACTCAAGACCGACGCCGGCACGCCGGCGATCGAGCAGATGGTGCTGGCGGAATTCTGCAACGCCCATTTCAACGCGCACGTGAAGAAGCTCAACGTCGCCTTGAAGGCCAAGGCCGAAACGATGGTCGAGGCGCTGGCCGAGCAGTTCGGCACGGCAGCCGAGTTCGAAGTCCCGCGCGGCGGCATCTTCCTGTGGGTGAAGCTGCCCGAGCAGGTCGACACCATGAAGCTGTTCCAGGTCGCGGCGAAGCACGGCATCGCCATCAACCCTGGCCCCGAATGGTCGCTGGCGCCCGGCCGCAACAAGCGCCAGCTGCGCCTGTGTTTCGCTTATCCGTCAAAGGACGTGATCCGCGCCGGCGTCGCGGCCTTGGCCGAGGTCTGCCACAAGGAAATGGGCGTGCCGGAGCGCATCGCGAATGTGAAGCGGTAGGGGATGGCTTGAGCAGGGCAGTCCAGAC
>CAVUIJ010000039.1:0-17128 GCA_963741505.1 uncultured Alphaproteobacteria bacterium | reverse complement strand
CAGCCGGCACACATCCAGACTTCAGCCGGCTGAATTCACTCTATATAAGAATATGCATTTAAGAATACATAGATTAAAAATACACTGCGAAATACGAATGCACTTATAAAAATGAAAACGGCCGAAAACTTGACTTTTCTGGGACTTGTGTCGTGAAATATTTGATTTGCGACATGCTCTGTAAGCGGATTGCAACGGCGACGTCGGTCGATCTGGATTGGGCCATGTGGCGCTTCGACTGCAGGCGATCTGGCCGTCAACACGTTACCTGCCATATCCTGACGATTGCGGCGCAGTTGATATGTTGTCATTTAGATGAATGCTCATATACGAGTTGCCCAGTCATTACGGAACTCCGCCACATTGCTGCGACGGTTTGAAGCGTCTTGCAAGGTCTCTCTGTTACGCTTTCTCAAATCCTCGGACGCGTTCGTCTCGGCGAGGTGGGGTCAATGGAATTTGCCTTCGTATTGATCACTGTAATCATCATTCCCGGTGGGCTGATCATCCTGGCCGTTGCCCGGGCAGACGCATATTGTCGCCACGGCGATCACGGCCACTGGATACAGTGGCCATGGTTTGAGTTTGCTTGATCGCCCAATGCGCTTCATCGCATCGGGTCTTTGCCGGTCAGCAGCGCTGATCCTGGTTGTTGCCCTTGCAGCATCGATCTCGCAAGTGGTACGAACGGCTGTGTTGGTCGCCGGGTTGCGGGCATAGCACCAGCACTTTCGCGGCCGTGCCTTGGCGCCCTGGGTCGCGACCGGCGGCTGGCCCGGCACCACCACCGTCGGCGGGTTGGCGATTGCCGGTGCGGTTTGCAGCGGTGTTGGTGACACTAAGTTCGGCAGCGGCGTTGCCGGCGCCGGCATCGGCGTCACCGGCCGAACCGTCGGCACCTCGACCGGTCGGACGTACTGGGCGGGAGCCGGCACCGAAGCCAGTGCCAGCATGAGGCCGCCGATGAACATGCGCTTGGGCATTCGATCCTCCCTTCAAGTCAAAGCATTTATCCGATTGGGCCTCGAGTTCTATCCGCGATCATTGCGGCTGTGCCCAACGCCGCCCTGATTGGCGGACTTGCAATCGTTGTCGCGTTATGCGGCGGCACAGTTGCCGCATGACAGGCGACGTCGACCAGCAACCCTTGCAGGTCGGCTCGGCCCCACCACGCGCCGCCAGTTTATCCACAGCCGTTTTGCGAAGGGGTGGGAATAAAAAGGTTCGCGCTCTCGTTGTGCTCATAAGTGATCATTGGAAGGCCATGTACCTGCGTCGGCACCAGTGATCCTCAACGCCTCGATGTTGACTGCGTACCGTCAGCGAGGCGTCACCGGGTGGGTCGGGCTGCAAAGGCCCGACCCGCTTCATTCCCGAGTACGTGGGATGGTCGAGTGTGGGGGCGTAGATGTCGGGCGTGGGAACTGTCGAGTTCGTCGCCTTCGCGTTTGCGACGATCACCGTGATTGTGGGCTTCCTGGTGGTGGCGCAAGCCTTCGAGGACTGACCAGACCTGGGGGCATCGCGGGCCTAGGACCGCTTGCAGGTGGGGGTACGGTAGCCGGTGGCTCACCGGTATCCGGAATATGCTGCGCCGCGTTAGCGATGTTCGGTGTTCACCCAGCAATGCCTTTTCGATGCTGATACGATCAAAGGAGTAGCGCATCAACCACAGCGGTCGTCCCATGGCCAAGACCAAGGCGAAGCCGCCCTCTCCGAGCCGGTCCAGGCTGGTTGCTGCCGTCCCCGCCAAGAAGTCGGCCAAGGTCGGTTATGCGGTCGGCGACAAGGTCAGCCACAAGCTGTTCGGCATCGGCAAGGTACTCAGCCAACGGGGCGATATCCTGTCAATTCAGTTCGACAAGCGCGTCATCAAAGAGATCGTCGCCGATTTTGTCCGGCCGGCCTAGGCGCAGCCAATCGGCTGTCTGCCCGCGGCTGACGTCATGGCGGATGTTGCGGTCATTCGAACCCAAGGGTTGGGGTGGTTGCATTTCCCCATCCGGAGCCGCCGCGCTGCTGGTCGGCGCGGCGGCTCTTGTGTGCCCGTCGGCGGGGAGCCGGAAACGGCAACAACGGAAAACTATTGCCAGTGTTTGGTGCTGACCGCGGCTTCCTGCTCGGCGAGCACCTGTTCGCCGAGCGCAGTCAATTCCCAGGCGGGCCTATCGACCGCCAGCGTCACAAGGCCAAGGTCGACCAGCGCCGCAACCACCGCGATAAGCGGCGCCTCACGATCGTCGTCGTCGGCCATTTCGAGGAGACGCTGCACGGACATGGCGCATCCTTTCACTCCGCCCGTGCGGGTGCAAGGGCTGGGTTGAGCACATCCCCCGCGTGTCACTTTCGATGCTTGACGCTCCACATCATAGCGGTTGGGGTGGTCGCGCGACGGCTTGTTGATCGAGCCAAATGCACCTCATGCGCATCTCATCGAGATGCCGATGCTCTCTTACTTTGTCCTGCTGGTGACCATGGTCGCCGGCGTGATGCAGGCGCAATGGTGGATCGCCCTTGCCGGCGGTAGTTTGCTGGCCTGCCTTAGCCTCGCCGAATGCGCCACCTGCGGCCGCAATTCGCCGCCAACGACAATCTTCCCACCTTCAATCCGACGTCGATGGTTGTCGCCGCCATGCATGGCGTCATCGGCGCCGGTGCCTTTCCGCTCGGCTATGCGATCAGGGCCCTTGCGCCCTGATCGGCGGTGTTTCCGGCCGCCTTCATTGCCAAGGTTTGCTTTTCCGCCAGCACCTGGTTCACTTCAGCAGTCATGCCGGCCTGCCGGAATTCGGCGGCGCTAAGGTCGAAGAACTCACCGACCCGGACCAATTGCGGGCTCTTGCGGTTGAAGGCGTTCCGACCGAGATCCCGCAGTATGGCCGCCTTCAACGCATGCGGCAGCTTGGTTCTGCCGGTAATCTCGTCGGCGATGTTCAATGCGCTTTCAAGTTCGTTCTTTTCCTAGATCGGGTGAGCCAATTGCCCGATGACATTCGGCGGCCAGCCGGCAAGCATCGATTTCCAGTAGTTCCCGATCGGTTAAATGTCGCGCCGCTCTGGCTTTCCGAAAATAGGCATCGAAGCATTCCAGTGCACCGCCGAGATCACCGCTCTCCTTCTTCAGCAACCCGACCTCCTTGTGGACGTCGGGATCATCGGGCGCCAGATCGAGCGCCCGCTTTAGCGCTGCAAGCGCTTGATCGGTTCGTTGCGGCACCTTCTTGGCGAGCGAGCCGAACAGCAGGTGGACGGTCGCCGCTTGTTGCCGCGTCAGCTGCAGCTGAACCGATGCCAGCTTGATCTTCTCGTCGAGCCGGACCGCCAATTGCTCCAGTTCCGATGCGGCCCGCGCCGGATCGCCGCGGTCCAAGTACCGCATCGCCCGATCCATCTCGCTGTTGAGATCGACGAATTCGGTCGAGGCGACCGCTGCCGGTGTTCCCGAATGCGCCCCAGTGCCGCGGTCTTGGCTTCAATGATCCGCCCTTCGAACCGAGCGGCAAATTCAAGTAGCCGCTTCGGCATTTTTGCTTCGGCATAGCGAATGGTCTTCCACAGACCGATACTGGCTACGATCAGCGCCACCGTGTAGTAGGTCACCTGCAGCGCCCTGGCGCCGTCGAAGGTTTGAAAATATTGCACATATCGCCCGCATCAATGCGTCAAACATCCATTACGCGCCCCGCTACCAAAATAACCGCCGCCGCGTCCATCTGCCTGAACCAGTTGCCACTATACATGCGTCCCGCGACGGTGCTCGCATGGCGAACCCGGCCGGAAGATTGATCTGCTCGTGATCCGGTATTCGCGTGCTGCCCCGGTTCGTTCAGGACAGTTTCGGGCGCCCCCTCGCCGTCCGAGGTGCCGACTCGGGCCGGCGTCCTAGTCGGCCGCAGCGCTGGCGGCCGACCGGAGCCCCGCAGCGGGTCTCCGCCCATCCGGGTTGCGGCCGCTGGCGCAGCCGGCACTGGCACAAGGTGGGTTGCCTGATCGGTTCGCTTATGGCCGTCGATGCGGTTGGCAGATCGGAGCGGCGATCGCCTGCGATGTTCCGACATTGCCGGCGATGGTCGCGCGCCTTGTCCGGCGGCCGTCAAGCGCAGCGACGAACATGGCGCGGTGTGGACGCTTGACTGCCGCCGCCGGCGCGCATTGGCGAGCGCGTGTCGGCTCCGAAAAGCATGTCGTCATGTCCCACCAAAAAGCATGAGCCGGGCGATGACCGTTGGCGATCGTGGGCTGGCTGGATGCGGCCGGTGCGTCGACTGGACAGGCGGCTGGTATGCGGTAGTCTGATGATAGCTATCGCCACATGCCGCCGATCGTCGCCACCGTGATTGGGCGTTCGGCACCGGCAGCCCATCGGCTCCGGCGCCGTCGCCTGCTCATGCCGACGCTCATGCGAGCGCCGGCCACTGATCAGGTGACACTGCAAGCACAAGGAGAGCATCCGATGGCCGACAAGCCGACGATGTATCGCGTCTACACCATCGTGCCGCGACCGAAGCAGGACGACTACTGGCTCAACATCGGCGTCGCCTTCGCGCACGACGATGGCCACGGCTTCAACATCATCCTGCAGGCGCTGCCGGTGCACGGTGAAGGCAAGATCGTGATGCGCGCCTACGACCCCAGCAAGTCGGAGGAGGCGCAGCAGCCGGTGCCGAAGAAGAAGGCTTGAGCGGCGTTGAGCTGCATTGCTTACGAGAGCCGCCCCTTCGGGTGGCTCTTTTTTCATCAAGATATGGTCAGGCCGGTCTCGCCTGGCACGCGTTCGGTTTGGCATTGGCAAGCGTCTGCAACGCAAAGTCCTGGTCGAGCCCCGTGCCGAGCGACGACGGATTCGTGGTAGGCTACGATTCATGAGCAAGAGCAAACAACCCGTCGCTGGCCAGAGCGTGCGCACCGGCACGTTCACCCTCGGTCGCCGCGCCTTCGCCAAGGTCTCGGCGGTCGAAGGCATTCGGGTCTCCAAGGCGCTGGAAAGCGAGTTGGATGAGTTGCAGCATGCCGACGGCAGCCGGCGCCGCGCCGCGCTCGCCGACAAGTACGGCCGCAGCTGACCTCGGCACCCTATGTACCAGGTCCCGGTCGATCCCTACTGCTACCCCGCCAGTGACGTCTTGCAGAACAAGGCGGGCCTCGAAACCGCCGAGGCGCTCGAAGCCTTCGAGACGGCGATGACGTTCGCCCGCAGCGAGGAGCCGCTGCCGCCGGGACGGTTATCGGTGCGGCACTACTGCGCCGTGCATCATCATCTGTTCCAGGATGTCTACGCGTGGGCCGGCAAGTTCCGCACCGTCCGGCTGGCCAAGGGCGCAAGCGCTTCTGCTATCCGGAGAATATCGCCAGCGAAATGACGGCGCTGTTCGCCGGACTGCGGCAGCATGACTTCCTGCGGCATCGCACGGCATCGGAATTCGCCGACGGCGCGGCGCATTTCCTGGCCGAACTCAATGCCATCCACCCGTTCCGCGAAGGCAACGGCCGCACCCAACTGACCTTCCTGGCGGTGCTGGCCGATCGCGCCGGCCATCCGCTCGATCTCGACAAGCTCGATCCGGAGGCGACCCTCGCCGCCATGATCGCGAGCTTCAACGGCGACGAGCAGCCACTGGCAGCCGTGATCGGCAAGCTGATCGGCTGACCGGTGCAGTCGTGCGAACCATAGCGCAATGCGCTCTTGACCCGCGACCCTGACCATTGGTCCGGCTAGTGCTACCATTTGCCGCTATGATTGCTGCCGAATTCGCACACCTGTCCGAGCTGGTCGACGACATCAAAGCCACCGGCGATGCGACCATCGCCGCCATCGCCTGCCGTGCGCTCGGCGAGCTGTTGCACGACGACTTCGCTACCGACCGAGAAAAAATCGACGACGTGCCGTCGGTCAATTCGCGCGCGCCGGTGACCATCAATGGTCCGCTATCCACAGCGATACGCTGGCTCGAACCACCATATTCAGCTACATTGAACTGTTGATTGCCTGTCCGATATCCGAGCCCCGAACGGGCTCCGGGGGATACGCCGGGGGAACCATGATATCCCCCACCGAAATCGCCATGCCGGCGAAATAATGAATTGATTTGACTGGGTTTCTCAAGTGTCCGCCATGTCGGGCGTACTGCCCGACCCCGCCCCTTTTCGGGCCCAGGTGACTGATCCTAACGGACAGCCCTGGCCCGTCCCCTCGGCGCACGTCGCGACCTTCGTCGCGCGTGCGCCGAGGGGACCAAAGGAACGGGGTCGGCCCGTACGCCCGCGAATACTCGACGGTAACGACAGCCGCAGCAGCATCCTCGGTACAGCAGGCCGACATGGCGGACTCGATTGGTGACCGAATACGAACCGACAATCGGATCTGTGACGAGCTTGCAGACTTTCGCGATGACGCGATCGCGATCGCGCGAAATTTGGAATTCGTCGCGCGCGCGACTTTTTGGGGCCCACCGAAAACCGAATCTGCGATTGCGATCGATTTGTCTTCGCGACGATCGTCTGATTCGACGACGGGGACAACAGCCGTGGCTCGATCGGCAGCTGATACAATTCGGGTCTGGGAAGTCAACCGGCCGCGCTCAGTGGCCGCCGTCCGCCCCCGGCTTGGCCGCTCCACACACAAGCAGTGCCACGACAAAGCCTCTCGACTGCCGAGAGCCGCGATCGGCTCGGACGGCGACCCATGCCCGAGGATCAAGACACGTGCAACTCGGCACCGCCACCATCGGGCTCGAGCTCGATGCGCCGGTTGCGGTTTCGCGCAGCGATCTGCGCCGGCATCTCTACATCATCGGCAAGACCGGCACCGGCAAGTCGACACTGCTGCTCAACCTGATGCATGCCGATCTGCTGAACCAGCCGCGGCTTCGCCCTGCTCGATCCGCACGGCGATCTGGCGCTGGCGGTCGCCGATGCGACGCCGGCCTGGCGCATTGCCGCACGGCGTGATCTATCTCGATCCCTCCGATCTCGCCCATCCCGGTCGGCTTCAATCCCCTCTATAATGTCGCTGCCGATCACCGGCCGCTGGTCGCCGCCCACATCGTCGCCGCCTTCCAGCATATCTGGGGCACGCTCGTGGGGGCCGCGGCTCGAATACATCCTGACCAACGCGCTGCGGCTGCTGCTCGACGCGCCCGGCTCGACCCTGCTGGGCTTGCCGCGCCTGCTCGCCGACGAGACCTATCGCAGCGCGCCTGCTCGCGCACACGCGCGATCCGGTGGTGCGCGCCTTCTGGCAGGACGAGTTCGCGCACTACAACGAGCGCTACGCCACCGAGGCGATTGCGCCGATCCAGAACAAGGTCGGCACGCTGCTGTCGCCGCCGGCAATCCGCAACATGCTCGGTCAGGTCAAGAGCACCATCGACATCCGCGCCATCATGGATCGCGGCCAGGTGCTGATCGTCAATCTGGCCAAGGGCAAGCTCGGCGAGGCGCCGACGCATTTGCTCGGCGCGTTTCTCGCCACCGCCTTCGCCCAGGCCGCCGAGGCGCGCGCCGACGTGCCGGAGAGCGAGCGCGCGCGACTTCACCCTCTACGCCGACGAGTTCCAGCATTTCGCCACCGACAGCTTCGCCACGATCCTGTCGGAAGCGCGCAAGTATCGCCTGGCGCTGGTGCTGGCGCATCAGTTCCTCGGCCAGCTGACGCCGCCTGTTGCGCCAGGCCGTGATCGGCAATGCCGGCTCGATCCTGGCCTTTCGCTTGGGCGCCGAGGATGCGCCGCTGATCGCCGCCGAGCTTGGCATCGACAGCGCCAGCGCGCTCACCGACACGGCGAACTATGCGGCATGGGCCAAGCTGACGCGCAACGGCGTTCCTGACGAGCCGCGGCACCTGAACATGCTGCTGCCCGACGTGCCGACAACCGGGAGCTTGGCTGCGGTACGGAATAGAACATGGGCCCGCTACACGCGGCCACGGCAGGGTGTCGAAGCAAAGATCGCGCGGTTTCTTTCGGCAGCCTGACGGCGGTCGGTCGAGGCCGTAGAGGAAGGATGGATCTATAACCGAAGTAGGCGTCGGCCTGATGTTGATGAGGGCGCAGCGAAGCGATGGCCCGTGGTTGTGGCTGGGACCGCCAAACTCTGGCCTGGGTTTCGAGCTACTACCTGATCGCGATCCTGTCGCCCTCGATGGCGCGCGATAGCCCACTATGAACTTCTGCATCATTCTGCTGCTGCAGTTGTTCTCGGTCCGGTGCCGCACCCAATGTCGAGCCATGAGTTGCCAACTGGAAAACACAAAAGGCTGGCGCACTTAGGCCAGCCCTTCGCAATTGTGCGCCGTCCCTTCAGACTTACTTGGGTGCGCAAACTTTCTCGGCCTTCATAGCGACGTCGGCTTCAGCCTGCGTCTTGTAGACCGTGGTGCCCACGAGCGTCTTTGGTCGCGTCCGACGGCTTCTTTTCCACGACCGAGCATTTCTTCGTCGCGGCGTCCTGAACCACGAAAAACTCATAGAGCAGCCAGGGCGGGCGTGACAAGCGAAGCGAGAGCTACGGCACAAAGCGCAAATTTCATATTCATGATCCATTCCTAGCTGGTTGATCAGGCACAGCATGAAGGTATCTCCCTCGCTGGCCGATTGCTATATAACGCTTCATTGCTGAACTCGTTCCGGGGTGCCCTCCAAAACGACCGTTGACTGAGAGCTGCAAGGCAGCCTTGTGAATTCTTCAAAATTCGCTTGCGATTAATCTGGAGGCGAAACATTCGTCCGGACCCACCGCGCGGAGCAACCTCTCGCGGGGCCAATGCTGGGAAAAGCTCCGCAAGTACGCAGAACATCCCGCGCGGTGGGCTAACGGCACATAGGGACGTGCGCCTTCACCACAATGGTTATGGACAAAACTTAATTGCGGTGACTTGAATATGGCGCGCGAAGGTTGGGGTGGATGGGGCATTTTCAGCGCGTAACTGAATGCAGGCCGGACACCGGGCGCTCGTAAGCTTGGACGGTGGACGCAGCCAGCCACAGGTCCCTTGCATTGCCATCAGTAAGGCTGGGCGAACAGGTGTGCATCGATCGGCAGCAAATCTTGGTGGGAAGCACTTTTCGCGGTTTGGGCTACAGCACGAGTCGGATCAATGCTCACTGCCACCGGCCGGTTCGGTACCTCCAGCACCGGGCAACGGTGCTATTCACGCGCTGTTGATGGCTCTCGCCGACGAAATGGCGGGCCGCAGCGAATTCGCAGGCGAGGATCTGGAGACGAAGGCCGTTTTGCGGGCCGTCGAGCTGAAGCCGTCCGCTGTAGTCCGGAATTGTGCAGCTTTCTCGGACGCCGGCAACGATGGCCTGTGCTCTGGCCCGCTGCTGCCTGTGGTGAACGGAGCATTGCGCGCTCGCTGCCGAGGACATACGGTCTTACGGTCGGCGGACCTCGATGACGTTCTGCACCTGGACTGGCCGCTTATTGGGGTCGACCGACCGTGGCTGGTGGGCTACCGTGAGGCTCCACTGCTGACCCATTAGCGGAAAGGCGGAAGCTTAAGCTTAAGGGCACCTCGAATAATCGCCCTGTCGCCGACTTCTGCCACGCTGGCCACGGCGCCGCAAATCGAATTCTGTGACGGCCACGGGATCTGACGTGGGGACGGACCATGACGCAGCTGACCTTCTTTGATGCGGACAAGCGGCTGGCGGCGCTGTCCAAGCAAGGCGATCCGCTGGAGGCGATGGGCGGCTGGTTCCGTGGGAGGAGTTTCGCGGCGCGATCGAGGCCGTGGTGCTGACGGCGGATGCCGACAAGAAGAGCACCGCCGGCCGCAAGCCGATCGATGCGCTCGTCATGTTCCGTATGCTCGTCGTGCAGTCGCTCTACAATCTGTCGGACGAGCAAGCCGAGTATCAGGTGCGCGACCGCCTGTCGTTCACGCGCTTCCTCAGCCTGGGCATCGAGGATCGCATCCCCGACGGCACGACGCTGTGGCTGTTTCGCCAGAAGTTGGCGAAGGCCGGTTTGATCGAGAAACTGTTCGCGCAATTCGGCCGGCACCTGGAGGCCAAGGGCTACATCGCACGCGGCGGCCAGATGGTGGACGCCACGATCGTAGCGGTGCCCAGGCAGCGGAACTCGCGCGAGGACAATGAGACGGTGAAGGCCGGCGAAACGCCCGAGGACTGGCAGAAGAAGCCCGCGAAAAACCGGCAAAAGGACAAGGACGCGCGCTGGACCAAGAAGCACAACAAAAGCTGCTTCGTGCACACTAGTGTCCGGCTAACTATCGAACAGATTCAACTGGTTGTCCAGCGGCGAGGTCGTCGGATGTGGGCGGCGCCTGCGAAAGAGCCTGTAGAATGGGCATTTTCTCGAACAGGGTGAGCGAGAGGATCTGTAGCAAAGTGTAGAGCGAGGCGTCGAGGTCGAGGCGCTTCTTGACGATGGCGACCAGGACGTAGACCGAGACGGCGATCCAGATTTGCGTCTTCACCGCGTTCTCCGACGTGCCGTAGAACTTCTTGATGCGCAGATGCTGCTTGATCCACTTGAAGAACAGCTCGACCTGCCAGCGGCTCTTGTAGAGGGCGCAGATCGGTCGCGGCCGGCAGCGTGCGCTGGTTGGTGAGGAACACCAGCGTCTTGCCCGTCTCGGGATCCTTGAAGCGGATGCGCCGCAGATGCTCGGGATAATGCTGGCTGGTCTGGACAGCCGTCGAGCGCGATGGTCTGATCGCAGATGATGCCGGTCGCGCGGTCGGACGGCGCCGAGTAGACGCGGTGGGCATCCATGTTCGACTTGGCGCGGGTGACGAAGAAGGCGCCGGCCTGATGCAGCGCGTAAAGCCGCGCGAAATCGACGTAGCCGCGATCCATGACGTAGATGGCGCCGGGCTCCGGGAGCAGCAGATCGAGCGCGTTCACGTCGTGCAGCTTGCCGTCCGAGATGTGGATGAAGCTCGGGATATTGCCGCGCAGATCGAGCAGCGTGTGCATCTTCACCGCCGCCTTGGTGGTGCGGAAATGCGCCCACGGAAACACCGACAGGCACAGGTCGATGGTCGTCGAGTCCAGCGCATAGACGCGTGTTGGTCAGGTCCATGCCCGAGGTCTGTCGTCGGCATAGAGCTGCCTCGCCTGGGCGATCAGCCGCTGGGCGAACTCGGCGTAGATGCGCCAGTCGCGCGTCTCGTTGGCGTCGGCCAGCGTCGAGCGCCGCACCGGCTCGCGAAAGCCCATGTGGTAGAGCTTCGACGCCTGCGCCGACAGGCAGATCTCGATGTCGCGCAGGCTCTCCCGGTAGGTCAGCTGCGCGAACGCCATCGCCCGGTACTGCTCGGCACAGTGACAGCGTTCGGACCCGGCGATCGCCGCCGTAGCGCGCGACCAATCCGCGTGAAAGTGCTCCACGGCAGAAAATCCATCAGCTGCGCGAACAGCGTCTTGCCGGTGTTCACGGCGCGCCTCCTCGGAAAAATCCCGAGAAAGTGCCAGATCGAGTTCAAATCGACACCACGCATAAATCGCCGAAAACCCTTGTCAGAATCATGGACTTTCCAGACACGACGCCCTCGGCGTAACCGGACAGCAGTGACTTCGGCTACAAGAACCACGTCAACGCAGACGCCAAGAACAAGCTGATCCGGCGCTACGACGTGAGCGACGCGAGCGTGCACGACAGCCAGAAGCTCGACGGTCTGTTGAACAAGGCCAACACGTCGGAGGATGTCTATGCCGACAGCGCCTACCGCTCGGCCGAGACCGAGGCCAAGCTGAAAGCGCGCGGCTTTCGCAGCCGCATCCACCGGCGCGGCTCACGCAACCATCCGCTATCGGACGCGCAACAGGAAGCCAACCGCAAGAAGAGCCGGATCCGCGCCCGCGTCGAGCACATCTTCGGCGCGCAGGAAAACGCACCGGGCGGGCGGCTCGTGCGCACCATCGGCATCATGCGCGCGAAGGCCAAGATCGGCCTGCAGAACCTCGCCTACAATATCCGCAGGCTGGTGCTGCTGGAGCGGACCGCCGCCGCCTGAGGCCGGAGTCGCCCAGAGTGTCCCGCAAGAGGCACCGGGCGGACAAATCGGCGCCGCGACAGCGGCACATCAGCCACGAAAAGCGTCGGCGGCCAACATGGCTGGCCGGCTGGGCTTGAAAAGCGCTATTGTTCGAGGTGCCCTTAAGCAAGATGGTCTATGGGCTGTTCAGGATCCTTCAACCGCTCTATAGCGGCCTGAATTCTGGCCAATCGCTCGGTAAATTCAGGTGCGTCGTTCGTGTTTGATCCCGCATTCCGCAGTGTCAATTCGTGCGACGTTTCTTGGTGCCAACGACCGAGCGCCGCCAACTTTTCTCCCCTGGTCATCATCAACTCATCGATGATTTCTTCAGGACTGTTGAAGGCGTGGCCAGGATCGTATTTCGCAGTCGTCCGCACTGCTGTCCGGTTTACGGACGGAGCATAGCGCGGAAGTCTGTGGTTCATAAGGGTTTGTAAGCCGTCGAGGCGTGGTGTCGATTTGAACTCCACCCAGGCATGGTCCACCCGGATTCTTCCGGGGAGGGGCCATGAACACCGGCAAGACGCTGTTTGCGCAGCTGATGGACTTCCTGCCCTGGAGCACGTTCGCTCGGCTGGTCTCCCGCTACGACGGCGACCATCGGGTGCGCACGCTCACCTGCGCCGAGCTGTACCGGGCCATGGCGTTCGCGCAGCTGACCTACCGGGAGAGCCTGCGCGACATTGAGACCTGTTTGTCGGCACAGGCTTCGAAGCTCTACCACATGGGCTTTCGCGAGCCGGTGCGGCGCTCCACATTGGCCGATGCCAACGAGGCCCGCGACTGGCGCATCTACGCCGAGTTTGCCCAGCGGCTGATCGCCCAAGCGAGGCGGTTGTATGCCGAGGAGGACCTGGGCCTGGACCTGAAGAATACCGTCTACGCGCTGGATTCCACGACCATCGATCTGTGCCTGTCGGTCTTCCCGTGGGCGCACTTCCGTACCACCAAGGCCGCGGTGAAGATGCACACTCTGCTCGACCTGCGCGGTAGCATTCCGAGCTTCATCCATATCTCGGACGGCAAGCTGCACGACGTGCACGCACTCGATCTGCTGCTGCCCGAGCCCGGCGCCATCTATGTCATGGATCGCGGCTACGTCGACTTCGCGCGGCTCAATGTGCTGCATCAAGCCGGCGCCTTCTTCGTCACGCGCGCCAAGTCCAACATCGATGCACGGCGGGTCTACTCGGCACCGTCCGACCGCTCGATCGGCATCATTTGCGATCAGACGATTGCTCTGGCCGGCATCCAGACCAGCCAGCATTACCCAGAGCATCTGCGGCGCATCCGCTACAAGGACCCCGCGACAGGCAAGACGCTGGTGTTCATCACCAACCAGCGCACGCTGCCGGCTGCCACCATCTGCGCCCTCTACAAGAGCCGCTGGCAGGTCGAGCTGTTCTTCAAGTGGATCAAGCAGCATCTGCGCATCAAGCGCTTCTACGGCACCTCCGAGAATGCCGTGAAGACCCAGATCTGGATCGCCGTCTCGGTCTACGTCCTGGTCGCCATCGTCAAGAAGCGCCTCGACCTCGACGCCTCGCTTTACACTTTGCTACAGATCCTCTCCCTCACCCTGTTCGAGAAAATGCCCATGCTACAGGCTCTTTCGCAGAGCCAGCCCGAGACCGAGCCACCCGCTCAGGACAAACAGTTGAAATTACTGTGAAGTTAGCCAGACAGTAGTGAGTAGTCCGATCAAAATTTGCGATGGTGGTCATGACTCATCCCTTGTTTTGCTCAGCGGCAAGAAACTGCTGTCGCCAGCGAACACTGTATCTCCCGATGTGCCGTCAGCTGGTTGATTTTCGGTATCTTCAAGCGTGACGAGCGCATCTATCATTTGCCAATTCAACGGCCATCGCAGGCACGCCCGATAGGTGTACCGCAACTCGGCGCCGATTTCTTGGCTGTTTCGTCCATCGAGTTAGAACGGCTAACGGACGCCGAAGTTCCGACTTTCGACTTTTTTGGTCTACGGATGGTGCCAAGCGCTGCCCCCTGGCCAAATCGATTTCAGTGACTTGTTGCGCCGATCGGCGTCTAAACTGTAAGCCGCTTCACAAGCTGCGCTCCTCGCTCTGCGCGCAACCTATGAGCGGCATCAGGTCAACCGAACAACGGCTCGTCGCACTGGGGCTCGCTGGCATGGCGATGGCGGCTGCCATTCGAGGACCGGCTCGGGCTGCTCGTAGACCGCGAAGCCATCGATTGTGAAAACGAACGGCTCGTCAGCCGGTTGAAGTTCGCGGGCCTCCGCCAGAACGCCGTCGTCGAGGACGTCGACATGAAAGCGGTGCGCGGCCTCGACAAGACAAGACGGAGTGCAGTGAGGTCCAACCGCCGGTAGTGTCTCAGTTTGAATTTCTGTCTGCCGTGAAATGGAAACGACACCAGATCGAGGGATTGATCTGGTGTCGTTTCGTTTGGGCTGCTGACCTTGTTCGAACCAAGGTGCTGACACTGCCTAATGGGCATAAGGCTAGCGTCTCCCAGATTGGCCCGCCGAACGGGGGGGATCGGGGGGCGCAATACACATATGTGCGCGCACCAGCTGGTTATCAGCCTCGGAATCTACTCAGCCCTGCAATCAGGCCTCGGCAATCCGCTTCTTGTCGTTTTTGGGCCACCCCGGCGGTCAGACTGATCGACGTGGAGCGCTGCAGCGTCGAGGAAACGGGGCGCCTTGAAACGCGAGTTCGCACGTCGTCGTCCGGAGATTCAATCAGTGAGACGTGAACAGCCATTCTGCCACCGCATCCAACTGAAACCAGTCTACGCCTCGTCCGCGGTGAACCGCTTAGTTGACCCATCGACAAGGCGCGCCATTCTTCAGGTCCGGTTGCCATAAGTACTTTCCGAGGCTGGTTCATGGTCGACGAGTGCGCTTATCTGGCTTCGAACGCCGAGGTGGTGTCGGAAGTTGGAGAAGCAAATGAAGAAGCGATCCTTGTTGTTGGGAACGGCTGTAGCCGCGGTGCTCGCTGCAACCCCTGGGGTCCTCCGGACAGACCATGCTGGGCCAGGTTTCATGTCGACTGCCCAGGCGCAAAGGTCGAGCAACCTGGATATCAGCATCTTCTTCGACGAGTTGGCGCCACATGGCCGGTGGCTATCCACGCGGCGTCACAGCTATGTCTGGGTACCGGACAGCGTTGCCCAGATTGGCGGCCCTATCGGATGGTCGGTGGGTGTACACTCGGCCAATGGGTGGCTCTGGGTGTCTGACGAGCCATATGGCTGGGCAGTCTACCATTATGGCCGTTGGGGCTACGATGAAGAATATGGTTGGTTCTGGGTCCCGGGGTCCGAATGGGCTCCGGCATGGGTCAGCTGGCAATACAGTGACGAATATGTCGGTTGGGCGGCGCTTCCCCCGTCAGGCTCAGGCTATGCATTTTCAATTAGCACTGGCCCGACCTTGATCGGAATTGGGGCGTGGCGATTGTGCCAACACGCAACTTCCTGGACAGCAACATTCACACGCACATTTTGTTTGGTGACCGCAATCCCGAGCTGTTGCGAGCAACGCGGCCGGCCGGGTCTGTACGGGTCGTCAACAACGTTGTCGTCAACAACGTGATCAAAGTCACGAATGTAGAGCGGGTGGTCGCAAGGAAAGTTGTGATGCATGAATTGACTGCTGCCGAAAAGGCGGGGCCCGTCACGGAAAATGGGCAGGTGGTTCGTGCCTTCCGACCAGCGATTGCTAAGACTCAGCCCAAAGAGTGCCCAAGCAGGCTGCGGCAGCGGAGAGACTAGAAAACAAGCCTGCCGCCTTGAAGATTGACGCGAAGGCACAGGGCAAGGCCGAGCCGCAGCAGACGACCGAGCCCAAGCGCCAGCCTGAGCCGCAGCAGACGTCCGAGCCGAAGCGTCAGCCCGAGCCGCAGCAGAAGTCTGAGGCCAAGGGCAAGGCCGAGCCGCAGCAGACGACCGAGCCCAAGCGCCAGCCCGAACCGCAGCAGAAGTCTGAGGCCAAGCGCCAGCCCGAGCCGCAGCAGAAGTCTGAGCCCAAGCGCCAGCCCGAGCCGCAGCAGAAGTCTGAGGCCAAGAGCAAGGCCGAACCGCAGCAGAAGTCTGAGCCCAAGCGCCAGCCCGAGCCGCAGCAGAAGTCTGAGGCCAAGAGCAAGGCAGAGCCAAAGCCGTCAATGCCGGAGTGATCTTCCCTCGGCGGGCAACTCCGGCTTGCGACAATTGTTGCAGTCGTCGTCCTGATGCTGCTCGGGCGGATCTGAGCCACGATCGCCTACTGCCCGTGGCCCAGTCTTGCCACTATTGATCAGCCAACTCTGCAACTGAGAGAACCTCATCATGGCCGAAATCTCACGTCCCCAGCTTGTTTCGCGCGATATCGTGTTGAAGCTATTGACGGAGGAGGAAACGAAGCGTGTGAGCATGGCCGAGACACAAGCCGGGCTCGCCGATGGCGCTGACTACCTCGACCTCGATCACCTAGACAAGGGCCTCTAGCGCGCCGGTGAGGCTGTCCACGTTGTAATGGGCAACATTATTCCACGTGCAGCCGTCGGCAGCGAAACCTGGACCAGGTTACTGGTCCATCTCGCGCTGTAAGCGTCTATGCTGTTTATGCAGCAGCCTAGCTTGAGTAGTTTCCGAGCCTGCCGCACGACCGCTCGGACACCTACTCTTGGCTCATGGGCAATATCGCCCGCAAGGAGACGTATCATGCCAGTCGCAACGCATACCAAGGCCGCCGCAGATCACAGGTCGGCCGCTAAAGTCCACGAGACCGCAGCCGAGCTCCACGCCAAGGGCGATCACACTGCAGCGCTCGACAGCTCGACCAAGGCGAAGGGCTGCTGTGACACCGCCAACAAGTCGTCCGCCGACGCGCACGGCAAGAGCACCATGCACGCCAAGAAGTGATTTAGCGGGTGGCGGCGCAATGCCGCTGCCCCTCTCTCATCCATCATGTCCCTGCCTCAGCGCCGACCGAGGGTCGGCTCGGTCGAACAAGAGAAAGCCCCCATGATGTCCCAGCTCATCGCAGTCACGTATCCGGATCAATTCAAGGCCGAGGAAGTACGCGTCAAGCTGTGGAAGCTGCAGCGCGAATACCTCATTGAACTCGAGGACGCGGTGATAGTGACTAA
>CAVUIJ010000038.1:0-16621 GCA_963741505.1 uncultured Alphaproteobacteria bacterium | reverse complement strand
TCTTGTTGAGCAGCGCAGCCGAGGTCGCCGTCCCGGCGGCCAGGTAGATCGCACTCAGCATGCCCAACATCGCCACCCATCGCCAGCCGGGGCCGACCGTCGTGCCGAACGCCACACCGAAGGCGTTGGTGGCCGCGAGAGCACCGGAGCGAGCGCCGGGAGATGAGCAACGGCAGGAGGGACTCCCGACCGCACACGCCCGCCGGCGAGCGGTCCGTAGATGGCCCGACGGCCGCGATCGCCAGCGTTCCGAGCGGGATGGCGGCCACGATCAGGGCCACGCCGTCGAGGCGGACGCGACGGACACCACCAGGCGGCGCGGCGGCGGGACCCCCGCGCTCCGCTTCTTCGGCGATAGCCGCGTCCTGGGCCGGCCTGCATCCCCATGGCGTCATCCCAAGGTCGCGCCTACACGTTCTGGCCACGCCGGCGGCTGCAGGCCGCCGCTTGCCGCAGCCACTACCGCCGTGGTGCGGCCGGCGCACTGATCGCCATAGCCATCGCGATTGCGATCATCCTGCTGACCTGGGGTGTCTCCACCGTCATCCGATTCGCGCTGTCGCGCTCGCGCGAGTATCTGGCAGATGCCGGCGCGGTGGAGCTGACAAAGAATCCCGACGCGGTGATCCACGCGTTGCAGAGAATCTCTGCCAATCCGCGCGTCGAGGTGATCTCGCGCATGGAGGCGTTCTTCATCGAGACACCTATTGCCGAGCGCGTGGCCGGCATGCTCTCCACGCATCCGCGGATCGCAGACCGGATCGAGGCAATCCAGCGCTTCGCCGGTGGCAGCACGGCCGACGCGGCCATGTGAGCTGCGGCCCGAAATCAGACGCGACCCTGGCGGTCGAAAACGTCGACTACAGTTGGCCCCGATTATGTTGCAGAATTACACGCCGATGGCAGATATTGTGGCGCGTTGACGGCAGCAAGTGTGCCCTCTTCGACGTTCAGCCGCAGTGCAGCATCACGGACGGTCTAGGGCCCATCGCGTTTGCCTTGCCGGATCGTCGCGCGAACAGTCGGTTGGAGGCGCTCCGGGAGTTGACTGAACGGTGCTCATGCCTCCCCTTGACCCACAGCCGCTATTGATGTCGGTCTGAGTTCATGAAGCTGGTCTATGTCCGGTTACGGCGGGAGCGTCAGGAGGTCGTTAGGGCAAGGCAAGTCAATAGGGCTAGGGAGAAACAACAACAACGAAAAACCCGGCCGAAAGGTCGGGCGGGCGCGCTGGCACGGGGCCTGTCCACGCTGCTACTTGAGTGTGCGCACAACCGGCTCGTCGCGGCCAAACTTGAAGCTCAGGCGGCCACTGACGACGTCGGCATCGGCGTTCACGCTGTGGTTACGGGGCAGGCATGGCCCCGCCAAGTTGTTGAAACCGGCGTGCGTCCTGTTCTCCAGATCGATATGCAAGTACTCGGCCCCGAGTATCAAATTGCTGGTCAGTGCATATTCGACGCCCAATCCCAGGACCCATCCCCCGTGGCGCTGCTTGTCTGAAACGACACGATGGCAACTACTGCGCGGCTCGAAGCCGTTGTGGCTGTTTGACGGACCGATCCAGCCGGGCCGTCAGCTTGGCCAGATCGTCTGCCCCGAGCGTCTCGCGCTTGAGTAACTCCTTTGCGCAGGTTGTCAGGATTGTCTTGTTGCGCTCCAGGATTCCTCGCGCCTCGGCAAAGGCAGCCTCGACTAGGTCCTTGATGGCATGATCGATCGCGGCGGCGGTACCATCAGCGTATGTGCGCGGGCGAAACATTGGCGTCGCTCCAGCCAGGAAGGTTGCGGTCTCGGGCTCGTAGGTCACCTGGCCGAGCTCTGCCGTCATGCCGAACCGGACGACCATGTTGCGCGCGATCTCGGTGGCTCGTGCCAGATCGTCCGCTGCGCCGGTCGACACCTCGTCATAGATCAGGCTTTCCGCGGCGCGGCCTCCGAGCAGCACCGCCATGCGATTGGCCAACTCGGTACGGCTCATCAGGAATCGATCTTCCGTTGGTCGCTGCAGCGTGTAGCCGAGCGCGCCCACACCGCGCGGAATAATAGAGACCTTCTGGATCGGGTCTGTTCCCGGCAGCGCCATTGCAACCAGCGCATGGCCCACCTCATGATGGGCAACAATGTCCCGCTCGCGCGAGCTGAGGATGCGGCTCTTCTTCTCGAGACCGGCAACCAACCGCTCGATGGCTTGCGTAAAGTCCTCGAGCGTCGTGGACTCTGCGCCGCGGCGTGTGGCGACGAGCGCGGCTTCATTGACGAGATTGGCGAGATCGGCGCCGGTGAACCCGGGTGTGAGTGCCGCCACGGCATCGACATCGAGATCGTTCGACGCCCGGATCTTCTTCAGGTGCACGCGAAGAATGTCGAAGCGTCCCTTGCGATCCGGCCGATCGACCAGGACCTGGCGATCGAAGCGCCCAGCCCGCATCAACGCCGGGTCGAGAATCTCGGGGCGGTTTGTTGCAGCGAGCACGATGATCCCGACGGTTGGATCGAAGCCATCCATTTCGGCGAGGAGCTGATTGAGCGTCTGCTCCTTCTCCTCGTGCCCCGTACCGGGATATCGATGCCGCGCGCGCGACCGAGCGCGTCGAGCTCGTCAATGAACACGATTGCCGGCGCCTGCGCCCGTGCTTGCTCGAAGAGATCGCGCACGCGCGCCGCTCCGACGCCGACAAACATCTCGACGAACTCGGAGCCGGTAATGGAGAAAAACGGTACGCCCGCTTCGCCGGCGACCGCGCGCGCCAGCAGGGTCTTGCCGGTGCCGGGAGGACCAAGCAGGAGGACGCCCTTGGGGATATGCGCGCCAAGCCGGCCATAGGACTTCGGGTCCTTGAGAAAGCCGACGACCTCGGCCAGCTCCTGCTTGGCCTCATCGACGCCTGCGACGTCGGTGAAATTCACCTTGATATCGCGCTCGGCATAGATTTTCGCCCGGCTGCGCCCAATCCCCATCAGCCCGCCGTGCCCCGCCGCCATCGGTCGGATGAGGAACATCCACATCAAGACGAACCCGGCCGTAGGCAGCAGCCAGGACAGGAAGTTCTCGAAGAGTCCCGGCTCAGGTTCGCCCGAGAACGGGATATTGCGCTTGCCGAGCTCTTCTGCGATCTGCGGCTCAACGCGCACTGTGGAGAAATGTAGAACCTTCCCACCTTCCAGTGGTGTCGCGTACGTCCCGACAATTCTACTGCGACCGATTTGGATCTGTTTGACCTCGCCTCTTTCAACAAGACTTCGGAACTCGCTGTAGGGGATCGTCTTGATATGCGACTGTCCGACCCAGACATCGCGGATGACGACAACGGCAAATATTGCTGCAAGAAAGTACAGGAGATCTATTTTGAATTCCCGCTTGATCGGCGGTTTGTGCTCGTCAGCCATTGGTTGTCCCCGCAGCAGAGGAAGCACCCAACAGTTTGCTCCATCGCGGAAAGTATGCGGGGACGGAGCGCGCGTACTGCCTGTAGGCCTCGCCAAATTCGGCGGTGGCGTCCTGCTCTTCCGAACGTGCGAGCCGGACGTACATCCAGACCAGCACCGGGAACATCGCAAGTGTGAGCAGCGTTGGCCACTGCAACAGGAAGCCGAGCATCACCAGAATGAAGCCGACATATTGCGGGTGGCGCACATAGGAGTAGGGACCGGTTGTCGCGAGCGCGCGTTTGCGTTGCGCTTCATAGAGCACACGCCAGGAAGCCGAGATCACGAAGAAGCCCGCAATGATCAGCACATTGCTCAGGATGTGGAATGGGCCGAAGTGTGGATTGGCCTTCCAGCCGAAGATCATCTCAAGCAAATGCCCAGCGTCGTGCGATAGCCAATCAACGTTAGGATACCGCGTCTGCAGCCAACCCGACAGGAAATAGAGAGTTAGTGGAAAGCCATACATCTCCGCGAACAGCGCGACGAGGAAGGCGCTGAATGCACCGAACGAGCGCCAGTCGCGCGGGGTCTGCGGTTTGAAGAATGTGAAGGCGAAAAAGATGAAGATCACGGAGTTGATCAGCACCAGGCCCCACAGGCCATAGGCGGGCGTGCTATCGGTCATGACTTGCCTCCATCGCGTTCGCTGCCAGGGCGATCGGCACTCGGGCCCCGCCCATGATCGTGGTGACCTCCATGACCGTGCCCACCGTGCATGAAGATGTGCATCAGTGGGCAAGCGAGGATGAATAGATATGGGATGGCGCCGAGAATATGCGCCCTGTGCTCCTCCCACATTAGTACGAGCGCAATGGCCGAAAAGCCTAGGAAGACCAGGAAGGCCCGCGACGTCCACAAGCTGCCGGGCGGGGCGTCGCCGCGATCGTGATGTGAATGGTCGTGCGTCATGGCTCTGCATCCTCCTTATTCGACGATCAACCGCCCTCGGAACATGCCCATCGGACAGGCGAAGCCGTATTCGCCGGGCTCCTTGGGCAGAAGCTCCACAGCCACCGTCACGCCGGTCGGCAAGTCGGCGCTCTTGTTGAAGTCGGCAAAGACCACCTTGTCCGAGCACGACGCCGTCTCCTCGCGCCGGAAGTTGAGACGAAGGGGTTTGCCCGCGCGCACGACGATGGTGTCGGGCGTGTAGCCCCCCTTTACCAGGACCATGGCCTCCTGATAGCCGCCGCTCACCTCGGACGCTCGCACGCCTGTTGAGCGCTTCATCCAGAAGAACCAGACGATGAACGCCATGAGTGCGAGGCCAGAGACGAGGACGAACCAGCGATCCGATGTCACGACGCTTTCCTCCTTGGCTCGAAGTAGCGCAGCCGGTTGGCATTGCTGACGACGGTGACGGAGCTGAAGGCCATTGCGGCCGCGGCGATCAGTGGTGATAGCAGCACCCCGAGGAAGGGATAGAGAACGCCCATGGCGACGGGAATGCCGAGCACGTTGTAGCCGAAGGCGCCCACCAGGTTCTGGCGCACATTGCGCATCGTCGCCCGGCTGATTTCGATCGCGGTCGCCACGCCCATCAGGCTGCCCTTTATCAGCGTCACGTCGCTCGCCTCGATGGCGACGTCGGTGCCGGTGCCAATGGCAAATCCGACATCGGCCTGAGCCAAGGCCGGCGCATCGTTGATGCCGTCGCCGACCATGCCGACGCTCTTTCCGTCCAACTGCAGCTTCTGCACCTCATGGGCCTTGTCCTGCGGCAGCACATCCGCAAGGACCCGGTCGACACCAACCTGCCGCGCAATCGCCTTGGCGGTGCGCTCGTTGTCGCCGGTCAGCATCACAACCTCGATGCCGAGCTGCTTCAAGATCTCGATCGCAGCCTTGGAGTCTTCCTTTACGGTGTCGGCGACGGCGACGAGCCCAAGCGCCTGGCCGTCGGCAGCGACGTACATCGGCGTCTTGCCCTCGGTCGCGAGCCGTTCCCAGTCGCCGACCAGGTGTTCGATCGCTATATTGCGCTCACGCATCAGCTTGGCATTGCCGAGGAGAACGTCGCGGCTGTCGACACGCCCACGTACGCCAAGTCCAGGGATTGCAGCAAAGTCCTGCGCATCAGTGATCGGGATCTTGCGTGCCTCGGCGCCCTTGACGATGGCTTCGCCGAGCGGATGCTCGGAGCCGCGCTCGAGGGAAGCCGCCAAACAGAGCACGGTCGCCTCGTCGCTTCCCTTTGCTACGACGTCGGTCAGCGATGGCTCACCGCGGGTGATCGTTCCCGTCTTGTCTAGAATGACGCAGTCGAGATTCTCGGCGCTCTGCAGCGCGTCGCCGGAGCGGATCAGGATGCCGTTTTCGGCGCCCTTGCCGATGCCAACGGTGAGCGAGGTGGGCGTCGCAAGGCCCAACGCGCACGGGCAGGCGATGATCAGTGTCGTCACCAGCACGATGGTCGCGAAGATCAGACGCGGCTCGGGGCCGAACAGGTACCACACGACGAAGGCGGCAATGGCCAGGATCATCACGGCAGGCACGAAGTATCCCGACACCGTGTCGACCACGCGCTGGATCGGAGCCTTCGAGCCCTGCGCATCCTTGACCATGCGAATGATATTGGCGAGCGCCGTGTCCTTGCCGACCTTGGTCGCGCGGAATTTGAAGCTGCCGGTCTTGTTGAGCGTGCCGCCAATGACCTCGTCGCCGGTCCTCTTCTCGATGGGGATCGACTCGCCCGTGATCATCGATTCATCGACTGCGCTCGAGCCGTCTGCGATCTCGCCGTCAACGGCGATCTTGTCGCCGGGCTTTACGACGAGAATGTCGCCGACCAGCACTTCTTCGACGGGCAGGTCGATTTCCTTGCCGTCACGCAGCACTCTCGCCGTCTTGGCCTGCAGTCCGATCAGCTTCTTGATGGCTTCGGAGGTGCGCCCCTTGGCCTTGATTTCGAGCGCCAAGCCGAGGACGACGAGCGCGATCACTACGGTCGTGACATCCCAGAACACCTCGGCAAGCTCCATGCGCGGGAATAGCCCCGGAGCGGCCACCGCCACGACCGAGTAGAGATAGGCGGCGGTGATCCCGATGGCGATCAGGGTGTGCATGTTGGCCGCGCGGTGCTTCAGCGCATCCCACATTCCGGTAAAGAACTGCGAGCCGGACCAGACGAGGACCGGTAGGCTCAGGACTCCCAGAAGCGCCCAGATGACCCGGCGCGCGGCGCTGCCCATCGGCATCCAGTCGCGCAGCCCTGGAACGAGGTCGGGATAGCTCAGCAGCATAACCGGCACCGAGACAGCGGCCGCGAACCGGAACTTGCGCATAAGCAGGTCGTACTCCGCCTGCCGTGCAGCCTCTTCTGGGTCGAGCGCTTCCGCATCGGTCGCGATCTTCGTGGCTCTGCGCTCTTCGGCGACCCGGTAGCCGATGGACTCGATAGCGGCACGGATCGCGGCGAAATCGGTTCGCTCCGGCTGATACTCGATGTCGACAGCGTTGGTGAGCGCGCTCGCCCGTGCTTCGATTACGCCGGGCGTCGATCGCAGAGCCAACTCGATCCGGATGACACAGGACGAGCAGTGCATGTTCTTGATGGGCACCCGCATTGAGGCCGTGCCAGCGCCATAGCCTGCAGCGCGGATCGCCTTGACGAGGTCGAGAACTTTGACGCGCGCGGGGTCGTAGGTGATATGCGCCGACCGGTTTGCCAGGTTGACACGGGCGACGGAGACGCCATCGATCTTGCGCAGTGCGTCTTCGATCTTCGCGGGACAATGGGGGCAGGTCATGTCGCCGACGCGCAGCTCGACATTCGCGGGCTCGACGACGCCTTGAGCACGGCTCCGCGTCGGATCTGCGCCTAAGCTTGGTCTTGGGGTGTCGTTCATTTGGACTTCCTGACCGTAACGCCTGAACCAAGTGAGCTGGTCGCTGCCTGTTGGTCTTGATTGCTCGCTTCACCGGGGAATGCGAAAGGGTACGCCCCGTAGATGAGCGAGAACGTGCGCTCCTGAGCAGCATCGCGCAGCCTCCGTCCCGTCTCCCAGAACGCGGAGATTTCGCTGATGAGCTTTCGTTCCAGGGCCATTAGCGGATGATCATCGGGAACAGCGCGACGGTTCTTCGAAACGGCGTCCGCCAACACGGAGAATGCCGCCATCCAGGGCGAGACGCTTTCCGAGAACACGTAGCGGCTGACGCGCATCGGGTGCAGCCAGTACAGAGACTGGCTGAGCCATGGGTTTGCAATTGCGCGCACCCAAGGGCTTACGAAGGATCGGTAGAGGGCCTCGTTGAACTCCGAGACCTGCCGAACCCTCTCGAACCTCGCTCGGGAATAGTCGAAACGAAAGTCCTCGACCTTCCTCGGCTCGAACCGCACGGAATACTGGTGGCGCGCACAGTCCGGATCGCCGGTCGGATTGTCGATCTTCATCTCATAGAGGCCGGGATGGAGAGCCTCGATCTCAGCGAGATTCTCGAGAATCGCGCGATGCTCCAATCGTGCGACAGCGGCCGAGACGAAGATGCCGAGATGACCGACGTGCGGATTGGTGAGGTAAACGATGCGCTGGCCCGCGGCCTTCAGCGCTTCGGTGCTCTTGTACACTGCCGGAATCCAGCCGAGCGCCTGGTGCGGCGGCGTAATGTTGTCGCCGTAGGATGCGAAGACGACGAGCGGATTGCGGATGCGTGTGAGGTCGGCTACGCAATGCTCGTCGATCCGGACCTTGCCCTCTTCGAGCTTGTTGCCGATGAAGAGGTCCTCGACGATCGATACGATCTCCTCGCCGCTCAGACGGTAGAAGCCGTTCCACCAACGTTCGAAATCGAGGAAGCGCTCTTGCTCGGTGTCGATCTTTGTAAAGAGGTTCGCGTATTTGTCCCAGAGAGCATAACCGGGCTTGAGCGTCTCGAAGTTCTCCACGAGCCAGGCGCCGTCGAAGCGATCCTGATTGAGATCGGCGAGGAAATGAGCGAGCCATACGCCGCCGACAAACCCGCCGAGCGTGCGCATGGGATTTACGCCGGGCTCGCCGGCCCAGTACGACAGCGGCGAGCCGTTCAAGACCACCGGACCGACACGCCCCTCGCAGTGCGCGGAGATTAGCGTCGCAGCCCAGCCCGCCTGGCAGTTGCCGTAAAGCACGGGTCGTATTCCGTCGTGCAGCTCGGCAACATGCTCGACGAAACGACTGAGTGCCGCCAGCACGTCGCCGAGGGTTTGCCCTGGACATGGCTCGGCGAAAAACACGACGAAGTAGACCGGGTGGCCGACATGAAGCGCAATGCCAACCTCGGACTCGCGCTTGAAGCCGCCGATGCCTGGGCCGTGCCCCGCGCGCGGGTCGAGCACGATCACCGGGGATTTTTCAGGATCGACGCAATCCTGCCAGCACGTGTCGCCGAGGTCCGTAATGCGCAGAAGCGCATAGTTGGCCGGCTGCTCGAATTGGCGGGCATCGAGCACCATCTCGGACTTGAAGTTGAGGAGTGCCGGCAACCCGGCCCGTTCGTGCTCGAGCATGGCGTTGGCACGCCTGCGAAGTGTGTCGAAGAACAGGATCGTGCGCTCCAACACGTCGCGCTGATAGGCAAGAACGTCGAGCGCGCTCACAACTGGGCTGTTGCGCTGTGGCAGGGCCCTAGGAGATTTGGGGTCGATCGCAGTCTTGCCACTGGGCCGCCGGTGAGCCTCATGGGGAGTCGTGGCGGCTGGCAGTTGAGCCGAAATGGCTGCCTCCCGCGTGGTCAACAGCGCTTTCGACGACCTTCTTCGCTTATCTTTCGCCATCGAATTTTCCCCTTACCCGAGCCGTGCCGCGAAAAAATTGTACAGTGAGCCGAATACGAGCGCCGTCCACCAGCCGTAAGCCTGGGTCCACACGAGACCGATCACGACGCCGCGCACCGTCAGCCATTCGAACCCCGGGAAGAACTGCAGCCACGGCCGATGCATGCCCGCGTCGGCCACGACCAGGCCGAGCAGGAGACAGCCCAGGAAGCTGATGGCGAAGAAACTGCCGAGGCTGAGCCCAAGCGCCGCGATCGGTATGTGCGATATGCGGCCTGCAGCAGTCGTTGTCTCTTGACCACTCGACATGACACACTCCTTGCTGTTCTAGGTGACGTCGGCGCCGACCCGTCTTTGGTCGGCGCCTTTGGCGGATGTCACATCATGCAGCTCATGCCGCTCAGGATCTGATCCGCCTTGGCCTGCTGCTCGGCGCTCAGCGCGCCGTAGAGCGCGGCCAAAGCCGGCTTCGCGTCCTTCAGTGACGTCAGATGACCGTCCATCGTGGCAATGTGTGCGTCGAGCCGTTCGACGGGGGTCTTTGCCTCCATCATTTTCATCATGGCCTGGCGCATTGCCCGCATGCCTTGCAGATTCTTTTTAAGCGCCGCAGCGTAAGTGTCCCAGACCGCCTTCTGGGCATCGGTGATCGCAAGTTCGGCCTTGAGAAATGCGACGCGGCCTTCGGCAAAGGTCGCGCTATCGCCGCCCATCATCGGACAGTTGCGGCCCATCATGTCCATCATGCCGCCCTGGCCCGTCATCTCGCCCATCATGCCGCGGCCCGGCATCTGCTGATTTCCCATTCCAGAACCAGGCTGCATCTTCTTCGGCTGCGTCGCCTGGGCTTGGGCGCCGGGTGCTCCCTGGGGATGATGGGGATCGGCTGTCGTTTGAGCGCGGGCGCCGGTATGTGCGCCAATCAGCAAGCCGGCGAGGGTTGCCGCGGCCGACAGATACTTGATTTGCGTCGTGATCATCGGTTTTCTCCGTCAATGTGGATTTGATGCTGTTTGCGATTTGGTCGTGCTGGATGGTGTTGAGAAACCACCGGATCTTGCCGCCGTTCTATGGTCTGCGCGCTCGCACGGCGCGGCCGCCCGATTTGGTCGTGCTCGTTGCGAGATTGGGAACGTCTGGCGGAACGACTGCCCGAGTTCGCTTCGAGCGAACACCGGCAAGTCGCTTCGGGCGGGCGATCAGCTACGCGGGGGCCTGTCGCTCGGACCGCGTTCCGCGCCTGACAGCAAGCGGTTGGGGTCGCACGCCGAAGCGCTGCTTCCAGTGGGAGCGAGGCCGACGACTGGCAACAGCAGTGCGGCGGCGCCGCAGAACGCACACGAGACCGAGCTGCAGGTGCTTCCTGGCCCGCAGCCGGGAGCCGCACAACAGCCGCAATGCCCGCCACACGGGCCGCAATTGAACGAAACGGCAGGCGCTGCTATCGCCTGCACTTCCCGGGCGACCGCTCGATGGACCACAGGCGCAACCGCGTCGACAGCAATCACTTTGGAGCCGTCACTGCGATGACCATGTCTCAGATTTGCAAATGCAGTGGGCACCATCAGCGACCAGAGCACCGCTGCGAGCAGAAATCGCATGCCGAACCCTTTGAAGTGAGTGCCCACGTCGGCAAATCCTCAATCTCGCGCGTTGCGCGCGCCTGACGCGCAGCACCAACCGTCAGAATGGTACTAAGGACAAAAAGAAGAGCGGCAGCCTTGATCCCAGTCAAACAAGCCTTCTCAGTTCGATCGAGTAGGTTCACATTCGCTTGATGGGAACAATATTGAAGCCATGCTCGCCATTTTAGCCCCCTGGCGCTCGACCTGCGCGCAATCCAGCGCGCAGAATAGCTGCTCGGCATCTTCGTGGCGCGCTTTCTATTACCGCGCCTGCCTGCCTGCCGGCGAAAAGGCGAATGCAGACCTCTGCTGGCGCGGACCGTCGCAGCCGTCGAGCAGCCCGGGCTTGGCGCACGTCAATGAGTTGGCGATGACGTTTGCCATTCCCACGACCTATCGACATCGTATTCTGGACATGTTGCAACTGGGCTTGCCGATAACACCGTCCGCGGCTGTGCTCACAACATCACAATCACCGATTTTTGAAGGGGCGTAATCGGCGCGGCAGCACCTATCGGTTGTGCCAAGTGGAGAAGCGCGATAACAGTCTCGGGCAAACTTGTGGATGCGAATCGTGCCGATGCCTCGTTGGATGCAATTGCTGTTGCTGCTGGTAATCACCTTCACGGTGATTTCAACGGCAGCGCATGCTCACTCGCAACACGTGCATTGCGCCCTGGTGCTGCACCAGCTTGCTGCTGCTGAGGCGGTGAGTGGCACGGACGCCGTTCTGAAAGACGGCGCCGGCGATGTGTCGATGATCGTGGCGGTGTCGCTTGCCTCTGGCTCGACCCGCCGGGATCTGCCTCATTCCATTTCAGCTTGCTGCTGTCAGGGTGCTGCGCCCTGCAGTTCATCCGGCGGCCCTGCGTCAGGGAATGCCCCCAGTGAGGCATGGGCGCTACGCGCCGAGCTTGTCAGACATGTTGGCGTGCCCCCGGCGGACATTCGTGCGAGCTACGCCGCGCCTCGATCGCTCTTGAAGCGACCTCCCAAAGCCTGAGATCCATCAGCTCCGCGGCGGCGACTTGCTGTCGCCCATGCGAGTTCGCACGCGCGCTCCCCTCGCTATTCGACCTTGAAATACGCGGCGCGGTCCATTCGGTCCGCCGCGGCGAGGGCTTGAGCATCTGATGTCTGCAATCCAGCCCTCGTCGCGCTCAACTCGGGTGACCGCCATGCTCAGCAGGCTACTCTTTGCACTCGTCGTCCCACTTCTCCTGGCCGGTTGGGGCAACCGCGAACGCGAGCCCGGGTGGCCGCATTCGGGCCTCATGCCGGACGATCCGGTGACGGTGAAGCCGCTCAGGTACGAGTCGATCACCAAAGGCACTCGGAGCTACCGCCCGATCGAGCCGATGGCTTGGGGTGACGTCAACAGTCGCGTCGCGCCGCGCGGCAGCCTGCCGGGAGCGCCGCCGGTGCCCCCTGGGAGGAAGGGCGATGACGCAGCTCCCGAACAGTAGCCGTTGGTGGATGGAGCACGTGAACGGTCGACCCTTGAGGATGGATTAGGGCTCTCGAATGCCAACATACAAATACACGACCAGAACTGCTCCGGGCAGGGGGCGCCTTCGGGCTCTGGCCGCGATCATGGCGACGATGACGCTCAGCGGCTGCGCCAACTTTTCCGCCGACGGTGGCATGAATTTCGTCAAGATCCGAAGCCGGCGTGGAGCTTAACAAGGACATCGTTAAGATCCGCAGCGGGGATGAAGCGGCGGCTACCAAGGCGCGTGTGCACGGGCTCTGAAAAATCAGCTCGCCGTCGAAACCGCGGTGCAGATCGCGCTGCTGAACAACCGTGGCCTGCAGGCTGCCTATAGCGAACTCGGCATCTCCGAAGCCGCAGATGGTCGAGGCCAGTCTGCCGCCCTCGCCGACTCTCTCGCTGGCGAGCCTCGTCGCGACGGGCGAGCTTGAGATCGAGCGCCAGATCCTGCAAAACGTGCTCGGACTGTTGACGCTGCCGCGGCGAAAGGACATCGCGGAGGCGAATTCCAGCAGGCGAAGGTCCGCGCGGTCGAAGCCACACTGAAGACCGCTGCTGAGGCGAGGCGAGCCTACTACCGTTCTGTCGCGGCAAATCGATCTGTGGCCTTCCTCGAAGAGGCACGGACGACGCCGAGGCTTTGTCGGACCTGGCCAAAAAGCTGGGCGAGACCGGTGCACTGGCGAAGCTCGATCAGGCGCGCGAGCATGCATTTACCGCCGAGGTCAACGGCCAGCTCGCCGTTGGCGCGCTTGAAGAGCCGCATGGAGCGCGAGAAACTGATTCGGGCGCTCGGGCTTTGGGGCAGCGAAACCGCGCTCAAATTGCCGGCGGCATTGACGCCGCTGCCGAAGTCACCGCAGACCATCAAGGACGTCGAGACCGAAGCTGTAAAGCGCCGCGTCGATCTCGAAATCGCGCGTCAGGATCTTGAGATCCTGGCGAAGCAGCTCGGGCTGACCAAGGCCACCCGCTACATCGACGTGCTGGAGGTGCGTGGGATCAGCAGGACAGAGTGGAAGCCGGTCGAGAGGACCGTTTATACGCTCGATCCAGGACCGCCGCCTGCTTCAATTCCGAACAGAACGCGAGCGGGAGAGACGCGATGGCGCGGCTTGGAACTGGAGTTCAAGATCCCATCTATGATTTTGGCGAAGCTCGCACCCGGCTCGCCGAAGAAACTTACATGGCCGCGGTCCACCGGCTTATCGAAAAAGCCATCAACGTGCGCTCGGAAGCGCGCGAGGCCTACACTGGCTATCGCGGCGCCTATGACATCGCCATGCACTATCAGAAGGAAATCCTGCCGCTGCGACAGATCATCAACGAAGAGATGCTGCTCAACTACAACGGCATGCTGAAGGATCTGTTCTCGCTGCTGACCGATACCAAGGCGCGGATCATCGCGAACATTCAGGCGATCGAGGCGCAGCGCGATTACTGGCTGGCCAAAGTCGACCTGCACGTGGCGCTCGTCGGCGGTGGCGCGACGACGGGCGGAGGTGGCAGCACGGTGGACGGCGAGTGGTGAAGCGGCCGGGCACTGAACAAGGAGTTGGCGCATGACGGTCAGCCGTCGCAATTTTATGGGTACCTCTGGTTTCGCTCTGATGGGTGTCCGCAGGTTTCGGGACGCGCCGCGTTCGCCAACGTTCCCGAGGCTCCGACGCAAACATCGCCGCTGATGCAACCGCCGCTCAGGCCGACGACAGGCGTGGACTATAATCCCGTTGTGACGCTCAATGGCTGGACGCTGCCCTGGCGCATGAACGGCGATTGGAAGGAGTTCCATCTCGTCGCCGAGCCGGTCGTCCGCGAAATTGCGCCCGGCATGAATGCGCATCTGTGGGGCTATAATGGCCAATCGCCAGGCCCGACCATCGAGGTGGTCGAGGGCGATAAGGTGCGCATTTTCGTCACCAACATGCTGCCCGAGCACACCACGATTCATTGGCATGGCCAGATCCTGCCGTGCGGCATGGACGGCGTCGGCGGCCTGACGCAGCCGCAGATCAAGCCCGGCAAGACGTTCGTCTACGAATGGCAAATCCGTAAATCCGGCACCTTCATGTACCACCCGCATGCCGATGAGATGGTGCAGATGGCCATGGGCATGATGGGCTTTTTTGTCGTGCATCCGAAAGACCCGAAGTTCATGCGCGTCGACCGCGACTTCGTGTTCCTGCTCAACGCCTTCGACATCGATCCCGGCTCCTATGTGCCGAAGGTCAACACGATGCTCGAGTTCAATTTGTGGACCTGGAACAGCCGCGCGTTCCCCGGAATCGATCATCTGGTGGTCGCGAAGAACGACCAGGTGCGCATCCGGTTCGGCAACCTGACCATGACCAACCACCCGATCCACCTGCACGGCTACGACTTCGAGGTGACCTGCACGGACGGCGGCTGGACGCGACCGGAGTCACGCTGGCCCGAGGTGACGGTCGACTGCGCCGTCGGCCAGATGCGCGCCATCGAGTTCAAGGCCGAAAACGAAGGTGATTGGGCGTTCCACTGCCACAAGTCGCATCACACGATGAACGCCATGGGCCATGACGTGAAGACCTACATCGGCGTCGACACCAAAGATGTGAAAAAGAAAATCGATAAGGTCGTGAAAGGCTACATGGCGATGGGTCAGGCCGGCATGGCTGATATGGGCGAGATGGAGATGCCAATCCCGGACAACACGTTGCCGATGATGACCGGCTTCGGCCAGTTCGGACCGATCGAGATGGGCGGGATGTTCTCGGTCGTGAAGGTGCGCCAGGGACTTGCCGGCCGGCGACTACAAGGACCCGGCTGGTTCAAGCATCCGGAGGGAACGGTCGCGTTCGAGTACAAGGGCCCAAAGATGCCCTCGCCGATCCCGCAGGCACCAAATGCCCTGAAGAAAGGTGACCAACGGCGAGATGGCATGGCGCCATAAGACGGGGGCAAGGCAGAGGGTTGGTGGCTTGCAGCCGACCAGCACTAGGGGCGAATCGAAGTCGTGCTGTCAAGCCCAGCGCCAAAAGTGGGCATGGTAAGCATTGAAGCAATCGGGGGGTTGCTCGTTCAGTGGAATTCAGACGGCTTCGGGATTCGTGACGGAAAGCTGAAGCTCGGCGCCAGTTACACACTGTTACCAAATTCCGTTCGAGCCTTGGCAGGCCGATTGGTCTTCGTCAGGTATCACCCGGCAAGAACGAATCGTCAACGAAGAAACGAAGACTTGGGTGAACATGAGAGTGATCGGATGTGGCGCGGCCCCGCAGGAGGTTATGGCGGCGACAGCCAAATCAGGCCATAGCGGGCGCAGTCCGAAGGGGCACACGCATGCGACCTTCAATGCCGGAACGCCGGGCGATCCGAATAAGCCTTTCCGGTGATCGAAATGTCCGCGAAGGAAGGCGACGGCGTGATGGCATTCGAACCAGCGAAGATCGTCGTCCAACAAGGCGAGCAGATCAAGTTCGTGATCAAGAATGCCGGCGAGCTCGACCACGAGTTCATGCTCGAGACTTTCGAGGCGAACAAGAAGCACGCCATCGAGATGCTGAAGAACCCAGAGATGGAACACGACGACCCCAACGGCAAACGGATCGTGTCCAAGAAGCAGGCCGAGATCGTCTGGAAGTTCTCAAGCCCGGTACCTTCGAATACGCCTGCCTTATTCCCGGCCACTACGACGCTGGTATGAAGGGCGTCGTTGAGGTCGTGGCCAAGCCACGACCGCCCGCAGTCGCGAGCAAAGCCAAACCGAAAGCTCCTGCCGCTGTTGCGGCGACGGCAAGCCACCGCAGTCCCGATCAAGGATAAACCTCATGCCGCGGTTCAAGGCAAGGCCGTCAACTGCCGGACAGAGCAATAGCTCCATTTCGCGCCGGGGAAGCGTGAATGCCGAATCATCGAACAGGAGCAAATCGATGCTTAAATCAGTGATTGTGATGTCTGCCCTCTCCGTCTTGGCGTTCGGGCGGTGCAGGCCATCGCGCAGGATGCCATGGTCAAAGGCGAGGTCACCAAGATCGACGAAGCCCAGGGCAATTCACCATCAAGCATGAGCCGATCAAAAAGTTCGACATGGATGCCATGACGATGGTGTTTAAGGCGGCCGATCCTGCCATGCTCAAAACCGTCAAGCCGGGGACAAAGTTCAGTTCAACGTGACAAAGTGAATGGTCAGTTCACCGTGACCAAGATCGAAAAGACGAAGTAGTCTAGGCCAAGCAGCCGTCGCTCGTGGACGACGCGACCGCGCGGCTCCAGAATCCATCTTTATTTCCCTCCGCTGCATAGGCTGCGGAGGCAACCAGATTGTTGTCAATCGGCAAC
>CAVUIJ010000037.1:0-23191 GCA_963741505.1 uncultured Alphaproteobacteria bacterium | reverse complement strand
CTCTTGTGGCCCGACCGAGCCTACAGCACCGCTTGAGCCCGACCTTCGTCCGAACCTGCAAGACGCCCGGCGTCTACATCGATGGCGGCGGACTACGATTGCGCATCATGCCGAGCGGCAGTCGCACCTGGATCACCCACCAGCAGACCGCCGGGCCTTCGCCGTTCACGACGCAATGGCTGCACGACATCTTCGGCAACCCCAGCCTTCGCCGCGGCAGGCTTGCGGAGACGGCGGGCGGCGGCGCGACCGGCGGCACCGGCACCGTGCGCGAGTACATCTGGCTGCCGGAGACGGAGTTCGCATCCACTTTGCTTCCTCGACCCAAAAAGGGCACCGGCGAGCACCGTCCATAACTCTGGACACCTCTCAGAGGAATCTCCGTCGAGAGAAAAGTCTACTTCCGCCTCTTATGTTTGGTTCGCACAGAGATGAGCCTTTCGCGCTGAAAATAATGTCGTCATTCATGATCGCGCCCGCAATTTCGAGCATCACTGCTACGCCACTACTGCCATCCTCGGTCACAAAGTTGGAAACGCCACGACAATTTATTCGGCCCGCGTCTGTCTCAGCCGGCATCAGGACACTCGCAAAGGTTAGACTGCCTGGCCCGCGGTGCTCGCATTTGAACACCGGCGCCTTTTCTTTCAATCCGTACGTTTTGGACACCCAACCGTCGTCGAGCGTCGAAATTGCGGGCGATGGGCCAATCACGTGAAGCTGCCAAGGCGGCTGCGAGCCGAGCGGCGTAATTATCGCTGTGCCCTGCGTGGTCTCAACGCTCAGGCGATCGCGCCAGGACGAGGCGAAATGATATCGCAACGTTGCGGAATGTTCCTCTTTGTCGATGCTCTCGACGATATCGAGTACGACGACATACTGCCGGCGCATGAACATCACGGCCCGGCTATGCAACGGGCTGTACTCGCTACTGCGCGCAGTCGCGTAGGCCCAATCGTCCTGCTGGCCGATCGAATACCGGTAGTCGTTGATCTCGACTTCCGGGCCATGCTTGGCGTCATGGATGCGGCGGTCATACCGCTCGACGTCCGGCGGCGTCCGCTTAGCCTTTGACAGGTATTTGGTTTGATCGCGGCCGTCGATTTCAATGGTATTGTGAAATCGTGTGCTCTTGAATTCCCGGCGCCAATCGATGCCATTGCCATCCGCCTCAGCATTGTAGGTGTAGCGCCCGGGATCGACGATAATTGGCTGGTTACCGGCGAACCAGCATACATTGAGCAGATCGTAATGACTGTGGCTGCCTTCGCCGAGTGGAGCACAATCAAAGAACACGTGCTGACGGCCGGCATATTGCTGGGGGCAATCGCCCCAGCCGTCACGCATCATCAGGTAACCGCCGAATTCTCGCGATGCCCATGGCGGTGGAGTACCTGACCGGCCGCGGCTCGCAATCCATTCGAATCGCGGCGCGGCGAACAATTCCGCTGCCATCCGAAACATGCCGCGATGGTCGGCTGCATCCGAACTCGTTGAGCAAAAGCATATCGCCATCGGGAAGCTGCGTCGCAGCGGCGAAATCCAGCGAGTGTTCCAGCCGCAGCCGCAGCGCAGGGTCGAGCATGATTTCGTTGCGACGCGCCAGATCGACGAGTTCGAGCGCGGTTTCGAGGGTGATATTGTGGTAATGCGTCGATCGCTCGACATGAACGCCGCAAGCCAGAAAATCTGCCAGTAGGTTCGCTGTGAGCCCCTCGACACCGATGTCGGCGAGCCCCTTGTGGCCTTCTATTTCCTCGATCAGGAGACCGGCGAGGGCGAGCGCGAAGAGTTGGAAGGTGCGATGATTGCGCGACGGCCGCAGGTTGCCGGCAATGTAATTGGCCTCCTCATGGATTTGCGTTACGAGGCGTTCGGCGAGACCGTCCGGCAAGGTCTTGCGATGGGGAGCACGGCGAATGACGATGAGGGCTTTGATCCAACTCTCGACCCGCTTGGCTTCGACCTGCGCATCACTGGCCGCGATATAGCCTGTCCCCATTTCGTCGAGCCACGACGATAGAAGTCCAGACAACACTTCAAGAAAGGCTTGATCGCCGGTGGCGCTGAATGCCTGGGCGAGATCGAAAGCGAAATAGTGCTTATGGTGCGCGATCAGCCATTCCTTGTCCCGGCTGGGATTGTCCTTCCAGGAACGGGTCGGATCCAAACGATAGGATTCACCGATATACGTGAAGCGGCCGTCGAGGACTGCACGTGCTTTATCAATCTGCTCTTGGTCCGGTGGCGCAATCGGACGAAAGCGCCACAGCTTTTCATGCAGGAAATAATGTCCGATCTCGGCTGACGAGCCAAACGCGCCGATCGTGTTGTCGTACCGCGCGGCCATCGTCAGTGCTCGGCTGCATTGCTGAGAGTAATCGGCCACGCCATGCTCACCAACATCGAACGATCGGCTCGGAATGCACCGGTCACAGCGAGCACCGAACCCACCGCAGGCTTGTAATCGAGTTGCGACATCATCGTCGTAATAGGCAGTGCCCGAAGCGTCCCGAGGAGAACCCGCGCGGTCCAGAAATGGGTGACGACCACCACCCGGCTCCCTGTCCTCAACTGTTCGCACAAATCGGCAATCAACGGTGACAGCCGCGTTGCGACATCGCGTAGACTTTCACCCCCCGGTACCGGCCGCTCGGCATACTCGCCCCTTATCCGCAAGCGATGATCAGCCTTCGCCAGTCCCTGATAATCGCCGAAATTGAACTCCTTCAGCGCATCCTGGGTGACTACGCGCAATCCGCAACGCTCTGCGAGCGGCGATGCTGTAGCGACCGTCCTCGAGAACGGGCTTGAATATATGGCGTCGATGCGCTGATGCCCGAGGCGTTTGCCGATTTGCAGAGCCTGCCGTTTGCCGATCTCGTCGAGAGGTTCGTCCGTCCATCCCAGATAGCGGTTCGCATTGCCAGCGGTTTGGCCGTGCCGTACCAAATAGAATCCGAGCTGGTCTTCGCCGAGCAATTCACGCGTCACAGCCCGGCTCCCTCGTCTGCGAGTTGCAGGACAATACGCTGCCGGCGCGCGAAGTCGCTGTCGCGGTGCCGGTCCTTCTTGAGGCCGAGCGCCATGAAATAGAGTTCGGCGCAGGTTCGATGCCAGCCGAGCCGGGCCTGATCCACATGCTCGCGCCTGACGCGACAGTAGTCGGCGAGATAGGCGTCCTCGCATCGCTGCAATAGCGTTTGCAGTCTATCATCCTCGGATACGTGAGAAAACAGGGCCACGTCGTAGGGTAGGCTGGCAAGAAACATGGCCATGTCGCGATAGCGGTCGCCGGCATGGCAAAGATCGAAGTCGGTCACCGACCAGTCCTGCCCCGATCGCAGAAGCTGCGAGCAGACGAAATCGCCGTGACAGAAGTCGGAAGCGCAATCCTCGGGGCATGATCGTGCAAGTCGCTCGACGACCGGCGCGAGCCGGGCCGCGGCCTGCGGCAGGTAGAGTTTGATCAGCGCCAGGTCCTCGTTTGCGCCGGCGAGCCAGTGCCTGTTGTTACGAAACTTCAAGTGGCGAGGCTGAAGCTTGCCGATTTCGGCATGGATCGAGCCGGCATTGCCAATGAATGAAGCGGCATTTGAATTCGCAATAAGATCGGCGACGTTCTCACCCAAAAGTGCCGTTTGAAAATATAAGCATTGTTCGGGATCAATCCCGAGAGGGGCTGCCACTCGAAATCCGACATCGGCGTGGCTGACGGCATCATGGACGAGGCCCAGCAGTTGGTAGGCCTCCTCGAACCGCGACCGTCGCTTGAACTTGCCGATCCGAGAACCTTTGCCTGCATCCTGGGTGACGAATGTTGCACGCCGCAGCGGCACATATCTCAGCACTCTGGCGCGGGTGCTGTTCGAACGGAAATATCCGTCCATATGAATGAGATAGCAATCGTCGGGAAAGTGCGCCCAACTGACCTCACCGGTCTTGGCGGCGTAATTGAGCGTGGCCGACGTCATGCCACCGGGTGCAGCTTCATCCGGCTGTTGCCTCGACCAGTAGAACCGATCGAGTTGCCAGCTGCCATCAGCAGATCTAACCACTTTTATTTCCGAATGGATCGAACTGCGGCAACCGCCCGATGATGGATTGGCGGCCGCGATGTGGGCGCGGAATTGCTCCAGGCGCGCAGCGAAGGGATGTGAACCAGCGACGTACGGAAACACAGTGAACATGAAAAGCACGTGTTCCTTCTGCGAGGGCCAGCAATTTTCCAGGAAATAACCCTACTATGTGCCTATCGCCAATGCCAAGTGCGATCGAGCGGGGCTCCATCGACATCGGCTTCATTACGCCGAAGGCCTTAACCGCCTTGAGGCGTCGTATGGTTGACGGATCGCTCGGAGGCGGGCACGACTACGACATTCAGGTGCGCTTTTGCAATAACCGCTATGTCGCCGCGCATTCGAGGACCAGGTCTTGCGCATCGCCCATCTCATAAACAGTATCGGACTCGGCGGTGTGCCCGAGGCAGTTTACCAGCTGCTGAAGGCCATGCGCTCGGGCGGTGATGATCATCGCATCTTTGTACTGCGCCGGCATGACCCGACCGAGGCGGCGCGCAATCAGCGGCTGATGCGGTTTCGCGACCTTGGCATCGACGTCACTTTTCCTGCTGAAGGCGTCGAGAAACTGGGCATCATAAGCGAGCTCGCCAGTTGGCTCGAGGCACAACGATTCGACATCCTCCATACCCACTCATACAAGCCGAATTTGCGCGGCAGGCTGGCCGGCATGATGTTCAAGCCGGACGGGCTTCGGCTCGTCGCCCACTATCATAATCAGTACGATGCCAACTGGCAGCGCGACGGGACGCTGACGCTCGACCGGCTCTTGACGCGCCTGACCGATCGCATCGTCGCTTGCTCCAACGCCGTCGGCGACCACGTTCGCGAGCGACTGGCGGTGGACCCGGCCAAGCTCCGCACGGTGGCGAACGGTGCCGATCTCGAGCGCTACTCGATAATGCCGGAACGTGGCGCGGCGCGGCTTGCGCTGGGGCTGCCTGCGGCTGCTTCAATCATCACGCTCGTCGGCCGGATCAGCGCGCAGAAAGGGCAGGAGGATGCGGTCCGTGCGATGCCGGCGATACTGACCAAATGGCCGGATGCGCTTCTTGTACTGGCCGGAGGCGTGGACGATGCGCAACGGGTCGACGATCTTCATCATCTGGCGTCGCAGCTAGGCGTCTTGAAGAGCATTCGCTTCCTTGGCTTCGTCAGTGAAATGCCCGCGCTCTACGCGGCGACGGATCTGCTGGTGGCACCGTCGCGGTGGGAGGGCTTCGGCTTGATGCTGGTCGAGGCGATGGCGGCCGGGGTCCCGATCGTTGCCACACGCGCCGGCGCCATACCCGAGGTCACGGGTGAGAAAGCCGCTGTCCTTGTGCCGGCAGGGGACTGGCAGGCGCTTGCCGACGCGAGCGCGCAAGTCCTCTCCAATCCGCGGCTGGCCGATAGCCTGGTGGCAGCCGGCAAGCAGCGCGCGCGACAGTTTTCATGGTCGGTCGCGGCGGAACGCATGCAGGAAGTCTATGGCGAGTTGTTGGCTGGTAACGGAAGCCTCAGACCATGATGAATTTTTCCTGGGACTACGGCAATCCAAGTGGTTATCCCGTTACCGAAGCTCTTGGCTTTCATCAACTCGGGAGCTGCTTTGAAGGAGCCGTCATCGGTAGCGCCCTGCGCCGAGCGGGTGCTTTGCTGTCGGAACCGAAGACGGTCGAGATCGCCAATGTGTGGTGCGTACCCCGCAAGTCGCTATTCGTGATTTATCAAATTGACGACAGTCACACAGTGACGGTCCGATTCTTCCAGACCTGCGCAATCGCATCGGCATTCAGTGAGGCGCTTGCCACGTCCGGCCCGGCTCGCCGCGCATTTTTCCTGCGGGAATGGGCGGCATTGGCATGGCTTTTCCCTCACGACCCAGGGCTCCCGCAACTGGACCAGATGCTGTATGGCCAGAGTGCGATCGACACAGTCAGCTCGGCTGCGGGACGACGCCTGGCGCGGTCGGAGCTTCACATCCGCCCTTTCAGCTACCTGCCGGGGACACGCTGCACAATCGGCTATTCGGCGAACAGCGGCGCCACGGCGGTCGTCGGCAAGTTGCAGCGATCGGCGGTGCACGGCCACCGCGCCATGTGCGAATTGTGGCGAAACGAACAGCGCAGTTTTCAAATGGCCGAGCCACTGGATTTTGATGCATTGCTGAGTTGCCGGTGGGAGCGCTTTGTGCGCGGGCAGCGCCTGGATACGATTTTGTCGCCAGGCGGCATCGCGGACGCGATCGATTGCGCCATGTCAGCCCTTGCCGGCCTCAATCGGATGACAATCGCGGACCTGCCGGTTCGTGACGCCCAAACGGCGCACGAGCGCCTGTCGAAGAAAGTCGCCCGCCGAATCGCAATCGCCATCCCCGCGTTAGCCCGCGACACAGAGCAATTGATCATCCAATTGGGACAGGCCCAGCCGCTGCATTCGCAGCGAGTGCCGCGAACAATCCACGGCGATTTCCACACTGCCAACATTCTGTTCGACGAGGGCACTGCCGTATTCATCGACCTCGACGAGATTGCGCTTGGCGATCCGGCCTACGATCTGGCGCTTTTCGCCACGCGCCTGCTGCTCGGCGCCGCTGTCCATCCGGCCGATCGAGAGCGGGCAGCCAATTTTGCCGTATCGTTGCCACGCATCTATACCGAAGCCGGTGGCGACCCAATCCCCGCACCAGTCTATGCTTGGTACGTTGCGGCGCTGTTGGTCGGGCGTCAGGTCAAGACGTGCATCAGGCACGCCGCGCCCGGGCTCGAAATCTTGTCCGATAGACTGCTGTCATGGGCGCGCCAGATCCTCAGCCGCGGCGAGGTGCAGGCCGCCGACATTTCTTGAGTTGCTGATCAGCTGAGAATTGCCGGCGCTGCATGCCTCACAGCGGCGTGCTGTGCCGATGTGATCTGGAACAACTGGCAATAGTAGCCGTTGCGGCGAACAAGCTCATCGTGGCTGCCCTGTTCGACGATGCGGCCGCTGCGCAGCACGATTATATGGTCGGCGTGCTGTACCGACTGGAGATGATGGGCTATCAGCAGCGTGGTCTTGCCATGCTGCGAGCTGCGGACTGCCGACCTGATCTGTGCTTCTGATTGAACGTCCAAAGCCGAAGTCGGCTCATCCATGATGAGCAGGGACGGCTTCTTTATCAGCGCCCTAGCAAGGCTGATGCGCTGTCGCTGGCCGCCCGACAGTGTCGCACCACATTCGCCGATCAATTCATCGTACCCCATCGGCAGCTGGCAGATGAACTCGTGCGCGCCAGCCGAGCGCGCCGCCTGCTCGATTTCGCTCATCGTCGCGTCGGGCTTGCCGTAGGCGATGTTCTCGCGAATGCTCGCCCCGAAAAGCAGGGTTTCCTGCAGTACCATGCCGATGTGCTGGCGCAGCGACTTGCGCGAGTAGTCCCGCAGGTCGACGCCGCCGATCAGGATCCTGCCGCTGGTCGGGTCGCACAATCGAACGATCAGGTTGGCGAAAGTCGTCTTGCCGGCGCCTGAAGCACCGACCAGGGCCGTCACCTTGCCCATTGGCAACACAACCGAGATGCGATCGAGCACGGGCGGACCGGCATCGAACCTGAATGAAACATCTTCGAATGCTAATCGGACAATCGATGGTCTGCAGCTCACCGGAATTCGGCCGATCCTCGATCTCGGGCCGTGCTGCCAGCACCTCCCGGATCCGCTCTGCGCTCGCGCTCGCCTTGGAGAACCGCGCCGACAACCGCGCCATCACGCGCACGGGTTTGTATATGTTTACGATGTAGGTCGAAAACACCAACAGATCGCCCGGCGTCATCGCCCCCCGCAATACCTGCATTCCGCCGAATACGATCACCAGTGCCGTACCGAGGGCCCGGACGATCTCGACCATCCGCGCGACAGCAGCTTCGATGCGTGCGGCACGTATGCTTTCATCTTTCGATTGACGGCTCTGATGCTCGAAGCGTTCGCTCTCCATCCGCTCGCGTCCGAACGCCTGCACCAGAGCCACGGCACCCAGCACCTCGGTCAGGCGGGTCGTCAGCTCGCTCTCGCGCGAGCGCTGCCTTCGGGCTGTGTGACGCATGCCGTGAAGCAGCATGAACAGCACCGCAAACAGTATCGGAAAGGTGAGCATGACAACGAGCGCGAGCTCTGGCTGGATCATGTACATCACGGCGCACATGCCGACCACGGTCAGGGCGTGCGTTACGAAGGCTAGGGTATACTCGGAGTAGATGTCCCGCATCGTATTTGTATCGACCACCAGCTTGCTCAGCAGCTCACCACTGCGCGCACGGTTATGGAACGACAGCGACAGCGTTTGCAGGTGATCGAACATCGCCGTCCGCAGCCGATAGATGATCTCTGCCCCGATGCGTGACGTCACATAAAGCTGATAGTAGGCGAACAGCGCGATGAACAACGTCATCAGCACGCCGCTGGCGGCAAGGATTGCCAGCGCCTCGATGCTGCCGTGCGCGAGCCACGGCGCCCACGGCGAAATCTCGGCGGGAACCGGCTTTGCAAACAGGATGTAATCGAAAACGAATTTCACCGGCCATGGCAGAGCCAGCGCCAATGCCGTGGACGCCAGAACGCAGAACACTGCAATGAGGATCTGCCGCCACGATTGAAGCAGGCACAATCCAATGATGGAGCGAAGTGATTTGGCGCTTCTGGGTCTAATGATCATGCTGCCGTCGACAGTGGCTCAGAGAGTAATCTCCAATATATTATTGAACTTGACATTTCGCTGACAAACCAGCGCCACGCCAAATGGCGAGCTGCCGTTCGACGGCCCGCCGAAAGGCTAATTCAATGGCGACTGTGGTCCAAGACCAATGCCGAGCGATGATCGAATCGACCGAGTGCCCAATGCGCCGGCAGACACCGCGCGCTGACGGGAGCGCGCCGGCCACGAGTTGCGCGTAGTGTAGAACGAGCTCGTGTCGCTTGCTGCCGCGAGGCACCGAGTGTGGCCGGTTTACCTTGGTGTTGTCGCCGCCCCAATTTTCGAAAGTACGTGCCCTCCAGCCGACCCGAACCGCTCGTTTTCGATTATCCCACTTTCGATAGCGACCTTGGTCGCAGTAGCGGCGAACCATATTGAATTGCTCCGCTTTGCGCGTCCCGGACCGGCTTAACTGTCAGTCAAATGTCAGCGCCTTCATGACAGTAGTTTGACAGTTCAAGTGCCTCAAAGACGTGATGTCACCGCTCCACTGAGCCGCCACTGTCGAAATGAACGCATCATCATCCATCAAATTCTGTCTTACCGGTCGCAGCGGATTGGGGCACCTTCGCCGCGTCGCCAATATCGCATCGCGTCTCAGAGAGCTCTGGCCGCATATGGCGATCCATCTCGTCGTAAATGCCCCTATCGCCGGACTATCGCGTGACGAGGTCGCCAACTTTGACTGCATCTGTCTCGCCGACCGCAAAGCGATGGCGGCAACGCTGGCAGGATTGCCTGCTGGGCCGGTGGTCGTCGACACCGCGGTCGTACCCTTGCTCGGCGCCATTCCCGATCCTCTCTGCCTCGTGTTGCGCGAAACGGTCGCCGCTCGCTTGCCAGCTTTCCGACTCGACTTGGGACGGAAATGGGATGCCACCATTGTGCCCGCGCCGGCCGGGCATTGGGATCTCGATCCCTCAGTGATCGGTACGCACCGTGTCGCTCATGTCGGCTGGATCTACCGGCAGTGCGCCGATCATTCCGATCCGGTCCTGCCTGCCGCCGGCACCAATGTGCGATTGCTGGTTGCGACCGGCGGTGGCGGCACCCAGGAGACGGCGGCGGCGCTGCGCGCGCAGATCGACCCGATCCTATTCGCGCTGCGGCGGCGCCTCAGATCTGTCACAATTCTCCAAGTTGTTGCGCCGCGACTGCATGTGGATGGCTTCCTTGCCAATGCCGACGCGAGGATCTATGTCGGCGCGCACCTCAATGAAGCCTTCGCCGAGGCCGATGCCGTCATAACGACGGTCGGGTATAATTCGGTACTGGAACTTGCCCAGCTCGACACGCCTGCACTGCTGGTGCCGTGCGAGCGCTCCTTGGACGATCAGCACGACAGGGCGGCTCTGTGGGGCCCGCGGCTCGGCCATGCCCATCGCGTCGGCGATCCTGAGGCAAGCGCCGAATGGCTCGCGCAGCTGCTCGGCCGACGCCAGCGCCGCCGCCCATATCCGCTTGGCGAGAACGGCGCAGAAGCCGCAGCGCGAATAATCCAGTCGCTCGCCGAGGTATCAAACGGCGACACCGAATGGTGTTATCGCAAGCCCATCAACTGCCGCGCGCGGAAGCCGGACCTGCGCACCGCAGAAGTGTCGACGGAGCTGTTTCGCCAAGGAGTATTGACGCCGCCCGCCCGATTGAACCAATGCGGTCTTCTTATGACCCGCATTCCTGGGCCCAACCTTGCGCCAGCGTCTGGTTGACTTGGCAAGCGGCGATGCAGGGGCGTCCAACATCGCCGCGATTGGGCGTGAAATCGGCGACTGCGTTGGGCCCAGTGTTCCGGTTGCATCGCGCCTCGGCTGCCGGGCTCGATTTGGCCCTAGCTCAGCCCTTGAAGAAGGTTTGGTCAAGGCTTCATGAAGCGGCCACGACACAAGTCGACGTCGATGACGACTTCATGGCCAAGGCGACGGCTCTGGCGCACAAGTGCGAGGCGCGGCTCGAGGCCGACATGCCACCTCGCCAATTCAGTGCGGGCTTGGTGCATGGCGATCTTCACGCCGGGCAGTTCGTCTTCGATGAGGCCGGCAATGCCTGGCTGCTCGATCTCGACGATGTCGCGATCGGGCCGCCTGAATTCGACATTGCCAACATTGCTGCCCACGCCGTAACGAGCCTCGACATTCTTGCCGACGACACGGCGCAAGGTTTCATTCAACTCACGTCGCAGCTTGCCGCGCATTACGAGCGCGCCAGAGGAGACGTGCTTGATCCCGATTTGATCCGATTGCTTGGAGCATCGTGTCTGTTGCGACGGGCGATCAAGCTTCGTGGCGAGCGACGATCAAGTCTCGACCCAGCCTCCATCCTGATCGCTGTTGCGGCTTTGCTCGAGAGCGATAGCCAGCCGATCCACACTGGACTCCCCCGCGCTTCAACTTGACGCACCCGTCCAATTTGCATCGTGAGCCAACCCGGCGAGCCCCCAATGTCATTCGCTCCCACTGTCGTGATGTACTCGCCCGATACCGTCGGCCTAGGGCACACGCGTCGCAACTCGGCAATCGCCTCGGCGCTGGTGTCCGCCGTGCCCGGCGTCAGCGTCGTGCTGCTGGTTGGCGGTTCGGTCGGATCGATCTTCGAGCTGCCATCTGGGGTCGACAGCATCAAGCTGCCTTCGGTCCTCAAGACTGGTGTCAATGACTGGCGCGCGCGTTCACTTGGAATCTCCAAGGACGCCACGTTGCGAATCCGGTCGGGGCTGATTTGCGAAACGATCGAGGCCTTGCGGCCCGATCTGTTGCTGATCGATCACCTTCCAGCGGGAATTTGGGGTGAACTCCTGCCCACATTCGAGACGATAAGAAGACTTAAACTGAAAACCAAAGTCGTTCTCGGGCTTCGCGACATCCTGGATGAGCCGGAGCGTGTGCGTCGCCGCTGGAGCGAGGAGGGCATCTATGAGGTGATCGCTCGCCACTACGACGCGGTATTCATCTATGGCGAGCAGCGGATATTCGACACCGGTGAAGCCTATGGGCTCGACGTCAGTGTTTGCGACGAGATCCATTATCTCGGCTACGTGCGAGGCGAAACGTGCGGTCCGCAAGGATAAGCATCGGCCCGCCGCGAGCTCGCCCTGCCGTTCCGCGAAAGGTACTCGTCAGCGCCGGCGGCGGGTATGATGCCTATCCGATGATGACGGCGACAATGGCCGGCTTCGAAAGAATTGCCGCGACCTGCAACGCCAAGATGACAATGGTGACGGGCCCCCTCATGCCGGTCGAGCACGCAACAAAGCTCGAAGCGCAGGCGGCCGGGCTTCCCGTCCAAGTCATCCGGTTCTCCAACCGGATGGGCGCCTTGCTCGAGGCCGCCGACCTCATCGTCACCATGGGCGGCTATAACTCGATGCTCGAGATCGCCTCGCTCGGCAAGCCGGCAATCAATATCCCCAGAACCGGTCCAAGCCGCGAGCAGACATTGCGGGCGACGCTGTTCCATAAGATGGGGCTGATGACCCACTTGCCGCTGGAACAGGCCACGCCTGAACGCATCGGCGGGTTGCTGCAGACGAGAATACAGAAGCCACCGCGTCTTGTGCCGACGCTGGAAGCCAACGGCGCGTCCAGGGCCGCACGCCGGATCAGCCGCCTTCTTTCGGCTCCCGTTGCGGGTCTCGTCGCTGCGTTCCACCACCTCGAGGACGCTCTCAATGCCGCAGAATGACATCTCCGGGTCTGGCAATAATCGTCGGCTGCGCGTCGCGTATGTCGTCAAACGATTTCCCCGACTGAGCCAGACCTTCGTATTGAACGAAATCATCGAGCTCGAACGACAAGGCGTCGAGGTCGAGGTATTTTCGTTGCTGGATGCTCCTGTCGAGGCGCGGCACGATCTGATGGGCAGCCTCAAGGCGCGCGTCACTTATCTCTCAGACTTGCGCCAGATAGCAGGCATCCAGGTCGAGCAGATATGCCGGGATAGGTCGAGATCCAGCGCCATTTCAGCACTCGTTGGCGCGTCCTCGCCGTATTGTGATGCCTTCCCGCCGAGCAAGCGGCCTGCGGCGGACGCAGGCCTTGTATTGCAATCGGCGGGCCTGGCGATGCTGGCGGCAAAATTCGGCTGCCACCACCTGCACGCTCATTTTGCATCGGATGCGACCACCGTGGCGATGCTGGCAGCCCGACTGAGCGGCATTCCTTTCTCATTCACGGCACATGCACGCGACATCTACAGCACTTACGTTTCCCCCGAGGTCGACGCGCGCACGCGACGGGCAAAAATCGCCGCCTCGCAGTTCGTCGTGACGGTTTCCGACTACAACAGAAGTCACTTGCGTCGCCTCGCCGGGCCCGGCAACGAACGAAAGATCGTCAGACTCTATAACGGGGTCGATCTCGACAGGCTGCCATTCGCCGACTTGCAGCAGCGCGAGCCGGGCCTTGTTCTCGGCGTCGGGCGCCTCGTCGAGAAAAAGGGCTTTGCGATTTGCTGCAGTGCGCTCGCGGCCCTGCGAGCCAGCTCGCACCCATGGCGCTGCATCATCGTCGGGGAGGGGCCGTGTGAATCCGAACTTCGAGGATTGGCGCAGTCCCTTGGCATTGCCGGTCGTGTGACATTCTCGGGTGCAAAGCCGCAAACCCAAGTACTGGCGCTGATGCGGCGCGCCACCGTGCTCGCGACGCCCTCTGTCGTGGACGCCGACGGCGACAGGGATGGGCTGCCGACGGTGCTGCTCGAGGCGCTGGCATCCGGGCTTCCGGCGGTCGCGACGGATATCACCGGCCTGCCGGAGATCATCGACGACGGCATCAGTGGTCTGCTCGTTCCGCCGCATCGACCCGATCTTCTCGCCGAGCGCCTGCTCAGCGTGATGACAGATAAGGCACTGGCGAAGCGCCTGGCACGGCACGGCCGCCAAAAGGCGGAACGGCAATTCGACCTCAGCACGAACGTGCGGATGCTGCGCTCGCTCTTCGCCGAGGCCGCGACAACAAATGGCATTGCCGCCGGCCGCCCGCAATCAATGCAATCAACGCCGAAACACCGGTCACCGTAAACTGACAAGGATCGAACCATGTCATTCCGCTCAGCTAGCCTGTTGGCGATTTCGATGCCGGCAACGCTCCTGGCGGCGGCCGCCGTCGCTCCTGAGCACATGCCGAAACCGATGATGGAGTGGCTTTCATCGGTGGTCCGGTATGGCAAGGCAGATCGCAGCGGCGACGTCGGCTACGATGCGCAACCGGTCACCCGGGGAAGCGTGCGCAAGAAAGTGCAATCGTCGGGTACGGTCCGGCCGCTGGTCACCGTCCAGATCAGCTCGCAACTCTCAGGCCAGATCAAATCGTTGAAGGCGGATTTCAATAGCGAAGTCGCCGCCGGCGATATTCTCGCCGTGCTCGACAACAAGATTTTCGTGGCACGCGTGGAGCAGGCCGCCGCCGATCTCGAAATGGCGAAGGCTACGCTCGCAAACCAGCTTGCCAACCGCGAGAAGGCCGAGGCCGTCTTGCGTCAGGCCGAGCGCGCCAAGGGCCGCCAGAAAGAACTTGGCCAAAAGGGACTGAGCGCACTTGCACAAGTCGATACCGCAGTCCGCGACGCGGAAGTGGCGGCGGCAGAGCTCTCCGTAGCGGAGGCACTGATTGTGAGTGCTAGGGCCAACATAGTGCAGCGCAAAGCCGTCCTGGCCCAGGCGCAGATCGACCTTGAGCGCACCGAAGTGCGCGCGCCGATCATGGGAATTGTGATCTCGCGCACCGTCGATGTCGGGCAGACCGTCGCCGCAAGCCTGCAAGCTCCGGAGCTATTCAGAATCGCCCAGAATCTGCGGCATATCCGGATCGAGGCCCTGGTCAGCGAGGCCGACATTGGTGGCGTGGCCAAGGGCAATCCCGTCACGTTCCGCGTCGATGCCCATCCGGGGCGACAGTTCGAAGGCAAAGTCTCGCAGGTGCGGTTCGCGAGCATCGAGGAGCAAAGCGTCGTGAGCTACACGGTCGTCGTCGAGGCCGTGAACGAGGATATGGCACTCTATCCCGGCATGACGGCGCACGTCGAAATCGAAACCAGCCGGCGCGACAACGTCGTTCGAGTGCCCGTCGAAGCCCTGCGCTTCCGGCCACGCGGCATAGCCAGTCATGAGGCATCCGTTGTCGATGGCGCAGCCGTCGGATAAGACCGCGCGGCGCGAACACCAGCTGGAGCGATTGGCGAAGCATCTCGGTCTCAATGAAGCGCAGATCAAGGACGCGCAAGCACGATACGTGAAGTTGGCGGCGGCAGCGAAAGCACAGGATGGCAAGGCCGCAAATTCCGCAGCCCGGCGGGCAAAAAACTACGTGGTCACTGCGAGCGCCGCCAGCACCGATCTGATGGTCACGGTGTTGGAGCCGATGCTCGATGACAAGGGGCGGCAGGCACTGGCGGATTGGAAAGCGCAGCGGACGCAATCGCGAACTGGAACGGTCTGGCTCCCCGCAAGCGGCGGCGGCCTGACGCGCAAGTCGGTCAGAATTGGCCTCGTCGATGGGCGTTATGCAGAGATCATCGGCGGTGTGCATGAGGCCGACATGGTCGTCGTCCGAGCCACTAAAGCGGGATCTTCCCCAAAGGCAGTTTCGAAGGGGTGAGCCTGATGCCGACGACAGCAGGCGCCGAAGTGCGCGAGGCCGCGGCGAGCTTGATCGTGGCGCGCAACCTCACCAAGACCTATCGTGTAGACGCCCACACAATCGCGGCGCTGACCGACGTTTCGCTCGATATCGCCAGCGGTGATTTCGTCGCGATCATGGGGCCGTCCGGGTCCGGCAAGTCGACGCTCATGAACCTGCTTGGCACGTTGGACCGGCCCAGCAGCGGTACGCTTGCGATCGATGGTACGGAGGTTACCGCGCTCGATGAGGATGCCCTGCCGCGGCTGCGCAACTCGATGATCGGATTCGTCTTTCAGCAATTCAACCTGCTGCCCCGCACGCCGGCGATCGAGCAGGTGATGCTGCCGCTGCTCTATCGCCGCACTGCGCCCGACAAGGCGGCGGCGATCGCGCGTGAACGGCTGGCGGAAGTGGGCCTGCTCGATCGCATCAACCACCTGCCATCACAGCTCTCGGGTGGCCAGCAGCAACGCGTCGCGATCGCGCGGGCGCTTGCCGTCACGCCGAAACTGATCCTTGCGGATGAGCCGACCGGCGCCCTCGACTCGAACACCTCGAGCGAAATCATGGAACTGCTTACGACCCTGAACCGTCGCGGCGTCACGATCATCGTGGTGACGCACGAGGCCGACGTTGCCGCATACGCGCGCCGCCGCATCGTCTTCAGGGATGGCCGCATTTTATCCGACGAAGGGATCAGTAGCAGCGCCGTCTCGACATCCAGTCATGGAGCCACGCGCCATGCGCTCAACTGAGCTTGTCCGGGTGGCAATCCGCGCACTTCGAACAAATGCCATGCGCAGTTGGTTGACCACGCTTGGAATCATAATTGGCGTTGCTTCGGTGATCGTCATGGTCGCAGTCGGGGCCGGCGCTCGCAGCGAGGTCGAGAGACAGATCGCCAATCTGGGCACCAATGTCCTGCAAGTGCGGCCGGGCGCGAGCCGGGTACGCGGCCGCTGGGCCGGTAGCGCGACACGGCTGCCATTCTCCGAGCAGGACATGCAGGCGATCCGGGAGGCGAGCACCGACGTGGTCGCGATCTCGGGTGTCCTGAGCAACGTCGCGCCGGTCGTCAACGGCTCATCCAACTGGATTACGGCGGTGGAAGGCGTCAGTGAAGAATACCCCAGCGTCCGCGGTTGGACCACTACCTCGGGGCGCTTTTTCGGCAGCGAGGAAGAGCGAGCCGGAGCCAAGGTCGCTGTTCTCGGCACGACCGTGGCGCGGCAACTGTTCGACGATCAGGATCCGGTCGGCACGTCGATTCGGATCGTCAATACACCTTTCCAGGTCATTGGCCTCCTGGAGACCAAGGGACAATCAAATTCCGGTAGCGATCTCGATGACGTCATCCTGGTGCCGGCGTCCACAGCGCGCTCGCTGCTCGCGAAGAAATACAAGCTGGTGCCGCGCAATGTCGGCAACATCAGTCGTTAAGATCGACGAAGACGCTTCGATCGAAGACGCGAAAGAGCTCGTCATCGACGTGCTTCGCCAGCGTCGCCGCGCCCAGAACAACGGCGAGGACGATTTCCATGTTCGCGATCTCGCGGAATACATCCGAACCCGAACCGCAGCCCAACAGACCCTTGGTCTGCTGCTCGCGGCAACGGCGGCAATTTCACTGCTCGTCGGCGGCATAGGCATCATGAACATCATGCTCGTGTCAGTTTCCGAGCGGACACGAGAGATCGGCTTGCGGCTGGCAATCGGCGCACGACGGCGCGACATCCTGCGACAATTCCTCACCGAAGCCGTGGTGCTTTGCTTGTTGGGCGGGCTCATCGGGGTTTCGCTCGGCATCGCCGCCACGTCCGGGATCGCCCATTGGGCTGAATGGCCGGTGCTGATCAGTCCACAGATCGTGATTGTGGCTTTATTGGCGGCTGCCGCGACCGGCATCTGCTTCGGCTTCCTTCCCGCCCGTCGCGCGTCGGAGTTGAGCCCGATTGAAGCGCTGCGGCGCGAGTGAGCTTTTCTTGAGTATCTGTTGAAACGCTCGCAATTTATCGAAGCGCGCCTCGATTGCAGACCGACGCTGCGTGTCGACCCTCTGAGATTGGCAAATTGGGCGACTTGGCGCGCCAATCGCGTTCGATCGAGACGATGCTTTACAGCTAACGAAAATTGATAAGTCCCCCGTCCGCTGAAGCCTCGCAATTCACTGTGCCGCAATGAGGTAAGTTTACCAAGTGCGTACGAAGCACTGCTAGTTGAACTTCATCTTGACACCGGTGCCGATCTTGAAGCGCGTGTAGCTTTGGCCGGTCACGTCGTCATCGACCCACTTGGCAAGGCCAGAGACGAACAACTCGACGTCCTTCGACCAATCGTAGGTACTGCTGGCGACAACCGAGTATTTATTGAATTTGAAATCGTCGCCGATCGGCAAGACACGGTCGTAATAGCCGGAAAGGGTCAACCGGAGCTTCTCAGCGGCCCGCCATTCTGCGGTAAGGCCATAGGAGCGAACGTCGTCGGCCAGGCCGAAAGCCGTCGATGGCTCCTTTATCACGCGCTCGATGACGCCCTTGAGTTTGAACGTCTCGACCGGCGTCCAGATGAAATTCACGTCGTAGAATTCGCTGGTGAAGCGGCGGATCTGAGGATCGTCGAAGTCCCTGTGGTTGATGCGTGCGCCGACGTCGATGCGAAACGGCTTGCCGAGTTCGACGCGCACGCCGGCAATTGCGAAATGCTCGACGGCATTGCGATCGAAGACGGGGTCGGCGGCCTGGTGGAAATAATCGACGTTGGCGAAATTGTAGATTGCGAACGGCTGTAGCCACGACCGGGTGAAGCCGAGAACCGCGATTTGCGCTTCCGACTTGGCGTAGTCGAACGCTCTGCCCCGGATCGTGTCGAACACGTCCGGAGAAGGCGGCAGCGCCCCGTCCTCGTCGCGCTCGATATTGATCTCGACGTTGGACTTGCCCTGCAGGCGCAGCCGGAAATCATCTGACTTCAGCGTGTAGTCGAGGTAGGACTTGTAGACGTCGGCGCGATTGAACGAGAAGAAATCCCGTAGATACGACGTGCCGATCTTGAGCTGCTGTCCGTTGCCGAGTTCGAATGCCGTATCGATGCCGACGCGCGCATCCCACCGATTGACGATGTCGAGTTCGTCGAAGCGGACGCCGCGCACCTTGAAGGTGAGCTCGTAAAGCTCGTTGGGACGCCTTGCTGCAATCGCAAGACCGCTCTCGAGCTTCTCGAAATGCGAGGCGTGCCGCCTTACCAGGCTGTCCGGGTTGGAATTATATCCGCCCTCGACCTCGATATACGGCCGATAAGTGATGGCAGTGCCGGCAAGGTCTTGCGCATGAGCGGTTGCGTTCAGCAACAGCTGGACAACGGTCAGCGCGCACGCCACCCTTGCCTCGAGCAGCAATCGACGAGGCCGACGTTCAAGGTTCGCCCGCATCCACAAATTCCTGCTCCCGCCCCACATCATTAGATGGACGCCATGTGCCCATCAAATGTCAACGCAGCCGTATCGGTATTTTGGCCTCCCAGCGTACTTCTGATTTGCACTGAGTTCTCGACGCAACACACGCGCCTTGGCAGTCGCCGTACCCCTGGTGCTCAGCAGCCGTCATCGCCGCCAGACCGTGGCCTTTCTCGATCCGGAAGCTGCCGGCGCTGCAGATCGCATTCCCTGCGTTGCAGCGGCCGCGCCCGCGGTTGCGGCGCTGCATCACCGCAGCTCGAGCAGCTGGCATCGCCGACACTCGGCGTCGATCCGAACCGACCGTCTTCCTTCTGCGATGGTCCGCTGCGGCGCGCCGCGGCTTCAGGCGGGGCGCCGTCGGCCGCAAGATTACGGTCGATCGCCCGCGCGTTTCGGCTCTCTGCTGCGGCGGCTAGGGGCATTTCGCTCCGGACCACCATCAGCACCGCGGCCGCAGTCAGAAAGGACACGCGAGCGGCAACTGAAATCTGCAACACCAGTCGAGCCTCCTCCCCCCGCTCCGCCATCAAAACATCAGCGTCCAATCGACGAATCAGGAGCCGGCTTGCGCGGCTTCTTGCGATCATCGCCTGCGCTCTCGCCGCCCGACTGGGGCGAGGGGCCGCTGGAGCCCGAAGAACTGCCGCCCGACGAACTACCGCCCGACGAGGTGCTGGACTCGCGGGTGCCATCGTCTGTTCCCCGCCCTCTGCGCTCGAACAGATCCATCGCTTCGGCACCCCTCTTAACAACGGGCACAACCCCTGGAATTGCGACCGGCGCCACTTCGAACCCGGGCGCGATCAAGAGGACGAATAGCGCGCCGGATAGGCAGGCCGCCGTCCTCGCTGTCCAAAGTCGGTACCAGGGCCACATTTGCCAGTTCCCCTAAGCTGAACCGCATCAGCCTAAAAACGATCCAATTCATCGCGCCGCCGCGTCATTAGCGGCCCGGTGTTCCCCCCCACCTGCGACGCCGAAGTTCCGTTACCGTTTGCCGCGCCGCGACCGCCCTCGCGATCGTACCCGGCCTTCTCGCCACTGCGTCCACTGCTGTCGCCGCTCGTGCTACTGCCGCTGCCGCCATCGCCATTGCCGCGGCCGTGGCGACTGCGGTCGTCGAGTTCGCTGCCGACTTCGGACTTCGCGTCGTCCTTGCCCTTCTTGGCGTAGCCCGTCAGCGGCCACACCGTGAGCATGATGACGGACGCCAGCACACTCAGCAGCCCCGTGATGCCTCTTTTTGTCACGTCAGCAATCCTTCGCTGCGAATCGATTGGCTCTGACGATGTCGCGAGCCACGTTCGAGCCAATATATCCGCAGCACACCTCGTCGACAATTAACAAGCTTGGCAGCGAGCGATATCTGCGCCGAGCGACGCGCTCGAAGCACAGTACGAACCACACCTGCACCATTAAGACATTTTGTGGCTGACAGTTGCCTGATAATGCTGCCGCGGCTGGCCAACTTGCCACAATTCCTGTTGGTCGCATCCGACGTTGGTGCGCCCTTCGTCTCGGACTTATGTCGATGGACCACGGCACCTTGACGCGGCAGGTTCGATCCCTTCAAGTTCAACCGGATGCGTGATCCCGGGGCAGCGAGCCTGCATGAGACTACTGATTGTCGAAGATGAGCGCGACATTGCGGCCGACCTTGCACACAATCTCGAGGCGGCAGGCTTTGCGACGCAAGTCTGCGACAACGGCGAAGATGCGTGGTTTCTAGGCAGCACCGAGGATTTTGACGCCGTCGTCCTCGATCTCGGTCTGCCGCGGCTCGACGGCCTGTCGGTGTTGCGAAAGTGGCGGGCCGAGGGCCGCGATATGCCGGTGATCGTTCTGACCGCACGCGACAGCTGGTCGGACAAGGTCGACGGCATCAATTCCGGTGGCGACGACTATCTGAGCAAGCCCTTCCAGATGGACGAACTCATCGCCCGATTGCGCGCGGTCCTGCGCCGCTCGTTCGGGCATGCGGGGGCACTGCTCAAGTCGGGTGGCCTCACCCTCGACACCAGCCAGATGCGGGTCGGCGTCGATGACCGCACCATCCACCTGACACCGCTCGAATATCGGCTCGTGAGCTACCTCCTGCACAACAAGGGCAAGGTCGTCGGCGGGCCTGAATTGTGCGGGCACGTCTACGGCGATGACGACGCTCGCGAAGTGAATGCGATCGAAGCGCTGGTCTCCCGGCTGCGCCGCAAGCTCGGCGGCGGCGTCATCGAGACCCGACGCGGGCATGGCTACTGCATCGGAGACCTCGTGGCGTGAACCCGTCGTCGTTGCGGCTCCGACTGATCATCGCTTGGGCGGTTTTCATCTTTGTCGGACTGCAGGTTGCAGCGGTTGGGCTCAAGGCGCTGTTCGAGCGCAGCATCACGCGCCGCACCATTGCCGAGCTGCATTTCGATCTCGACCAACTCGCCAAAGCCGTTCAGGCCGGGGACGATGGTGAAGTCCGGCTTGCCCGGCGCGGTCCGACGGACCCGCAATTCGAGGTGCCGGACGGCGGTCGCTACTGGCAGGTCGATGATGTGGACAGGGAAATCCTGGCCTCGGCATCGCTCGCAGGGCGGCGCCTTCAGATCCATACCCGCCCCGTGGACGCCGGCAGTCATGTCGACACCAGTCTCATCGCACCGAATGGCAAGCCGCTGATCGCGGTGGCCCGACGGCTGACTTTGACGCCGGGCGACAGTGGCCGTGCCGGAGGCGTGGTACTGACTTCCGCCGTGAACGCTTCGGAAATCAAGGAGGACACGGAGAAGTTCGGACAGGATCTGGTGTCGGGCCTGGGTTGGCTCGCAACCTTCCTGCTGCTCGGAGCGTGGGCGCACGTCACGATCGGACTGAGGCCGCTGCAGAACATTCGCGCCAGTCTTGCTGCCATCAGGGCCGGCACATCGGCGCGGATCGAGGGCACGTTTCCTTCCGAATTGGGACCGCTCATCGACGAAACCAATGACCTCCTCGATGCCCAGGACCGAGCCATGGAGGCGGCCCGGGCCAGAGCTGCAGACCTCGCCCACGGGCTCAAGACGCCGCTGGCGATCATGGCCGCGAAGAGCCGGTTGCTCCGCCGAAAAGGTTCGGAGGAGATCGCCGATGACATCGACCGCCAGATCGAGACTATGCGCCGACACGTGCAGCGGGAATTGGCGAGAGCCCGCGCCCGAGGCATCACGAACTCGGCGCGCAATGACATCGACGTTAGTGCCGTCACCAGGGAACTGATTGCTGCGATCAAGACACTGCCGCGCGCTTCGACACTGGAATGGCAACTCAGCATGCAGCCGGCCGTGACCATGCCGATCGACCGGGCAGACCTCAACGACATGGTCGGCAATCTCCTCGACAATGCTCAGAAATGGGCGAATTCGAAAGTCCTGGTCGACGTCAGACGACATGCCGCCAATCTGCTGATCAGGGTCGAGGACGACGGGCCGGGACTTGCCGATGAGCATATCGAGCGCGTGTTGCGCCGAGGCGAAAAGGTCGATTCGACACGCGACGGGTCAGGTCTCGGCCTGGCGATCGTCGGCGACCTGGTGGAGCTCTACGGTGGCCAGATGAATTTGAGCCGCGGTGCGCTCGGCGGACTGGCGGTCGCGGTCACCTTGCCAGAACGGCGGTCCGAGGTAGCCGGCAATCGCTCCACTTGAAAATGATGACCCGGCGCAGCTCTACGCACGGGCAATTGACAGCAGCTTGCTAAATCCTGTCAGGCGAATGTCAGGACGAGACCTGTACGGTGCAATTCGCCGGAAGTGCGATCGGGTCAATAAGTGGTGCGCAGCAGCGCGCGTGAAATGCTCAAGACGTACGGCGGTTGGGGAGGACGATATAATGCCGATTGACTGGAAGGTTTCCGACCGCTCCGATCCTTGGCGGGAAGTGCGCGGCATTTTGAGGGAGCTCGCAGCAATCGAGCTAGGACTTCTGCCGGACGAGGGAAACTTGAAAGTGACCCCTCGCAGGTTCCGTGCAGAGCGGAACGCGGCTCGCACCCTGTCTGCTCATCGATGTCATTCCGACATCAGGACGCTAGGCCGTGGGCTCAATTGACCGCAAGAAGATGCGGACAGATGCAAGCTGGATAAAGGCGAAGAAGTTGGCTCCGAGCTTGTAGTAGCGGGTAGCGTTGACAGCCGGTACTGCTTCAGCTTGTTGACTAAGCGTGCCACGAGATTCCTTTCACGCTAGATCGTCTTCCTCGAGCGATACTACTTCTTGCGGTTTGAGCAGTTCGGAATATTGGGGATGGCGTCCGGTCCCATGGCGTGGATGACCGACGTACTGATAAAGTTCATTAACCTGTGGCCGGACGC
>CAVUIJ010000036.1:0-41710 GCA_963741505.1 uncultured Alphaproteobacteria bacterium | reverse complement strand
GGGCGTTCGTAGCGCGCTTGGAGGTAGCTGATGTCCAACAGCGCAATGATCCCTTACATCGCCGACAGTCGGCGTCGGGCAGGGCGGTTGAGGTTGAGCGACTATTCTCAATTTCATGTCAATCGGCGCGGAACGTTGACCCCCGATCAGCGTGCAATATTGACCCCTGTTTCTTTGGTTTCTTCCGCCGCTGAGGCTGGAGCTGTGAAGCGTAGCGGAACAGCTCCAGCCTCAGCGGCGGGCGCGAGTTTTTCCTGCTGCCTCGAAGCGGATCTGGTTATGGCGTAGCCGTTCCGTGCGGCCTTGCCCTCGACGTAGCCGCTGGACCAGGACCAGCTCTCGGTGGTGCCGATCTCGTAGGGGCAGGCGCGGAGCGGCAAGCCCAGCTCGCCGTCCTCGAAGCCTCGGTCCCAGGCTTGCCCGTCGATCGTGAGACGCATGTCGTCGCTCCTCGCTTTTGGCGGATGGTCGGTCGTGATGTGGATGGCGGTGGGCGCGCTGGCCGGGTGCCGGCTCAGCCTCGGTGCGTGAAGCGCCAGCTGATGTTGCCGGTCTCGACGATGTCGCAGTGATGCGTCAGCCGGTCGAGCAGAGCGGTCGTCATTTTCGGATCGGCGAACACGCTCGGCCATTCGCCGAACGCGAGATTGGTCGTCACGATGATCGACGTGCTCTCGTAGAGCCGGCTGATCAGGTGGAACAGCAACTGGCCGCCGGATTGCGCGAACGGCAGGTAGCCGAGTTCATCGAGCACGAGCAGATCGACGCGGGCAATCCCGTCGGCGATCCGGCCCTGACGGCCGAGCTTGACCTCGGTCTCCAGCTTGTTGACGAGGTCGACGGCGTTGAAGAAGCGGGCCTTGCGCCCGGCCCGGATGATGTTGCGAGCGATGCCGATCGCGATGTGGGTCTTGCCCGTTCCGGTGCCGCCGATCAGCACGATGTTGCGCTGGCTGTCGAGGAACGTGCCGGTGCTGAGCTGTGCGATCAGCTCGCCGTTGATCGGCGTGTCGGCGAAGGTGAGATCGGCGAGTTCCTTGGCCAGTGGCAGCTTGGCGATACCCATCTGGTAGTTGATCGATCGCGCGTTCTTGGCCGCGATCTCGGCCTTGAGCAGCGCGCCGATGATGCGCTCGACGCTGTGTTGTCGCTTCACGCCGGTGGACACGATCTCGTCGTAGGCCGCCCGCATGCCGGCGAGCTGCAACGTCGCCATCATCTCTATAATCTCAGTGCGCTCCATGTGCGACCTCCACGGCCAGGATCGGCGCCCGGAGGTTGTCGTATCGGGCACAATCGGCGCGCGGCGGACAACTCAGCTCCAGCCGCTCCGGCGTCATGATCGGCGCGACCGGCTGTGGCTGTTGTCGTCGCGCCAGCGCGTTGATGATCACGTCGGCGCTGGCGATGCCGGCCGCGATCGATTCCGCGCACGCCGCCTCCACCGCGGCCAGGCCGTCGGTGAGCACGGCGGTCAGGACCTTGACCATCTGCCGGTCGCCGGCGTCCGTGCCCGTCAACTTGCGGCGCACAGCCTCGATCGAACCGGGCAGCGGCCAGTCCTTGAACGGCGCGCCGTTGCGCAAGGCCCCGGGCTTGCGCGCCAGCACCGGCACATAGTGCCAGGGATCGTAGGCCGTCTGATTGCGGCCGAACCGGCGAGGCATGCTCGCCGACCACCACACCGTCCTGCTTGATGACGATGCGCTCCGCGTACGCATGCACCTCGACCGGCCGGCCGACCGCCTTCGACATCACCGAGTACTTGTTGTTGTCGAACCGCACGAGGCAGGTCTTCGACACCGATGCGGTCGTGGAATGGAAGCCGTCGAAGGCGCCGCGATACGGGATCAGAGACGGGGCGCTCGGCCTCGAACATCTCGAACACGGTCTTGTCCTTCTGCTCGGGATGCGGCATCGACTTGGCGTAGGCGATGCACTTGTCGAGCAGCCAGTCGTTCAGGTCGGCGTAGCTCTTGAACTTCACCCGTGGCGTGAAGAAGCGCTCGCGCGTCACGCCGACCTGGTTCTCGACCTGCCCCTTCTCCCAGCCGGCCGCCGGCGTGCACGCGGTCGGCTCGATCAGATGGTGGTTCATCAGCTGCTCGAAGCGGCGGTTGAACGCGCGCTCCTTGCCGACGAACACGGTCTCGACCGCCGTCTTCATGTTGTCGTAGATGCCGCGCGTGGGCGACCCCTTGAAGAACACGAACGCCTTCTCGTGTGCGTCGAACACCATCTCCTGGGCTTCGCGCGGATAGACCCGCACGAACGGCATGCGGCTGTAGCAAAGCCGCATCTGCGCCACCTTCACCTTGGTCGTCACGCCGTCGATGACGGCGACCTCGTGGCTCCAGTCGAACTGGTAGGCCTCGCCCGGCGCGAACGACAACGGCACGTAGGCTTGCGCCGTGCGTTGGCCCTCGCGCTGCGCCCATGATCGAGCATACCGGCGCACGGCATCGTAGCCGCCGCTGTAGCCGACTCGCCGCAGCTCCTCGAATATGCGCTGGTAGGTCAGCCGCTCGCGCTGCACCTTGCCGGCATTGTCGGCCAGCATCGTCTCCAGCGCGGCCACGTGCGCCCCGAGCTGCGGCAACGGCTGATCGTTGCGAACGTAGCGGTGCTCGCTCTCCTGCTCGGCGCGGACGATGTCGCGCACCGTATTGCGAGCCAGCTTCAACTCGCGCGCGATCGCCTTGATCTTGCGCTTCTGGACGAAGAACGCCCGCCGCACCCTGCCGATCGTATCCATCGTGATCATCCCCCGCTCGGCCCTCAGTGCGACTCATGCACAAAGGCGCCATTGTCACCGCGCGGGGGTGGGGTCAAAATTGCGCGCCGATCACCCCCGAACAGGGGTCAAAATTGCACGCCTGTTCACATGCAGGCACCAGGCGGTCGCGTCGGTGAGGTGCCTGCGCGTGAGCTTATGAGTCTGCACATCGAGATGTGCGCCGAACAGTTTTGGCAGCACACGCCTTGGATCCCTGTAGCCAGAGCATTCCGGAAGCTGATCAACGATCCCCACCACCACTATGCCTCACGCAATTCTCGTCGCGTGGTTGTCTATCGGATACCCCGTCCCGCGGCGCAGCTAACAATTGTAAAAAGGTGACGGGCAGCAGGGCGAGCCGGCAGGGCCTGCCACGGCAACAAAGCCGCACACCAAGCCCCGGGTGGGCGACACTGAAGTGGTTGTAGGTAAAGGTGGCGTCGCGATCGAACCGCTTGCGGCCGTAGAAACCGGGACCATTGTATTACGCGAGCCAGCCCATCCAGTGCTCGCGCTGACTGCGGTACCAGGCCGTTGGTGCGGTTGATGTTCCGTTCTCAAGGTGCCGCTCGAGCGCGGCGGTGAAGGGTGGGTGTTCCGGCAGATTGGCAATCAGGCGGCGCAGCAATTGCGGGGTCATGATGGGCGCCGCTTTCGCCGCCGCGTGCGCGTCGGCCGTTTTGGCGCGACCCCGTCGAGCAGATGCGGGCTCAACCGCGCGAGTTCGGCCTTGCGGGCGTAGCGCGCCGCCATCATCGGCGTGCGGTGGCCAAGTGCGCGCTGGATGGCGACGATACTGGCTCCGGCCTCGGCCGAGGTCACGGCAAATCCAACCCGCAGGCTATGGCCGGAGTAGTTTCGCGCCTGCCGCGCCGCCTCGGCTGCACCAAGGCCTTGGCGCTCGAAATACTCAGCGACGCGCGCCTTGAGGATCAGGGAGATGCTTTGCGGATCGAGCCGGTCCGGTGCGATCCGGCCCGACTTATACACCCGGCGCAGTAGCGGTTGGCCCTGTGCAATGCCAGCGCCCGTGATCCATTTCCTGATCGCGCTGACCGCCAGGTGGTTGCGGGCGCGCGGCACGACGTAGACCTCGGCCTCGCTGCCCGTCATGGCCTTTGCCCGCGTGAGATGGATCTCGAGTGTGCGGTCGGTCGATGTCAGCCAGCCATCGCCGCCACCGAGGCGCTCGTGGTCGAGCCCTGCAATCTCACTGCGTCGGCGTGCGAAGCAATAGCCGAGCGCGATGACGGCGCCGTCGCGCAGATCGCGTGCCGACGTGCCGAGCTGCATCAGAATGTCTGCCACCATGGCCGATCGCAGCGGCGCGACCTGTCGCTGCTGTTGGCCACTGACCCGACCGGCGCCGCGCAATACCAGCGCGATTGCCGGATCCCGGGTGTCGAAAGGCAATTCAGCGGCGAGATGCGCCATGCGGATCGCAGCGACTGTACTGCGCAGCGTCGCGATCCAGCTCGCCACTGGAGTGTCGGCCCGCCAGCCAGTTGGCGACGTCATGCGGGGCCGCAGGCAGCGGCGCAATGCCAACAGCGCGCGCATAGGCAAGCCATAGCCGCCATTGTGCGTTGTAGGCACGCAGCGTGTTGGGGGCGTTCCCAGCGCTTATCAAGGCTCGCGCAGTCTTGGTCAGGGCAGAAAACCTGCTGGGCGCTGGAAGCTGATGGACGATGTTGGACACCGGGACTCACACTCATACAGGGGCACTTGCTTGTGCATATTACTAGCGATAATAGAATTGATCAATAATAATCTGAGGGTGCAAGTGGCCTGCGACCGTCATGTCACTGAAGAATTGGTCCTAAGCGCCGTTGGCATCATCGGTTTGTCATTTATTCGAGCCCTTCAAGCAGCGCCGACAATTGCGCCGGCGACGGCCGCATCAAGCCATCCTGCACGGCGGGCCAACTCCATGATCGTGAAGGCGGGCTAACTCGACACGGATGATGTGATGATCCCTGTGCTCTCAAGTTTGCCGATGACATCATCGGCATAGCCCAGGAATTTGAGAATATCCTGGCTGTGTTGTCCGACGCGAGGCGCGGGCGTCTCACCGGCCGCATCAATCGACGGGCCGCGGATGGGCTGCGCTGCGAAGCGCCCGCCTCCGACCTTCACCAGCATGATACGCGCCGCGATTTGTGGATCAGCGGCGATATCGGAAATGTCATTGACGGGGCCACAGGGGACATCCCCTTCCTGGAGTAGGGTGAGCCAATGCTCACGCGAGCCTTTGCGGAAGGCCGCCGCCAGAATTGGCTCGAGCGCGGCGTGATTTGCGGTGCGCCGATTGTTGTGGTCGAAGCGTGGATCGTCGATCAATTTCGGGCGACCGATGGCGCGGCACATCGACTGCCACTGCACCTCGGTATCGCAACAAACGACCAGTGCCGAATTCGACGTCTCGAAGGCCTGGAAGGGCGTTACGAGTGGATGCCGGCTGCCAATGCGCTGCGGCACCACGCCGGTGTTCAAGAAACGCGAGAAGGCGTTCTCCAAAATCGAGACCTGGGCATCGAGCATGGCGACATCGACCATGGTACCCTTGCCGGTGCGGCTGCGCTCGTGCACGGCCGAGACGATGCCGACGGCGGCAAAGAGGCTAGCTGCCATATCGCCGATCGAGGCCCCGACCCGCGCCGGAGAGCGACCTGGCTCACCCGTCAAGCTCATCATGCCGGACATCGCTTGAATAACCGCGTCGAAAGCGGGTCGCTCGCGGTAGGGACCGGTCTGCCCGAAGCCCGATATCGAGGCGTAGATGAGCCGCGGGTTGATCCGCGACAAGCTATCGTAGCCGAGCCCGAGGCGGGACATGACGCCCGGCCTGTTGTTTTCGACCAGAATGTCGGCGCGGGCCGTCAATTTCTCGAAGATCGAGCGCCCTTCATCGGACTTGAGGTCGAGCGCGAGGCTGCGCTTGTTGCGATTCACGCTCAGGAAATAGAGGCTCTCGCCATCGAGCTTCGGCTCGAGGCTGCGCGTGTGGTCGCCATGGCCCGGCCGCTCGATCTTGATCACGTCGGCACCGAGCGCACCCAGCAGCCACGTGCAGTAAGGACCAGCCAGCATGTGGGTAACGTCGATCACCGTCAGATCGGCGAGTGGCCCGCTACGGTCGCCGGCTGCTGGTCCATTCGATGGCATCTCAGGTCCCCTCGAAGTTCGGTGTACGCTTCTGGAAGAAGGCGTCCAGGCCTTCCCGGATGTCCTGACTTGAATACAGCTCGCGATAAAGCGCCTCGCCGTCGGATATGCAGGGCTCCTTCGCATGGAGCGTCGCCAGGATCTGCTTGGTCGCCTTCAGCGAAAGCGGAGCGTTGGCGACGAGCGTTGCGGCGAGAGTGTCTGTCGCGGCCGCGAGTTCATCATGGGCGACGACTTGATCGACAAGCCCGATCCGATAGGCCTCCGCGGCATCGATCACGCCGCCGGTCATGAGCAATCGCCGCGCCTGTGAAAGCCCGACGAGCTTGGCGATGCGGACCGTGTCGGTCGGGCTCAGCATGAAGCCGAACTTCGCGATCGGAATTCCGAAGCGCCCCCTATCACTCGAGATGCGGAAATCGCAGGCGACCGCCAGAACGCAACCGCCACCGATGGCAAAGCCCTGTATTTGAGCGATCACGGGCTTTGGCATCGAGCAGATGATGGCCTGCATCCGCTCGATTTCCTCGTCATAGGCGCGCGCGCCTTCGGGCGTGGTGAGCTTGTCGCGAAACTCGCGGACGTCCGCACCCGAGACGAAGACACGATCTCCCGCCCCACGCAGGATCACGCAGCGTACCGTCCGGTCCAACTCCAGCGCTTTGAGCACGAGCCTCCAGTTCGCAGACGGTTGCCACATCGAGAGCATTGCGCACTTCGGGCCTGCTTATCGTCACGCGCGCCACGCCGTCCTTGCGATCGATCAGGACCGACTTGCTCACGTTGGCTCTCCCTCAACGTCCCTTCCACACCGGACTTGCGCTTCTCGGCGAATGCACGCGGTCCTTCGATGAAATCCTCCGACGTAAGCATCTGCTCGTAGGAGGCGATCCCGCTCTTGCCCGGCTTGAGGCGGGCGAAGGCCTCGCGCTCGTCGAGGCGGTCGATGATCGGCAATGTCTCCAGCAGGGCATTGACGGCAAGCGGTGCTCCTTCGGCAATCTGCGCTGCCACCTCACGGGCCGCCGGCATCAGCTCGGCAGCCGGCACCGCCTTGTGAGCGAGCCCCCACCGCACCGCCTCCTCGGCGCTCATGCGGCGACCGGTCAGCATCATCTCGACAGCGACATTGTAGGGAATGCGTCGAGGCAGCCGCTGCACGGCACCCGCATCGGCCAGAAATCCGCGCTGCATCTCCGGCAATGCGAATGCCGCGTGGTCGGCTGCGATGATGACATCGGCCGCAAGCGCGATCTCGAAACCGCCGCCGATCGCAAGGCCGTTGACGGCTGCGACGACCGGCTTGTGCAGCTCCCAGAACTCGGTGATGCCGGCAAAGCCGCCCGGCATGTTGACGGCGGCATCGTTGAAGGCGGCGGGGTCGGTGGTCGCTGCCACCGCTTTCAGATCCCATCCCGCGCAAAAGATCTTCGCTCCCGTGGCCGTGATAATGCCGACCCGCAGACTCGCATCGTCACGCAGCCGCGAGAATGCCGAATAGAGAGCACGGCTGACAGACAGATCGATGGCATTCGCCGGCGGCCGATCGAGGGTCACTTCGAGTATTGCACCCCTGGTTTCGACTCGTACCGGTTCGGTCATCATCGGCTCCTGGAAATCTCCGAATTCTTTCGGTTCGGCTAGATCGATAGCTCCGTACCGATACCGAGTTCTCGCGCCCGCCGATGGATGGCGACGGCCGACGCGGCATCCTCGAGCGCGATCCCCATATTGATGCACACGATGCGGGATTGGGGCGAGATCCGCCCTGTCGCCGTGCCGGCAATCACACCTGCCACCTCCCGCACCGTCGAGGGCACGCCGATGAAGTAACCGTCGGGCTTGGAATGCTCGAGCTGGGCCACATCGTCGGTGAAGACTTGGTCGACGCGCGCAAGCTCGCCGCTGCCCCAGTAGCAGTCGTAGTCGATGGTGACAGCGGTTGTGCCTTTTTCGAGCCAGTCGGCGCGCGCCAGCCGCGGTGTGTCGGGTGCGATCGGGCCGCAGGTCACGATGAGATCGGCGCCCTCGAACGCGGACCGCGGGCTCTGGCATGCTGTAGCATCGAGCCGATATCGCTGCTGCATCTCGTGGCCGAAGCGTTCGGCAGCCGCGCGCACGACATCATAGCAACGCACCGCCTTCAGCGATGTGAAGGTCTGCGACAGCGCCTCCAGATGGCGACGGGCCTGCAGGCCGCATCCGAGGATGGCGAGCGTGTGAGGAGGACCGGCGACAAGATGGCGGGCAACAACGGCAGTTGCCGCCGCCGTCCGCACCTCCGTCAGCCAGGTCGAATCCATGATCGCCAGCGGCAGGCCGGTATCTAGCGCGTTGAGGATGTACTGACCGGTAATGTACGGCCGGCCGCTGACAGCATTGTCGATCGATCCGCTCTGCCACTTGCAGCCAGCCACGGAAACGCCCGGTAGAGCCGAACTCATGGCCGAGAAGAACCGGCGGCTCGATGGTGCGAGCCAATGCTTGGGCTGCATGAACGTTCGCCCCGCTGCTTTCTCGCGGAACGCCAGCTCGACGGCCGCCATTATCTCCGAAACGGGGCAGGCGGCGGCTTCCACATCGGCGCGGCTGAGATAGATGAATCGATGGGGCGCGGTCATTGCTTATCGCGACTCCGCCAGATGGAACACCGGCAATGGATAGCGGCGGCACACGTCGGCCGGCGGCAGCTCGACGGCGAGACCAGATCTTACCTGCGTTGGATCACACCCGACGATGCGTGCGAGCAGCAGTGCGCCTTCCTCCAGCGCCACCTCGACGAGGATGATCGGCACTTCATCGTTGAAGGCGGGATCGTTCGGCCGGTGGACCAGTGAATATGAGACGATCCGGCCGCGACCGCAGGCGTTGCGGCTCTCGAGCGGCTCCGACCAGCAGTGCGGACACACCGGGCGCGGATAGAAAACCGACTTGCCGCAGCCGCCGCATCGTTGGATCAGCAGCTCGCCCTTCCGCCAGGAAGCGAGGAAGGCAGTGTTGTCGGCATCCTCTCGGGGCGAGGGATAGGGCAGCTTGCTCATGATTGGCACTCCAGAACGATGCTCGACGACGACAGTCCGTGGCCATATCCAACCATACCGTAGCCCGACACGAGACCTCGCCGCGCGCTCACGACCGAGAATGATCCAGCCTCGCCGCGCAGCTGCCGCACCGCCTCGACAAGGCCGATCATGCCGCCGGCGGCGCCTGCCTGGCCGCAGGAAAGCTGGCCGCCGTTGGTGTTGAGCGGGAACGAGTCGTCGAAGGAGAACGAGCGCTCGGCGAGGAAACGCCCCACTTCGCCCTTCCTGCAGAAGCCGTGATCCTCGAGTTGGATCGCGACCATGATCGGATAGTCGTCGTAGGCCTGGACGAAATGCATATCATCGGGTCCATAGCTCGCGTTCGCCCACAACCGGTCGCGATAGACCTCCCAGCCGCCGCGAAGAGGCGCAATTTCTCCCGCCGGGTGATTGTGCTGCTCGAAACCTGCCAGAATGCGGATGCCCTTGCCGGCCGGCGCCCGATCGAGCGCGCCGACGACCACCGCATCGGCGCCGGCGCAGGGCAGCACGCAGTCGTAGAGATGGATCGGATCAGCGATGGCGCGGCTGTTGAGATAGTCCTCGATCGTCATCGGTCCGCGCAATAGCGCATTCGCGTTGAGCCGCGCGCTCGCGCGCTGTCCGACCGCGATGCGGCCAAGCTCCTCCCGCCTGGTGCCATAAGTCTCCATGTGCTTGCGCTGGACGATGCCGAACAAGCCGTTGGCTCCGCCGAAGCCGTTCGGCGTCCCGTAGTTGATGAGGGCCTTGTTGAAAAAATCCATCAGCTTGTAGTGGCCGGCGACGTCGTAGTTGTCGGCGGCGAGGCAGAGAATGTTGCGTGCATGGCCTGCCTCGATGGCGCGTGCGGCATTGAGCACAGAGGCAACCGGCCCGGCGCCTCCCGCCGTTCCGACATAACCCCAGGAGATCGGAATCCCAAGTTGCTCCGCGAGAGTGACGGCATTGTCTGGCGGCAGCACGAAGGAGCACACCGCAATGCCGTCGATGTCTTCGCGGCTGAGCCCGGCGGATGCGACCGCCTGGCGCGCCACCTCCGCCAGCATCGAGATCAGCGTGCGGCTCGTCTTCTTCTCGTAGGCACTCTCGGCGTAACCGAGGATGCCGATGTCGGGATTGGGTTTGGACGCTGACGCCATCTAGATGATCCCCTGCCGCTTCAGTGCCTCGACCCGCTCGATGGTCATGCCGAGCAGGCCTTCGAATATGTCCTTGTTGTGGGCGCCCGTTTCACCGCCAGTCCAGCGGATGCGGCCGGGCGTCTCACTCAACCGCGGCACCGGTGCCGGCATGCGGACGGGCCCCAGGGCACCGTCGAGCAGTGTCGTAATGGCCCCTCGCGCGGCCACATGAGGATCGCCAAGCAGATCCGAGATGTCGTTGACGCGGCCGGCCACGACCTCGCATTTTTCCAGAACCGCGAGCGCATCCTCGGCTTTCTGGCTCTGCATCCAGGCCGCCACGATGTCGTCGATGGCATCGCGGTTCCGCACTCTCGCTGTCATGCCGGTGAAGCGCGGGTCGCCTTTGAGATCAAGCCGGCCCATCGCCTTCAACAGGTTCTCGAAGATCCGCTCGGAGCCACAGCTGATGGTGATGAAACCGCCGTCGGCGGTCGCGTAGACATTGCGGGGCACGTCCTCTTCCATCTGATTGCCGAGGCGAGGCTTCAACTTGCCCGTTTGGTCGTAGCGCACCACGACCGACTCGATAATGCGCAGGAACGGCTCGTAGAGCGTCACGTCGACGACCTGGCCTCGTCCGCTCTTGCGGCTTTCGTGCACGGCCACCATGGCGCCGAATGCACCAAAGATGCCGGCAAGGTAGTCGCCGAGCGGGAATGCAGACACCATCGGCCCACGATCAGCAAACCCGGTGAAGGAGGCCAAGCCGCTGAAACCTTCGGCAATCGTCGCATAGCCGCCGCGGTGCCGGTAAGGCCCGGTCTGGCCGTAGCCCGAGACACGCACCCACACTGTCGAGGGCCAGGACTTGGCAAGCACGGCCGGATCGAGCCCCCATCGCTCGAGCGTGCCGGGCTTGAAATTCTCGATCACGACGTCGCTCTTCGCGATCAGGTCGAGCGCGACCGCGCGACCTTCGGGCTTCGAGATGTCGAGGGTGATCAGTTGCTTGCCGCGCGCCATGGATTTCCACCACAGCGGCGTGTCGCCCTTGTGCGGCGGCCATTCCCGCAGCGCATCCGGCTTGCCGGGCTTCTCGGCCTTGATCACGGTCGCACCGAAGTCGGCAAGCAGCGTACCCACGAACGGCCCCGCCAGCATGGAGCCGAGTTCCAGCACCGTCACGTCGGAGAGGGCCGGTGCGCGTTCGCCGGCTTCGCCCATCTGCAGCTCCTTCAGGTTCGGTTGGTGGCGGCCTTCTCGATGCCGATGACGCGATCGAGGATGACGACCACGATCACCGCTACGTAGATGGTGGTAGCGGACACGGCCGCGATCATCGGATCGACATTGTACTGGATGTAGTTGAAGAGCTTCACCGGGATCGGCATCAGGCTCGCGGTCGTATTGAAGATGCTGATCTCGACGTTGATCCACGAGATGATGAAGGCGAACAGCGCGCCGGCGATGATGCCGGGCTTGATCAGCGGCAGCGTGACCAGGAAAAAGGTCGCGGGTGCCGTGGCGCCGAGGTCCTGCGCGGCCTCCTCGAGCGAACGGTTGAATCGCGCGAGCGATGCTAGCGTTGTGCGCACGACGTAGGGAATGATCAGCACGACATGGCCGAAGAACAGCGCCCAGAACGTGCGCGCAATGCCGACGGCAGTGGCGAACTGCAGCAGTGCGGCGCCGACGACAATGGGCGGCAGGATCAGGGGCGACAGGAACAGCGCGGCAATCGCGCGGGCGCCGGGCACCTCGCCGCGTGACAGAACGAGCGCTACAGGAACGCCGAGCAGTGCTGCCGTCACCGTCGCGCTCGCCGCCAGCACGGCGCTGAGCCCCATAGACTGGAGATACGACTCGTCGTTCAGGAACTTGCCGTACCAGGCGAGCGTGAAGCCTTCCGGTGGAAAGCGCAGGAACGCCGTCGTCGTAAAGGACGTGCCGACGATTATGACGAGCGGCAGCAGGAAGTAGATCACGGCGATGACGCCAAAGACCGTCAGCAGCATCCCCCCGAACCTTTCGCTCCGGTCCATGAAGTCCCCCTCACGTTCAAGCAGTCCGCCGTCCGCGATCGAGAGCCGCGAGATAGACTCCGACCAGGATCAGCGTGGTCACCAGCAGCACCACGGATAGGGCGGCGCCGAACTGGAAGTTCAGGATCGCGCCGTACTGCTGGAAGATCAGCATCGACGTGACGTTCTGTCGTCCGCCGCTCAGAATGCTCGGCGTCACGTAGGCGCTGACCGACAGTGTGAAGACGATGAGCGAGCCGGCGATGACGCCCGGCAGGCTCAATGGCAGCGTCACGCGGGTAAACGTGCTCCAGGCGCCGGCGCCCAGATCACGGGCGGCCTCATCAAGCGAGCGGTCGATATTCTGCAGCACGCTCGCGACCGTCAGCACCATGAAGGGCGCCATGATATAGGTGAGGCCTATCACGATGCTCGTCTGGCCGTAGAGCAGCGGCAGTGGCCGATCGGTCAGCCCCACCCATTGCAGGGCATCGTTGACCATCCCGCGCCGCCCGAGCAGGACCATCCAGCCGAACGCCCTGACGATGTTGCTTGTGAACAGCGGGGTAACCACGATGATGTAGATGAGGCTGCGGATCGCGCGATTGCGCACGCGGCGAACAATGAAGTAGGCGAGCGGATAGCCGATGAGCAGCGTCGCCAGCGTCACGAACAGCGACAGCTTGAATGTCAGCAGCAGCGTATCCCAATAGTAGAAATCGCCCAGGGCCTTGGCATAATGCTCAAGCGTGAAGGCACCCTCCTTGGTGCGCAGACTGTCGATAAATACGACCCCGAAGGGCACGACAAAGAACGCGAGCAGAAACACGACCGGCACACCGAGCAGGATCAATGCCCATGTTCGCGTAATTCTCATTTGGACCCGCCAAAGGCCGCACCAGCGATAATCTCGAGTTTGAGATTGGCCATGTCTCGCCCGCACGCGCCCCGCCCACCACACACAGTCGAAGCCGCTGCGATTGCTGCGCGAACCTGACTGCAACGCATTTCGAGCGGCCCGACCATGTTTTCAAGCCACCGGAATCGCCAGCCCGAGCAGTGGCACATGCTGCTGGCAGCCGTAGATGTCACTTTCCCCGAAAGAGCCCTGGCTGCGTGGCCGGCGCAGCGTGATCTTGATGGCATTGGCCATGTCCACCTGAAAGAACGATGTGATCTCGTCCGGGCTGATGCCGTAAGCCGCGGCGACGCTCTCCTTCGTCACGGCGCCGCTGTCGCAGACCATCCGGTAGCGCGCCGGATCGCTGAACAGGATGTCGAAAGTGATCCGGAACGGGCCTGCATTCTTGCTGCGGATGATGGCGGCGAGATCGGAAAGGGGTTGGGTGCGTTGCGCCATGTCACAAGGTCTCCATTTGGACCGGGAACAGCTCGGTTGCCGACTTCACTTTCATCAGGTGATAGGCCGAGAACTCGTAGGCCGGGCCGGCGTCGATCTCGGACGGCGAATAGGGGAACGCCAGGTTGCCGGACGTGTTGAACTGGCCGGGGTAGTGCCAATGGAGTAGCGCGCCGCTGATCTGGTGACACGCGGCGTGGGCGAGTTCCATGCTGTCGGCGACAACGTCGATGGTCAGCCCGAGCTCGCGGGAGGGTTCGTTGCGCCTCGGCTCGAGCCTTTGCATGACGCCGTCGCGGCCGTAGACGTGGAATCCGATCTTGAACTCGGCGGGTGCGAAATACTCGATCGCGTTGCGCCGCGCCTGATCTAAGATCTCGTCGATCCGCGCAATCATTGTCGGGCACCGCACGCCCGCGATCGAGACCGAGCGATAACCCATTCGCCTCGCACCTTCGAGCTTGATGTAGTAGTTGGGCGTTACGACAGCGCGCGCGCCCTCGACCCGCACCTGACGCTCGCCGACGCTCGTGAACTTGCATGCCGAGAGGTCGAGTTCGTGACCGGGTCCGCCGTGCATGTAGGGATGCTCGCGCTCGTACAGCGAGTGCGCCGCGACCGACTTGATCGATGCGCGACGGTCGAGCGAGCCCGGTTCCAGAACGAAGCCACTGTTGTCCAGTGTGCCGAGCATGACGTCCATGGCAAACGGCTCGGCAGAAAACGCACCGCACTCGAGGATCTTGCCCATGTGGATCGCAAGTCCGAGGTCGCCACCCTTCCAGATCGGAAAGGCGGCAATCGTTGAATCATCGCACGCGCGGCCGGCGATGATGACGTCGGCTCCCTTGTCGAGGGCCTCGCAGATCGGCTCGTGGCCCATCTGGGCGACGAGCGTGTCCGTCTCGTCGATGTCCTTCTCGGTCAAGTCATAGCCTGCCTCGAAGTCCTTGACCTCGCCGGCGCGGATGCCGGCCTTGGCCCGCTCCTTGGGGATATCACCATAGATCCACGCGAGCTTCAGCTTAATGCCGTGCTCGCGGGCTATCTCGCGCACGATGGCAACGGTCCAGTCGACGTGCGCCTTGCTGCCGGCGCCACCCGCGCTGCCGACGATCACCGGGATCTTGGCATTGCGACCGGCCTCGATCAGCTGGGTCAGCTCCTTCTTCATGCTGATGCGCGAGACCAGTGTCTCGCCGGAACCCAGATAGTGCGGGCCGGGGTCTGTCGAGCCGGCATCGACTGCAATGACGCTCGGTTTCAGCGACATGCCGCGCTCTAGCGCCTTGGCGCCGAAGCCGTACCCGAGCGTTCCAGTCGGGGCAAGGACCGTGATGGATTGCTGCAAGGTTAATCTCCACGAATGCGTGTCGGTCAGAAGTCGAGCCGCTTGGCCTTGTCGCGACGCCAGCAGATCTCGATGGGCTGCCCAGGAGCCGGCAGTTGCTCGAGCATTGAGTTCGGCAGCTGCAGCACGATCTCGGCGCCGCTCGCCAGTACCGCGTGGATCCGCACGGCATTGCCGAGGAAGATGCGCTCGCGCAGCGTAGCCGCCGCGCCCGTGAACTCGGCCGTCGGCGCCGGGCCGAGCGCGATGTCCTCCGGCCTGATCATGAGCACGCCGGGCGAAGCAGCCCCGGTCTCGTCCATCGCCAGCAGGTTGGCATCGCCGATGAACGAGGCGACGAAGCGCGAGCTCGGATTTCGATAGATCTCCTCGCCCGTGCCAAGCTGCATGATCCGCCCCTGGCTCATCACGGCAATCCGATCCGCCATGACCAAAGCTTCCTCCTGGTCGTGGGTGACGAAGATGAAGGTGATTCCGAGCCGGGCCTGCAGATGCTTCAACTCGATCTGCATGCGCTTCCGCAGCTTAAGGTCAAGCGCGCCCAGCGGCTCGTCGAGCAGCAGCACCTTTGGCTTGTTGATGACGGCGCGTGCCAGCGCCACGCGCTGCTGCTGCCCGCCCGACAGCTCGCTCGGATAGCGCATGCCGAACTCGTCCATGCCGACGAGCGCCAATGCCTCGGCAACGCCCGACTTGATCTCAGCTTTGGCGAAACGTCGGCGGCGAGGGCCGAAGGCGATGTTCTCGGCCACGGTGAGATGCGGAAACAGCGCGTAGTTCTGAAACACGGTGTTGACCGGCCGGCGGTTGGGCGCGACACCGACCATGTTCTGGTCGCCGATGAACAGTGCACCAGAGGTCGGCTCGATGAAACCCGCGATCAGCCGCAGCAGCGTGGTCTTCCCGCATCCGCTCGGCCCCAGCAGGGCGAGAAACTCGCCTTGCTGTACGGCCAGCGAAATGCCGTCGAGCGCGACTACGTCACCGTAGTGTTTAACTAGCGCCTTGGTCCGGATGACTGGTTCTGGCATCGCATGCACCGCCGCTCCCACCCGTCCCGGGCCCGTCTACTTGCGTGCGATCTCCTTGTTCCACAGATCAGTGATCGCCTGGCGCTGCGCGTTGAGTTCGCTCCAGTTGATCAGCGCCAGGTTGGCGATTGATCCGTCCTTGCCCCATGGCAGACGGCTCTTTGCCTTGTCCGAGAGGGTAATGCCTTTCGTCGCCGGTCCGACGTAGAGCTTCTCGGTCATGCAGGCTGCCTGCTCCTTGGCGACCGCGAAGTCGATGAACTTCTCGGCGAACGCTTTGTTCTTTGTGCCCTTGACGAGATGGATGCGGATATCACCGGTCGGTGCGCCCTCTTTCGGCGCAACATAGGTGATCGGCAGTCCCTTGTCGGCGAGTGACCACGCAGCGCTCGCGTAGTGGGCGCCGACGATGACCTCCGAGCTCTGGAAGCTGTTGGTCGCGGCGCCCGAGGCATCGAAGAACGATGACACCTTCAGTGCCTTGTACTTCTCTATCGCCGGTCCGTAAGAACCGGTCGAGCCGCCCGCCGCTTTATTGAGGTGCATGAACAGTGGCACCCCCATCGCGTTGGTCGGGCTCGGAGCCGTCGAGACACCAGCGAACTCCGGCTTCCAAAGATCCCAGAAGGAGGCCGGTGGGTTCTTCACTTCCTTGCTATTGTAGACCAAACCCATCGAATAGAACCCGGTCGACAGCGCGAACACACCGCCGCCGCTGTTCTTGTAGACCCCCTCTGTCAGCATGTTGGCCATGTTCGGCACCGCCGCTGCGACGATGTCGTCCAGCAGACCATCGGCCGACGCAAGTTCTGAAACGCCGCCGTCGATCCACGCGATGTCTATGACCGGGTTGCCCTTTTGCTGGCGCAGCTTGCCGAGCGTCACCGTCGATACGCCCGGGTCTGGAGTGACCTTCGTTCCGGTCGCCTTGGTGAACGGGTCGACGATGCACGCCTGGATCGCTTCACCCCATTCACCACCGTAGAATGCAGCCGTCAGTGATTGAGCATTTGCGGATCCACTCATCAATGCCGCTGTTGCCGCCGCGGCCATCAGAAGAGAACTGCGAGCCATTCTCAGCATGCCTATCTCCCTACTGCTAACTCGAGGATCGCCAGCACGGCCAGATCCTTCACATTGCATGTCAGCCTGGGCATGAGTGTCAAATGCCCAATCTTGCGTCTGACATAACTCAGAGTTATGCTGCAACGCATGAATGTTCGGCAATTGCAGGCATTCCGTTCGGTCATAGATCTCGGCAGCGTCACGCGCGCCGCCGAGGCTTTGCGCATCTCCCAGCCGGCTGTCAGCAAGCTCATCGGCAATCTCGGGCGCGACTGCGGCTTCGAGTTGTTCCAGCGCAGCGGCAATCGCCTGATCCCGACTGCGGAGGCGTTGTCGCTCTACCGCGAGGTGGAGCGAATTTTCATGGGCGTCGAGCATATCGAGCGCCATGCCGAGGCGATCCGGGACCTCAGATCGGGGCAGATCGCCATTGCCGCCTTCCCGGCGATCGCGACGCGTCCGCTCCCGCGGCTGATAACCAAGTTCCTGCATACGCATCCGGACACGCGGTTCTCTCTCGTCGCGCGCAGCGGCCGGCTACTGGTGGAGCTGGTGGCCGCTGATCGGGTCGATCTCGGTATCGGCCTCATGCTGCCGGAACATCCCGGCGTCGAAGCGCACAATGCCGGAAGCTTCGAGGCGGTGTGCGTCATGAGCCGTGGGCACCGCCTGGCGCAGAGAAAGTTCATTCGCGCGGCCGACCTCGACGACGAGCCGTTCATCTCACTCGGCTCCGAGGATCAGTCTCGCTTCCGAATCGACAAGGCCTTCGAGGGCAGCGGCATTCGGCGGCGCATCACAATCGAGGCTCAGCAGTCGGAGGCCGCCTGCATGTTCGCGTCGGAAGGTGCGGGCATCGCCATCGTCGATCCGTTCAGCGCGGCCGAGTTCTCCTCCGATCAGCTGGTGGTGAAGCCCTTCCGCCCGCAAGTGCGCTTCGATCTCTGGCTGATGTCGCCGGTCTACCGACGGCGCTCTCTGATCGTCGATGCATTCGTCGATCTGTTTCGCCGCTCGGCGTCTCATGCCGCCAAACGCCATCGCACGCTGGGCTGACTGTCATCGCGGCAGCGCAGCCGTCATGCGTTGAGCCATGCGCGCGCCGTTGGGGGCGCGGCGCGATTCTGCACTTGCGAGAACTCGGTCGAGGCATCACGATCGCGACCGGGCGACGCCGCTATTAATCCGATCCCACCCCAAGCCGCGCGAGGTCAGCATGCAGAGGTCTCATTTCATTGATGTGATCTACACGCATACCGAGGGAGAGCCGACCTGCATCGTCCACTCCGGCATCCCCTATCCCGCCGGCCTGGACATTCTCGCCAAGCGCAAATTCCTGCAGGAACACTACGACTACGTGCGCACCTCGCTGATGCGGGAGCCGCGCGGTCACCAGGACATGTTCGGCGTTTTCCTGACGCCGCCGCACGAGCCCGATGCGGATGCCGGCATGTTGTGGATGGATGGCGAGCGCTTTGTCGAGATGTGCGGCCACGGCACCATCGCGCTGTCGATGGTGATGGCCACGCATCGCCTGCTGCACAACGTCACGGAGCCGATCTCGACGATCCGATACGAGACGCCGGTTGGCCGCGTCACGGCCGAGGTCAAGATGACCGATGGTAAAGCCGAGTGGACGCGGTTCGAGAACGTGCCGGCCTTTGTTCTGGCGCAGGACGTTCCAGTCACGCTGCCGGGTTACGGCGATCTCAAGGCGGACATTTCGTTCGGCGGCAATTTCTTCGCGCAGATCAAATGGCCGGACAAGGAAAGACGCATCTGCCCCGAAAATGGACGCCTGCTATCGGACATGGGTGAACTCGTGAAAAAGCAGATCAATGCGCGCATGCAAATTCAGCATCCCACGAAGCCCCATACCAAGGGGCTGCATTTCTGCACCTTCTGGCATGAGCCGGACCGGCCAGATTCCCTCTATAGAAACGTCCACGTCTTCTCGGACGGCAAGATGGACCGCTCGCCCGGCGGCACCGGCACCAGCGCCATGATGGCGATGTTCGAGGCGCGCGGTCAGATCAAGATGGGCCAGACCATCCGCTCGGAAGGCCTGCTGGGGTCCGGCCAGTTCGAAGGCTGCCTGGTGCGCGAGACGACCATTGCAGGCAAGCGTGCCGTAGTGCCGACCGTCAAGGGCACCGCGAGCGTGATTGGCTACGCGAAGTGGCTCCTCGATCAGAAGGATCCCGTCAGCCAGGGTTTTGTGATCCGATAGGCTATCAGCCTGAATTTCGACCCAAGCCGGCGCATCTTGGTCAAGCTCCCAACACGGCCCAAGGGAGTCGCAGCATGGATAAATTCATGAGCGGTTGCGTATGCGGCAACGTCCGAATTGTGGCGTCGGGACTGCGATAACCGAGGTGAGCCGCCAAGTCGGTGACCCTATCTGTTTGGCAGCTCGCTCTGTCGGGATCTTCGACACAAGAAGCTATCCGGCGATTTGCGATCCCGGTCAAAGATTGGCGGTCGCTATCGAATTGGCAAATGAGCCATCGAGTGAGGCGCCGCTGGGCCGTGAGGTTGCAGCGGGTGTGGGAATATCGCGTCGCCCACCCTATTAAAGCCGATTTGCCTCGGTCCTGGAACCGCTATTCATCTTGGGCGGCGATGGGACCAGCACGACCTACACCTTAAGCCGATCTATGGTTAGAGCGCAGTATAGTCAATTGGCTTTGAGATATCGACCCGGCGATCGACGGTTGGCATGGCGGTACGCAATCCCGTTGCAGTATTGAAGACGACCGCCCTTTCGCTGGGCTTTACGCGCCCGCCTGCCAGTGCCTCGCGGTAAGCTGCAACACAGGCTGCCCCTTCCGGTGAGAGAAGCGTGCCGTCATCGCGCGCGATCGCGGCACGGGTTGCCTCGACATCCTCATCGGTGACCGCCACGCCGCAGCCGCCGCTTTCGTACATCGCCCGCAGGATGAGGAAGTCACCGAGCGCCTTGGCGACGCGCACGCCGTGTACGTTTGTGCGGATGTCAGCCCATGGCGTCTCGATCTCGCGCTGGCCCTTTTCGAAGGCCCGAACAATCGGACAGCAACCGGTTGTCTGAACGGCCACCATGCGCGGTCGCTTGGGTCCGATCCAGCCAAGCGCTTCCAACTCCGCGAACGCCTTCCACATGCCGATGAAGCCGGTGCCGCCGCCGGTCGGGTAGAAGATGACATCGGGGACCTCCCAGCCGAGCTGATCAGCAAGTTCGATGCCCATCGTCTTCTTGCCTTCGATGCGATAGGGTTCCTTCAACGTCGACATGTCGAACCAGCCCATCTTCGCGCAGCCTTCCGCGACGAGTTGGTTGCAGTCTTTGAGGGCACCGTTGGCGAGATAGACCTTGGCGCCGTAGAAGGCGATCTCGCTCACGGTTATGGTGGGGGAATCCTCTGGGCAGAATACGATCGCTTCGAGCCCCGCGCGCCGGCAGTAGGCGGCGAGTGAAGCGCCACCGCTGCCGACGGTGGGCATCGCGATCTGGCGCGCGCCGAAGGATTTCGCCATTGAGACTGCGACGGCGAGGCCACGCGCCTTGAAAGAGCCTGTCGGCAGACGGCCTTCGTCCTTCACGATCAGCGCACCGCCACCCATTCGCCGGCTCGTTTCCGCCAGCGGCACGAGCGGCGTGAACTGCTCGCCGAGGTTCACCATATCCTCCTGCCTGCGCAACGGTAGAAGCTCGCGATAGCGCCACAGGTCTGGCGGACGCTTGGCAAGATCAGCACGATCGACAGATCGGCCAACCGAATTTAGATCGTAGCGCACGATCAGCGGCTTGCCACTCCTCGAGAGATTGTGAGGTTTGGCGGCCTCGTAGCGCTCTCCCGTTGCACTACACTCAAGATGGGAAACGTGGCATGTGAACCCTTGCCAGTCGGTCATTTTTTCACTCCACCGCAACCGCAGCCATTTGCGATCATCGCCGGTCCCTGACGCGTGGATCGAGGACGGCATAGAGCAGGTCGACAACGAAGTTCACCGCAACGAAAACCATCGCCAGGATGAAGGTTGCTGCTTGCACCACCGGATAGTCGCGAAACGAGATCGCCTGCAACAGCAGCCGGCCGACGCCCGGCCAGGCGAAGATCTCTTCGACGACCACAGTGCCGCCCAGCAGCAAACCCATCTGAAGGCCGAGGAATGTCACCATCGGGACCGCAGCATTCCGAAGGCCATGCTTGAGGATCACGACATGCAGAGCAAGCCCCTTCGCGCGGGCGGTGCGCATGTAGTCCTGGCCCAGCACCTCGAGCATGCTGGAGCGAGCAATGCGGGCTGTGCTGGCGCCGATGTAGGCCGCCAAAGTTACGCTCGGCAGCACGAGGTGCTGAATAGTGCCGTAGCCGCCGGTCGGAAACATCCGGAGCTCCACGGCAAATAAGAGGATCAGCATGAGCCCAAGCCAGAAGAACGGCACACCTTGTCCGATCACGGCGAGCAGCATGACGCCGACATCGGCGAGCTGGCCGCGGTTGACCGCCGCGAGAATTCCCATCGGGATCGCCACGGCGGACGCGACGGCGAGTGCCGTGAAGGCAAGCAGGGCCGAAGCCGGCAGGCGCTCCAGTACCACGCCCGTCGCGTCGACACCGTGCAGGAACGACTGCCCGAACCGCCCCTGGAAGGCATTGACGACGAACGATATGTACTGCTCCCACAGCGGCTTGTTTAGCCCAAGCTTCTCGCGCATGAGGTTGATCTCGGCCATTGTCGGATCGCCGGGCAGCAGCATCACGGCTGGATCGCCGGTCATGCGCAATGCGACGAACACAAGCGTAGTCACTCCCCACACGACGATCAGGAAATGGATGATGCGGTGGGCGAGCCAGATCATTTTCATCGCCCCCTTAGTCGCGGATCGAGCAGGTCACGCAACCGGTCACCGAGCAGATTGATCGACAGCACGATCACTAGCAGGGCAAGGCCGGGGAATGTCGTCGTCCACCAAGCCAGCTGGATGTACTGTCGGGCATCGCTCAGTTCCTTGCCCCAGCTCACGGTCGGCGGCTGTATGCCGAGGCCGAGGAAGCTCAGCGTCGACTCGAGGATGATGAGGGCGCCGATGTCGAGCGTACCGATCACCGCCGCAAGCGGCAGGATGTTGGGCGTGATGTGCCGGCCGATCACTCTGGCGTGCGTTGCGCCTAGCGCGCGAGCAGCAATCACATATTCGTTGCCGCTGATCGTCAGAGTCTCGCCACGCACGACGCGTGCAAAGGTCGTCCAGCTCCGTGCGGCGAGGACCAGCACGAGTACCGGCAATTTCGGTCCTGTCACGGCCATTACGGCAATGGCGAACAAGATGAAGGGAAACGACAGCTGAATGTCGATTAGTTTGGTCACGACGCTGTCGACGGCACCCTTGTAGTAGCCGGACAGCAGGCCAAGGCTGATGCCGACGATACCGCCGATCGTAGTGGCGGCAAAGGCGATGGGGAGGGAGACGCGGGCGCCATGCAGCAGGCGGGAAAGAATATCGCGGCCGAGATGATCGGTGCCCAGCAGGAAGCGGGAATCGCCGCCCGGCAGCCAGCGCGGCGGGCGCAGTCGCAGGCTCAGGTGCTGGGCGGTCGGGTCGAAGGGGGCGATTAACGGGGCGAGCAGTGCGACAGCCACTACCGTGACGACGACCATCACGGGGATGGCAATCCTGAGCTGGCGTCGGCCGATCCGCACCACTCGTCCCTCGGACAACGCCGCGCTAGCGCTTTTCATTCGACGCCGGCAGAACGCCCCCTGACGGCATACCTCCGGGGCGCACACCAATCCCTCGTGAATGGCCGGCAAGCAGCTTCACTTGCATTGACCGCCGCCCTTCTTGGCCGCATCGGCCGAAACCGACTCTGGCAGGATCATGGTGTCGATGCGCGCCTGAAATGCCACCTTGCAGCTCACGCCATAGAGTGAGAACTCCTGCCAGAGATAGAGCCACGGCGGGTCATTGTGCAGGATCTCGGCGGCCTTGTAGTAGAGCTCCTGGCGCTTGGGCTGGTCGATGGTATAACGCGCCGTCTCCATCAATTTGAAAAAGTCCGTGTCCCTCTGGCCGGTCGGCCAGTAGGCGCCGCCGATCGCATCGGGATGCAGCAGGCGCCAGACGATGCCGTCGGCATCGAACGTGGTGCTCCCCGGGTTGGCGAGCAGCAGACCGGTGACGGCACGCTTGCCCAGCATCTCGGCGCGGCGTGCGATCTCCAGGAACTTCGGTTTTGCCTCGACGCCAACCTTCTTCAGCATCTCGACCACGGCTTCCACGACGAGCGCATCGCCGATGATGTAGCCGGTGCTGCTCTGCACATCGATCGTGAAGCCCTTGTCGTAGCCTGCTTCGGCCAGCAGCTTCTTCGCACGCTCGGGATCGTACGGATAAGGCTTGATCGCGGGGTTGTAGCCGAAGTCCGTCGGAGCAGCGGCCTGCGAGATTGGCTTGGCGAAACCGCGGAACAGCGTCTCCGACAGCTTCTGGCGATCGACGGCAAGATTTAACGCCAGGCGTACGCGCGCATCCTTGAGCGGGGCATCGCTGCCGAGCAGAAAGACGTCGGTGGCGTTGGCGGCGGTCTGCGCGAGATAGGTCGAGCCGCCGGACTTGACCTTGTCCGAGAAGTCGACGGGGATGTTGACGGCGATATCGACTTCGCCTGCAGTCAGCGCCGACAGGCGGGCAAGTTCGTCCTTGATCGGCCGGAATACGATCTTGGTGAACTTAGGCACCTCGCCCCAGTAGCCCGTGTTCGCCTCGAAGGAAAGGCTGTCGTCTTTGCGCCATTCGCCAAAGCGGTAGGGACCGGTGCCGATCGCCTTGCGTGCGAGACCTTCAGCGCCGACCTCCTTGAAGTAGCCGGGAGGCAGCATCTGGGCGCCCCATTGGGCGAGCCGGGCGGGGAGGAGCGGATCGGGTTTCTTGGTGATGATCAGTACGGTATCCGCATCGGGCGTCTTGACGTCGTCAATTGTGGTGAAGCCGCTCGAAACCTGTGTGGCGCCGGGCACGCGGACACGATCGAGTGTGAACTTGACGGCAGCAGAATCGAAGTCTTCGCCGTTGTGAAACTTGACGCCCTTGCGAAGCTTCACTTCCCAGGTGAGCTCATCAATCGATTTCCAGGACTGGGCAAGCTCCGGGACAATCTTCATGTCCTTGTCGCGATTGAGCAGCTTGTTGTAGACGAAGTTGAACGGCTGCATCGCCGTCATCTGCGTCGTGTTGTGAGGGTCCATGGTCACCGCATCGGTGCCCTGGGCAATGGTCAGCTGCCCCTGGGGCGCCCCCTGCGCCCATGCCATCGCTGGCCCTAGTGCGACGAGCGCAACTGCCAACAGAGCCGTCATACGCACGCTTGGCATCCGTCCTTCTCCTCTCCCGAAGTCTCGTTCACTCTCGCGCGAATGCTCCCCGGTCAATAGACCGGAATCAGCCAGCTCGCGTAATCCTGTTTCTTGCCCTTGGCGACGTCGAAGTACGTCTCCTTGATCTTCTTCGTCAGCGGGCCGATGCCGCCCATGCCGATCTGTCGGTGATCGACCGAGCCGATCGGCGTCACCTCCTTGCCGCTGCCGCAGAAAAAGACCTCGTCGGCAACGTACAGCTCCGTGCGGTCGATCTCGCGCTGTAGCACCGGCATGCCGTGTACCTCGCCAAAGAGCCGGATCAGCGTGTCACGGGTTACGCCTTCGAGGATGCCGCTCGTCACGGGCGGCGTCATGACCTGGCCATTGCGCACGACGAAGATGTTGTAGCCGGGCCCTTCGCTCACCTTGCCGCGCGGGTCGAGCAGGATCGCATCCTGAAAGCCGGCGGCTTGCGCATCGAGCAGGGCGAGCCGGCTATTCTGGTAATTGGCGATCGACTTCACGCGCGGCGGCATCGACTCGTCACTGAGGCGACGCCAGGAACTGACCCCGACCCTCAGTCCTTCGGTTGGTGCCAACGCGTCGTAGCGTCCCATCGGTATCGCTGCCATCGATAGGCCGATCGGGCTCGTCGAGTGCAGCCGGCCGTCGTCCTCCGACACGTAGGCCGAGATGCGAATATGCAGATCCTGTCGAAGCTCGTTCTTCTTGATCAGCTTGATCAGGTGGTCCTGGATCTGTTCGGCGGTAAAGGGCAAGGGAATGCGCGCGATCTTCGCCAATTCCTGCAAACGGTCGAGATGCTCTTTCAGGCGGAAGACGTAGAGCTTATCGGTATGTTCGTTATGATAGGCGCGGATGCCCTCGAAGATCGCGGCGGCGTACTTGAATACAGTTGAAAGAACATGGACCTTTGCGTCGGCATACGGAACGATCTTGCCGTCGAAGAAAATATAACTTGGCCGCTGACCTGACACTGCTCTGCCTCATGCGTGACGATGGATGGATGATGCCTGCGTTTCCCGTCTCCTCGGCGCGTGGCCGATGCGGTGCGACTGATGGTACTTGAGCCGATTGCGGTCGCCGCGGCAAAGACGGTCGACCCTCGAGCGAAAGTGTTTCAGCTGACTTCGGTCTCGTCAAGCGCGCGGTTATGCGGCCCTCCATCGCTTTTTTGAATGGGACTGGCCGTCGCGCGGAGGCACTGCCTGGACAAATTCCAAGGTTCGTCGATAGTGTCTTTGCGGCGAATTGGACGGCAAGCGATGGCGCGGGGCGTGCCGCCCTCGTGTGCGGCTGTGCTGGCGGGCGCGGAGTACGAGGCATGGCCATTGCCGCACCTCTGATCGAGGTCCGGGATCTCAGGACTTGTTTCGACAGCGAGCAGGGCGAGATCCGGGCGGTGGACGGCGTCAGCTTCCATATCGGCCGCGGCGAGACACTGGCAGTCGTCGGGGAATCCGGCTCCGGCAAGTCCGTGACGAGTCTTTCGATTATGCGCCTGATCACCGGCAGCGGGCGAATCGATAGCGGATCAATTCTGCTCAATGGCGACGATCTCCTAGCAAAGTCCGAGACCGAGATGCGCCGCATTCGTGGAAATGACATTTCCATGATCTTTCAGGAGCCGATGACGAGCCTCAATCCAGTCTTCACGATCGGCAACCAGATTGCGGAAACGATCGCGCTGCACAAAGGTGTCAGGCGAGCCGACGCCCGGCGGCAGGCCATCGAGATGCTGGATCTCGTCGGCATCCCGGAGCCGGCGCAGCGCTTCGATGCCTTTCCCCATCAAATGTCGGGCGGCATGCGCCAGCGCGTAATGATCGCGATGGCGCTGTCCTGCAGCCCGAAGCTGCTGATCGCCGACGAGCCGACGACCGCCCTCGACGTGACGATCCAAGCCCAGATCCTCGACCTGATGCGCCGGCTCCAGAATGAGTTGGGCATGAGCATTCTGTTCATCACGCACGATCTCGGCGTGGTCGCGGAGGTCGCCGACCGTGTCGTTGTGATGTACGCGGGCCGCGCCGTGGAGGAGGCGCCCGTCGCGGCATTGTTCGCGCGCCCTCGCATGCCCTACACGATGGGCCTAATCGACAGCATTCCCAGAGTTGACCGCGCGGCAGTTAGCCAGGAGCCCATGCGCGCGATCCCGGGCAACGTGCCGAATCCAGCAGACCTGCCAACCGGCTGCGCCTTCCACCCACGCTGCCGGTTTGCACTGATTGCCTGCGAGCAAGAGGCGCCATTTCTCGAGGACACCGGCGGCGGCCATATGGCTCGCTGCCTCAGGCACAAGGAGATTGCATCTGAAGGCCCGGCCAAGGCCGGGGCGGTAATCGCCGCCCGCGAGATGTCGACCGGTGCCGCGCCGCGAGCGGCCGCCAAGTTATTGATCGAGGTGAAAGACCTTACCGTCAGCTTTCCGATCCGCGGCGGGCTCACCTCTCGCGTCGTTTCGCACGTGCAGGCCGTATCGGCCATCTCCTTCGACATCGCCTGCGGCGAGGTCGTTGGCCTGGTCGGCGAATCGGGCTCGGGAAAGACGACGGCGGGCCTAGCGCTGCTGCGACTCGTCGAGCCGACCGGCGGCAAAGTGATGTTCGATGGTATCGACGTCCGCGGACTCGACCGGCGGGGCTTGCGCGACCTGCGGCGACGGATGCAGATCATATTCCAGGACCCGTTCGCCTCTCTAAATCCGCGCATGACGGTGGAAGAGATTGTCGGTGAGGCCTTCGCGATTCACAAGCTCGAGCGCGGGAAGGAGCGGCGCGCGCGTATCGTCGATATCCTGCAGAGCGTGGGCCTCGCCGCCGACCACATGCGCCGCTACCCGCACGAGTTCTCCGGCGGCCAGCGCCAGCGCATCGGCATTGCCCGCGCGCTGGCGGTCAAGCCGCAGTTCATCGTTGCCGACGAGCCGGTCTCGGCCCTTGATGTGTCGATCCAGGCGCAGGTTGTTAATCTGCTGCAGGACCTCAAACAGCAACTCGGCCTGACCCTTCTGTTCATCGCGCATGACCTCGGCGTCGTCGAGTACATCTGCGACCGAGTGATCGTCATGTATCTCGGACGGATTATGGAGATCGCTCCCGCCCGCCGGCTTTACGCCAACCCGGCACACCCCTATACCGAGGCGCTGCTGTCGGGGGTGCCGATTCCAGATCCCACCGTGAAGCGCCAACGCATAATCCTCGAAGGCGACATCCCGAGCCCGATCAATCCGCCGTCGGGGTGTGTTTTCCGCACACGCTGCCGGCTGGCCACGGCCGAATGCGCCCAGATTGTTCCGCCGCTGAAAGAGGTGGTGCCTGGACATCTCAGCGCGTGCATCAGGCGACCCTAGGCGCGGAATGGAACGGAGAACAGTGATGACCATACCGCCCGGGCATTTCACGGTGATCGGCGCCGGCACGGTCGGCGCCAGTGCTGCTGGCACCATATGACGCGCAACTCTTCAGGTGGATCGGCTGAGACAGTTCTCCTCGTTACACGCTCAGCATCTCGCCGATCTGCTGGGTTGCCTTGAGCCCGCTCCCGGTCAGCACCACGACTGTCAACTCCTGCGCCTTGATCGTCCCAGAGGCAAGAAGCTTTGAATAGGCCGCCGCTGCCACTGCGCTAGTAGGCTCGGCGTAGAGCCCGGTCCGTGCGAGACCCATCGTCGCGGCGAAGATCTCGTTCTCCGTGACTGTGACAGTTGCCCCGCAGGAGCGGCGGATCGCTTTAAGTATCGGCTTCAGGCGGATCGGCTTGGCGATGGCCGTGCCTTCCGCGATCGTCGGGCTTATCTCGATCGACACCGGCTGGGTCCCGCCCGAGGCGAATGCGGCGTGGATCGGCGCGCAATTGGCTGGCTGCGCGGCGAACAGACGAGGTCGTCGCGCAATCTCGCCATTGCGAAAAAGTTCGTCAAAACCGATGTCGCAGCCGAGCACATTGCTGCCGGCGCCGGTCGGCGCGATCACGTTGTCGGGCATGTGGTAGGCCAAGTCCTCCCACAGTTCGTAGGCAAGAGTCTTGGTACCGTGGAGGAAGTACGGATGCCAGTTATGGCTGGCATAGAAAATATTCTCGGCCTGCCGCTCGGCCTCATCCGCGGTATTCTGCCTAGTGCCAGGCACCAACTCGACTTCGGCACCGTAGGCGCGCATTTGAGCGGTCTTGGCAGGCTGCGTATGGGCAGGTGTGAGGATTTTTGCCTTCATGCCGCCGGCACTGGCGTAAGCCGCAATCGCAGCGCCACCATTGCCGGAACTGTCCTCGAGCACGTGCCGGATCCCCTGCTCGCGCAACATCGACATCATTACGCTGGCGCCGCGATCCTTGAAGCTTCCTGTCGGAGAGAACCACTCCAGCTTGAACAAGACTTCGCCGCCTTGCCATGGCCGGCGCACGAGCGGCGTGCACCCTTCCCCCATGCTGATCGGCTCGGTGACGGCCACGGGGAAAGCTGCGCGATATCGCCAAAGACTGCGCTCGGCGCTGTCGATGCTGGCCCGGTTCATGCCGGGCAGCGCGCTGATCATCAACGGGGCGCCCGTCGCCGAGCGCCATCTGGGCACATCGAGCGGATAGGCCTGGGCGGTTTCCGGATCGATGTAGGCGGCTTTTTCGGCAGCCAATTTATTGGCCATGTAACCTCCGACTTGGCTGAAAAGAAACTGCTGTCGACTGACCGAAGCGGCGACGCCAGTCGAAGACTTGGTTGGCGTTGACGACGTACTGACGGGCAACCGTCGAAACCGATAGGAGATAGCAATGACACCAGTCTCAATGTTGACTTCGCGGCAACTGGTCAGATCCATGAAGACGAACAACGCTGAAAACGAGCGTATGAAGCGCGCCTACTTCACATATCTCAAGGAGGCGCGACGTAACAGCGAGCCTTCACTTGATTCCGTCGCCAAGGCTCTAAATCGCTTCGAGACCTATGCCAGGTTCCGCAGTTTCAGGCTTTTTCATATTCAACAGGCTGTCGCCTTCAAGCGCCATCTCGCCGAACAAACCAACCAGGTGACCGGCAAGAAACTGAGTAAGGCCACGGTCTATGCCACGCTCATGGCTCTGCGGAATTTCTTTCACTGGCTCGCCGGCCAGCCAGGATACCGTTCACGCCCGAGCTACGCCGACGCCGACTACTTCAACCTCTCCGAGAAGGACAGCCGGATCGCGAAGTCGCACGCACCGGAACGCGTGCCTTCATTCGAGCAGATCAATCACGTGCTCGGCGTAATGCCAACGACCACCGATATCGAGCGCCGCAACCGAGCCTTGATCGCCTTTGCCATCCTTACGGGTTGCCGCGACAATGCCATTGCGTCGCTGAAGCTGAAGCATGTCGACATGGCGCAGCAGCGGGTCCTTCAGGATCCTCGCGAGGTTAGGACCAAGCTCGCCAAAACGATCATTACGACGTTCTTCCCGGTTGGTGATCTGGCCCGGCAAATCGTCGAAACGTGGGTTGAGCATCTTCGGCTGGCACTTCAGTTCGGTCCAGATGATCCTCTTTTCCCCGCAACCCGTGTCAAGCCCGGTGCATCTGGCTTGTTTGGATCGTCGGGCGTCGATCGCCGGCACTGGAGCAACGCGTCCCCGATCCGCGCGGTGTTCCACGACGCCTTCATCGCCGCCGGACTGCCCTACTTCAATCCCCACAGTGTTAGGAAGACGCTGGTCCAGCTTGGCCAGCGCGTCTGCCGATCGCCAGAGGAATACAAGGCGTGGAGTCAAAATCTGGGGCACGAGGGCGTGATGACCACGTTTACGAGTTACGGATCGATTTCCCCTACTCGTCAGGCCGAGATCATCCGTGACCTCGCTTTTGATTGCAGCCCAGGTGACGGGGATCGAACAATCTTAGAACAAATCGGACAACTCGCAAATCGAAGCTGAGATTGGAGCGTTAGCGTCGATAGTGCTCTCCAGCAGCCGCAGCGCCGGTGATTCCCTGGGCGCGTAACGCCGACTGCGCACCACTCATGGCGATGCCTGGGATCGATCGCGTATGAAGAACATCTTCAAGCATGGCAGATTTCTGAAAAGGAAGAAAGCCGAGCCCGCTGATGAGCGCGGGTGCGAACCGGTTCGCACCGATGCCAAAGCTGTGACTGAGCATGCCGCGACAATTCATGGCCAGGCCATACCTTGACAGCTCCGAGCACGACGGCACGCTCGGTGTGGTCGGGATGACGATCGTCGAGGGGAGCCCGCTTGCAGGCGCGAAGGCTTCGCGCCGCAACCTTGTATTCGGTGGGCCGCTAACGACCCGGACCATGATGCACGTCATGCGCATCGGCGGCGAAGCTCCGAGGCGGCGGGCCCATTCTGCACAACGGCATGAAAGCCATGGGTTTCGCGGGACCCCGCCACCTCGAACCGTCATCGGCGATCCGTCACGTCGGTGCGGATCGAGCCGAAACTGTTGTCAGGCTATAGGCGAGGCGAGATGCGGTAGCTCGTGCTCGTCACGCCGGGCGCATGACGACGCCCTCCGGCACCACGCCCTCGCGCACCAGCCGCCACAAGCGCGATCAGCAGCTTGCGGGCCAGCGCCACGATCATGGTCTTGCGGGCTCTCGGGGCATTCTCCGTGCGCCGCCGATACCATTGCGCCAGAGCGCTGTCCTTCTGGAACAGCAGGAACCGCCAAGCCAATTGGACCATGCCGCGCCGCACGCGGGCATTGCCGGATCGGGCAATCCCTTTCTCGCGACTGATGGAGCCGCTCCGGTCCGGCGAGCCCGTCAGCCCTCCGTAGCGCGCCGACCGCCCGGCGATCGCGCATGTTGCGCAGCAGCACCTCGTGCACCAGCAGGTCGGCGGTCTCGATGCCGATCCCGATGACGCGCGCCAGCAGGCGCACCATGGCGTGTCGGCCCCGTGCTCGGGTGCCCGCTCCAGACGCTCGATGCGCTCCTCGCTCGATCTTTCGGATCTGGTCGCAGATGAACCGCGCGGCGCTCCATGTCGCGCTTGAGCTCGGCCAGCGTGTTGGGCGGGATCGGTCTCGCCCTCGGGCGTGCGCAGCGTTTCGAGACGCTCTGCCGCGTGTCTTCAGTTTCGGATTGAAGCCCCGGATGCCGAGCCGGACCAGTGTCGCCTTCATGCGATTGACGAGCCGGCTTTGCTCCGCCAACCAGGCTCTCCCGCTCGCGGCTTGGTCGCTTGGCGTCCTCCTCCTCGAAGCGTCGGGATGGCAGCCATCTTGCAGTGATCCCGCTCGCCCCGCAGCCAGCCCAGAAAGGCACGTTTCAAGAGCTCGGTGTCGAGCCGTCCGTCTTGGCACGCCGATGCTCGCGCGACACGGCCATGCTCGACGCATGGATCACATGCGCCTCGATGCCGTGGCCTTCAGCCAGCGCGCCAGCCAGAAGCCGTCGCGGCCGGCCTCGAAGGCCACGGCGATGCGCGTGATCTTGTGACCGGCCCTCACCGCCTCGAGCGCGCCAGCGTTGCAGCAGCTCGAGCAGGCCAGCTGGCTCGGTCTTCAGCTTCTTGAGCGGCTGGCGCTCGACGCCGGGCACGATTGTTGGACTGCCGCGTCGCGGCTCATTGAATGTGTTCAAGAACCCGGCCGATGCAGAGGCGCCATACCGGGCCGAGATGAGGCTGCCCGACGGGCGACGCTATCAACGACGGCTGCGGTCACATCCTCGGGTACAGGGCGGGTTCTGGTACGAAGGGTTCGTGACGGCCGAGCACGCTGCCGTCTATGCCCAAGACCAGCAGTTGGTCCGCTATCCAGCGGTTCCGGCCCTAGCACCGGCGCGATGGGATATGCTGCCCTGCCAGCTGAAGATCAACCCCTACTCTTCCGCCCGCGCTCACGACACCAGCCCCGAGCTGATCGGAATGGTTTGGGTGAGCAAAGCGGATGGCACTGCCGGCGGAGAATTGTTTTCGATCCTTGGCCGGCACCAACACCGTGGAGGCTTGGTGATAGCCGGCGACGTTGCGCCCTATCGCCGATCGCGCGCGACGCGCGTTAGCGAGAGCATTCCCGCGCAGCGCCAACTCGCCGCGTAAGCTCCCACGCCCTGCTCTCGCAAGACTGACAAGCGCAGACTAGATCAACCGTTTGAAGCTGATCTTACGCTAGGCTCAGCCCTGAGAGCGGGGCAGCGAGGTATTCGCAAAATGGATCGAAGTAGACCGGCGAAGCGACGGACGGGTTGATCTTGGTCGCGCGTAAAAATTTGCGACATCCCGTCGCAACAAATTTGCGATGCTCTCGCTGCACGTCCGTGCGCTCAAATTCGGCGCTGCAATCCTGTCTATTGTAAAAGTTTCCAGACCGGATTGTAAAAAACGCTGTTCTGTCAGGAGCTGTTGGCGGACAACTCACTGAAATCATTGGTCGGAGCGGGGAGATTCGAACTCCCGACCCCTTGCTCCCGAAGAAACGGATGTCAAGCTAACTTATTGAAAAACAAAAGTTTTCATTTATGAATGTTCGCGTTTATTTCCATTTACGTTCACGGGTTTCATGGGCATATCATGGGCCGAGCCATCGATGAGAACGTTTTTGGGCCGGGTCATCAATGCCAGCCGCGCGGCTTTGGAAGTCCGGGTGATGATGGCCATAGACATTTTGCAGCGTCTCGATCGACATCCCGAGGTAGCCTGCAGCTTCGAAGATCGGAACGCCTGACTGCATGAGCCATGTTGCGCACGTGTGCCGCGTTGTGTGCGGCACCACATCGGCGCCCAAGCCGGCTGAGGTCCGCAGCGTGTCCCACGAGCGGCGTAGTTTCTGGACGGACTGCCCTTGGTAGTGAACCACGGCTGTGATGCCCAATGCCTTGTCGTGTCGGTGCCAGCGACGGAGGTGCGGGAGCAATCGCGCGTGGATACGGGCAACGGGTTGCCGCTTCTTTGTCTCTGTCTGCCCTGTGCCGCGCCGGTATAGTCGCGCGGTTTCCAGATCGAACCACCCGTTTGTGGTCGATGGCGCCCAGCGTAGCCCCAGGATCGATTGCGAGCGTGTACCGGTATAAATGCCAATCAGTACGAAGCGCGCAACGTGCCGCGTTTGCAAATTGCGCCGCGCCAGGCGGATCAAAGTGGCTGCCTCACGTCGGGTCAACCAGCGATCCCGAGGCTGGGCGGGATCTGGGAGGGTGATGGCAGGCACGCTCGCCAGCGGTCCATACTCGCGATGATAGTATCCAATGGCCGCGCGAAGGGTCTTGAGGTCGTGACGCGCCGTTTGCTCCGAAACGCCCTGTTTGGTGCGCCAAGCGACGTAGGCTCGGCAGGTCTTTCCCCTGATATCGGCCAGTGATTGTTCTCCCCACCAATCGATGATGGGCTTTGACGTGTGCAGGATGAAATCGAGGCTGCGGGTCGTCGGAGCATGTTCTCGCAGATAAATGTTCAAGACATCGGCGATCGCGATTTCTTCGAGTCGGTTGCTATCGGTTGGGGGCGCGTGTCTGGCTGCGACGTATCGTGCGAGCGCTGCTTGAGCGCCGTCAGTGTCATGTGCGCTGCATCCCGTGCCAACTTCCTGTCCGTCATCGAGGATAACCCACGTCGGCTGTCGGTTCTTGCGCCGCCGGAGGAGGAGGCGGGGGCCTTTGGAGTGTCTTGGCATCGGGTGAGCATCTCCCGGATCGCAGCCTCGCAGACGACGATTTTGCCAGCGATCCGCGCAGACTTCAAACGTCCTTTGCGGATCTCGGTCCGGAGTGATCGGGCGGTGATCGGCCCGTTCGGGAAAAAGCGCATGGCGGCTGTGCGCAAGTCGTAGTGAGGCTCGGCACAGCATGGTTCAGGGGGCCGTGCTTCGGAGTCCTCATCTTGATCTTCGCGGGGATCGATCATGTGTCCTCTCTTGGGCTGTTCGTGCCAGGCTGCTGATCTGACCCGCGTTCGTCGAAGGCAAACGTGTGCTGGCGCGGATCGCGTTGCTGTTTGGATGAGCGTGGCAGTGGTGGCCGACGGCTCCGTAACGCACGACGTGTCGCCCCTTCGACGGGGCTTGGCCGAGTGGCCACCATTGTCGCCACGGACTCTTCTTGCCCCAACGCTCGGATGGCTGCGGGCCTCTCAATTGCGCTCAAAATGTCCATCGAAGGGATGACCAGCATCCGCTGTGCCCACCACGCTTCAAATTGACTTCGATCGGCGAGAAACAGGCGGCGACGGCCCAATTGCACTTGCCGGGCGCCGGGCACGTCGCCACGCGCGAAGCAGCGCTGCCAGTACCGGCGGCTGAGGTTCGTCCGTTTGGCAATTTCGGTGATACGCAGCCAGGCTGTCATGGGCCACCACCAACGCGTGAACGTGACAAACGCAGGCTGTCGGCGACGCATCGCGTCGGCAATCCGGCATCTGCAATGGCGCGCGCCATAAACTTTCCGAACCCTGCTGCCGAGAATGGCCTGCCGCGCCCCGTCGTTAGAGCGTATTTCAGACCGCCTATGGCGGCCGGCTGTTCGCGGCGCGGCTGCGGTGGGTGGGCGGGTGGGATGTTCCACTGGGCGAGATTGTCGACCGTCACGCCAACGATCTTGTGCCCGCGAAATCCGGCACGTCCGAGAAGGTCGAACGCAAGTCGCTCCCTCGTCCCGGTGGGCCAGCGGGCCTCGAAGATCGCGATTTCGCCAGTCGACCATTCGATACGCTGGTTGCAGTTCGGCAAGGTGATGTCATCCGTCGGGTCGTGATTGCACCACCCGCGGTTCATTGCGACCCTGAAAAGCAAGCGCAGCTTCTTCACCGCGTCGGCCTGGCCAGTCGGAGTTCCTGCCTTAGTCATCAGGAGCCGCTCAACGTGAGCGCGCGTCAATTTGTTCACTGGAATGCCACGTAGCGCGACGTGTGCCATCAGATTTTGAATAGATCGGCGGTAGGCAGCCCGTGAGGCTGGCGCAAGTGCCGCGAACCGGTCACTCTTGAAGTATCCAACGGCCAACGCTTCCAATGTGCGTCGGGGTGGATGTTGCCGTTTGGATATTCGCCAAAACAGCGTATCGATCCGCTGTGCAATCCGGTAGCTCGCCTCGAATTCTGACGTCCCTTCGTCGCCGTGCAAGGGGATACGCGCTCGACGCCGGCGTCTGTAGTAGAGATGCTGCCGGCCGGCTTTATCGGTGCTTCGATCAATGTAGGTCGGCCGCCGTTTACGGGACCGCCTTCGTTCCACCGGTTGAGACATGGTGGTGCCGGGCCGCTCGGCGCCTGCGCGACTATCCACCTGGTCGGTGGTGTCACCGTGACGTACGGCACTAGTCGCAGAGCCAACGGTGAAGTCGGTCGTATCGGAGCCTATGGGTGTCTCGCTGGCAGAACACTGGACAGTCGTCGCCTTGTCCGATCGTTGTCTTGTCGGATCAAAGCACGAAAATGGCATGTGAAACTGTTCCACGAGATATTCAGGTCGTATATCCATGACACGGCTTCTCCTTGCTCCTCCTCAAGTTATTATCGTTCAAGTTTTAGAAAGTGAGAAGGCGGTATCGCGGGTATTCGCGGGAAGTTCCGGGTATTTCCAGGATCATACCTATGCCCTTACATCCGGCGCAATCGCATGCGATCTGACCTCTGACGAGGAGTAATCGCATGGCACACACGGACAAGAGCCGGGACGATCTGTGGCGCAATTTCCCGAAGACAGCGCCTGAGTTCGAGGCGCGGTTTGCCACCGAGGCCGACTGCCGGGCCTACTGGATCGAGGCGCGCTGGGGCGGCGAACCGGCATGCGCGCGCTGCAACAGCACGCGGGTCTGGCCGGAGCGCGGCGGCTTCCTGTTCGAATGCGCCGACTGCGGCCATCAGACCAGCCTGACGTCGGGCACGCTGCTGGAAAAGACCAGGAAGCCGTTCAAGGTATGGTTCCGGGCCGTGTTCGAGATCAGCGCGCGTCGCAACGGCATCTCGGCCATGGAGCTGCAACGCATCATGGGCTTCGGCTCGTACAAGACGGCGTGGACCTGGCTGCACAAGCTGCGCGCCGCGCTGGTCTTGCCCGGGCGTGAGCCGCTCAGCCAAGCCGTTCAAATCGATGAAGCTTTCGTGGGTGGCACACGCGGGGGAAAAGAGATGGTCCTCGTCGCGACCGAAACAACCGACGGGCGCGTGCGCCTCGCCCACGCCGCCAACAACGATGAAGCGACGCTCAAGCATTTCGCCGACGGGTGTGTCGCCGGCGATGCCGCCGTCACCACCGACGGGCTGGCCAGCTACAATGCCGGCAGCCTCGGCGAACGGGCGCACGAGGCCAAGGTGCAGACCAACGCCGAGCGACGCGTGAACGACACTCTGCAAGGCGTGCACTGGACAGTGTCACTGTTGAAGCGCTGGCTGCTCGGCACGCATGCAGGCGCGGTCGGCCGTAAGCATCTGCAGGCCTATCTCGACGAGTTCGCGTTTCGCCATAACCGCCGCAAGACGAAGGGAGTCGGCCGCATCGCCGCCCGGACGCTGGCGCAATTAGTGGTATGCGCCCCAATGACCATGCGGCAACTCATCGACAAAACTCTGCCGTGCCGCGCGTTCCGGAGCTAAGGGCATAGGTATGTTCCAGGATCGTTTTGCACTTCTCGGCCATGTTCAATAGTGAGTATGCCCACGGCATGTGCCGCGGTCGCCATCCCCCCGGAGCCGCAGTCGCTCGCTCGCCGGAACTGGCGAGCGACTGCGGCGAAGCGGGGGTGGGCCATCCCTTTGGAGAGCAGGAGCGAGTGGAGATTCAATCGACGGGATTTCACCAAACACAGCTGGTCACATAGGCCCAACGTCAAAGTCGATTTCGCCCTCTCACATCTCGGCCCCTTGCGGCAGGTGACCGTCACCCGAATGGGCCGAGACCCGCTTCAGGGGCTCGGTCGCGCGCCCCAGCTTCACGGGGAAGGATGCCTACTTGGCCCGCGCGATAGGGCACGGCCCGAGCCCCCGGCGAGGGGCCGCACAGATAGTACTTTGAGCGAGATCCAAGGTGTGTGCTATGTGGTTGCCCTATCGTAACATCGATGACACAAAGTGAGGCCTTTCGATTGCAGGAATCGGAAGGCGTAGTCGCAAGGCCCGACAAATCGGGTTATTATCAATACTTGGCGCTATGCTAAATTCTAAAAGCACGTATTTTCTGTTCTAATATCAATGCGTTGCCGTTAAAATAACGCCTATTCTTTATCTTGATGTAACCCAACTGCTGAAACCCCCAATTCTAACAAAGAAATATACGTCTCATTTCTGCATCACACCCGACATGACGCAGTGTCGCTTGTTGAGGGTTTTTTGCGCATGACGAGCGTAACGAGTAATAGGCTGCACGCGTTATTCGAAAAGGCGATCCAGCGCAAGGCGCAGATCAAGTAGATTGCGCGGTCGATCGAACGGTTCGGTTTGAGCAACCCCGTGCTGATCGGCGACGCCGACCTGATCATTGCCGGCCACGGCCGCGTCCTTGCCGCCCGCTCGATCAGCATGACGGAGGTGCCCTGCCTTCGCCTGTCGAACCTTTCGGAGGCCGACAAGAAGGCCTGTCTCGACAACAGTGTGGACAAGCTCCCGGAGCCTGATCGGTGACATGCTCGCCCAGCCTTCGACGAGCTGGCTCGCCTTCATCATGGCCGACCGGACGGCAGAGGCGTCGAGGTCGAAGCATGACAGCGCTTCACCGAGGTCACGATCGGACGCAAAGAATTCGCGAAGCCGATCGAGGACCAGCACTTCGATATCGCCCGCGGGGATGCGCCAGCCCTTGGCATGGTCGGAGCGCGTGCCGGATATGAGTTGCGTCGAGACGTAGTACCGGTAGCGCCGACCCTTCTTCACGGCATGCGTCGGCGTCATACGTTGTCCGTCACCATCCACGATCAATCCAGCAAGCAGGCTTGGCTCATTCGCGGTCTCGCCAAGCGCTCGCGCTTGCCGGTTGACAGCCAGCTTGTCTTGGACCAACTGCCAAAGCTCAGCGCCGACGATCGCCTCGTGCTGGCCTGGGTAGACCTTGCCCTGGTGCCCAATTTCACCGCGGTAGATCGGATTCTGCAGCAAGGTATAGAGAGCGCCGCGGGAAAACCGGTTGCCGCCCGCCAGGACGCCACCGGCGCCGTCGCGCCGCTTGCTGATAACGCCAAGCCGGTCGAGCTCATGGCCGAGCAGCCGGACGGATCCAAGTTCCGCGTAGCGCCGGAAGATCAGGCGCACCGTCTCGGCTTCAGCGTCATTGACGATCAGCTTGCGCTCCCTGACGTCATAGCCGAGCGGGACGTTGCCGCCCATCCACATGCCCTTGGCCTTCGACGCCGCGATCTTGTCACGGATGCGCTCGCCCGCGATCTCACGCTCAAACTGGGCGAACGAGAGCAGCATGTTGAGCGTCAGCCGGCCCATTGACGTCGTCGTGTTGAACTGCTGCGTCACCGACACGAACGACACGCCATGCGCGTCGAGCACGTCGACGATCTTGGCGAAGTCGGCGAGCGACCGGGTCAGCCGGTCGACCTTGTAGACGACCACGATCTGCACTTTGCCGGACTTGATGTCGGTGAGCAGACGCAGCAGTGCCGGTCGCTCCATCGTGCCGCCCGACAGGCCTCCGTCGTCGTAGAGATCTGGAAGAGCCGCCCAGCCGGCATGCTTCTGGCTGAGTACGTAGGCAGCGCAGGCCTCTCGCTGAGCATCGAGCGAGTTGAACTCCTTCTCGAGCCCCTCGTCGGAAGACTTTCGCGTGTAGATGGCGCAGTTGAGCCGCTTCATTGGAGACGACCTTCCAGAAAGACAAAGCGGCTCCGGATATGATCCATCACTATCGAGAGGCGCTTGAATCGATGACGCGCGTCATCGAGGATCTTGACGCCCTGGCCGGCGGACGCGATCAGCGCCGCGTCCTCGAAGAGGCCCGTCAGATCAGCGAACTCCCGTCGAATGGCATCCAGTCTGGCGTCAGACATCGCCTCCCCCCTACTTCGAAGTCAGGCCGAAGAACCGCGGACCGGACCAGTGCGCGCCGGTGATCTCGCGCGCGACAACCGAGAGCGACCGGTAGCGCGTGCCGCGCCATTCGACGCCGTCAGCGTGGACGAGGACGGTGTGCGTGTCTCCATTCCATTCGCGTACGAGCCGCGTTCCCGGCTTCACGGTGGTGCGTGGCGCAGCCCGCCGATTCTCTGCCGACGATGCTTCAGGCTCCGTTCCGGTCAGCTTTCGCAGGATCGATTTGGAGAGGCCGCCGAGCGCCCTCTCCTGGATCTTGTAGGTGATGCCGCGCAACAGGAGATCGCGCGAGAGGCTCCTTGGCGGTTGCATGTGATGCAACCGCCGCCACTCACCTCGCAGCTCGAAGTTGGACAGGGCTTCAAGGCGCGCCAACTCCGCCGTGATGTCGATCGGGGCTCGCGCCATGTCAGCGACCACGCTTGGTGTCGATACGGTAGCGACGCAGTTCGCCCTCGGCCTTCGACGAAGTGAGCGGGAAGCCGAGCTTCTTCTTGACCGTGCCGGCCAGAAATCCGCGGACGCTATGCTGTTGCCAGCCGGAGGCCTCCATCATCTCCGGGATGGTGGCGCCGTCGCGTCGGGTCAGCAGCGTCAGGATGCGATCGTGCTTCGTGATTCGCGCGGCGTGGACGTCGTCGCTGGGATCCGTCTTGCTCGGGGCGGTGTGCGCCGAGGCCTGCCTTGCGGCTGCCTTCGGCTTATCGCCTTTGGCGGTCATGGCGGACTTGGCTCGCTTGGCCGGAGTCAAGTGGCGGGCTTCAATCGTTGTCATGGTCGGCTCCATGGGAATAGGGACGCGCCCCTATCGGCGCTCCCACCACCCAAAGCCCCGCGTTCCGCGAGGCGAGCCCGGAGAAGTCGGCGATCGGTCAACCGGCTACCGTCACACCACCAATGCGTGCTTCCGAGGCGAAGTCCAGTCGGTTTTAGGACTCTACTACCTAGATTAACCAGCCTGAGCTCTGGGACGACCCGCTACCGAAAGGGGGCGACGTTTGATCCCATTGAAGCGGACCACGGTAGCCCGGAGATGGAATACGATTTCATCGCCACGGATCATGTCCGCTGATCGAGCTATCGCGTCGACGCACCTGAATGGCCGGTGCCGCGCTATCGGTGACGGCGCCGGAAAGTTCTACGCGTGAGGCAAACTCGCCTTGTTGTCCGGAATTCCAGTGAGGTAGACGGCCTCCTTGCAGTGGCCTGCATACGCGCAGAAAATGTACTCGTTCCAGTGATTGACGCTCGGGCCGTGCTTCATGATGTAGGCGCGCGCGTCCATCTTGCGCGGCAGCATCTTCGATCCCAGGCGGGCCACCTCACGTTCGATGTAGGCGAGCCATGCCGCCTCGGGAACGCCTTGAATGATGTAGGGAGTCGTCGACGCAACGTGATAGTTGAAGCTGGCATCGACCGGAGGCAACAGGCGCGCCAGCCAGATCTCGCCGACAGAGCCTCCGTACCCCGCAGGTACCAAGCAAGGCACCGGTGCCGCGTTTCCGATCTCGCGCAGCAGGACAAAGCGCCCGTCGAGCCCGCAATGCACGTAGAGGCCGAGCCGTGACGTTTGCATCGCGGCGGCTGTCGCCCGCAGCCCGGACGGCAGTCCCGTCAGCTCGGCGATGCGCAAGAAGCAAGTGCCGATCGTCTCGTGGCTTTGCCCGAACTGCACATCGAACAGCGACCACATCGCAAAGTGGCTCGTCGTCACCGGGCTCATCGGTGGATAGCCCGGCATGTAGATGTCCTCGGCCTCGCTGACGATCCGCGTGAACTGGCGAGCCTCCTTTGTTGTCGACAAGTGCTCGGCCGCGACAGAGATCAGCGCCTGTGCGTGGGCATAGACGGCGTGGTATGGATCAAGACCGTCCGCGATCCTCTGCTCAAAGCCGTCCCGGTCAATCTTCGCGTCTTTGATCAACTGCTTTGCCCATCGATAGGGAGCCATATCGACGACTGGTGCCTTCGCCTGGGCGGCAACATTGCGGGCGATCTTCTCGGCGGTCGTGCCCATCGGAGAGCCTATTGTTTCAGTTGAGATGGCCAATGTTGACCGGCTTCAATGGAGTGTCAGCTTCGTGGAGCCGCAACACCGTTTGAACTTCTTGCCGCTCCCGCAGTGGCACGGCGCATTGCGGCCGAGCTTGTTGGGTCCCCGGCGTGTCGCTCGTGGAACCGAAGGCTTTCCCAAAGGTCTTTCGCGCCAATAGACAAAGAGGCCGAGAACCGCCAATGACAGGCTTTCGACCATTCTCGCTCTTTCGTCCTTCGTGAGTCCGTCGGCTTCCGCGACATCAGCGCTGACGGCGAGCATCAGGATGTGACCGAGGAACGAGGAGACCTGCTCGTCGAGAGGCAGACGGCGATCCCAGACCTCCATGCGCATCGAGACACCGCGCATGAAGCCATCGGCCCAGTCGTTGGCCGTC
>CAVUIJ010000035.1:0-371204 GCA_963741505.1 uncultured Alphaproteobacteria bacterium | reverse complement strand
CTATGGCGCGACAATCAGGGTGAGAACGGCGCGTCAATCATCACCTCGCTCGGCTGCCTCGTCTCATCCTGATTGACGCTGCCCTCGCACCTTGATCGCCGCGCCGCATGTCACTGCGTCCGTTGGCGGCTCTGTTCGCGTTGACCATGGAAGGGCCTGATTGGCGGCGCTTTGTGAGGTGGGACGCCGACCTGTTCATTGGCTCGGTAAGAGAAAACCTGATCATGGCGAACCCGACCGCCAGTGACGACGAGATCGTGCGCGCGGCGCGGCTGGCGGGCGTCGACGCCTTCATCGCCGGCCATCCGCAAGGGTTCGACATGAACGTCGGCGAGCGCGGCTCGAGGCTGTCCGGCGGGCAGCGGCAATGCATCGCCTTGGCCCGCGTCTTCCTCGGCAACCCGAAGACGCTGTTTCTCGACGAGCCGTCGAGCTCGATGGATCTGCAGACCGAGCGGCAGTTCATCGAGCGGCTGACCAACGGCATCCGTCCGGATCAGACCATTATCATCGCCACGCTCGCCAAAGCATGCTGAAACTGGTCAATCGGCTGATCGTGATCGACGACGGGCGCGTGGTCAGGGATGGTCCCAAGGATGCGGTCCTTCAAAGGGCTGGCGGAGGGCGCGGCCGCCGCTCAGCACATGGCCGTGGTCAGGCCCTGACGGCACGGGTGACCGTTGCCGTCGATCCACTGCAAAATAAGAATGTCGGCAGTGTCGAGTGTGGCGATGTGGGTGAAATAAAACAGCTGTCGAATGTTGGTTGCCTTGTTGAGGTCGGCGAGTGCCGCCCGCATGCCGCCAGCTCTCGCGAAGGTCTTCGACGTGCGTGGGTTGAATGTTCGCGTCTCGCCTTCACGGTCGCTGGCGATCCTGCGATGCGTGCCAGACGCGCACGACCTGCAGCTCATCGAAGCGGTACCAGATGACGAAACGGGTGCGCGGTACCCAAGTCTCCCACAGATCACGGTGCGCAATGAAGGCGCCAGAGCGTGGGTAACGAGCCAAGGTATTATTGAGAAAAGCTGTCAGCCGTTGTTCTAGCCGACGAGCGGCCGACGCTGCACCCTGATCAACCAGGTAGCCGAGTTGGCTAGCCAGATCGCGCCTGGCACGTGGCGCGATGGCAATTTTCATGCGCCGGCGGCTTTGATCTTTGCGTCGAGATCAGCCTTCACGGTTTCCCACGGCACGCCCTCGCCGCGATCGAGCTCGTCAAGCGCGGCGTCGATCTCCGTCTTTTCCGCGTCCGACAGGGTCGAGTAGACGGTGGGCTCGGTCCAAGCCTGCGCCATTTCGGCGAGCATTTCGATGCGCTCGGCCGGCAGCTGGTCGAGCTTGGCTTTGATCAGATCGATGGCTTCGGTGCGGGTCATAAAGCCATGATACTACGAAGCGCGAGGCGAGAAAAGTCGAGTTCAATGGCGTTCGACCGTTACGAGGATTGATCAGGCGGCGATCTCTTCGTTGAGACCGAGGTGCTTCTCGATCTTGGCAATGCGCTCGAGTGCGTAATCAATCTCAATATTGTATACTGTAGGCCATCACGGCGCCCGATTTTGAAGTTGGAGTGCAAGGGGTCTTTAGAACATGGCAATCTCGGCCTGATATAAAATGCATGGCGGAACGTGCCGATAGGTCTAACATCGAACACCGAGAAGAGCTATGCATCCTGTAGCCAAATATGCGATGAGCGGGATTGCAATTGGCGCCTTGATGGGGCTACTCACTATTTTTCAACCTCCAAGGCAAGAGCCTCAAGAGGCACAAACTGCGGCAGTTTTTGAGCAACAAAAGGCAGCGGTCGCTGAAATTAAAATCCGGTCCTGCGTTGACAGGACCGTCATGCAAGCAATTGTTGAGGGTGTAATGTTTACAACGGAGGATCGCCTGACTTGGCAACTTGAATGCTCACAGAAGGTATGGGCAATGTTGGTCGGATTGGCACCTGGTTCATTTAAGAATTGATAGTTCCTATGGCCGGGGCGGCGGAATCCTACACAGCGAGCCCCCGTTGGGGGCTAGCCCGACCTTCTCATCCTTGGTAGCGGTTTCGGCTTGATCTGGTGAGGCGGGTTGGTTCATTTCAATGCTCGCAAGTCCGCGTCACCGCTGGCAGCGGCTTGATCAGGTTCGGCGATGTTCCTTTCTCGTGAGCTTCAGATCGGGCGGTGGACGCGGCTCAGGCCGCAGCGTTGCGAAGCCCTTGCAGCGCGATGACGAAGGTCGCCTGACAGGGGCAGGATGACGCGAACGCTATTCTCACGCGGCGCACGCTTTTCGAGTTGCGGCATCGACGATGTCGATCGTCGTGCCGGCATAATCGACGAACAGCTTCTCGCCGGCCACGTGCGCCTGACGCATGGTCGGCGACAGGCGCCCTTCCCAGGCGCGATAGAGTTCGCAGAACCAGCTGCGGCCGTAGCCGTCGGGATGGAGGCCGCGATATTCCTCCCACACCAGCTGCAGCGTCACGCCCTTGCGGCGCAGCTCGCGATGGATCGTCGGCCAGTCCGGCAGCGATCGCCAGTCCTTTGCCGCGGCTGCAGGCGCCGGATAGAGGCGGCGCGCCAGCGCGTCGTCGTCGAGATCGTCCGGCAGCGGTCCCTCCATCCCTCGGGCCGATGCCGAGGCTGGCGGCGATCTGGCGCTTGGACAGGCCGGCGGCCGACAGCCGCAGCACGTCACGGATCTTGCGCATGGGTAATCTCTGTTGGGCCATCCCCGCTCCTCTCGAAAAAGGAGCGAGGTCCGGCTAATTCGCAGATCACCCAACGGCGTTCATCAAGCCCGTCCACAGCCCTGTTGCCCTGGTCGCCATCGACCGGAACAGGTGGTCGTCATCGACCGGAAACGGTGGTCGCCATCAACCGGAAACCCCGGTCGCCATGCCCCGGAGCGCGCAAATTGGCTAAAGCGATTGTAATGATTACGCGTCAACGGGTGACGCGGCGCTAGAAAGTTGGCCGCAATGAACTTCCATTGTCGCGACAACTCCCGCCATATCCTCGACGTGGGTGGCCAAGATTTCGGTGGTTGCCTTCAAAAGCCGTTCGATCTCGACCCCGGATGGCGCGCCTGACGCCGCGGCCAATTCATCGAGCGTGGCGATGGCTGGCAAGGGCAGAGCCTTGCGCTCTACGAGGTCTCGGATCTGTGCCGGCGTCGCCAAGTTGACGTCCGCCGCCAGTTCGCCGAGCACAGCAAGCTTGACTGCGGCGCCATGCCCGATGGCCTTGACCAGCAACGGCATCGCCTCCTCGGGGAAACCGCCGGCGGCCAGAACACGCGCCATGCGCAGTGCGCGCTCGGCATGCTCGCGCAGTGCTGCCAGGCGTACTTTCAGCGCATTGGCCGCGTCCTCCTCGCCCGTGTCGGCCAGCCCGGCCGCGCGATGCAGCACGCGAGAGCCCCCGTCCATCATCTGAATTATGCCGCTCGCCTGCAGCCGGCGCAAAGCGATCCAAGTCGCCCGGTCGATGACCTCGACCGCCAGACTGCTGCTGCCGTCAACCTTTGCAAGCTGCCGCGCCTCGGCTTCGAGAGTTTCACGGTCGAGGTCGAGCACCGCCAACACCCGGACGCGGCCATCGCTGCCCTGTCGCGCTTCGACGAGCAACGCGCGCTCGCCGTGACTTTGCAGCAGGTGCGCGGCGATGGCTTCCTCGGATGGCGCTGGATGCCGAGCAACGCCGCGCGGTGCAACGCTCTCGGCCGCCTGCATCAGCGCCTGCATGCGCTCGATCATGGCGCCGCGCCCCGAGGGCATCTTGAGCGCCGCGAGATCGCCCTGGCCATCGAGCACGCCATCCGCCAGGGCCTGCTTGGCGCCGAGCAGATGCACCATGCCGTGCTCGATCGAATCCTCGCAGACCAGATTGACGACCGTCACACCGCGCTTTTGTCCCTTGCGCCAGGCCCGTGCGATGCGCTGCTCGAGCTTGGCTGGATTCCACGGCAGGTCGACGTTCACAACGGCGCTCGCGACCTGCAGATTGAGGCCGACGCTGCCGCTGTCGGTCGACAGGAACAGCCGGCATTTGGGGTCCTGCTTGAAGCGCACGATTTCCGCGCGCCGGCGCTGCTGCGGCACCGAACCCGTGTGCCACGCTGCTTCGACGCCCATCTCGCCCGCCAGCTCGCGGACCATCCCCAACATGGTTTCCCACTCGGAGAACACGATGATCTTGCGGTCCGGCTCCTCCAGCAGATCGCCGAGGATGCGCTCCAGCTCTTCGAGTTTCGGACTGATGCGGCAGGTGGGATCGAGGATTGCCGGCGTGTCGCAGATCATCCGCATGCAGGCGAGTAGCATCTGCAGCCGCTCGAACTCCTTCGGCAGCAGCGGCCGGCGCTGCGCGATCGCGACGATACGGGCGGCTTGCGCCTTGTATTCCTCGTAGCGAGTCCGCTGTTCCTCGGCCATCGGCACGAAATAGTTCGTAACCGTGCGACCCGGCAGCTCGCTCTCCACATCCGCCTTGCGCCGCCGCAACATGATGGGAGCGACGCGGTCGCGCAGTTGGCCGAGGTTCTTGTAGTCGACCGGACGACCGCGCTCGTCGAGCTGATGGAATTCGCGGTTGAAGCGGAACAGCGGGCCGACCAGCTCCGGATCGAGGTACTGGACGATGGAATAGAGCTCGTCGATGCGGTTCTCGAGCGGCGTGCCGGTCAGCACGAAGGCATGAGGAGCGCGCAATTGCTTGACGCGACGCGCCGTCTTGGTCTGCCAGTTTTTGATGCGCTGCGCCTCGTCGAGAATGATGACGTCCGGCGCCAGGATTTGATTGATGTCGTCGGCATCCACGAGCACCTGCTCGTAGTTGACGATGTTGAAGAAGACGGGCTCGCCGTAGGCGGACAGGCGCTGTGCCCGCGGGCCGAACACGGATTTCGCGGAACGGTCGGTGAAGTGCGCGATCTGTTCCTCCCACTCCGCCTTGAGGGACGCCGGGCAGACCACCAGCACTTTTGTGATGCCCTTACGTCGGGCGAGCAACTCGCAGGCCGCGATCGCCTGCACGGTCTTGCCGAGCCCCATCTCGTCGGCCAGCAGTGCGCGTTCTGCGAAGGCCAAGTGCAGCATGCCTTCGCGCTGGTAGGGCAGTAGCGGCAGTTTCACGAGATCGAAGCTCGCCTTGCCGCGCTCGACCTCGGTGATGAACTTCGCGCGGGCCTTGACGCGTGACCGCTGGCGCTGTTGCCGCTCGATCCACGGGCCGAAGTGACGGGAAACGCGAATGTTGCGGCGCGCGTGTGCGGGCGCCGCTTGCCAAGCAGCCACGAGGGCGGCGATCCTCCCTGGCTTGGCATCGATCTCGCTGTCGGCCTTCAGGAACGGATAGAGCCACTCGCCCGCAGACCGCCTCGGTCCTCTGGCGCCAGGCCAGACTACTATCGGCCGCACCGTGTCACGGCGGTCGAGAAAAATCTCAGCACGTGAATTGCCCGCCGCAGCCGCCGCGTCGAACGCCCTCGCGTCCTGCCGGCGCAATACCGCGAGTATACCCTCAATATGTTTGCAGGTGCCTAGTCCATTGACGCGATGATCGATGCAGCCGCAGGAATTTATGTGCTGATCGAGACTGCGGATCTCGACCTCGTAGCTGCTGCCACTTTCTGAGCGGATACGAAACGTACCGAAGACCGGCTGCTTCGGTTCGAGCGCCTCGAGCGCGGTGATCTCCGTGCGCCCACGCCAGCGGCGCAGCGCGATTTCGTCCTCGTCGGTGGTGTTCCAGCCTTGCGCCGGCGGTGGCCGGTCGATGACGGCGCGCGCTCGCGCTGTCTTGCCCGTGGCAAGTCGGCTTCGAAGAGCTCTTGTGCCGGCGCGTCGGGTCCGGCCATCGCGTGCGAATCCTTCAGCATGGGAAGACGGTAGGCCGCGCAGTCCAATTTGATCAACGACGCGGGCTGGTATTCGATCCCGTTTCCACATGTATTGCACCAGGCTTTATGATTGCCCGCAATGCGATGCTTGCCGCTCGTGTAGAACAGACTCAAAATTGACGCCATTCGTCGGCAACTCGCCGCGCTCGACGTCGTGCCGAAGGCGCGCTCCGCCGCGACGAGCGCCAAGGCCCGGAAGATCGCCTGCGTGAGCCCGAGCAGCCTCGGATCACGACTGCGCCGGTCCCGCGGTCGAACAGATGTCTTCCCAGCAAGATAGGACAACCCGAAGACCGGGCGATCTGGCTATGCTCCGGCCTGCGACAACGAATGGATGCGCGGCGTGTGCGGCAAGCCGCAGGTCATTTGATTCAGCTCTCAAGCGGCGGCCCGAGCTACGGGGATTGCCATGGCACCCAGTACGGTGGTCTCCGGCTGGCCTTGCCCACAAACGAGATGCCCAGGCGACGCTGAGCGGACCAGCGCACAACTGCTTCCTGCCAAATTTCCTCGGTTGGAATGTGGATCCAAACGTATCTCAAAACGTGCGCTGCCGATACGCGTCGGGATTGATCCTCGTTCTCGAACTCGATGCAGGCGCCAGATTTGGACCGATCTCGCAGGATGCAGTTGATCATAAGGGGAAGGGAAGGGCTGCAGAGCCTGACCTGCAACGGAAGCGTCCTCCGGCGCGGCTCACGCCGCCGGCGGCGACTGTCTTGAATATCGCGTGTGGTCAAGACATGGCTCCTGCACGGCACTCGAACAACGAGCACGGGCATTGCGTGCGCCGTTACTCCGAATATCCGTTTGTTTCAGATACATCGCCAAACTTGCGCGGGGCCTGTGCTGCGTGCTGCGCGAGCTGTGTTATTCGGCCTAGTCGTCGTGCCGATTGTCGGTCAATGAGAAGACAGTGCTGCCTGCGCTATCGATAGGGGCCGCCCAGTGATGATTGACGGCCCACATTGCTGCCTGGGTGCGGTTCTTGGCCTGGATCTTCCGCAGAATGGCCTTGACGTGCACTTTCACCGTGGCCTCGGCAACATGAAGTCTGCGAGCGATGCTCTTGTTCGAATCGCCGTTCATGAGGCGATTGAGTACCGCTGCCTCGCGACCCGAAAAACTGCTGCAGGCCTGAAACTCCCTGGCTTGAAATTGTACTTCATGCAGCTCGCCGCCGATATCGCCGCCGCCCTGCTGCGCCCCGACTTCCACCAGATCGCAAGGCTTGTCGCAGAGCAGGCTCGTGATTGCACTCGGAAGTAGCCTTTCGCCGAGCGCGACGAGCTCCAGCGACTTGAGCAGGACTTTACTGTTCATCGACTTCAGGAGATAGCCGTCGGCGCCGAGGCGCACAGCTTTCAGCACCTGATCAAGTTCGGCGCGATTGCTGATCAGCGCTATGCGCTTGGGCGCCTCTATTGCGGCGCACCATTGCAACACCGACGTCGCTTGTTCGACGTCACCTTCAATGCCGATGGCAATGAACACTTCACGCCACTTCGCCTTGGGAAGCTCGAACGTGGCGACGTCGGACAGATTGTATTGTCGTACGATCCGAAATCGCGTGTCTGACAGTATGCTTTTCAGACCCTCTCGGTAGATGGTGCTGTTGTCAAAAAGATAGGTAGCTACCAAGCGTTGCATGGCCAAAACCCACTGAGCGACTGTTGCAGGTCATACACAGGGACCATTAGTATCATACGAAAGGCTTGGTTGTATGCGACCAAAGTCCTAGTTCATGGTCCGCATGGCTTAGGCCAGTTGGTTTAAGAGTAAAGGATGTGACGCTGATTACGGCGAGCTCGTCGCCTGAGACCCCGGCGGGCTCTTCTGAACGCTCACTACGGCCAGCGGCCCGGATCGGGTTGATCCAGCACAGCCGTTGGCAACGGCATACGACGCGTCTTCGTTTAGCCAATAATACTGCCAACCTGATCACCCGCAACGGCGGCGCCACCGGGCGGACCTAAACCGTCGGCTGGTCGGCGGAGAAAATGCTGGCCAGCATAACGGTGGGCGCGCTGGTCTACGAGTACGACCAGACGACCGATCATGCCCGCGTCATGAAAACAGTGCCGCGCTCCGGCGGCACTACGCGCATCACCTGCTATCTCGGCCCCGACGCCGAGTTCGACGATGCCGGCAAATGGACCAATTACGTCCACGACGACGTCAAGCGGGTCGGCAAGCCCCGCCTCATCCCCAAACGTCGCGCGCAATCTCGACGATCAGCTCGCAGCTTGCGCCACTGCTCGTCCTCGGCGAGGTTATTGCCCTCCTCGGTCGAGGCGAAGCCGCATTGCGGCGACAGGCACAGCTGATCGAGCGGCGCGATATTTCGCCGCCGCCTCGATGCGCCGCTTGATGTCGTCGGCCTTCTCCAGCGTGCCGACCTTGGTGGTGACGAGGCCGAGCACGACGCGCTTGCCCTTCGGCAGCAGGCGCAGCGGCTCGAAGCCGCCGGAGCGCTCGTCGTCCCATTCCATGAAATAGCCGTCGACGTCGATCTGGTTGAACACCATCTCGGCGACCGGCTCGTAGCCGCCCGAGGCGACGAAGGTCGAGCGGAAATTGCCGCGGCAGGTGTGCGTCGTGATCGTCATGTCCTGCGGGCGGTCCTTCAGCGCGACGCCGAGCGTGTCGCGCGTAGCTGATGATCGAGCTGGTCGGGATCGTCGCCGCGATCGGCCAGCATCTTGCGCTGCGTCGGGATCGCAGAAATAGGCGAGCGACGTGTCGTCGAGCTGCAGATAGCGGCAGCCGGCGGCGTAGAAGGCCTTGATCGCCTTGTTGTAGGCCACGCCGAGGTCGTGCGAAGTACGTCCTCCATGTCGGGATAGACGTCGGCGTCGCACCGTCTTCCGGCCGCCGCGGTAGTGCAGCATGCTCGGGCTCGGGATGGTCATCTTGGCGACCTTGCCGGCGTCGACCATCGCGTTGAGACGCCTGAAATGCTCGAGATGCGGATGGGTCGGCGGAGAAGTCGATCTTGCCGGTCACCGCGCGCCGTCTCGGCCTTGGTCTGGACGCCGTCGAACTGGATGCCGCTGCGCCGTCGTAGACCTTCTCGACGCCGGTCGAGTCCTCGCAGGAAATCGAAATGCCACCAGGCGCGGCGGAATTCGCCGTCGGTGATCGCCTGTCAGGCCGATCGCCTCCTGCTTGGTGACGAGTCTTCTTGATCTCGGCGATCCTCGATCGCGCGTCAGTTCGGCGGCGCTGATCTCGCCCTTGTCGCGTGCTTCTCGCGCGCCTCCTTCAGGGGCTCGGTCCGCAGCAGCGATGCCGACCATGTCGGCGCGGAACGGGCGACGTGAGCTGTCATGCGGACTCTCCTGGTCTTGCGAGTCACGGGTTGCGCAGTCGTTGCTCAGGCGCGGCTTGCGCGGCGACGCCGAGATGCGCGTTCGAGTGTGGCGCGGTCGGCTGAGAGCGCTGGCGCTCGCGCCGGACCATGACGATCGCGGCCGCGCTCGAGAATGATCGCCTCGTCGGTCAGTGCCAGCATCTTCTGCGCATGCTGCTCGACGATTATGCGTCGACAGGCCCTCGCTGCGGAAGAGGCGCGCGAGCGTTGCCATCAGGTCCTCGACGATGATCGGCGCGAGCCCTTCGGTCGGCTCGTCGAGCAGCAGCAGCTTCGGATTGAGCACCAGCGCGCGTGCCGATTGCCAGCATCTGCTGCTCGCCGCCCGACAACTGGTTGCCGAGATTGCGCCGGCGCTCGGCAAGGCGGGGAAACAGCTTGTATACGCGCGCGAGCGTCCAAGGCCCGGGCGCGCGACCGCGGTGAGGTTCTCCTCGACGGTCAGCGATTTGAAGATGTTGCGCTCCTGCGGCACCCAGCCGATGCCGGCATGCGGCGCGCGGCTCGGGCCGAAGTGCTGTGATGTCGCGGCCGGCGAAGCGGATTGCTCCGCCGCATCTGCGGGTGACGCCGATGATGGTATCGAGCAGCGTCGTCTTGCCGACGCCGTTGCGGCCGAGCACCGCCAGCGACGAGCCTTGATCGAGCCGGAACGAGACGCCGCGCACGACCACCAGCGCCGCCATAGCCGGCGACGACATTGTCGAGTGCGAGCAGCTCAGCCATGCCCGCCCTCCCCGAGATAGACCGCCCTGACGCGCGGGTCGCGCGGCGATTGCCTCGGCCGTGCCCTCGTCAGTATGCGCGCCTTCGACGAGCACAGTGATCGGCTCGGCGAAGCGAGAATACCAGATCCATATCATGCTCGATCAGCAGGACGGCAACGTCACCGGGCAACCGGGCGATGGTTGCAAGCAATCCATGCCGTTCGGCCTCGGGTACGCCCGCCGCCGGCTCGTCGAGCAGCAGCACGTGCGGCTTGCACGCGAGCGCAAGGGCGATCTCGAGCAGGCGCTGGCTGCCGTAGGCGAGTTTGGCCGTCGGCGTGTGCAGCAACGTCCTCCAGCCCGAAATCGCTGCGCCAGGGTCTCGATGGCATGACGGGTCGGCTGCGTCGCGGGCAAGCCGGACCAGATGCGCGCGCCCGACGCCGCGCTGCTCGTTGACTGCCGCAGCCAGCGTTTCGAATACGGCGTCAGGTCCTTGAACAATTGGTTGATCTGGAATGTCCGCGCCAGCCCGCGGCGCACGCGCTCATGCGGTTTCAGCCGGGTGATGTCGGTGCCGTCGAGCATGATCGAGGCCGCTCGTCGGCGCGCAGCACGCCCGTGAGCAGATTGACGAATGTGGTCTTGCCGGCACCATTCGGTCCGATCAACGCATGGCGCGCGCCGCGCTCGAGCCGAAATGAGACATCATCGCGCGGCGGTGAGGCCACCGAATCGATTTGCTCGAGGCCGCGGGTTTCGAGCGCCGGCGTCATGGCGCAGCCCCCTGTGATGCGCCTGGCGCAGGTGGCGCGGCAGCAGGCGCTGCGCAGCAGGCGCGGCAGGTGGCCGACGCGATCACGCCCGACGAGCACGAGGACGCACCAGCAGCAGACCGATCCAGAACTGCCAGTATTGCGGCGTAATGCCGGCGATGACGTCCTGCAGCAGCTTGAACACCAGCGCGCCGACGATCCCGCCATACAGGTAGCCGGTGCCGCCGATGACCAGCACCAGCAGCACATCGGCCGAGCGATGGAACTCCAGCACGTCGAGCGAGACGAACGCGTCGTCTGCGCCAGCAGCGCGCCCGGCGATGCCGGCATAAACGGCGGCGATGGTGTAGATCGCGACCAGCCGCCGCGACGACCGGCACGCCGATGGCAGCCGGCGCGCAGCGGGTTGTCGCGGATCGCCCGCAGCGACAGGCCGAACGGCGAGTGCAACCAGCCGCCGCGCCAACAGGAACAGCAGGAACAGAGTGGCAAGACTGTAGAGATAGGCGGTGCGGCCGGCGAGATCGAAGGCGAACACGCCGAGCAGCCGGTCCCATGGTGATGCCCTGCAGACCATCGGCACCGCCGGTCAGCCAGGCCGCCTTATTGGCGATCTCGCCGAGCAGCATGGCGATGCCGAGCGTCACCATCAGGCGCGTGAGGTCGCTGCCGCGCAGCACGAGAAAGCTCGACAACGAAGCCCAGCCAGCGCGGTCGCTGCGCACGGCGACCGCCATGCCGAGCAGCGGATCGCCGCTGACATGCTTGGCGACCAGGCCGGCGGTATAGGCGCCCAGCCCGAGGAAGGCGGCATGGCCGAGCGACACGATGCCGGCGTAGCCGAGGATGAGATCGAGCGACAGCGCGAACAGGGCAGGATGGCGATCTCGTTGAGGATGAGCAGCTTGCGCGGAAACAGCACGACGGCGGCGAACGCCAGCAGCCCAGAATGCGAGCTCGCCAGAGGGCGCAGCCCGCGGCGCGATCGGTGCGCCGCCCGTGGCGTCCTGCGACGCGTGCTCGTCGTCGGCATCAGCGCGACCTCGCGAACAGGCCATGCGGCCGAACCAGCAGCACGATGATCATCACCGAATAGATGATGAACGCCCCGATCTGGGGAACGTAGTACTTGCCGGCGACATCGGCGATGCCGAGCAGCAGCGCGGCAAGGAACGGGCCGGTGATCGTCGACGTGCCACCGACCGTGACCACGATCAGAAAGTAGATCATGAACTTCAGCGGGAAAGTCGGATCGAGGCCCAGGATCTCGGCGCCGAGCGCGCCGCCGAGGCCCGCCAGTCCCGAGCCCACCGCGAACGTCAGTGTAAATATCGTATTGACGCGGATGCCGAGGCCGCGCGCCACCCGGGCATCGTCGACCGCTGCCCGCAGTCGGCTGCCGAAGCGGGTTCGCGTCAGGATCAATTGCAGCGCGACGACCAGCAGACCGCACAGTCACAATGATGAACAGCCGGTAGCGGCCGACGCGGATGCCGAAGAGCTCGGTGCGTCCCATGCAAGACCTCGGGTAGCGTCGACGAACTGCTGCTGCGAGCCCATCAGCCAATCGATGGCGGCGACCGACATGAACACGAGGCCGATGGAGAACAGCACCTGGTCGAGATGCGGCCGGGCATAGAGCGGGCGATACAGCAGCCGCTCCAGCAGCGCGCCCGAGCCGCCGCCGTGACAACGAACGCCAGCGGCAACGCCGGAGGAAGGGCACGCCCAGGCGCTGCGTCAGCAGCACGGTCGACATAGCCGCCGGCCATGGCAAATGCGCCGTGCGCCAGATTGACGAAATTCATCACCCCGAGCGTCACCGACAGGCCCACAGCCAGGACGAACAGCACCATCCCGTAGGCGATGCCATCGATCAAGATCGTCAGCATGCTCGATCCGGAGTCAGAGCGCGTTACTTCTTGCGGCCTTGGCCGGATCTTTGACCTGATCGACCGAGCCGAACTCGACATTGAAGAGCTCGCCGTCCACTTTTTCGACCTTGCGCAAGTAGATGTTCTGCATGATGTCGCGGGTGGCAGGATCGATCGCGATCGGCCCGCGTGGGCTTTCGAAGCTCATGACCCTTCATGGCGGCAATGAGGGCATCGCCGTCGGCATTGCCATTGGTCTTTTTCAAGGCCTCGTAGATGACGTGCATGCCATCGTAACCGCCGACCGACATGAAGTTCGGCCGCATGCCCGGGTTGGCCTTGGCGAACGCCGTCGACATAGGCCTTGTTCTTGGCCGTCGGGTGAGCGGCCGAGTAGGGGCCGGCGGTGATCAAGCCGAGCGCGCTGTCGCCGAACTTGTTGAGAATGTCGTCATCCGTCAGGTCGCCGGTCGCGATCAGTTTGATGCCGGATTTGTCGAGGCCGCGCTCGACGTACTGCTTGGTGAAGATCGCACCCTGGCCCGACGGCACGAACACGAAGATTGCGTCCGGCTTGGCGTCGGCGGCGCGCTGCAGGAAGGGCGCGAAATCCGGGTTGGCGATCGGCACGCGGGCTTCGCCGGCGATCTCGCCGCCGGCCTTGGTGAAGCTGTCCTTGAACCACTTCTCGGCGTCGTGGCCCGGCGCGAAGTCGGTGACGATCGATAATGACCTTCTTGATGCCGTTCTTGGCCGCCCACTTGGCCGATCGACGCGGCGTTCTGCGGCAGTGTGAACGACTGGTGCGCACGATGTAGGGCGAACGCTCGGTGATGATCGAGGTGCCAGCCGCCATCACGATCTGCGGCACCTTGGCCTGCGCCGAAATCGGCGCCGCCGCCAGCGCCAGCGGCGTCAGGCCGAAACCGGCAATGATCTTGACGCCGTCATTGACGACCATTTCCTGCGCCAGCCGCTTGGTCACGTCCGCGACGTTGGTGTCGTCCTTGACGATCAGCTCGATTTTCTTGCCGGCGACGGTTGTGCCGTTCTCGGCCATGTAGAGCTTCACGGCGGCTTCGATCTGCCGGCCGGTGGATGCGAACGGACCCGTCATCGGCAGGATCAGGCCGATCTTGACGGTGTCCTGGGCTGCGGCCAGCGATGTCAGTGCGCACAAGGCGCAGAACGCAACGATACTGCGCAGCACGTGTGGTTTGGGCATGACGTTCTCCCGATATGGTTTTCGCCGTTGGCGCCCCCGGCCGCCAGGGCACGATCCGGCGGGTCACGGCAAATGGCTATTGGCCACCAGTGTGACACGAAGCAGACCGTTGCCAAAACTGGATCGCGGGCGAGCTCGCGTGGTGCATCCTTCAGCGCGGCGCCTTGCGCGCCCGCTCCGCCTGCTCGCGGCGCAGCGCCTCGGCGATGTAGACCGGCATATGGCCGTCGAGCCACTGGTTGATCAGTGGCCGCAACAATCGCTGCACGAACTCCTCGAGCTGCGGTTGCTCTTTTGCTTGGCCGACCTGCCCGGCGCTCGCGGCTCCTGGCGGCCGCTGCGCCCCGCCCGTCACATTGGCGACCCGCACCTGCGCCGGCTGACCGGTGGCATGCCCTTGCGGCACGGCGATGCGCCCGGTCGCGATACCGGCCTTGATCGCAGGCTTCACCTGCACTACTGGCTTTTTCGTCTGTGGCGATTGCTGAACCTGGAACACCCGCGGCCTGGGTTGCGGTGGCGTCGCAGCCGGCGATGGAGCCGGCGCCGTCTTGGCGGCAGCCGGTGCGGCTGCGGGTTGTGCCGTGCCCTCGTTTTGCGGTCGCTCGTCTGCCATCGCGTTGCCCCGCCGACTGACCTTGGAAATCGCCGCGTCCGACCGCTCGTCTTCGAACCCTGCCGGCTCTCACCGACGACCACACATGCCGAGCAGCGAACGGACCGCGTGCAGCATTTTAGTCGAAGCCCGGCTCGAGCGCCAGATCGCGTCCGGCGCGCGTGGCTTTGAAGGGCGCTGGCTTCGCGCAACTCGGGTGTAGACCCCGGGGGCACCAATAGCTGACGGAGTTCACTGGTTCGCCCAGGTTCAGCTGATTGCCCCCGCGCGGAAGCCTCGTGGCCGTCACGGAATGAGTTAACGAATATCGGCGTGACGATCTGGATGACGGCGGCGAGCAGGACGACATACGAAGCGTGAGATCGGTCATGGCGCTGTGATGCTCGCCAATAGTGGATGGTTCTGTAGGTCGCAGCCCGAACTTTGCGTTCAGACCGCTGCACTGCCTCCCATAGCGTTCTCCCACAAACTTGGCAGAATCCGGAATGGCTCTGCCAAGGACGGTCTACCCCCTGTTTGCCGTCGAACTTGAAACGCAAGGCCTACCCCGACGCGGTGAATCAAGCTCCGGACGGAGGCCCCGCACCCCGGCCACGGACTACACGGGCCATCGGCGGCCGGCTCCCCCAATTCATTCTGCAACCGGGCTGCAATTGTTCAACTTTGTCTGCCAAACCCGTTCACGGAAATTTTGCAGTGAGAAGCTAATATTGGCCGCATGCAGTTCCCGCTTGAAGACGCCGAGGCATTTGAGTTCGCTAGCGGCCAGTCTTGCCTGACCCGGGCGGTGGTCCTGATCGGCGGCCTTGTCTGCATCGTCGCTCCAACTTGGGAGCTGAGGCACGCGTTCACGCAGATCGGATGGTGGACGCTCCTTTTCGGCATCATCGTCGTCGGAGCTTGGTCGATTGGCATCACGCTGTTGGTCGGCGGTGTCGCGGGCGAGAGCCTCAGATGGACTTTCGATGACGGCGTTCTGATCTTGAAACACAGCTCGCCACTGCGCCAGTGGACTGAAGTCATCCGCGCGCCCGACATCGAACGGACAGAGGTGCGGACCATCGAGTGGGACAGTCGCGCCGACACCTACAGTGTCGTTTTGTGTCTCAAGACAGGCCGGCGAGCGGAGACACCTGACTTCGCAACGCGAGCTGTGGCAGAAGCGCTCGAGGCCGTGATCCGCAGGCGCCTCGGCCTGGGTTGATCGCTCGGGATGGGGTGGTTCGGGTTGCGAGTGAAAAGTTGTCCAGCATCCCTTCCGAAACCATTATCACTCGCAGATGTGGTGGCTCTGGGTTCGGACCGGCCATCCAAATCACCAAGGATCAAGAAGACTGTGCTCGCCGGTTCGAACGCTTCAGGTCGACCGCCGGACCGCTTTCGAGATGATATGCCGACGACGGAATGGAGTGCTCTGGTGCTGATCGATGCCGGCTTGATCGACCCGCACTTATCCACCACTATTCGGGGCCAACTCAATGCCGACCAAGACACGCAATGGCCAGCCGTGATTTCCTGAGCCTGGGAAGCGATGGCCGTGCGGGGCTTGAGGGCATCACATCCGCATGTGTTGCGGTTTGTCATTGCTTCCCACTTCACGGGCGAATTTGCAATTGACGCTGAGCTTCGTTCCCCAAGGCCCATTGTGAGGCAGTCGTGCAGGTCGGAGCGGCAGACTTGCAACGGCGGCGACGGGCGTACTACGATGAACAACGATCGATTGAGAAACGCGCTGCGAGGGCCGTCGCAAGGTGGAGTAGTGTCGTGAAGGTAGCCGACATTCTGGCACTGAAGGGTTCTGCCGTTATCACGATCAAGCCGTCGGACACCGTTGGAACGCTGTCGCGGCTTCTGCGCGAGAAGCGCATCGGCGCCGCGATCGTCAGCAGCGACGGACTGACGATTGAAGGCGTAATCTCAGAGCGCGATATCGCCTACGGTCTCGCCATCCACAAGGCCGAGCTGCACACGCTTCCCGTTTCGGCGCTCATGACGAAGACAGTGATCACGTGCTCGCTCGAAGACAACATTGCGCTCGTCGCATCGACGCTGCTGTCACGAAATATTCGGCACTTGCCAGTGGAAGCGGAGCAGCGCTTTGTCGGCATGGTCAGCATGCGTGATGTCTTGAACTGGCGGCTCAATGAGCTTCAACAGCAGACCGCCCAGCTTCGCAGTCTTGTAACCGAGGCGGGCCGCGCCCCGCAGGATCGAGAGTAGCCAGGCGCCACGCGCTGCGACCGCCGGCAAGACCCGTGCCCGTCGCCTCATCGATTGTAAACCCGCACGCCTGGTTCGTCGACACACTGACCTAGCACGTCAACCGTTGGCCGGCCTCCCGCATCGACGGGCTGCCTTGGGCCCACGTCACCGGTTGGCAAGCACGGTCAGCCCGTCGGCATCAATCAGGCGCTGGTCCGCGGAAATGAGTGTCGCATCCAGGATGCGGGCGGTCGCCGCGATGAACCGATCGGCGGGGTCCCAGTGCGGCTGGCTCAGGCGCTCGCTCTCCTTGGCGACCGCATGGGTGATCGGCGCCTCCCGCAGCGGCGCGGCGGCGAGCGCATCCGAAAGCCAACGTTCGGCATCACCCTCGACGCGCAGCCGGTTCTTGCGGACCAAGACCAGGAACTCCCAGACGCTGACCGACGATAGCCACAGCTCGTTGTCGCGGTCGTCAAGCGCCGATGCGACTTTGGGTGCCAATAGACGCGGGTTGGTGAGGCTCCAGATCCAGATGTGCGTATCGAGCAATAGTCTCAATCTCGAAGCGCCTCCCAGGCACTCTCAGGCTCGGCAGGCGAGCTGACAATGTCGCCAACAATCTCGATGGTACCCGCCATGGCGCCGAGCCAACTCTCTGCCCGCTCGGTCTCCGGCGGCGGCTTGATCTCGGCAACTGGCAGTCCCCGGCGGGTCACAAGGATGGGCTCGCGTGTCAGTCGCACGCGCTCGAGCACGGCAAGACATGTGGCCTTGAACTTTGAGATTGAAATCTGCTCCATCCTCAATTTCATACTATGGTCAATGACCATGGTCAATACGCGGCTCATGCGATCCGGGCTACCGCTGCTGCAAAGCTTCGCCGGCCTCAAGAAGTCAAAAGCCGCCACCCAGTCAATCCAGCTGAAGACGCTGAGCCGAGCGGCCGCTACGCACTGGTCTTGACCTATTAGCATAACTCGACTAGACTTAGCTAATCATTGGTACCCAACCGAGCCTCTGAATCATGCCGACCGTCAATATGTTCGAAGCGAAGACCAACCTGTCGCGACTGGTCGAGTCGGTCGAGACCGGCGCCGAGGCGGAAATCATCATCGCGCGCAACGGCCGGCCGGTGGCACGCCTCGTTCCGATTGGCCCTGCGACCGCAGGCCAGCGAATCGGCGTCGCGCGCGGTGCGTTTGTCGTGCCCGATAACATCGATGCCGCCAACGATGAGGTCGATCGGCTGTTCCACGGCTCGCGCCGGTGAGACTGCTGCTCGACACCCATATCGCACTTTGGGCCATTGTCGCTGATGCGCGGCTGCCGCGGCAGGCGGAGGATCTCATCGCCGATCAAAACAACGTGGTCGTCATCAGCGCAGCCAGCGTCTGGGAGATCACCATCAAGCATGCCCTGGCGCGAGGTCTGCCGACCGACATGCCGGTTTCCGGGCCGGATGCCCTGGCCTACTTTAAGGCAGCCGGGTACGACCTTCTCGCGGTGACTGCCGAGCACGCGGCCGCCGTGGCAACTCTGCCCGACTTGCATCGCGACCCGTTCGATCGGCTCATCGTTGCCCAAGCCCTGCAGGAGCCACTGCGGCTTATCACCCACGATCCGACCGTCAAAGCCTATAGCGACAGCATTCTGCTGGTGTAGGGCGCTCGGTGTGCACCGAAAAAGCCGGCTGCAGCGTCATGGCAAAGCTCTCGGGCGCGTTGAACCAAGCTTGGGATCATTCGGGCCGGCCTTCAACTCGTCGCCGAGTAGCGTTGGGCGGCACGCTCTGTTGACCACACAAGATGCGCACGCGTGCTATTTTGGTCGGAGGAGCGGCGACGAGGCAGGCACGATCTGCGAAACGAAGCCTATTTTCAGTTTGGCGGGTGGTTCGCAGCCCATAGGCCGATCAGAACCGCGCCTGCCAGATCTTGCAGGACCAAGGGCGCGCCTATCGAGAGATGCCGAACGCGGCGCCAGCAGCATGAGACCGATAACGCAAGCGCCCTTTGGCTCGACCACACGATCAAGTTGCATCCTGGGCAATGACCGAGCGGCGCGCGGCAATGCCGGGCAATACCGCGGCCAACAGCGCCGCCGCCGCTAAAACCAGGCAAACAAGGGAGATCGGCCGCTCGACGAATACGAAGAAATCGCCCTGCGAAAGCAGCAGCGACTTCCTCAGATTGTTCTCGAGCAGCGGCCCGAGCACGAACGCAAGCACGAGGGGCGCTGCCTCGTAGCCGAACTTTCGAAGGAGGTAGCCCATTACGCCGAATACCGTCATCACCAGGACGTCGAAGGCGGCGTTGCCGGAGCAGAATACGCCGACGATGCAGAACAGCAGGATCATCGGGAACAGGATATTGTAAGGCACGCGCAGAACTTGCACCCAAAGGCCGATCAGCGGCATGTTGAGGATCAGCAGCATGACGTTGCCGATGTACATGCTGGCAACGATGCCCCAGAACACCTGCGGGCTCTGCAGCATCATCAGCGGCCCCGGCTGCAATCCGTGCACGATGAATGCGCCGAGCAACAGCGCCATCACCACGTTGGGTGGGATGCCGAGGGTGAGCAGGGGTATGAATGCACCACCTGCCGCCGCGTTGTTCGCCGCTTCCGGACCGGCGACACCTTCGATTGCTCCCCGGCCGAACCGCTCCGGCCTCTTGGCGAGTTTCTTTTCGATCGCATATGACGCGAATGATGCGATCACCGCGCCGCCGCCGGGCAAGATGCCGAGGAAGAACCCGAGTACGGTGCCGCGGGCAAGCGCTCCCTTACTCGCCGCCCAGTCGGCGCGCGATGGCCACAGGCTGCCGATCCGGGCCTTGATCACTTCCCGCCGCAGCGCCTTTTCCAGATTGGCCAGAATTTCGGCAACGCCGAAGAGCCCCATCACCACTGGCACCAGGCCGACGCCATCGACCAGCTCCAGCCGATCGAACGTCAGCCGCGGTGTACCCATGATCTGATCGATGCCGACGAGGCCGAGCACGATGCCGACGCAGGCCATCAGCAGTGCCTTGGCAATCGAACCCTGTGTCATGAACGCGAGGATGGTGAGGCCGAGCACCATCAGGCTGAAATATTCAGGTGGGCCGAAGGCGACGGCAACGCGTGCCAGCGAAGGCGCGACCAGCATCAGCAGGACGATCGAAACCGTGCCGGCGATGAATGAGCCGAGTGCCGCCATCCCGAGTGCCGGGCCGGCGCGGCCTTGCTTCGCCATCTCGTGACCGTCGATGCAGGTGACCACGCTGGCAGCCTCACCGGGAATGTTGACCAGGATGGAGGTGGTCGAGCCGCCGTACATCGAGCCATAGTAGATGCCCGACATCATGATGATGCCGGCTTCCGGCGATCCCGTCAGCGTTACGGGCAGCAGCAATGCCATCGCCGAGACCGGTCCAATGCCCGGCAGAACCCCGACCAGCGTGCCGACGAAAACGCCGATGAAGCAGGCTGCGAGATTGGACAGCTTGAGCGCGACGCCGAAACCGAGCGCCAGGTTGGTCAGTATGTCCACGCTCGAACTCCTATCCGAGCCAGTTCGCCAGCACTCCGGCCGGCATCTGGATTTTCAGCCAGCGTGTAATCGCGAACCAGATCCCGATCGGGGCCAGCAGGGCAAGCGGCAGCGCGATGCGCAGGTCGACGCGGTCGATGAACAGCATCAGCACCGATAGCAGCGCCACCGAGCAGACGATGAAACCGAGCGGCTCGAACAGCAGACCGTAAGCCAGCAGCAAAGCGACCACGGTCAGCACCTGGCGCCAGCGTGTCGCATGCCATAGCATCGCCAGCGGCTCACCCGGCCGCCGGAACGCACCGATCAACACGCCGGCCGACAGCAGGACCATCAACCAGCCGATCCAGTACAGCGCAAAGCCGGAGCCGGGATCGCGCAACTCGCCAAGCCCGAGATCGCGTCCGGCCCACACCGTCAAGGCGCCGACCGCGAGCCAGAACATCGCGCCCCAGAATTCAGCACTGCGGATGATCATCGAGGTGCCTCGCTGCCAGCGGGAACGTGCAACCTACGGCTTCTTCGCCAATCCCAGATCGGTCAGCGCCTTCGTTTCCTCGCGCACCAGTTCCTGCATGACCGCCAGATATGGAGCGGTATCGAGGTAGCGCGGGAACATGTCGTATCGCCTCAGGCTTTCGATAACAGCGGGTTCTTCCAAAGCCGCTTTGAATGCGTCGGCCAACTTCTTGACGATCGCGGGGTCCATGCCCTTGGGGCCGGCCACGCCAAACGGGCTATCGAACACGAATGGATAGCCGAGCTCTCTCAGCGTCGGTGCGTCGGGCCAGACCTTGCTGCGTTCGGCCGTCCAGATGTTGAGCAGACGGATCTGGCCGGCGTCCACCAGCGGCTTCCAACTGGTCGAAATCGGCCTGCAGCATCGTATGTCCGCCCAGCACCGCAGCGTTGGTCTCGGCCCCACCCTTGAACGGAACTTGCGTGAACTTGACGCCCTCCTTCGCCGCGATCTGCTCCATGGCGATGTGCAGCGACGTGCCGGTGCCGGGCGTTGCATACGTGACTTTGCCGGGGTTTTCCTTGGCGAATTTGATCACATCGACCCAGGTCTTGAACGGGCTGTCTGCCTTCGTTGTGACACCGAAGGTGTAGCCGGTCAGTTGGGCGATGTAGGTGAAGTCTCGGAGCGTGTCGAACGTGGTCTTCTGCATGATCGGGATACGGACGACGCTGATCGGCATCTGGGACAGCGTGTAGCCGTCGGGCCTGGCGCCGGCAGCCATGGTGGCGGGCCCGAGCGTCCCGGCGGCGCCCGGCTTGTTATCGACGACGACCGGCTGGCCGAGCCGCTTCGATACCGCCTCCGCGATGGCGCGCATGGCGATGTCGGAGGAACCACCGGCCGGCCATGGAACGATCAGCGTGATCGGCTTGCTCGGATAGTCCTGGGCGCGATGTTCGCTGGCGCCAGCAGCACGGCGATTGTGCAGGCGAGACCCGCCAGCCAGACCAAGCGTGGCCGTCGCGTCGGGTTTGCATTCGACTGGAGCTGGATCATTCGTCTCACTCCCTATGTCTTGCCAGCCCTGAACCAGGCTGTTGTGCAGCGATAAATGGCAAGCCTGACGAGGGATGGCGAAGTTGTCCAGCCTCGCGACTGTTCAAATCGACATGGGCTTTCTGCTCGCGATGCTGCGGCGTGCGGGCGCGGAGACGCGGGAATCATCTGGTATGCATCGGGAGATGAGTTCGACGCTTGGTGATGGGGATCGTCCTGGAAGGGTGCGAGAGATGGCGCGCTTGATGGCACTTGCGATTGCGGCAGCTTTGCTCGGGGGCAATGGCGCCGTCGCGCAGCAGTCTGCAGCTTCCAGCGCGATCGTGCGCCCAACTGCCAAGGCGACAGCGACCGCGCGGCTGATCAGCCACGGCGAGCAGATCACTGCAGATCAAGTGGGACCGGCTGCTGCAGGCTACAAAACGCTCGGCGGACCTTTTTCTGGTTCCGAAATCCGCGACGGTCAACGCTATCCCTTCGTTCGCGAGATTGGGTCCGCCGCACTCTACGATGGCTTCGACGTGCCGGGGCCGCATCTCCTCATCGAAGGCGTTAAATTCGAAGGACCTCTCGACATCTACGCGACGAAGCCAATTGTTTTCCGGGGCGTCTCCATCCGGACCACGAAGGCTGCCCATTGGGCGGTCCACACGCGACCGGGCGCAGGGGCGATCTATTTTCTCTGGTCAGATGCCGGCGCAGCCCGCACCGACGGCGCGCCGAGCGAGCGAACCTTCGCGCTCGAGCGCGCTCTCTACCTGCGCGCCGACAATGCGACTGTCCATCGAAGTCGTATTTCGCATACCGCCGACGGCATTCAGCTGCACGGAACGCGCGCACTCGTCTCCGAGACATTGATCGACGACCTCACGTACTGGCAGCAGGACCATAACGACGGGATCCAGATGCTGGGCCGTGGGGCTGATGCAACAATCGTGCGAAATCGTATCATCAACAGGAACCGGCAAACGAGCTGCCTCAACCTCGTCGGTGATCGCGTCCGCGTCGAGGACAACTACCTTGCAGGTGGCGGCTGGGTCATTTACGGCGGTGCGAACGCGAACGGCCATGGTGGCGGCCCGACCCGGCAGGTGATTGTCCGCGGCAATGTTTTCGGCCGCGAGGTCTTTCCGAAAGCTGGGTACTTCGGCGCAGTTGCCTATTGGGACAAGAGCGTTGGCACCGGCAACCTCTGGGAGCGCAACCGCTACAGCGACGGCAAACCCGTCACACCGTAGTTCGACCGTGTGAACGCTGCCTTGTTTCGCGGGCTGCTGCCTCCTCCTCAGGCAACGTCGCCTGGGAATGGTCACTCGACGGAGCGACGAGCCTTGTCCAGCTTCATGCGCCTTCGCTGGAATGGGCATGAAGCCAACTTCCGCGCGCATCCGCCGTATCAATAGCCGCGGTCGTCGCCTAGTACCCGGAATCACACTTGGATAGCACACCTGATCGCGGAACCGCGAGGCGATCCGCCAGGAGCGGGGCGCAGCGCGTAGCCCAGACTACGGTCGAGGCGCGCGACGCCGCGGGCGCCCGTGGGCCGCGACCTAAGCGGGCGATCGAGGATGCTCGCCGGCGGCGTCGCGCCGCTTGTCCGATGGGGCAACATCGGCCGCGCGGCGCTCCTGGCCGGCGAACATCCTCGATCGTCATGTGTGCTATCCAAGTGTGATTCCGGGTACTAGGATCGACATCAACAAATGCATTGCGGAGGAAGGGCGATGATCAACTTGAAGCTTGTGGTGGCTGTGACTATTGGCAGCCTTTTGATTGCCACCCCTACGACAATGGCACAGCAGCTCTCGAAGACAGCGCGTGGCCAGCCCAATGGACAAGGCGACGTACAGGGGATGTCGCGTGAGCGGCTAGCGCGCATAGCACCCGCCATGAAAGCCCAGGTCGACAAGGGCGTGTTCCCAGGTGCTGTGACGATGGTTGCCCGGCGCGGGCAGCTTCTCCACTTCGAGGCGCACGGCTTTCTCGATGATGCCAAATCAAAGCCGATGCCGAAGGACGCTTTGTTCCGTCTTGCGTCCATGACCAAACCGATCGTCTCGGTCGCGGCGGTCATGATGATCGAGCGCGGCGACATGAGGCTGCACGATCCTGTCTCGCTGTGGTTGCCCGAACTCAAGGATGTCAAGGTCGAGACTCGCAAGATCGACAAGGAAGGCAAGGAGGTCGTCGAGGACGTGGCACCCAATCGGCCAATCCTCCTTCACGACCTGCTCCGTCACACCGCAGGTTTTGTCTATGGCAACACGGCGAAGTCGCCCCGCATCAAGGAAATGTATCAGAAGGCCAATATCGAGGCGCGCGACAGCGAGATCTCCGGCGATGACATGCTGAAGGCGTTGGGGGCGATCCCGCTCGCACACCAGCCGGGCACGTTCTGGGAATACTCGATCGCAGTCGACGTGTTGGGCCTGCTCATGGAACGAGTGGCCGGCAAACCGCTCGACCAGATCCTGAAGGAAATGCTCTTCGATCCGCTCGGCATGAGGGATACGAGTTTCCGATTGCCGCCGGAGAAGGCAGGCCGGGTGGCGCAGGCGCTGGCCGGCGATCCACTCGCGGCTGACATGGGCAAGTCATACGCAATCCACTTCAACCCGGGCGCCAAGAGCTATTTCCGCGGCGGAGCGGGACTGATCGGTACAGCGGAGGACTATCTCAAGTTCGCGCAGATGATCGTCAACGGCGGCGCGCTCAATGGACGGCGCTACCTGTCGAAGAAGAACGTCGAATTCATGCTCTCGAACCACACTGCCGGAATGGGTGGCACGACCATAGCGACGACGGGGCCCGGATACGGTTTCGGCCTTGGCTGGGGCGTGCGGCTCGACGAAGGCATGGGCTATGCGCCGGGCTCCAAAGGCGATGCAATGTGGGCCGGCGCTTGGGGCACCAGCTTCTGGGTCGATCGCAAGGAAGGACTGGTTGGCATCTTGATGTCGCAAGCGCCATCGAAGCGCTTTGACACGCGCATGCTGATGAAGAACCTCGTTTACGGTGCGATGGTCAACTGATCATCGCGGACCTATCCAGCTCACGGCGTCGGACAAATCGTGTCGAGAGCGGTTAGATCGGTTGGTCTTGCGGGCCACGCAAATCACTCCTTGGCGTCGTCAGAATGGATGCCTGCGAAGCCAGTCGACGTAACCGGCGACGCCATCGTCGAGCGTCACGCGGGGGCACCAATCGAGGGCGAGGAGCGTCGGGCCGATGTCGAATAGGGCCTGCTCGACGTCGGCATAGGCGACACCCGGCGTGAATGCGATATCGGCGGAGGGCAGCTGCCGACGTACCGCGTCGGCAAGCTCGATCATCTTCGTGCGCGTACCCGCGGTCAGGTTCAGGGCGCGGGCCTGCAAGTGCGGCTGGTCGAAGGCCGCGATCAGTCCGCGCGCAACGTCGTCGACGTGGATCATCGGCACGGCGTATTCGCCGTCGTGCTCGATCCGGCTCGCTCGTCCATCGAGCGCGTCACGGATCAGGCGGTGCAGCAGGCTGCGGGTGCGCCGGCGTGGGCCATAAACCCAACCGATGCGCAGCGCGATCGCGTCGACGGCGTGGTCGCTTGCGTACGCGCGCACCAGGATGTCGGCTGCAGCCTTGCTGGCGCCGTACGTGTCGACGGCAGCGAGAGGGGCCGTCGGCGGTACCGGTGATAGCCCGGCAGGTGTCGTCCCGTAGGCCGACACCGAGCTGCAAAATACGAACCGGCCACAGCCGCGGCGGCGGGCGCAGTCAAGCAGCGTGACAGTGCCCTGCACGTTGATCGCGATGGTGCCGGCCGGATCGTCGCGGCCGAGCATCGGCCCCGAGACGGCGCCGCAATGGATGATGCCGGCAACAGCGCGCCGCACCAGGACATCGAGTGCCCGGGCGTCGGTGAGATCGGCCGGCTCGATCTCGATCGCGTCGTCGTCAGGCATGATCCGGTCGGTGGCCACAACCGCGCGGCCGTCGGCAATCAGCAATTCGGCAACGCGGCGGCCGATCAGTCCCGCCGCACCCGTGACCAGAATGGCCCTCTCGTCGCCCATGCCGAAGCCGCCGTTAAAAGGCCTGGATCACAAAAACGAGCCGAAGCTTACGCCTGGCGACCCTCACGCGCTATCGGGTTTTCACGAGACTGCGATGCCGTAAATTCATCCGATACGCAGTTGTGTGTCACCGGAACGCCCCGCTATAGTGGTGCGTTTTCCGGAGGAGGGGCATATGCGGGTCGGTCATGCGTTGGCTGCAACTATTCTTGGGCTGGCCCTGGCAGCCGGCGGCGCCGGCGCACAGACATTGCGCATCGGCCTGCAGGAAGACCCCGACAGGCTCGATCCGGCCCAGGGCGGCACCTTCGTCGGCCGCATCGTGTTCGCGGCCGTCTGCGACAAACTGATCGACACCGACGCCAAGCTCGCCTACGTGCCGCAACTCGCCACCGAGTGGGCCTGGAGTGCCGACAACAAGGCGTTGACCCTGAAGCTGCGGCCCGGCGTGCTGTTCCATGACGGCACGGCGATGGATGCCGATGCGGTCAAGGTCAACCTCGACCGCTACCGCAGCGCCGACTATTCCCGCCGCAAGGCCGAGGTGAAATCGATCGCCAATATCGTCGTCGTCGATCCGCTGACCGTGCGACTGGAATTGTCGCAACCGGACGCGCCGCTGCTCAGCGTGCTCGCCGATCGCGCCGGCATGATGCTGTCGCCGAAGGCGTTCGCCGCAGATGGGCAGAACATCGCCAACAAGCCGGTCTGCGCCGGCCCGTTCAAGTTCGTCGAGCGCATCGCCCAGCAGAAGATCGTGTTCGAGCGCTTCGACCAGTACTGGGACAAGGGCCGCATTCATCTGCAGCAAGTGGTGTTCCAGCCGATCAACGATACGACCGTGCGCACGGCAAACCTGCTGTCGGGCGGCCTCGAGATGGTCGAGCGATTGCAGCCGACCGACCTGAAGCAGCTCAAGGCCGACAAGCGCGTCAAGCTCGCGACCAGCACCGCGCTCGCCTACAGCACGATGTCGATCAACCTCGGCAATGGCGCCAAGGCAGCCGGGTCGGCGCTGGCCAGGGACCCGCGCGTCCGCGAGGCGCTTGAACTGTCGATCGATCGGCAGGCGCTGATGCAGGTGGTGTTTGACGGCGAGTTCGTGGCAACCAATCAACCGCATGCGGTCGACAGTCCCTGGTACATTAAGGAGTTTCCCGTCCCGGCCCGCGACGTCGCCCGTGCCAAGAAGCTGCTCGCGGAGGCCGGTGTGCCCAAGCCCGCGTTTACGCTGTCGGTGACCAACAGCCCGGCCGAGAGCCACATCGCGCAGGTCATCCAGTCGATGGTGGCGGAAGCGGGCTTCGACATGAAGATCGAGGTGCTCGAGTCGAACACGCTGACCGGCAATACCGCCAAGGGCGAGTACGAGGCGGCGGTCGTCATCTGGTCGGGTCGCGCCGACCCGGATGGCAACATTTCGATCTGGCTGTCCTGCGACGGCTTTATCAACTGGGGCAAGTACTGCAACAAGGACCTCGACCAGGCGCTCGCCGCCGCTCGCGCGAAGACGGATCCTGCGGCCCGGCTCGCCGACTATACCGCTGCGGCGAAACTGTACCTCAACGACCGAGGCCACATCTTCCTATACAACTACAAGTGGCTATGGGGCCTCGCCGAAAAGATCGACGGCTTTGCCCCGCATCCCGATGGCATCATTCGGCTGCAGGGTGTGAAGGTCAAAGGCTAGCCCATCGCGGCCAAAATCGACGGCATCCAGGCTTCGAACACCCGCGTGTCGACGGAGGTGTACACAAAAGCGCCAGGATCAAGCGCCGGCAAGCTGCGGTCGCGCCCAGGCGGCGATCTCAGCCGTCGTCGCCTGCCATAGGCCGTCGATGGCGCGAACTCGCCTCAGCGCCTCGTCGAGATAGCGGATGCGGTGCGCCATGCCGAACAGCCAGGGATGGATCGACAAGCCGAAGTTTCGGCCCGATGTGGCGCCCTCCACTGCCAGTGTGCGGGCCGCCTCCTCGACGAGTGCGGGATAGCGCCAGGTCTCGACGCGGCGCAGCCAGAACAGCACAATGTCGTCCCACTCGATCTGATACGGGATCGAGACGAGCCCCGGTCGCATCATGTAGGCTTGGTCGTCATTCGACCAGTCGACAAGGTAGTCGATGCCGGCTTCGGCAAGCAGCGCCGGCGTATTTGGCGCTTCGCCCTGATCCTGGCCGAGCCAGCCCTTGGGCGTTATGCCGGTCGCGCGCGTAACCGCATTGATCGATGTCGCGATATAAGCCCGCTGCTCGGCGTCGGTCATCTTGCTCGAGATCATCCGCGTTGCATGCGTGCCGTGCGCCAGAACCTCCCAGCCGCGTCGCGTCACCTCTGCGACGAGTTCCGGGTAGCGCTCGCAGGCCGACGCGCCGATCGCCACACTCGCCCGGATGCCGTGCCGATCGAGTACCTCCAGAACGCGAAATATGCCGACGCGGTTGCCGTACTCGCGTTGCGTCCACGTTCGGTAGTCGGGTTCGAATGGCCCGAACTCGCTCAGGAAGCGCTGGTCCTTCACCGAGCCCGCCGGGGGCGTCAACTCCCAGTGCTCGATATGGAGCGTAACGTGAAAGGCCACGCGAGCACCATTCGGCCAGGCCAGGGCTGCGCGTCGCGGCAGCGCCGAGTAGCGGTAGAGGTCGTGATCCATGGCGCTGCGCTCCCTGCCGCCTAAGCGTTCTGCCCGAGATGCGCCTGATAGGCGGGCATGGCGTGCGCGATGTACCAATCGGCGATCTCAGCCCCCGTCGCCTGCCAAACGCCGTCGTGCGCCATGATGTGACCGAGAGCTCGATCGAGATGGCGGATGCGGTGCGGCTGGCCCATCATGTAGGGATGCAGTGCGATACACATGACGCGCGGGATGTCGGCACCCTCCCGCCACAGCGTATCGAAATGATCTATGATCCAGCGGGCGAACTCCTCGCCCTCCGCGTCGTAGCGGTAGAGCACGGCGTCGTTGAGGTCCATCGAGTAGGGCACGGTGACGAGCGCGCCCGATCGCACCTTGAGCGGCGTCGGCTGGTCGTCGTGATAAAGGTCGGCCGAATAGGTGAAGCCGGCTTCGGCGACAAGGTCGAGCGTGCGCGGCGTATAGGAAACCCCAGGTGAGAACCAGCCCCTCAGCTGCCGCCCGGTGAGCTTGCGAAATCGCGCGATACAGTCGGCAATGTAGGCCCGCTCCTCGTCTTCGGGCATTTGCCACAGATACTCGGTGTTGAAAATGCCGTGGCACAGCGTGTCGTAATTGCGCTGCTCGCAGGCCTGCATGATCTGCGGGTACATCTCGAAGTTCGCCAGGTTGAGCGACACCGTGCAGCGGATGCGGTGCTTGTCCATGACGTCGAGCATGCGCCAGACGCCGACACGATTGCCGTAGTCGCGCAGCGAGTAGCCGAGGATATCGGGGTGCGGCGCGCGCGGCCACGGATTGCGGACGCGGACCGGGCCCGGCAGATACTGATAGTGCTCGATATTGGGCACCACCCACAACGCCACCCGAGCATTACCGGGCCATGCGAAGCGTGGACGGGCGTTGATCGGCGAATAGGTGAAGAACTCGCGATCCATCGAGCGGCTCCATTATTGCTCAGCCGAGCACGTATCCGCCGTCAGCAATCACCGTTTCGCCGACGATGTAGCCCGCGGCGGGTGATGCCAGGAAAAGGACGAGGTCGGCAATCTCCTCGGGCGTACCGTAGCGTCCAACCGGCACGCGCGCGATACCCGCCTTGTAGGCTGCTTCGTCGCCGTGGAGATAAGTTGTCATTGACGTCAGCAGCCGGCCAGGCGCGACCGCCAGCACGCGCACGCCCTGCCGGCCGAATTCGACCGCCGCGGAGCGTGTAAATTGTGCAAGGCCGGCCTTCGCCGCTGCGTACACCGATCGCCCTTCCGCGCCGCAGAACGCCAGCTGCGAAGAGATATTGATGATGACGCCGTCGCCGCGCGCGGCCATCGCCGGGCCGATCAGGCCGGTCAATACCATCGGGCCGATCAGGTCGACGGTGATGAGATCGCGGATCTCGGCCGGCGTTGTTTCGGCAATGGGCTTCACCAGCAACAGTCCGGCGTTGTTGATCAGGATATCGACGCGTCCGGCGGCGCGCACGAGACCATCGAGCGAGGCCGGGTCGGCTTGGTCGAAGACGAACGCCTCGGCCTTTTCACCCAGCTTGGCCTTAAGCCGCGCAAGGCCGCCGTGGTCCTTGTCTGCGAGAAGCACAAGCGCGCCCGCATCCTGGAACGCATGGGCGAACGCGGTGCCGAGCCCACCGGCCGCACCCGTGATCAAGACCCGGCGGCCGGTCATATCGAGCTTGGCGGCAATTGCGCTGGCGGACATAGTGCTCCTCGATGGCACGCCGGCGTTACACGCCATTTGCACGCATAAGGGTGAGCCGGGAATGGCTCGCCGCTCGAACCGAACGACCCAACCGTCATATTGTCGCAAACGCCAGAAAGCTGGAAGCCAATTCGTCGTGCAGCCCGCAGCGATCATCGGCGCCGGCACCGCCCCGATCTCGCGCGGTTCTACTACCCGGAATTACAAATGGCATGCGAGCGATGGCAGGAGTGCCATCCTCGACCGCGTCGATGCCGTGGCGCTCGACGACGAGTTGCGCAAGGTGATTGAGATGGTCGTCGTCGCGGGTTCGACAGCGGCGACGAAGTGGGTGCTGTGACGACGGTCAGCGGTGGCGATCCGCACCGTTGCCACAAAACCATGTATAGTGCGCCCTCGATTGTCTCCTTTTCATTGAGGAGGGCGTAATGCGCTCGCAGCACTGCCTGATGCTCATATTTCTTGCGCTGTTCTCGACGGTTGGTTTGGCCGGCAGCGCCCAGTCCCAATCGGTTGTGCGACTGGGTGAGGCCCGGGTCTCTCTGGCGTCCGGACGGGCAACCATAAGCCTCAGCGGCGGCGCCCGGATCGATCGGATCCAGCTCGAGTCGCTGGACCACGCCGTGCAGGTGATATCGGCAACTGTGATGTTCGCCGATGGCCGCGTGCAGCGGCTTGGCGGCATGACGCTCGCGGCCAACAGTCGGTCGGGTGAAATGGGGTTGGGCGCGGCCGCGGCGCCGAAACGTCTGTCGCTGGTGTTTCGGCCGCAGATCGGTGAGCAGACCCGGATCGTCGTCTACGGGCGGATTGTCGAAGTGCGTCCAACTGGACCGGCAACGTCGGAGTCCTCGGGCAGCCGGCGCAAAGCCTATCGTATGTCGAAAGGTGGGCGGCCGGTGGAAAGTGCGCCAGCCGACGAAGGCGATGGCTCTTCCGAGCCGCGAGCTGCGGAGAACCAGGAGCGGCAGCGCCAGGAAGAGGCCAGGCGGCAGGCAGAAGAGCGCGCGCGACAAGAACAGTATAGTCGCCAGCAAGAGGCCCAGCAGCAGGCCGCCCGGAGCCGGTCCGCGACAGCGCCGCCGCCGGTTAAGCGCCGCCGCCACCCCCTCCGGCGGCCAGGGCTCCGTACTCACCCACCATCGGCAGTGCGCCTCCCAGCCCGATAGCTCGCCACACGTCGCCAAGCGCGAGTGATCCGGTGGCAAGTAGTTCCGGTCGCTCAGGTAGCGTGCCGCCGATACCACCCACGGCCGCCGCCGATGTCTGCAAGCAACGCTCGATCTGCACTCCGGTCCCAGTCTTCTTCGGCACCGACCGCAAACAGGTGGCGCACGCCGACCGGATCGACTTCGGTGCCGACCGCGATCGGCGCCTGCATCTCGGCCAGGCAATCGTGACCGTTCCGCGGGTGAAGCGTCAGGCCGGCAAGGTCTTGCGGCCGACGCTGTTCGAGACGCTGGTGCTGCGCATCCCCGCGCAGGGCGACCCGGCGCGGCATTTCACGATCCCCAAGAACGGAGTGACGGTGATGACCGAGGACCAGTTCCTCGCCGCCGTGCGCGGCCATCGCGACAACGCCGGAACGTTCAAGGATCACGCCTTCGTCTTCGTGCACGGCTACAACACGGCGTTCGATTCAGCCCTCTATCGCACCGCGCAGATCGCGTTCGATCTGTCCGACGTCGCCGGCAGCGAGGCCGATCGCGTGCCGTTCGGTACCGCATTCCTCTATAGCTGGCCGTCGGGCGGCGGCACCGTCGACTACGTCTACGATCACGAGAGCGCCCGCGGCGCGGAAAGCCACTTCCGCGATTTCCTGGATCTGGTGATCGCCAAGACAGGGGCAAAGCAAGTCCACCTGATAGCACACAGCCTCGGCAACGCGGTGCTGCTCAACGTGCTGCAGGATTACAAGATGCCGGCGTCGGCGGGCGCGGTGATCAACCAGGTCATCCTGGCGGCACCGGCGATCGATGCCGAGGAGTTCGGCATCATCGCCGGCAAGATCAAGGTGCTCGTCAGTGGCGGTGTCACGCTCTACGCTTCATCCAATGATCGCGCGCTTTACGCGGCCAGCGGCCTCAATCGTGGCCGGCCGATGGCGGGCGATGTTCCAGCCGAAGGACCGGTCATCGTCGCCGGCATCGACTCGATTGATGTCAGCGCGATCCCGACCGACAGCTTCTGGGGCCATGATCGCTACGCCGATCGCCGCGAGCTGCTTGAGGACATTTGGCGGCTGGTGTCGAAGGGGGTCCGCCCGCCCGACAGCCGCAGTCCGCGATACAAGGTCGTCGGCAAGGTCGGACAGGTGTTTTGGCGCTATGCGCAGTGACATCGCCGGGCAGCGATTGCGGCTGGGACCTGCAGGGGACCTCCGGGCTCTTCCTTCCGGCACGGGGTCAGGGACTGGGTGGGTCCGATAGCGGTATCGCGCGCAGTTGCCGGGAGCGCTCCGGACGTTCAGCAAAATTTGAGAAGACCCAAAGCGGGTGGGAAGTGGTCATGGCAAGATCGCAGTTCAGTGGGAACTTGCTGGCTCGGCGCATTCACTGCGTGCGGCGATGAAGGCAATCGACGAACGAGCCAATGCGGCGCGCTGCGATCGTACGCGGTGCTTCCCGCGTGCTTCCCGGCGCGAGGTTCAAGTTCCGGGCGCTGGGCACTCGGCTGGAACGCTTTTCAAGGCATCAGGGAGGATGGTGGGCGGTATAGGGATTGAACCTATGACCCCACCCGTGTGAAGGGTGTGCTCTACCGCTGAGCTAACCGCCCGGTAGGCCGCCTTATGACGGTTGCGCAGCCGCACTGTCAAGGCGGGCTTGGCAGTCGGTTTGCTTGCACAGTGGCGGTGCTGCGGTCGTGGCCGCCTGTCGCCTTTCGTTTGCGCAGGTTGCCGTGCACGGCTAAAGCTGCCGAGAAGTTGGCACCGGCCGCGCGACCAACGGCGGTCGAACCGGTCGTGGGACAAGGGAATCGGCGATCATGACGCTTACAGCGGTACACAAGGGCGACAGTGGGCATGCAGGTATGGCGAATGCCATCCGCTTCCTCGCCATGGACGCAGTCGAGGCAGCGAAGTCGGGTCATCCCGGCATGCCGATGGGAATGGCCGACGTGGCGACCGTGCTGTTCGGCCAGGTCATGCGTTACGATGCCTCAGATCCGTCGTGGCCCAATCGCGATCGCTTCGTGCTGTCGGCCGGACACGGCTCGATGTTGCTCTACGCACTGCTGCACCTGACCGGCACGCCGGGCATGGACATTGGTCAGTTGAAGAAGTTCCGCCAGCTCGGCGCCAAGACCGCGGGCCATCCCGAGTACGGGCATGCCGCCGGCATCGAGACCACCACCGGGCCACTCGGGCAGGGCATCGCCAATGCCGTCGGCATGGCGCTCGCCGAGCGCATCTGGAATGCGCGGCTCGGCTCCGACCTGATCGAGCATCACACCTATTGCATTGCTGGCGACGGTTGCCTGATGGAAGGCATCAGCCACGAGGCGATCGGGCTTGCCGGCCACCTCGGCCTCGGTCGCCTGATCGTTCTGTTCGACGACAATGGCATCTCGATCGATGGGCCGACCAGCATGTCGACCTCGGAGGACCAGATCGGACGGTTCAGGGCTGCCGGCTGGAATACGTTGGCGATCGACGGTCATGATCCAGCGGCGATCAAGGCCGCGTTGCAAAAGGCGCGCGGCGACACCGCCAGGCCGTGGTTGATCGCGTGCAAGACCATCATCGGTTTTGGTGCGCCAAAGAAGCAGGGCACGGCCTCGACGCACGGCTCGCCGCTCGGCGCCGACGAGATCAAGGGCGCCCGCGAGGCACTCGGCTGGCCGCACGAACCGTTCGTCATCCCGACGGCCGTCGCCAAAGCCTGGAGCGAGGCCGGTGCTCGTGGTGCGCCCGAGCACAAGGCGTGGGCGCAACGCTGGGGCAAGCTCGAGGCCGGCGTTCGTGCCCGCTTTGCCGATCCGTTGGGTGGCGACGGCAAGGCTGCGCTGGCGGCTGCAATCAAGGCGGCGAAGACGGCATTCGCGGCCGACACGACGAAGCGGGCCACCCGCAACTGGTCCGAGCTGACGCTCGAGAAGATAACGCCGGCGATGCCGGCGCTGATCGGCGGGTCGGCCGATTTGACCGGTTCGAACAACACCAAGGCGAAGAGCCAGGTGGTCATCAAGCGCGGCGAATTCGCCGGCTCCTACATTCACTATGGGATCCGCGAGCATGGCATGGCAGCGGCCATGAACGGCATGGTGCTATACGGCGGGCTTGTGCCTTATGGCGGCACCTTCTTGGTATTCACCGATTATTGCCGCCCCGCGATCCGGCTGTCGGCGCTGATGCGCCGCCGGGTGATCTACGTCATGACCCACGACAGCATAGGTCTTGGCGAGGACGGGCCGACGCACCAGCCAGTCGAGCATCTGGCGGCGCTGCGCTGCTTGCCCAACCTGCAGGTCTTCCGTCCGGCCGACGCGCAGGAGACGGCGGAATGCTGGGAACTCGCGATCCTGTCCAAGGAGACGCCCTCGATCCTCGCCCTGTCGCGGCAGGCGGTGGCCAACCTGCGCGGTGCTGCTTCTGCCGAGAACCTTTCGGCCCAAGGTGGCTATGTGATGCGCGCGCCGACGGCCAAGCGCGATGTGACGCTGATCGCGACCGGCTCGGAAGTGGGGCTGGCCGTCGATGCGGCCGACGCAATGGCCAAGTCCGGCCTCCATGCGGCGGTGGTGTCGGTGCCCTCGTTCGAGCTGTTCCGCAAGCAGCCGGCCGCCTACCGCGAGGATGTGCTCGGAAATGCCCCGCGCATCGGTATCGAGGCGGCGGTCGCCCAAGGTTGGCGCGAGTGGCTGAGGCCGGAGGATCGCTTCATCGGCATGTCCGACTTCGGCGCTTCGGCCCCTGCGCCGAAGCTCTACGAGCACTTCGGCATCACCATCGACAAGATCGTCGAGGCGGCGAAGGCGCTGGCCGGCGCCAAGTCGAAATAGCAATCGCGACACTGGGGATCAGGGAAGGAAACGGCATGCTCACAATCTACGGCGTCTATCGCTCGCGCGCTTCGCGCAACATCTGGCTCGCCGGGGAACTGGGGCTGCCGTTCAAGCATGTCCCGGTCATACAGGCCAACCGTGTGAAGGAGCCGCTTGCTGCAGATGCGCCGCTCAATACGCGCTCACCGTCGTTTCTGAAGGTCAACCCTGGTGGCCAGATCCCGTCGATCGACGATGATGGTTTCGTCATGCACCAGTCGCTGGCAATCAATCTGTATCTGGCAAAAAAGCACGGCGGGGCCTTGGCGCCGGCGAACGTCGCCGAGGACGGGCTGATGACGATGTGGACGCTGTGGGCCGCAGCCGATGTCGAGCCGCATTCGATCCAGGTGCTGTACAACCTGGTCGGCAAGCCGCCGGCCGAGCGCGACGCCAAACTCGCGGCGGCGAGCATCGAGGCGCTGAAGCCGCATTTCGCGACGCTCGACAGGCATCTGGCGAAAACCGGTTTCGTGGTCGGCAACCGCTTCACCGTGGCCGACATCAACGTCGCCGAGGTGATCCGCTACGCCATGCCGGCAAAAGGGCTGTTTGAGGCCGCACCCAACGTTGCCAAGTGGCTCGCCGCCTGCCACGCCCGCGCCGCGTTCAAGGCGATGATGGAAAAGCGCGACGCTGAACCCGCGTAACCGCGGTCAACTTCCGCCTGGTTCCGACAATTCAAGCCGCCGCTCGATCCGGTCGACGCGCAGCCTCAGACGATTGATCTCGAGGCTCTGCGATGCCTCGCCAACCTGCTGTCCGGCAAGGATGCGCTCAACCGAGCCCATCCGCAGCGTGAGCATCTGAATATCCTCGCTCATCGTGTCGACTTTACCGCGGATATGCCACAGATGCTCGAGCACCAGCTTATCCGTCTTGTCAGCCATCGCCGATCCTCCAACGATTGCAGGATAGGACAAGCAACTTGATGCCTCAAGAACAAAGAGGGAACCTACGTACCCATTAAACCGGGCAGCCAGCCCTCGTGCACCTGGCGCAGGTCGGCGAGCGGCAGCGCAGCTTCGCCCTTCAGCATCAGGTTGTCGCCGCCGACCTTGCCGATGATGCGAGCCGGCAGCCCTAGCAGGCGGGCGCGCTCGGCGATCTGCTCGGCGACGCCGGGACGCGCCGCCAGGACATAGCGGCCCTGATCTTCCCCGAACCAGGCGGCGTGGGCCGGGAGCTTGCCTTCGTACGGATACAACTCGACGCCCATGCCACCGGCGAGCGCCATCTCCGCGACGGCGACGAGCAAGCCGCCGTCGCTGCAGTCGTGTACGGCCGTGACCTTGCCCTCGCGGATCAGCGACCGCACGAGATTGCCGGCCTTGATCTCGTCGTTGAGATCGACCGGCGGCGGCGCGCCTTCCGACTTCCCCGCGATCAGCAACTGATAGAGCGACTGGCCGAGATGGCCTTCCTCGCGGCCGATCAGGATCAGCAAGTCGCCGGCGGAGCTGAGAGCGATCGAGGCCGTCTTCGCGACATCCGGAATGAGCCCGACGCCGCCAATCGCCGGTGTCGGCGGAATGCCGATGCCATTGGTCTCGTTGTAAAGCGAGACGTTGCCCGAGACGACCGGATAGTCGAGCGCGCGGCAGGCTTCGCCCATGCCCTGCACCGAGCCGACGAACTGGCCCATGATCTCCGGCCGCTCGGGATTGGCGAAATTCATGTTGTCGGTGATGGCGAGCGGGTCGGCGCCGACCGCAATCAGATTGCGCCAGGTTTCGACCACTGCCTGCTTGGTTCCCATGACTGGATCGGCGAGCACATAGCGCGGGGTGCAGTCGCAGCAGGCCGCGATCGCCTTGTTGGTGCCGTGCACGCGAACGACCGCCGCGTCGCCGCCGGGGCGCTGCAGCGTATCGCCACGCACCATCGAGTCGTACTGCTCCCAGATCCAGCGGCGCGAGGCGAGCTGGGCCGAGCCCATCATTGATTTCAGCGCGCCGAGGATGGAGGCGGGGGCCGCGACCCACTCGGGCAGAATGCGGGCGGCCGGCGGGGTCGCCACCCACGGGCGCTCATAGAGCGGCGCCGAGTTGGCGAGCTTGTCGACCGGCAGATCGGCTTCGACATTGCCCTGTGCTTGACGATCATGCGGCCGGTATCGGTCGTGTGGCCGATCACGGCGAAGTCCAATTCCCACTTCCTGAAGATCGCTTGGGCCTCGGGCTCGGAGCCCGGCTTGAGGATCATCAGCATGCGCTCCTGGCTCTCGGAGAGCATCATCTCGTAGGCGGTCATGTTGGGTTCGCGCTGCGGCACGAGGTCGAGGTCGAGCTCGATGCCGACGCCGCCCTTGTCGGCCATTTCCGAGGTCGACGAGGTAAGGCCTGCCGCCCCCATGTCCTGGATGGCGATGATGACGTCGCGCGCCATCAATTCCAGGCAGGCCTCGATCAGCAGCTTCTCGGTGAAGGGATCGCCGACCTGCACGGTCGGGCGCTTCTCGGCGCTCTTTTCGTCGAACTCGGCCGACGCCATGGTGGCGCCGTGGATGCCGTCGCGCCCGGTTTTCGAGCCGACGTAGACCACCGGCAGGCCGACGCCCTTGGCTGCCGAGTAGAAGATCTTGGTCGGTGCGAGCCAAGCCGATGCACATCGCATTGACCAAGATGTTGTTGTCATAGGCCTTGTCGAAGTTGGTTTCGCCGCCGACCGTCGGCACGCCTGTCGCATTGCCGTAATGGCCGATGCCGGCGACCACCCCCGCGACGAGGTGTCTGGTCTTGGGGTGATCGGCTGAGCCGAAGCGCAGCGCGTTGAGGTTGGCGATCGGCCGCGCGCCCATGGTGAACACGTCGCGCATGATGCCGCCGACGCCGGTCGCGGCGCCCTGATAAGGCTCGATGTAGGACGGGTGGTTGTGGCTCTCCATCTTGAAGATCGCGGCATCGCCGTCGCCGATGTCGATGACGCCGGCGTTCTCGCCCGGGCCCTGGATCACGCATTTGCCAGTGGTGGGGAGTGTCTTCAGCCAGAAGCGCGAGGATTTGTACGAGCAGTGCTCGGACCACATAACCGAGAAGATGCCAAGTTCGGTCATACTGGGGGCTCGCCCCAGAATCTCGAGCAGGCGCTCGTATTCGTCGCCCTTGAAGCCGTGGCTGGCGATGACTTCGGGCGGGAAATTGCTGGCCGTAGACATGTTTCTCGTTCTTCGTTTGGCGCGCGGCCCGGGCAGCAGCAGGAAGGCGAAACTTCAGGCTGCCGCCAGGCTCGCGACGATGCTTTCAAACAGCGGGCGGCCGTCGGTCGACCCGAGTGCTGCCTCGCAGGCGTTTTCTGGATGCGGCATCATGCCAAGGATGCGCCCGGTCCTGTCGATGATGCCGGCGATGTTGCGCTGCGAGCCATTGAGGTTGGTCGCTTCCGAAACCTCGCCGGCCGGGCTGGCGTAGCGAAACACGACGCGATTTTCGGCTTCGAGCTGGTCGAGTGTCCCAGGGTCGGCGAAGTAATTGCCGTCACCGTGCGCGACGATCACTTTTGCCACGTCGCCTTGTCTGTAGCGGTTGGTGAACATCGTCGCGGCGTTGTCGACGCGCAAGTGCACGTCCTTGCAGATGAATTTGAGTGACGCATTGCGCAACAGCACGCCTGGCAACAGGCCGGCCTCGCACAGCGTCTGGAAGCCGTTGCAAACGCCCAGAACGGGCGCGCCGGCCTTCGCCTTGGCGACCACGTCGCGCATGATCGGCGAGTGGGCCGCCATCGCGCCGGTGCGCAGGTAGTCGCCATATGAGAAGCCGCCGGGCAACACGATCAAGTCGCACTTGGGCACTTCCGAATCGCCGTGCCAAACCATGATCGAGGCCCGCCCGGAGACGCTGCTGATTGCCTCGGCGATGTCGCGCTCGCGGTTGGTTCCGGGAAAAACGATAACGGCGGCGCGCATGGGGTCCTCTGACGAAAATCCAATCGGTGCTGCGGCTATTTCGGCGTGCAATAGGCAGTTGCGGCGGCGATGGCGAACGGTAGCAGGACAAGAATTGCAGCCTTCACAGCCAATATTCGGACGGCCTCGGCCGCGTCGCCGCGCGTGGACGTCATCTTGCCGGGGTCGCTCACCGCACCAGCTCGAAGGCGTAGTTCTCGATCACGAGGTTGGCGAGCAGTTCCTTGCACATCTTCTCGACCGTGGCCCGGGCCTTGGCTTCGTCGGTCTCGGCGAGCTCGACCTCGATGAACTTGCCTTGCCGCACCTCGCCGACGCCGGCAATGCCCAGATGTCCGAGCGCGCCCTCGATCGCCTTGCCCTGCGGATCCAGCACGCCGTTCTTGAGGGTGATCTTGATGTTGGCTTTCATTGGTAACGAGGGAGTAGGGAGTAGGGAGTGGGGAGTAGCAAGTTTAGTTGAGCCCCCCACTCCCTACTCCCCATTCCCCACTCCCTCCTTCTTCAATTCGGCTTCGTTCCATTGCTCGTCACCAACACCGGGCCGGCACCCTTGGGCGGGCGGTTCTCGGTCAAGACGCCGAGGCGGCGGGCGACTTCCTGGTAGGCTTCGAGGACGCCGCCGAGGTCGCGCCGGAAACGGTCTTTGTCGAGCTTGTTGGCGGTGGCGACATCCCACAGGCGGCAGCAGTCCGGGCTGATTTCGTCGGCCAGGATGATGCGCATCTGTTCATTTTCCCAGTGCCGGCCGAACTCGACCTTGAAGTCGATCAAACGGATGCCGATGCCGAGGAACAGGCCGACCAGGAAGTCGTTGATGCGCAGCGCGAGCGACATGATTTCGTCGATCTCCTGCGGCGTCGCCCAGCCGAATGCGGTGATGTGCTCCTCCGACACCATCGGGTCGTTGAGTTTGTCGGCCTTGTAGTAGAATTCGATGATCGAGCGCGGCAGGGCGGTACCCTCCTCGAGCCCGAGGCGGGTCGAAAGCGAGCCCGCGGCGACATTGCGCACGACCACCTCGAGCGGGATGATCTCGACCTCGCGGATCAGCTGCTCGCGCATGTTCATGCGCCGCATGAAGTGGGTCGGCACGCCGATCTCGCCGAGCTTGACGAAGATGTACTCGGAGATGCGATTATTGAGCACGCCCTTGCCCTCGATCAACGCATGCTTCTTGGCGTTGAACGCGGTAGCGTCATCCTTGAAATGCTGGATCAGCGTGCCCGGCTCGGGGCCCTCGTACAGCACCTTGGCCTTGCCTTCGTAGATCCGGCGGCGCTTGTTCATCACGCGTCTTCCTTTGCGCAAATCTGGTGGCGTTGCTTGGCCCGGGAAAGTCTGAGTGTGCGACTGCGAAGGGAGATCAGACGACCGGCTGAGTTCAAGACTGGACCCTAGCCGAACCGGGGGGGCGACACAATGTTAACGCTCGTGCATGTGGTGCATGGCTCGTACAGAAGCAATCCGCGAGACTTTGCAATTGCGGCTGTGGCGGGGCCGGGTTATGCGATGATCGGGACAGATGGGACGCCGCGTTTGAGCGTCGAAACAAAGATAACGTGACCTGCATCTCATGTAATAACAAGTCAATCCGGAGAAAACGATGACGACCTTCGACGATCGCGAGAAGAGTTTTGAGAAAAAGTTTGCTCATGACGCCGATCTGAAATTCAAGGCTGAATCCCGCCGCAACAAGATGCTGGCCGAATGGGCCGCAGCGAAGATGGGGCTGTCAGGCGCCGCGGTCGAAGACTACGTCAAAGCTGTACGCAAATCCGACCTTGCAGAAAAAGGCGATAATGACGTCTTGCGCAAGGTTGCGAAAGACTTGGCCGATAAGGGCGTCAAGGTGTCCGATGCCGACTTGCGCAAGCAGATGAGCGAGTTTCTGGCGACCGCAGTGCAGCAACTCGAGTCGACCAAGAGCTGAGATCGTACGGACGCATCTACAACTGTGATGTGCTCGGCGTTCAGCAGTCGCTCAACTGCTTCAAGAACCACCCGAATTGCATCAAGCCCTCGGGCCAAGGCCCATGCCCGGATAGGGTATTGAGATGGCCCGCGTCGCCGGCCTCGATCAACGTTGCGCCCCAGTCGAGCGCGAATTGGCGTGCCCGTGGCAGCGCGCAATAGGGATCGCTCGACGATGCCACCAGCACCGAGGGGAATGGCAGCGGCTGGCGGGGCACGGGCGCAAAGCCGCCCTGTTTCGCCGGCCAAATGTCACTTGCTTCGAGATCGGGAACGGCAACCAGGAAGGCACCTGCCACCATGCCGGCGGGCAGCTTGCGGGCAGCGTGAACAGCGGCCGAAACTCCGCAGCTGTGGGCGACGATGACGGCCGGTCGGGTCGCCTTTGCAACAGCTTCGATGATGCGACCGACCCAATCGCCGATCAACGGTCGGTCCCAGTCCGTCTGCTCGACCATGACAGCCGTCTTGAGCTTGCGCTGCCAGCGCGATTGCCAGTGATCGGGCCCGGAGTTGGTCAACCCCGGAATGATCAGAATGTCGACTTCTGAGGTCTTCATGCCGGGCTAGTGGCCGATGCCGCGATAGAGGTCGGCGAGGGAGACCATAACGCCGAGATGGTCGATCGCAACGGATTCTGAACGGCCATTGATCTCGGTCGGCTCAAGTGGAAAGGCGCGTTCGCCGTCCCTTGAACGCTGCCAAATCCACAGGATCGGCTCGTCCTGGCTGGCGACGATATAGGCTTCGAGCGAGGGCAGGGCAGTGTATTCGCCGAGCTTGGTCTTCAGATCGCGCAGCACCGATGATGGCGAAAGGACTTCGACCAGAACGACCGGCTCGGAACTCGACAGTGCCAGCCCATCCAGTCCGGTGCGCTCGACGAGCACATCCGGGAAGCGCACGCTATCGGCGATTTCGACGGCAAGATCGGTCGTACCCACATTCCAATCGGCTGGGTTCGAGTCGCGACGCTGAGTTGCTGCTGATCGAACCGTCGCCGCCAATATCGAAGTGATTGCGCGATCCACCGGTCATCTGCTGCACGACGCGGCCCCTCTCGAGCTCGAACCGGCCCTCGCGTCCCTGCACCCACTGCAGGAACGCCTTGTTGTCCATTCGAAGATCGAGCGGCGCGTTCATGTAGTTATGATATCAGCACGACGGGCTGGCTCGTCACCCGAACACGCGGGCGAAGATCGTATCGACGTGCTTGGTGTGATAGCCGAGGTCGAACAGGCTCTCGAGTTCGGCATTGCTCAGCTTTGTGGTCACGTCCTTGTCGGCCTTGAGCAGGGTGAGGAAGTCGCCCTCGCCGCGCCACACCGGCATCGCGTTGCGCTGCACGTAGGAGTACGAATCCTCGCGCGACACGCCCTTCTGGGTCAGGGCCAGCATCACGCGCTGCGAATGGATCAGCCCGCCGAGCCGGTCCAGGTTCTTTTTCATGTTCTCGGGGTACACCACCAGCTTCTCGATGACGCCGGCCAGACGGTTGAGCGCGAAGTCGAGGGTGATGGTGGCATCCGGCCCGATCATGCGCTCGACTGACGAATGCGAAATGTCGCGCTCGTGCCACAGCGCCACGTTCTCCATCGCCGGCAGCGCGTAGGCGCGGACCATGCGGGCGAGACCGGTCAGGTTTTCGGTCAGCACCGGATTGCGCTTGTGCGGCATCGCCGACGAGCCCTTCTGCCCCTCCGAAAAGAATTCCTCGGCCTCGTATACCTCCGAGCGCTGGAGGTGGCGGATTTCGATCGCCAGCCGCTCGATCGAGGAGGCGACCACGGCCAGCGTCGCAAAGTACATGGCGTGGCGGTCGCGCGGGATCACCTGGGTCGATACCGGCTCGACTTTCAAGCCGAGCTTCGCCGCCACGTGCGCTTCGACCCTAGGATCGATATTGGCGAAGGTGCCGACGGCGCCGGAAATGGCGCAAGTGGCGATCTCCTCGCGGGCGTGCTGCATGCGGGTCTTGGCGCGGGCGAACTCGGCATAGGCCTGGGCGAGCTTCAGGCCGAAGGTCACCGGCTCGGCGTGGATGCCGTGGCTGCGGCCGATGGTCGGCGTCATCTTGTGCTCGAAGGCGCGGGTCTTGAGGGCGGCCAGTAGCCGGTCGAGATCGGCGATGATGAGGTCGCTCGCCCGCACCAGCTGCACATTGAGGCAGGTGTCGAGCACATCAGACGAGGTCATGCCCTGGTGCACGAAGCGGGCGTCGTCGCCGACGAATTCGGCGAGGTGGGTCAGGAATGCGATGACGTCGTGCTTCGTCACCCGCTCGATGGCGTCGATCTTGTCGGCGTCGAACTTGGCCGCCGCCCCCTTGGCCCAGATCGTATCGGCAGCACTCTTCGGGATGATGCCGATGTCGGCCATGGCGGCGGCCGCATAGGCCTCGATCTCGAACCAGATCCGGAAGCGGGTCGCGGGCTCCCAGATCGCAACCATCTCGGGGCGGCTGTAGCGCGGGATCATGGGTCAATCTCTCAGCTGGTCGCAAAAAGCAAACGTGCCGTAGCATTAGGACGCGTTGCAGCAAAGCGCCAAGCCGTTATGGTGAGTTTGCCTGTTCTTCCGAGATTGCCACCACTTTAGCGGACGATCCTCCCATGAAAGCCGACTGTATTGTCCTTGGCGCCGGCATGGTCGGCGTGGCGGCGGCCGTCCACCTGCTGAAGCGCGGACGTTCGGTGATCCTGGTCGATCGCCGGGGCCCCGCAGAAGAGACGTCATACGGCAACACCGGCCTTATCCAGACTGAGGCGGTGATGCCGTATCCATTCCCGCGCGAGCTGGCGAAACTCGCGACCTACGCGGTCAATGGTTCGTCGGAGGCCAATTGGCACTACAGCGCCGCAGCCCACCTCGCACCGGCACTGTTTCGCTATTGGCGGCACAGCACGCCCGAACGGATCGAGCAGAGTTCGCGTGCCTATCGGCCACTTGCGCTGCTGTGCCTGTCCGAGCACGAGGCATTGGCGCGCGAAGCCGGAGTCGAGCAAATGCTGCGGCACACAGGCTATATGAAACTATATCGCAGCCAGGCAGCGCTCGACGAGGCCCTCGCCGCTGACGGTCGGGTTCGCGATGCCTATGGCATCAAGTTCGAGGCGCTGGACGCTGCCGGTGTCAGGGCGCTCGAGCCGCACATTACTGGGCCGATCATGGGTGGCATCTTCATGCCCGATCCGGTCAACGTCGGCGACCCCGGCGATCTCGGCAAGGCTTATGCCCGCCTATTCACCAAACTCGGCGGCCGTTTGCAGACTGGGGACGCCCGCACGCTCGCCCGCACTGCCGACGGCTGGTCGATCGGCAGCGTCGATGGGGCGATCGAGGCGCGTGACGTGGTGATCGCGCTGGGGCCGTGGTCGGACGACGTCCTTGCCGCACAGGGGATCAAGATCCCGATGTTCGTGAAGCGCGGCTACCACATGCATTTCAAGCCGCGCGGCAACGCCACGCTGTCACGGCCGGTGCTGGATGTGGCTGGCGGTTATTGCCTCACCCCCATGACCAAGGGCATCCGCCTGACCACAGGCGCCGAGTTCACCCGGCGTGATGCCGAGCCGACGCCGGTGCAATTGAAGAAGGTCGAGCCGATGGCGCGCGAGATCTTTGCCCTGACCGAGCGGGTCGATCCCGAGCCGTGGATGGGCCGCAGGCCGTGCCTGCCGGACATGGTGCCGATGATCGGGCCAGTGGTTGGCAAACGCGGCTTGTGGGCCGATTTCGGCCACCAGCACTGGGGCTTCACGATGGGGCCGGTCTGCGGTCGCCTGCTGGCCGAGATGGTGACTGGCGAGACGCCCTTCACCGATCCCTACCCCTACCGCACCGACCGGTTTCAGTAGCGCGCCTCAAGTTTGCCGCGCCAGATGCCGCTTGCATTGGGCGCGGATGTCTTTCAGGTCGTCGAGGGTGCGGTCGAGGTCGGCGCGCTTCCGGTTGAGGTCGGCGATGTGGGCTTCGACTCGTTCGAGCAGCAGGCGCGTTTGCGTCACCTGGGTCGGGTCGATATCATATAGTGACAGGTAATCGCCGATGTCCTCGAGCGTAAACCCTAGGTTCTTGCCCCTCAAGATCAGCCGCAGCCGGGCCCGATCACGACGGCTGTAGCAGCGGCTCGTGCCGCGCCGCAGCGGCGACAGAAGGCCGCGCGCCTCGTAGAAGCGAATGGTGCGGGTGGTGATGCCGAACTCGTGCGCCAAGTCGCCGATGGTGAGGGCAATCTCATCTTCCGCCGGCTTCGAACCGGCATTGCTCGTGGTGTCGGCCACAGCCGCTTTCTGCAGATTTCTTGGCATTACCCGCGCTGGCGCAAGGCCTCCTCCTGCTTGAGCTCTTTCTTCGACAGCTTGCCGATCATGGTCTTGGGCAGCGCCTCGCGGAACTCGATCTGGGCCGGCATCTCGAGCTTGGAGAGCTTCGGTTCGAGGAACGCCAGGATGTCGGGTCCGGTGGCGGTCATACCGGCCTTGAGCTTGATGAAGGCCTTGGGTGCTTCGCCGCGGTAGTTGTCCTTGATGCCGATCACGGTCACTTCTTCCACCGCCGGGTGCTCGTAGATCTTCTCCTCGAGATGGCGCGGGAACACCTTGAAGCCCGAGCAGATGATCATGTCCTTGATGCGGTCGGTGATGAAGATGAAGCCGTCTTCGTCCATTTTGCCGACATCACCGGTATGGAAATAGCCGTTGTGGAATACGTTGGCGGTTTCCTCGGGCTTTTTCCAATAGCCCTTCATGACCTGCGGCCCCTTGATGCAGATCTCACCTTCCTGACCGAGCGGCATCTCCTTGTTCGGGTCATCGACGGCACGGATCGAGACCGTGGTGCCAGGCAGCGGCTGGCCAATCGAACCACTTTTGACGGGACCTTCGAACGGGTTGAATGTGGCGCCGGGGGAGGTTTCGGACAGGCCGTAGGCCTCGACGACCTTGCAGCCGGTCAGGCTCTCGAAGCCGCGCTTGACCTCGATTGGCAGCGGTGCGCCACCCGACAGGACGAATTTCAGCGACGACATGTCGAAAGCCTTGATCTTCGGGTGGTTGAGCATGGCGTTCAGCACGGTCGGCACCGCCGGCATTATGGTTGGCTTGGTGGCGGCAATCAGCTTCATGGCATCGTTCAGTACGAAACGCGGCATCATGATGATTTGGGCCGCCGTCGCAACGCCGAGGTTCATGACGCCGGTCATGGCAAAGACGTGGAAGAACGGCAGGATGCCCATGATCCTCTCTCTTCCGGGCTCCAGGCCGCCGGTCCAGGCAAGTACCTGCTGCATGTTGGCGGTCAGGTTCGCATGCGTAAGCATTGCGCCCTTGGGCGTGCCGGTGGTGCCGCCGGTATATTGCAGCACTGCGATGTCCTCGAGCGGATTGACCGCAACCTTTCGGTAGCTGCCATCGTTGGCCAGGACGGTCGCTTCGGACAGCACCTTGGCGGCAACGGCCGACTTCGAAGGGTGCGCGATCTCCTTCGCCTTGAGCAGCCGGAAAAGCACCGACTTGGTGCCGGGGAGCAGGGCCGGGAAAGAGCAGACGAGGGCGCGCTTCAGATGCCCCTCGACCAGCAACTTCTCGATCTTGTCGAACAGCACCTTCAGGTCGAGGGTGACCATCAGGTCGGTCTCGCTGTCCTTGACCTGGAAGACCAATTCTTCATGGCTGTACAAAGGGTTAAAGTTCACCACCGTGGCCCCGGTACGCAAAATTGCATAGTAATATATGATGAACGTCGGACAATTCGGCAGAAACAGGCCGACTTTTGAGCCACGCCCTATGCCGAGTTCCTGTAAGCCAGCGGTGGCTTTGTCGATTTGTCGCCCAAGCTCGGCATAGGACATTGATTTGCCGAGGAAATAGGTTGCACGCGCGGCCCCATGGCCGGCCACCGCGCGGTCGATCAGCTGATAGACCGGCTGCGGCGTGAAGCTCATATGCCAGTCGACGCCGGTTGGATAGCAATTGAGCCAGGGCAAGGCCGCCGCCGGTGCTCCGGTGACCGAATTTGCTGGACCGTTCCCCGAAGTCATCGACCCCCCTTGACTTGGCTTGGATGCTTCCTTGCGTCTATTTTCAGCCCTGTCGTTGCAGGGCCCCGTCTCTTGGTGCCAGTCGCTTTGCTGTTAACGACTGCAGTGCGCTGATAAACCGCGCCAGGGCGACCCACGCTAGGCAGTAAACCACGCTTCGAGGGGCCGTGACCAGACGGGAAGTGCGACCGGGGCCTCGGTGCGGCAAGCGATTGCGGCAATGGCAACGAACCGTGATGCCTGGAAATTCGCGACCGGGTGCACCAGTTAATCTGGTGTGATTGGGACCGTTTACGGTCTTTGGCCACAACTGCTTGTTCTGCAGGTTGTACTGCATTAAAGATGGCGCGCAACAGTATCGGGGCCAGTGCGCCGGCCAGATTTAACTGACGAGTGGAACATGGACGACGTCGCGACCAAGATCATCGAAATCCTCAAGAAGCACATGAAGGAGCCGCGCGACGATATCGGCTTGGCCACGGCTTTGACCGATCTCAAGATCGAGTCGCTCGACCTGGCGATGATCGTGTTCGACATCGAAGACAACTTCGGCATCGAGATTCCCTACAACGCGAACGAGGAAGCGTCCGATTTCAAGACCGTCGGTTCCGTCGTCGATCGCGTCAAGGCCCTGATGGCCACCACTGCAAAGGCGTGACGCGCCAGTAACTTCGAAAGTAGTCGCATATGACAGCAGTTGATCCGGCGCGCCGCGTCGTAGTGACCGGCATGGGCGTCGTTACGCCTATTGGTGCCAACGTGCCGGAGTTCTGGGATGGCCTGAAGCGTGGCCAGTCGGGCGTCGGACCGGTCGGCGGCTTTCCGCTCGATGACCTGAAGATCCTGATCGCCGCCCAGATCAAGGACTTTGAGCCGAAGGTGCGCCTCAAGCACTTCAAGCGCGACAAGCTGATCACGATGGCCGACCGCTATTCATGGTTTGCCGCCGCCGCCGCCGATGAAGCCATGCAGATGGCCGGCATTGAAGGGCCGGTCGCCAACCCCTATCGCGCGGCCTGCATCGTCGGCTCCGGCGCCGGTGGTCTGGTCACCTTCGAGACCGCCTACCGCGACCTGTTCATTCACAACAAGCGTGCGACCCATCCGCTGACGCTGCTGCGCATCATCGGCTCCTCGGCGTCGGCCCATATCGGCATCGAATACGGCATCAAGGGACCGACGTTCGCGACCTGCTCGGCCTGCTCGACGGCGACGCACGCGATCGGCATCGCCCGCGACTACATCCGCAACGGCGTCGTCGACATGGCGATCGCCGGCGCCTCCGAAAGCGTGATCAACTACGGCACCATGAAGGCTTGGCAGGCGCTGCACGTGTTGTCGCCGGAGGGCTGCTTCCCGTTCTCGAAAAAGCGCAACGGCACGGTGCTCGGAGAAGGCGCCGGCATCCTGGTGCTCGAATCCTACGAGCACGCCAAGGCGCGCGGCGCGAAAATCCTGGTCGAGCTGTCGGGCTACGGCATGAGTTCGGATGCCCAGGACATGGTCAAGCCGACGATCGAGGGCCCGCGCGAAGCCATGAAGATGGCGCTCGCCGACGCCAGCATCGCGCCGGAGAAGATCGACTATCTCAATGCCCACGGCACCGCCACCATGGACAACGACCGCAACGAGACCCGGGCCATCAAGGAAGTGTTCGGCGATCACGCCTACAAGCTCGCGGTGTCGTCGACCAAGTCGATGCACGGCCATCCGCTGGGTGCCGGCGGCGGCATCGAGGCCGTCGCGACGATCAAGGCGATGCAGGAAAACTGGGTGCCGCCGACCATCGGCCTCAGCGAGCCCGATCCCGAGTGCGACCTCGATTACGTGCCGAACGTCGGGCGCGACAAGCAAGTCGGCTACGCCATGTCGAATTCGTTCGCCTTCGGCGGTTTGAACGCCGTGCTGGTATTCGGGCCGGCGCCGGCCTGATCACCGGCCCGGGCCAAACAGCTGCGGCAGACGCTGCGCCAGCAGCGCCGCGAGCGCTTCCGAGGGATCGTCCTTCAATGGTTCGAGCCTGGCGAGGCGGTCGAGCAGGGCGGCCGGCGTTATGGCCGCCAGCGCCACCGAGGCATAGCCGCCACGCGCGCCGAGGATCGATCGGTATTCGCGCTCGTTGGCGGTCAGCCGCTGTTGTGATGGCGCCAAGCCAACGACCGCGAGGCCCGCGGCAACGGCGTCGGAGACCATCGACGACGAGTTATCCGTAACCGCCACCGCATCGCACTCGGCGAGCAAGCCGGACAGCGTGCCGGGTATGGTCCCGCGCACGTCAATCAGCCGTTCAATCGGCGAATTGACCTCGGCTGCGAGCTTGGCCAGCCGATCACTGACGCCATCGGGCGTGCGCCGCGAATTGCTGATCAGCCAGCGCACCGGCGACGTTCGCACGAGCTCCAGCAGGCGGTCCCAATCGGCTCCGGCAAATCGGCTCTCGCCGGACGGACCACCGATCAGCAGCGCCAGTTTTTGCGGCGGCTTGCGTGGTGCAGTCGACCGTTCAGCGCGCGCCGAGGCGGCAGCCGGCGAGGGCTTCAATGCCCAGGCGTGGCGGGCTCGTCCAGCCTGTTCCGGATAGGATGTGAGGACGAGATCGAAGCTCTCTTGGGCGAACCGGCGCAACGAGCCGTAGAAGACGTTCGAGGCACCGAGCAGCCGGGCGCACGCTATATTGGCGGCAAGCGTCTCGGCGCCGGCGGAAACGACGAGTTGGGCTTTCGGCAGGGCGGCGACGTCGAGCCCGTAGACGTTCGACAGCAACCGGGTCGGCGCCATGCCGCTGTTGCTCCAGGCCGCGAGCACCGCGCCAGGCCAGCGACCGCGGCGGATTTCGATCCGCGTGGTTTCGATCGGACGCAACCGCTGCGCTGCCACTAGAATGCCCTCGGCCAGATTGAAATGCCCAGGTCGGCCGTCGGATATCAGCAGCGCCGGAAGTGGGGAGTTCAAGTTGCTATCACTCGAATGGACAATGGTGGGCCCGGCAGGACTTGAACCTGCAACCAGACGGTTATGAGCCGTCAGCTCTAACCAGTTGAGCTACGGGCCCCGGCCGCGCGTTCGAGCGCGCGGGCCCGGCGCTTATATCAACTTTGGCCGCATTCGCCAGATATGCTTTTGACCATTGCAGGACGAGGTACAGCCACCATGCGCCACTCCCCGCGGTCGCTCGCAAGCGCTAGCCTGCTGGCCTTTCTCGTGATCACCGGAACCGCTGCCATGGGCCACGCCGAAGACCAACGCCTGCAGCGCACAGTGAGCGTCTCGGCAACCGGCATGGTGAACGCGGAGCCCGATCAGGCGGCGATTTCGACTGGCGTGATCGCCGAGGGCGAAACCGCGCGGGCCGCCCTGAACGCCAACACCGCGATCATGGCCAAGTTGATCGATGGGATGAAGGCGATCGGCATCGCCGCCAACGACATCAAGACGACCGCGTTCAACATCAGCCCGCGCTACCAGAACTACAAGGATGGCCGGCCGGCGACGCTCAATGGCTATCAGGTGCACAATCAAGTTCGCATTCTGGTCCGCGCGCTGGACACGCTGGGCCAGGTCCTCGACACTGCGGTGACGCTCGGCGCCAACCAGATGAGCGGAATCGAATTCCAGGTCAGCAACGCCGAGACCCTGAAGGACGAGGCTCGCAAACAAGCGCTCGCCAATGCCCTGCGCCGCGCCAAGCTGTTCGCTGCCAGCGCCAATGCAGAGGTCGGCGAGGTGCTGGCAATCGCTGAGGAGATGGCCGCACCGCCGTTACGATCGATGGTAATGACGCGGGGCGCGATGCCGCCCGAAGCGGTGCCGATCGAGCGTGGCACGCAGTCGCTTGAGGTGCGGGTCAACGTCACCTGGTCGCTGAAATAAGCCGTCGCTGAGTAGAAGTCGACCTCTGATCACTTGCCGGCGGCGGCAGCCTCGGGCATGGTCGCGCCGCTTTCGAACAATTCCAGTGAAGGTGGCGCCAGTGGCCGCTCGCGATACAGCCGAGACCCATGCCGAGCTTGCCATGGGCGAAGTCGGCGGCAAGCCGAAGAAGCCGAAATCGCTGCGGCCGCTGATGCTGTTGCGGCCCTACATCCTCAACCATTCTGCCATGCTGGTGCTGGCGGGGCTGGCACTGGTGGTGTCGGCGATCGCCATGCTGGCGGTGCCGATGGCGGCGCGGCGGATGGTCGACTACGGCTTCGCCGATCGGGTCGGCACCTTCATCAACCAGTATTTCCTGATGCTGATTTTCATCGGATTGATCATCAGCTGCGCCAGTTCGGCCCGGTTCTTCCTGGTCAACTGGCTCGGCGAACGGGTGGTATCCGACGTGCGCGCCGACGTGTTCCGGCATCTGGCAGTGCTGGGGCCTGCCTTCTACGACCGCTCGCATTCGGGCGAGATCATGAGCCGGCTTACCGCCGACACGACGCTGATCAAGTCGGCGTCGGGCTCGACCATCAGCCAGGCGGTGCGCAATCTGATCATGCTGGTCGGTGCGCTTACCATGATGTTCATCACCAGCCCTTGGCTGTCGGTGCTGGCGCTGGTGGCGATCCCGCTGATCATGGTGCCGTTCCTGATCGCCGGCCGGGCGGTGCGCCGGCTGTCGCGGCGGGCGCAGGACACACTGGCGGAAAGCTCGGCCTACGCCGCCGAGAACCTGGCGGCGGTGCGCACCATGCAGGCCTTCACATACGAGCGCGCCGTCGCCGAGCGCTATGCGACGGCGGTGCAGCGGTCATTCGAGGCGGTGGTCGACCGGCTGAAATCGCGCGCGCTGCTGACCGGCCTGACCATATTCCTGGTGGTGGCCAGCATCGTCGGCGTGCTGTGGGCGGGTGCGGCCCAGGTGATCGCCGGCGGCATGACCGGTGGCCGGCTGCTGCAGTTCATTCTCTATGCAATGTTCGCGGGTGGTGCCGTCGCCGAGCTTGCGCAAGTCTGGGGCGAGGTCAGCCAGGCGGCGGGCGCCACGGAGCGGCTGGCCGAGCTGCTGGCGGTGGTACCACAGGTCCGCTCGCCCGAGCGGCCGGTCGCGCTGCCGCAGCCGGCACGGGGCGAACTCGCGTTCGAGGATGTGTCGTTCGCCTATCCATCGCGCCCGGAGGCGGCGGCACTGAGCCACGTATCGTTCAAGGTCAAGCCGGGCGAGACGGTCGCCTTGGTCGGCCCGTCGGGCGCCGGCAAGAGTTCAGTCCTCAATCTGATCCTGCGCTTCTATGATCCGCAGTCCGGCTGCGTTCGCCTGGACGGCGTCAATCTCGCCGAGGCGAGCCTCGATGAGGTTCGCGGCCGCATGGCGCTGGTGCCGCAGGAAATCGCGCTGTTCGCCGATACGGTGGTGGAGAATATTCGCTACGGCGCTCCGGCGGCCACCATCGATGACGTGAAGCGGGCGGCCGAGGCGGCACAGGCCGATGGGTTCATCAAGGCGCTGCCGAAGGGCTACGATACCTTGCTCGGCGAGCGCGGTGTGACGCTGTCGGGTGGCCAGCGCCAGCGCATCGCGATTGCGCGCGCGATCCTGCGCAATGCACCGGTCCTGCTGCTCGATGAGGCCACGAGTGCGCTCGATGCCGAGAGCGAAGGCTTGGTGCAGAAGGCGCTCGAAGGCGTAATGCGAAACCGGACGACCGTGGTGATCGCCCACCGGCTGGCGACGATCCAGCGTGCGGATCGCATCCTGGTGCTGGACAAGGGGCATATCGTCGAGGAGGGCACACACCAGAGCCTGCTCAAGGCCGGCGGCGTCTACGCGCGCCTGGCCGAGATGCAATTCTCGCTCGAGGCGGCGCAATGAGTTCGCCTCAATCCTTGGCGTCGCGGTTCGGGTGCTTCGGCGTGACGGTCGCGTAGAACGCCTGGATCGCGGCGAGATCGGCCTCGAAATTGCCGGTCGGATGGAACACCTTGGCGATGCCTGCCGCCTTGCGCTTGTAGTCGAGGAAGCCCAGCGCCAGCGGGATCCTGGCGCCGACGGCAATGTGATAGAAGCCGGTCTTCCAGCGCGCGATCTTGCCGCGTGTGCCCTCCGGCGGGATCACCAGCACCAGGCGGTCGCTGGCGGCGAATTTCTCGATCATTTGCGCCACCGCGTTGTTCGACTGGCTGCGATCGACCGGGATGCCGCCGAGCCAGCGCATCAGGCCGCCCATTGGCCATTTGAATATGCTGTCCTTGCCCATCCAGTGAGCGCGCACGCCATAGTGCACCGCGGCCGCCAACGTGTAAGGCAGGTCCCAATTGCTGGTGTGCGGCGCGCCGACGATGATGAATTTCGGAAGGTCGGGCATTTCGCCTTCGATATGCCAGCCCGTCGCCTTGAGCCACAGCCGCCCTAATGGCCGCAACAGCCGCACCGTGAACGAAGGCTGCGGCGGCGTCATGCGCGCCAAGGTATCGTTCATGGGTCACCTCGAGCTTGTTCCTGCCGATTGCGCAACGGTGTAGCCCGAGCCACGGGTCCAGCGCTAGCAATGGATCGACGTCGCGTTATCCGGCGAGGCGATCAGCACTGCCGGGGGCAGGCGCACGGGTCCTCAAAGCAGCGACACGATTTCGACCGGAGCGGCAGGCTTGGCGCCCGGCTGTCGCGACCAGTCGGCGTCATTTCGCATCTCGCCTTGCCGGCGAATGCGGCGCAAGGCGGCCAGATCGATGTCGGCGGCGATCCAGCCGGGCTCGTTGAGACGGCCTTCGGCCAGCACACCGGTTTCGGCGATCTCAGCCTCGGGCGGCGTGAAGATGCCGGCGGCGCCGGTATTGCGGTCGACGGCGGGTGACCACGGCGCCTCGCCGACCGTCGGCGACGTCACCGTCGCGATCTGGCTTTCCAGTGCGCGGGCGATCGCGCCGGCGCGGACGCGATGGAAGCCGGCGAGCCGCTCGGTGCAGGAGGGAATCAGGATCAGCTCGGCGCCGGCTTCGGCCTGGGCGCGTACCAGCAGGGGGAACTCGCAATCATAGCAGATGGCGATGCCGATGCGGCCGAGTGCGGTGTCGAACACGCGCAGGGTGCTGCCAGGCACCACGCCCCACGCGACCTCGAACGGCGTCATGATCATCTTGTCCTGGATGCCGACGCGACCACGCGGTGTCACGAGGCGGGCGGCATTGGTGAAGCGGCCATCGGCGCGGCGCGCCGGGCCGCTGCCGCAGACGACATGGACGTCGTGCTGGCGGGCCAGCGCTACAAAGTGCGCCTGCATCTTCGGATTGAGATCGGCAACGGCGCCGAGCGTGGCCTGAAGGTCGCTGTAGACCGCAGGTCCGCAGGTCGCGGCAAGCTCGATCGCGCCGTACTCTGGAAATAGCAGCAACTGCGCACCGGTGGCGGCGCCCTTGGCGACCCAGTCGGCGATATTCCTGGCCCAGGCATCGAACGTCGAAGGCTTGCTGATCGGGAACTGGGCAGCCGCGATGCGTACCTTGTCGGGTCGAGGTGCGGTCGTGTTCAAAGCGGTTTCATCCAGAACTGCATCGGCTTCTCGGTTTCTTCAGACGCGCCGATGTCTTGCCAGGAATAGGCGCCGAGCATGCCGTCCTGCTTGACGTAGCCACGTTTCGTCCAGAAGGCGTCGAGTGGCACATAGTCCGCGGGCCGTGCCGGGTGATCGGGCGGGCGGACCACGGCGCAGAATGCCGCGTGCGTGAACGACTTGTCGCCGGCACGGCAGCGCCGGGCATGGGCCTCGCGATGATCGAAGAAGGCGTGGCCGATGCCACGGCCACGATAGGCCGACAGCAGCACGCTTTCACCAAAATAGAAGATGCGGTCGGGATCGAAGCCGCGGGCGGCGAACAAGGGGGCGAAGCGCTCGGTGTGCTCGCGCAACGGCGAGGCGGTGGCAACGCCGACGATGGCATCGGCGTCGCGGGCGGCGACCACCACTGCATTGCGCGCCTTGGCAAACTTGGCGAGGTAGTCCTGTTCGTAATCGAGCGTGCCGTCGTAGAGATAGGGCCAATCGCGGAACACGGTGATGCGCAGGCGCGCCAAATCGGGCAGCGCCGCGGCCAAGGCATCGCCGGTCAGTGGCTCGACGGTGATGGCCATATGGAGTGTCCTCAAATTCGCAGATTGGAAAGTAGCCACCTTTCCCTCTCCCCCGCCGCTTCGGGGAGAGGGCAGAGGCCGGCTTCTGCCGGCCGAGGGTGAGGGGCGGCCGCTTGCTCTGTCGATGGTGCCTGGCTTCAGCCTGGCACCATGGCTCGGGCGGTGCCAGGCTGAAGCCAGGCACCGTTCCCCGTGTTGCTGCCCCTCACTCCGTACGCGCCAATGGCGCTGCGGGAGAGGGGATCTCAGCTGCCCGAGACCTGCATGATCCAATCGGTCAGATTGTAGTAGGTGGTGACGCGCGCGAGCCTGCCGTCGCGGATGGCGAAGAAGGTGCCGGCCGGCAGGCGGTAGGTCTGGCCCTTGGCGTCGGGCAGGCCGGTCTCGGTCACAAGGTACTTGCCGTGCACGTTGAACTCGGCGGCAGCGCGGGCGCCATCGGCGGTCGTCATGATGACGATATCCTCGAGCCGCTCCTGGTAATGGTGGGACATGCGGGCGCAGAAGGCATGGAAGCGGTCGCGGCCGATGCGGCGCTCGCCCTGGTTGGTGTCGTGGATGATGTCGTCGCTGACGCAGGCCAGCATGCCTTCAATGTCGCCCCTGTTGAACGCGTCATAATAGGCGGTGATCAGCGCCTGGGTCTTGGCGGCGGCCATGGATTGGTTCCTCAGTTGTTCGATTTCACGATATCACTACGGACGAGAGTGCGGGACAACTGCGCCTCGTCGAGCTCGAAACCGAGACCGGGTGCTTCCGACAGCACAAGATCGCCGTTGGCATCGACATCCAAGGGTTGGGTCAGCATGAAGTCGCGCCGCGCGAGCGTCCATTGCGGCGGGTCCCACGGAAACTCGAGATAGCTCGATGCGCCGACGCCGGCCATGACGTGGGCATTGGCGGCAAGTCCAATGCCGTTGCCCCAGGTATGCGGCGTAAAGGTGACACCGTGGGCGGCCGCCATGTGCGCGACCTTCTGCAGCCCGGTCATGCCGCCGACCGAGACCACGTCGGGCTGGACCACGTCGAGCGCGCCGTCGACGATCACGTCGCGCAGCTCGGCCGGCTCGCGGTTGAGCTCGGCGCCGGCGATGCGCAGGTCGAGCGTCTCGCGCAGGCGCCGCATGCCGTCGCGATCGGCGCGATGCAGCGGCTCCTCCATCCAGTAGACGCCAAGTCGCTCCAGTTCGCGGCCGACCCTGAGTGCGTCCTTGAATGTCCATGGGCTGATCGTGTCCCAGGGGAACCGCCAGCCCTGGTTGCAGTCGACCATCAGCTCGAGGTTGTCGCCGATGCGGGCGCGCACCGCCTCCAGTTTGGCAATGTCGCCGCGCCAGTCGCCGCGCGAGAAGCGCAGTTTCATCGCCTTGAAGCCGCGGGCCAGCACTTGTTCGGCGAGATCAGCGAACTCAGGGCCCGAGCGCAGCGTGCCGGCCGAGGCGTAGCAGGCAATGCGGTCAGAACTGCCGCCGAGCAGGCGCCAGCAGGGCTGGCCGGTGATCTTGCCGGCAAGATCCCACAGCGCCAGGTCGAGCGGCCAGCATCGCCCATAGTGGAACGAGATGTGGTCGATGGCGCGGTTGTGGCGCTCGAGTTCGAGCGGGTGGCGGCCAATGAATACGTGCTCGTGGCCGGCGAACCCCAGCATGTGGTCGCCGGAGCCGATGCCGGTCAAACCGGCGTCGGTGTGGACCCGCACGATTGTCGCATCGAAGCGGGTGCGCGGACGCGACGACCAACTCGGATTGAATGGCGGCTCGAGTGGCAGCTGATGCTGCGTGATCTCGATGGCAGTGATTTTCATTGAGGCACCTGCGGCAGGAGAGGCGTCGAGCCCCTTTTCCAGCCGCAGGGGGCTTCAGTCAATGATCGTGACGAAGCCGCGCATGGTGCCGACCAGGGCAAGCGCTCGCTCGAGGCCGACGCCGGTCTCCTGCTCGCCGTGCAATTCGTGGTCGGGCTCGGTGATGGTGATGGCTGGGCGCAAGCCCTCCTCATTGCTGAGACGGATGTCACAGGCGAGGCCCAGGGTCTCCTCGGTCAGCGGCAGGCGGTTGGCGACAGTGCCGCTGAAGGTCGAGACGTGCGCCGGTGCATCGGTGTTGTAGTAGACCGAATAGCGACTGAAATCGCGCGCGGCGACCTCGGCCCACAGGCCATAGGCGAACACGTCGGTGTGGTCCGAAATGGCGACTTCCAGCACGCAGCGGATGAAGAAGCGATTGTCGTCGAGCACGCACAGATCGGAAGAGACGAGGGCGCGCGTTTCGCGGACGGCTGGCGTCGAGTTCGAAGATCGCATCGGGCAATGCGAAGCACAGATCTGGCAGGCCGTCGTGGATGTCGCGGCAGTCGGGGCAGCGATAGCGCAGACGGGGGGACTTCGGTGTAGTGGGTACGCTACGAAGAAGCTGCATTGGCTCACAGGTCCTGCGGGCTCGGGAACGGCGGTCGTTTGTCGGTGTCATCGGAGTGGCGTTGACGGCCAAACCGGATATAGTCGTAGCAGGCTCTCACAAAGACGTTGCGATCCCGTATGATGGTTTGCTTAACGCCAGATAAGCAAGGCGCCAGCCGATACGAAAAAACCGCCTGAAATCCGGCGCCAGCATGAATGGCAGATGCAACTCGAGGCTGCATGTCGTCGCCAGTCTTTCACATGATATCGGGCGGACCGCGACCGGTGGCGCCGTTTTCGCATGCCGTCGAATGCGACGGCTGGGTGTTCATTACCGGCCAGATGCCGACCGATCCGACGGCACCGGACGCGCCGCTACCGGTCGGAGTCGAGGCGCAGACACGCCGCGTGATGGAGAACCTCACGATCGTGCTTGCCGGTGTCGGGCTCGATCTCACTCACGTGCTGCAGGCGCGGGTCTACCTCACCGACTTCGAGCGCGACTATGCGGCGATGAACGATGCCTATCGCAGCTACTTCACGCCGGGCCGGCTGCCGGCCCGCACCTGCATCGGCGTCACCGGGCTTGCCGTTGGCGCGCTGGTCGAGATCGACTTGATCGCCAGGCGGCCGTAAGGCCACTCAAGCCTTCGGCGGCACCCACTTCTCGCGCATGGTCACGAGTTCCTCGGCCGCACTCGGGTGCAAGGCCACGGTGGCGTCGAAGTCGGCCTTGGTGGCGCCGAGCCTGAGCGCGATTGCCGCCATCTGCACGATCTCGCCGGCATCTGGGCCGAGGATATGGACGCCGAGAACCTTCTGGCTCGGGCCATCGACGACGAGCTTCATGATCGTGCGGTCGGCGGCGCCCGACAGCGTCGCCTTCATCGGCCGGAAATTCGATTTATAGATGTCGAGGTCGTGACCAGCCTCGCGGGCCTGTGCTTCCGACAACCCGACGGTACCGATCTCGGGCGTCGAGAACACCGCGGTCGGGATCAGGGCATGGTCGACGGCGGTCGGTTTGCCACCGAACACGGTGTCGGCAAAGGCGTGGCCCTCGCGGATCGCGATCGGCGTCAGGTTGACCCGGTCGGTAACATCACCGACCGCGTGGATGTGGGCCACGTTGGTCTGCGAGAACGCGTCGACGACGATGGCGCCGCCCTCCTTCGTTGCCACGCCGGCCTTTTCCAGGCCGAGCCCCGACGTATTCGGGCTGCGGCCGATCGCGAACATGATCTGATCGGCTTCGATCGCGGCCCCCGATTTCAGCCGCAGCACAACACCGCGCTGGCGCTTGTCGATGGCGGCCAGATGGTCCTGCGTAATGACGCGGATGCCGCGGCGGATGTAGGCCTCGGTCAGGCCGTCGCGCATGTCGTCGTCGAAGCCGCGCAGGATCTTCTCGCCGCGATAGACGAGGGTGGTGTCGACGCCGAGGCCGTGGAAGATACCGGCGAATTCGACCGCGATGTAGCCGCCGCCGCAAACGACGATGCGCTCCGGCAGCTTTGCGAGGTTGAACGCCTCGTTCGAGGTGATGGCGAGCTCCATGCCGGGCAGCTTGCGATCACGCTCGGCGATGCCGCCGGTGGCGATCAGAATGCGCGCGGCGGTCACGGTGCGGCCGTCGCTCGCCAGTCTGACGGTGTGGGCATTCTCGAACGTCGCGCGGGACTTGATTATGGTGACCTTGGCGCGATCGAGGTTCGCCCGGTAGAGGCCTTCGAGCCGCGTGATCTCCTGGTCCTTGCCGGCGATCAACTTGCTCCAGTCGAAGGTCGGCTCGCCGACCTTCCAGCCAAAGCCTGCTGCCTCCTCGAATTCGTCGGCGAAGCGGCTGGCGTAGACCAGCAGCTTTTTCGGCACGCAACCGCGGATCACACAGGTGCCGCCGATACGGTACTCCTCGGCGATGGCGACGCGGGCGCCGTAGCCGGCGGCGATACGGGCCGCGCGGACGCCGCCGGAGCCGGCGCCAATGACGAACAGGTCGTAGTCGTACGCGGCCATTACAGTTCGACGCCGCGCTTTTTCAATTCCTTGCGGGCTTCCTGCTCGACTTCCTGGCCGATCGCCTGGCCCCAGGCCATGCCGATCTGCATCGAGCGCTGCAGGATCTCGGGCTGTGTGGCAATCATCTTCTGCCCGATCGGGGTCTTGTAGAAGGCGCCGATCTCGGTCAACTCGTCCGGCGTGAACTTCTCGGCATAGAGCGGCGCCACGAGGGTCAGCATCTCCCCCTTGCGGGCATTGAACTTGGCCGCCATCAAGGCCATCACTTCATCGATCTCCTTGGCCTTGGCCGGGGCCTGCTTCTTGAAGGCATCCGCCATGCCGCGGCTCATGGTGTTGATTGCGACTTCGAACTGCTTCATCGAGCCCATGGCGATGAGCAGTTCCTTCGCTGCGGCGACCGCGGAGGGATCGGAATTGGCGGGCGCCTTCTGCGCGGCGGCAGGGCCGGCGATGACAACGGCCAGTGCCAGCAGACCGACACGGATGGTGTATGCAAGCATGATTGGGACCCTCCGTTGCAGCGGCGGCTACTCGTCGTAATTGGCTTCGATCACCTCGAGCCCATCCGGGCCGGCGATGATGGCGCAATCGGCGAGCCCCAGGAACAGGCCATGCTCGACGACCCCCGGGATCAGCCGCAGCGCTTCGGCCAGCACATCGGGTTCGGTGATGCGCGACAAATGCAAGTCGAGGATCAAGTTGCCGCCGTCGGTAATGAACGGTTTGCCGTCGGCCACGGTGCGCAGGCGAATATCACCCGTGCAGCCGACGTCCGCCGCCATCATCTCGACCATCTTGGCGCTGGCGCGGAAGCCGAACCGCACGATCTCGACGGCTAGCGGGAATTTGCCCAGCATATCGACCTTCTTCGAGATGTCCGCGATCACCACCATGCGGTCGGAGGCGGTGGCGACGATCTTCTCGCGCAACAGCGCGCCGCCGCCGCCCTTGATCAGCCGCAGCCGGTCGTCGATCTCGTCGGTGCCGTCGACGGTGAGATCGAGAAAGGGCTCGTCGTCGAGCGTGGTGAGGCGGATGCCGAGCGCTTGCGCCTGGGCGGCGGTCGCTTCCGACGTTGGCACGCAGATGACGTCGAGGCCGGACTTGACGCGGGCGCCCAACAGATCGACGAACTTGGCGGCGGTCGATGCCGGTGCCGAGCCCGAGTTTCATGCCGGGCTCGACGAAGGCCAGCGCGCGCTCGGCGGCGGCAAGCTTGTAGTCGGGTGGGCGGCTCATGGGTGATCCAAGTTTTGGCGGAGCGGCGGGCCACATGACCTCATCGTACGTCAAGCGCACTCCACAGCAGGAATTCTTGTCTAGGCTGAGGCTGGCTTGGTGGCAAGGTCGGCGAGCGTGCGATTGCGATTGCTTGACAGCGATGGGACGCCCTCATCTGATATTCCTGAGCGTCAAATTTGCGAGGTCGAGCGATGTCCGGTCACGCCTTCCACGGGCTTTATCCTGTGCTGTACGCCTTCCACGACCGCAGCGGCGCGCTCGATCATGGCGCGATGCGCAGGCAGGTGGAGGACTGCCTCGCCAGTGGCGCCCATGGCTTGATGGTGCTTGGCCTCATCACCGAGGTCGGCAAGCATTCGACGGCCGAGCGGCACGAGATCGTCGGCGTGGTGGCGCAGGCATTGAATCGACGCAAGCCGTTCATGGTTACGGTCGGCGAGCCGACCGCGGCTGAGCAGCTCAGCTTCGCCCGCGAGGCACGGCGCAATGGCGCCGATGTCATCATCCTGCAGCCGCCGGCGCAGGTCGAGAACGAAGCCGCCTTGCTGCGTTTCTTCGGCGCCACCGCGGACGCGCTCGACTGTCCGGTCGCGGTCCAGCACAACCCCTTCAACCTGGCCGTCAATCTGTCGCTCGAGGGGTTGGTGGCTTTGCACCGCAATCACCCCAATGTGACGGTCCTGAAGGGTGAGGGAACGGCGGTCGAGACGCAGGTGCTGGTCGAGCGGACGGATGGCAAGCTCGCCATCTTCAGCGGCCACGGCGGCATCGAGTTCATGACCAACCTGCGTGCCGGTGTGGCAGGCCTGATCCCGGCGCCGGAGCAGTTGGCGGTGCAGGTGTGCATCTACGAGCTATTCCGATCGGGCACGGCCCAGGCCTTGGCCGAGGCCGAGCGGCTGCATGGCGAGGTGCTGCCGCTAATCGTGTTCATGATCCGCTCGATCCCGCAGGCGCTGTGCTACGGCAAGCGCTTCTACGCCCGCCAGATCGGCGTCGAGGTCGTCCACGAGCGGGCGCCCGCGCTCGAGCCCACGGCCTTCGGACTGGCGGAAATGGATCGTCTGTTCACCCGCTATCAGTCGACGCTGGAGAAGATCCGCTAGCACCGTTGAGGCGTTGGCACCTCAATACGTCAGCGCTGCCTTCATGGCGGCGAGTTCGGCCTTGGGGTCGGCATAGGCCTCGAAGGCGTGGCCGCAGCGGCGGTACCAGTAGCGGGAATTGGCTTCGTCGCCCTCGATTTTGTGCAGGCAGGCGTGCAGCCAGCAGAAGTCGCGATCGTCCTCGTCCGCCTGCGCAATTTGGTGGGCTTCCTGCCAGCGCCCGGCGATGGCCGCCTCGATGCCTTCGATCAGCGTTTGCCGGCTTGCCATTTCTCGTATCCCCGTTTGCGCAGCTCGCAGGCCGGGCAGCGGCCACAACCATAGCCCCAGGCATGCCGGCGCCCGCGCACGCCTTCATAGCAGGTGTGGGAAGCCTCGAGGACGAGGGTCGTCAGCTTGCTGCCGCCGAGCTTCTCGCCGAGCGCCCAGATCTGCGCCTTGTCGAGCCACATCAACGGCGTCACGATGCGGAAATCGCGGTCCAGCCCAAGGCTCAAGGTTCGTGCCAGCGACTGCAGGGTCTCGTCGCGGCAGTCGGGATAACCGGAAAAATCGGTCTCGCACATGCCGCCGACCAGCGTGCTGATGCCGCGGCCGTAGGCGACGGCGGCAGCGTAATTGAAGAACAGCAGATTACGACCCGGCACGAACGTGTTGGGCAACTGGCCGGGCTTCCATTCAATCCGGCGCTCCCGGGTCAGTGCGGTATCGCTGATCTGGCCGAAGGACTTGAGATCGAGGAGGTGATCGGTGCCCAAGCGCTTGCCCCATTTCGGAAATAACGCCGGAACGGCGTCGCGGATGGCGTGCCGTGCCGACAATTCCACTACGTGGCGCTGGCCATATGTGAAACCGATGGTCTCAACCAGCGCGTAGGTCTCGAGCGCGTCGGCAAGCGCGACCGTCGAATCCTGCCCGCCTGAGAACAAAACGAGTGCGGCTGTCGGCTTTGCCATGGCGTGCAAGCTGCTCCTTCCTGTTTCCCTGCTCGATCGCGTTAGCCGAATGTGCCGGCGGCGAGCCGACGGCGGCGCGCGGCACTGGGGGCTTTATGCGCTCAGCCGAACCGGTTAGAAGCGGCCGAACTCTCTCCAGCAGTTGAGTACAACAGCCGGAATTCCTTCAGCAAGAGGCCCGCTTCATGACCCAGATCCTCGATATCATCGGCCGCGAGATACTCGACAGCCGCGGCAACCCGACCGTCGAGGTCGACGTCATTCTGGAAGATGGCACGATGGGCCGCGCCGCCGTTCCGTCTGGCGCCTCGACCGGCGCGCACGAGGCCAATGAACTGCGCGACGGCAATCCGAAGCGCTACGGTGGCAAGGGTGTGACCAAGGCGGTGGCCGCCGTCAATGGCGAGATTTTCGATACCCTGCGCGGCATGGATGCCGAGGACCAGCGCCGCATCGACCACGCGCTGATCGCGCTCGATGGCACCAAGAACAAGGCTCGGCTCGGTGCCAACGCCATTCTCGGCGTATCGCTTGCGGTCGCCAAGGCTGCGGCCGAATGCTCCGGCCTGCCGCTCTACCGCTACGTCGGCGGCGCCTCGGCGCACATCCTGCCCGTGCCGATGATGAACATCATCAACGGCGGCGCCCACGCCGACAACCCGATCGACATCCAGGAATTCATGATCATGCCGGTATCGGCGCCGACCTGCGCCGACGCCGTCCGGATGGGTGCGGAGATCTTCCACACGCTGCGCAAGGGCCTGAAGGACGCCGGCCATAACACCAACGTCGGCGACGAGGGCGGCTTCGCGCCGAACCTGAAGAGCGCCGACGAGGCCCTGGGCTTCATCATGAAGTCGATTGCAGCTGCAGGCTACAAGCCGGGCGAGGACGTAATGCTGGCGCTCGATTGCGCGGCGACCGAGTATTTCAACGACGGCAAGTACCACATCGAAGGCGAGGGCAAGGTCCTCGACAGCGGCGCCAACGCCGAGTACCTGGCCGATCTTGTCGCGCGGTTCCCGATCATCTCGATCGAGGACGGCATGTCGGAGGACGATTGGTCCGGTTGGAAGGTGTTGACCGAGCTGATCGGCAAAAAGTGCCAACTGGTCGGCGATGACCTGTTCGTCACCAACACCGAACGGCTGGCGCAGGGCATCAAGACCGCAACCGCCAATTCAATCCTGGTCAAGGTCAACCAGATCGGCTCATTGTCCGAGACGCTCGATGCCGTCGACATGGCCCAGCGCGCGAACTACACCGTGGTGATGTCGCACCGCTCCGGCGAGACCGAGGACGCGACCATCGCCGACCTCGCCGTCGCCACCAACTGCGGCCAGATCAAGACCGGGTCGCTGTCGCGCTCGGACCGGCTCGCCAAGTACAACCAGCTGATCCGCATCGAGGAGGAACTCGGCGACGTCGGCCGCTATGCCGGCCGCAGCGTGATCAAGAAGGCAGTCGCATGAAGCCTAGTCGAGAACCGCTCGATTTCGATCCGGGGCTTTACCCCGCCTTAAGTTCGATCCGCTAGCCTCGAGCCGGTTCAAGCCCGCAATCGCCCTGCCCCTGGTTTCGCGTCGCTGCCGGCCCGAACAAGATGACGAGGAGATCCATGACACGCGGCCGGCTACCCCTGGTTCTGCTTGGTAGCCTCACGCTCGCGATCTACTTCGGCCATCATGCGCTAAATGGTAGCCACGGCCTTCACGCGAGACAGAAACTGATCGAACGCGCCAGCGTGCTGGAGCGCGACATCGCTCGCCTGGAGGCCGTGCGTACCAGATTGCAGCGCGACGTGGCGCTGTTGGCGCCGCAACACCCCGATGCTGACATGGTGGCCTTCATCGCGGCCGACGTGCTGGGCTACGTCGCAGCCGACGCAATAGTCGTCCTTCCGACCCGCCGCTAGCGGTTCGCTGCAGGCACAACCGGGCTTTGCCCCCTGCTGCCGCGTCTGCGACGGCCAATTTACCGATCCCGGCCGAAATTGCTTGCGCCGCACCCTGGCAAGCCGGATAGCGCTCGTGTAGCCTTCGACCAAAGTGCTAGGCGTCGAGCCATCGGCACGGCTGGATACACGAGGAGAAACCATGGCGAGCGGGGAGACGACGCGAGGCATCACCCCAGGGGTGACTTTCCCGCAGCATGGCAGTGCGACTGCACCCGTGATGGGCTCGATGCACGCGGCGTGGCAACCGGGTGCGGCAAGCGCCGCCGGTACTCCGCCCGTGCTGGCATTCACCCGCGAGCAGGAGCTACTGGCCTATCGCGAAATGCTGTTGATCCGCCGCTTCGAGGAAAAGGCGGGGCAGCTCTATGGCATGGGCTTCATCGGCGGCTTCTGCCATCTCTACATCGGCCAGGAAGCGGTAGTCGTCGGCCTGCAGATGGCGTCGAGAACCGGCGACCAGGTCATTACAACCTATCGTGATCATGGTCATATGCTGGCCTGCGGCATGGACCCGAAGGGGGTAATGGCGGAGCTGACCGGTAGGCGGAGTGGGTACAGCCGCGGCAAGGGCGGCTCGATGCACATGTTCAGCCGCGAGAAGCAGTTCTTCGGCGGCCATGGCATCGTCGGCGCATCGGTGCCGCTGGGTGCCGGCCTCGCCTTTGCCAACAAGTATCGTGGCAACGATCATGTCTGCTTCTGCTACTTCGGCGACGGCGCGGTAAACCAGGGGCAGGTCTACGAGACCTTCAACATGGCCGAGCTGTGGAAGCTGCCGGTGATCTTCGTGATCGAGAACAACCGCTACGCCATGGGCACGTCGATCGAGCGGGCGAGTGCGACGACGAACCTGTCGCAGCGCGGGCTGTCGTTCGCCATTCCCGGCGAGCAGGTCGACGGCATGGACGTGCGCGCGGTAAAGGCCGCGGGCGACCGCGTCGTCAAATGGGCGCGCGAGGGCAACGGACCCTACATTCTGGAGATGATGACCTATCGCTATCGCGGCCACTCCATGTCCGACCCGGCCAAGTATCGCAGCCGCGAGGAAGTCGACAAGGTGCGCGAGGAGCGTGATCCGATCGAGCGCTCGCGGGTGCGCATCATGGAAAACCGGATGGCGAGCGAGGACGATCTCAAGGCGATCGACAGGCAGATCCGCGAAACCGTCAACGCCTCGGCCGAATTCGCCCAGAGCGATCCCGAGCCCGACGTCGGCCGAACTCTTATACGGATGTGCTGCTGTAGGGGTGCAATAGTCGATGCCCGATGACCGTCGAACAAACCTGCGACGTATGCCGACCTGGAAGCGGTGCCGGAGCACCTGGTGGCGCGAAATCCTGTTCGGCAATCTGCGTGACGCATCCGCGACCGATCGCCTCGACATGGCGGTGGCAGCCATCGCACTCGGTGACGAGACTGGTCGGACTGCTTTTCCAGTCAAGGCCGTTCGGCGGGCCGGGCGGTTGGACTCTTCGTCGGCGAGCCCGAGTTGCATCTTGGTCCCCACGTGGTCGTGCCGGACATCGCGGGCTGGCGGCGCGAACGTCTGCCGGCGGAAGCGGTCGAGAAGGCCTTCATCGAGGTTGCGCCCGACTGGATTTGCGAGATCATTTCGCCGAGCACTGAGAAATATCGACAAGGGCGACAAGCGGCGCATCTATGCCTTGTATGGCGTCGAGTATCTCTGGTTCCTCGATCCGCGCGCGCGCACGCTCGAGGTGTTCATGCGCCACGACAAGAATTGGCTGCTGACGCATACATTCGTGGACGCGGAAGACGTCAGCGCCCCGCCGTTCAACGAGCTCGACGTTCTCGCTTGGCCTCCTGTGGCCATTCGGCCCCGCCTGCGAACCCACCGCCTGAAATTCGCACGACCACCGCAACGCCCGGACCAAATCACCATGCCCACCCAGATCCTGATGCCCGCGCTGTCGCCGACGATGGAGGAGGGCAAGCTTGCCAAGTGGCTGATCAAGGAGGGTGACACGGTCAAATCGGGCATGGTGATCGCCGAGATCGAGACCGACAAGGCGACAATGGAAGTCGAAGCCGTCGACGAGGGCAAGGTTGGCGAAATCCTGGTCGCCGCCGGCACCGAGAAGGTCAAGGTCAATACGCCGATCGCAACGATCTTGGTCGATAACGAGATGGCGGGTGCAGCGCCCGCTGCGAAGCCGAAGGCGAATGGAACCGGTCCCGGCCCAGCCACGGCAGCGGCGGCAGTCGCTGCTGCGCCGGTGCCGACCCCGGCCGTGCGAACTGCTGCCGCCGAACCCGACCACGGACCCGGCGTCGAGACGATCAACCAGACGATGCGCGAAGCATTGCGCGACGCGATGGCGGAAGAGATGCGCCGCGATCCGAATGTCTTCCTGATGGGCGAGGAAGTGGCGCAATACCAGGGCGCCTACAAGGTCAGCCAGAACCTGCTCGCCGAATTCGGCGCCAAGCGCGTGATCGATACACCAATCACCGAACAGGGCTTTGCCGGCATCGGCGTCGGTGCGGCGCTCGCGGGCCTGAAACCGATCGTCGAATTCATGACCTGGAATTTCGCCATGCAGGCGATCGACCAGATCATCAACTCGGCGGCGAAGACGCTGTACATGAGCGGCGGCCAGATGGGCTGTCCGATCGTGTTCCGGGGCCCCAACGGTGCAGCGGCCCGCGTCGGTGCCCAGCACTCGCAGTGCTATTCGGCCTGGTACGCGCACGTGCCGGGCCTCAAGGTCGTCTGCCCGTCGACGCCGGCCGACGCCAAAGGGCTGATGAAGGCCGCGATCCGCGATCCCAATCCGGTGCTGGTGCTGGAGAACGAGATCCTCTACGGCGCCAGCGGCGAAGTGCCTAAGGGCGATGATTTCGTCGTGCCAATCGGAAGCGCAAAGATCGTCCGGCCTGGCCAGCACGTCACGATCGTGTCGTTTGCCCGCGGCATGAATTACGCGCTCGATGCGGCCAAGACCCTGGCCGCCGAGGGCATCGAGGCCGAGGTGATCGATCTGCGCACGCTCAGGCCCATCGACTGGAACACGATCCTCACTTCGGTGCGCAAGACCAACCGCCTGGTGACGGTGGAAGAAGCCTGGCCGACCTGCTCGGTCGGCTCCGAGATATGTGCGCAAGCGGCGATCCAGGCCTTCGACTACCTCGATGCGCCGCCAGCCAAAGTGTCGGGTGCCGACGTGCCGATGCCCTACGCGGCAAACCTCGAGCGGTTGGCGCTGCCGACGGCGGCGCAGGTGGTCGCGGCGGCGAAGGGCGTGGTGTACGTTTGATCCGGGAGGACGCTTGCCATGGGCGCGCGCGATGAATTGATCATTCCAGAAGGCGCCATCTCGGATGCCGGCTCGGCCGAAGTGCTCAGGGCCTGGATCGCAGGTGGCGGATTGCATGTGTCGCTGCGGCCCGCTTTCGACACGCCCGATGCGTGGGGCATCCTACTGGTCGACGTCGCCCGCCATGCCGCCCGCGCATTCGCAGCCGAGAAGAAGGCCACGGAAGCGGATGCCTTGGCGCGGATCCGCAAGATGTTCGACGCCGAATGGCGGCGCCCGACCGATCTGGGCACAACGGCACCGGCAAAGAAACAGTAGGCACGGCCAATGACGGAGGCGGATAAACCCCAGCAGCGGGCGGCGACCTACGCCGATCTCGAGGCCGTGCCGCCGCATCTCGTCGCCGAGATCCTGTTCGGCAGCCTCGTCACGCACCCGCGCCCGGCGCCGCGGCATGCAGTGGCGAGCAACTCTTTGGGACACGAGCTTACCGGCCCGTTCCAAAAGGGCCGCGGCGGCCCCGGCGGCTGGATTTTCATGGTCGAACCTGAACTGCATCTCGGCCCGCACGTGGTGGTGCCTGATCTGGCAGCGTGGCGCCGCGAGCGGATGCCTGCGATGCCGGAAAAGGCGTTTGTCGAGATTGCTCCCGACTGGATTTGTGAAATCCTTTCGCCGTCGACGGAAACAGCTGACCGCGGCCCTAAGCGCAGGATCTATGCAACCTATGAGGTCCCACACCTGTGGCACCTGGATCCGGCGGCCAAGTTGCTGGAGGTTTTCGAGCTCAAGGACAGGCACTGGGTGCTGTTCGAAGTGTTCCAAGATGAAGACGAGGTGAAGGCGCCGCCCTTCGACGCCGTACCTTTTCCAATAGCGGCACTGTGGCCGCTCGATCCTGCTCCCGAACAAACCTGAGATCCTGACATGCCCACCCAGATCCTGATGCCCGCGCTGTCGCCGACGATGGAGGAGGGCAAGCTCGCCAAGTGGCTCGTCAAGGAGGGCGACGTGGTCAAGAGCGGCAAGGTCATCGCCGAGATCGAGACCGACAAGGCGACGATGGAGGTCGAAGCCGTCGACGAGGGCGTGGTGGGGCGGCTCCTGATTGCGGCCGGCACCGAGAAGGTCAAGGTCAACACGCCGATCGCGATCCTGCTCGCCGAGGGTGAGAAGCTGGGTGCGCCGCCGCCGGCACCATCCGTGCCAGCACCAGCGCCCGCGCCAAAACCGGCAGCGCCGGCCGCGCCAGCTGCATCGACCGGCGCCGGTCTCGGGCTTGCCGCCGCGCCGCGCCAGCCGATGACGATTGCTCCCGTGATTGCCCCGAAGGCAGCGCTCGCCGGCTCCCGCATGTTCGTCTCGCCGCTGGCAAGGCGTCTGGCAAAGGACAACGGCATCGATCTTTCAGCCGTAGCGGGCTCGGGGCCGCACGGCCGCATCGTGCAACGCGACATCGAGATGGCAAAGGCCGCCGGCGCGGCGCCGAGGATTGCCGCGACGCCGTTGATGCCGGCGGCGCAGCCTTCGACCGCCATCCAAACCGTGTCGGCGGCGACGATGCCGGCAGTCCAGCCGATGGCCGACGACAAGATCCTGGCGCTCTACGAGAAGGACTCGTTTGAGGTGCTGCCGCACGACGGCATGCGCAAGGTGATCGCCGAGCGGCTGACCCAGTCGAAGGCGACGGTGCCGCATTTCTATCTGTCGGTCGACGTCCGTCTTGATACGCTGCTGTCGGCCCGCGAACGGCTCAACGCCCGCTCGCCGAAGGAGGGCCCCCGCGCCTACAAGTTGTCGGTCAACGACTTCATCATCAAGGCCTTAGCGCTGGCCCTGCAAAACGTGCCGGCGGCGAACGCGACCTGGACGAGCCAGGGCATGCTGCGGCATCGCCATAGCGATGTCGGCGTTGCGGTGGCAATCGAGGGCGGCTTGTTCACGCCGGTGATCAAGCACGCAGAGCTCAAGACATTGGCGGAAATCTCGAACGAGATGAAGGACCTCGCCGAGCGGGCGCGCCGGCGTCGGCTGGCGCCGCACGAGTATCAGGGTGGCACGACCTCGATCTCGAACCTTGGCATGTTCGGCATCAAGAGCTTCGATGCCGTCATCAACCCACCGCACGCTACGATTCTGGCGGTAGGTGCGGGAGAGAAACGGCCGATTGTCAATGGCGACAAAATCGAGATCGGCACCATCATGAGTGCGACGTTGAGTTGCGATCATCGCGTGGTCGACGGTGCGCTTGGGGCCGAATTGCTCAATGCATTCAAATCCTTCATCGAGGATCCGGTGCGCATGCTGGTGTGACCAGCTGGCGCTCGCCTAATCGTTGCCGACCGGCAACAATCCTCGTCTTTCCGTCATCGCCGACCTAGTGAAGGCAAAGATTGCCGGTGATAGCTTGCCCAAGTGACCTTGTTACCGGTGTGGCCGGGGGCTAATGGGCAGGGAGCGTATTGGGCGTAAATCCAAAGGTTTTTTTGGGGAACATCACCATGTTCAAAAAGCTCCTGACGCCCGCGCTGGTAATCGCGGGTGCTGCACTGCTGGCCGGCTGCGCCGAAAACACTTTCGGTGGTAGCAACCTGACGACAGCCTCGGTCACCGAGACACCAAGGACCGATGCGGCCTGCATTACCCTGGCATCGCAGATCGAAAGCCTGAAGAAGGAAGGCGTCGCCGACAAGGTCGCACAAGCTTCGGTCAAGAAGTACAAGATGTCGACCGCCGACCTCGCCAAGGCCGACCAGCTCAACCGGACCAACACCGAGTTCCAAGCCAAGTGCTCGACGGTGAAACCCGGCACGGCGGGGCAGACAGCCTCGGCTGCACAGGCGTCCACGGCCATCGCGCCAGCAGTCGCCAAGACGGCTGCTGAATAGGTTGCGCAATTTGTCGCGGTAGGGCTTGGCTTCTGCGGCGTAATTTGCGAACAGCTATGGCGGTTCGAATCCTGTAGGGATCGTTTGGCTCCTGCGGTAAAGCGGGATGGCCGACGGCAGAGGAGCGCAATGGGTCGCTCCTGGGCGCGCGGGCGGGTAACCGTGAAGTGACAGCGGAGGCGATGTGTGGTGACACAGACGAGCGGGAAATTGTGTCGGGGGCTGGGTCTGGTCGCGATGCTCGGCCTATCGGGCGTCGGTTTGGCTGGCTGCTCGTCCGGGGGCGCTACCGGTGGCGATCCGGGAGCGCGGGCGCTGCCGGCTGGCACGACCTGCCAGTCGCTGCGCGCTGATCTCAACAGAATGGACAGCCAGGGCGCGCAGTCAAAGGTCGAGGCCGCCAGCCAAGGCAAGGGTTCGCCCGAAGCGCGGGCCGTCGCCAACCGCTACAACGAGCTTCTCAACTATTACCTGGGAGCCCGCTGCCACGTGTGAACGGCACACGGGCGCACAAGTTGTGGGAATTCAAGAAGGCCCAGCGATCAAACGCCGGGCCTTTTTCGTTCGTTCGACACGCCGGCATTGGGTCGACCGCTGCGACGGGCGATTGGCCGGTCCAGGCCGGGGTTGACCTCGGTTGCGCCGACGGCTTCACTCGGCATGACATTCGCCGCCATCCTCGCATCCTGATCGGGGCGCTCCCCCGTCCCACCACCCCAACACGGATCGCCCATGTCCAGCTACGACATCTTGATCATTGGCGCCGGCCCCGGCGGCTACGTCACCGCCATTCGCGCCGCGCAGCTGGGCTTCAAGACGGCAATCGTCGAGCGCGAGCACCTCGGCGGCATCTGCCTCAACTGGGGCTGCATTCCGACCAAGGCGTTGTTGCGCTCGGCCGAGATCTACCACTACGCGACGCACGCCAAGGACTACGGCCTGGTGCTCAACGGCACGATGACGGTCGACAACGCGGCGGTGGTGGCGCGCTCGCGCGGCGTGTCGCAGCAACTCAACGGCGGCGTCGGCTTCCTGCTGAAGAAGAACAAGGTCGACGTGATCTGGGGCGAGGCCACCATCGCCAAGCCTGGAGAGGTGGTGGTCGCAGCGTCGAAGAAGCCTGTGGCGCAGCCGGCCCTTCCGCCGCCCAAGGGTGCACTTGGCGCCGGCACCTACCAGGCCCGGCACATCATCGTTGCGACCGGCGCGCGGCCGCGCGCGATCCCCGGCATCGAGCCCGACGGCCGCCTGATCTGGACCTACTTCGAGGCGATGGTGCCGCCGGTGCAACCGAAGTCGCTAATCGTGATGGGCTCGGGCGCCATCGGCATCGAGTTCGCCTCGTTCTACCGGACCTTGGGGACCGAGGTGACGGTCATCGAATTGCTGCCGCAGATATTGCCGGTCGAGGATGCCGAGATCGCTCTTCACGCCCGCAAGCAGTTCGAAAAACAGGGCATGAAGATCTTTACCGGTGCCAAGGTGACAGGGGTCACCAAAGGCGCCAACAGCGTCACCGCGACGGTTGATCTGGGCAATGGCAAGACCGAGACCATCATTGCCGAGCGGCTGATCTCGGCGGTCGGCGTGGTCGGCAATATCGAGGGCATCGGCCTCGAGAAGCTGGGCGTCAGGACTGACCGCGGCTGCATCGCAACCGACGGCCTGGGCCGAACCAACATTGCCGGCATCTACGCCATCGGCGACGTCGCCGGCCCGCCGATGCTGGCGCACAAGGCCGAGCACGAGGGCGTCATCTGCGTCGAAACCATCAAGGGCCTCGCCACCCACCCGATGGACAAGCTCAAGATCCCTGGCTGCACCTATTGCCACCCCCAGATCGCGTCGGTGGGATTGACCGAAGCCTCGGCCAAGCAAGCCGGGCGCGAGGTCAAGGTCGGCCGCTTCCAGTTTCGCGGCAACGGCAAGGCGATCGCGCTCGGCGAACCGCAGGGCCTGGTCAAGACCATCTTCGATGCCAAGTCTGGTCAGCTGATCGGCGCCCACATGGTCGGCGCCGAAGTCACCGAGCTGATCCAGGGCTTCGTCATCGCCATGCAGCTCGAGACCACTGAAGAAGACCTGATGCACACCGTCTTCCCGCACCCGACGCTGTCCGAGATGATGCACGAGAGCACCCTCGACGCCTACGGCCGGGTGATCCACATGTGAGGGATCGTGCCGCAGGCCGACCCCCCAGTGCCAGGGCTGGCATCGCCCAAGCCCTTGACCTATAAGCACTGGCCAAGCGCGCCCAACGGTGGCGTGCGTGCGACCGACGTACCGGGAGAGAACTGCAATGGCCGCGCCGTGGACCCCAGATAGCTGGAGGCAGAAGCCCATTCAACAGGTGCCGGACTACCCGGACGCCGCCGTGCTGGGTGAAGTCGAGGCCAAGCTTTCGACCTTTCCGCCGCTGGTATTTGCCGGCGAGGCCCGCCAGTTGAAACGCGCGCTTGCCGACGTCGCACAGGGCAATGGTTTCCTGCTCCAGGGCGGCGACTGCGCCGAAAGCTTCCTGGAGCATCGGGCTGACAACATCCGCGATTTCTTCCGGGTGTTCCTGCAGATGGCGGTGGTGCTCACCTTCGCCGGCGGCTCGCCGGTGGTGAAGGTCGGTCGTCTCGCCGGCCAGTTCGCCAAGCCGCGTTCGCAACCGACCGAGAAAAAGGGCGGCGTCGAGCTGCCGAGCTATCGTGGCGACATCATCAACGGGCCGGAGTTCACGCCGCAAGCGCGCATTCCCGATCCGCAGCGCCAGATCGAGGCCTACCGGCAGTCGGCGGCGACGCTGAACCTGATCCGCGCCTTCGCCATGGGCGGCTACGCCGACCTCGAACGCGTGCACCAGTGGAACCTCGGCTTCGTCAAGGACTTACCCCAGGGCAGCCGCTATCAGGAGCTCGCCAACCGGATCACCGAGACGATGGGCTTCATGCGCGCCTGCGGCATCACGTCCGACAATACGCCGCAACTGAAGACCACGAACTTCTATACCAGCCACGAGGCGCTGCTGCTCGGCTTCGAGCAGGCCATGACGCGGCTCGATTCGACCTCGGGTGACTGGTACGCGACGTCGGGGCATATGCTCTGGATCGGCGATCGCACCCGCCAGCCTGATCATGCCCACATCGAGTTTTGCCGCGGCGTCAAGAACCCGATCGGCCTCAAATGCGGCCCCTCGCTGGAGCCGGACGGACTGCTGCGGCTGATCGACGTGCTCAATCCGAAGGACGAAGCCGGCAGGCTGACGCTGATCTGCCGCTTCGGCGCCGACAAGGCGGCGAGCCATCTGCCGAAACTGATCCGTGCTGTGCAGAAGGCCGGCCGCACCGTGGTATGGAGTTGCGATCCGATGCACGGCAACACCATCACTGCGGCGTCGGGCTTCAAGACACGCCCCTTCGACCGCGTGCTGTCGGAGGTCGAGACCTTCTTCGCCGTGCATCGCGCCGAAGGCACGCACGCCGGCGGCATCCACGTCGAGATGACCGGCCAGAACGTCACCGAGTGCACTGGCGGCGCAACCGCGATCTCCGACGCCGATCTGTCGGACCGCTATCACACCCACTGCGATCCGCGGCTCAATGCCGACCAGTCGCTGGAACTTGCCTTCCTGATCGCCGAGCGGTTGAAGCTCGAGCGGGCACAGCATGGCACCGGCAATCTGGCGGCAGCAGGCTAGTACCCGGAATCACACATGGATAGTACACATGACGATCGAGGATGCTCGCCGGCCAGGAGCGCCGCGCCGGCCGATGTTGCCCCATCGGACAAGCGGTGCGACGCCGCCGGCGATCATCCTCGATCGCCCGCAGGGTCGCGGCCCACGGGCGCCCGCGTCATGCGGACCGCATGCTTCCAGCATGACGCGCGCCTAGCGCGTAGCATGGGCTACGCGCTGCGCCCCGCTCCTGGCGGATCGCCTCGTGGTTCCGCGATCAGGTGTACTATCCATGTGTGATTCCGGGTACTAGGAGCATGCCCAAGATGATACGGGCGGCGATGACCGCGCTCCTCGCGGTGATGCCGATGGCGGCGGCGCAGACCGCTGTCGCAGCACAGCCGAAGGCATCCGCCAACTGCTTCCGGCTGCCGCTGTCGGACGTGGCCTTCGGCACCGAAGGCGCGACCAACGCCGCCCGCGAGAAGCTCGCCGAGTATGCAGGGGTCGAGGCCAGAAAGCGTAAGTGGCCGGCAAAGCCGCTGACCAAGAGCGCCGAGACGGTCTCGTGCGAGGTCTACCTGAACCTTGGCCCGCTTGGCACCGAGTACCGGTGCCTGGTGACTGCGACGTTCTGCCAGAAGTAGCAGCGACTGCGGCGAAATGCGCGCGACATGCCTGCCGCGCCGCCGCCGCGATTGACATGAGCGCGCCGAGCACCGACGAAGGCTGCCATGTCTCGAACCTTCCTGATCGTATTTTGCGGCCTGCTGTTGGCGTCGAACGCGTTCTCGACCGACGTGCTGCTGCCGGCGATTTTCGCGATGGAGGACGCCTTCGCGGTTCCGATCGAACAGATCCAGATTGCAATGCCTCTGTTCATCTTCGCCTCTGCATTCGGCCAGTTGATCTATGGCTCGGCATCCGATCGGTTCGGGCGCAAGCCGGTGCTGCTCGCCGGCCTCGGCCTTTATACCGGTGCCGCTCTGGTGGCGCTGCTGGCGGAAAGTATCGACGTCGTGCTGGTCGCGCGCGCATTCCAAGGGCTGGGATCAGCCGCCGGCATCGTCATCGGCCGTGCCATCTTGCGCGACACCAGCGCCGGAGCGGAACTCGCAAAGACCATGGCGCTGGCCATGGCGATGATTTCGTTCGGGCCGATCTTGGCTCCGCTCGCCGGCACCGGCCTCGTCGCCGTCGGCGGTTGGCGCATGCCGTTCGCGGCGATGATGCTGTTTGGCTGCACCATGGCGGCGGTTGCGATCGTCAAGCTCGACGAGACCAACCGGGCATTGCGCTCCGATGCGCTCGACATGGCCCAGTTGAAGCTGGCGATCAGGCGCGTGCTTGGCCATCCCCAGTCACGTTTCTTCCTGGCGCTGGCAGCGGTGCTGTCGTTTACGATCATCTCGTTCATTGCGCACGCGCCGCGCTTCTTCAAGGCAGCATTCGGCTGGGAGGGCCTTGCTTTCGCATTGGCCTTCAGTGCCATGGGCACTGGTATCATTCTCGGCCAGTTCTTGAACTCGTTCGCCATCGGCCGCTTCGGCGTACTGGCGACATCCAGGGCGGCGCTGCTGATCCAGACGTTCGCCTGCGGGTTGATGGCGCTGCTGGCGGCCACCGGTACGCTGCACCCGGTGGCGTTCGGCGCCTTGATGTTCGTCTACAATTGCTGCTTCCTGAGCGTGATGGCCAATGCCGCCAGCCTGACCCTCGATCCGCATCCCGACATCGCCGGCCTTGCTTCATCATTGTTCGGCTTCTTCACCCAGCTGCTGCCGGCGGCGCTTACGCTGGCGACGTTGGCGGTGATCGGCGGCGAGGTGACGAGATGGTCGACAACGGTTACGGTAATCGCTGCCGGGCTCTTGCTCGCCCTGTTGCGCTATCGGCCGTCGCTGCGGGTGCGGGCGGCGGTACTTGTAGGCAAGCAACTCGGCTCGACGCCGGTCGCGACTGACCAGCCAGACTGGCGCTGGCGATTCGACCATCAAGGAGCGGCGGCTATGAAAATCGATGCTCAAACGCTGATCGTGATGGCCGTGATCGGCATCATTGCGGGATTCCTGGCCAGCGTACTGGTCGGTGGCAGCGGTCTTATCCGGTATTTGGTTACCGGCATCATCGGCTCTTTCGTCGGCGGCGGCCTGTTGAGCGCGCTGGGCATCAACCTTGGCATCCGCAATGCGCTGCATTCGCAGATCGCCACCAGCACGATTGGCGCCATTGTGGTCGTAATCCTGGCGCGAATTATCGCTTAGGATCGAACGGACGCTAACCGAGGGAGGCTCTCATGGATCAACTGCAACCCTATATGCCGTATATCGTAATGGCGGTCACCGGCCTGATTGCCGGCTGGCTCGCTGGTCTGTTGCTCGGCGGTGGCGGCCTGTTCCGCAATCTGATCGTCGGCATCATCGGCGCGTTTGTCGGCGGTTATCTGGTGCACCAGGGGCTGCTGAAAATCCCCTACGACTTCAACACCATCATCCCGACGTACGGCAACCAGATCGCGGTTTCGACGGTCGGCGCGATCATTGTCGTCATCCTGGCGCGCATCGTTGGGCGTTAGTGCCCACAATCACTGATGGCTTGATCGGCGGGGCGTAGTCGGCCACTTTGTAGGGGATCACCGGGGCCGCCCAGCGCCCGGCAGGAGAACCTATGGTCACGACCGTCGACAACCGCCCGCGCCATCCGGAGAAGGCCAACCGCCCCGACACCCCGGTCCAGCGCAAGCCGGACTGGATCAGGGTCAAGGCGCCGACTTCGGCCGCCTACGGCGAGACCCGCCGCATCGTGCGCGAACATGGCCTCGCCACCGTTTGCGAGGAGGCCGGCTGCCCCAACATCGGCGAGTGCTGGACGAAGAAGCACGCGACCATGATGATCATGGGCGACACCTGCACGCGCGCCTGCGCCTTCTGCAACGTCAAGACCGGCATGCCGGCGCCGCTCGATCCGGCCGAGCCGGGCAATGTCGCCGAAGCGGTCGCCAAGCTCGGCCTCGAGCACGTCGTCATCACCTCGGTCGATCGCGATGACCTCGCCGACGGCGGCGCCCAGCATTTCGCCGATGTGATCGCGGCTATCCGCGCCCGCACGCCGGCGACCACGATCGAGATCCTGACGCCGGATTTCCTGCGCAAGCCGGGCGCATTGGAGGTAGTGGTCGCGGCGCGACCGGACGTGTTCAACCACAACCTCGAGACGGTGCCGGGTCTCTATCTCAAGATCCGCCCCGGCGCGCGCTACTTCCACTCGCTGCGGCTGCTGCAACGGGTGAAGGAGCTCGACCCGACGATGTTCACCAAGTCGGGCATCATGGTCGGCCTCGGCGAAGAGCGCGAGCAGGTGCTGCAGCTGATGGACGATCTGCGCTCGGCCGATGTCGATTTCCTCACCATCGGCCAATATCTGCAGCCGACCCGCAAGCACGCCGAGGTGAAGTCGTTCGTCACGCCGGACGAGTTCAAGTCCTACGAGCGCATGGCCAAGGCGAAGGGTTTCCTGCTGGTCGCCGCCTCGCCGCTGACCCGTTCGAGCTACCACGCCGGCGACGACTTCGCGAAGCTGCGCGCGGCAAGGGTGGCGCAACGGAGCTGAAGTTCTGCGCCCCCGTGGTCATTCGCCGCGATGCCGACGGCCGGCGCTTCCTCGATAGTGCGACCGAACACCACCGAGTCTCAATTCCAATGCCGTCCTTCGCCACCCGCCGCCGCGTACCGTTCACGCCCCGCCAGATGTACGATCTGGTGGCGGACGTGGAGAAATATCCGCAGTTCCTGCCGCTGACGGAGAGCACCCGCATCCGCAAACGCGAAACGGTCGACGGCCACGAGGTGCTGATCGCCGACATGACCGCCGGCTACAAGGCGATCCGCGAGACCTTCGTCACCCGCGCCATACTCATCCCCGAGGTGCCGAAGGTCGAAGTCAGCTATATCGACGGGCCGTTTCGCCACCTGCACAACCGCTGGCAGTTCGTGGCGCAGCCGGGCGGTTGCGACGTCGAATTCTACATCGACTACGATTTCAAGTCGCGGATGCTCGGCCTGCTGGTCGGCGCCGTGTTCGACCAGGCGTTCCGCAAGTTCGCCGAGGCATTCGAAGCTCGCGCCGGGGTGGTGTACGGCGCGCGTCAGCTGCCGGTCGCCTAGCAGCCACATCGTCCACTCGCAACTTGATTTGCGTCGCGCCGCATCTTGGCCGTGCTGCCAGCGTATGGATGTGCGAGTGGAGGCCCGACATGTCTCATCGTACTGTCTATCGGTTGATCGTCGCTGCAGTGGTCGCGTTTGCGTTGCCGGCAGCGGCGCAGATCACCGGTGCCCCACCGCCCAAGACAAAGAGCACGTATACGGTCGATACGGTAGCCAGGGGGCTCGATCATCCCTGGGGCCTGCAATTTCTCAGCGATGGACGGATGCTGGTCACCGAACGGGTAGGGCGGCTGCGCATTGTCGACCAAAGCGGCGCCTTGTCGCCGCCCATCGCCGGTGTGCCGGAGGTGGTGGCAAAGGGCCAAGGCGGCCTGCTCGATGTTGCCCTTGATCCGAAATTCGGCACCAACAACCTCATTTATCTGACGTTTTCGGAACCGCGTCCCGGCGGGCTCAATGCGCACCAGCGTGGCGCGCGGTCGCTTTGTCGAGGAGAAGGAGCAGGCCGGCTTGAAGATGTCGCGGTCATCTTCCGTCAAGAGCCGGCGACCAGCGGCGGCGCGCATTTCGGATCGCGTCTGGCCTTCGCTGACGACGGCACGTTGTTCGTGACCCTCGGCGAGCGCTATCAGCGCGATTTCGCCCAGGATATCGGCCGCCACTGGGGCAAGGTGGTGCGGATCAACGCCGACGGCAGTTTCCCGGCCGACAATCCCGACCTGGGCCCGAAGGCTGCGCGCGGCATCTGGAGCTTTGGACATCGCAATCCGCAATCGGCGGCGATCCATCCGACGAGCCGCAAGCTGTGGATTGTGGAGCACGGCCCGAAAGGCGGCGACGAGGTCAACATTCCACTCAAAGGCCGCAATTACGGTTGGCCCGTGATCGGCTACGGCATCGACTACTCCGGTGCGCCAATCCACGCCGGCACGCATCGCGAAGGAATGGAGCAGCCGATCTATTACTGGGTGCCCTCGATTGCGCCCTCCGGCATGGCTTTCTACACCGGTGACCGTTTTCCGTCCTGGAAAGGAAACTTGTTCGTTGGGGCGCTGGCCGGCCAGCATCTGGCTCGGCTTGTGCTGGACGGCGAGAAGGTCGTCGGCGAGGAACGGCTGCTCACCGAGCTCGATCGGCGGATCCGGGATGTTCGCCAAGGGCCAGATGGTTTGCTCTACCTGTTGACCGACAGCAACCGCGGCGAGATCATTCGTATCTCGCCTGCCAACTGATCCAGCAGCAAGGTCAATCGGCGAGTTCGCCGATCATTTGCAGCGCCTGCCGCACGGCGGCGAGGCGAATGCCGCCACGGCCGAGATCGCCGAAGCGGGCCTCGTGATGGATCACCGTGCCGCCCTTGCGGGCACCACCAAAATGCACGAGCCCGACCGGCTTCGCGGCGGAGCCGCCGCCGGGACCGGCAACGCCGGTAACCGCGATCGAGATGTCGGCATGCGAGGCGGCCAAGGCCCCCGACGCCATGGCGCGCGCGACCGCCTCGCTAACCGCGCCGTGCGTCACGATCAACTCCATCGGCACGCCGATCATTTCGGTCTTGGCTGCATTGGAGTAGGTAACGAAGCCGCGCTCGACCACGTCCGACGATCCTGGGATCTCGGTGAGCAGGCCGGCGATCATCCCGCCGGTACAGCTCTCGGCGGTCGCGACCTGGAGCTTGCGGGCGCGCAGCTCGGCGAGCAGCCGCATGGCCTGGTCGATCAGGTCGGCTGGGAACATGATCTCACTCCGCAAACAGCAAGAAGGGAGCATCACGCGATGCCCCCTTCAGCCGATCAGAAATATCAGCGCAGCGCAAATCTCAGGCGACGACAAGCTTTTCGGCGTTGGCGAGCAGGCCATCGAGCGTGCCGCGGCATTCGGACCCCATAACGGCGGTGGCGCGGCGCTGGGCTTCCTGCCAAACCGGATAGGCTTCCTTGATCACCGCCTGGCCGGACGGCGTCAGGTGCAGGCCACGGCCGCGACGGCCGGCCGGTGGGTCCATGATGATCAAGTTCAAAGCCAGCAGTCGCTTCAGATTGCGCGACAGCGTCGATTTCTCGATATCGAGGGTGAAGCCGATCTCGACGGCGGTGATGCCGTCCTGCTGGGCGAGCTGGGTCAGCAGCGTGAACTGGCTGGCGGTGATGCCGAGCGAGCGCAGCGCGTCGTCGTAGACGCGGGTGACGATGCGCGACAGCTGACGCACGCGCGTCGAAAGGCAGGTGGTACGGGTCGCTTCGGCAATTTGTCCGATGTCGGCTGATCCGCTGGTCAGCGTGGGCGTCATGACGTTCATGTGGCTTGGCTCCGAGAGGCGTCTACAACCGTGCTCTACCCGCATGCCGTGATTCTGGCCCCGAGGGCAAGAACCACCTGCTCAGATGAACACCAGGGTTGCGGACGCCATGGCGGCAATGCCCTCCCGCCGCCCGGTGAACCCGAGACCCTCGGTGGTCGTCGCTTTGACGCCGACGCGCTCGATCGTAATCCCCAGGATTTCCGCGATCGCCGCCCGCATGGCCTCCCGGTGCGGCGAAATCTTCGGCGCTTCGCACAGCAGCGTGACATCGACACTGGTAATCGTGGCGCCACGCGCACTCGTTCGTCGCACCGCGTCGCGCAGGAACAGGTGCGAGGCCGCGCCCTTCCACTGCGGATCGCTCGGCGGGAAATGCTGACCGATATCGCCATCGCCGAGCGCACCGAGAATGGCGTCGGTCAGCGCGTGCAGCCCGACGTCTGCGTCGGAGTGGCCTTCGAGCCGGTGGGTATGCGGGATGCGCACGCCGCACAACCAGACCGCATCACCCGCGCCGAAGCGGTGGACGTCGAAGCCGGTGCCGTTGCGGACATCGATTGCTGGTGCCCGGCGCTCGCGGCCCGACAACGCCGCTTCCGCCAGTTCGAAGTCGGCTTGCGTGGTGAGCTTGATGTTGCCGGCCGAGCCCGGCACCAGCGCCACCTTAAGACCGGCCCATTCGGCGATTGCGGCGTCATCGGTGAAATCAGTGTGGCCCGCGGCCTTGGCCCTGCGATGAGCGTCGAGGATGGAGTCGAAATCGAAGCCCTGCGGCGTCTGGGCGGCCCATAGATCCTTGCGATCGACCGTTCCCAGGCTGGTGCCGCCGGCTCCGGCCCGCTTCAAGGTGTCGACGACGGGAACGGCGGCGATGGCGCCCGAATGATCGGCGAGCGCATCGATGACACGTCCGATTTCGCCGCTGCCGACGAACGGCCGGGCGGCGTCGTGGATCAGCACTTGCGTCGGCCCCGCGCAACGCAACGCCTCGAGGCCCGCCAGCACCGAGGCCTGTCGGGTATCGCCGCCGGCAACGGGGTCGCAACAGCGATGTCGCAGCGGGCCGAGCGCCTCGTCGTAAAGCTGGCGGTCGTCCCGGTGAATGACGACCTGTATGGTATCGATGCGCGCCGCGGCGGCAAATGCGGCGACCGTGCGTGCCAGCACGGGTATGCCCGCCAGCCGCCGGTATTGCTTGGACGGCTCATTCGCCGAACCTGCGCGTACGCCCCGGCCTGCGGCAACGATTAGGACTGCTGTCGGCACGTAGCGATTTCCTTTATCGGCTGCCTGGCGCAACTCGCTTGCAACGATTAGCCGCCGCGGCAGTGGCCCACAATGCTCATTGCGGCCCAATTCGCACTTGCGAGATGGCCTATTGCATCGTATTGTGCTCAAAGCTTTAGCATCATAAGGCGCTGCTCAACAAATGAGCAAGACCACTCTCTCGGCCGACACGCAAGGACATACAATACGGATCGGCAATCGCCACGCCGTGCCGCGGGTGGTGGTGGCGCCGATGTCCGGCGTCAGCGATCGGCCATTCCGTGACCTTTGCCATAAGCTCGGCGCTGGGCTCGTCGTGTCCGAGATGGTGGCGAGCGAGGAGCTGGTCCGGGAGCGTCCATCGGTGCTGCGCAAAGCGGCGATGGGGGAGGCGCGGCCGTTCGTCATGCAACTCGCCGGCCGCGAGGCGAAGTGGATGGCCGAGGGCGCACGCATGGCCGAGGGGCTCGGCGCCGACATCATCGACATCAACATGGGCTGCCCGGCGCGCGAGGTCACCGGCAAGCTATCCGGCAGTGCGCTGATGCGCGACCTCGATCACGCCCAGAGCCTGATCGAAGCCGTGACCGGTGCCGTCTCAGTGCCGGTTACGCTCAAGATGCGGATGGGCTGGGATCACGCCAGCCTCAACGCGCCGGAACTCGCCCGCCGCGCCGAAGCTGCAGGCGTCACGCTCGTGACGGTGCACGGGCGTACGCGATGCCAGTTCTACAAAGGCGCGGCCGACTGGGCGTTCGTTCGAAACGTAAAGGCCGCCGTCGCCATTCCGGTTATCGTCAACGGCGACATCAGGTCATCCGGCCGATGCCAGGACGGCGCTCGCGATGTCGGGCGCCGATGGCGTCATGATCGGCCGCGGCGCTTACGGCCGGCCCTGGATCGCCGGTCAGATTGCGGCCGCGCTGGCGCGAGGGTGCGATCCCGGCGATCCACCGCTGCAGGAGCAAGGCGAGATCGCAGGCGGCCACGTCGAGGCGATGCTCGCGCACTACGGCCGCCATCTCGGCCTTCGCAACGCCCGCAAGCACATCGGCTGGTACCTGGAAGCGAGTGGGCTGCCGCCAGCGCTCGCCCGGGCCTGGCGCGCGCGGCTGTGCCAGGACGACGACAGCGGCCGCGTCGTGCGTGGTCTCGCGGCCTTCTACGCAGAGCCGGAGGCGATCGCGGCATGAACCAGTTCGCGGCCAAGCCAATGCCGTCACCGCAACGCCGGCACATCGAGCACGATCTCCTGCTGGCCGCCTTGCCGCACCCGATTTTGGTCATCGGCGAGGACGAGCGCGTGGTCTATGCCAACCCGGCGGCCGAGATCTTCACCTCCAGCGGCCAGGCGGTATTGAAGCGCCAGCGCCTGTCCGAGATCGTCGCCTTCGGCTGCCCGCTGGTGGCACTGGTCGATCAGGTGCGGCGCACCGACACCACGGTCAACGAGTACGGCGTCGAGATCATGATGCCGCGCGTCGAGGGCGCCAAACTGGTCGATGTCTTCGCCGGCGGCCTGCCGGATCAGCCGGGGCTGGTTCTGGTCATGCTGCAGCAGCGCAGCATGGCGCAGATGATCGAGCGGCAGTTGACCCATCGTGCCGCGGCGCGGTCGGTGTCGGGCATGGCCGCGGTGCTGGCGCACGAGATCAAGAACCCGCTGTCGGGGATCAGGGGTGCGGCGCAATTGCTCGAGCCGGTGGTCAGCGACGAGGACCGGCAACTGACGCAGCTGATCTGCGCCGAGACCGAGCGTATCCGCAAGCTGGTCGACCGCATGGAGGTGTTCGGCGACGAGCGCCCGATGGCGAAGGAGCCGATCAACATCCACGATGTGCTCGATCACGTGCGCAGGCTGGCCGAGAGCGGCTTTGGCAGCGCCATCAAGTTCGTCTGTGAGTACGATCCCTCGTTGCCGCCGGTGCCGGCCAACCGCGACAAGCTGGTGCAGGCCTTCCTCAACCTGGTGAAGAACGCCGCCGAAGCGATCAAGGAAGGCGGCGAGCCGGGCCGCATTGCGTTGATCACCGCCTTTCGCCCGGGCATGCGCCTGGCGCTGCCCGGCAGCGGTGCCCGCGTCGCGCTGCCGCTGATGATCGAGGTGATCGACAACGGTGGCGGCGTGCCGGAAGCAATGAAGGACCACCTGTTCGACCCGTTCGTGACCTCGAAGCGTGCCGGATCGGGGCTCGGCCTCGCGCTCGTCGCCAAGATCATCGGCGACCACGGCGGCATCATCGAGTGCGAGTCCGAGCCGAAACGAACCGTATTCCGGGTGCTGCTGCCGATGCAGCCCAAACCCTCGATCGCGCATAATCGCGTCGTCGCAGCCAAGGATGCAATTGGATAAGCCATGGCCCGTGGAACCGTTTTGATTGCCGATGACGACACCGCCATCCGCACCGTGCTCAATCAAGCACTTGCCCGCGCCGGCTATTCGCCGCGCGCGACCGGCAATGCCGCGACGCTGTGGCGGTGGGTCGCCCAGGGCGAGGGCGACGTCGTCATCACTGACGTGGTGATGCCGGACGAGAACGCGTTCGACATGATTCCGCGGATCAAGAAGCTCAGGCCCGACTTGCCGATCATCGTCATGAGCGCGCAGAACACCTTGATGACGGCGCTGACGGCGGCCGAGAAGGGGGCCTACGAATACCTGCCGAAGCCCTTCGACCTTTCGGAAGTGGTGTCGATCGTCGGCCGCGCCCTCGCCGAGCCGGGTCGCAAGGCACAAAAGCCGGCGGCCGAAGGCGAGGGCGACGGGTTGCCGTTGATCGGCCGTTCGAATGCGATGCAGGAGATCTACCGCGTTCTCGCCCGCCTGACCCAGACCGACCTCACCGTGATGATTACCGGCGAGTCCGGCACCGGCAAGGAACTGGTCGCCCGGGTGCTGCATGACCACGGTCGCCGTCGCGCCGGGCCGTTCGTCGCCATCAACATGGCCGCGATCCCGCGTGAGCTGATCGAAAGCGAGCTGTTCGGCCATGAGAAGGGTGCCTTCACCGGCGCCCAGACCCGGACCCAGGGCCGGTTCGAGCAGGCCGAGGGCGGCACCCTGTTCCTCGACGAGATCGGCGACATGCCGCTCGAAGCGCAGACCCGGCTGCTGCGCGTGTTGCAGGAGGGTGAGTACACCACCGTCGGCGGCCGCACGCCGATCCGCACCAATGTGCGCATCATCGCCGCCACGCATCGAGAATTGAAGTCGCAGATCCAGCAAGGGCTGTTCCGCGAGGATCTGTTCTACCGCCTCAACGTGGTGCCGCTGCGCATCCCGCCGCTGCGCGAGCGACTCGAGGATATTGGTGACCTCGTGCGACATTTCCTGCGTCAGGCGGCCCGCGAAGGCCTTGGCCTCAAGAACATCGAGATGGCGGCGATCGACCGGCTGAAGCGACACAGCTGGCCGGGCAACGTGCGTGAATTGGAAAATGTGGTCAGGCGGCTGGCGGCACTGCATACCCAGGACACCATCACCGCCGAGATCGTCGACGCAGAATTGGCGGAGGCGCCATCGCTGAACGTCGATGCCGGCGGCACCGAGCCAAAGCAGCTTTCGGAGATGGTCGAGCGGTATCTATCCGGCTATTTCGCAAGCTTTGGCCGCGAGCTGCCGCCGCCAGGTCTCTACGACCGCGTTATTCGGCAGGTAGAGCTGCCGCTGATAACCGCCGCACTGACCGCGACGCGCGGCAACCAGATTCGTGCCGCGGAGCTGCTGGGGCTCAATCGCAATACCCTGCGCAGCCGTATCCGCGCTCTCGACATCCAGGTCTTCCGCACGCCCCTGCCCTGATTCACGCAATCTCTTCTGCATGGTCGAGCGGGCGGCCTTGACGCGGTCGGATTACAGGGCTACCTCTGGCCAATGTCGCGAAAATGTCACAGTTTAGGGTCAGCTCTCGATTGAGCGTCACTGACCGGCCGCAGTGTTGCGGAATGATAACGGTTTTCCGGCGCCCCGAGTTCGGCGTGTGTAGGCAACAGCAGGGAGGCAGGCACGATGACGACTTCGTCCGATGCACATGCTCCCGTGAGCGCGAACCCGGTCGACGACGCCGGATTGCCGCTTCCTGAGACGAATACGGTCGGCTTCTGGATCGGTCTGTCGGTGACCGTTTTGTCGCTGGTTTCCGGACTTGCGACCTATCTGATCCTGACCGGACTGACCCCAATTGTGCCGCGCAACATGGTCGTGGTCTGGGTGCTGCTGATCAATGCCATGCTGATCATCGCCATGATCGCGGTCGTGACCTGGCAGGTGAGGGACCTTTGGATGGCTTGGCGGGCCCGGGTGCCAGGCGCCCGCCTGCACATCCGCATCGTCGCCCTGTTCAGCGTCATTGCCGCGCTGCCGGCGATCCTGCTGGCGGCGGGCGCCACTACGACTTTTTCGCGCACCTTCGACAGCGTCTCGAGCCGAACCCGCCAGATCGTCGAGAACTCCCTCGACGTCGCCAAGGCCTACCTCGAGGAACACGGCCAGATCATTCGCACCGACATCGTCAACATGGCGAAGGACATCGACGATGCGGCCGAGTTGGTGGCCGGGGACGACAAGCAGTTGCGTCAGCTGGTGATCGCCCAGGCCGGCCTGCGCGAGCTGCCGGTGGCATTCGTGGTCGATGGCCAGGGGCAGCCGGTGATCGCTGCGATCGAGAACGATAAATTGCCCTACAAGACGGTGCCGGTTGATATCATCAAGCTCGCGGAAGCCGGACAAGTGCCACTATCGACCCCGAGCGACGATTACCGCGTCAACGCCATCGTCAAATTGCACAAATATCCCGGCCGCTACCTGTATGTCTCGCGCAGCGTCAGCCCGAAGGTCATCGGCCACTTGCGGCGAACCGAGGACACGTACAAGGAATACGAGGAGACCCGCAAACGTCGCGGCGAGCTGAAGTTCGCGCACGGGCTGATCTATGCCAGTTTGTCGCTGACCGCGCTGCTGGCGGCGATCTGGTCCGGATTGTGGTTCGCCGGCCGCTTTGTGGCGCCGATCCGCCGTTTGATCGGGGCGGCGCAGCAGGTCAGCCGCGGCAATCTTCAGGTGCATCTGCCGGAGCGACGCGGCGAGGGCGACCTGCGCCGGCTGTCGATGACGTTCAACACCATGACGTCCGAGATCAAGAACCAGCGTGACGCGCTCGTCACCGCCAACGAGCAGCTGACTGAGCGCCGGGTGTTCATGGAGGCGGTACTGACCGCAGTGTCGGCCGGTGTGCTCGGTCTCGACGCCGACGGCCGCATTACGCTCGCCAATCGATCCGCCGAGCAATTGCTGGGGCACGAGGTGGCGAGCCTCGTCGGTCGCCGGCTTGCCGATGTGCTGCCGCAGTTCGCGACCCTGGTGGCCGGGGCTTCCGATCAGCAACTGCGCGCGCGCGCCCAGCACGAGGTGACAGTGAGCGTGGACGGGGAGGAACGTACCTTCGCCGTGCGCGTGACGCGCGAACAGCCGGGGGATGCCGCAGCGCAGGGCGCCGTCGTCACCTTCGACGACATCACCGAACTGGTTTCCGCTCAGCGCACGTCGGCGTGGGCCGACGTTGCCCGTCGGATCGCGCACGAAATCAAGAACCCGCTAACGCCAATCATCCTGTCGGCCGAGCGTATCCGCCGCAAGTACGGCCGGGTCATCACCGAGGATCGCGAGACGTTCGACAAGCTCACTGCCACGATCGAGCGCCAGGCCGGCGACATCAAGACGATGGTGGATGAATTTGCGGCGTTCGCCCGGGTGCCAAAGCCGGTGATGGAGCCCAACGATCTGCGCGAGGCGGTGCAAGAGCCGGTGATCCTGTTCCGCGAGGGACATCCCGCGGTCGAGTACGTTCTCGATCTGCCGCCGGGGAAGGTCAGCGGCCTGTTCGATCGCCGCCTTATCAGCCAGGCGGTGACCAACCTGGTCAAGAACGCCACCGAGGCGGTCGAGAGCGCGGCCGAGGCAGCTGAGGCCGGCTGGCGGGGCAAGGTCGAAACCCGGCTCGTTATTGCCGAGCGACGGGCGGCTATCGAAGTCATCGACAACGGCATCGGTCTGCCGAAGCAAAATCGCGCCCGCCTGCTCGAGCCCTATGTCACCAACAAGGGGCACAAGGGTACCGGGCTCGGTCTCGCGATCGTGCAGAAGATTGTCGAGCAGCATGGCGGCGTCCTGACACTCGAAGACGCGCCGCCGGCGCCGGGACGGGCGCGCGGCGCGCTGGTCCGCATCACGCTGCCGCTGCAGCAGGACAAGGGCCAGAAGGTGGCCGCCGAATAACAGTGGGTAAGAGATTTGAGCGCGGCCGAGGTGCCGCATGAGCACGTGAGCGCTCCGGCAATAAGCGCCGGGTCAGAACGGGAGAATTATTGATGGCAGCAGACATCCTGGTGGTCGACGACGAAGCCGATATTCGCGAGCTGGTCTCCGGCATCTTGGAGGACGAGGGGCACCGCTGCCGCCTCGCCCGCGACAGTGACGAAGCGCTGCGCGCGATCGAGGAGCGCCGCCCGCAGCTCGTCATCCTGGACATTTGGCTGCAGGGAAGCCGACTCGACGGCCTCGAGGTGCTGTCGATCATCAAAAAAGTGCATCCCGATTTGCCGGTGGTGATCATTTCCGGGCACGGCAATATCGAGACGGCGGTGACCGCAATCCGCCGTGGCGCCTACGACTACATCGAGAAACCGTTCAAGTCGGACCGGATGCTGCTCGTCACCATGCGGGCGCTCGAAGCCTCGCAACTGCGCCGCGAGGTCAAGCAATTGAAGGAGCGCTCGTCGCAGAGCGCCGAGATGATCGGCAAGTCGACCGCGATCAACCAGCTGAAGGCCCAGATCGACCGCGTCGCGCCGACCAACAGCCGGGTGCTGATCCGCGGCTCATCCGGCGCCGGCAAGGAGCTGGCCGCCCGCGTCATGCATGGCAAGTCGGCCCGCGCCGATGCTCCCTTCGTCGTCCTCAACGCAGCAGCCATGGCGCCCGACCGGGTCGAGGAGGAGCTGTTCGGCACCGAGGATCGCACCGGTGGCCCGCGCAAGGTGGGCGCCCTCGAAGAGGCGCACGGCGGCACGCTCTACATCGATGAAGTCGCCGACATGCCGATCGAAACCCAAGGCAAGATCCTGCGCGTCCTGGTCGAACAGAAGTTCCTGCGGCTCGGCGGCAACCAGAAGGTTTCGGTCGACGTGCGGATCATCTCGTCGACCAGCCGCGATCTCGAGCGCGAGATGGCCGAGGGCCGCTTCCGCGAGGATCTCTATCACCGCCTGAATGTCGTGCCGCTGCGCGTGCCGGGTCTGTCGGAGCGGCGCGAGGACATTCCCGATCTGGTGCAGTATTTCAGCCAACAGGTGGCGCAGACGTCGGGCTTGGCCGCGCGGCGGATCGGTGAAGACGCGATCGCGGTGCTGCAGGCGCACGACTGGCCGGGCAACGTGCGTGAGCTCAGGAACAACATCGAGCGGGTGATGATCCTGACCGGCGGCGATCCGGATGCGGTGATCAGCGCCGACATGCTGCCGCAGGAGATCGGCTCCAACGTGCCGCTGCCGATCAACGGCAAGTCCGAGCACCTGATGTCGCTGCCGCTGCGCGAGGCACGCGAAATCTTTGAGCGCGACTACCTCTTGGCGCAGATCAACCGCTTCGGCGGCAACATCTCACGCACCGCCGAGTTCGTCGGCATGGAGCGGTCGGCGTTGCATCGCAAGCTCAGGGCGCTGGGCGTATCGTCCGATCAGCGCGCCGGCACCGGCGTGATGTGAGCGCCGCGACGAGATGTGGGATCGGGGACCGGAACGATGAGCCGCTATGTCTACGTCAATGGTCGGCATGTGCCGTATGCGGACGCCGCCGTGCACGCCGAGGATCGCGGCAACCAGTTCGGCGATGCCATCTACGAGGTCTGCGAGGTTCGGGACGGTCGGTTGATCGACGAAACGCGCCATCTCGACCGGCTCGATCGTTCGCTGCGTGAACTCGCCATGCCCGCGGCGATGTCGCGCGCCAGCTGGAACCGGGTACTGCGCGAGGTGATCCGGCGCAATCGGATCCTCGACGGATCGCTCTACATACAAGTCTCGCGCGGGCCCCGCCCGCGAGATTTCCTGTTCGCGCCGGAGGGTACGGTGGCGCCGACCGTGATCGTGATTGCGCGCGGGGCTGATCGCGCCGAAGCCGAAGCACGCGCCGAACAGGGCATCGCCGTTATTTCGATGCCCGATAATCGCTGGGACCGTTGCGACATCAAGACCGTGATGCTGCTGCCGGCGAGCCTGGCCAAGGAGAAAGCCAAGGCGGCCGGTGCCAAGGAAGCCTGGTTCGTCGATGGCAACGGGCTGGTGACCGAGGGCGCCTCGAGCAATGCCTGGATCATCACCGCCGATGGCCGCCTGGTGACGCGGCCGGCCAGTCATGAAATCCTGCGCGGCGTCACCCGAATGACATTGATCGATCTGCTGCGCCGCGAGGGGCTGACGCTCGAGGAACGGGCCTTCACCATCGAGGAGGCAAAGGCTGCCCGCGAGGCCTTCGTCACGTCGGCAAGCAGCATCGTCATGCCGGTGGTGCGTATCGACGGACAGGCGATCGGCAATGGCGTACCGGGCATGCTGAGCATGCGGCTCAGGGCCGCATTCCATGAGGTCGCCGAACGCGCGCCGGCCTGAGCGTCGGCGGAAAGCCCGGATTCCATGGGTGTCCGTGCCCGGCCTCGCCCTCGTGCGACAGTCTGGCGCGATTGATCCGCCTCTATCATTCGTTCAAAAAAAGCAGGTAGAATGAAATTGGCGCCAATCGATCCGCCACAGTACCAAGTCTTCGCTATGGGCAGTTGAATGCCCAACGACAACAACAAGACCTGAAAAAACGGGAACAACGAAAATGGCAACTGAACGCCAGGCAAGTCTGCAAGATACCTTCCTCAATCATGTGCGCAAGGCCAAGACGCCGCTCACGATCTTTCTGGTCAACGGCGTCAAGCTGCAGGGCATCGTCACTTGGTTCGACAACTTCTGTGTGCTGTTGCGCCGTGACGGCCACTCCCAGTTGGTCTACAAGCATGCGATCTCGACAATCATGCCGGGTGCTCCGGTCCATCTGATGGATCAGGACCCGGCCGAAGGAGCGCAGGGGTAGTCCCCGTCATCGACGACACGCCGCATCAGGATGTGAAAGCCGATCACGACGCAATGCCGGCGGCGGAGCGCCGCCTCGGTGCGACGGCGCGCGCGCTCGTGCTGGTACCGGTGCTGCCGCGTGGCCGGCGGGCGACGCACGTGACGCCGGGCGGCGAGAGCGAGCCCAAGGCAGTGCCGCCATTGCACAGCCCCGAGGACCGTCTTGCCGAAGCGATCGGTCTCGCCGACGCGATCGACCTCGAAGTTGTCGAGGGCCTGACCGTGCCGGTGCCGATGCCGCGGCCATCGACGCTGTTCGGCAAGGGTAAGGTCGACGAGTTGGCCAAGCGCATCGAAATCGACGGCATCGAGCTGGTGGTGGTCGATCATGCGGTGACGCCGATCCAGCAGCGCAACCTGGAAAAGGCGTGGAACGCCAAGGTGCTCGATCGTACCGGGCTGATCCTCGAGATCTTCGGCCGGCGGGCGCAGACGCGGGAGGGGCGGCTGCAAGTCGAGCTCGCCCATTTGACCTACCAGAAGAGCCGGCTGGTGCGCAGCTGGACCCACTTGGAACGGCAGCGCGGCGGCGCCGGCTTCCTCGGCGGTCCCGGCGAAAGCCAGCTCGAGCTCGATCGCCGCCTGATCCAGGACCGCATCGACGGTATCCGCGTCGAACTGCAGCAAGTCGTGAAAACGCGCGAACTGCATCGCAAGGGCCGCCGCAAGGTGCCGTACCCGATCGTCGCGATCGTCGGCTACACCAACGCCGGCAAGTCGACGCTGTTCAATCGCCTCACCGGCGCCACCGTACTGGCCAAGGATCAGGTGTTCGCAACGCTCGATCCGACCATGCGTGAGGTGCGCCTCACTGGTGGCCGGCGCATCATCCTGTCGGACACGGTCGGTTTCATCTCGGATCTGCCCACCATGCTGGTCGCGGCTTTCCGCGCCACGCTGGAAGAGGTGATCGAGGCCGACCTGATCCTGCATGTCCGCGACATCGCCCACGCCGAGACCACTGCCCAGGCGGCCGACGTCGAGGCGGTGCTCGCCGATCTCGGTATCGATGCGCAGGCAGCCGATGCACCGCTAATCGAAGTATGGAACAAGGTCGACCTGTTGAGCGAGGCTGAGCGCGAGGAAGCGCTGGGCGCGGCCAAGCGGGCGGCGCATCATCCGGCGCTGATGTCGGCTGTGACTGGCGAGGGCGTCGATGCGTTGCTGGCATCGATCGATCGACACTTCCGCGCCAACGACGAGACCGTCGACCTCGTCATCCCTGCCGCCGACGGCGCCGTTCTGGCGTGGCTCCACGCCAATGCCGATGTGACCACCCGCTCGACCGACGACGACGGCACGACCCATGCCACAGTGCGCATCGAGCGCGCGCGCCACGGTCGCCTCCTCGGGCGGCTGAAGGGCACCGGGGTGAGGTTCGCCCGTTGATCCTTGCCGACTACTTGGCTGGCAGGGTCTGCGCGTAGGCGACGATGTCGATCTGGTCCTGGATGCCGAGCACCGTCAGCGCAATCATCGGTACGCCGGGCTGGCCATTGCGGATCTTGTGCAGTGCCTCCCAGGGATTGTCCTGGGCGAGAGTGCCGACGAACTCCGGATTATCCTTGGAGCCAAAGTTCAGCGTCTTGCCGTCAAAGCCGTGGCATAACGCACAGACCGTCTGGTAGAAGCGCGCGCCCCGCACTGGGTCACCCTTGGCCTTCTTGGTGGCACTATCGATATAGGGGGTGACGTCGATCTGCCCGGCACTGACGAACTGGGCGAGCCGCTCGATCGCCTTATCGGGGAGCATCTCGGGCGTATAGGCGTGTGTCTTGTCCCTGAGGATTGTGGCGATCTGCTTGGGGTCAGCGCCGGCTTTGCCGCGAATGCCTTTAATGCCGGTCACGCGGCCGCCTTTGGCATAAGCGCCATCCGCGCCCCGATAATCCCAGCCGTGGCACTCCTTGCAGCGCCATGTGCCTTCGCCCTTCTGCTTGGCACTCGCCGGATAGGACGGATGCGTCTCACTCGGCGGCTTCTTTTCGAGTACCTCCCACCATTTGTCGTAGAGCTGCCCGCCCCTGGCGATGGTAAAGGCATCCGTCTCAACAGCGGGCTCGTCGGCTCGTGCAGTCCCGACAAGTGACAACGTGACGACAAAGGTAGTTACAATCGCTGCCGCAGCAGCCTGTATAGGTCCAAGATACCGCATGGCTGCCCCCCAATTGTCTACTCATCAAGTGATAAATTCCGCGCAAATCGCGACCGATGCATTGATCCGCGTCAAGAGCCGCGGGCGATTTGCATTGGCCGAACTGTTGAGCAATTGCTGGTGCCGTCGAGCGGAATAATGAAATCGCAGCTCGCAACTTCGCTGCCACGAGCTGATTTCTCGCGACGACGTCAATCTCGGCGAGCAAGTCCAATAAAATCACCGAAGCTATGGAGTCAGCTCCGCTCTTCGGCTTTCGCCTGCTCCCACAATGCATCCATCTCGGCGAGGTTCGACTGCGCCGGGGCTTTGTCCATTTCCGCCAGCAGCGCCTCGATGCGGTGGAAGCGGCGGGTGAACTTGTTGTTGGCTTGGCGCAGCGCGTCCTCGGGATCGATGTTCATATGGCGGGCGACGTTGGCCATCACGAACAGGAGATCGCCGAACTCCTCTGCGGTATGCGCCTTGTCGTTCGCGAGTGCCGCATTTTCCAGTTCGCCAAGCTCCTCGCGCATTTTCGCCAGCACTGGGGCGAGCGATGGCCAGTCGAAACCGACCTTGGCAGCTTTGTCCTGCAGCTTGACAGCTCGGACGAGGGCGGGCAGCGGCAGCGGCACATCATCCAGAACGCTGGCGGTCTTGGTCGGCTTGCCGGCCTTCTCTTCCGCCTTGATCCTCTCCCAGAAGCCTTTCGCGGCACCGGCCGAGCGCGCCGCGTCGTCGCCGAACACGTGCGGATGGCGGCGGATCATCTTGGTGGTGATGCCGTCGACCACATCGGCGAAGTCGAACGCGCTTTCCTCCCGTGCCAGCTGAGCATGATAGACGACCTGCAGCAGCAGATCGCCGAGTTCCTCCCGCAGATCGGCGAGGTTGCCGCGCGCGATGGCGTCGGCGACCTCATAGGCTTCTTCCAGCGTGTAGGGCGCGATCGTCTCGAAGGTCTGCTCGAGATCCCACGGGCAACCGGTGTCCGGCGTGCGTAGCGCTGCGAGAACGTCGATCAAATCGCTGATGGTCTTTCGTGCTTGGCCGGTCATCATTAGTGTCCTTGGTTGCGGCGCAGATATATCATGACTGGGGAATCACCGAGGGACCCGCGATGATCCGTGTCACAGCAAGCATCAGGATCGATCCGGCCGAGCTGGAGGAGGACTTTATCCGCTCGTCCGGTCCCGGCGGCCAGAACGTCAACAAGGTGGCGTCCGCGGTACAATTGCGCTTCAACGCGCGCAAGTCGCCAAACCTTCCGCACGCGGTCAAGACGCGGCTCGAGGCGATTGCCGGCCAGCGGCTGACCAAGGACGGCGTGATCGTGATCGAGGCGAGCCGGTTCCGCAGCCAGATCCGCAATCGCGCCGACGCGCTCGAACGACTGCTCGAGCTGATCCGAGAGGCGGCGATACAACCTGTGCCGCGGCGCCCGACGAAGCCGACCTACGGATCGAAGCAGCGCCGCCTCGAAGGCAAGAAGAAGCGCTCCGGCACCAAGGCAATGCGAAGCGGCAAACCGGATTTGGATTGAGGCTGGCAGCTATTCACAGCCCCTTGGCATCGACCAGGGCGGCAAGCGTGGCGAACTCCTCGACGGTCAGCCGCTCGGCGCGCAATTCGGGATCGAGTTGGGCTGCGTTGAGCAGCAGCTCCGGCATCGGCGTTAGCGTCTTCAGACTCTGGCGGAGCATCTTGCGGCGCTGTCCGAAGGCTGCCGCCGTAACCCGGCCCAGCGCCTTCACCGAACACCTCGGGGATGGCATCTGGCGCGGCAAGAACACCACCACCGCGGACGAAACCTTCGGCGGCGGCGTGAAGGCCTCGGGCGGCAGCGTGAGCGCGATATGCGCCTCGCATCGCCACTGCGAGATCACCGCCAGACGGCCATAGACCTTGGAGCCCGGGGCCGCGACGATTCGCTCGGCCACCTCGCGCTGGAACATCAGCACCATTCGATCGAACCATGGCGGCCACGGCTCGGTCTCGAGCCAGTCGATCAGCAGCTTGGTGGCGATGCCGTACGGCAGGTTGGCAGCGATCACGACCTTATCGTCGACGCCGGCGATCAGCGCCGCATAGTCGGCGCCGAGCGCGTCGGCGCCGTGCACCTCGAGCCGGCCCGGAAAGTGCCGGGCGACTTCGGCGAGCGCCGCAAGGCAGCGCTCGTCCCGCTCGATGGCGATGACCTTTGCCGCGCCCTCGGCCAGCAGCGCCCGCGTTAATCCACCGGGGCCGGGGCCGATCTCGACAACCGTGCGGCCAGCGAGGGGTGCCGCCTCGCGCGCGATGCGGCGCGTCAGGTTCAAGTCGAGCAGGAAGTTCTGCCCGAGGCTCTTCTTGGCCGCTATGTCGTGGCGGCGGATGACGTCGGCAAGGCGCGGCAGGCCGTCGGCGGCGACCACCGTCACGACGTAGCAGCCTTGGCGCGGCGGATCGCTGCTGCGCGGGCGAGCTTCATTGCCTCGATCAGGCTGTAGGGGCGGGCGGTACCTTTGCCGGCGATGTCGAAGGCGGTGCCATGGTCGGGCGAGGTGCGCACGAACGGCAGGCCGAGCGTCATGTTGACGCCGTGGTCGAAGGCCAGCGTCTTGATCGGGATCAGCGCCTGGTCGTGGTACATCGCCAGCACGGCGTCGTAGCGGCTGCGGGCTTGGGCTATGGAACAAGGTGTCGGCAGAGTGCGGCCCGCTCACGCGCAAGCCATCGGCGGCAAGCTCGGCGATCGCCGGCGCGATGATCGCGCGATCTTCGCTGCCGATAGTGCCGGCTTCGCCTGCGTGTGGATTGAGCCCGGCGATCGCGATCCGCGGGTTGGCAATGGCGAAGTCCTGTATCAGCGCCCGATGCACGATATGCGCAGTATCGAGGATCAGCGTCCGGGTGATCAGACCTGGCACCTTGGCTATGGCTACGTGGATGGTGAGCGGCACCACGCGCAGCTCGTCGCAGGCGAGCATCATCACCGGCGTGTGCGGCTCGTTGGGGCGGGCACGGGCGGCCAGTGCCGCCAGGAACTCGGTGTGACCGGGATGATTGAAACCCGCGGCATAAAGCACGCTCTTGGCGATCGGGTTGGTGACGAGGGCTAGGGCATCGCCTGCCAGGACAGCGGTGGTCGCCGATTCGATTGCGGCAATCACCGCCGCGCCGTTTCTGGGATCGGGTTGGCCGGCCGTTGCCGGAATGGCTTGCGCAACATCGATCACCGGAATGGCGCGGTCGAACAGGCCCACCGCTTCACTCAGCGAGGCGATGCGCTTGACTTGTGCCTGGCCACCGAGCGCGCGCGCGCGGGCTGCGACTTCCCTGACATCGGCAAACAGTGCGAACGGCGGAATATCGTTCGACGCCCGGTCACCCCAGGCCTTGATGGTGATCTCGAGGCCGATGCCGGCCGGGTCGCCAGCCGTGACGGCGAGGGGTAGGCGTTCTACTTCTTGCATTCCGGTGCGCGGCACTCGATGTGGGCTTCCTGTTTCAGGTTGCGCAGATGGCCCTTGGCCATGATCTCGTATTCCTTCTGCTGCAGATCCTGAGTGATCTCGGTGCGGCGCTTGTCGTCGGCCTTGACCACCTTGCGGCTGCAGACCGCGTAGAGTTCGATGCCGCCGTCGGCGATGTTTGGCGGCACCATTTCGCCGTCACGGGCGGCGAGCAGATGGCTGCGCAGCGGCTCATTCAACGTCGACGGCTTGCGGATACCGAGATCTTCGAACTTGGCGCCTTGAACTTTTGCCGCGGTTGCCGCCGCAGTCTTGCAGCCGCCGAACGACTGGCGCATGCGGTCGGCGTCGCGGAACCGCTCCGACAGCACCTTCTGATCCATCTTGCCGGGCACCGGCAGAGTGATGCGCTGGAGCTGCAACTCGATGTCGTCCTCGCCGCTGTTGCCGGCGGCCGCGAACTTGTCGATGTCACGCTGGCTCACTGATACCTGGCTGGCGAAGCGGCGGCGGATCACCTCGTTCCACGACAGCGTCGCCTTGAACCGCGCCTTCATCGCATTTACGTCCGCGCCCATTTTTTTGAGATGATCGGCGAACTGGTTCGGCGTCATCTTGTTCTTTTCTGCCAGACCCTTGATGATGTCGTCGACCTGCGCATCCTCGATGCTGATGTTCATCCGCTTGGCTTCCTGCAGCTTCACGCGCTCCTCGATGAGTTCATCGAGCGCACCCTTCTTGGCGCCGGGCAGGACGCTGGCGCGGGCGCTTGAGATTGCTTCCTGCTGCAGCTGCTGGGCGAACTGGGTCTTGCGCTGGTCGATCATCGCCAGGATCTGTTCGCGGGTCTTGCTCGCCTGATGCTCCTTGACGATCTCCTCGACCATGGTGCGGAACCGCTTCTGCGTGCTCTCGGACTGCACCAGTGCCTTCATGTTCGCCGAGGCGCGCGAACCGATGTCCGCACTGAGTGCATTGAGATGCGCCCGCTGCTCGACGTCGAGAGCGGTGATCGGCTCGTCGTTGATCAGCATGATGATCGACTGGCCGCCGCCTTTGCCGGAGCCCGACGACTCGGCTGCTGCCGGTTTGGGCTTGCTCGTGGCGGCGGTCCTCGGCTTCGGCGCAGGTGCGGCTGGCGTTGGCGCTGCCACCGGCGGCGGCGCGAACGGCGGCGGCGCGGCTTGCGGCGTGCCGGGCGGCGGCGCCGATGGCGGCGTCGATATGACAATGCCTGGCAATGACGTCGTCTGGGCGAGAGTGGGCCTGGCGGGCACGACGCCGGCCAGGATCATGACGGCCAGTGCCAGCGCTCGGGCATGACCGCCGGCTGATCCGTCTTGGCAACTGGGGTCGCGCAGGCTGCGCATAGGCTCACTCGATGGATTAGCGGGGCGAAACGAACGGCGCCCCTTCAAACCGGCCGATTCCGTCGTGCGACTGTAGCTCGACTCGTCAGCCGCCATGCTGCGTTTTCCACATGAAGCATGGCACCGCTGAGGCGAACCGCGACTTTTCCGAGAAAATGGTTGAAATATCGAGGCTTGGCGGCTTGCGCTAATCCGACACGGGTCGTCGGTCCGGGACTTGGGTTTACTTCGCGGGTTGGTTGGTCGCAAACAGCGAGTTGAGGGAGTTGGTCTTGTAGCGGAAGTCGCCGAGATACTTGAATTCGACGCGCAGCATCACGGTGCGATCCGGGACGATGTCGCGCAGTGGATCGGTGATGAAGGTCTCGGTGTAGGTGCCGGTCAGGACAAAGCAGTCGTCGGCGTATTTGAGCTGGACTGCGTCCTGCAGCCGCTGATTCGAGTCGATATCGAACCGCATCGATCCCAACAGGCTCCAGCGATCGGTCAGTCGCAAACCGACGAGACCGAAGATCTCCTGTTGATCCTTGGCAATGACCGCGGTCGGGTCGGCGGCCGAGTAGGTGTAGCTCGCCTGGGTCGTCAACGGCCCGTAGTTGAACTCGCCCAGAATGTCGGTACGCCTGAGTGCCAGATCGCGCTCGTCGAACCGGGCCTGGCCGATCATGCGGAACATCGTAGTCGGTGCCAGATAGGCGCCGAGCACGTAATCCGAGCGTGAGGTCTCAAGACCGCTGCTGGGATTGTAGATCGGTTGGATGATGCCCGTCGGGTCGGCCTTGGTGCCGGGATTGTTGAAGATGTTGTCGCCCGACAGGTGGAAGCTCTGGCCGGCAAGCAGGCGCGCGGTGCCACCACTGTGGGCCTGGAAGGTGTACTGCATGCCGACGTTGGCGCGGGTGCCGGTCTCGATGCGATCCCAGCCCGAGGTCTTGTCGAGATCGAACAGGTTCGTGTCGTCAAACACCAGGCTCTTGGCGTCCTCGTCCGGCAGATGACGCTGCGTCACCTTGGCGGTACGCCCGATCACCTGGCCGATCGGCTCGATGACGTGCGAGGCATTGTTGCCGTTGGCGATCCAAGGATAGGCCGCGAGTACGCCGGCACTGGCGACGCCGCGTGCACCGGTGTCGCTGTCGATGACGGTGCCGGTCACCGGGTCGATCGCATCCTTGATGCTGAAGACATCGCCGCGGGCGCTGGCGAACGGTGTGTAGGTGATGCCGATCTGGTCGGTCAACCGGCGGCGCCAGTGGATATCGCCGGAAGCGCGCTCGATCTGAGTGGTGCGGCCGGAAAGCAGGTTCGTTGCAACCAGGCCGCCGCCGTTGCCGCGCGACTGGCTGACGGCATTGACGTTGAAGCCAAGCTCACCGCCCAGCACCGGCTGGCCGACGATGTAGGACCAGTCGATCACCGGATGCACGTAGCTTTCCGACTGCCTCGTATCGTCCAACAGCAGCCCGCCGAACTGGTAGGCGGTCATGGCGAAGTAGTTGCGCTCGCTCTGGCCGCGAAGATAGACGCTATTGACGCGGTCGGTCTGCAGGATGTTGTCGAGCTTGTAGAAGCGACGGAACGAATCGTCGCTCTCCACCGTCACGTCCCAGCCGAACTTCCACCACGACGACAGCGAGAACTCGCCTCGCGTCTGCACGCTGCCGCGCCAGTTGTCGGGCAGGTTGCCATTGACCGTGCTGACCAGCTGGTCATGCTGGTCGATCGCCGCAATCTTGATGTTGTAGACGCCGGTGATGTCGCCGAACGACACCTTATGGCGCCAGTCACCTTGCCACAGAACACCCTGCTTGGCGGTGTACATTGGATGGAAGGTGAAGTCGTAATTCGGCGCCAGCGCGAAGTAATATGGAATCTCGACCGACAAGCCGAGATTGGTCGACGAGCTGATCTCCGGGATGAGGAAGCCCGACTTGCGCTTCACGCTGGGGTCGGCGTGCTGGAAATAGGGCAGGTACAACACCGGCTGGCCGTAGATCTCGAACCAGGCGTCCTGGTAGGTGATGGTCGCGTTCGCCTGGTCGTGCACGACCCTTGCAGCGCTGATGCACCACAGCGGCGGCTTGCCTGGATCGTTCTTGCAGGGCGTGAACTTTCCCTTCTCGAATTCGGTGATGTTGCCGTCCCGGCGGATGGCACGCTCACCGACGATGCGGGTGTCGTCCCTGGTTACCGCACTCAGCGACTGGATGAAGCCGTCGCGGAAGTCATCGGTAAGAGTGTACCGCTCGGCGCGGATGATGTTGCCGTTCGGCTCGCGCAGCTCGACGTTGCCAACCGCGGTCAGCGTGCTGGCTGACTGGTCGTACTGAACCTCGTCGGCTTTCAGAATGTAGTTGTTGTAAAAGATCTCGACGTTGCCGCGGGCGCGGATCTTGTTGCCCTTGGTGTCGTAGATCAGCTCGTCGCCCTGCAGGTACAGCGGCTTCGAGCGGTCGATTTTCTGCGCCGGTCCGCCGAGGATGCCGCCCTGCGGCCTTGGAAACGACGAGGTGTTGGGCAGCGGGCTGACGATACTCGGGTCCTGCGCCACGGCAGGAGGGGCGAGAAATGCGATCGGCGCCAGCAGGCACAGCATCAGCGCGATCGCCGAGCACCACCGCATCATTGCTGCCGGGCAGCAATGACAACGGGCGCCCTGGCTTCCGCGAACCGGATGCGGTGGCCGCGCTTCGCGCATCACTCAGCCGTCCTCCTGGTGCAGCAGCACCGTCAGCGATAAACACATGGAGGTCGCAACCGGTACCCAGACCGCCGACACTGGCGATACGAGACCTGCAACCCCGACTTGTCGGGACACTTCCGCCATCAGGAAAAAGCCGAACCCCCCAAGCATTCCGGTGATGACCATAGTCTGGATGCCGCCGGACCGGAATGACCTTAACGACACAGTCGCCCCCAAAAGCACCATCGCCATCAACAGGAACGGCCGCGACAGCAGCAACTGGTACTGGACTTTGTAGCTGGTGGCAGAAAGTCCAGCTTTTTCAGCTACTTCAATAAGTCCAGGCAATTCGAACAGCGAGATCGATATCACCGTGCCGAGGGCATCTTGTACACGTTCCGGAGTGAGGTATGTGCTGATGATGTAGGTCGCGAATTGTTCCGGCTCGCGGCCGACCCGGGTCACCCAGGCATCGTCGATATGCCAGAAGCCGTCACGTAACGTCGCCTTGGCGGCATCGACCCGCTCGAGGAAGCGGTCGTTGCGATCGTATTGGAACGCTGTGATCGCGGTCAGAACCCGGCCTTTGTCGCCGGTGGCGGCGGCGGTCAGCACCGACGGGCCGTCCGGCCCGTCCTGCCGCAGCCAGTTACCCTCGCTCTGGCTGCGCAACAGGTTGGATTCCTTACCGAACACCTGGGCGAACAATCGCTCCGCTTCGGTTCTGGCACGGGCCGCGATCGGATTGAACACCAAGACAGCGAACAATCCAAGCAGCAGCGCCACGGTCAAGCCGGGACGCAGGAACTGCCACACCGACATGCCGGCGCCGCGCATCACCGCGAGTTCGCTCTTGCGATTGAGGATGAGCAAGGCGCCGATGGTGCCGACGAGAACGGCGAACGACAGCAGAATTTCGGTGTAGGCAGGCAGCCGCAGCAGCGTGATCCAGAGCAGCGTGCCGGCAGAGACACTGCCGTATTTGCCAGCCTGACGCAGCATTTCGACCAGATCGATCATGAAGATCAGGACCGAACACAGCAGGAAGGCGCCCAGGATCGTGGTCAGGAATTTGCGGGCGATGTAGCGGCGCAGGGTCGGTGCAATCATGATGATGCCGCCCTGGCAGTGCCTCGACCAGCGCGGCCGGTCGACCGCGGTTTCGGTCCGAGCTTCGAGCGCAGATCGCCAAGCACCAGTCCGATACGCTCGCCGAACCTCAGCCCTTTGCGCGGGCGGGCGTTGTGCCAGATCAGCGCCATGGCGACGAAAACCGCTGTCAGCGGGATCGCATACATCAGGGGCACCCACTTGGCGTTGATCACCACCAGATTGTTGGCGCCGAGACCGAGCACGCGCGTCAGGAAGCCCAGCAACACAGCCGCGGTGATGCCCTGCCAGCGGTTTTGGCGGTTCGACTGCGCCTGACCGACGAAGGCAAGTGCAATCATGACGAAGGCGAACGGGTACAGCGGGTTGGAAAACCGCTCATGCAACTCGGCACGGAAGAAACCTGGCTGGCGCTTGAAATCGGCGTCGTCAGGCGAGGGATGGGCGAGCTCTGCGTAATAGCGCTCACGCGGCTTCAGCTCAGGCGTCGCACCCGGCTTCTCGAAGCGATCGAGATCGACCGCGTAGCTGTCGAAGGCGATGATCTGCGGTGGATCGTTGGTGTTCTCGCGCCGGACGATATGCCCGTTGGTCATGAACAGGTACGAGGTCGCGCCGTGCTTCTGCACCACGCCTTTTTCGGCCAGGTACGACATCGACTGCTTGGGATCGCGATTGTCCTGCATCAAGACCCCCAGCAGATCGCCGTTCACGGCGCGATCGCGGATATGGAAGGTCAGGCTGTGTTCCGGGCTCGAGAACCGGCCGGGCTGGATCACCTGGCCGATCAGGTTGGTGCGCATCCGCATCGCCTGTTCGCGCAGCTCGCGCAGGCTCCACGGCATCACCACATGATTGACGGCTGCGACGAGGAGCGAAACCACCACTGCCAGGGCGAGCAGCGGCCGCGCCACTACCCACATACTGGCGCCCGATGCCGTCAGCACGATCAGCTCGCTGTCGCCGTTGAGCCGGGTGAGCGTGTGGATCAGCGCCACCAGCAGCGCCACCGGCGCGATCAGCACCATCAGGTTGGGCAGCGCCAGGGTCGTCATCAGCAAGAATGACAGGGTATCCTGGCCGCCGCTGGTGACCACGTTGAGCTGACGCAGGGCAAGCGCGATCCACACCACCCCCGACAGCGAGAGCAGGATCAGGATCAGCGCGCCGGCGGTCTGCCGGAACATGTAGCGATCGAAGATCGACGTCATAAGCCGTTGATGGGCCCCGCGCGACTATTGAGATCAAGGAGAATCTTGAGCCCTAGTGCCGCGCTCCCATAGCACGGTGGCGGAATTTCGGCTCCTGGCGCGACACCGCCCTCCACTCCCGAAATAAGGCAAGGCTTGCGCTCGGCAGCGCCACGGTTCATTGAATTCGGCTCGTTTTGCCCTCGGGCTGCCGGGCACGGGGGCACTGAAACCATGTCGCAAGGATGCGCACGACCATGCCGATCACCCTGGAAGTCGCCTTCGCCGGGCTCAACTCCGCGCCGGAAACGACGAGCGTGCTTCTGACTGGCGCCGACCTGACCCAGGGAACGATAGGTGCGGCGCTCGACAAATCCGCAAAGGGCGGGATCACAGCGGCGGCCCGGGCCGCCGACTTCAAGGGCAAGGCCAAGTCGGCAATCGAGTTGCTGGCGCCATCGGGCCTCGATCTGCAGCGGCTGGTGCTGCTGGGAACAGGCGCCGCCGATGACGAGGGCGGCCAGGATTGGGTGGCGCTCGGCGGCACGGCCTATGCCCAGATTGCCGCGCGCAAGACCAAGACGGCCGCGCTGATCGTCGATATCGAAACGGGCCGCGGCGGCGCCGGCAAGGTCGCGGCCGATCTGGCCTTGGGCGCGTTACTGCGCAGCTACACATTCAAAAAGTACCGGACCAAGGCTGGCGAGGCGAACGGCAACGGCGGCGCCGGCAATGGCCCCGACCGGGTGGTGATACTCACCTCCGACCCGGCCGGCGCGCGCGCGGCATTCGTCCATGCCAGGGCGCTGGCCGACGGCGTGGCGTTGGCACGCGATCTCGTCAACGAGCCGGCCAACATCCTCGATCCGGTCGAGTTCGCGCGGCGCGCCCAGGGTCTCAGCAAGGTCGGGATCGAGGTCGAGGTCCTCGACGTGCCGGCGCTCGAGGCGCTGAAAATGGGTGCGCTGCTCGGCGTCGGCCAGGGCAGCGTCAAGCCCTCCCGCGTCGTCGTGATGCAATGGCACGGCTCGAAGTCGAAGCGCACGAAGCCACTGTGCTTCGTCGGCAAGGGCGTGACCTTCGATACCGGCGGTATCTCGATCAAGCCAGCGGCCGGCATGGAGGACATGAAGGGCGACATGGGCGGTGCTGCCTGCGTCACCGGCCTGATGCATGCGCTTGCCGCCCGCAAGGCGCCAGTCAACGCGGTCGGCCTGATCGGCCTGGTCGAGAACATGCCGTCGGGCTCGGCCCAGCGCCCCGGCGATATCGTAACCTCGATGTCGGGCCAGACCATCGAGGTGCTCAATACCGATGCCGAGGGCCGGCTGGTGCTCGCCGACGTGCTCTGGTACGCGCAGGACCGCTTCAGGCCGAAGCTGGTGATCGATCTCGCCACCCTGACCGGCGCCATCATGGTCGCGCTCGGCAAGGAGTACGCCGGCATGTTTGCCAACGACGACAAGCTGGCGGCCGACCTCCACGCGGCGGGGGAGGCGACCGGCGACAAGGTCTGGCGCATGCCGCTGGCCAAAGCCTACGACAAGCTGATCAACTCGAAGAACGCCGACATGAAGAACATCGGCGGCCGCTACGGCGGCGCGATCACCGCCGCGCAATTCCTGCAGCGCTTCATCCACAAGGGCACGCCGTGGGTGCATTTGGATGTGGCCGGCGTGGCGATGGATTCGAACAAGACCGATACCAGCCAGACTTGGGCCGCTGGCTGGGGTGTGCGCTTGCTCGATCGCCTGGTCAGCGACCATCACGAGAAGCCGGAGAAGTGAGCAGCTGTGGGGGCGCTGGATTGTTCCGAAATGGAACGGTCTGGTAAGCAATTATTAAGTGATGTTATTTTCCATAATATCTATTCTGCGAACTGGGTGCGTATCGGGAAGGTTTGGACGCAACGGGCGCGGCCCGCCGGAACACGGAATAGCGACAGCGCATTCCGCCTCGCCGCCGGTCGAGAGCGGCGCATTGCGCGAAGTTGCTGATGCGCCCTACGGTGTGAGCCCTGCTTCAATCCGGAGCCATGGCCAGCGCGCCTGATAGCTTGCCGCCTTCACAGCAAAGCGGCTGGCGTTGCCGTTGAGCGGGTTCGACTTCAAGACACCCGCCTGAAGATCGCCCAACCCATACGTGGCGTAGACCATCGGCGGTTGTCCCGCTGCGCATCGAATGCCAACGCAAGTGCACTCGACAAGAAACCGGTCGATGCCATCGCAGCTCGACTTCAGCGGCGAGTGCTCGTGCCCAAAGCGCTGGCGGAACCACAGATGCACCCGCGCCTGGTTTCTGAGTTCGATGTCGGCGGCAAGATCGCGGGTCACGGCGCTCAAGCGCTTGATGGCCCGATCCTCGGCTTCATACGTGGTTTCGGCGGCGTCGAAGTAGAACACGTCGTAGTCGCGAATTCCCTCCGCCGGCGGCCGTCCCGACTTCAGGTTCCACACCGTCTGAAAGAGGCAGCCGGCCACCAGCCAGCAGTCGGGCAGGCCCAACGCCGGCAGCCGGTCGATCAACGCGGCATTGACCGGGTTCTGACGAACGGCGGCGATGAAGGCGGTGGCATCGTCACTCGTAACATCGAGCCACATTGGTCCAGCACTCTTTCCCATTGCGACAACGTTCGGACGCTCACGGCGAGCCACACGCGCGGACCTCGTAGGGCGCATTAGCGTCTTGGCGTAATGCGCCGCGCCACAGCCAGCGGATGAACGGCGCCATACGCAAGTGGGCTATTGCGCCCTGCAACAGCACGATTACTCGCCTCCACCGACCAGCCCGCGCACGAAATCGGTCAGGCCGATCTGGCGCTCGCGTTTCAGGCGCTCGGCGGTCAAAATTGCGATCAGCTGGGCGACGCTGGTTTCCAGATCGGCGTTGACGATGACATAGTCGTACTCGGGCCAATGGCTCATTTCGGAAGCCGCTTCCGCCATCCGCCGTGCGACCACCTCGGGCGGGTCCTGCGCTCGGCCTCGAAGTCGCTCCTCCAACACCTCGGCCGACGGCGGCAGGATGAACACCCGCACCAGATCCTGCGGCAACTTCTCCTTGAGTTGCTGCGCGCCTTGCCAATCGATGTCGAACATCAGATCGCGGCCGGCCGCGATTGCAGCCTCGACCGGCGCCCGCGGCGTCGCATAGTAGTTGCCGAACACGTTGGCCCATTCGAGCAGATCACCGGCATCGCGCATCGGCCATGAACTGGCTTTCGTCGCGGAAGAAATAGTCGACGCCCTCCCTGCTCGCCCGGCCGCGGCTTTCGCGTCGTCACCGAGACCGAGATGCCGATGTTGGGGTCGGACGCCAGCACACGCTTGGCCAGCGTCGTCTTGCCGGCGCCCGACGGCGACGACAGCACCAGCAGCAGACCGCGGCGTCCGGGCCGCGTCGTTTCCTTGCCTGCGTCACTCAATGTTCTGCACCTGCTCGCGAAATTGCTCGATGATTGACTTGAGCGACAGGCCCAAGGTGGTCATCACCGAATCGTTCGTTTTCGAGCATATCGTATTGGCCTCGCGATTGAATTCCTGCGATAGGAAATCGAGCTTGCGGCCAACGGCCGTCCTTCGACTGCAACAGGTCGCGCGCGGCGGCAATGTGGGCGTGCAGGCGCTTTAGTTCCTCCTCGACATCGGCCTTGGTGGCAAGCAGCACCGCCTCCTGATGCAGCCGCGCCGGATCGAGTATCGATGAGCTGTCGACGAGTTTCGCCACCTGCTCGGCGATTCTGCGCTTGACGCTCGCGACGCTGCGGCTCGGGCTCGTCTCGATCGCGTTCGTGATGCGCTCGATCTCCGTCACCTGGTCGAGCAACACCTTCTGCAGGCGCCGTCCCTCCTCGGAGCGGGCGGCGACGACCCCGTCGAACGCCTGGTCGAGCGTCGCCATTAGAACCGCGGTCTTCGCCTCCGCCTCGGCCTCGCTCTCGCTCGCCTCGATCGTCTCCAGCACGCCTTTGACGGCCAGGATCGCTTCGACGCTCGACCGCCGCTGCACCGGTCAACTCGCGCACGCGCTGGGCGGCAGCAATGGCCTGCGCCAGCGCCTCCTCGTTGAGGCGGATTCGGGTGGCGCCTTCTTCGCGCTTGAGGTTGAGGCCGACCTGGATGCTGCCGCGCAGGAACCTGGCGGACGCCGCTTCGCGCACCCTTGGCTCGAGCCCATCGAAGCCCGGCGGCAGCCGCAGTCGCAGGTCGAGATTGCGGCCGTTGACCGCCCTGACTTCCCAGGCCCAGCGCGTCGGTCCGTAATTTCCTTCGGCACGGGCGAACCCGGTCATGCTTCTGATGGACATCGAATGCGCACTCCCAAAAGGCCCTAAAATCTCGAACGAACATAGGGCGTGCGCGCGCTATCGCCAACAAATTCCGACGACAGCAACCATAGTCCGCAGCCGGTGGCGGCAACTGCCGAGTTCTCAGGGCCGCTTGGGCTTGCGCACAGGCAGGGGCACGGCAGCGGTATCAGCAGTTGCCGGCGTCGACTGCAGCGCGGCGGAGGCGTCCTTGGCCGCTGGGGCTTCACCTGCGCCATTTGCCCCCGCCGACGCCTCGGACGCAGCGGTCGGGGCTGATGGCGGCAGCGGCGTGGCTTTACCCGCCGCCTTGGCGCCGGCCGCCGCTGCCTGCTTGGCCCGCAGGTCCTGCTCGACCTTGCGCCAGTTGGCGACGGCGGCGTTGTGATCCTTGAGATTGGTTGTGAACACGTGGCCGCCCTGGCCGTTGGCGACGAAATAGAGATCGCTCGTCTTGGCCGGATTGAGCGTTGCTTCCAGCGCCGACTTGCCCGGGTTGCAGATCGGCGTCGGTGGCAGGCCATCGATCTGGTAGGTGTTATGCGCCGTCTTCTGCTGGATCTCCGACTTGTAGATCGGACGGCCCCAGGCGACCTCACCCTGGAACAGGCCGTAGAGAATGGTCGGGTCGGACTGCAGGCGGATGTTCTGGCGCAGGCGATTGACGAACACGGCCGCGACCTTCGCTCGCTCGTCCTTGCCGCCCGTCTCCTTTTCGACGATCGAAGCGAGCGTGATCGCCTCCTCGATCGACTTCAACGGTAGCTCCGGCTGCCGCGCCGCCCAAAGCCGCTCGACGAGCTTGCGTTGCTCACCCTGCATCAATTCGATCACCTGCTGGCGCGTCATGCCGCGGGAATACTTGTAGGTATCGGGTAGTAGCGTGCCCTCGGCGGGAATGGCCGAGATCTCACCCGTGAGGTTCGGGTCGTTGCGCAGCCGCTGCACGATCTGGGCGCTGGTCAGCCCTTCGGGGATCGTGACGCGATAGAGGGTCGATTTGCCCTCGCCCAAAATCTCCGACACCGTCCGCAGGCTGGCTGCGGGCGGAATCTCGTACTCGCCGGCCTTGAGTTGCAGCGACTGGCCGCCGAACCAGCTGGTAAGGTAGCGCCCGATGTAGTGGGCGACGAACATCTGCTGGCTGGTGATGATGCCGTCGGCTTCAAGCCGCTTGGCGATATCGTGGGCGCCTTCGCCGCGCGGCACCACGACGCTGCGAACTTCCTTCAGCGGACCATCCTTGTTGATCTCGGTCGACACCCAATAGGCGCCGATGCCGAACACGGCGAGCCCGATCGCGGTCAGGGTGAGGAGCGAATTCAGGGCCCGTAAGGACGGGCTCAGCCGGCGCGGCTCATGCCGACGCCTTGGCCCGGACGGCCGCACCGGCCCGCGCGTCGGCTCGAGCGCTTCGGCCGGCGATTTGAGGTGCATGCCCGCTGTCCGCCGCTCGGTCGTGTCGTTCGCCCGCCGATTGCTGCTCATCGCTGCGTTCCAAGTCTTCACTCTTGCGGCCGAGGCCCGGCCGCCGCAGTCACACGCATTACTCTGCCCGAACGCTGGGCAGGAATTATGGCATATGAATCAGACGTTCAGCCCACCCGCCGCATGACCAGCGAGGCATTGGTGCCGCCGAAGCCGAACGAGTTCGACAGGACGGTGTTGATCGGCTTCTTGCGCGGCTTGTGCGGCACCAGATCGATTCTGGTCGCGACCGACGGATTGTCGAGGTTGATCGTCGGGGGAGCGATATTGTCGCGGATGGCAAGAACGGAAAAGATTGCTTCGACGGCGCCGGCCGCTCCGAGCAGATGCCCGATGGCGGACTTGGTCGACGACATCGACAACTTGTCGCCACTGTCGCCGAACAGTCGCTCGACGGCACCAAGTTCGATCTCGTCGCCCATCGGAGTCGAGGTACCGTGCGCGTTGATGTAATCGATATCCCCGACATTGATGCCGGCGCGCTTGACCGCGGCCCTCATGCAGCGAAAGGCGCCATCGCCGTCGGCGGCAGGGGCGGTGATGTGGAAGGCATCGCCGGTGAGGCCGTAGCCGACCACCTCGGCATAGATGCGAGCGCCGCGCGCCTTGGCATGCTCGTATTCCTCGAGGATGACGACGCCGGCGCCTTCACCCATGACGAAGCCGTCGCGATCGCGGTCATAGGGCCGCGAGGCCTTCGCTGGATTGTCGTTGAAGCCGGTCGAGAGCGCCTTGGCGGCGGCGAAGCCTGCAAGCGCGATGCGGCAGATCGGGCTCTCGGCGCCGCCCGCGACCATGACGTCGGCATCGCCCATCGCGACCAGCCGCGAGGCATCCCCGATCGCGTGTGCGCCGGTCGAGCAGGCGGTGACGACCGAGTGGTTCGGTCCCTTGAGCTTGTGCTTGATCGAGACATAGCCGGACGCGAGGTTGATCAGGCGGCCGGGAATGAAGAACGGGCTGACCCGCCGCGGGCCTTTTTCCTTGAGCAGGATCGAGGTGTCGGCGATGCCGCTGAGGCCGCCGATGCCGGAGCCGATCAGCACGCCGGTGCGCTCCTGCTCGTCGCCGGTCTTCGGCGACCATTTGGCGTCGGCGAGCGCCTGGTCGGCGGCCGCCATCGCATAGATGATGAAGTCGTCGACCTTGCGCTGGTCCTTCGGCTCCATCCACTGGTCGGGATTGAAGGTACCGTTACTGCCGTCGCCGCGCGGAATGAACGCCGCGATCTGGCAGGTGATGTCGTCGACCTGGAATTCCTCGACTCGCCGCGCGCCGCTGCGGCCTTCGAGGATCCGACCCCAGGTTGCATCAACGCCGCAGGCGAGCGGCGTCACGAGGCCCAGTCCAGTAATGACGACACGACGCATTGGCCACCCTCGGGTTCGACGGCACGGTCTTGATGCCGCGACGCGACGAGTGGTCCCGGCGCGGCGGCCAAGCGACTTCAGGCAGCGCTGGCGTTCTTCTCGAGAAACTTCACCGCGTCGCCGACTGTCAGGATGTGCTCGGCGGCATCATCGGGGATCTCACATCCAAACTCTTCCTCGAACGCCATGACGAGTTCGACGGTGTCGAGGCTGTCGGCGCCAAGATCGTCGATGAATGACGCATTCTCCTTCACCTTGTCGGCTTCGACGCCCAGGTGCTCGACGACGATCTTCTTCACGCGCTCTGCGACATCGCTCATTGGTCTCTTCCTCGCCTCGTCAGAAGTGTTCAGGTTCAGGTTATATGTTTCGCACTGATAGCACGATCGGCAACTGGCAGCCCGCCTCTAGTGAAGCGGGCTAGCTTGAGTCCCCCGGCAATAACATCTCAATCGCGCGCGCTGCGCAGCTTTTCCCCAACAACCGCGGCACAGTTCGCGCGGCTGGTAACACACTTGCCCAGCCAATGCCATAGTGACGTTGAGACAGAGTTGCCGATACTGCAACCGCATGTTTTTACTTGTTTTATGAGTGGTCGAAGTGAAGCTCGGTTGAGATCTCAGATCATCACCATGCCGCCATTCACATGCAGCGTCTGGCCGGTCATGTAGGCGGCCTCGGCGCTGGCGAGGTAGACGGCAGCGGCGGCGATGTCGGCCGGCGTGCCGAACTTCTGTGTCGGAATTGCTTCCTTGATGGCGGCGGTCTGCTTCTCGTTCAAGACATCGGTCATCGGCGTCGAGATGAAGCCGGGCGCGATGCAGTTCGCCGTGATGCCGCGGGAAGCCACCTCGCGAGCCAGCGACTTGGTCATGCCGATCATGCCGGCCTTGGCGGCGGCGTAGTTGCCCTGGCCCGGGTTGCCGATGATGCCCGACACCGACGAGATGTTGATGATGCGGCCATAGCCGGTCCTGGCCCGCATCATCGAGCGGGCGGCGGCGCGCATCAGCATGAAGGTCGAGGTGAGGTTGACGGCAATCACCTCGTCCCACTGCTCGTCTTTCATCACCATGAACAGGTTGTCCTTGGTCAGACCGGCATTGTTGACCAGGATGTCGAGGCGGCCGAGCTTCTTGATCGCCTCGTCGATCAGGCCCGCCACCTGCGCCTTGTTGGCGAGATCGCAGGCGACGACGTGGACCCGCTCCTTGAGTTCGGCCGCCAGCGCCTCGAGCTTGTCGACCTGCCGGCCGGAGATGGCGACGGCGGCGCCCTGCGCATGCAGCGCCCGCGCGATGGCACCGCCGATACCGCCCGTGGCGCCGGTGACGAGGGCATTCTTGCCGGTGAGGTCGAACATCGCTTGAGGGTCCTTGAATTGCTCTTGGGCTTTCTTATGCGACTTCGAAAAGGTCTCTCGGCAAGCCGCATTGCCGAATGATGGAGCGGAGCGTTCCCGGCTTCAACTCTCGATGATTGGGAACCGGTACTGTCGTCGTCGAGCCACTTCTTGCAAGTTGCATCACGATATGACTGCCGCGTCTGCGGATTTGGGTAAAGCCGTGACGCGCAAGAATCGCGCAAACCTCAGTGCCGCTGAGGATCGCGAGCCTAGTACCCGGAATCACACTTGGATAGTACACCTGATCGCGGAACCACGAGTCGATCCGGCAGGAGGATCGTCGAAGGCCGTGGCCTCAGCTACGGACGAGGCGTCCGACGCCCCGGGCGACCGTGGGCCGCGACCCTACGGGCGATCGAGGATGTTCGCCGGCGGCGTCGCACCGCTTGTCCGATGGGGCAACATCGGCCGGCGCGGCGCTCCTGGCCGGCGAACATCCTCGATCGTCATGTGTACTATCCAAGTGTGATTCCGGGTACTAGGCATGGGCGACATCGATCTGAGTGATGTAGACTTCGCTCTTGAGGCGATTCCTGATTTCGTCAGGTGACGCCGTTTCCAGGAACAGCTCGATTGCCTCGCGCAAGTTGGCCCGCGCCTCGGTAACGGTCTCACCTTGGCTTGCAATGTCGAGTTCCGGACAGACTGCCACATAGCTGTCGTCTTCGCGCTCGATGATCGCTGTGAACTGGCGTGTCATTTTAGGGCCTCTGATCATTTGCGGCATGGGCATCTTTCACTATAGCCCGAAACAAGCGGCAGAACGGAAAACAAGCGTCGCTCAACTGCTCTTCAACCCCGCCACCGCCGCCTCGATATCCGCTGCAGTGCCCACCGACACGGCATTGGCGTCCTTGGCGATGCGCTTGACGAGGCCGGCCAGCACCTTGCCGGAGCCGATCTCGTAAAAATGCGTGATGCCCGCGCCGACCATCGTCTCGACGCACTCGCGCCAGCGCACGGTGCCGGTCACCTGCTCGACGAGGCGCTGGCGGATCTCGGCCGGATCGCAGATCGGCTTCGCCAGCACGTTCGCCACCACCGGAACTTTCGGCCGGTTGATCGTGACCTTCGATAGCGCTTCCGCCATGGCGTCGGCAGCGGGCTTCATCAAGGCGCAATGGAACGGCGCGCTGACCGGCAGCGGGATCGCCCGGCGCAGGCCGTGCGCCTTGCCGACCTCGGGTACTCGGTCGATCGCGGCCTTGGAGCCGGACAGCACGATCTGGGTCGGGTCGTTGTCGTTGGCGATGTCGCAGACGTCGCCCTGGGCTGCCTCGGCTGCTATTCTGCGCGCCGCATCGAGGCCGACGCCGAGGAGTGCTGCCATCGCGCCCTGCCCGACCGGCACCGCCTTCTGCATCGCCTGCCCGCGAAGCTTCAAGTAGTCGCGCCGCATCGGCGAGCGAGAACGCCCCGGCTGCCGCCAGCGCCGAATATTCGCCGAGCGAATGACCGGCAACAAGTTGTACCGACTTCGCGAGATCGAAGCCCTTTTCCTTCTTCGAGTACCCGGATCACCGCCATCGAGACCGCCATCAGCGCTGGTTGCGCGTTCTCGGTCAGTGTCAGCGTATCCTTGGGGCCCTCGAACATGATCGCGGACAGCTTCTGGGAGAGCGCCGCGTCGACCTCGTCGAAGACCGCGCGGGCGGCGGCGAAATTCTGCGCCAGATCGCGGCCCATGCCGACATCCTGGCTGCCCTGTCCGGGAAAGATGAATGCGGTGGCCATGTCAACGCCTGATCGCTGTTAATGCGGGTGTTTTGGCGCTTAAGCACCGGGCATGTGGGGGTGTCAAGGGTGGCCGCATGACGTTCGCGATTGGCCACGCGAGCCAGCGGCGTCGCCGACGCCGTAGGGCGGATTGGCAATGCGCAATCCGCCGGGGTATCTCGGCCGGGTGACTTGCCGCGGCGTCAGTGGGTGTGGCGTGACGCGATACGCTTGCGCTTCGGTCGTCACCCCGACCCTTGCCTCCCCTCGAATTCCGTGTATAAGCCGCCTCGTGATCCGCTCCGGTTGGGGGCTGAAGGGGAAGTCGCGTGCGCAGGCACACGATGGGTGAAAGCCCGATCCCTGGTGTCTCCGCTCTTCACGGGTCGTGCTTTTGGGCCATCTCTGACGGTCCGAAAGGGGCTTTGCGCCGGAGCGACATTGACAACGACGAGCGTCGAGGATGACGCCGCGTCGCAACAGAGAAAGGCCATTCGCATGCCGCTATACGAGCATGTGTTCCTGGCACGCCAGGACATTTCGACCCAGCAGGTCGAAGCACTCACCAAGGAATACACCGGCGTCATCGAGGAACTCGGTGGCAAGGTCGGCAAGACCGAGTACTGGGGCCTGCGTTCGCTCGCCTACAAGATCAAGAAGAGCCGTAAGGCGCACTACACCTTGATCAACATCGATGCGCCGCCGGCAGCGCTCTCCGAGATGGAGCGCCGCATGGGCATCTCCACCGACGTCCTGCGCTGGATCACCATCAAGGTCGAGGCGCTCGAGACCGAGCCGTCGGTCCAGATGCGCAAGAGCGACCGCGACGAGCGCGGCGACCGTGGCGGCCCCGGTGGCGATCGCGGTGGCTTCCGTGGTGCCGGCGGTGATCGCGGCGGCTTCCGCGGCGGCGCTGGTGGTGGCGGCGGCGGCGGCGGTGGCTACCGCGGTGCCGGCGGCGGCGGTGGCTATCGCGGTCGTGAAGGTGGAGCTGGTGCCGGTGGCGCCAGCGAAGGTGGTTCGACGTTCCGCCCCCGCCCGCCGCGCCCACCGCGCGAGGGTGGCTCCACACCCGGTTCGGAGGAATAACCCATGGCTGAGATCCAGCAGATCGCCGCTCGCCGGCCGTTCCATCGCCGCCGCAAGACTTGCCCGTTCTCGGGCGATAACGCGCCGAAGATCGACTACAAGGATGTCCGCACCCTCGGCCGCTACGTGTCAGAGCGCGGCAAGATCGTGCCGAGCCGCATCACCGCCGTTTCCGCCAAGAAGCAGCGCGAGCTGTCGAAGGCGATCAAGCGTTGCCGCTTCCTCGGCCTGTTGCCCTACGTGCTGAAGTAGCCACTTTGACCAAGGTTGGAGCGGGTAGCCAGTCCCGCCCCTAACCGCTCACCGGCGGGACAGCTTGCCAATGCAGACCAACCTCCTCATCGGCCTCGGTGCCGGTCTCGTGTCGGCGATGCTGTTCGCATCGGCCTCGACCGGGACGGTGCTCGGCCTGTTCGTGCTGTTCTTCCTGTCGCCACTGCCGGTCGCCATCGCCGGCCTCGGTTGGGGCTGGCGGGCGGCCGCCGTCGCCGCTATCGCCGGCGCGGTGGCGATCGGCATCATCAGCGCGCCGCGCAACGCGATTTTCCATATCCTGGCGCTCGGCGCACCGACCGCGCTCATGGCTTACCTCACCCTGCTGCATCGCGAGGTGCACGACGAGACCGGCGCCGTTGCCACGCAATGGTATCCGATCGGACGCATGGTCACTGCGGCGGCGTTGATCGGCGCCGGCCTCGCGACGATCGCCCTGCTGTCGGTCGACATGGACGCCTTTCGCGACTTGCTACGCGCGCACATCGAGCGGACGTTGACCGAGCTGAAGCCGCTGCGTGCGGATATCCCGGCACCGACGCCGGAACAGATCGTCGACCTGACGAAGCTCCTGAGTGGGCTGGTTCCTGCCTCGATCGCAACCACCTGGTTCGCGATTGCCTTGCTCAACATGTGGCTCGCCGGGCGCGTTGTGCGAAAGTCCGACCGGCTGGTGCGGCCGTGGCCGGATCTCTCGGAGTTGCATCTGCCGCGCAGCCTGCCAATCGCGCTTGCGATAGCGCTGGCGGGCACGTTCCTCGGCGGTCTTGCCGGGCTCGTCGCATCCGGTTTCGCCAGCGCGCTGATAACGGCCTACATGCTGGTCGGCCTCGCCATTCTGCATAATGCCACGCGTGGTCACGCGCAGCGCGCCATGATCCTGACCGCAACCTACGCCGTGCTGTTCGTATTCGGCATGGTGGCGGCACCGCTCCTGGCCCTGATCGGCATCGCCGAACCGTTTTCCCCATTGCGACGCAAACCGCCACCGCGCGGACCGTCGCCAACTTGAATAGCTGAAATTCAACTCGCAACCCCCAGGAGCACTCAAATGCAGGTCATTCTTCTCCAGCGCATCGGCCGCCTCGGCCAGATGGGCGATGTCGTCAAGGTCAAGGACGGCTACGCCCGCAACTTCCTGTTGCCGCAGGGCAAGGCGCTACGCGCCACCACCGACAATCAGGCCGAGTTCGAGAAGAAGCGGGTGCAGCTCGAGGCCGACAACCTATCGCAGAAGAAGGACGCCGAGGCGGTCTCGACCAAGCTCGACGGCCGGACTTTCGTGACCATCCGGCAGGCCGGCGACACCGGCCAGCTTTACGGCTCGGTGTCGACCCGCGACATCGCCGAGGCGGTCACCACCGGCGGTTTCACCGTCGATCGCCGCCAGGTCATTCTCGACCAGCCGATCAAGACCCTCGGCCTGCACGCCGTTCGCGTCGCCCTCCACCCGGAAGTCACCGTCAAGGTGAACATCAACGTCGCCCGCTCGACCGACGAGGCCGATCGTCAGGCACGCGGCGAGGACGTCACCATGATCAAGGACGAGAAGATCGAACTCGAGACCTTCAAGGAAGACGAAGATTTCCGTGGAGCTCCCGGCACCGGCGAGCAGCCGGAGGTTTGAGGTCAAGTGTCGTAGGTTGGGTTAGACCGGCCCGCTTGCCGGTCGTAACCCAACAACCTCGACCACCCGTGGAATGTTGGGTTACGGACGCAAGAGGGCGTCCTAACCCAACCTACGGCCGCCGCGCCCTGACGACAGTGATTCGCGACATCGGCCAGGGATTTCCTGGCCGATTGTGCATAACGGGGACGGCGTATCCGAACAGCCGTCATGTTGCGCTTGCGGGTCGGCGAATCGCTTAAACCTGCGGTCATGACACAAGCCACCGCCACTGCCCCCGTCCTCCTTGCCGACCAGCTCAAGGCGCAGGCCCGCGCCGACGAACCGCTGTCGTTCCGCCAGGCGCCCAGCAACATCGAGGCCGAGCAGGCGCTGCTCGGCGCCATCCTGGTCAACAACGAGGCCATGGACCGGGTGTCGTCGTTTCTCGACATGTCGCACTTCTACGACCCGCTGCACGCGCAGATCTTCGAGATCGCCGGCAAGCTGATCCAGGCCGGCAAGCAGGCGACGCCGGTCACCCTGCGGACGTTCTTCGAGACCGCCGAGCCGATCGACCAGAACCTGACGGTGCCGCAGTATCTCGGCCGGCTCGCCGCCAACGCCACGACGATCATCAACGCCGCCGACTACGGCCGTACCGTCTACGACCTCGCCACCCGCCGCGCCCTGATCATGATCGGCGAGGAGATGGTGGTCACGGCCTATGATTCACCGGTCGACTTCCCGCCCGAAACCCAGATCCAGGAGGCCGAGGGCCGGCTCTACGAACTCGCCGAAAGCGGCAAGTACGGCCAGGGCTTCCAGACCTTCGGCCACGCCCTGACCGACGCCATCCACATGGCCAACGCCGCATTCCAGCGCGACGGGCATCTGTCGGGCGTGTCGACCGGCCTCACCGATCTCGACAACAAGATGGGCGGCTTGCAGTCGTCCGACCTGATCGTGCTCGCCGGCCGGCCGTCGATGGGCAAGACCGCGCTCGCCACCAACATCGCCTACAACATCGCCAAGAAGTACGCGACCGAGAAGCAGCAGGACGGCACCTTGAAGGTCGTCAACGGCGGCGTCGTCGGCTTCTTTTCGCTCGAAATGTCGGCCGAGCAGCTCGCCACCCGTATCCTGTCCGAGCAGGCCGAGATCTCGTCCGAGAAGATCCGCCGCGGCATGATCACCGAGGAGGAGTTCCGCCGCCTGGTGGCGGTCAGCCAGGAGATGAGCCGAATTCCGCTCTACATCGACCAGACCGGCGGCATCACCATCGCCCAGCTCGCCGCCCGCGCCCGCAAATTGAAGCGCCAGCACGGGCTTGGGCTGCTGGTGGTCGACTATCTGCAGCTGCTGTCGGGCTCGTCGCGCAATTCGAATTCGAATCGCGTGCAGGAAATCACCGAGATCACGACTGGCCTGAAGGCGCTGGCCAAGGAACTCGGCTGCCCGATCATGGCGCTGTCGCAGCTGTCGCGCCAGGTCGAGCAGCGCGAGGACAAGCGGCCGCAGCTCTCCGACCTGCGCAGAATCGGGCTCGATCGAGCAGGACGCCGACGTCGTCATGTTCGTGTTCCGCGAGGAGTACTACGTCGAGCGCACCAAGCCCTCGGAAGGCACCGCCGAGTTCCAGGACTGGATGACCAAGATGCAGATGGTTTCGGGCAAGGCCGAGGTGATCATCGGCAAGCAGCGCCACGGCCCGGTCGGCTCGGTGCAGCTGTCGTTCGAGGCCAACCTCACCCGCTTCGGCAACCTCGCGCGCGATCAGTACATGGCGGCGAGGCTGGAGTGAGGACGCTGACGCGGGGGCATCGACTGTGTTACTGTCGACCTTGAGGAGCCTTAGTCAATGCCGCATCCCCGGATCAAACGCGACCCGCAAGTCATGATGGGCAAGCCTGTCATCGTGGGCACCCGCATAACTGTCGAGCATATACTGCGTTGCCTGGCGGCCGGCGACAGCATCGAGCACATCCTCGCCAACTATCCCCACCTTACCGCCGAAGACATCCGCGCCGCCCAGGCGTATGCCGCAGACTACCTCGCCCACGAAGGCATCGCGGCCGCGGAGTAATGAAACCGGTGCCTGGCTTCAGCCTGGCACCGCCCGCGCCATGGTGCCAGGCTGAAGCCAGGCACCATTGACACCATCGACAGAGCAAGCGGCTGCCCCTCACCCTCGGCCGGCAAAAATGCCGGCCTCTGCCCTTTCCCCCGAAACGGCGGGGGAGAGGCAGGGAGCAGCCCGCAATTTCTCCGGTTCAGGTTGAACCGGAAGAACTCCGAGGGGCAAGTGGACAACGTGCCGGCGATGTTGGCGCTTGGCCCGCAGCCCGTGGTAGTTCAAGCAGCGGAGCAACGAGCCCCCAGGGCCCCCGAGGTTACATGACCACGCCCGCGGCACATGGCAGCGCAGACCTCGAGCGCCCGCTCACGGTTCCAGCCGATGCGCGCGCGGTGCTGCGGATCGATCTCGATGCGCTGCGCGCCAACTGGGCGCGGCTCAACGCGGAAGCCGGCCGGGCCGAGTGCGCCGGCGTGATCAAGGCCGACGCCTACGGCCTCGGGCTCGAGCCGATCGCCCGCGCCCTGACCGAGGCAGGCGCCCGCACCTTCTTCGTTGCGACCTTGGAAGAAGGCCGCCGCGCGCGGGCGATCCAGCCGGGTGCGGCAATCTACATTCTCGATGGCCTGCTGCCCGGCGCCGAGGCGCACTACGCCGGCTTCGACTTGCGCCCGGTGCTGTCGAGCGAGCCTGAGCTGCGCGACTGGGCGGCCTACTGCAACAGGATCGGCCGTCACTTGCCCGCCGCCGTCCAGGTCGACACCGGCATGAACCGGCTCGGCCTTCGCGCCGATGAGGTCGATCGCGTCGCCGGCGAGCCGGCGCTGTTCTCGGCCTTCAAGTTGACGCTCGTCATGAGCCATCTCGCCTGCGCTGACGAGCCAACGAACCCGATGAGCGACGCCCAGCGCACCCTGTTCGATCAACTGCGGGCGAGGCTCCCGGTCGCGCCTGCCAGCCTGGCCAATTCCGCCGGCACGTTCTTAGGGCCAAAATTCCACTACGATCTCGTCCGGCCCGGCATCGCCGTCTACGGCGGCCGCGCCTTCGAAGGTGCCGAAAACCCGATGCGGCCGGTCGTCAGCCTGTCGGCGCGTATCTTGCAGTTGCGCGACTGCCTGCCCGGCGAAGTGGTCGGCTACGGCGCAACCTTCAAGGTGACGCGGGCCTCGCGCATGGCAACCATCGCCTGCGGCTATGCCGACGGTTTCCTGCGCGCATTGAGCGGACCGTCGGGACATCCTGGACCCGTCGGCTATATCGGCCCGCACCCGGTGCCGGTGGTCGGGCGCGTCTCGATGGACTTGATCACCGTCGACGTCACCGACGTGCCCCAGGCGCTGGCCGTGCGCGGCAACTGGGTCGAGGTGATGGGCGGCCGCGTCACGCTCGACGACCTCACCGACCGCGCCGGCACCATCGGCTACGAGTTGCTGGCCCGCCTGTCGAAGCGGGTGCACCGGATCTACGTGGGGCAGGCGACGCCCGCCGCGGGCACCTGACATGGCCAAGGCCGCCAAGAGTTCATTCGTCTGTCAGAACTGCGGTGCGGTCTCCAACCGCTGGGCCGGCAAGTGCGTCGCCTGCGGCGAGTGGAATTCGATCGTCGAGGAAGCCAATGTCGCCGCCGTCCCCGGCTCCGGCATGACGCGGGCGGTCAAGGGCCGCGCCGTGATCCTGGAAAGTCTCGACGTGCGCTCCGAGGAGGCGCCGCGACTGCCGACCGGCATCGCCGAACTCGATCGCGTCACCGGCGGCGGCATCGTGCCGGGATCGGCGATCCTGATCGGCGGCGAGCCCGGCATCGGCAAATCGACGCTGCTGCTGCAGCTCGCTGCTTCGATCGCCAACGCCGGCCGCAGCGCCGTCTATTTCTCCGGCGAAGAGGCCGCCGCCCAGGTGCGCCTTCGCGCCGAGCGCCTCGGCCTCTCCAAGAGCCCGGTCAAGCTCGCCGCCGAGACCAACCTGTCGAACATCATCGCGACGCTCGAGGACGGCCGCCGGCCCGACCTGGTGGTGATCGACTTCGATCCAGACGCTGTGGGCCGATGCGCTCGATGCGGCGCCCGGCACCGTCAGCCAGGTGCGGGCGGCGACGCAGTCGCTGATCCGCTTCGCCAAACAGTCGGGCAGCGCCCTCCTGCTCGTCGGCCACGTCACCAAGGACGGCCAGATCGCCGGCCCCAAGGTAGTCGAGCACATGGTCGACACGGTGTTGTATTTCGAAGGCGACAGCGGCCACCCCTACCGCATCCTGCGCGCGGTCAAGAACCGGTTCGGCGCCAGCGACGAGATCGGCGTGTTCGAGATGGTCGGGCACGGCCTCGCCGAGGTCGCCAATCCGTCCGAGCTGTTCCTCGGCGACCGCGATGCGACGGCACCTGGCGCCGCCGTATTTGCCGGCATCGAGGGCACCCGGCCGCTGCTGGTCGAGATCCAGGCGCTGGTGGCGCCTTCGAAGCTCGGATCACCCCGCCGCGCCGCCGTCGGCTGGGACCCCAATCGGCTGTCGATGATCCTGGCCGTGCTGTCGGCCAGATGCGGCGTCAATTTTGCCGAGCACGACGTATTTCTCAATGTCGCAGGCGGTCTGCGCATTACCGAGCCCGCCGCCGACCTCGCCGCCGCCGCCGCACTTCTGTCGTCATTTTCCGGTGTGTCTTTGCCTATGGATGAGGTTTACTGCGGCGAGATCAGCCTGTCCGGCGCGGTTCGGCCGGCGGCGCACATGACGACGCGCCTCAGGGAAGCCCAGAAGCTCGGCTTCCGGCGCGCCATTGTACCGGAGGCCGGCGAACTTGACCGCAAAGCCCTCAAACTCGAGCTATCCCGTATTTCCCACCTCAAGGTGCTTGCAGAGGCGTTGACCCCATGCGAGTGAACGCAAACGTTAACTCTTTCGCCGCCTACTACAGGACCTTCGACGCATGATCGGGCCGTTGTCCTACATCGACGTTGCACTGCTCGCGCTGGCCGCAATCTCCGGCCTCCTCGCCATGTATCGCGGCCTTGGCCGCGAACTGCTGTCGATCATCTCGTGGATTGTCGGCGGCGCTGCCGGCGGCTATTTCTATCTCTACCAGCAGCGCCTGGCGGGCGAAGTGACGCAGCAGCTCAATCTGCCGTCGCCGAAGATCGCGCAAATCGGCATTGCCGCGCTGATCGGGCTGATCGTCCTGATCGTTGTGCATCTCGTCACCGCCCGCATCTCCGACACGATTCTGGACAGCCGGGTCGGCGTGATCGACCGCACGCTGGGCTTCTTCTACGGCGTTGCTCGCGCCTTCCTGATCATCCTGATCCCCTACATGTTTTATCAGCATTTCACGCCGGAGAAGTCCGAGCCGCCGGAGTGGGTCGGCCGGTCGCTGTCGCGTGGTATGCTGGAGAGCGCCAGCAAGGCGCTGAAGCCGCCGCTGCTGGCAGTGGTGGAGAAGGTCACCAGCAAGGCCACCGCCGAGTAGCCGCAGCCGCGCGTGGCACGCCTGACAGTTTCCGGTGAACCATTCGGCAGGAACACTAGCGCAAGGCAGGTGATTTCATATATCTGTCACGCGCGGATGCGGGATCGCGCCTGTGACTGTCTGCGACTCGCTGGTTCGTGTTATGCTCGTGGGGGCTGGCAGTCTTGAATGCCGCCCGTGCTGTGGAGGCTCGCATGCCGCTTCAAGCTGGTCGGGACGCTGGCGCCGGGGATCAAGGTGGCGGTCCAGAATCGGACCGTTACGGCGATGATCGGCTGCGCGAGGAATGTGGTATTTTCGGCATCCTGGGACACCCTGACGCCGCCAAGCTCACGGCATTGGGCCTGCATGCACTGCAGCATCGCGGCCAGGAAGCGGCCGGCATCGTCACCTACGATGGCCGACGCTTCCACAGCGAGCGCCGGTTGGGACTAGTCGGCGACAACTTCAACAAGCCCGATATCATCGACCGGCTGCAGGGCGACATGGCGATCGGCCACGTCCGCTATTCGACCACGGGTGACACAATTTTGCGCAACGTCCAGCCGCTGTTCGCCGATCTCGATACCGGTTTTTTCGCGGTCGCGCATAACGGCAACCTGACCAACGCGCTGACGCTGCGCCGCGAACTCGTCCAGAACGGCGCCATCTGCCAGTCGACCTCCGACACCGAGGTCATCCTCCACCTGATGGCGCGGTCACGCAAACGCCGCGTCGTCGAGCGCCTGATCGAAGCGCTGCGCCAGATCGAAGGCGCCTATGCCCTGGTCTGCGCCACCGACAACATGCTGATCGGGGTGCGCGATCCGATCGGCATCCGGCCGCTGGTGATCGGCAAGGTTGGCGGCAAGTTCGTGCTGGCCTCCGAGAGCTGCGCCCTCGATATCGTCGGCGCCACATTCTTCCGCGAGGTCGATAATGGCGAGGTCGTGGTGATCACCGCCGACGGCCTCGAGAGCCACCGGCCGTTCCCGAAGCGGCCGGCGCGGCCCTGCATCTTCGAATACATCTACTTCGCCAGGCCGGACAGCATCGTCGGCGGTCGCAGCGTCTACGACGTACGCAAGCAGATGGGTGCCCAGCTTGCTGCCGAAGCCGGTATCGAGGCCGATGTCGTGGTGCCGGTGCCCGATTCGGGCGTGCCGGCTGCGATCGGTTTCGGCCAGGCCTCCGGCATCCCGTTCGAGCTCGGCATCATCCGCAATCACTATGTCGGCCGCACCTTCATCGAGCCGACCCAGCGCATCCGCGATTTCGGCGTCAAGATGAAGCACTCGGCCAATCTCGCCGTGGTCAAGGGCCGCAGCATCGTCCTGATCGACGACAGCGTGGTGCGCGGCACCACCTCAAAGAAGATCGTCACCATGATGCGCGACGCCGGTGCCAAGGCAGTGCACATGCGCATCGCCTGCCCGGAGATCAAGTTCGGCGATTTCTACGGTATCGACACGCCGAGCAAATCCGAACTGCTCGCCGCCCGCATGACGGTCGAAGAGATGCGCCAGTTCATGGGCGCCGACAGCCTGGCCTTCTTGACCGTCGACGGTCTCTATCGGGCGATGGGGCTCGACGGCCGCGATGGCAAGAGCCCACAGTTCACCGACCATTGCTTCACCGGCGACTATCCAACCGACCTCACCGACCAGAACGGCGGCACGTCGTCGCGGCAGTTGTCGCTGTTGGCCGAGGTGCGGTGAGGCGCAAGAAGCGGGCGTGAACGTAGGTTGGGTTAGGACGCCCCTTGCGTCCGTAACCCAACGACTTGACAGCACCCGCGGGATGTTGGGTTACGCGCCCAAAAGGGCGCTAACCCAACCTACGGCGCAAACGAGAGCCTGAACACCGGCACGCCGATCAGCCAGGCGTGTCCCCACAACAACATGAAGATATAGGCCGCGGTGCCGATGGCGATCGCGGCGACATCGCCTTTGAGCGTGCCGCGGCGCTCACCCAGCGGCCCTTTGGCGCCACGACGTTTGACCGAGATGAAGTCATAGACCGCCCAGGCCAGGAACGATCCGAACAAGACCATGGCGCCAAGTGTGCCGTTGGCGATGAGATGGCCGCCAGCCCAGATCTTGGTGGCGAGCAGCATCGGATGACCGGCGATGTCGCGTATCCGTGACGGGATGTTGGCGGCTATTAGCAGCACCAGCGCCGGCCACATCAGCAACCACAGCAGATGCTTGGTCCACAGCGGCGGATACCAGAGCACGGGGTTCTTGGACGGCATGCCCTGCAGGCGGCCGTAGCCATACACGATGAGCACGAGGGCGATCAGCGAAACGATGCTGAAGCCGACCTTGTAGGCGGTCTCGCCGAAGCGCAGGCGCAGGCCGTCACGAAAGCCGACGTTGGTGGGCACGAGGTGCACCCCGATGAACAGCGCGAGGCCGAGGATCAACGTCAGCATCAGGCAATCTCCATTTACTGTTCCATGCGACGTTTGCGGCGGCATATGGTATAATTATGCCATCATGTCGCCGCATACGAACGTGTAGTTAAGAACCTTCACCGGTCGAGCGGGGCGGCGGCGGTGAAACTGGCGGCTGGCCGCACAAGTTGCGGTTGCACCGGTATTTGTGAAGTTACCTGCGGTTTGGTATCAGCGTCCGCACCATGTGTCCCTTGTCGGCAAGACCGGCAAGTCGATGGCCGGCGAAACCTTCGTCGAACGGACGTTTGAACTAGATTTGCGTGGTACTCCACTTTGCCTGCTCGCGCGGGCCGATGAATGGGGGCTTGCATGGCGCAAATGAACGCAACCCAGACGCTGGCCGAAGCCTTGAGCGCGGCGCAGCGCCGCGAAGCCGATGCCCGTACCGATCCGTTGATCGAACGGTTGGCGAACGCGCTCGCGCTACCGCAGCCGCCAGAGCCGACCGACTATGACGACGGCGACGAAGATCTCGATTTGCCAATGCTGGTGCAAGGCAATCGTTTCGGCGCGGTGGTGCCGATGCAGCCGATCACGCATCGCCGCCGCGAGGGTCGGGCGGCCCTGGTCGGATTCGGGCTCGGCCTGATCCTGCTGGTGCCGATCGGCGTCGTCATGAGCAACCGGCTGCCCGAGCCGGCGACCGTCAAGGCGGATACCTCGGCGACTGCGCTCTTCCAAGCGGCGGTGCCGGCGACGGTGATCACCGGCGAGGTCGGTATTCGTACCACCAAGCGGGCGACCGAGACGATTTCGGTGCCGTCGGCAGCGGTGATCGAGGAGCCGGCATCGAAGCCGGTCGCCCCAGTCCCTGAGACGAAAACCGCGGTCGCAGTTCCGCCACCAGCACCAGCACCGGTAGCAGCACAGCGACCGGCGCCGGTGGCACCGGCAGTGCCGCCGCCCGATCATCTGGCCGATGCCTTGGCGCTGATCAATCAAGGCGACATCGGCGGCGCCCGCGATCGCATTCAGGCCGCCGATCCCGACGCCAATCCGCTCGCGCTACTGGCGCTGGCCGAGACGTTCGATCCCAACATGCTCGCCGCCTGGAGCATACGAGGCGCTCACGCCGACGTCGATCGCGCCCGCCTGCTCTACCAGCGCGCGCTCTCGCACGGTGTGACCAAGGCACGGCAACGTCTTGAGGCACTTGAATAAGTCAAGTTTGCTGTGCACGAGCACCGACCGGCGACAGGCACCGTCGCTCGCGCTCGCTAGTGTCTGCCCGATTCGGTTCCAGTCCGCTTCGGGGAGTGAAGGCAGATGCGCCTGGCGAGCTACAACGTCGAGAACCTGTTCACGCGCGCCCGCGCTTTGAACCTCGACAGCTGGACCGAAGGCCGCCACATCCTCGAGATGTACGCCGAACTCAACAACCTGTTCGAGGAGCCGGTCTACACCGACGCGATCAAGGCGCGCATGCTCGTGATCCTGAAGGCGCTGGGCATCGACAAGAAGAATGACAGCAAATACGTGATCCTGCGCGAGGGTCGAGGCCAGTTCGTCACCTACACCATGCTGGGTGGCACCCGGATCAAGGCCAACGGCCGCGCCGACTGGGTCGGCTGGCTCGAGCTCAAGACCGAGCTCATCAACGAGGTGGCGACGCGCAATTCGGCGCAGGTCGTCCGCGACGTGACGCCGGACGTCATTGCCATCGTCGAAGCCGAAGACCGCAAGGCGCTGCTGCAGTTCTCCAACGTGCTGATGCCCTCGGTCGGCGCCACCGGCTTCGACCAGGTGATGCTGATCGACGGCAACGACGATCGCGGCATCGACGTCGGCATCATGGCGCGCAACGGCTATCAGGTCGGCTGGATCAGGAGCCACGTCGACGATGTCGACGACCGCGGCGGGCGCATCTTCAGCCGCGACTGTCCCGAGTACTCGATATGGACGCCTTCGGGCGCGGTGGTGTGGGTGCTGGTCAACCACTTCAAGAGCAAGGGCTATGGCTCGAAGGACAGTTCGGACGCGCGCCGCTGGCGCCAGGCCGAGGAGGTCCGTCGCATCTACGAGCGGCTGAAGAGCGAGGGCGCCAAGTACATCTGCGTGGTCGGCGACTTGAACGACACGCCCGACAGCGAGCCGCTGTCGCCGCTGATCAGATCGTCGGACCTCAAGGATATCTCCGAGCACCCTTCGTTCATGGCCGACGGCCATCCCGGGAACGTTCCAGAACGGCACCGAGCGCGACAAGATCGACTACATCCTGCTGTCGCCGGCACTCTACGCGCGGGTGCAGCAGGGCGGCTATTGGCGTCGCGGCGTGTGGGGCCGCAACAAGAAGCCGCTGTGGGAGGTCTATCCCGAGATGCAGACCAGCCACCACGCGGCGTCCGATCACGCGGCGGTGTGGGTCGATGTGGATGTGTGAGGGACGTGGCCCGCAGCAGCCTGTTCAGAACCGATATTCGATGCCTGCTTGTTTCATGATGCCGTTGGCGGTGTGACGCGACAGGATTTTGCTGTCGACTGTGACATGGCGCCGGGTGATCGGGCTATACCAGATATCGTGATCGCCTTTGCCGTGCCGAACGAACACAGCCATACTCGGCGAGAATACGCCGCACGTCGCGCTCGAAACCGGCCATCAAACACCCATGGCCGGATTGGCAATACGTGTCGTCTGCTCGGCCAAAATGTGGATCGGGATCTCGGCAAGCTCGAACGCACCGCCGTTCAGAAGCAATAGCTCTGACACCATGACGAGAACCTTGTCGCGCAAGACCTCCATGGTCTCTGCCTCGGCAACCAGGCCCGGGACATCTTCGCTGGTGGCGACCCAGACGTGAGCCTCGTCATCCCAAGTGGCGCGGACAATGATCGACTGATGAATAAATGCGCAAGTCTCTGATTTTAGGACGGAATATCATAGTCATAGCGACTTATCACATGAATTTGCGCCGCCGCCGGAACGCCGACACGTCCTGGGCGGACAGGTCGAACCATTCGCCGTTCTTGCGCTTCGTCTCGAAGCGCCTGTGCCAATAGGCTTCGATGCCCTCGGGATCGTCGGTCTTGATGTAGTGGACCGTCTTGGCCTGCTCCGGCAGTTGAATAGCAAGCTCGCGCTCGCGCCTGCCAACAGAATTGGACTTGCCGATCTTGTAGAAGCGGCCTGACTTCAGGAGATAGACGAAACCGTCCCAGGTTGTGTCGGGTTTCTCGGGCTCAAGCGGATGGCTGCTTGGCACTGAGGATTGGCACAATGAGGCAACGTCTTCGTTGCCTGGATTAGCAGAGCAGAAGTCCATTGCTTTCCGTATCAACTCGTCTTTCCGATACTTGGCCCAGACTCCTTTGCTCGGAAAGGATCCGTCGTAGGCCCGCTTGACGCGTAGGTCGCCATGAGTTGGAAACCGTCCCAATTCTCGCGCAAGCTCGACAAGGCGGCGTACAATATCGCGCTCATCAAAGGCCCCCTGGAGGGAGTTGGCAACGAAGCCCGCTTCCCGCTGGGCATCACCGAAACGAGCCCAATACTTCATCCACTCGTGCATTTTAATGCCCGTCACAGACTCGAAGCGCGACCGGCCCAGCGGCGTGCCACCGTTCTCTGCAGCCGTCCGCTCGATCTCATCGAGGATATCTTGTCGGTCCATTGCACGTCTCTACCACGCCAGCAGTGCTTCGAAAATCTGTGAGCACATGCTGTTCTCCGCAACTGTGCGCATAGGTTGAAGGTCACGCTAAACGTACCCACCGATCCATGCCGCCAACTCGGCCTCGCTGAGCTTGCCGGCGGCCAACGCCTCGATCACGGCGGCTGCTTCGGCTTCGTCAGCGTCGAACTCGACGCTGTTCAAACCGAGAAACGTATAGATCGCCAGCAGTGCGGTGCGCTTGTTGCCGTCGACGAACGGATGATTGCGGGCAATGCCGAAACCATAGGCGGCTGCCAGGGCGGGCAGCGCGACTTCGCCATAAGCGTACTTATTGCGAGGCCGATCCAAAGCCGAGGCCAGCATACTCGCGTCCCTGACGCCTGCTGCTCCCCGAAGATGGCCAGTTGCTCCGATTGGATCGCCGTGACCAAATCGGCAGTCAGCCAGACAGGCTCCGTCATTTCGCCAGCGCCGTTAGCGCCTTGCGATATTTCTTCATGCCCGCACGCGCGATTTCGAGGCCCTTCTCGAACGTCGGGTCGTGGCGCGATACGGTGAACGAGCCGTCAGGCCCCTCCGTCACCAGCACGCTGTCGCCCTGTTCGAGGCGTAGCCGTGCGAGCAGCTCCTTGGGCAGGATCAGGCCCGTGGAATTGCCGATCTTCTTGATTTCGAGGCGCATGGCGGGCCGCTCCAAGTTGTACGCAATGTATAATATAACGAGGGCCGGTTTTCAATTGCCGCAGTCCGCCCCCGGCAGGCACTTGCGGCGTCCGTTCTTGATTGCGGCGGCGGCTGTCGGCGGTTAGGCTTTCTGTGCATCGAAGGAGACCGCTGCCACCCATGCTCCGTTTCGCCGCCAAACAGCTGATCAACATGAGCCTGACGCTGCTGGCGGTGTCGCTGCTGGTATTCATGCTCAATGAGTGGACGCCGGGCGACGTGGTCTCGAAGCTGCTCGGTCCCTACGCCAGCCAGGACCAGGTCGAAAAGGTCACCCGCGAGATGGGGCTCGACCGGCCGGCCCTGGTCCGTTACGGCGAATACATGGGCCGGGCGCTCAGCGGCGATCTCGGCCAATCACTGGTTTATCGCGCGCCGGTTGCCAGCATTCTGTGGGACCGGCTCGGCAATACGCTGCTGCTCGCCGCCATCTGCTTCGCCATCATCGTGCCGCTGTCGATCCTGTTCGGCGTACTCGCCGGCATGCGCGAGAAGAGCTTCCTCGACCGTTCAGTCTCGGTGTTCTCCTCGATCACCGCCTCGATCCCGGAATTTGCGATGGGCGTGTTCCTGATCGCCATCTTCGTGGTCGGACTGGGCTGGCTGCCCGGCACCTCGCCGTTACGCGCCGACAGCGGCTGGCCGGTGTGGACGCAGTTCATCATGCCGGTGCTGGTGGTGACGCTCTACGACGCCGGCTACCTGATCTCGATGATCCGTTCCTCGATGGTCGAGGTCATGCGCCAGCCCTACATCCGCACCGCCACCTTGAAGGGCATGAGTTTCCGCCAAGTGGTCGGCGGTCATGCCATGCGCAATGCACTGATCGCGCCATTCACCGTCATCCTGCTGCAGCTCAACTACCTGGTGTCGGGCCTCGTCGTGGTCGAGACCGTGTTCGCCTACCCGGGTTTCGGGCGGATGATGCTCGAAGCCGCACTGGCCAAGGACATCGCCATCATCGAGGCCGGTACGCTGGTCGCCGTATCGGTGACGATGCTGACACAATTGTTCGGTGATCTTGGCTACATGGCGCTCGACCCGAGGATCAGGGTATGACCGACGTCCTGCCGCGCATCGATACTGAACGCGACACCGCCGTGCTGCTGCAGCACGGCAGCTGGCTGTCGCTGCTCGCCCGCTCGGTGACGGCCTCGCCGGCGGCCACGTTCGGCGCCTCGATCATCCTGTTCTGGACGCTGTGCGCGCTACTCGCGCCGTGGATCACTTTCCATCCGCCGAACAAGATCGATCCGATGCTGATTGCTGCCCCCTATCCATCGCGGGAGCATTGGCTCGGCGTCGACAACCTCGGCCGCGACATGTGGGCCCGGATCGTCTACGGTGCCCGCACGGTGCTGACCGTCGCTCCGACCGCGGTGCTGTGCGCGGCCATCCTCGGCTCGTTCCTGGGCCTGCTCGCCGGCTATCGCGGCGGATGGATCGATGCCTTGATCATGCGCGTCGGCGACACCCTGCTGGCGTTTCCGAAAATCATCCTCTACCTGATCATCATCGCCAAGTTCGGCGCCTCGGCCTTCAACATCATCGCCGTGATCGGACTGACCTCGGCACCGATCATCGCCCGCATCGTGCGCGCCGTGACGCTCGACGTGAAGAACCGCGACTACGTAGCGGCGGCCCGCATGCGCGGCGAGAGCGCGCTCTACATCATGCTGGTCGAGATCCTGCCCAACGTGCGCGGGCCGCTGATCGTCGATTTCTTCCTGCGGCTTGGCTACACCACGATCGCCATCGGCGTCTTGGGCTTCCTTGGCGTCGGCCTGCCGCCGCCCGATCCCGACTGGGGCGGCATGGTGAAGGAAACCTACGGCATGCTGTTCGTCTATCCGCACATGACGCTGATCCCGTGCTTTGCGATCTCGACGCTGGTGATCGGGTTCAATTTCCTGGCGACGGGCCTCAAGGAGGCCAGCCAGGATGCGTGAGGGTGAGACAGGCGTGGCATTTGCAATCCTCGTAGGTTGGGTCAAGCTTTTCGCGCGACCCAACATGGCTGGCACCTTTCGTGGATGTTGGGTCGCGCAAGAGGGCTTGACCCAACCTACGGCCATCGACGAGGCCGCCCATGGCTGATGGTGCGCCCGGAAACTCTGCGGCTGCAATGCTGACCATCGACGGCCTGTCGATCGAGGCCCAGGGACGGCAGGGGGCGAGCCGCATCATCCAGGACGTGAGCCTGACGATCGCACCGGGCGAGGCGTACGGCCTCGTCGGTGAATCCGGCTGCGGCAAGTCGACGGTCGCACTCGCCGTCATGCAGTACCTGGGGCGCGGGCTCGGCATCACCGGCGGGCGCATCCTGTTCGAGGGCCGCGACATCGCGGCGATGAACGCAGAACAGCTGCGCAGTCTGCGCGGCAACCGTCTCGCCATGGTCTACCAGGACCCGATGTCGAGCCTCAATCCGGTGATGACCATCGGCCGGCAGTTGATCGAGGTGCCGATGCTGCACGGCGAGACCGACGCCGCAAAGGCGCGGGCGCGGGCGATTGCCATGCTCGGCGAGGTGCGGTTGGCCGACGCGGCGGCAATGATGGAGCGCTATCCGCACCAGTTGTCCGGCGGCCAGCAGCAGCGCGTCGTCATCGCCATGGCGCTGATGGCCGAGCCGGCGCTGCTGATCATGGACGAGCCGACCACCGGCCTCGACGTCACCATCGAGGCCGCCATCCTCGAGCTGGTGCGCGAGCTGCGCAGCAAGTTCGGCACCGCGATCCTGTTCATCAGCCACAACCTCGGCACCGTAGCGCGGCTGTGCGACCGCATCGGCGTGCTCTATGCCGGACGGCTGGTCGAGGCCGGCAGCATCCGCGACGTGTTCAAGGCACCGGCCCACCCCTATACCCGTGGCCTGCTGGCGGCGCTGCCGAAGCACGCCGAGCCGGGCACCGCGGCGCATTCGCGGCTGTCGCCGATCGAGGGTACATTGACCGCCGCCGACCGCGCCCGCGCCGGCTGCGCCTTTGCGCCGCGCTGCGGCTTTGCCGATCCGGCGTTGTGCGAGTCAAAGGCGATCGCGCTGTCGCCGGTCGCGACCGGTCGTGCCCATCTGGCCCGCTGCAGCCGACTGGCGTTCGTCGCTGCCGCCGCGTTAGCCCCTGTTCCTCGTGCTGCAACTGCTGCCACCCCTCACCGCGGCCGCGTGCTGCTCGAACTCGACAAGCTGTCGAAGCGCTACGATCTTGCCGGCCGTTTCGGCTTCGGGTCCGGCGCGCTCGATCTACGCGCTGAGCGATGCCAGCATGGCGGCCCGCGCCGGCGAAACGCTCGCCATCGTCGGCGAGAGCGGCTCGGGCAAGTCGACGCTGGCCAAGGTCGTGAGCGGCTTGATCACGGCGAGCGCCGGCAGCGCGTTTTTGTTGGCGCCCGGCAACTCCCCTCCGGGGAGCCGGCCGCCGGGCGCGGGACGGCTGGGCGCTGCGCAACCGAGCAGGATCGAAATCGGTACGCTTGGCGTCGACGATCGTTCCGCCGACACCCGGCGGCGCGTGCAGATGGTATTCCAGAACCCCGACGCGACCTTGAACCCGAGCCACTCGATCGAATTCGCGCTGATGCGACCGCTGCGCAAGCAACGCGGCATGTCGCGCGCCGAGGCGCAGGCGGAGGTCGCCCGCCTGATGGAGCGGGTGCGGCTGCCGCTCGATCTGCTGCGGCGCAAGCCGCACCAGCTGTCGGGCGGCCAGCGGCAGCGGGTGGCGGTGGCGCGCGCGCTCGCCGGCGAACCGGATCTCATCATCGCCGACGAGCCGGTGTCCGCGCTCGACGTCTCGGTGCAGGCGGCGATCGTCAATCTGCTGGGCGAGCTACTCGACGATGGTGATCTCGCCCTGATCCTGATCAGCCACGACCTCGGCCTGGTGCGGCACATGGCCGATTGGGTGGCGGTGATGTATCTCGGCCGCGTCGTCGAGTACGGCCCGGCGGCCCAGGTCTTCAGGCCGCCGTTCCACCCCTACACCGAAGCCTTGCTCGAAGCGGCGCCCAAACCCGATCCCGACGCCCGCGCGCCGGCGGTGGTGCTCTCCGGCCAGATGCCGAGCCCGACCGAGCGCCTTGCCGGCTGCGTCTTCGCCAGCCGCTGCCCGAAGAAGATCGACAAGCTGTGCGAGCGCGAACCGCCGCCGGTGCGCCAGTTCGGCGAGCACCGCATCGAGTGTCATCTGGAGTTGGGTGGGGATGTCGGATAGTCGTCTTTTCGGCTGGCATGGGGCGAGCTGAGAGTGTTGGGCCCGGATGTGGAGATGCTAATGGGGTGGTTTGTAACCCCTAGCAGAGGTGCGAAGCTTACTGGCTATGCGGCCAAGCGCATTAGAGTGCTATCCGGGACATCGCGCGTCACTACACTTGCGGCCTGCGCGAGCACACCGAGGTACGTCCCGAGCCGCTCCTTATTCTCGACGACGGCCACCCGGTTCGGCGGATCTTCCAGACGAGCAAGGTCGTGGAATTTTGTCGTCGCCGTTGTGATTGAGTTAGGATGCTTGCTCACAGGCTCAAAGACGGTGAGCTTGCGCTCGTACCGGACAATGTTGGCAACATGCCAAGATGTATTCGAAGCTCCCACAATGGGAACGTCCCTGCTCACCTGAAGTGGGGTGAAGACCTTGACTAGGCGCGCGTACAAGAATTCCGTATCTTCGGCGATCTTCTTCTCGGACAGCTTGTAGGCAGCCACTGCAACGGCCTGCTGAGAGGCATTGGCAATTGTGATAATCGCGGCCGGCAATTGATCGCGAGAGACATCGACGAGCGAGAATGCATGATGGTCAAATTGCACGTCAACGTGCTCAGCGATAGGCTTGGCATTCCGCTCATAGATGAGCGACGTACCCATCATCTCAGCTTCGAGGTAGCCGGTGCCCATATCGGTGACGAAGTGACGGTCGTGGCCGAGGACATCCACGCGCACAACGGCCATCGAGCCACTCGGGAACATGAGTGGAGTCGTGATGAACGCGCCGTCGGGCCGATGCTCGATTGCAACGAGCTGGCTCGCGACGCTCTCCAAGAGCCGTCTATGTGGCGCTGCGGTCAACGACTGGGCTACCATTAATTATACCATACGAGCTTGCCATGGAGGCGTTGCTACTCGGTGAAGATCCGAAATCTTAAGCTCTTTTGCAGCCAATTCAAGGAGTTCGCTGAAAGTTGGCGGATCGGGTTCCAGTGGCACTGCATGAGGAAGATTGCCTCTCACCATGCGGTCGCCAGCTTCGTAGTAATTATGTTCGAAGCGGTGGATGTGTGAGGTCCGAATTATCATTAGGCGGTAGGGTTCTGGAGCTTTGTTTGTGTTTGTGTGGTGCGATATCGGACGCCATTCGATGCGTAGTAGGCGTTGATTGTGTCCTTTGGGCGGATTGTACTCCAACTGGATCATAACTGCCCTGTCCGGCTCGTCGAGAATTGCTCGCATTCGCAATTGCACGGAGGCCATGGTCACGCCGTCAACCTCTAGGGCCGAAACGAGGGAAAGTTGGTTCGGCTCCTTGGCGACCCAGGCATGAATGCCAGAAAGGCTTTTGGCTGCACCAAGAATTTCGGGGAGCGACACGGGCGGGAACCATGGTCAAAGGGGTTCGGGACAATATCACGCTAAGTGATCAGATCGGCATATTGGTGTACAGGCAGCCATCGTGATGGGTGGATCGCGTTTGCGGCAAATTGGCCGGTCCGAAACAGATTGATCTAACCAAGTTCCAAAGGAGGCCAGCGACTAAACCTCGCATCGTCTAGGCTTGCGCGGTGAACCTCGTCTACGCCGGACTCGAAAGCGTACCCGCCTCAAATCCCCCTCACCCCTCCTCCCACGGAAAACTATCCAACCGCACGCAGCCCGTGCTTTGTCAGCACCACCTGCGTTTCGAGCTTGATGCATTCGGTGCCGGTTTCCTCGCCGATCAGGCTTTCGACGCACATCACCATGTTTTCCTCCAGCAGCGCGTCGTAACCCTTGGCGAAGTCGACGTGCGTCGGCACCGACGGCCACTCGTCGCACAGGCCGACGCCGTGCATGGCCACCGAATAGCGCCGCGCCTGGTACTTGGGCGGGATCCGCCAGCTGCGTTCGTTGAATTCGGTGGTGGTGATGCCGGCGCGCAGGATCGACATGTTGTGATCGATCTGGGCGCGCGCCACCTGGTAGAGCTCGCGCTGTTTTGGAGTCATGCGCGTGTGGCCAATGGTCCACGAGCGCGACAGGTCGGCGCAATAGCCGTAGGGGCCGATCAGGTCGGTGTCGAACGACAGCATCTCACCTTGTCTGCAGACGTAGTCCGAGCACTCCTGGAACCACGGATTGGTGCGTGGGCCGCATGCCAACAGCCGCGTCTCGATCCATTCGCCGCCCGAGCGGATGTTCTCGAAGTGCAGCTCGGCCCAGATCTCGTTCTCCGTCTTGCCGGCGATCGAGTGCTCGTACATGCGCGCCATGCCGGCCTCGCACACGCGGATGGTCCAGCGCATCAGTTCGAGCTCTTCCGCCGACTTGATCGCGCGGGCGTGCTCGGTGAGCTCCTGCCCCTCGACCAGAGTGATGCCGCGCTTGCGCAGCGCGTCGACGCCGAGCGGTTCGAGCTTGTCGACGGCGAGCCGCATGTTCTTTCCGCCGCCGCGCTGGCGGACGATATCGGCGATCTCGTCGGCCCACGCTCTCGACGCGCTCGGCCAGCCTGTTGCCGGCGGAGAAATAGAACCACGACTTCGCCGTGCGCACCTCGTCGACGGTCTCTAGCCCCAACGCCAGATGCTCCGATTTGCCGTATTCGAAGGCGATGCCGTGGCCGTCGGCACATACCAGGGCGTAGTGAGACGGATTGTGCGTCATCCACAGCTGCATGTTCGAGACGTCGAGCGCATAGCGGATGTTGAGCGGATCGTAGAGCAGGATCGCGGCGCAGTCGTGCCGTACCACTTGATCCACCAAGCGCTGCTTGCGATAGCCGCGAGCCTTCTTCAGGGTCGCGAGCGGGATCGGGCTCTTCAGCGGTTTGTCCGCGCCTTCCGCGTTGAGGTATTCCTTCTTGCGCATGTCCTTGAAGATTTCGGCCATCACAGCCCTCCCGCGACCGTCGGCTTGCAGCCCAGCGCCTCGAGTGTGCACGAGAAAACTGTTGCCTGTCGAGGCACGGCGGTTGGCGCTCACTCGCTTGGCTGCCATAGTCGCATCGCTGCACAAGGAGTGCTGAGGTGAAAAGCAACCCGCCAGCGGCCGGCACGGCCGCACCGGCGCTGGGCACGGCCGTCCCCGATCGCTCGCAGTTGTGGGTCGTCAGCCTGCTGCTTGTGATCGTCGGCGTATTCCAGCTCGGCAGCGGCGTCGTCAGCGCCATCGTGCCGATCAAGCTCGCCAACAGCGGCTTTGCGCCCTCGATCCTGGGCTGGGTGTCGACCGCATTCTCGATCGGCTTTCTCGCCGGTTGCATCGGCGCGGCTCAGCTGATCGGCGCGCTGGGGATCAACCGGGTGATTGTCGTTATGGCATTGGCCAACGCCGCCGCCACCATGATCCTGCTCGCGACCGCCGATCCCGCGGCCTGGGCCATCTCGCGCGGACTCGCGGGCGTTGCGGTTGCGAGCCTGCTGGTGCTGGTCGAGGCGTGGCTGGGCGCTGCCGCCACCACCGCGACACGCGGCCGGATCTTCGGCATCTACATGGTGCTGAGCCGCTTCGCCTTCGCGCTGGGTCAAGTAGCGCTCGTCGCGATCGATCCGGCATCGGCAGCATTGTTGATCGCAGCTGTCGTGGCCTACCTGCTGTCGCCGTGGCCGGCATTTTCCATCCCCGGCAAAGCGCCGATGATCGGCCGCAAGTCAGGCCCCAACCTCGGCGATCTGCCGTTTACCGTGCCGGCGGCGGCAGCGGCGGCACTGGTGCACGGACTGATCGGCGCCACCGGCCCGGCGTTGTTGCCGCTCTATGCGCTGGCACGTGGTCTCACCATCGAGCAGGTAGCCCTGCTGCTGGCTGCGATCCCGCTCGGCGGCCTATTGTTCCAAATCCCCTTCTCCTACCTCTCCGACCGCTTCGGCCGGCGCACCATGATGGCGATGTCGGCCTTGGCGACGGTCGCCTTGTCGGCGATCTACCTGCTGCCCGATCTGCCCGCGTTTGCCTGGCTGCTGGTGCTGACGACCCTTTGGGGCGGCGCGCCGGCACCGCTCTATCTGCTCGCCGTCGCCCATGCCAACGACATTGCCACCGACGCCCAGCGCGTCGGCTGGTCGAGCACGCTACTGCTGCTGTGGGGCATCGGCGCCGCGTTTGGACCGCTCGCGGCCTCGATCTTGATGGAGCGCACCGGCTATGATGCGCTGTTCTGGTTCTGCGGCGGGCTTGGGGCGGCGCTGTGCGTATTCCTGCTATTGCGCAAGCTGCTGCGCAAGCGCGGCGACTACCGCGCGCCAGCCGGCGAAACCATCGGACCGGCACCGGGCGCCAGCGGTTGAAACATCAACGGCAAAGGAGGACCACCCATGTCGACCCCGACCCGCTTCTCCCCCAGCGACATGGCCGGCTGGCCGATCTCAGCCAGCGGGCTGTCGCGTGTGGCGCTCAGCAACAGCGACATCGAGGTGCGTCACTACGCACCCAAGGGCCACGACCCGCAGACGCCACACGACCGTGACGAGTTGTATTTCGTGATCTGCGGCCGCGGCGTGTTCGAGCGCAACGGCGCGACCTTCGCCTTCGCCGCCGGCGACGCGCTGTTCGCGGCTGCCGGCGACACCCACCGGTTCAAGGAGTTCTCCGACGACTTCTCGACTTGGGTGCTGTTCTACGGCCCCAAGAAGGGCTGAGCGCCGGAGCGGGGCTGGAGGCTATGGCCGGTAGCCCTTGCCGGAGCCGGCAGGCCGCGCCGGCTTCGCCGTCGATTTCTTGAGCCCCGATCTGTTGCCGCCGCCGGTCAGTTGCCCGCGCATATCGGCACCTTGAGCCTGCCACCAGCCACGCAGGATCGAGACATCCCAGCCGATGCAGAAGTGCTTGACGCCCATCTCGATGTAGGGCCGCGCCTGCGCCGCATCGAACAGCTCGACGCGGGGATGAATGCCGCGCTTCAGGGCGGTTTCGATCGTCCGGCGCTCCGCCCGGCGCACGTCGGGGTGCGTGAACTCTCCGGCGACCCCGATACTCATGGCGTAGTCGGCCGGCCCGAACTGCACCATGTCGATGCCCTGGACATCGAGGATGGCGTCGAGATCCTCGACGCACTGGCGCTTCTCGACCATGATCGCAATCACGATCTGATCGAGCGCCTTGACGTAAGCGGGGGTGCCGGGCTCGCGCAGCACGCCGACGTCACGGCGCATTCCCACTCCATGCAGGCCATTGCTACCGGGTGCCTCGGCGCGGACGGCACGCACGCAGGCCCTGGCATCCTCGACGGTCCGCACATCGGCAAACAGGATGCTCTGGAAACCAGCGCCGATCGAACGCATGGTCTGGTGCATCCACTCCGACTGCTCGACCTTCATCATCCCGCCCAGCGCCGACAGCTCAAGCGCGCGGCCGAGGTTGTCGAGATCGTGCAGGTCGAAAGGCGCGTATTCGGCGGTGAACTCGACGTAGTCATATTGACCGGTCTGGCCGATCAGCTCGACCAGCGTTGGCCAGGTCGAGAGCAGATGAGTGCCGAGGGTCGGCTTGCCGGCATCAAGCAGGGCCCGCAGTTGATTAACGCGCATGTTGCCTCACTCCCCCGATCGCTCCAATTCGCATCGCAGACGGACCGAGAGTGCTACAGCCCGCCGGCAGCGGCAACCCGGTAGGCCAAAGCCATCACTTGGCCCTGGCGGCGGCTCGGGCCATGGCGACCCAACCCTTGATCTTGTCGGGCTCGGGCGGTGGGCTATCTCGCAGCAGGCGCTGGCCCTCGGCGCCGGCGGCATAGGCGATCACCGCTGCCGCGAGCTTGTCGGGGTCGGCGGCGGCGACGGCAGCGGCGGTGTTGTACCCGGCGCCGGTCAGCAACTGCGCGTTGGTGCCCCGCAACCCGGCGACGGTCATGACCATCCGCGCCTGCGCCTGCCACTGCTCGATCATGGCAGCATCGATGCGGCGGTCGGCGAGCCTGGCCGCCAGCGCCGGTGGGTTGGCGGCGAGGAAGTCGGCGACGGTCTTGACGCCGAGTCCAGCGAACCGCTCCGCCATCTTCGGGCCAATCGAAGGCGCGGCCTCGAGCTGGTCGCTGGCGGCGAGATAGGCGCGCGGCACTCGTTCGGCGGTCGTGGCGGCGATCGAGGGAACCGATGTGCTCGCAGCCGTTACGGGTTTCGCAGGCGCCGGCGTTGCAGTCGATGCCAGTCGCGACACGAGGCCTTGCGCCGCGGCAACGACGGCTGGCGCGACCTCGGGCTTGGGTGGCGTCACCGCTGCTGGGCTCGCAGGCATTGCCGCGGGCTTGGTCGGCGCCGCGACCGCCCCGGCTGGGGGTGCAACTGGCTGCGGCTCAGCTCTCGGCGCCTGCGCCGCGACCGGCGGCAGCACCGCCGCCGTTGCCCTGATCTGCGGCGCGAGCATCGGCGTTGAAGCTGGCTTCGCCGCTGCAGCGTCGTTCGAAGCCGCCTGTGGTTGTGGACGTGGTGGTGCGGCTGGAGTGATGTTCGGCTTGACCGGGATCGTGCCTGCGAGAGCCGCCTGCGTGCGCTTGGCGATCTCGGCCGCAGCCGCGGCTGCCTCCTTCGGCGCCGCCGTTGACGGCGCACTCTGGGCCGGCGTGCTCTTGAGGCGGGTGGCACGGGCTGCGGCCCTGATCGCAATCTGCGGCGCGAGCACTTCCTTGGCGTGCAGGTCGCGGACCATCCGGTCGTCCTCGGGCAGCGTCTTTTCGACCCGCCCGGTGGTCTTGAGCTCGTCGTACATCGCTTCGACGATCGCCCGGTCCTCGGCGTTCGATAGCCGCTTGGCCAAAGCCTTGGCGGGGATCTTGATCGCCGCCACGATCGTATCGAGTGTCAGCGACACCGGCGGCGGCGCAACTTGCGCCTCGTCGAACGCGCGGTCGAGAATGCGGCCAAAGCCGGTCGCGGCGTAGATCAGCAGCTCGGCGACGAAACCGCGGGCGATGCCGTCGAGACCGGATGGCGGATCGGTGACGCCGCGGTGGATGTCGTAGTGCGCGATCAGCCGCTCATAGGACCGGTGCGAGGCTTCGGCGCCATCGCACACCATCGCCTTCAGCCAATCGGCGCCGTCGCGCTTCGGCACCTCAAGGGCGGCGGACCGGGCTTCGCCAAGGCGACGCAGGTCGTTGTACGAGCGGTTGATACTCCATTCGGTCGCGCGGTGGATGGCGTTCTCAGCGTCGGTCTGGCCGGTGTGGAACGGCATGATGGGGTCGCAATAATAGTGGCTGGTGACGCCCGCCGCGTAGACCGCATCCGGCCACCGCTGCTCGCGCAATGCCGCCACGGTCCGGCCGTACCATTCGACCGTCGCCTCCGGTGCGCCGCCCCAGTAGCTATCGCCGACGTGCAGTACGTGGTTCTTGAAATCCTTGAAGGTGTCGTCGGGCGCCTTCGAGCCGACCATGAAACGATCGGCGTGCTTGAGAAACAGCCGCGTCCACTCCGCAGCCTGCGTGCCCGTCATGCTGCGCAGGCCGTCCAGCGCCAGCTTGTGATGCGTGCCGTTGGCATGGGCGGCGTAGACGATGCGGAACAGTAAACTCATGGCGGTTCTCCCTTGCGCATTACCTAGCGCGAAACGGCTGGCCGCTGCCGCCAGCGGTTGACCGCCTGCATTGTATATCCACATATTTCGGTGGCGATGATTGGGTCACTCGACCGGCTGGGCTGGAAATACCAGCGCGTTGGCCGGATTGATCTCGATGCCAACTTCCTCGCCCTTCGCCGGCGCCAGCGCCTCCAGCATGCGCACCTTCAGAATGCCTTCGAAGCCCTGGATGCCGACCTCCACGTGCGCGACGTCGCCGAGAAAGCGCACATGCAGCACCCGGCCGTAGAGACCGGTTCCGGCCGGGCGCAGATAGATCGCGCGCTGCCGCAGGCACAAGATCGCACTCTCGCCTTCGACCAGCCCGGGCGCCCGCAGATTGCCGATCGGCGTTTGGATGGCGCCGCCGACCACTGGGTAACTGATCTCGTTGATGTCGGAGAACAGACGAGCGACGAACAGATCGGCCGGTGTGCGATAGAGCTCCTCCGCCTTGCCGATCTGAACCAGCCGACCAGCACGCATCACCGCCACCCGGTCACCGAGGCGCATCGCCTCCTCGCGGTTGTGGGTGACGATGACCGCCGTCGCCCGGGTCTCGCGCAGCAGCTGCAGCGTCTGCTCCTGCATGCTGTCGCGCAGGTGCACGTCGAGGCCCGAGAACGGCTCGTCCATCAGTACCACGGCGGGCCGTGGCACGAGGGCGCGAGCGAGCGCGACGCGCTGCTGCTCGCCGCCCGACAGGATGTGCGGATACTGATCGGCATAGTGCTGCAGGCCGACGCGCGCCAGCATCGCCATCGACTGACGCACCGCCTCCTCGCGCGGCAGCGCGGTCAGCCCGAATGCAACGTTGTCGAGGATGGTCAGATGCGGAAACAGCGCGAAATCCTGGAACATCAGGCCGACGTTGCGCTTCTCCGGCGTGACGAAGGTGGTCGGCCCGGCGACCTCGAGCCTGTTGATCAGCACCCGGCCGGCGGTCGGCCGCTCGATGCCCGACGCGATCCGCAGCAGCGTGGTCTTGCCGCAGCCTGACGGCCCCAGCAGACAGACGATCTCGCCCGATGCCACCGAGAACGACACGCGGTCCAGCGCCTTCGTTTCGCCGTAGCTGCGTTCGACGTCTTCGAAAGCGAGTTCGGCCGCAAACGCCGCTGCCGCCCGTCCCGAGGGTTCGACGGCACGTGCGGCCGGAGCCGGTACACTAGCACTCTTGCGGAACCAACTCCCCACGCGCTACGGCCTTTTCCCTATTCCGACGATCCTGCGGGCTTAGCCGCGGCATCCTGAGCCGGCAAGTCCTGCTCGTCGTCATCGACCAGGGGTTCGTCGAACGGCAGCTCGGCTGTCACTTCTTCCTCGTCGGCGTCGAGCGGCAGCTCGTCTGGCATCAAGGCCGCGACATCGGTCGGCTCCGGTACGCTGAAGCCCGGCGGCAGGTTGTTGTCGAGCAGGCCGGCGCCCTTGAGTTCGGCAAGGCCCGGCAGGTCCTTGATGCTGTCAAGACCGAAATGGATCAGGAAGTCCTCGGTGGTGCCGTACGTCACGGGCTTGCCAGGTGCTCGCCTGCGGCCGCGTGGCCTGATCCAGCTCGTCTCCATCAACACGTCGAGCGTACCCTTGGAGGTCGTCACGCCACGGATCTCCTCGATCTCGGCGCGGGTCACCGGCTGATGGTAGGCGATGATGGCGAGCGTCTCGAGCGCCGCACGCGACAGGCGGCGCTCTTCGAGGGCGTGCCGCTCCAGCAGGTAGCCGAGGTCTTCGGCCGTGCGGAAGCACCACTTGCCCGCAACCTTGACGAGATTGATGCCGCGCTGGGCATAGGTCGCATGCAATTCGGCCAGCAGATCGGTGATGGCAGCACCGTCGCGCAAATGGGTGGCGAGCTTGGCTTCGTCGAGCGGCTCGGAGGCGGCGAACAGCAAGGCTTCCAGGATGCGCAATTGCTGCGCGCGATCGGTTGCGGCGAGCGAGGCCATGGCAATGTCGGGCTTCGGCGCCCTCGCTTCGGGCGCCTTCTCCGCCTGGGTCGGTTCGGTATCGTTGTCTGGCTCACGCGGCACGAATGAAAGTCTCGGTGGTGTCATGTTGCTTGCTCCGAACGGGTCGCGTATTGACCCGGCCATTGTCGACGTCAGCCGACTTTCTCCCACGGCGCGTCGCTGCCGCGCCGGCGCATGTAGATCGGCGCGAACGGCGCATCCTGTCTGATCTCCAGCAATCCCTCCTTCGCCATCTCGAGCGACGCACCAAAGGAACTGGCCACGACCGTCTTCTCGAGTTCGCCGCCGCTGGCACCGGCCGGCATGTACTTTTCGAGAAACAGATCGAGCTGGACCCACTCGCCGGCACTGCCGCCGAGCAGGCGCTGCAAATGCTGCCGCGCTTCCTTGATCGACCACACCGTGCGGGTTTTGACAACGTGTACCCGCTTGATCGTGCGGGCGCGCTGGGTTGCATAGGCCTGCAGCAGGTCGTAGATCTGGGCCGTGTATTCGGTCTCGCGAATGGTCTTGACCCCTTCCGGCGCGCCACGCGCGAACACGTCGCGGCCGAGCCGGCGGCGGGTCAGAAGTTGCGCCGCCGCCTTGCGCATGGCGTCGAGCCGCATCAGCCGGAAGGCCAGGCGTTGCGCCAGTTCCTCTCCTGAAAGCGTATTGTCTTCGGACTTCTCGCGCGGCAGCAGCAGGCGTGATTTCAGGAACGCCAGCCAGGCCGCCATCACCAGATAGTCGGCGGCAATCTCGAGCTTGATGCGCTGGGCTTCGTGAATGTAGGCGAGATACTGCTCGACCAGCGCCAGCACCGAAATCCGGGCCAAGTCGACCTTCTGCGTGCGGGCCAGCGCCAGCAGCAGATCGAGCGGCCCCTCGAAACCCTCGATGTCGATCACCAGGGCTTCCGCGGCCGACGCCGCATCGTCGGGACCCGGTGCGGTCCACGCCTCGATCGCCTGCTGGCCCTCGTCTTCGATCATTGCGTCCGTTCCGCTTCTGTTCCAAGCGCCATGCTACACTGATTCAGTCCGCAATCATGCCCTGGCCGCGGCTGAGCTAACAGCTGCGTGGGTGATGACGCCGGCCAGCGCCTGCTCGGCCACGGCAATGTCGATTGGCTGTGGTCGGCGGGTGATCTCGAGGCAGGCCTGGAACCGGCGCAGCGCGGACCCGGTGAGCGCCGGCACGCCGGCCGCCACCGCTTCCATTTCCGCAAGATCGCCACCGCAGTGCAACGCCACGTCGCTGCCGGCGCGGATCACGGCGGCCGCGCGATCGACGAATGGTCCAGTGAGCGCCTTCATGCCGAGATCGTCGCTCAGCAACAGGCCATCGAAGCCGATCTTGCCCCGGATCACCTCCTGGGTCACCGCCGCCGAGGTGCTCGCCGGCGCTGTCGCATCGATGGCGGTGAACACAACGTGCGCCGTCATCGCCGCCGGCATGTCACGCAGCGCCCGGAAGGGCGCGAAATCGCTGGCCTCGAGCTCGGTGCGCGAGGCGTCCACCACTGGCAGTTCGAGATGGCTGTCTGCAAGTGCCCGGCCATGGCCTGGGATATGCTTGATCACCGGCACCACGCCACCGGCCATGTAGCCTTCGCCGACCGCTCGGCCGAGCGCTGCGATCTGCTGCCAGGTCCGGCCGTAGGCCCGGTCGCCGATGATGTCGTGGGCGCCAGGCACCGGCACGTCGAGCACCGGCGCACAGTTGACGTTGATGCCGAGCTGCCCGAGATCGCAGGCGGTCAGCTGCGCCACCGACCGGGCAGCAGCCAGCGCCGCGGCGGCATCGCGCTCGTAAAGCGCCGCATAGGCGGCAGCGGCAGGCAGCTCGCGCCATTCGGGCGGCCGCAGTCGGCGCACGCGCCCGCCTTCCTGGTCGATCAGGACCAGCAGGTCATCCGAGCCGACGGCGTTGCGGACGTCGGCAACGAGGCGCTTGATCTGATCGGGCGCCAGGCAGTTGCGAGCGAACAGGATGATGCCAACGGGGCGGGTGGCTGCCAGCAGTACGCGCTCGCCATGCGTTAGCAGCGGGCCTTCCAGGCCGGTTATGTAAGCGCCGCGCATGGTCAGTGCTGCTCCTCGGTATTCAGCCGCGAAACAGCAACGGCGGCCGAAGCCGCCGTAATCTGCGCGAAGGCCGCCGAACTCAATAGCGAACTGGCCAGCAATCGGTGTGCCCGGCCGCCTTGACCTGCTCGCACAGACTGTTGGCGAAGGCCAGCGAGCCAGGCGGGCCGACCACGGAGCGGTAGACGATGCCCTTGCCTTTAGCCGTCAGATTGGCCTCCTGGACATCGAACGGCTTGCCTTTCAAGACTTCGAAGCGCTGCTCCATCTCGGCATTGGTTCTTTCAGCCTCAGCCTTGCTGCCTCGCGAGGCGAGCACGGCGACATAGCCGCTGCCGCCGGCCTTGGCGGCGGCCGGTGCTGCGGCGGCTGGCACCACCGCGCCGCCGGTCGCTGCCAGATCGTCCCGCGGTTGCGCGGCCTTCTTGGCGGTGGGCTTCTTGACCGCAGGTGCTGCGGCCACCGGCTCGGGCGGCGTCGCATTGACAACCGGCGCCGTCACTCGTGGCTGCTGCGGTGTAACCGTTGCAACCCTGGCTGGGGCTGGCGAGGCTTGCGGTACGGCGGCTTGTGGCGCGACGGCCACCGGCGGCGGCGCGGTGGCAATCGGCTGCACCGTCTGCGGCTGCGATGGCACGACGACCATGCCCGGCACCGGTGGCGGCGCCGACATCGAGCCGTCGCGACCGATTGGCACCAGTTGCACGCGCCTGACACCGGTATCCAACTCGGGCTGGCTCGCAACCGAAGCGGTAGCGACGGGAGCGCTGCCGTCGCCGAGACGGTTCTGCAGCTTCGACTCCTGGTTCGGGAATTGCTTGCCGCCCGGATCGGCAGGTTGCGTCTTGGCCGGTCCCTTGGGGGCGGACACCTTGGCCAGTTGCACGCCATCGGCCGGCGGCTTGATGAATTTCTTGTAGGCGAACGCCAAGCCGCCACCAAGTGCGATGGCACCGACCAACGCCGACACCATGACCAGACCGCGCCGGCTGCGTGGCGGCTCGTCCTCCTCGTAATCCGGCACGTCGTCGGGGTCGTAGCCTTGATCGACGGCGTTCTGCAGCTGGCCGCCGGCGTCACCGGCATAAGCCTGCTGGTCATACGCTGCTGCCGGTTGCTGCGCGAAGCTTGCGCTATGGGCAGCGAACTCGTCCTGGCGATCGAGGCCACCGCCATGTTGCCACCGCGGATCTTCGTGCTGCGGCTCGGCGTATTGCTGCAACGGCGATTGGCGCGGCTGCTGCGAAGGCTGCGGGTGCCCCTGGCCGTAATCGGGGCCGTGGGTGCCATTCGGCATGTAGTTCGAGAAATCGTAGCCGCGCGCCGCTGGCTGCTGCGGTGCTGCCGACGGCGGCCACTGGTCGTAGGCGCCACCACGCGGCTGCGAATGGGTATCGTACAGCGAGGGCTGCTGCGGTTGCGGCGCGGTGCCATAGGAGGGGGCCGGCTGCGGCCGGGCAGCCCGCGGATCATAGCCGCGCGGTGCCGCGTCGGGCGCCGGGGCATAGCGATCGAATACCGGTTGATAGGCCGGCTGCTGGGCTGGCGCTTGCGCCGGTGCGTATTGCGGCGTCGCGTAATAGCCGTTGTCGGCCGGCGCTTGCGGCGCGTAATGCGGCTGACCCTGGACGCTGCCGAAGGTCGGTTGCGCGAAGCGCAGCTGGTTCGGCTGCGCCGCCGCCTGGGCCGCAGCAAAGGCTTGGTTCACCGCCGGATCCTGCTCCGCCGGCTGCTGCCATTGCTGCGGTGTGGCACCGCGCACCTGGCCTTGTGGACCGTTCGACCGAGACATACCCGTCTTCCTCGTACCAACCCCCGCTCCCAGAGAATCAGGAGCTTATCGCATCTCCTGCGGAGCATCGACGCCAAGTACTGCTAAGCCAGAGGATATCACCTGTTGCGTCGCGCCGATAAGGGCCAATCTGGCGGCAGTTGCATCACGATTATCTGGTTGTATGAAGCGCAAATGTGGCGAATCATTGCCTCGGGCCCATAGCTGGTGGAACGCGGAGGCCAGTTCGAACAGGTAGAACGCGAGCCGGTGCGGCTCATGCGCGCGGGCTGCGCCATTGACGATTTTCGGAAACGCCGCCAATTGCTTAATGAGATCGATCTCGGCCGGATCGCCGAGGCTCGAAAGGTCGGCCCTGGTCACCGCCGCGGCGTCGAGATCGGCGAACGCCAGGGCCGCGTTGCGCAACACCGAAGCCGCCCGGGCGTGCGCGTACTGGACATAGAAGACGGGGTTGTCCTTCGACTGTTCCGTGACCTTGGCGAAGTCGAAATCGAGCGCCGCATCGTTCTTGCGGTACAGCATCATGAAGCGGACGGCATCGCGGCCGACCTCGTCGACGACGTCGCGCAGGGTCACGAAAGTGCCGGAGCGTTTGCTCATCTTCAGCGGCTCGCCGTTCTTCAACAGTCTGACAAATTGGTAGAACTGGACGTCGAGATCGGCCTGGCCTGCGCTGAGCGCCGCGACGCAGGCTTTGATGCGCTTGGCATAGCCGCTATGGTCGGCGCCTAACACATTGACAAGATGGACAAAACCGCGATCTAGCTTGTTCTGGTGATAGGCCATGTCGGCAGCGAAATAGGTGTAGCTGCCGTCCGATTTCTTCAAAGCCCGGTCCATGTCGTCGCCGAACCTGGTCGAGCGGAACAGGGTCTGGGGCCGATCCTCCCAATCCTCGATCGCCTCGCCCTTGGGTGGCGGCAGCGTGCCGGTATAGACGAGATCCCGGGCTTCGAGCCGGGCGATGGTATCGGCGACGAGGTCCTTGCCGCCGGCAGTGAGCGAGCGTTCCGAGAAGAACACATCGTGCTTGATGCCGAGGCTGGCCAGATCGGCCCGGATCATGTCGAGCATGCCCTCGATGGCCGCGGCGCGAACGTCCGGCAGCCATTCCGCCTCGCTCATCTGCAGCAGAGCCGACCCGTACTTCTTGGCCAGCGCCGCGCCGACGGGCTTCAGGTAGTCGCCCGGATAAAGGCCCTCGGGGATCTCGCCGATGGCCTCGCCCAGCGCCTCGCGGTAGCGCAGGAAGGCGGAGCGCGCCAGGGTGTCGACCTGGGCGCCGGCGTCGTTGATGTAGTATTCGCGGGTGACGTCGTAGCCGGCAAAGGCCATCAGGTTGGCGATCGCGTCGCCGACCACGGCATTGCGGCAATGGCCGACATGCATCGGCCCGGTCGGGTTGGCTGAGACATACTCGACATTGACGCGGCCACCATCGCCGGCACCGGAACGGCCGTACTGCGCGCCTTCGGCCAGGATGTCCCTGACCTGCGCCCGCCATGCTTCAGCGTCGAGGCTGATGTTGATGAAGCCGGGTCCGGCGATCTCGACCTTGGTGATGCGCTGGTCGCGGGCGAGCTTGCCGATGAGTTTCTCGGCAATGTCGCGCGGCTTCATCCGGGCCGACTTCGCCAGTACCATTGCCGCGTTGGTCGCAAGATCCCCGTGCGTCGGATCGCGCGGCGTTTCAACGGTGATCGCGGACAGGTCGAGACCGGCAGGAAGCGCGCCCTCGGCTGCCAGATCGGCGAGCGACTGGCGCACCAGGGCTTCCATTGCCGTAAACACGTTCATTGAAGACATTCCTTGCCGCTCATCGCCCGTGCTCGACCGCGCACGGTGCCATGGCTCAAGGCGCTAACGTAACTCCGGCGTGGCGTCAAACAGCCGGCGGTGCTCGGCGATGGCATAGCGGTCGGTCATGCCCGCAACAAAGTCCGCGATCAGACGCGGGCGCATCTGATCGTCGAGCCGGCCGGCTGCCTCCCGCCACTGTTCGGGCAGGGCTGCATCGTCGCGGCGATAGCGCTCGAACAGATCGCGCACGATACTTTCGGCATCGGCCATCACCCGCATCACGCGCTCGTGCCGATAGACCCGCGCAAACAGGAACCGCTTGAGGCCAGTGAGTTGCAGATCGACCTCGCCGGCGAACGCAATGATCGGGCGGCCGGCGCGGCGGATGTCGTCGGGGCTCTCAGGCGCCAGGGCACGCAGGTTGTCGCGGCTCGATGTCACGAGAGTGGCGATCAACTCGGTGATCATGCGGCGGCTGACATCATAGTGCCGCCGGCCAACCTCGGCCAGCCGGATGGCGGGCGGCGACGCGGCGATGATGCCGCCGGCGAGCGGGGCGGCGGCCAGGTCCTCGATGGTGATCAGGCCGGCCCGAAGTCCGTCGTCGACGTCATGCGTCGCGTAGGCGATGTCGTCGGCCAGGGCTGCGACCTGGGCTTCGGCGCACGGCCATGCCCCGGTGTCGAATTCCTGCCATGCCGACAGGCCGGCGGCAACTCTGCGCACCGCCTCGTTGTGCGGCCCGGTCAACGGCCCATTATGCTTGATCAGTCCCTCGAGACACTCCCAGCTGAGGTTCAAGCCGTCGAAATCGACATACTTGCGTTCCAGCCGGGTGACCACGCGCAGGCTCTGGGCATTGTGGTCGAAGCCGCCGCCGGCAGCATTGGCGGCGTCGAGCGCGCGTTCACCGGCGTGGCCGAACGGCGGATGGCCGAGATCGTGGGCCAGAGCCAATGCCTCGGCCAGATCTTCGTCGAGGCACAGCTGGCGAGCGACCGTGCGGGCGATCTGCGCAACCTCGAGGCTGTGTGTCAGGCGTGTTCGATAGTGATCGCCTTCATGAAAAAGGAAGACTTGGGTCTTGTGGGTGAGCCGCCGGAAGGCCGTGGCGTGGATGATGCGGTCGCGATCGCGCTGGAATTCGGATCGGGTCGGGCAGGCCGGTTCGGCGTGCTGGCGGCCGCGACTTGCGATCGCGCTCGCCGCATAGGGCAGCACGGCTCGCGCACCTGGCGCGAGTTCCGCGCCGAAGTCGCATGCAAGCCTTGTCGCGGTTTGTTCCATCCGGTGCGCCATCCTGCCCGCCGGCAGTTTGACAATCCGCCAGCTATTCCTAAGTCATGTTATACACGAAATCCGATGCCCAACGATGTCGCGGCCAGATCGGCCCAATAGGCGCTGCAAACATGATCGACCAGGAAGCCGTAACCGTCACGCCGCGCGCGGCAGCCCGCATCAACGAGATCGTCGCCAACGAGAGCCTGACCAAGCTGTTGCGGGTCAGCGTCGAAGGTGGCGGCTGCTCGGGCTTCCAGTACAAATTCGACCTGGTCGAGGCACCGGCCGCCGACGATCTCGTGATCGAGCGCGACGAGGCGCGCGTCCTGGTCGATCCGGTGTCGCTGGAATTTCTCAAAGGGGCGCAAATCGACTTTGTCGACGACTTGATCGGCGCGTCGTTCAAGATCCGCAATCCCAATGCCACCGCCTCCTGCGGCTGCGGCACGAGCTTCACAGTCTAGAACATGATGTTGGGGACGATATAGAAACTGGCAAGCAGCGTGGTCAGGTAGAGCGGCGGGAAACTTGCGATCCAAAGTGCCGTTCGCCGCGAGCCGCCCAGCTGCAGCAGCCAGCCGATGGCGAAACCAGCCAGCGGCAGACCCCACAGCATCGCGTACGGGTATTCCAGAACGCCCGGATTGGGCCCGAGGCTGGTCCACGTCGCCCAGCGCACCGGGTCCATCAGGAACTGCGACAACTGCTCCCACCACAGCAGCGGCACCGAGGCGAAGACAAGGTTGAGCAGCAGCACCAGCCGCAGGCGCCGACCCAGGATTTCCGCCTTCTCGGCAGGACTCTTTTCAGACATCGCTTCGATCTCGAATGTCGAAGGTCCGGATCGCCAGTGCTCTGACGATGATATTTCCGGTTGCTTTACTGAACCTTAATGGCGAGCATGAGGAGACGATGGCTGGCCGGAACATTCGATGAAAATCGCGACCTGGAATATCAACGGCGTCAAGGCACGGATCGATTCGCTGTTGACCTGGCTTGGCGAGGCCAAACCGGATGTCGTGTGTTTGCAGGAGATCAAGACCGTCGATGACGGGTTCCCGGTCGAGGCGATCGAGAATGCCGGCTATAATGTTGCCGTGCACGGCCAGAAGGGCTTCAATGGTGTCGCCATCCTGGCCAAGACCCGCATCGAGGATATCGTTCGTGGGCTGCCGGGCGATCCCGCAGACGAACAGGCGCGCTATATCGAGGGCAGCGTGACGGCTGGCCATCGTTCGATCCGGATCGGCGGCCTCTACCTGCCGAACGGCAATCCACTCGGTACCGACAAGTTCGCCTACAAGCTCGCCTGGATGGCCCGCCTCAATGCCCACGCCCGGGCATTGCTGGCAACCGAGCAGGTCTTCGTTCTGGCCGGCGACTACAACGTCATCCCGGAACCCGTCGATGCCAAGTCGCCCAAGGATTGGCTCGGCGATGCGCTGTTCCAGCCCGAAAGCCGGCAGGCTTTCCAGCGACTGCTGGCGCTGGGCCTGACCGACGCCATCCGATGCGGCCATCCCGGCGCCGGCGTCTACACTTTCTGGGATTACCAGGCCGGCGCCTGGCAAAGGGACAATGGCATCCGTATCGATCATCTGCTGCTGTCGCCGCAGGCAGCCGACCTGACCAATGCGTCGGGCATCGATCGTTACACCCGCGGTTGGGAAAAGCCGTCCGACCATGCGCCGGCGTGGGTCGACTCTAGCCGATTAAGCGACGGCTTGAAGCTCAGCGCGCCGGTCCCGTAGTCGTCTGGCCGGCATCACGTAGCGAGAAGCCCGAGGCATTGCCCTGCAAGAAGCCGTCGGTGGTGCCGTTCGATGATCCACCAGACAGCGGCGACGCCGGGCGCAGCCCTGCGCTCAGATCGGTGCGTGGCTTTAGCGGTGCTTCGGCCGCCGCCTCGCCGCGCCGCTGCGGCTGGGCCATCTCGCCGTTGCTGCAGGTCCGCACCGCCCGCGGCTGGATCGTTGCCAAACCATCGCGGCCCACCGTTTCCTGCCGGCTGCGACCATACTTCGTGCGCCAGTCGGCAACGGCACCTTGCGCCTGGCGCCGCACGCCTTCGCCGGCGCCGCAAAAGATGTTCTGATACTTGTCTTCGATCCAGACCCGATCGGCGGCGGTCGCGTTCTCGGCCGCCAGCGTGATCAGCAGCAGGGCCTGGGTCTGGTCCTTCTCGACGTAATTGCCGCGCCAGTAGAGATCGGCCAGGAAAGCCTGCGCCGCGGTGTGGCCACGGGTCGACAACCCGCGCAGCCAATAGACCGCTTCGCGCGGGTTGGCCGGCAGGCCGTCACCGGTGATCAGCACCTTGGCATATTCGAACTGGGCATCCTCGTCGCGGAAGGTCTTGGCGGCATTGCGCAACAGATTGCCGGCCTGCTCCGGATCCGGCGCGACACCGGCGCTGGCGATGCCGGTGCGATAATAACCGGCCAGCGCCAACATCGCCTTGGCGACGAACGGCGCACGCGGATCGTCGTCGACGTCGACATCGGCGTGCTCGGTCACAATCTGCTGGAATAGATCGAATGCGCGGCCATGGTTGGTATACGCCAACGCGTTGTCGGCGTAGATCCGCGCCAGGAAATACTGGGCCAGGAAGACTTCGTTCTCGGCGGCGAATTCGAACGCCTTGATCGCAATTTCGGGATGGCCGCTTTTCAGTGCGCTGCGGCCGTGCTCATAGGCAGCCTCGGGCGACGCGAACACCACCGCGCCGGCGGTCTTGCCACCAGCCTGCTGCTTTGTCGCCGGCGTGCCACTGCTCTGCGCCAGGACCGAGATCGACCCCGACAGCATTATGCCCGCACCGAGCAGCGCTCCCCATAACAGGGAGCGCGCCGGTCTGGTGATCACCGGACCGCGTGGGTCCGGATCAGATGTCCGCGTAACAGACAACCTCGGCCTTTCCGCCAGCGTGGGTTACGGCACCTTTGAGTGCCGGTCCGACCTGGTCTGCATACTTGCGTAAAACACCACTCTGGTAATTGTTGGGCGGCGCCTGCCAAATCTTTCGGCGGGCCTCGAGTTCCTTCGCCGACAACTTGACGTCGAGCGTGCCCTTGTCGGCGTCGATGATAATGATGTCGCCGTCCCTGAGCAGGCCGATCGGCCCGCCGACTGCGGCTTCCGGCCCGACATGGCCGATGCAGAAACCGCGGGTGGCGCCTGAGAAGCGACCATCGGTGATCAGCGCCACCTTGTCGCCCATGCCACGGCCATAGAGTGCCGCCGTGGTCGATAGCATCTCGCGCATGCCGGGCCCCCCCTTGGGGCCTTCGTAGCGGATGACGATCACTTCGCCTTCGAGAATGCGGCCGCCTTCAACGGCGGCGAAAGCATCCTCCTCGCAATCGAAGCAGCGAGCGGGGCCGGTGAACGTGAGTTCCTTCATGCCCGCGACCTTGACGATCGCGCCGTCGGGCGCGAGCGAGCCCCTGAGACCGACCACGCCGCCGGTCGGCGACAGTGGCTTCGAGGTCGGATACACGACCTTTTGATTGGTGTTGAACGTCACGCTCTCGAGATTTTCGGCGATGGTCCGGCCGGTGACGGTCATACAGTCGCCATGCAGGAAGCCGCCGTCCATCAGCGCCTTCATGATCTGCTGCACGCCGCCGATGTCGTGCACGTCCTTGGCGACATATTTGCCGCCCGGCTTCAGGTCGGCGATGTACGGCGTCTTCTTGAAGATCTCCGCGACCGCGAACAGATCGAAGTCGATGCCGCACTCGTGCGCCATCGCCGGCAGATGCAGCGCGCCGTTGGTCGAGCCGCCGGTGGCAGCGACGATCGTCGCGGCATTCTCGAACGCCTTGCGGGTGGCGATGTCGCGCGGACGCAGGCCTTCGGCGACCATGCGCATCACTGCCTTGCCGCTCTCGAGGGCCCAGTGGTCGCGCGCGAGATCAGGCGCCGGGGCGCCGGCTGAACCCGGCAGCGCCAGGCCGATCGCTTCCGAAACGCAGGCCATGGTGTTGGCGGTAAACTGGCCGCCGCAGGCACCCGCGCTCGGGCAAGCGACGCATTCGAGTTCGTGCAGATCGGCGTCACTCATCTTGCCGGCCGAGTGCTGGCCGACACCCTCGAACACGTCGACGACGGTGACGTCTTTCCCCTTGAATTTGCCGGGCAGGATCGAGCCGCCGTACATGAAGACGGCAGGAACGTTGAGGCGCAGCATCGCCATCATCACGCCGGGCAGCGACTTGTCGCAGCCGGCAATGCCGACCATGGCGTCGTAGCAGTGGCCGCGCATGGTGAGTTCGATCGAGTCGGCGATGACCTCACGCGAAACCAATGACGACTTCATGCCCTGGTGGCCCATGGCGATGCCGTCGGTAACCGTGATGGTGCAGAATTCACGCGGCGTACCGCCGGCCTCGTTGACGCCCTTCTTGGCCGACTGGGCTTGGCGCATCAGCGCGATGTTGCAGGGCGCGGCTTCGTTCCAGCACGACACGACGCCGACGAACGGACGATGGATCTGCTCCTCGGTCAGCCCCATCGCGTAATAATAAGAGCGATGCGGCGCACGTGTCGGACCTTCCGTCACGTGCCGGCTCGGCATTCGGCTCTTGTCGAACTTGTTCGTGGCCATCTGATCTCTCGCCTCCCAGCGCCTGTTGGATGTTCCGCGCAATAGCCTCTCGGCTCTGCTGCATCAGCACCCTATGGTTGCCGGGCGTGGCACTCAATCCCGCAGTCACGCAAGCCTGTCCGGCCGGCGCTGCCGCTCAATGTCGTGCAATGAGTGAGCTTGTCTCGCAGGTTTGTGACCCAATAGAGGCATGCAGTGGCCCCAAGCGTGGCACTAATGCAACAACTCACGCGCATTGGTTAATACTCTTTCCGAGCAAGTTGGTCGCGGCACCGGCCGGCCGGCGCCGGCCTCGGCCATGTCGCGCCCGAGCTTTCGCGACGGCAGGATTGCGAATTGCCCAGGGACATAAAATGATTGCCGCCTAGGCCCCCACACGGCCCTTGCAAAGACAAATTCATCGGCCAATTAACCATGGCCGCTCTGGAGCCCGACGATGAAACTGCGCCGCCTCTTTCTGTCGATACTGCTAGCGAGCGTGCTTGCAGTCGCCTACGTCGCCTCGCCGCTGGTGTCGGCGTGGAACTTGCGCGAGGCCATCAAGAGGGGTGATACGGCGGCAATCGAAGGTCGCGTCGCCTGGCCGACGGTACGCCAGACGCTGAAGGCCTCGCTCGCCACCCAGACCAATCTGTTGGCGTTGGCCAACGCCGCCGGTGCCGAGGTTAAGCCGTCGATCTGGCAGCGCGTCAAGGGGGCGTTCGGTGCCACCATGCTCGACCGCTTCATCGAGAGTTACGTGACGCCGGAGGGCCTGCCGAAGCTGCTCGAATATCGCCGCATGTGGCAGGAGAACGTTGCCAGGGTCGATCTCGAGCCGGCTGGCCGTATCGAGCGCATCAAGCAGTTCTGGGCGCGCATCCAACGCGCCGAGTTTCAGAGCCCGACCAGGTTCGAGCTTGAGGTCGCCGATCGCAATGTCCCGGACCGCCGCTACGTCAGCGTGCTTGAACTCGATGGGCTCGGCTGGAAGCTCACCGGTCTCAGCGTCGTCATAGCCGATCCGGCGAAGCGCCTGGCGGACCTCGAAGGGTCCGCGGCCGAAGTGCGCTGAGTGCGCTCAGCTCGCTAGTGCGAAAACAGAAATCTTGGCCCCACTATCACTATCCGTCCCGCCGAGCCACAGCCCGACGCTGGTTGCGCGCCGGAATGGCTCTAACCCTCGATCCGTTTCGAGGCGGCGTCGAGCTTCTTCAACGCGGCGGTGAAGGTTTCGAAGCGCTCGCGCAGCTCCTCCTTCACGCTCTCCGGCGCCTTGGCCATCAGCTCGGCATTGCCGAGCTTCGCCGTGACCTTGGCGATTTCGTCGCGGGTCCTGGCCTCCTCCTTGGCGATGCGGGCGCGCTCGGCGGCCATGTCGATCACGCCTTCGAGCGGCAATGCGACGGTAGCATCCTCAAGGACGATCTGGGCCGAGCCTTTTGGCGCCTGCCTTGGCGAACGAAATGGCGTCGAGCCGGGCGAGGCGCTTGACGGTGTCCTCGTGGCGATCGAGCCGGTCCTTCACATCCTTGGCGCTACCCGAGCACGACGAGACCGATCTTGGCCGCCGCCGGCACCTTCATTTCGGTGCGCACCGAGCGCACCTCGCTGATCAGGCGGACGACCCAGCCGATCTCGGCCTCGACCGCCGGATCGACCAGGTTGTCGAGCTGCGGCCAGGCGGAGAGGCACAGCAGCGCCTGCCGCTTCTCGCCGTGCTCGACCATGTGCGCCCACAGTTCCTCGGTGATGAAGGGCATGAACGGGTGCAGCAGCTTCAGGATCTGGTCGAGCGTCCAGGCGACCATGGCGCGGGTCTCGGCCTTGGCCGGCTCGTCGTCGCCGGCCAAGACCGGCTTGATCAGCTCCAGGTACCAGTCGCAGAACTGGCCCCAGGTGAACTCGTAGATCGCGCCTGCCGCCTCGTTGAACTTGTAGGCCTCGATGCCGGCGGTGACGGCGGCTGCCGCCTTCTGCGTCTCGCCTGCGATCCAGCGGTTGATCGGCTCTTTCGCCGAGGCCGGATCGAAACCTTTGACGCGGACGCACTCGTTCATCTCGGCGAAGCGCGCCGCGTTCCACAGCTTGGTCGCGAAATTGCGGTTCGACTCGGCGGTCTTGACGCCGAGCTTCGGATCGCGGCCCTGGGCTGCGAGCGAGGCCAGCGTGAAGCGCAGCGCATCGGCGCCATAGAGATTGATCACGTCGAGCGGGTCGATGACGTTGCCTTGCGACTTCGACATCTTGCGGCCCTTCTCGTCGCGGACGAGGCCGTGCAGGTAGACCTCGTGGAACGGCACCTCGCCTTGCGTGAACAGTGCCGGCCATCATCATGCGGGCGACCCAGAAGAACAGGATGTCGAAGCCGGTGACGAGGGTGGCGTTCGGATAGTACTTTTCGAGTTCCGGCGTCTTGTCCGGCCAGCCCAGTGTCGAGAACGGCCACAGCGCGGAGGAGAACCAGGTGTCGAGCACGTCTTCATCGCGCTTCAGGATGACATCCCTGCCCCACTTGGCGCTGCGCCTTGGCCTTGGCCTCGGCCTCGTTGCGGGCGACGACGTAGTCGCCGTCCGGTCCGTACCAGGCCGGGATCTGATGGCCCCACCACAGCTGGCGCGACACGCACCACGGCTCGATGTTCTCCATCCAGCGGTAAAAGTCCTGCTCGCGGTTGGCCGGGATGCATTTTCGTCTTGCCGGTGCGCACGGCGGCGATCGCCTGTTCCGCCAGCGGCTTGACGTTCACGTACCACTGGTCGGTCAGATACGGCTCGACCGGCACGCCGGAGCGGTCGCCGTGCGGCACGACGTGGGTATGCGGCTCGACCTTGTCGAGCAGGCCGAGCGCCTCCATGTCGGCGACGACCTGCTTGCGCGCGACGAAGCGGTCGAGGCCGCGATAAGCCTTCGGGAACCTGATCGTTGAGCTTGCCGAAATCGTCGAGGATGTTGATCTGCGCCAGGTTGTGCCGGCGGCCGACCTCGAAGTCGTTGAAGTCGTGCGCCGGCGTGATCTTGACCGCGCCCGAGCCCTTCTCGGGATCGGAATAGTCGTCGGCGATGATCGGGATCTCGCGGCCGACCAGCGGCAGCACCACCATCTTGCCGACCAGATGCTTGTAGCGCTCGTCCTTCGGATTGACCGCGACCGCGGTGTCGCCCAGCAGCGTCTCCGGCCGCGTGGTGGCGATGACGATGTAGGTCGCGGGATCTTCGGCGTTGATAGGCGACGCCCTTCAGCGGATAGCGGAAATGCCAGAGGTGGCCCTTGATCTCCTTCTGCTCGACCTCGAGGTCGGAGATCGCGGTCTGGAACTTCGGGTCCCAGTTGACCAGCCGCTTGGCCTTGTAGATCAGCCCGGCGTCGTGCAGCTTGACGAAGAATTCGAGGACCGCTTTCGACAGCCCCTCGTCCATGGTGAAGCGCTCCCTGGACCAATCGCAGGAGGCGCCGAGCCGCTTCAGCTGGTTGATGATGGTGCCGCCGCTTTCGGCCTTCCACTGCCAGACCTTTTCGAGGAATTTCTCGCGGCCAAGATCGCGACGGCCCGGCTGCTTGTCGGCGGCGAGCTGGCGCTCGACCACCATCTGCGTCGCGATGCCGGCGTGATCGGTGCCCGGCTGCCAGAGCACGTCGCGGCCGCGCATGCGCTCGAACCGGCACAGGATATCCTGCAGCGTGTTGTTGAGCGCGTGGCCCATGTGCAGCGAGCCGGTGACGTTCGGCGGCGGAATGACGATGCAATAGGGGGCGTTCTTAGCCCCCGTCACCGCAGTGCGGCCGGCCCTGAAGGCTTGCGCATCTTCCCATGCGGCGTGGATGCGCGCTTCGATGGCGGCGGGCTGATAGTGCTTGTCGAGCATAACCTGGATACCTGCTGCAGCCGTTGCGCCAGCGTCGGGCACGGCAAAAAGGGGAAGCGCGGTCGTACGCTCCCCCTCGGACGTGTGTCAATTGCGATGCCGCCGCCGCCGGCTGCGATCAAGACGACCGAGCCGGGGCGCGAGCAGCGCTCAACGGCTGGACTTGCCGCGCTCGGCGAGCTCCTGCCGCAGCGCTTTTTCCACCATCTCCGGCAGATTGCCGTCGAGCCAGTCGCTGATCATCGGCCGCAGCATGTCGACGATGGTGTCGTCAAGCGTCTTGCGCTCGATCGCTCCAGCCGACTGCTGATCGAGCACCGAGCGCGCCGATGCCGCCACCATGGCGGCAGGTTTCGATGCCGGCGAAGCCAGCCCCATTGCCAGTGCTCCCAACGCCGATTGGGCGGCGGCAACCGGGTCGGCGACGCTCTCGAGTGGTGTCGGCGGCTCGGATTTGGTAGCCGACGCCGTCGGCTGGGCAACCGGCTTGGCGACCGCAACCGGCACCACCGGTTCGACCGGCGGCAGCGCCGGCTGATCCTTGTCCTTGCCCGGCTTGCCGAGATCAAGCGCCCGCAGATCAACTCCGATCGGCAACGGCATTGGCCGCGGGCCGCTCATGCCGAGCGATTCGGCGGTCGAGGGGATGAATGCGCCGAGGTCAGCCGAACGTGGTGTTGGCGCTCGCGGCGCGGCGGCGGCCTCGGCCGGCTTCGGCGACATCGCGGCAGGCGCAGCCTTGGCCGGCGCAGGTGCCGGCGTCTCGGTCCTGCGAGGCGGGCTCGCAGCGGCTGGCTCGGCATCGCCTTCGACCAGATCGGCCAGATCGTCATGGAAAGTTGCAGACGAGAACGCATTGACCGGCACGGCAGACGGGGCCAGTTCGCGCACGAAGTCGCTCAGACGCGTTCCCGCGGCCAAGGGCGATGCCGAAACCGCGGCAGAACCCGCTGCGACCGGACGCGCCGCCTCCGCGGCAGGCTTCGTTGCTTCTGCCTTTGGCGCGGCTGGTTGCGGCGCCGGCTGCGTGACCGTGGCGGCAGCCTTGCCGGTCGTCGCCGGCGGCGCTGTCAGAGCGCGCTCACCAGCGTCTGACTGGCTTGGCGCGGCATCTTCCGAAATGATCTTACGGATCGAAGCAAGGATGTCCTCCATGCTCGGATCGGCCACTTTTTCGTTTCTCTGCTGCATGCACCATCCGCCCGACTAAATTGCATACAATCCCCTTGCTGGGGCTGCCGAATCGCACGCGATACCACTGGCTTGTGCTACACGCGCGGTTCGCCGCGTTCAACGCGAGGGCAGTAGTTGTCCCAGCAAAAATTCTGCCGCCGCGTCAGCGCGGCGAGCATCGACGCCATATGCCTCGGTCGAGGCAAAGGTATGGCGAAGCGACTACTGCTTCACTTGAGGCGCTGATTGGGACCGTGGCTATCCCACAGGTCGACTTTCTCGTGGCGGCCGTCACGGTGGGTGATGCTGAGCCCCCACCACGCCCGGCGCACTTCGAAGTAGTGCGCCTCGGGGTCATAGACCTCGGAATTCAGCGACAGGATCTCGGCGTCGAGCCGGCCGACGGCACCGATCAGCGTGTAGGCGCCGACCACCAGATCGCGCTGGTCGCTGACCAGCGTCACCTGGGCGTTGAGCAACTCCTGCTCGGCGTTGAGCACGTCGAGCAGCGTGCGCTGGCCGACCTTTTCCTCCTCGCGCACGCCGTTGAGCGCCGTCTGGCTGGCATCAACCGCGATCTTGTCGGAGACGAGGCGGGCGCGGATCGCCTGCAGGTTTGACCACGCGGTGACCGCCGCGGCGGTGACCTCGGTCCGATTTTGCTCGACTTCCTGCAGGCGGCTGACATGGGTATGCTTGGCCTGCCGAACCCGGGCGTGAACTTCGCCGCCATGGTAAAATGGAATTTTTAGCTTTCCTACCAGACTGCTCGTCTCGGACTCGTCAGTCGTTCTTGACGGTTCGAACCGCTTAGTAGTAGCTCGCCTCGACATCCACAGTCGGCAACAACTCACCCCATATTTGGTCGACCGTTAGTCTAGCTGCCTGCTCGCGATACAACGCGCCGACGACGTTGGGATGCTGCTGCGAGGCGGTGCCCGTGGCATCCGTCACGGATTTCGGCAACAGGCTTTCCGGCACCCGCGGCTCGACGAGATTGCTCGGCGGCCGGCCGATGACCCGCTCGTAGCTAGCCCGACTGTTCTTCAAGTTGGCACGTGCCAGATCAAGCGCCGCGACCGCCGTCGCCCGCCGCGATTCCGCCTGCGCTACGTCGGTCCGCGTGACTTCGCCGACTTTAAAGCGATCCTGCGTCGCCTTCAGTTCCCTGCTCAGAACGTTGACGTTGTTTTCGCGCAACCGCACCAGCGACTGGTCCCGGACGACATCCATGTAGGCCGTCACCGCTTCCAGGAGCACGCTAGCTTCCTGCGCCCGCAGGGTTTCGCGGCCAGCCCGTACACTCGACTCGGCGACACCGACTGCCTTCAGTGTCTGGAAGCCTTTGAATAGATTCTGCGACGCAGTCAGCCCATAACCCTTTGGGTGCGTTTCGCCATTCGCATTCGAGCTGGGCTTGGTGTCTTGACGCTCAATTCCGATGTCAGCAGAACCGTCGATCGTCGGCCGGTAGCCCGACATCGCTCGCGGAACATCCTCGTCGATGGCGCGCAGCCGTCGCCCGTGCGGCGTCGAGTTTCGGATTGTACTTGTAGGCGCCGGTCAACGCCTGTTTGAGGCTCTCGGCCGAAACCGGCGCAACGCCAGCCGACACGACCTAACATCATCGCTGTGGCGCTGATGGCATAAAGCCAGCCGAGCCTGCCTGACTTGCCTGAGCGAAAACCGGACATGCCTTCTCCAGTCAGCCTGCTTGCTTCGTTCACTGCGACGACGCAATTACCAACTCAGCACGCGTACACCGAAGTAGAACGATTTGCTTGCGACCGACGGCAACGAACCGCGACTTATCATGATTCCATTAGCGCCGATTACTATTCATGCGAAGGGCATTCGTCCTGCGCGGCGGCTCAATTGCACGGCCCTGTTGCTTATGGCCCACACTGGAAAAGTCGTTACTGCTTGATGACTTAGGTCCGCGACCCAGCCAGATGCCGCATACAATCGAGCGCCCCTTGCAATATTATGCTCGCGGCCATCTTGTCGATCACCTCGGCCCGGCGGCGACGGCTGGTATCGGCTTCGAGCAGCGTGCGCTCGGCCGCAGCCGTCGACAGCCGCTCATCCCACAGCAATATCGGCAGCTCCGACATCTTGTTGATGTTGCGGCTGAAGGCGCGAGTTGCCTGGGCGCGTGGCCCCTCGCTGCCGTCGAGGTTTGCCGGCAGTCCGAGTACCAGGCCGCACACCCGATGCTCGGCGGCGATCTCGAGCATCCTGGCCGCATCGGGGGTGAACTTCACCCGCTTGATGGTCTCGAGCGGCGTCGCGATCGTGCGTGTCACGTCCGACAGGGCAAGTCCGATGGTCTTGGTGCCGAGGTCAATGCCGATCAACCGTGCGCCCGAGGGCAGCAGCGCCACGAAGGTTGCGATGTCGGTGAAGGTGGAACCCGGTTGCGGCGGCAGAACTTGTGTCATGCGCCGTTATAGCTGGTGGACGGCAGCATGGGACAATATAAACTGAAAGATCAGATTTCGCGGCAGCGGCGGTTGGGAGGCAAGGCACGTGCGTATCACCTGGTTCGGGCATTCCTGCTTCCGCATCGAAACCGGGTCGGCGGTGCTGCTGATCGACCCGTTCCTGAAAAACAATCCGACGTTCCAGGCCTCGAAGGTGTCATGGCAAGCGGCGACCGCCGGGGTCACTCATGTCGCCCTGACCCACGGTCACGACGACCACGTTGGCGACGCCGCCGAGATCTGCGCCCTGCGCAAGGCGCCGCTGTTCGCCGTCTATGAGCTCGCGCTGCACGTCAAGGGTAAGTCAGCGATGGCGGTGCAGCCGATGAATACCGGTGGCACAGTAACAGTGCCGCAGTTCGCCCTGACCTTGACCCAGGCCCTGCACTCGTCGTCGTCGGGCGGCGTCTATCTCGGCAATCCCTGCGGCATCGTGATCCGGCCGAGTGCGGCGGCCGAACGCGGCAAGATCGTCTACCACATGGGCGACACCGACGTGTTCGCCGGCATGGGCCTGGTCGAGGAGCTGCATCGACCGACGATTGGCATGGTGCCGATCGGCGACCGCTTCACCATGGGCGCGCGGTCGGCGGCTCTGGCCTGCAAGCGCTTCTTCCACTTCGAGACCGTGATCCCCTGCCACTACGGCACCTTCCCTGGCATGCTCGATCCCGACGCCACCAAGTTCGTTGCCGAGATGGCCGGCCAGCGCGTCCTGGTGCCGCCGGTTGGCGTCGCGCAAGAGCTCTGAGGAAACCCCACCTGATGGCGTCGCCAGACCAGCTGCCGGGCACGGCCCGGGACGTTGTCGGACCCCACCAGGAGGTGCAGCGATCGAGCCTGACGCCAGTGATCGCTTTCACCGCCACGACTTTCCTGTCGGCGCTGCTGCTGTTCTCGATCCAGCCGATGTTCGCCAAAATGGTGCTGCCGGTGCTGGGTGGCTCGCCGTCGGTGTGGGCAGTTGCGATGTGTTTTTTCCAGGGCGCGCTGCTCGCCGGCTACTGCTATGCCCACATACTGATCCGCTTCCTGCCCGGCCGCGCTGCCCTGGTCCATCTGCTCCTCGGCGTGGCGGCGTTCGTGGCGCTGCCGATCGGACTGCCGTCAGCCTGGGGCGAGCCGCCTGCCGGCGATCCCTACCTGTGGCAGCTCGGGCTGTTCGCGGTCGGCGTCGGTGTGCCGTTCGTGGCGGTCGCGGCGAACGCGCCGCTGCTGCAGGCCTGGTTCGCCACGACCGACGATCCGGCGGCCCACAATCCCTACTTCCTCTATGCCGCATCCAATCTCGGTAGCCTGATCGCGCTCATCGGCTATCCATTCGTGCTCGAGCCGCTGCTCGGGCTGAAGGCCTTGGCGGCGATCTGGACCGGCGGCTTCGTCGCCCTGCAACTGGCGATCGCAATATGTGCCGTCATCGCCGGGTTGCTGCTCGGCGCTTCGCCGGCGAAAACGATAGCTACCGCCATGCCGGTCGCCGACGCTGCACCGTCATGGCCCCAGCGCGCCGGCTGGGTCGGCCTTGCGCTGGTGCCATCGGCCCTGCTCACCGCTTTCACCACCCACGTCGCAACCGACGTTGCCTCGGCGCCGCTGATCTGGGTGATCCCGCTGTCGCTCTATCTGCTGACATTCGTGCTGGTGTTCCGGGATCGGGCGCTTATTCCGCGGCCATTGCTGCTCACCCTCCACCTCGTCGCGGTGGCGTTCGCCCTGCTGCAGTTGTCGCAGACCCGGCACGACGGCTGGTTCATCTCGGCGGCCGCCGGCACCGCCGCCTTCTTCACCAGTGCCATGGTGGCGCACCGCACGCTCTACGAGAGCCGGCCGGCGCCGCAGCATCTGACCGAATTCTATCTGTGGATGTCGCTCGGCGGCGGCCTCGGCGGACTGTTCGCGGGGCTCGTCGCGCCGCAAGTCTTTTCCGAGGTGTTCGAGTATCCGATCCTGCTCGCGCTCACCATGGCCTGCCGGCCAGGCGCGCTCGATATCTGGCGCAAGGACAGCGAGTGGATGCGGCTGTGGCTGATCGCCGCCGCCGGCATCCTGGCGCTGTTCTGGCTGCCATGGGCGATCGCCCGGCTGCCGGCCGCGGCCGACGTCGCCGACATCGTTCCGCGCAAGCTCGCGGAGATGCGGGCAGTGCTGGAAGGCTGGGGTTATGCAGCAATCCTCTCGGCCCTGTTTGCGGCGGTGTTGCCGCTTTTCTGGTGGCATCCGCCGCGCCAGCTGATACTTGGCCTGCTGATGGGTGCAGCGGTCGTCGGTCTGCCCTCGTCGGTGCGCCAGGGCGAGGCCAAGCGCAGCTTCTTCGGCGTCTACCGGGTGACGACCGCCGATGACAACCAGTTCAACATCCTCAAGCACGGCACCACCCTGCACGGGGCGCAGCGGGTGCGCGACCCCGAGGGCACCCTGGTCGTCGACACCACGCCGGCGACCTACTACTACCCGCAGAGCCCGATGGCGCAGACGGTCGAACTCGTCCGGGCGGCAGTAACCCAGCGCGGCGAGCAGGGCCGTTATGGCGTGATTGGTCTCGGCACCGGCTCGCTCGCCTGCTACGCCAAGGAGGGCGAGGCCTGGCGGTTCTTCGAGATCGATCCGGTGATCGTCGGCATCGCCAAGAATGCTGAAAACTTCTCCTTCCTGCACTATTGCCAGCCCACCCCCGATATCGTTATCGGCGACGCCCGCCTGACGATGGCCAAGCAGGAGAACGGCACCTTCGATCTGATCATCGTCGACGCCTTCTCGTCCGATGCGGTGCCGGTGCATCTGATGACGGCCGAGGCACTGCGCATGTATGCAACGAAGCTGAAGCCCAACGGCGTCGTGTTGCTGCACATCTCAAACCGCTATCTCGATCTCGATAGCGTGCTCGGCGCCACCTCGCCGCTGGTGCCGGAGCTGCACGGCGTGCTGATGTCCGACGACGCGGCTGATGGCTCCTACGCTTCGTCGACGTCAACGGTCGCGGTATTCTCCAAGAGCTCGGAGGCACTCGACGAGTTCCGCGCCACTGCCGAAGCCAAGGAGTTCGAGGCCAAGAACGTCAAGCCGTGGACGGACGACACCTCTGATATCCTGGGCCCGTTCCTGTCCAAGTTGAAGTAGCCGGCGTCGGCTCCGACACTGATCCGCCGCATGAAAGGTATCGGCCGCCGGGCCTAGCACACAGCAACCTCTGCCGGGCCCTTGTGCAGCGTCCGTGGTTGCGCCACTTAACGCTCGGTTGCCGCAACCATCCCGCCCGCGAGGCCAGCGCCCGTTGACCGCCATCACCCGATCGAGCTTTCCAGGCGTGAGCGCCGATGCCCTGCGCAATGCCGGCGCCTATTTGGCCGAGCTCAATGCCCCAACGCTGCGGCTCGGCGTGACTGGCCTCGCGCGGGCCGGCAAGACCGTGTTCATCGCGGCGCTGGTGCGCAACCTCATCGACGGCGGACGGCTGCCGTTCTTTCGCGCCAAGGCGCAAGGCCGCATCCTCGACGCCTATCTCGAGCCGCAGCCGGACGACGCGGTGCCGCGTTTCGACATCGAGACGCACCTGGCGGCACTTGCCGGCGACCCGCCACACTGGCCGCAGAGCACGTCGCGCATCTCGCAACTGCGGGTAACGATCGAATATGAACCGTCGAATGCCGTCGCCAAGCTGGTCGGCCGCGTCCTCGGTCCACGAAAGTTGCATATCGACATCGTCGATTATCCCGGCGAGTGGTTGCTCGATCTGAAGATGCTGGAGCAGACCTATGCGGCGTGGTCGGCGGATGCCATCGCAGCCGCCCGCAAGCCCCACCGCAGTCAGGCCGCGGCACCATGGCTCGCCTGTCTCGCGACGCTCGATCCGGCAGCGAAGGCCGACGAGACGATCGTACGCGAGGCTGCGGCACGCTTCACCGGCTACCTGCAGGCCGCACGTTCCAGCTCCACCGTCGCAACCCTCGGACCGGGACGCTTCCTGCTGCCCGGCGACCTCGCCGGCTCGCCGCTGCTGACCTTTGCGCCGCTGGAGATCGGCGAGACGAACAACACACCCGCTCGCGACAGCCTCCAGGCGATGATGCAGCGCCGCTTCGAGAGCTACAAGCGCGAGGTGGTCCGGCCCTTCTTCACGCGCCATTTTGGCCGCCTCGACCGGCAAATCCTGCTCGTCGACGCACTTGCCGCGATCGACGCGGGCGCCGCTGCCGTCGAGGATCTGACCGACGCCCTGACGGGCGCCTTCAGCGCCTTCCGCCCCGGCGTCAACAGCTGGGGCTCGCGCATTCTCGCGCCGCGCATCGACCGCATCGCCTTTGCTGCCACCAAGGCCGATCACCTGCCGCGTGCCAGTCACGACCGGCTCGAGCAGGCGCTAACGCTGCTGACCGACCGCGCCATGGCGCGAGCGCGGTATGCCGGCGCCGACATCAAGGTCCTGGCGCTCGCGGCGCTGCGGGCGACACGCGAAGCCGAGGTGCGGCAAGGCGATGAGATCTTGCCCTGCATCGCCGGCACACCGCTCGCCGGCGAGCGCCTCGACCGCGAGGTGTTCGATGGCCGCCGCGAGGTCGTGATTTTTCCCGGCGACCTGCCGGCCGATCCGGCAGCGGCACTCGCCGGCGGCCGCAGCGGCGACGTGCGCATCGTCAGGTTCGCGCCACCCAGAATAGTCGCGGCACCAGGTTCGCAGATCGAAGCCGCTGCCTGGCCGCATATCCGTCTCGATCGTGCCATCGATTTTCTGATCGGAGACCGCCTCGCATGAGCGCCGAGCCGCCACCGCGCAAGCCGCGCGTGTTCGCACCCGACGATCCCGGTGTCGTCGCTGCAGCACCCGAGCCGGACCCCGCACTGGCGTGGGAGGCGGACGCATCCCTTGACGGCGGCGGTGGCCCGGTTGCACCGGCCGCGCGGCATGGCGGCTTCGCCTGGGGCGGCCTGCTCGTCGCGGCCTTTGCCGGCCTTGCGGGTCTAGCCGCCAGCGTCTCCTTTGCCCGTTTCGTGTCGGTCGCCCTCGCCCGCGACGATTGGGTGGGCTGGCTGGCAACCGCGCTCCTTGCCGCCGGCCTCCTGGCAGCAGCCGTCATTCTGGGCCGCGAGATCGTTGGCTGGTTTCGGCTGCAACGACTGGCCGGGCTGCGCCGCGATGCCGATCGGGCCATCACCGCCAGTGACGTCAAGGCCGAGGCCGCGGTTGCCGACCGCCTGGTCGGGCTCGTCGGCCATCGACCCGATCTCGCCTGGGCCCTGGCGCGATTCCGCGAGCACCAGCGCGACATTCTCGATCCCGGCGCCCTGCTGGCACTCGCCGACCGCGACCTGATGGCGCCGCTCGATGTCCAAGCCCGTCGCATCGTGCTGAAAGCGTCGAAGCGCGTGGCGACGGTCACGGCGATGTCGCCGATGGCGATGATCGCGGTCGGCTTCGTCGCCGTCGAAAACCTGCGGATGATGCGCAGCCTGGCGACACTCTATGGCGGCCGGCCGGGCTTCATTGGCGCGCTGCGCCTCGCCCGGCTCGTCGTCGCGCATCTGGTGGCGACCGGCGGCGTCGCGCTGACCGACGATCTGCTCGGCCAATTCCTCGGCCAGGATGTATTGCGCCGCCTGTCGCGCCGGCTTGGCGAAGGCGCCTTCAACGGCGCGCTGACGGCGCGCCTCGGCACCGCCGCGATCGAGGTTACTCGCCCGCTGCCATTCATCGAGACGACGCCGATCCGCGCCCGCGACTTCGTCGCCGAGCTGTTCCGCAAGGACAAGGCAATAGCGAAATCAGCCCGGACCGCGGCCTGACAGCCGCCGTTCCCACTCGCAGGCGAGCGCGTCGACACGGCGCAGGATCGCCGGCGGATTGCGGTCTTCGACGGTCGAAAGCAGCCAGCTGACAATGGCGCCGGCCGGCCGCGCCGTCACCCAGCTGAGGAAAGCCGACAGCAGCAGACCAAGCAGGATCGGCGCTGTCCAAGCGATCAGGCTGTAGGACACGATATAGCACAACGCCGTCGTGGCCACCCCGAGCAACAGGTGCCAGCGGTGGAAGGCCAGGGCCTCGGCGAAACCGATGCTGCCGCCGTCCCGGCGCTGCGTCTTCCAGCCGGCGTCGCGGCCGAGCAGGATCTGCACCACCGCCGAGGTCTGCGTCACCATCAAAACCGGGGCGAACAGCATGGACAGAATGGTCTCGCCGCTAACGCCGGCGATGGCACGGAAGACGGCGACCGGATCCTGCGCTCGTCGCGCCCGATCGATCTCGAGTACGACGCCCAAGGCCTTCGGCAGCAGCACGACGGCCATGGTGGCGATGAACAATCGCAACGCCGCGCCTGGGTCGATCACCGGCCAGATCGGCGTCAGCGTCTTCGAGTCCTGGAAGTAGCTCGGCACCAGCTGCTGGCCCTGCAGCGCGAGCAGCATGCCGATGATCAGCGAGATTGCCCAGACCGCCGAGACGAGATAGGCGCAGATCCCCATGCCGAGATGGATGCGGCCCATCGCCGTCAGGCCCGGCTTGGTCACGATCGCCATGTGCTGCAGGTTGCCCTGCGCCCAGCGCCGGTCGCGCACGGCGAGTTCGATGAGACCGGGCGGAGCGCCCTCGTACGAGCCCTCGATGGTCGGCGCCATGTGCACCTCCCAGCCCGCCCGCTGCAACAGCACCGCCTCGACGAAATCGTGGCTGAGGATGTTGCCGCCGAACGGCGGCGGCCCCGGCAGTTCGGGTAGGCCGGCCGCATGTGCGAAGGCGCAGGTGCGGATGATGGCGTTGTGACCCCAGTAGTTGCCCTGGTGGCGATGCCAGACCGCAAGCCCCATCGACACCGATGGCCCGTACACGCCGGCGGCGAACTGCTGCAACTTCTGGAACGTGGTACGGCCGCCGGCAAGCTTCGGCACGGTTTGAATGAGGCCGGCACGCGGATGCTCGACCATGGCGCCGGCGAGCCGCACCAGGGTGTCGCCGGACATGACGCTGTCGGCGTCAAGGATCACAAAGGTGGCGTAGCCGCCGCCGAAATGCTCCAGCCAGTCCTTGATGTTGCCGGCCTTCTTGGCGGTGTTGTGGGCGCGCCTGCGGTAGTACACGGCGGTTGTGCCGGCCAACCGGTCGCGCAGCGCGGCATAGGCCGCCGCTTCCTCGGCCCCGGCCGTTTCACCGCGCGTGTCACTCAGGATGAAGACATCGAACCGGCCGGCCGCATCGAGTGCGCGCAGCTCCTCCGAGATCGCCTCGATGCAGCCAGCGATTCGAGCCGGAGCCTCGTGGTAGACGGGAAAGAGCAGCGCGGTGCGGCCGGCCTTTGTCGAGGCCGAGGCCGCCGGCGGCAGTTCGATCGAGAGGTCGTGGTCGCGCGCAAAAAGTGGCAGGAAACCGAGTGCCGCCGACAACGAGCCGAACGCGATCCACGCGAAGGCGATCGTCGAGAACACCAGGAACAGGAACTGCACCGGCGTCATTCGCACGAACGACAAGACGGCGTAGAGCTCTGCTGCAAACGCGATCGTCAGCAAAGTGCCGCCGAACAGGATCGCGGCGCGCGGCACCCATAGTGCCGGCTCGTCAAATCGCCACCGCACCGGCGGCGGCGTCGAGAACTCCTGCTCGGGGACCTCGAGCGGCTGGCCGGGCGGCAGCCAACGGGGCCCAGTGTCGAGCACAGCTGCCTCGCCATCCGCGCTCATGCCTTGGTCCAGCGATAGAGCCAGCTTTCCGAAACCGCCTGCTCACTATTGCGCAGGAACAGACGCATCTCGATCAGCTCATGGTTGGCGGTCTGCAGATCGAAGGTACAGCGCACCCCGCCGATCTCGGCGTGACGTTGGACGACGACGTTCGCCACCGTGCCGGCGCTCGTCCAGATGTCGGCGACCGGCATCTCCTTGGCATCCTTGACGCCGGGGCCCTCGAAATCGATCGCGAACTGCTGCGCGCCGCGCCGGCCGCCGCCGACCCGGGTCTTGCGCACCCGGGCGCCGGTCCAGGCCACGGGCACGACGTCGCACCAATGCAAGCGGTAGGCGAACCGGTAGGGCTTTTCCGCTTCCAACGGCCGCGCCGGCCGCCAGAATACCGTAACGTTGTCGTGGATCTCCTCTTCGGCCGGGATCTCGAACAGCTCGACCGCGCCCTCGCCCCAGGACCCGCGCGGCTCGACCCACAGCGTCGGCCGGCGCTCGAAGCGCGCATCCAGATCTTCGAAATTGACGAAGCTGCGGTCGCGTTGGCTGAGGCCGAAACCCTTGGGGTCGCGATCGACGAAGGCACTGGTCTGCAGCTTGCGCGGATTGGTCAACGGCCGCCACAGTCGTTCGCCCCGGCCGTTGAGAATGGCAAGTCCCTCGCTGTCGTGGACGGAGGGCCGGATATCGCTGCCAAGACGGCGCGAGGCGGCACCATGCAGGAACATGCTGGTGAGCGGGGCCAGTCCGGCGAACTGCACCTCCCGGCGCGGAAACAACGTGGCGTCGACGTCGATCAGCGTGGTCGCGCCGGGCAGGATCACGAAGCGATAGGCACCCGTCGTCGAGGCGCTGTCGAGCAGCGCCTGCACCACGATCTCCGGCTGTCCAGGCTTCGGCTTCTCGATCCAGAACGACCTGAATATGGGAACTTCCTCGCCGCCTGGCCGGCCGACATTGAGGGCAAGCCCGCGCGCTGACAAACCGTAGACCTGGCTGCGGCCGACGCTGCGAAAGAAGCTCGCGCCCTGGAACACTGCGTATTCATCGAAGTAGTCCGACCGGTTGATCGGCCCGTGCAAACGAAAGCCGGAGAACCCGTAGGGCGCGGCATGGGGCGCGTTCGCAATCTGCGGTCCGATGACAAACAGCTTGCCGTCGGCTTTCAACGCCCGTGCCTTGCCGCCATCGACTATGAATATCTCGACCGGGATATCGTAGATCCAACCGTGCGCGAACAGCTGCACCTCGGCTTCGAGCTTTTCCCCCCGCCACAGCGCCTGCTCGGCGCGGAAGCGGATATCGCGGTATTGCTCGGGCGAGAGCTTGCCAAACGGCTCCGGCACCTCGAGCTTGGGCTTCTGAAACGGCCTGACGCTCAACGCCTGGGCAAGCTTCGATACGTGATCGGCTGCAATCGCCTCGCCGGCGTCGGCGGCTGGTGGCGTTTGTGCAAGCGCGCCGCCATCACGCGCAATCCAATCGAGCACCGATCCCAGCGCCGCCCACGACGCCACTGCACCGACGGCTGTCCGTCGGCTCAAGTCCGAACTGCTCATTTGCCCCATTCCGACATCAGTGGCCCGGACGACCCGTGCTGCGCCCACGTCGCAACACATCGAGTCGTCCGCCGCCCAATTCCTAATTGTCGCATATATCGAAATTGCGGCAGGCTTCAATGATCATGCTGCTGTGCAGCAGGGCAACACACGGCGCTTTGCTGCAGTCGGCGCTTGCCCAATGTCCCCTTGGCGATATTGTTCGCCGCGACGCATGTAGCGCGGGCAACGCCTTGCGCAGTGATTGGAGGCGCGTGGCCATGGTAATGCAAGAACAGACGATGATGGACGCGATCATGAATGTTCGCGGGCAGATTGATTTTCTTTGGCAGTTCTTCGTGACGGTCCAGTTGGCGCTGTTTGCGCTGATCTTCATCTATGACGAGGCGGTCGACAGCCTGAACGGCTTGGCCCGGATGCTGTTCCTGTTCGGACTGGGGTTGTTCAGTTACATCAACGGCAACGCGCTGCGCAGCGCCTATGAGCTGATCAACGCGCTGCATCAGCAGTACCGCCTGGATTATGGCCAGCCGGGGCGTTTTCTGCCCGCCCTGCAGCATGCATTTGTCGATATCGACTACGGTGGCCGCGATCAGATGGTGATGATCACGCACGGCCTGGCGTTCACCGTGGTCGCCATGGCGCTGCTGTTTCCAGCTTTCATCCAGCACCGGCGCCGGGCATTTCCGTGATGCGTCATTCTGTCACATTATGCCAGATTTACCTGACTTGAAGGTCAGTCGAAGGAAAAATTGATCGACGTTTAATAGAGTTAATGTTGGTTGGCTGAATTGCCGAACGCTGCGTAGACGCACATCCGGATTGCCCAGAACGCAATCTTGCCGGTGGTCAAGGGCACGATTTATCTGCATTGTAGAAATGTTGAACTTGAGCACTGCGCGAGCAGCCTTGGAATGCGGGGTGGGAGCAAGGATCAAGTTCGATTTCCAACCAGTCTTTGAGAACACGTCTTAGTTGTGGAGGGGGCTCGTGGAATTGACGACACGCGAGATCGAAGTGCTCAGGTGGATCGCACACGGCAAGTCCGACTGGCAAATCGGTCAGATCCTCAATATCTCGGACAAGACCGTGAATTTTCATGTCGAGAACATGAAGCGCAAATGCGGCGTTGCAACCCGCATACAAGTCGTCGTGAAAGCTGTTCACGAAGGCAAGATCCCGCCACAGTAGACCATAAGCCTCAGTTGCCAAATGGCCTCAGCGGAGCCTTGAGCGGCCAGTCGGCGGCAAGCTTGCGCTGTGGCTCGGGCATCAAAGTGATGCTAAGAACGCGTGCCCTTGAATTGCGCGTATGGGTCTGGACGCCGTTCGGATGCTGGTCAACTTCTTCAACGAGCTTCGCGCCGCCAAGGTGCCGGTTTCGATCACCGAATACTTGGACCTGATGCGGGCCATGCAGGCCGATCTGGCCGCTGGCCGCGTCGACGATTTCTACTTTCTGGCCCGGGCCTGCCTGGTCAAGGACGAGCGGCATCTGGATCGCTTCGACCAGGTGTTCGGGCATGTCTTCAAGGGCCTCGAGTTCGGCGCCGATCCGACCAATGCTGCGATCCCAGCGGAGTGGTTGAAGACCGTCTCGGCGCTTCACCTGTCGGAAGAGGACAAGCGCCGGATCGAGGCGCTCGGCGGCTGGGAAAAGATTATGGAGGAATTGCAGAAGCGGCTCGCCGAGCAGAAAGGGCGACACCAGGGCGGCTCGAAGTGGATTGGCACCGGTGGCACTTCGCCCTATGGCGCAAACGGCTATAACCCCGCCGGCATTCGCATCGGCCAGCAGGAAAACCGCAACAATCGCGCAATCAAGGTCTGGGACAGGCGCGAATACCAGGATCTCGACGACGAAGTCGAGCTCGGCACCCGCAATATCAAGGTGGCGCTACGCCGCTTGCGCCGGTTCGCCCGCGACGGCGCGCCGGAGGAACTCGATCTCGACGGCACGATCAAGGGTACCGCGCACAAGGGTTATCTCGATATTCATTTGCGGCCCGAGCGGCGCAATACCGTGAAGGTGTTGCTGCTGCTCGACGTCGGCGGCTCGATGGATTGGCACATCAAGACCGCCGCCGAGTTGTTCTCGGCGGCTCGCTCCGAGTTCAAACATCTCGAATTCTACTATTTCCATAATTGCCCCTATGAGTTCCTGTGGAAGGATAACGCGCGGCGATGGTCGGAACGCACGCCCAGCTGGGAAGTGCTGCGCACCTATCACGCCGACTACAAGCTGATATTCGTCGGTGATGCTTCGATGAGCCCATACGAGATCACCCAGGTCGGCGGCGCCGTCGAGCATATGAACGAGGAAGCGGGCGCCGTATGGCTGAAGCGCTTCACCGATATCTACGAGCGTAGCGTCTGGCTCAATCCGGTGCCGGCCGACCACTGGGGATGGACCCCATCGATCCGGCTGGTGCGCGAGTTGATGAGCAACCGGATGTTCCCGCTCACCATTGGCGGAATCGAGAGCGCCATGCGCGCGTTGATGCGATGAGATGAACAGCAATATTGATCAAATCCCGCAGCGAACGATTGACCGGACTCACGGTTTAGGCTCATTGAAACCATGATCAGCATCCACAAAGCCTGCCTCGCTGCCCTCCTGCCGCTGGCCTTTGCCGGCTGCAGCGGCGGTACTTCCAGCCTCTCCACCGGCTCGCTGTTTGGCAGCAAGCAGGCCGACGCGGTGGCCGCGGCCCCGGTCGAGACGCCGAGCATGCGGGCGGCGCAGGTCAGCGCGGTTTCGGCGCGAGCGGCAAAATGCGGCTATAATTTCGATCCGGCGCGCCTCAGGTCCGGTTTCCTCGCCAATGAGATGAACCAAGGCGCCGCCGCCCAGGACTTGGCCAAGATCGAACGCGAGTACGACACCATCCGCGCCAAGGTGGCATCGACGATTGCCGCCGATCCGGACTATTGCACGGATGCTCGCACGCGCCAGATCAAGGCCGACCTGACCCGCCACCTGGCCGGCGACTACACGTCGCCGGAGAGTCAGAAGAAGTTGGTCGACGAACGGCTGTTGGCCTCGGGACCACGGGCGCGCGAAACGCTCAACCCGGATTTCGTCAACGACAAGTGGGCCTCGAAGACGAAACGCGTCGAGGAATAGCCGCCAGCGATTGCGGGGGCTGCGGGTGGGCTCATGTTGCAGCAGCTGCTTTGGGCCGAGGTCTTCCTGAAGGGCAGCCTCGGCCTGTTACTTGCCTTCGCTCCCGGCTACGCCGCGGTTGCCGCCGGTTTTCCATCCGCCGCGACGGGCTTCTGGCCGCGGCTCGTGGGTGCGCTGCTGCTTGGCATCGTCGCAGCACTGTTGGTCCAGGGCAGTTTCCCCGCGGTTCGCACGATCACGCCGGCCGGACTGATCATCATCAACCTGTCCGGCGCCTCGGCACTCGTGGCCCAGCAGGTGCTTGGCCGCGGCGCCCAGACCCGCCGCGGTGCAATGCTGGCTTGGTTGATCGTGCTCGCCTTGGCGCTATTGAGCCTCGTCGAGATCGCGTTCGCCTGATTGGTTAGCGTCAGCCAACGCTGGCATGCGACTTGCTGCTTTTCCCCGGCAAAGCGTCAGATCGAGACGCAGGACGGGGATCGCACATGGCCGGACTTTCGATGGGTATCGATAGAGCTTCACCACGCTCGTTCCTGACCGAAGCGGCGGGCGAGATGGCGGAACGAAGCTCACTCGTCCAAACGGCGGTACGGCAGGCGCCTGGCCTCAGTTTCACCGTTGTGCGCGATCTCGCCGGGTTCGATGCGCTCGCGCGGGAGTGGAACGACTTGTTCGACCGCTGCGGCCGGGCACATCAGCTGTTCCAGACCTTTGCCTGGAACTGGCATTGGACGCGCACATTCCTGGATCCCCACCGGCAAAGTGGTGCCACCTGTCCGATCGCGGTGCTCGCCGGTCGGCGGCACGACCGCCTGGTCACGCTCTGGCCGATGGTTATCGAACGACGCGGCTCGCTGCGCGAACTGGCCTGGATGGGAGAGCCGGTCAGCCAATATGGCGACATCCTGATCGACGATGCGCTCGCCGGCGATCCGAATGTACTCGCGGCCGGCTGGGCCCATCTCGTGGCCGAGCTCAAACCCGATCTGGTCCGGCTGCGCAAAGTGCGCGCCGACGCCGCCATCGCCCCCCTCCTCGCAGCGTTGAACTCGCTGCATACCGCCGAGCTGGAAGCGCCCTTCATCGACCTGAGAAAGGCCGTCGATTTCGCCGCCTACGAAGAGCGCTTCCCGGCCCGGACCCGCCGCAATCGCCGCCGGCAGATGCGCCGTCTCGATGAGGCCGGCGCCGTCACCTTCAAACACCTCGATCCGGGCGAAGAGGCCGCTGCCTACGCCGCCTCCGGCATCGCGATGAAACGACGCTGGCTGATCGACCGCGGTCACCTATCGCCAGCACTTGCCGACGCCCGCATGGCGCGGTTCATGACCGCCGTCGCCGGCGCCAATAACCTGGCGACCGGCACGCGCGTATCGGTGTTGTTGTCGGGCGATACGCCGGCAGCGATCCAGATCGGCTTCACCGCCCGGAATATCCGTGTTCTTCATGTCCTCGCCTACGACCGCGCCTATGACAAGATGGCGGCAGGCGTGCTGCACCTGGAGGAAGCGATCCGGCACGCATTTGACGAGGGCCTCGACGGCATCGACCTGCTGGCGCCCAAGGCCGAATACAAGCTCGAATGGGCTGACGGCACGGTGCCTGTGGTCGATCACGCGATCGGCCTGTCGGCAAAGGGACGGCTCTATACCCGCATCTACCTGGGCTTCGTCCGCGAGCGGCTGAAGGCCGCCGTCGAGGCCATGCCGCACAAACTTCGCCAGGTGCTGGTGACTTCCCACTTGCAGGTCACGGCAAAGCGGCTGGCCGGTCTGTTGGCCTCGCGGTGACCCCCCGCGACTACTTCACGCCGAGCTTCTTCTGCAGGCTCGACGACGATGTCGTGTACTGGAACAGCACCTTCTTGCCGGGATAGACGATGCGCTGGGCTGCCTGTGCCATCAGTGCCGTCTCGTGGAAGCCCGACAGGATGAGCTTCAGCTTGCCAGGATAGGTGTTGATATCGCCGACCGCGAAGATGCCGGGCTGGCTGGTCTCGAACTTCTCGGTGTCGACCGGGATCAGGTTCTCGGCAAGGTTGAGCCCCCACTCGGCAATCGGCCCGAGCTTCATGGTCAGCCCGAAGAACGGCAGCATCGCATTGCAGGCGATTCGCTCCTCGCCGTCCTTGGTCTTGACGGTGGCGGCAGCGAGATCGCCATTGCTGCCGTGCAGCGCGGTCACCTGGCCGATCAGCAGCCGCATTTTCCCGGTCGCGACCAGGTGGCGCATCTGTTCGACAGAATGTGGCGCACCGCGGAATTCGTCGCGCCGATGCAGCAGCGTCAAACTCTTCGCCAGCGCTTGCAGATTGAGTGTCCAGTCGAGTGCGGAGTCGCCGCCGCCGACGATAAGGATGTCCTTGTCTCGCAACGTCTCCATCTTGCGCACGGCATAATGCACGCCGCGGCCCTCGAATGCCTCGATGCCTTCGAGCGGCGGCCGCTTCGGTGTGAACGAACCGCCACCGGCGGCGATCACCACCACTTTCGCCTTGAACCGTTTGCCGGTATCGGTCACGACGTCGAACCGGCCGTCGCCGGCCCGCTTCAGGCCGTCGATGCGCTCGCCGTAGTGAAAGGTCGGCTGGAACGGCTTGATCTGCGCGAGCAGCCGTTCGGTCAGCTCCTGGCCGGTGACGATCGGCAGCGCCGGAATGTCATAGATCGGTTTTTCCGGATAGAGTTCGGCGCACTGACCGCCCGGCTTGCCGAGGATGTCGACGACGTGCGCCTTGATGTCGAGCAGACCGAGCTCGAACACGGTGAAGAGGCCGACTGGACCAGCACCGATGATCAGCGCATCGGTCTCGATAGCGGCGGTATCATTCGCGTCGCTGGCGGCTTGGTTCACAGCGCTGGCATCCTGTTCAATCGGCTGTACTCGAGTGAGGCCGGGGACACCCGCCCTGTCGCGCGGAACCTCGACCGTGGTTGTCCAATTCGCGACGGCTGGTCGACATCAAAACTGTTTGGCGGGGACGCGAACCAGCAAGCCGTCGAGTTCCGGCGTCACCTTGATCTGGCAGGCCAGCCGGCTCGAACCCTGCACATCGAAGGCAAAGTCGAGCATGTCTTCTTCCATCGCCGAGGGCTTGCCGGTTTTGGCCAGCCAGGCGGCGTCGACGTACACGTGACAGGTGGCACAGGCGCAGGCGCCGCCGCATTCGGCGTCAATTCCGGCGATCGAATTGAGCTTGGCCGCTTCCATTACCGTGAGGCCGACTTCGGCATCTACGGTCTGGGTCGTTCCGTCCGGCTGCATGAACATAATCTTAGCCATACCTTGAGCCTTGTCACGCTTTGCTGTTGCGAGACGCGAGGCAGGTCGACCCTCGCACCACTGTCGGGCGCGAGTGTTAGACAGTAGCGGCGGCGATTACAAGTCGACCCAACGAATGGCAGCAAGCGGCGGCGCAGCGTTCAGGCGGCAATCGTGATGAAGCTGCGGGCGTCGCAAATGGCTTGTTCCAGCCGGCTCAGTATTTCCGGCCACCGCTGCGGTTCGCCGCGCACAAGCTCAGCCTCGGCGGCGGTGCGGGCGATGACGTTGGCGCCGACCGCGAACGCAGAGCCTTTCAGGGTGTGGGCGGCATCGAGCCAGGTTTTTTCACTGTTGGCGAGTTGCATAGCCTGCAGAGTACGCGGCGCCTGCTCGACGAAGAGGTCGAGCACTTCCCGTTCCAGCACCCGGTTGCCGGCCGTGAACCGGCGCAGATGGGCAAGATCGACCGGCACACTGGGTGCGGCGGCTTTGGCCCCGCGCTGGCGCGCCGGCCGGTCCGGATCAGTTTGTTCCATCATCGTCATAGTCATACCCCGCGAACACGCCGCATTATCCGCCATCGGGTCATAAGGTCCGGTAAACCTCAGCCTAGAAGTTAACGCTGCCAACGCAACATATCGGAAACCGGGCAGTGGTGGATAACCCGGCCTCGATCCACGTTTTTGCCTCAAACTCCGCCTATTTGCGGGGCTGGGATGGGGGAAGGCCGTTACCTTTCCAAAGTCTGAAGCTCCTTGCTCGGCGCGGCAGGTTTATCTTTCACCTGCGTCCGCGCTATTGTATGGATCGGCTTGGCGACTCTTGTCGCCTCGCCCAGCGCAACTTTTGCGTGAGCAAAGCCTGGCGGGTGAATGGCGCAAGATGCTAAATTTGTTCGTGCGACACCGCCGGCAGCCGATGCCGGGGGTGATGCGCCACCTGGGGTAGCGATGCCTGCCGCCGGCCCACCGCCATTGCCGCCACGTCCGACCGCCGCGACCGCAGGTGAGCCCGCAGCCGCGGCACCAAGACGCGGGTCAGCAGGAGGTCGCCGGCACGCTGCCGCGCGATGAGAGCGAAGCGGAGGACACGGCCCGCCGCCAGGCGATACGGCGCCCGGCCGGTCCCTCGCGCGGCCGCATCGCCGCCAATGACGACGCCCCTTCGATTGGCGGCCTGATCTACGCCCTGAACCAGAAGCCGTCGAACAAGCCCTTCATGATCGCGGCGACGGCGAGCGGCGTGTGGGCGGCACTCGGGCTCGGCTTCGCCTGGGCCATGATCGGCCCAGGGCTGCTAAGTGGCAAAGGCCTGCTCGATCTGGTCGGCAGCCCCACCTTCCTGACCGGCATTGCCACGGTTGCCGGCCCGATCGCCTTGTTCTGGTTCCTGGCCCTGCTCGCCTGGCGAACAGAGGAGCTGAAACTGCGCTCGACAGCGATGACGGAGGTGGCGGTCCGCCTCTCCGAGCCGGACCGCATGGCGGAGCAGTCGGTCGCCTCCCTCGGCCAGGCGGTCCGCCGCCAGGTGTCGTTCATGAACGATGCCGTCTCCCGTGCCCTCGGCCGGGCCGGTGAACTCGAGGCCCTGGTCCACAACGAGGTGACGGCGCTCGAGAGGTCCTACGAAGATAATGAGCGCAAGATCCGCTCACTTATCGACGAGTTGGCTAGCGAGCGCCATGCGCTGCTGTCGACCGGCGACCGTGTTTCGGAGACGCTGCGCACGCTCGGCGGCGAAGTACCGGTGCTGATCGATAGCCTCGCCCAGCAGCAGGCCAAGCTCGCCGACATCATCGAGGGCGCGAGCCAGAATCTGACCCAGCTCGAAACCGCGATGGCGACCCAGACCGGCAATCTCGAGACCGCGCTGGACAGTCGCACGCAGCAGCTGCAGCAAGTCATCACCAGCGGCGCCCAGAGCCTGCAGGGCGTGCTCGGTTCGAACTCCGATCAGCTGAGTTCGGTGATTGAAAGCTACACCACCGCCCTTGGCGGCGCGCTCGGCCACCGCAGTCAGCAGATGGAGCAGATGCTGTCGAGCTACATGCAGTCGATCGACGGCACGATCGGCTCGCGCACGGATACGCTGCAGACGGTTTTCGAGGAATATGCGCGTGCGCTCGACACGACGCTCGCCAATCGCGCCCAGGCGCTGGACATGCAGCTGGTGGAGCGCACCAAGACACTCGACAATGCCTTCTCGGAGCGTCTGCGACTGTTCGACGAGTCGATCCTGCGCTCGACGATGGCGATCGACGGTGCCATCGGCGAACGCGCCAATGCCCTCACCAACGCCATGGAATCCCATGCCCACAACATGAGCGAGACCATCGGCAAGAAGGCGCTGGAACTCGACGAAACGCTGATGCACGGCATCAACGCGGTGCGCCGCACCAGCGAGAACATCACCAAGCAATCGATCAAGGCGATCGAGGGCCTCGCCGGCCAGTCGGACCTGCTCAAGAACGTGTCGGAGAACCTGCTCGGCCAGATCCACGGCGTCACCAACCGGTTCGAGAACCAGGGCCAGGCGATCATGAAGGCCGCCAATGCGCTCGAAACCGCCAATTACAAGATCGACTTGACGCTGCAGAATCGCCAGGTCGAACTCAGCCAGACGCTCGACCGGCTCGGCGGCAAGGCGGAAGACCTGTCGCGCCTGATGCATGGCTATTCGACCACGCTCGAAGGCTCGCTCACCGAGGCCGAGCAGCGAGCGCGGCAAATCACCGACGAGCTGGCGAGCGGTGCGCAGGCGCACTCGCGCTCCACCATCGCCGAGATCGAACGCCTGAAGCACGATGCTGCCGGCGAGGCCGATCGCGCCCTCGACGAGCTGCGATCGAAGTTCTCCAACGTCTCGCAAGAGGTGACACAGCAGCTCGGCTCGCTGACCGAGCAGTTCACCACGACATCGAGCCAGATGCGCCAGCGCACCGCCGCCGTCGCAAACGAGTTCGAAGCCGAGCAGGCACGGATCCGCGAGCAGGTGCAGAACCTGCCGAACAGCACGCGCGAAAGCACCGAGGCGATGCGCCGCGCGCTCGGCGATCAGCTTCGCGCCCTGGAGCAACTCTCCAATTTGACAAATCGCGAGGCCGGCCGCCGCGACGTCGCGCCACCGGTCGAGGCGCCGACACCGGGCCCGACTTCGCTTGGCGCAGGCGGTTTTGCGATGCCACCTCGCGATGCCGGCCGCAACCTCACCTCGCTCGGCACTACCCTGGCGCAGGAGCTCGGTCAACGCCAGCAAGGTCAGGCATCAGGCCCGCAGGCCGGCGGTAGCCGGTGGTCGCTCGGCGACCTGCTGGCGCGCGCTTCGCACGAGGACGACGGCTCGGCCCCTCCAGGCCCGGCGCGGCTGCCGCCGCCGCCCGGTCACGCCCAGAACCAACCCCTGGTGCCGGCCGCGGCGCAGGGCGGCGGTCTCAACGTCGATGTGATTTCGCGCGCCCTCGACCCGGCAACCGCCTCCGCGATCTGGTCGCGCTACCGCTCTGGCCAGCGCGGCGTCATGGTGCGCAGCATCTATACCGCCGAGGGCCGGGTCGCGTTCGACGAGGTTTCCCGTCGCTTCCGCTCCGACCTCGATTTCCAGCAGACGGTGAACCGCTATCTCGCCGACTACGAGCGCATCCTGGCCGACAGCGACCGCCGCGACCCGAGCGGCCGGCTGACGCAGAACCAGCTGACCACCGATACCGGCCGCGTGTATTTGTTCCTCGCCCATGTCAGCGGCCGTTTGAACTGATCTCAGCCGCCTCCGGTTGTGACCGGCGCCATCCGGCGCAGTGCGATCGCGGCAACGAGGCTCACCGCCGCCAGCGCCGCCATTGCCAGATAGCCGAGCCCGCCGAAATACCGGTAGGTGTAGCCGGCAAGGATCATCGCCAGCCCCATGCCGATGCCGGCGCGTCACCGTCGAGTATAGCGCCTGCGCGGTGCCGGCGTTGGCATCGGGTACCCGCGCCTTAATGAAATGCATCGCCCCCAGGTGGCTGGCACCGTAGGTCAGTCCATGCAGGATCTGCAGCGGCACGAGGGCCGCGAGCGGCGGATCAAATGCCATCAGCGTCCAGCGCAGCACGCCGGCAGCAGCGCCGATGACGATCAGATCGATCGCAGAAAGCCGCCGCAGCGCTGCGCCCGACCACCAGAATAGTGCGATCTCCGCCAGCACGCCGACCGACCACAGGCAGCCAATCCAGGTCGATGGTATGGCGCTAGCCCGCCAGTGCAGCACACCGAAGGCATAGAACACCGCGTGCGCCGACTGGATTGCACCGGCCGCGACCAGGAAAAGGATCACGCGCGGCTCGGACATGAGGCGCAGCGCGGTTCCAACATCCGGGCGAGCGCGCGGCGCGGCATCATTGCAGGGCGTGGGACCTGGCAGCAACAGTGCCGAGCCAAGCGTCACCATGGTGCTGGCCAGCAGCATGGCGCCGACGATCTCGGCACCCCGCCAGTCGATCAGCCAGGCCCCGGCGAATGTCGCCAATATGAATGTCACCGAGCCGGACAGCCGCATGCGGCCATAGTCGTGACCCAACCGTTTGACGCCGGCCATCGCGATCGTCTCGATTAGCGGCATCATCGACTGCAAGGCGAGCTGGAACGCCACCACGCAGACCAACAGCGGCCAGAACCCGCCGACGTGCGCAACGAGACCGACCGCGGCCACAGCCGCGACCGCGAGCCAGATGAGCATCGACCGGTGATCGCCGCGGCGATCGGCGTGCAGTGCAATCGCTGGCGTCAAGACTAGACGCAGCATCAGCGGCAGCGAAGAGATCAAGCCGATTTCGCTGGCATTGAGACCGCGCGCGTCGAGCAACACCGGCAGGTATGGCACCGCCGCGCCATAAACCAGGAACATGGCGCCGAAGAAACCGGCGATGCGGGCCGCGAAATACTTCCCTGTGGCCTGCACCCGACAATTCCCCTGCTGATTGCCGACCGAGCGCCGCAGCAGCGGCGAATCGCGTATTGCTCTTATGTCATTCACGTGGGCGATAACAGCATCAGCGAACCTCAGTCATGACCAACTTGCCAGCAACCGTCACCCCCGAGCTGCCCGCCGGCGCCGACGCCGAGGCCGAATACCGGGCGATCGAACTGGCGCTACTGGAAACCGCGCTGGGCCGCTGGTTTCTGGCCGAGCACGGCCGTCGTGCGCGCCGCCTCGACAGCGCCCGCCTCGACGAGGCACTGGACAAGCTGCAGTGTTCCCTGCGGCAGCCGCCAGCACTGCTCGGGCAGCTGAAAGGAGAAATCTCGAAGCTGCGTCACGAGATCGCCGGTACCCGCGCCAGGGTGGTGGCAAAAACTGCTGCCGCCCTCGACGAGCCGGCGCCGGCCGCCATCCTGCAGTCGGTCGAGGCACTGCACCAGATGGCCTGGAACCTGCAGGCGGCGCCCATCGACCAGGGCACCTGCGAGCGGATCGCCCTGCATGCGGCGACGATCTATGCCCAGAGCGTCGCTCAGGCCGCCCAATCGAGGCGGGCTAGCGAAGTCGCCTCGAATCTCGACAGCGCCATCGCCCACCTCGACGGCATCCTGCAGACGATCACGCTCGAGGCCGAGGCCGATCGTGTCGCCAGCAGCGACGCGTGAGGCAAACCGCCTTCAGGCCGCCGTGATGATGGCAGCGTAGTCGGTCGGGTCGACGTTGCCGCCCGACAACACGCAGGCGATGGTGCGCCCCTTGGTCGAAAGTTTGCCGGCAAGTACGGCGGCGAGCGCCGCAGCGCCGCCCGGCTCGACCACCAGCTTCAACTCGTGAAAAGCGAAGCGTATCGCCGCCCGCACCTCGTCGTCGGTGACGACGAGCCCGCCTTTCATCTTCGCCCTGCCGATCGCCAGCGTCAGCTGACCCGGCGAATTCGCCAGCAGCGCATCGCAGATCGATCCCGACATGCGGGCGTTCTTCTCGGGCTTGCCGCTGACGAGGGAGCGGGCGAAATCGTCGAAGCCGGCGGGTTCGACCGTGAACACCTCGCTCGCCGGATTGGCCTGCTGCACCGCCAGCGCAACACCGGCGGCGAACCCACCACCCGAGCAGCAGACGAGCACCGCGTCGGGCGTGGCGCCGACCGCCTTGGCCTGCGCCATCAGCTCGAGGCCGGCGGTGCCCTGGCCGGCGATCACGTAGTAGTCGTCGAAGGGGTGGATCAGCGCCGCCTTGCGCTCGGCACAGAAGCGGCGGGAAATCTCTTCCCGGTCTTGCCTGTCGCGGTCATAGAGGTGGACCTCGCCGCCGAAGCCCTTGGTGCGGGCAATCTTGAGCTTGGGCGCATCCGCCGGCATCACGATCAACGACGGCATGCCGCACAGCGTCGCCGCCGCCGCCACGCCCTGCGCATGATTGCCCGACGAGCAGGCGACGACGCCGCCGGGATACTTCTGACGGTCGACGCGCGAGACGGCGTTATAGGCGCCGCGGAACTTGAAGGCACCGACCCGCTGCAAATTCTCGGCCTTGAGCAGGATGCGGCCGCCGGTGCGCTCGTTGAGCGCCGGGTGTTCGATCAGCGGCGTCATGACCGCATAGGGCGCGATGCGCTCGGCGGCGTCGATCACATCGGCAAATGTCGGAAGCTCGAGTTCCATCGGTGGCATGCCCTCGTTGCAATGGTCAAAGTTCGGGCAAGACTAGAGTTCTTCCGACGTAAGTTGAAGCGGTCATTCCCTCTCCCCGGCGGGGGAGAAAGAATTCTTCCCCTCTCCCCGTAGCGCATTACGCGCGTACGGGGAGAGGGTCAGGGTGAGGGGCGGCAGCGCGAAGACTCTCTCAACAGCGGGCTGGGTCAGATGATCGTGGGGCGAAGAAAGCGCGTTCGAGCAAGCAGCCGCCCCTCACCCTCGGCCGGCAAGTGCCGGCCTCTGCCCTCTCCCCCGAAGCGGCGGGGGAGAGGGCGGGAACGGCGCTCACCCCTTCAATTCCACTTGAACCGGAACGATTTCGGACGGCAGTCGTGAGCTCCGGTAAACGGCCACGGACCCAGAGGTGGCGTGGCAAAGCAAGACGGCCGCCCCTGGTGAGGGATCGGCCGTTCGCGCAATTCAACGTCTTCAATACCGCAAGGGCCGATCAGAACTTGGTCTTGAGGCCCACCGAAATGATGTCGGTCGAGGCTTCGATCGAGCCCTTCAGATTGAGGACGGCTGCGCCGGAATGTCTGCGATCGAATCGCGAATCCTCGAGGAACACGTGTGTGTAGGCGAGGTCGACGCTCGTCGCTTCCGTCAGCTTGTAGTTGCCGCCGATGCTCAGCCCAGACACGGTTCGAGTCCGGGATGCCAATCAGGCGCTTCTTCGGATCGTCGATCGGCGACCATTTCGTAACCGACGCCAGTGCGCAGCGTCGAGCTGCCGGCTATAGTCGTACTCGGCGCCGACCGAGAAGAACCAGCCATCGACCCAGTTGGCCGCGATGACCATGTCGGAGCCGATGCCACTAGCGTCCTTCACCACGCAGTTCGTTGAACCGGCTCCAATTCGACCACTCGACGGTGCCCAGCAGGCGCATGTTCGGCGCGATTGCCTGATTGAGGCTCAACGTCACGATGTCCGGCAGCTTGACCTCGGCAGTGCCGCGTAGATTCCGGGCAGCGTCCCAGCATGCCCAGCGGGTCGATTGAAAGTGCCTTCAAGATCGTGCGTCAGCGCCGAACGCCAGCCCAGACCGATGCGCGTTCCGGGCGCAGGGGTCAACATAACGCCGGCGGTCGCGCCGAACGCGATAGTCGTCACCCGTGAACGACGTGCTTGGCTCGCTGGGATGCGCGGTCGCGAACTTGAATGTGCCCTTGGCGTAGTTGATCTGCGCGCCGGCGCCGACCGTCACGCCGGGAGCAATCACGTAGGCCAGTGTCGGTGTTGCGCCGACCGTGAACAGCTGCGAACGCCGGCCAAGAACGCACCGTCATAAGTGGCATCTTCAGGTTCGGTGGCGAGTCCGAATGCCGAGTTGATACCTAGGCCGAGGAACAGTCGCCGGGCTGAGCTGGTAGCTGGCATAGCTTGCCGGAACGATCGCCATAGTGGCCGATCTCGCTCGAGTTTGGCGTGCCTGGCGCCGCCAAAACGCCGGCTAGAGAGGCCGTGACTGCGCTTTCAACCGTCACATCCGCCCGCGGGATGATCAGGCGTAGTTCGATTCCGTATTGATCCCCGGGCCGGGCTTATTGGCGGCGGCGGCTGGGTTCCAGAACATGGCGCCGAGGCTCGTTCCCGCCGCATTGCCCGCAAACGAGGCACCCTGGCTCTCGGTCGACTGCTCGCGGATCGCGAACCCGCCCGCGACCGCGCTGGCGGCACCCGCGATCAGCGCCGTCACGGCCACCGAACCTAACAGCGCTGTGCGCTTGCCTGACCTAGCCATGGTTCCCCCTCGAACTCTACATTGTCCGATGGCTGTACGTTCGACGCCACCGATGCTTGATTAACTGTCTGTCAAGAATTCGACACGGTTGCAATTCGGGAAGTACCTGGATCCGGTTCGCCTGCCCTGATTCTCGGCCCTCTGTGCCCCACCTGCCACGCCCGTGCACCGATGAAACACTCTCCACAGAAAAGAAGGCAATCTAAGCCGCCGAGCGTGCGGCGCGCAGGCCCGCAAAAAAACCGGCCCAGCTGCGCTGGACCGGTTTCAGATGACGGCGAAAGCGGGCGTCCCCACGCCACGCTTTGCGCCTCCCCGCAAGCCGCGCTGCAAGCCCAGGCTACCCCCGGCAACCGAACTGCGCGCTACACTGAAAATCGTGCCAGAGGAGGTCAGCCATTTCAACCCGGCAATGAGTTGTAGCACCGAGTTCCGGCCTGCCCGATGCCAAACAGCAACAATTGCCCCGTTTCATCTCGCCGAGAGCAAATCGCTTCAACACTTATCGAGGCCGATATTGATGCGAGAGATATCGAAGCCGGTCGGCGTGATGCTGATCGACTGCTTGCAGCTGGTGGTGGTGACCGCCATGGCCGCCGAAAATGCCGGCCCCTGAATCGACACGTTGAAACCGGTGCCGTGGAAGCGTCCGGCCACCGAGCCGATCGCGGCGTAGGTCTTCTCTTCCCACTCGCCGGTAAGTTGGCCATTGGCGTTGTTGAGCTTGGCGGTGGCGTCGATCTTGTAGCTGGTCGAGGCGCAGCGCAGATTTTGCCGCACCTGCGCGCCGCCGCCCTCAATGAAATATGTGGCGACGCACTTGACCTGCTCGGACGAGCCGTTGGCCATGGTGATCGAACCCCAGCCCGACCACCGGCCGGCGAGGTCATTGACCGGCGCAGTCAGGCCGGGATAGGCGGCAGCGAATAGCGCTGTGGCAGCAGCAAAGGCAGCTGTAAGGTTTCCCAAACGCATAGCGTCCTCCGGCCGGTTGTCCCGGCGCAATCCCAGCACATTAACGCAATCGTCAAGACAAATCAGTTGTCAGCGAGCAACGGTCGCCGAATCCTTGATGCGATCGGATAGCATGGTTGATGGCGCGGTCAAGCGGGTGGCTGTGCCCGCCGTATTGCGTGGAGGTGGTCGACCGGCCCATGGCCAGCGCCCAGCCCAAGATCGGCGCCGCTGACAAGTGCGCTCCAGACAAAGCTCTTGGCGCGCTCGACTGCAGCCTCCATCGCCACGCCGGACGCCAGAAGCGCCGCGATTGCCGCCGACAGGGTGCAACCGGTCCCGTGCGTCGCCGCAGTTGCGAGCCGGGGCCGGGTGAACGACACGATCCGGTCGCCGATAGCCAGGATGTCGGTGGCAAGATTGCCACTGCCGTGCCCGCCCTTCAGCAGCACGGCCTGGGGCCCCATCGCCAGCAGGGCCTGCGCCTGCGCCGCCATCGACCGGTCGCACGACGCCTCGGCCTGACCCAATAACCGCGCCGCCTCGGGCAGATTGGGCGTGATCAATGTCGCGCGCGGCAGCAGCAGGGTGCGTACCGCCGCGATGGCGTCGGCGTCGAGCAGGTTGTCGCCGCTGGTCGCCACCATCACCGGATCGACCACGACCGGGATGCCACGCGCCGCGCCCAGCCGCTCGGCGACCGCCCGCACGATCGCAGTGCTTGCCAGCATTCCGGTCTTGATGGCGCCGACTTCGAGATCGCTCAGCACGGCATCGATTTGGGCGATGACGAATTCCGCCGGCACCAGGTGCACGCCGTGCACGCCGAGCGTGTTCTGCGCGGTCAGCGCCGTGATCGCACACGCCCCGTAGATGCCGAACGCCGAAAACGTCTTGAGGTCGGCCTGGATGCCGGCGCCGCCGGACGAATCCGAGCCGGCGATAGTCAGGGCAACGGGAATACGCTGGGTCATTGCTTCGGCAGCGTCTGTTTCATGATGTCGGTCTGCAGCGACTTCGAGGTGAACCATTCCTCAACCGCGCCGAGGCCGGGAAAATTCTCCAGCGTCCACTGCGCCAGTGCCGACAAACTGAACCAGGGCAAGATGTTGAGGATGGCGATGCCGGTCATGATCAGCACGATCCCCATCAGCTTCTCCATCGTGCCCAGGTGCCGCTTGAAGCGCTGCAGGAACGACAGGAAGGGGCGGATCGCCACCGCCGCCAGCACGAACGGAACGCCGAGGCCAAGCGAATAGGCGGCGAGCAACCGGGCACCGGCGCCGGCGCTGCCTTCGTTGGAGGCGACTGCCAGCACGGTCGCCAGCACCGGCCCGACGCATGGCGTCCAGCCGAACGCGAACGCGAGGCCGATGACGTAGGCACCGGCCAGGCTCACGCCCTTGACGTCGGTGCGGTAGCGCGCCTCCTTGTACAGCAGCGGGATCTTCAACAGCCCGAGAAAGTGCAGGCCGAACAGGATGATGACGATGCCGGCTGCGATCGACAGCTGCCCGCGGTATGTCGCGATCAGGCCGCCGAATACCGACGCCCCGGCGCCGAGGCTGACGAATACGGTCGAAAAGCCGGCGACGAAGAACAGCGAGCCGACAACGATGCGCCGCCACACCTGCGGCGACAATCCCTCGGCCATGCTGCCCTGGCTCACCGTCGTGCCGCCAAGGTAGCCCAGATACGGCGGCACCAACGGCAGCACGCACGGCGACAGGAAACTCGCCAGACCGGCCAGCGCCACGCCGAAGTAGATGTTGAGGTCGGCGAACATGAAAGCTCTCTTGTTTTGTCGATGGCGACTCCCCTGCAGGCAGCCGGCCGCCATCGACGGGGCACCGAGGATCTAGTCCACGTCACTGGCTCGCACAATTCACCTTGCCGTCACATCATTGAAATCGGCCGGAATTAACCGCGAATGGCCCTCAGCGCGGCCGGAATCTCGCTCAGGTGCGAAACGACAGCATCGGCGCCGAGCTCCGTCACCGGCGTGTGGGTATAGCCGAAGTCGACCAGGATCACCTGCGCCCCGGCGGCTCGCGCCACGCCATGGTCGGCCGGACTGTCGCCGATCATCACGGTATCGGCCGCGCTGACACCCAACTCGGCCATGTTGGCCAGCAGCATCGCCGCGTCGGGCTTCTTCGGCAGCCGTTCGGAAGCACCGACGACCGAGCGGAAGTGGTGGTCGATGCCCAGCGCCTTGAGCGCGATCGTCGCCACGTCCTCGGCCTTGTTGGTGCAGATGCCGCAGCCGACGCCGGCATCATTCAAGCCGCCGAGCAACTCCTGCGCCCCGGGGAAGAGCCCGCGCCCTCTCGCCGACACGACTTTGTAGTGCCCCATGAAGGTCGAGAGGATCTGCCGACGCATCGCCGGATCGGCATCGAGGCTGGCCGCGACAATCGCCCGGTCGATCGCCGCCATCGCACCGCCGCCGATCAGGTTGACGACATCGGCCGCCGCGAACGTCTTGGCCCCCAGCGGCTGCATCGCCAGATTGAGCGCATCGGCGATATCCGGCGCGCTGTCGACCAATGTGCCGTCAAGGTCAAATACCACGGCCTTGGGCGAGGATCTTGCCATCAGTCTCAACCTTTCGTCAGGGCGGCGACGCCAGGCAATTCGCGGCCTTCGAGCCATTCGAGGAAGGCGCCGCCGGCAGTCGACACGTAGGTGAAGTCGCCGGTTGCGCCCGCGGCGTTGAGCGCCGCGACGGTATCGCCGCCGCCGGCCACCGACACGAGCTTGCCGGCCTTGGTCAGCGCTGCCGCGGCCTTGGCCAGTGCGAATGTGCCGGCGCCGAACGGCTCGATCTCGAAGGCGCCGAGCGGACCGTTCCACAGCAGGGTGTGGCAGCCTTCCAGGATCTTGGTCAAGTGCGCGACCGACTTCGGGCCGACGTCGAGGATCATCTGGTCGGGCGGGCAGGCTTTGACATCGACGGTAGTGGCCGCAGCACCGGCCTTGAACTCGCGCGCCACCACCGCATCGACCGGCAGTATGATCTCGGCGCCGCGCGCCTTGGCGGCGGCGAAGATTTCGAGCGCGGTCTTGGCGAAGTCGGGCTCGCAAAGCGACTTGCCGACGGCAATGCCCTGGGCGTGCAGGAAGGTGTTGGCCATGCCGCCGCCGATGATCAGCTTGTCGACCTTGGCAAGGAGGTTCTCCAGCACCGGGATCTTGGTCGAGACCTTGGCGCCGCCGACCACCGCTGCCGTCGGCCGCTTCGGCTTGTCGAGGGCGGCCCGCAGGGCGCCGATCTCCTCCATCAATAGCGGGCCGGCGTACGACGGCAGATAATGCGTGATGCCTTCGGTCGAGGCGTGGGCGCGGTGGGCGCAGGAGAACGCATCGCCGACGAACAGGTCACCAAGCGAGGCCAGTTCCTTGGCGAAGGCGGGATCGTTCTTCTCCTCGCCCTTGTGGAAGCGCAGGTTCTCAAGCACGGCAATGCCGCCCGGCTGCATGGCGTAGACGACCTTGACCGCCGCCTCGCCGATGCAATCGGGCGCGAACGCCACCGGCTTGCCGATCAGTCGGCCTAGCTCGGCCGCGATCGGCGCCAGACTCAAGGTCGGGTCGACGCCCTTCGGCCGGCCGAAATGCGACAGCACGATCACCTTGGCGCCGCGCGCCGACAGATCCTTCAGGCCGGCGACCAGCCGTTCGAGCCGCGTCGCGTCGGTGACGCGGCCATTGGCAACCGGCACGTTCAAGTCGCAGCGCACCAGCACGCGCTTGCCTTTCACGTCCACGCCGGCCGTGGTCTTGAGCTTGTCGAGGTTCATGGGCCGTCCCCGCGTCGAATCGAATGGGTTGTAGAAGCGCTTGGACTGCGGGATAGCCGCACCGCTCGCGCCAAGCAAGCCCGGCGCGTCAATCGCCCGTGCACATCAGCCGGGCTTTCAACGATTGGCCCGCGCGATCACCGCCCGCAGCAGCACGTTGGCGCCGGGCAGAGTGTCTGCGAGGGTGGTGTCCTCGGCTTCGTTGTGGCTGATGCCGTCCTTGCACGGCGTGAAAATCATCGCCGCCGGGCACATGGTGGCGATATTGTAGCTGTCATGGCCGGCTTCGGACTTGAGGTCCATCGTCGCCTCACCCAGCTCCGCCGCCGCCTGCCGGATCAGCCCGATCAGATCGGCATCGAACGCCATCACGCCGAAACCCCAGCGTTCGCCGATCTCGACCTTACAGCGGCCGCGACGGGCGCAATCGGGCAGCGCAATCTCGATCTCGGCCACCATCTTCTCCAGTTCGGCGGCTTCCGGATGGCGCAGGTCGCAGAACAGCGTCGCGCGCTCGGAGATGATACCCGGCAGGTTCGGCCACAGGTCGAGGCGGGCGGCGGTGGCCTTGGCCTCGGCGTGGGCGTAGCGCCAGCCGATGTCGTCGATAGCGACGGCGACATGACTGGCCGCGACCAGCGCGTTGTGCCGCCGCGCCATGGCGGTTGGGCCAACGTGCGCGGTCTCGCCGGTGATCTCGATGCGCATGCCTCGTGTCGGAAAGCCGCCGGTGACGACCCCGATCCTGACGCCGCTGGCATCGAGCTTCGGCCCTTGCTCGATGTGCAATTCGAAGTAGCTGTCGAGCTTGCGGCCGCCAACGGCCGTGGCGCCGGCATAGCCGATGCGGGCCAGTTCATCGCCGAAGCGGCGGCCGTCCTTGTCGAGGCGATCATTGGCCCAATCGACCGTCGCCCGGCCGGCGAAGGCGAGCGAGCACATCATCGGCGGATAGAACCGGGCGCCTTCCTCGTTGGTCCAGTTGACGACCTCGATGGCGCGCTTGGTCTTCAGTCCGAGGTCGTCGAGCGTACGCAGGACTTCGAGGCCACCCAGCACGCCGAGAATGCCGTCGAAGCGGCCACCGCTGGCTTGCGTGTCCAAGTGGCTGCCGATGATCGACCGGGGCGAGGCTCGGGTCGGTTCCCTCGCGGCGCACGAACATGTTGCCGAGCGCATCGACGGTGAGGCCATAGCCGGCAGCCTTGGCCCAAGACGCGAACAGATCGCGCATGCGTTTGTCGTCATCGGTGAGCGTCAGGCGCCGCAAGCCGCCCTTCGGGCCGGTGCCGATCTTGGCCGACTGGGCGATCGTGTCCCACAGTCGGTCGCCGTTGATTGAGAGGTTGCTGCGCATGCCGTGTTCCCGCTTGTGCCCGAGACATCGGCAGCTTGTAATATCCGCGTCGGCGATGCAAACGCTGCCCTCACCACTCCCAATCGAAGAGAGGATCAGACCCCCGTGGAAAAGGATCGACTGCTGGCGTTCAGCGACGGTGTCATCGCCATCATCATCACCATCATGGTGCTCGAGCTCAAGGTGCCGCACGGCGCCGGCTGGGCCGATCTCGCCAAGCTCCTGCCCGTGTTCCTGAGCTACGTGCTGAGTTTCATCTATGTCGGCATCTACTGGAACAACCATCACCACATGATGCACACCGTCAGCAAGGTGAACGGTGCGATGCTGTGGGCCAACATGCATTTGCTGTTCTGGCTGTCGCTGATCCCGTTCGCCACCGGCTGGATGGGCGAGAACAATTTCGCAGCCCTGCCGGTCGCGATCTACGGCGTGGCGCTGCTGATGCCGGCGTTCGCCTACATGGTCCTGCAGACCACGATCATAAAGAGCGAGGGCCCCGGCTCGATGCTGGCGACGGTTCTCGGCAGCGACCTCAAGGGCAAGCTGTCGCCGGCACTCTACATGGCCGGCATCGCGCTGGCGTTCGTCAACCAGTGGATCTCGTGCGCCCTCTATGTCGCCGTAGCACTGATGTGGCTGGTGCCGGACCGGCGCATCGAGAAGGCGGTCGAATGACCGGTTTCGCGGACATCGTCGAAGCGTCGGCGCAAGTTGGATTGGCCGTGCGTGGCGGCTTTCATCCAAGCGACAGCGACGGCGTTCCGCCGCTTGCGACAGGTGCAATTGCCGCGACGGTAATCCTGCTCGGCAATGCCGGCTCGTCGTTGTGGCCGGTATTTTCTGCATCGGTTGAATCTCGTGACGGATTCGATCATCCGCTCGACCGCTGGACCCGTCGCATTGCAGCCGGACTTGCGGCGCAGCTCGGCGCCACCGCGCTTTATCCCTTCGGCGGACCGCCGCACTGGCCGTTTCAGCGCTGGGCGCAGCGGGCGGAGGCGGTCTGTTTTTCGCCGCTCGGCCTCCTAATTCACCCCGACCATGGCCTGTGGCACGCCTACCGTGCGGCGCTGCTGTTTGACGAGACGATCGCGCTGCCGCCACGCGACGAGCGTGCGAGCCCCTGCACGACATGCACTACGAAGCCCTGCCTCAGCACCTGCCCGGTCAACGCATTCAGCGGCGCAGACTATGACGTTGCCGCCTGCGCGACGCACATCGCCTCGGTTGCTGGCGGCGAGTGCATGACATCCGGCTGTCGCGCTCGGCGCGCATGCCCGGTCGGCGTCGCGAGTGCCTACGTTCCCGAGTTGGCGCAGTTCCACATGGATGCGTTCCTAGCGGCCCATCCGTCACCTATATCTGCGTCACCCTCGCGAAGGCGGGGGCCCACCCAGGCCGACTGAAAATGGCGATGCTTCCACCACCAATGACGTTGCTCGACACCCTTGCCACCAGAGGCTTGGCTGGGTTCCCGCCTTCGCGGGAATGACGGTTGTGGCGTGGTAACGCCGTCCGATACGCTCACCGCCTCGGCGCGCACGTCTTCCATGCCGGTGCCGCTCAGCGCGTAATTCAGCATCTTGTAGCTGAGTGCGGCCGCCATGTAGTCGTAGGCGTGGAAACCATCGATAGGCGCCAGCTCGACCAGGTCCATGCCGACGACTTGGCCGACCTCGCAGGCGCGGCGCAGGATCGCCAATGCGTGCAGGTACTGCAGCCGCCAGGCGTCGGCGTGCCGGTCGCCGGCATCACCGCGCCATCGAGCGCATCGATGTCGAAGGTAATGTAGACCGGGCTTGCCCGCGCAGCGGCTTGACGATCTCCTCGATGTCCCAGCGCGCCTGGTCCTTGCCCCAGTGGATAGTGAGCCGGTGGCGGTTCTTCTCCAGGAACTCGACCTCGGCGGACGAGATCGCGCGAATGCCGACCTGCACCATCGAGACTTGATCGAAATCGAGCACCCGGCGCATCGCGGCGGCGTGCGAATAGTGCTCGCCGAGATAGCCGTCGCGCAGGTCGGCGTGGGCGTCGAATTGCAGGACGACGAGATCCTTGTGCCGCTTCGCGAACGGACGGATGGCGCCGGCGGTCAGCGAATGCTCACCGCCGATCACGAACGGAAACTTGGCCGCGGCGAGCACCGTTTCGACGAGTTCCTCGAGCTGGTCGAGCGCGGCCGCGACCGGCTTGGCGATCTTCGGCTCAGCGATCGCCGCGATGCCATAGTCGAGGTAGGGTTCGCGCCACAGCTCCTCGTCGAACAGCTCGAGTTGCTGGCTCGCCGCCAAGATTGCCGCCGGCCCCTTTGCGGTACCCGAGCCGTAGCTGACCGACGCCTCCAATCCGAACGGGATGATGACGGCACGCGCCTCGCCCGGCCGGTCGGCATCGAGCCGCAGCGGATCGAGGTATGATTGCCCACCCGGCAGATAATCGAGTTTCGCCGCTGCCTTCTTTGTCATCGCCTCAACCGCTCCGCGCCATGTCGGTCGCGCGGTTGCCGTAGATGCTGACGATCGGCTCATCGAGCAGGATCACCTCTTCGTAGGCGCCGAAGCCGTTGAAGCGACTGGCGATGGCACGGCCGTAGGCGCCGAGATTGCCGATCTCGATGTAGTCGCCCTCGCGGATGCCCGAGGGCAGCATGAACGGCCCGCGCATGCGATCGATCGAGTCGCAGGTCGGCCCCCACATCTCGAACGGCGCCAGCGGGCCGGCGGTCTCCGGCGGCCGGCTGACCAGCCGGGTCGGGAAGACGAAGCCGAGGTGAGCTGCGTCGAACAGCGCGCCGTAGCTGCCGTCGTTGATGTAGAGGTCGTCGCCCTTGCGCAGGTCGACGCGCACGATCAGGCTTTCCGCCTCCGCCACCAGCGCCCGGCCGGGCTCGCAGATGAGGCGGCAGGCCTCGGTGACGGGCAACGCATCGACACCATTCTTGATCGCGGCCATGAATGCCGACAGCGGCGCCGGCTCGCTGTCGCGATAGATCGATGGGAACCCGCCGCCGACGTCGATGCCGTCGATCACCACGCCGGCCCTGACGATCAGCCTGCGCACCTCGTCGAGTGCATTGGCATAGGCGTCGGGCGTCGTCGTCTGCGAGCCAACGTGGAACGCGATGCCGAGCTCGTCGGCCACCTGCCGCGTCTTGACCAGCAGCTTCGCCGCCTTGGCACCGGTGATGCCGAACTTGCGTTCGAGCGGGATGCGGCTGTTCTTCGCCGCCACCGCGATACGGACATAGAGCTGCAGGTCCTTCGCCGGCACGCCGTCGGTCGCCGTTTCCTCGACGATCTTGTCGAGTTCGTCCTCGCAGTCGAGCGCGAAGCAACGCACACCGAACTTGTGATAGGCGCGGCGGATGGCGTTGCGCGACTTCACCGGGTGCATGAAATGCAGCACGACGCCCGGAATGGTGGCTGCGTCCTCGAGTTCGGGCAGTGAGGCGACGTCGAACTGCTTGATGCCGGCGCCGTAAAGCGCGCCGAGCAGGAACACCGAGCTGTTGGCCTTGTAGGCGTAGGCGACCTCGCCGGGAAAGTTGTTCAGGAAGTAGCGCGCAGCTCGGCCGGCCGCGTGCGGGCGAATGCCCCATACCGGCCGATCAGGCTGGTGCTTTTCGAGATAGGCGCGGGCAGACGCGTATTTTTCCATCGCATGAAACCTCCGCCGGTCAAGGAGGCCCGATCGTCGAGGATCGGGCAGCGCTCAAGAGTGGGGGCCGCGCAACGGAAAAGAACTGCCGTGGTGCTTGGCTGATCGTCCAATTAAGATGTGCCGCCGCCGCTGTAAAGGCCGTCGGCAAAGGTTTCGTGCGGCATGCTTGCTGGCCGCGCGCAAATCGGCCTATCTGAGACGCGCCCGACCCATGATCCGGAGACCGCCCACTTGCGCGAATACCTGTCCTCGCACGCTCCCCACAGCCTCGCCCTCGGCGGCCTGCTGATCGGCATGGTGCTCGGCGCCATCGTCTTCAGGACCAATTTCTGCGCCATGGGCTCGATCTCCGACATGATGTCGTTTGGCGACTATCGGCGCTTTCGCGCCTGGGTGTTGTCGGCCGCGACCGCAATCATCGGCACCCAGTGGCTCAGCCACGCCGGCATCGTCGACCTGTCGAAGTCGATGTACCTGGCGCCGAACCTCAACTGGGTCGGCAATCTCGCCGGCGGCGCCCTGTTCGGCTTCGGCATGGTGTTCGGCGGCGGTTGCGCCACACGCAACCTCGCCCGTGTCGGCGGCGGCGATCTGCGCTCGGCGCTGACGGTGGTCGTGCTTGGCATCTCCGCCTACATGGCGATGACCGGCATCCTCGGACCGCTGCGCGCCGCCATCGAGCAGGCGACGTCGGTCGTCGTACCGGCTTCGACCCAGAGCCTGATCGACCTCGCCGCCGCCGCCGTCAGATCGCGGCCGAGAGCGGCGCAGATCATCGTGCCGGCGGCGATCGGCGGCATCCTGCTCGCCTACTGCTTTGCCGATGCCCGGTTCCGTGCCTCGCCTCTGCATGTCGCCTCCGGCATCGGCGTCGGCCTATGCATCGTCGCCGGTTGGGCGCTGACCGGCCTCGTCTTCGACGAGCTGTCGGACAAGCCGGTCGCGCCGGTGTCGCTGACCTTCGTGCGGCCATCAGGCGATACCCTCGAGTGGCTGCAGCGCTCGACGGCCCTTGGGCTTCCCGGATTCGGCGTCGCATCGGTCTTCGGCACCATTCTCGGCGCATTTCTGGTCGCGGTCGCGACCGGCCAGTTCCGCCTCACCACCTTTTCCGATACCGGCGACACGCTGCGCCACCTCGGCGGCGCCATGCTGATGGGTATAGGCGGCATCATGGCGCTCGGCTGCACCATCGGCCAGGGCATCACCGGGGTGTCGACACTGGCTGCCGGTGCGTTCCTCACCTTCGCCGGCCTGCTCACCGGCGGCATTGCCGGCGTGCGCGCCCTCGAAACGTCGCTGCTGCGCGACGCCTGAAGCTATGGTCGCGACGGCGGAGCGAGACGGCCGACCGTCAACACCTGGCCCTGGCTGATCGTCGGCCGCTGCAGCACACCTGACAGCTTGCGGGCGGCAAAGCCAGTTCGAGCCGCGGCATAGACGAACGCTTCGGCACTATCGACCTGGCCGTCGCCGTTGCCGGTCGGGGCGACATCGGCGTGACCCGACAGTGCCTCGATCAGATACCGGGTGAACAGCGACAGACCGGTCTCCTGGTCCTCGAGCGGGCGCTGGTCGCGATCGCTGGCAGTGATTGCGACGAGGCCACGCACGGCATTGCGCGGCAGGACCGTAGCCCGCGTCGTCGGCGCGTTGGGCGGGATCACCGGCGATCCGGGGTCGCCGGCAAAGTCGGCCTCGAGCACGACGGCTACCTGCCGGGCTCCGCCGCGCGCGAGGTTCTGGTACATCGCCTCGAGTGGAAATCCGGTCGCGCGCGGCCGGCTCGACATCCCATCGGCCGGCAGCAGGACGGCTGCGCCGTCCTCCTCGCTGATCGCTCCGGGGCCGGCAAAGTAGATGAAGACCGGCGTGTCGCCCACATCCTTCAGCCGCTCGGTCAGCAGGCCCCGGGCGTTACCGCTGCGACCGAAGATGCCATCGAGTTCGGCCAACGTCGGGTTCTTCAGTTCGATCACCCGGTCGGCGCGAAACCCCAGCCGCTCGACCAGCACCGCCCGGATACCGGCCGCGTCGCGCTCGGCGCGGGGATGCTGCCGCCGACCCTTGGCATACTCGGAAACGGCGATCACGATTGCCAGGCCGTTATGCATCTCGCCGGCGCGGACGTCGCGTCGGAACAGGGCGCGGGTGCCGCGCAGGTGCTCGACGATCATCACTGCAGATGCGGCTGTGCTGCCGGATCGGAGCACGAACCGTCCGCCGCGGGTCCGGGCATAGGGTCAGGCTCCCCGCCTTCTCGATTCTGGTAATATCCTCGAGCCGCAACTCACCCGAAAACGGCACGCACGCCTTGCACCAGCTGAAACCCAGCCGGCGCTCGTAGGCCTGCGCATCGTCACGATCAATCGCCGGTGGCAACGGCAGGCAGGGCTGATCGCACGCCGCAATGTCGTCTCTGGGACCCGGCGAGCGGGCCAGCACGTCGCGTAATTCTCCCGGCAGGCAGTAAGCCGTTGCTGGCGCCGGTATTCTCGCAGTCGAGCCGGTGGCGGGCGGCGGCACCAGCTCAATAACGGCAGACGATGGCGTGAGCTGGGAGCGCGGCGTCTCGGGCCGGGGCGTTGTGACCCCCTCCGGGCTCGGCACAGAAGACGATGCAATGGCGAACCCGAACCGGTCGAGGCTGCCGCCAGCTGCAGTCCACTCGATCCGGCACTGACGCCACAACAGCGCGTGCAACGCCCACGCCTGGGCGACATCGTCACCGCTGAGGTCGAAGTCGTCGCGCAGCCGCCGCAACGCCCGCACCGTCGCCAGCGTCATCCGGCCGTTGATCCGGCCCTCGTAGCGCCCGAGCTGCTTCAGGCAATACTGGATGCGCCCGCTTCGCATCAGTGGTCGCTTGTAGATCTTGGCGGCGAGCCGCGGCGTGACGGCATCCGATCTGCGTTTTCCGACAATCTGGCCATCGGCCGGCACTGCAACGATCGCTCCTGCGGCGCAGCAAACGACGGCCGCCGCCAGCCCGAGCCGGTAGATGCCAAGTGCCCTTTTCCCCGTTTGCGTCACTTTGTTTCCGGACGAGAAATGTCCCTGATCTGGTGCGCCAAGTCTTGGTCACCATGCCAGCCTGCGAGGTTCCCACCGACCGCGGCGACCGGAAAGGGTTAACGCACCTGATAGCTGATCGCAGTGCGTGCCTGAAGGTCGACCGTCGCCTTGCCGTCTGGCTTCGGTTCCGGGGTTGGCAGCCGACCGCGCGCGCGTTGTCCCTTCGGCCGCGTGGTGTCCGAGCCAGGCAGCACGCGGCCGCCTTTGGCGCTGATCTGATTGAGATGCGCACGCCAATCGCCCAACATGGTGAAGCGCTGCCGTTCGAAATCGTGCTGAATTCCCTCCGGCGCCTTGTTGACCGTCTGACAGATGCCGACCAGGGTCTCAGTGCCCTTCTCCCGCAGACGGAATTGATAGGCTGCTCCGTCCGCCGGCAGCATCATGTCCTTGTTTGCAACGAGCAGATTGTTCTGCTCGAACTCGTTCGGGAACAGGACGGTCGCCTGGCCGCCACGGTCGAGGCTGATCAGGGTAAGGTAGCAATTCTGATTGCTGCGGGCGTGAAACGTCGCGAGCTGGCCGGCATCGTAAATCTCCGACTTCGACCACAACAGCAGTTCGAGATCGTCGCGCGGTTCCGGCGCCGGCGCCACGACGACCGCCGCGTTGGTCGCCCCGACATCGGGCGCGAGGCGGATCAAGATCCGGTCGGCTTCGGCCCGAGGCGCACTTGCGGCCAGGATGCGACGCCCGGAATAGATCAGTTCCGGCGGCAGCAGAGCCAGACGTTTGCGGATCTCGGGCACCGCCATGCCGGCCTCGGCCGCCAACCGGAACAATCCGACATCGCGGGTATATTCGCGGGCCAGCGCCGACACCGGCTCGAGCCCGCCAACCAGCAGGGCTGGGGTCGATCCCAGCCTTGCGCTGGGCTGTGGCATAGCGCTCCTGATCCTCGGCGATCAGGCCATCCATCTCGGCCTGCGGCGCGTAGAGGGCGAGGATCTGATCCCGCAGCTCCTTGGGTGCTCCACTATCGGCTTCGGTCTGGCTTCGCACCGCGTCATTGACCGGAAATGGTCCGGCGCGGTGGCAGGCCATGCAGGGCGCGCCGTTGCTGTTGGCACCGGTCCAGCTCACCTCCTCGCGCTCCACTCCCTCCGGCAGCACATCCAGGCGATCGCCGCGGGCATCATTCACAGAGTAGGCGAAGAAGCCGTTGGGAAGCGTGAACAACGCCCGCGTGGCGTCGTGCCGGAACGGCACCTTGACGACGCCGCCGGCAGTCGGGCCCAGCGGGTTCGCGATCAGGTTCTGGCGGTCCTCGGCGGTGGCGAATTCATAGGCGAGCCACAGGCTGCCGATGCGCGTCGGATGACGCTCGATCAGGCGATTGGCCCGTGTCACGGTCGATTGTACGAGCCCGGCACGCCGCGCCCTGGCGTTGCGGATATCGGCTTCGATGTCGACGTTCAAGATCCGCTGCAGGTTGGCGAGCCGCCCCGGCAGTCCGAGCAGGCGAGCGTAGAGTGGCGTTGCCATCGCAGCATGCGCCAACCAGTCGCCGCGCAGCGCCGGAGTCGCGGTGCCGGTTTGCTTGCGGATCGTCTCCGACAGTCGCGACGAGGCGAGCGCCGCGTACGGGTAGGCCTGGACGATCTTGTCCCAGTGCGCGCCGACCCAGCCAAGCTTGCCAAGGTCGAGCTTGATCAGCGTCTCGTCGGGACCGAATGCTTCGAGCCGGAGCGGCTCCGGCCCCCACGACAAGGTGTTGGCGACCTTGGCGATCGCCTGGCGGTAGGCTGCCAGGGTGTCGGGGGTGACACAGGCATCGGCCAGATGACTGAGCGTGACAAAGCGGAAGTCTTTGCGTCTCTCCTCCGGAATGCCGCTCAGCGCCGATGCCACCGCCTGCTCGATCTCGGCTTGGCCGATCTTGGGCCGGCCGCCGCAGTTGGGGCCGGCCTCCGGCAGGTCGGCGATCCAGTCGCGCACCGCCTGCATTGCCGGCGCGCTCGGGGCAGGGTCGATCTCGATACCGGCATGCTGGCGCAACAGGATCGTATAGAGCGCAGATGCATCAGGCAGGCCCGGCTTCACCAGCGTCGGATCCTGCGCCACATCATCGAGCGCCAGGATGTCGGCAAGCGGTCGTGCCGGGGCTGGGATCTTCAGTCGTCCGGTCTGATGGCAGCGGGCGCAGAACTCGTCGAATACGGCATAGGCCTTGGCGGCGCGCGCGTCAGCTGGCGGCGCCGGCACCGATGGCGTTGGCGCGACGGCCAACGGTGGGGCTACGGTCTCGGTGGGCGCGGTCTCGGCGGCAGCCGGCAGCCCCCCGGTAATAAGCGCCAGCGCGGCAACCGCCGCCATCGCCGCCACCAGCCGATCGAGCGCACGGCCACCCGTCCCGTTCGGACGCTTCATCACTCTCAACCCTCGACTTAACGGCAGATGAGTTCCCCAACGTCACCTATAGCGGCAGCATGTGTGCAAGCCTAGGGGCCCGATACTCAGTGCGCCCCGAGCCACATTTGGGCGCGCAACGCGCTCGACCGTTAGTTCGCTGTCGCGAGCGCCTCCAGTGCACGACGCGTCGACGCATCGAACAAGCCGGTCGCCCGGCCCTTGAAACGGCCAAGTGCGATCAGCCGCTTTTGCGTCGCCCGGCGTGTGCCGAAGCTCCAGTAGTCGCGGCGGATCATGGCGTCGGCAGTGGTCTTGGCCTGGGCCGGCTGGCCGCTGGCGGCGGCTTCGGCCTTGAGAGCCTCGAGCGCGGCAACGAGATACTCGGCAGCCCGCGCCGGATCGCGATCGACGAACCGGCCCTCGTCGTGGAGATAGGCAAGCTCCCGCATTGCCCCGGAATGGCCGCTGTCGACGGCGCCGTTGAGCCAGCGGATGGCTTCGATGCCATCGACCGGCCCGCCTTCACCCCGCATCTGCATCAGCGCAAGATTGAACATCGCCCGCGGCTGGCCCTTCTCGGCGGCGGCGAGATACCATTTGCGCGCCTCGACGAAGTCGCGCGCCACGCCCTTGCCCTGGGCAAAGAGATAGCCAAGACTGGTCATGCCGTGCGGATCGCCCTTGTCGGCACTCAGGCGATATAGCCGCAGCGCCTCGGCAAGATTGGTCGCGACGCCGTCGCCGAATTCGTAAAGCGTGCCAAGCGACGCCTGTGCTGCGGCATGGTCGGCGAGTGCGGCTCGACCGTACCATAGCGCCGCCTCGCCGGCATTTCGGGCGACGCCGCGGCCCTTGTCGAACATCCGGGCCAAATTGAACATGGCGGTGACGACGCCCTGGTCGGCGGCCACGCGATAGAGCCGGGCGGCCTCGACCAGCGCCTGCGGATCGCCGCCCGAAGCCTCGAGCTTGACCGCCCGCTCGAACGCGCCTTCGCCGTCGCCGCGCACAGCCTGTGTGGCCCCCGACGAGCCCGTCGTCCACCACGACCCACCAGCTGGCCGCTCCTCCAGTTGGGCGAGCTTGTAGTGCGCCAATTCCTCGTAGGCACCACCCGGATAGGTTGCGAGGTGCCGGCGGTAGGCAGCCGTGTCGCCGGAAGCCTTGATCCGCTCCCAATCGGCGATCTCGGCCAGCCGGCGGGCATCGACCGCATCGGGCGCGCGCACCAGCGGTGCCCCGCTCGCTTCCGGCGCGGTCGACTTCGGCTTGAAGATGAACTGGCCGACGAGGGACGAGTGCTCCCAGGGCGTCTGCTGGTTCTGCGTCGCCTCGAGCACGGCGGCCCGCGTGCGCTTGAACACCTCCTCGACCTCGAGCCCGGGCGTCGGAATGATGCGCGACAGCGCCGAGGTGAATGGGCTGTGGCCATCGTTGCCGTCGAGCGCCACTTCGCCGGGGGCCGTGGCGTAGGCGATCAGCGTGCCGGCCGGCGCCACCACCGCGGCGAGGCCACGCGACAGCCCGCGTGCCGAACTCTCGAACGGATTGTTGCGGCAGGCGTCCAGAATCACGATCTTGACGCGGGCCGCCGCCCCCTTCATCGCACCGAGCAGCTCCTGCAGATTGACCGCCTGCACCGGGATCTCGGACTCTGCCGAGATATCGGCGCCGATCGGGATCAGGTAGTTCTGACCCGCCACCTGCACGGCGTGGCCGGCGTAATAGAACACGCCGACGCTGTCCTGCCGCTTCAGCCGCCGCGAGAACTCGATGAAGGCCTGGCGCATCGCCGACGTATCGGTGTCGGTCAGCTTGATGACGTCGAAGCCGACGCCGCGCAGCGTGCGCGCAATCTGGTCGGCGTCGTTCTTCGGATTGGCGAGGCGCGCGGTGGCATACCCGGCATTGCCGATCACCAGGGCGATGCGAGCCTCGGCCGCAGCGCGCGGCGACGGCAGGAGAAATCCCACCGCGATCGTGATGACGGCGAGCGATAGCGCGCGAACACAAGCGCCCGCGCCCCGCGCCATCGCGCCAGATGCCGTCATTGCCATTGCTGCGGCACCCATCGTGCGCAACCACCCATTGCCATCCGGTTCGAATCAGATCGGCTACGAGAGTAACGCCCGGTGGATGTCTCGCCAGTGTCCGTGCCGCCCTGTCCACGACATCCTTCGTGGCAGGCCGCGCGGGCTCAGTGACAAGGTGATGAACAGAGTATTAAATCTGCATTTGGCCGATTAATGCTGTTTGGTGACAGCATTAGACTAACAAGTTATTATGGATTACAAAAGCAATAACTGATCGATGTTGTGGGGCTCGAGCGGGAAATCATGGATCTTCAAGCGGCACATAAGATGAATGGCAAGCGATGGTCCCTGACCAAATTTGCCGCCTTCCTCTGCTTCGCTGCTGCTTGCGGTCTGCTGATTGGCTCGCTCAACGGTGGTCCTGCCGCCAAGGCCGCTTCTGCCGGATGGCAGATAGGATCGATCAGGTGAGATTGCTGTGGCGCGACTGACAGGTTTGCACTGACGGCGTGGACGGCGCCTTATCCGGCCTCCCTTTCTGACGCACGTCCCTGATGCGCCCCTCTTCTCTTGCTCGGAAGAGGGGCGATTTTCTTTACCGGGCGGTGGTCAGCCGCAACCGGCGGCTCAGTCCTTGGCGCGCTCGACGTAGGACCCGTCGGCGACGGTCACGACCACACGGGTGCCGGTGCCGATGTGCGGCGGCACCATGATCCGGGCACCATTCGACAGGATCGCCGGCTTATAGGACGATGACGCCGTCTGACCTTTGACCACCGGATCGGCCTCGACGATCTCGAGGGTAACGCGGGCCGGCAGCTCGATCGCCACCGGAACACCCTCGTGCAGGCTCAGCGAACACTTCATGTTCTCCTGCAGGTAGATGCTCTGGTCGCCGATCACGTCCCTCGGCACGGTGACCTGCTCGAACGTATCCGGGTGCATGAACACGAAGCCCTGCTCGTCCTCGTATAGGTAGTTGAAATCCTGCTCATCGAGATAGGCCCGCTCGACCTGATCGGTGGTGCGATAACGCTCGGTCACCTTGACGCCATCGGCGATGCGGCGCATTTCCAGGTGGGTCACCGGCGTGCCCTTGCCCGGATGGATGTTCTCGGCGTGCATGACGACCGCGAGCTTGCCGTCGAGATCGAGCACGTTGCCCTTGCGGATCGAACTTGCAATGACTTTGGTCACGAACAGTCTCCCGTTGCAGCGCCCGCCGGAACGCGCGCTTAAAGGCCGGGGCGCCCGTCGCGCACCCGTTGATTTGGCCTGTGTTGGCGCTGTCCATACTCTGTTCCCGGGCCGAGGCCAAGGGGCGCGGCCGGTTGGCAGGATCGCATGAGCCAGGCGCCAGAAACATCGCCGTGGTGGTCGCGCGCGGTCCACGCCGACCGCCGGCCACTGCTGATCGCCCGCAACCGCATCAAGAGTGCGATCCGCGCCTGGTTCGAGACGGAGGGCTTCGTCGAGGTCGAAGCCGCCTGCCTGCAAGTCTCGCCCGGCAATGAAACGCACCTGCATGCATTCAAGACTGAAGCCATCGGCACCGATCTCGCTCGCCGCGACCTCTACCTGCATACTTCGCCCGAATTCGCAGCCAAGAAGCTGCTGGCGGCAGGGGAAGAGAAGATCTTCACCTTCGCGCCGGTGTTCCGCAACCGCGAGCGCGGTCCCCTGCACGCGCCCGAATTCACCATGCTGGAATGGTATCGGGCGCGCAGTCCCTACGACACGCTTTGGGCCGACTGCGCCGCGATGCTGAAGATTGCTGCGGATATCGCCGGCCGCCGGCACTGGTCCTGGCGCGGCCGGCCTTGCGATATCGAGGCCAACCTCGACTGGACGACGCTTGATCAGGCGTTCCACCAGTTCTGCAACATTTCGCTCCGGGACATGTTCGACGGCGCCAGCCCCAACCGCGATTTGTTCGCACGGGCCGCAACCGCCGCGGGCGTACGCTGCGCCGACGATGACACCTGGTCCGACATCTTCTCGCGGGTCCTCACCGAAAAAATCGAGCCACGGCTGGGCAATTTCCGGCCCGAGATCCTGTGCGAATATCCAACCCACGAAGCCGCCCTCGCCCGCCCGGTGGCCGAAGACCCGCTGGTCGCCGAGCGCTTCGAGTTGTATGTCTGCGGCGTCGAACTCGCCAACGGCTTCGGCGAGCTGACCGACGCCGCCGAGCAACGCCGCCGCTTCACCGCCGAGATGGACGAGAAGGCCCGCATCTATGGCGAACGCTATCCGATCGACGAGGAGTTCCTGACAGCCCTCGCCCACATGCCGCCAGCCTCGGGGTGTGCGCTGGGCTTCGACCGCCTCGTCATGCTGGCGACCGGTGCGCCGTCAGTCGACCACGTGCAGTGGACGCCGTTTGCCGAAGCGACCAAATGAGAAGGCCATGAACGCTCCCTCCCGCCCATTGTCGACGATCGAGGGACTGGCCGACGCCGGTCTGCTCGACCACGAGCGGGTGGCCGAGCTTGGCCGCGTCGCCGCGCGCTATGCCGTCGCCGTAACACCGGCGGTGGTGGGGGCAATCGAGCCGGCGGTCGCCGCCGACCCGCTCGCTCGCCAGTTCCTGCCCGACCTGCGCGAACTCGAACGTCGCGTCGACGAGACGGCCGACCCGATCGCAGACGAGGCCTACAGTCCGGTTGCCGGCATCGTCCATCGTTATCCCGACCGGGTGCTGCTCAAGGTCGCGAGCGTCTGCCCGGTCTACTGCCGGTTCTGCTTCCGGCGCGAGGCAGTCGGTCCCGAACTCGGCCGCAGCCTCGCCGCCGACGAGATCGGCGCCGCGCTTGACTATATCCGAGCGACACCGGCCATCTGGGAAGTGATCCTGACCGGCGGCGATCCGCTGATCCTGTCGCCGCGCCGGATCGGCGAGATCACGAGCGCGCTGGCGGCGATCGGCCACGTCAAGGTACTGCGCTGGCACAGCCGGGTGCCGGTGGTGTCACCGGAGCGGATCACCGACGAACTGGTCGCGGCCCTGAAATCGACCTCGCAGGCGGTCTACGTGGCGCTGCATGCCAATCACCCGCGCGAGCTGACGCCGGCTGCCCGTGCCGCCTGTGCCCGGCTGGTCGATCGCGGCATCGTCATGGTCAGCCAAAGCGTGCTGCTCGCCGGCGTCAACGACGACGCGGCGACGCTCGACGCGCTGATGCGGGCGTTCGTCGAGGCCCGCGTCAAGCCGTATTATCTCCACCACCTCGACCGCGCGCCGGGAACCAGCCACTTCCGCACCTCGATCGCTAAGGGCCAGGCGCTTGATGCGGCTACTGCGTGGCCGCCTTTCCGGCATCGCGCAGCCGACCTACGTGATCGACCTGCCCGGCGGCCACGGCAAGATGCCGATTGGCCCCGGCTACCTTACCGCCGCGACCGTGGACGGCCATTATTCGATCGCCGACTACAATGACGCCGAGCACGACTACTGCGATTGCGGGCGCGACCACGTGGCCGAGCAATGAGCCGGCCCGTCTGCGATGCCGATATGATCCTGGTCGGCGGCGGCCTCGCCAATACATTGATCGCGCTGGCGCTGCACGAAGCAAGGCCCGGCCTCAGGCTGATGATCTTCGAGGCCGGCGCGACCCTTGGCGCCAATCATACCTGGTCGTTCCACACCAGCGATCTGACGGGCCCGCAATATGCCTGGCTGGCGCCGCTGATCATCGCCCGCTGGCCGCGCCAGGAAGTCCGCTTTCCGAGCCACGCCCAGGTCATCGAGACCGGTTACAACACGGTGTCGTCGGAACGCCTGCACGAGGTCGCCGCGGCGCGGCTCGGCGCCGCCGTCCGCCTCGACACGCCCGTCACCGAGGCCACCGCCACAGGCGTCACTCTCGCCGATGGCCGCCACCTCTCGGCGCCGTTGGTGATCGATGGCCGCGGCGCGCTGCAATCGCAGCAGCTGGCGCTCGGCTACCAGAAGTTCATCGGCCTCGAAGTCGAGACCGCAAGCCCGCACGGCCGCGCCCACCCGGTGATCATGGACGCGACGGTCGCGCAGCGCGATGGCTACCGCTTCGTCTACACCTTGCCGTTCTCGCCGACGCGGCTGCTGATCGAGGACACCTACTACAGCGACACGCCCGACCTCGAGCCGTTCGGTGCTCGAGGCCAACATCCACGCCTATGCCGCAGCCAAGGGTTGGACCATCAGCCGGATCGTGCGGCGCGAGCAGGGCATCCTGCCGATCGCGCTCGCCGGCCGCATCGACGAGCACTGGCGCGACCTCGGCGACGCGCTGCCGCGCTCGGGCCTGCGCGCCTGGCTGTTCCACGCCACCACCGGCTACAGCCTGCCGTGTGCGGTGCGCCTGGCCGAGGCCATCGCGCAGGCGCCAGAGCTCGGCTCGGCGGCGATCGCGCAGTTGATCCAGCGGCAGTCGCGGCAGAACTGGCAGTCGCAATCACTGTTCAGGCTGCTCAATCGCTGCCTGTTCCTGGCCGCCGATCCGCTGGCGCGGATCCGTATCCTCGAACAGTTCTATCGGTTGCCTCGGCCGGTGATCGAGCGCTTCTATGCCGGTGCGCTGCGCTACCGCGATACGGCGAGCCTGGTCGCCATCATGGCAGCCAGGCCGCCGGTTCCGATCGGGCGCGCCTTGTCCTGCGTATCGGAAGCCTCGTCGTGGCGGTTCGCCGAGCGGCAGGCTGGCGCGCGCTCCAAATTGGGATAAGCTCCCAGCCATGGATGCAATCGTCGAATATAGCCGTGAGCTGATCGAGAAGGGCTCGAAGAGCTTTGCCGGTGCCGCCCGGCTGTTCGACGATGAGACGCGGGCCTCGGCCTACATGCTCTATGCCTGGTGCCGGCACTGCGACGACGAGATCGACGATCAGGATCTGGGCTTCAAGCGCGCTGACGGCAGCCAGGTCCCGCCAGCCGAGCGTCTCGCCCGGCTCGAAGCCAAGACCCGCGCGGCGATCGCCGGCGACGCCGATGAGCCGGTGTTTGAGGCCCTTGCCCGCGTCACCGCCAAGCACGAAATTCCCGCTCGCCATCCGCTGGAGCTGATCGAAGGCTTCCGCATGGACGTCGACGGCCGGTGCTACCAGACGGCACAGGATACACTCGCCTACTGCTACCACGTGGCCGGCGTCGTCGGCGTAATGATGGCGATGATCATGGGCGTGCGCGACGAGGCGACGCTCAATCGCGCCTCCGACCTCGGCATCGCCTTTCAGCTGACCAACATCGCCCGCGACGTCATTGCCGACGCCGAGGCCGGCCGCGTCTACCTGCCGGCACAATGGCTTCGGGAGGCCGGCATCACTGCCGCCGATATCACCGATCCGGGCAAGCGCGACGCAGTGGTCGCGGTCACGCAACGTCTTCTCGACGAGGCCGACCGCTATTACCGCTCGGCGCGCTACGGCCTGCCGGCGCTGCCGATCCGGGCGGCCTGGGCGATTGCAGCCGCCCGCCGCATCTACCGCCGCATCGGCACCAAGGTGCGCCAACAGGGCACGCACGCATGGGACGCCCGCGTTCGCGTGAGCAAGCGCGGCAAGATGGCGCAGACGTTGCTGTCGGGCTTCTCGATCGGGCGGGCGCACGCCTCGCGCGCGATAAAGACGCCGCCGGCGCGAGACGGACTATGGACCATGCCGGGGCTGGGGTCGGCCTAGCGGCTGCTATGAGCGCCATCCAAACCAGCGCCGGGTCCTGCCGGCGTAAGCGTGCCACTCGTCGCCGAAACGAGCCGCGAGATGCGCTTCTTCCCGCAGGATCGCCAGCTGCCGCACGGCAAGCGCCGCGATTAGTCCGCACGCCAGCAGCCAGATATTGCCGAATGCCAACGCCGCCCCCGCCATCAGCAAGGTGTTGCCGAGATAGATCGGATTGCGCGACACCGCGAACGGCCCGGAGGTGACGAGCCGGGTCGCGGCACGGTGCGGCAGTATGTTAGCCTTGTGGCGCGACAGCGCGAGCATGGCCGCCAGATCGAACAGCCCGCCTGCCACCATTAGCAGCCAGCCGACAGGCATGACCGAACGCCGCAGCTCGGCTGCAAATATCCCTCTGGTCGGCCAGATCCACTCGAGCAGGAGCCCTGCCGCAACGCCGCCCAGGTAGAGCAGCGGCGGCCAGGGAATGCTATTTGGCCGTTCGCCGATGTCAGGTGCCATGGCGCGTGCCGACTTTCTGTGCTGCCCGCACCGCCGGCAGCCGCCACCACGGCACGCTCGGGTACAGATGATGCTCGTGGTGATAGCCGAAATGGAAGCAGGTCACGAGCGACAGCCACGCCGGATAATCGTTGCTGCGGGCATTGTGGCGGTCGGTGAACTTGGCGTCCGCCGGCAGGTGCGGCAGGTAAGTGCCGAACGTGAATAACTGCAACGACGACAGGATGGCCGGCAGCGCCCAAAACAACAGCACGTTGTGCAGCGGCGCACCGAGCACCAGAACGTAGCCCCAGTTCACCGCCGCCAGCAGCACGAGTTGCGCCCAGGAAAAATACTCGCTGAAGAATTTCACATACCAACGCCAGAAGCCGTGCGGCGGCGCCTCGAGGAAATCGGGATCGGCGCCGGTGCCGGAGTAGCGATGATGGTGGTGGTGCTTCGGGTTCAATGCAGCAAAGTTGAAGCAGGCGTACAGCGCCAGGCACAGCGTGCCGATGGCGCGGTTCCAGGCCGCGTGCATCGGCACCAGTGTGCCATGCATGCAGTCGTGCGCGACGATGAAGAGGCCGACGCACAGCCAGCACTGCACGATGACCACGACAACGGCCGCGGCCATGCCCAGTCGTTCCCAGGGAAAGAAGAACACGGCCCCTACGTGCACGATCGCCCAGGCGGCGATGATGCCGGCCGCGAGCGCGAGGCCGATCGCCGCCTGTCGCGCGGAAGATATCGCTGCGATGTCGCCGGTTGCGGTCATGCCGCCTACTATACGGTACGGCGCGCCACAATGTGCGCGACAAAGAGCCCGGCGAGGCCGACACCGACCAGCATGCTCCAGGGCAGGATCATCCGCCCGATCGGATCGCCGCGCGCGAAGATCGACGCATAGGCCTCGAGCGCCCAGGTATTGGGCGTCGCCCAGCCGAGCGCCTGCACTTGCGGCGGCATCAGGTAACGCGGCACCATGCTGCCGCCGATCGCGGAGACGACAAGGATGAGCATTTGTCCGAGCGTCTGCGCCTGCTGCTTCGACCGGCACAGCGTGACGAAGCCCATGGCGAGGCCGGCGGCGGCGATGGCGGCGGCGAGGGTGGTCGCAGCCCATGGTCCGGCGTGTTCGGGCAAGGCGACGCCGAACGCACTCCATGCCACCAGATAGATCAGCAGCACCTGGCAGAAGCCCTGCAGCACGAGGAACAGGAACTTGCCGTCGAGCAGCACGCCGACACCGCCGGGGCTGCTCGCCAGACGGTCGAGCAGCCCGCTCTCGCGCTCCTCGAGCAGGCTCATGGCGCCGGTGAGCGCCGAAAACAGCAGGAACAGCATGGCGACGCCGCCAGCGTAGTAGATTACGGCGGGTGCGACCGTCCCTGCCGCCACCGCATCACGCCGCTCATAGAGCTTGTCGAGGCGCAAGCCTTGCGGCTCGCCGCTGCCGTCGCCGGCCCGCATCGCTTCCAGCCCCATTTTGAGGCGCGCCTTCTGCTCGGCACTGAACGGCGCGATCCTGCGATCGATGAGATCGCCGATGCTGCGCACCGCCGCATCGGGCAGCGCCGCGAAATAGGCCTTCTGCAGGGCGCCGGCCAGTATCGTGATGGCGATTTCGCGGCCGCCATCGCCGATGATGACGAGGGGAGCAGCACCTTCCGCCCCCAAGTCATCGAGCGGGCTGCCGTCGGCGCGCACAACGAGCCCGACATCGGCCTCGGCCCGGCGCACGACCTCGTCGATCTCGGGTGCGCTGCGGGCGGATGGCGCGACCCGGGTCAGCCGCTGGTCGGCGAGCAGTTGCTCGATGAGCCGGTGCGATGTGGCGTCGCCGCGCAGGTCGGCAATCGCGACGCGCAAGTTGAGCACGCCGCCGCTGGCACCGGCGAAGATATTGGCGAAGATCACGAACACCAACCCCGGCAGCACAAAGCTCATGGCCAGTGCGGCGCGGTCGCGCAGCAAGGTGAGCGCCATGACCCGGAACACCGCCGCCCGCATCTAGGCATTCCTCCGCTGCGCTTCGATGAAAGTCGCGAGCAGCGCATTGAGGTCGGGCTGCCGCACCCGCACCTCATCAACGACCGCACCGGCGTCGAGCGCGGTGCGCACAATGCCGTCGAAGGCTGCGTCCTTGCCCTCGACGAGGCCGCTCCAGGTGATGCCGTCGGGTCCCCGCCGCAGCCCCGCGGCATCGAGTGCCTCGGCGACTTCAGGGTGGCGCTGCACCGCCCCTGGGGTGAGCGCCAACGTAAGCTGGCGCCGTCCGGCGAACGCCGCGGCGACCAAGTCACGCGGCATGCCTTCGGCCATCACGACACCAGCGACCATAATCGCAACCCGGTCGGCCAGGGCTGCCGCCTCTTCCATGTCATGGGTGGTGAGGAGAACGGCAAGACCGCCCGCCCGCAATTCCCGCAGGAGCTGGCCGAGGCCCGCCCGGGCCTCGTAGTCGAGCCCAACGGTCGGCTCGTCGAGCACCAGGATCCTCGGCCCGTGCATCATCGCCACGGCAATGTTGATGCGCCGTCGCATGCCGCCCGACAGGGCTGAGACGCGGTCCTTCGCCCGATCGCCGAGGCCAACCCTGTTGAGCAGGGCCAGTGCCGCATCGCCCACGTCGCGCGACGGCAATCCCATCAGTCGGCCAAACGCTTCGAGGTTCTCGACCGCAGTCAGCTTTTCGAATAGCGCGATCTGCTGCGGCACGATCCCGCACAGCCGGCTCGCCGCCGGATCGGATGCGGGGTCAAGGCCGCCGACCGCGATCCGGCCGCGATCGAGCTTCAACCGGCCCGACATCGCCCTCACCAACGTCGACTTGCCGGAACCGTTGGGCCCGAGCAGTACCAGGATTTCGGCCGGCCGCAGCGACAACGATAGGCCCTGCAGCACACGCCGCTCCCCGAACGACGCAAACGCGCCATCGACAAGCAACACTGGCGCCGGGACGAGGCCGCGCATCACGCCTCGCAGTCTGGGCTCGAGCTCATGGTGTCGGCTCCCTCGCCAGCGGCACGCGCAACTGCGCCGTCAGGCTCGCGACATACCGTGCGAGCGGCCCGCCGCCAGGGCGCAGTTCGGGCCAGCAGGCGAGCGCGGCCGCAACCTGTGCGTCGGCTCGCGCGAGCGCCGCGTCAAAGCCGAGCGATGCCACCAGGGTCGCCTTGCCGCCGTCACGGCCGGTGTCCTTGCCGACGGCCGAGGCGGCGGCGCGCGCGTCGATCAGGTCGTCATAGCCCTGAAAGGCAAGGCCAAGTTTCATACCGAATTTGTGCAGCGCCGCCTGCCGCGCTGTGGCGCCGGCAACCGCTGCGCCAATCTCGGCCGCAGCCGCAAACAGCGCCCCGGTCTTGCGGGCGTGGACCCAGTCGACACCGGCCACATCCTCGAGCCCCGATCCGTGCAAATCACCCTCCTGCCCGCCGGTCAGTCCGTCGGTCCCGATCGACCTGGAGAGAATCGCTACCACCGCGATGCGGCGATCCGGGGGCACTCGGCCATCTGCCGCGACAATCGAGAAGGCCCGGTTCATCAGCGCGATCGCTGCCAGCGTCGCCGTTGCCTCGCCGTAGACGCGATGGCAGGCCGCCTGACCGCGCCGCAACCTGGCATCGTCCATGGCCGGCAGGTCGTCGAGGATCAACGAGGCCGCATGCACCATCTCCAGCGCACAGGCAGCCGCCATCGCGTCATCGCGCACGCCGCCACAATGCTGCGCACTGAGCAGCGCGAGCAGCGCCCGGGCGCGCTTGGCCGGCGCCAGCAGGATGTAGCGCATCGCTTCGGCGAGCCGCCGAGGCGACGGTTCGCCCGGCGTGATCTCAGCGAGGCAGCACTCGATCTGCCGGCGCAACCCCGCCAACTCGGCTTCGAACGCGGCTGTCGCCGCTCCTTCGCGCACATCCATGCGACTGATCGCGCCCTTCGCTTTGCACCATGGTTGACGGCATCCTGAGCATGCTGCTTTGTCCTCCGCAAGGCCTGGCGCTCAGGCATCGGAGGCAAGCAATCATGCAGAAGGCCGCGACCGATCCGGCAATGGCTGCACCGCGAGCAGTCGTGATCGGCGCCGGCTTCGGCGGCATCGCCGCGGCGCTGCGTCTGCGCGCCAGGGGCTATGCCGTGACGGTGTTCGAACGCGGCGCGGCGATCGGCGGGCGCGCCCAGGTGTTCGAGCGCGAAGGTTTTCGCCACGACGCCGGGCCGACCGTGATCACCGCGCCGTTCCTGTTCGACGAGTTGTTCGCGCTCTTCGGCCGGCGCCGCGAGGACTATGTCGAATTCATCGCCTTGTCGCCGTGGTACCGCTTCTATTTCCAGGATGGCAGCACGTTCGACTACGGCGGCACCGTCGCCGACACGCTCGACGCCATCCGCCGCATCAATCCCGCCGACGCCGACGGCTACTTGGCGATGCTCGAGCACTGCCGCAAGCTCTATGACGCGGGCTTCACCGAGCTCGCCGACCAGCCCTTCCACCGCTTCATCACCATGGTGAAGCAGATCCCGACTCTTGGCCGCTTGCGCGCCGACCGCAGCGTCTGGCAGCTGGTGTGCAGATACCTGAACCACCCGAAGCTGCGCCAGGCGTTCTCGATCCAGCCGCTGCTGGTCGGCGGCAGCCCGTTCGACACCACCTCGATCTATGGCTTGATCCATTATCTCGAGCGCAAGTCGGGCGTGTTCTTCGCCAAGGGCGGCACTGGTGCGCTGGTCGCCGGCCTCGATCGGCTGATGGCGGAAGAAGGCATAACGGTGCGCCTCAGCACGACGGTCGCGGCCATCGCACTCGACAGCGGCAAGGCGACCGGCGTCGCCCTCGCCTCCGGCGAGACCGTCGCCGCCGATGTCGTTGTCGCCAACGCCGATCCGATGCATCTCTATCGCGAGATGTTGCCGGAGGCGGCATTGTCGATCGCGACCAGGCTCAAGCGGCGGTCGAAGCTGTCGATGGGTCTCTACGTGCTGTACTTCGGCACCCGACGGTCATATCCCGGCGTCGCCCACCACACCATCTGGATGGGGCCGCGTTACAAGGCGCTGCTCGACGACATCTTTCACAAGAAGATCCTGACGGACGATTTCTCGCTCTATGTCCACCGGCCGACGGCAACCGATCCGAGCTTTGCGCCCGCCGGCTGCGACAGCTTCTATGTGCTTTGTCCGGTGCCGAATACGCAAGGCCGCATTGACTGGAGTGTGGAAGGCCCGAAGCTGCGCGAGCGCATCGTCGATGCTTTGGATCGCACCTTGCTGCCAGGCCTCAAGACGTCGATTACCGCCGATTTCTACATGACGCCCGATGACTTCGCGACCAACTACCTGAGCTTCGCAGGCGCCGGCTTCTCGATCGCGCCCTACTTCACACAGTCGGCCTGGTTCCGCTTCCACAACAAATCGGAATCGATCGCCAACCTCTATCTCGTCGGTGCCGGCACTCATCCGGGCGCCGGCCTGCCCGGCGTGCTGTCCTCGGCCAAGGTGGTCGAGAAACTGGTGCCGGCTGCAGCTCAGGCTGCCGCGCGGCCGTAGTACAGCATCGAAACGTGCTCGGCCTCGGCGAAGAACAGCCAGCGCTCGACGCCGACACCCACCGCCGCCGACAACACCGCCAGGACGGCCAACAGCGCCAGCAGCCCGGGGCCGCTCGCCAGCATCAGCACGGTCAAAATAACTGGCACAACGAACAGCAGGACGGCTGCGATCTGGCGCAGCCGGTCGGCGTGCTTGCGCGCGACCTGGAAGCCCATTTCGCGCATCACGAAATTGGCTTGGGTGTGCGGCGGATCGAGCGTGCGCACACGGCCGAAGCGGCCAAGGCCGGTGGCGTCGCCGACGGTGTGGCTGCGGCGCGCGTCGTCGATGCTGCTCCAGTAGATGGACTTGGTGATCCAGCAGCCGAGCAGCAGGATCAGCGTCAGCCAGATCGCACGCATCGATACGTGCCCGAATATCACCCCCAGGATGGCATTGAGCAGCAACTGGCCGGTGGCGAGCGCGAGCAGCACGTAGATCGGCGCCACCAGGCGATGGTTCCAAGCGCGGATGGTTTTGAGCGAGGCATAGATCATGCCGGTGCACCAGACGGTGGCGAGCGCACAGGCGATGGTGAGCACACCGAGCAGCCTGAAGATAATCCAGTTGCCGGCGTCGCCGAACCACCAATCGAGCGCCAACAAGCCGCCGGCGACGTAGGTCGCGAGCGCCATCACCCCCTCGCGCGACAGCCACGACGTGCGCCACTGCGAAAACGCCCGCCATGCCCGTTCCGGTCGGCCGAGGTGTGCGGTCGACGACAACAGGCCGATGGTGATCAGGGCGAAGGCGATGGCGAACCCGGCCCCAGCGGCGAGCGACCGCGTGCCGCCGCAGGCCGCGCTCAATGCCAGCCAGGTCAGCAGGCCGTAGCCGGCGCCGGACGCACAGGTGAAGACGATGACGGAGTAGGCGGGATGCATGAGCGGCTCGGTTCAGCGTGAGAGCATCTTGTCGGCCCAGGTGAAGAAACGGTTGGCCGCGGTGCCGGCTTCATTGGCCGAGGGTGTGATCGGCTGGGAGGCAGCCGCGGGCTTCGCAGCCATCGCCTTCGGCCGCGGCGCCAAGTACTTGTTCACCGGCTTGTAGCCCATCTGCGGCAGCAGATCGAAGCCGTCGCGGGCGGCGACCAGCATCGATACGGAACTGGACGTATCGCCAAGATCGCCGAAATGCCGCGCGCCGGTCGGGCAGGCCTTCACGCAGGCCGGAACGCGGTCCTCAGGCGCGAAAGTCTCGTTGTAGATCCGGTCGACGCACAGCGTGCATTTCTTCATCACGCCCTGGCTGTAGTCGTATTCGCGGGCGCCGTAGGGACAGGCCCACGAGCACAGCTTGCAGCCGATGCAGGTGTCGGGATTGACCAGCACGATACCATCCTCGGCGCGCTTATAGGAGGCGCCGGTCGGGCAGACGGTGACGCAGGCTGGTGTTTCGCAATGCAGGCACGAGCGCGGGAAATGGACGGTGCGGCCGGTGTCGCCCTCGCCGACTTCATAGGAGTGCACGCGGTTGAGCCAGGTGCCGTGCGGGTCGGGACCATATTTATCCTCGTCGCTCAGCGGCCCTGAGACAGCGCTCTGCGTGTTCCATTCCTTACAAGAGGTCGCGCACGCCTGGCAGCCGACGCAGGTATCGAGATCGATGACAAGGCCGAGTTTCTTGGCGGACGGGGGTGGCAGTGAAGTCATGACCGATATTCTCCCGCTTCCACAAACTCCGTCATCCCCGCGCAGGCGGGGATGACGGCTGGGGGGAGGTGAGAGCGGCGCATAGCGATCACGACTTCGCCCTCGACGACGGGAACACCAGCCGCTCGAAGCGTGGTTCGCCTTCTTCCGGCTCTCCTTGCGCGCACTTTTCCAGCGCCACGCGCAAGTCGTACCACGCCGCCTGACCGGTGATGGGGTCACTGTTGGAGAAGCGGTAGCCGCCTTCGCGCTCAGGGAGCAACTCGGCAATCAAATGATTGAGCAGGAAGCCGCGGTTCGACTCGGGTGCGCCCGCGTCCAGTGCCCAGGCGCCGGAGCGCTTGCCGATCGCGTTCCAGGTCCACACCGTCTCGCGATTGACGCCATCCATCAGTCGGGCCTGGCACTTGATCCGGCCGAGCGGGCTCGTGAGCCACACCCAGTCGTCATCGATGATGCCTTTCTCGGTAGCGAGATCGCGATGCACATAGAGCCGGTTCTCCGCCGTGATCTGCCTGAGCCACGCGTTCTGCGATCCCCACGAGTGATACATGTGCATCGGCCGCTGGGTGATGGCGTAGAGGGGATATCCCCTCTCCCCGTCCTCCACGGGGAGAGGGTTAGGGTGAGGGGCGGCGACAGGCGCCGGCGCAAGCGGTCGCCCCTCACCCTCGGCCGCCGCTGACGCGACGGCCTCTGCCCTCTCCCCCGAAGCGGCGGGGGAGAGGGCGTTGGCGCCATACCAAAACGGCAGGGGATCGAAGTACCGTCTCGATCCTCTCACGATGGCTCGCCGGCGGTTGCACGGTGCCATGTCCGCGCGCCGCAAGGCGGAACTTCTGCAATGGCTCGAGATAGAGCTGGAAGATGATCGGGTCGCTACCACCGATGAAGCCGACGCCCTTCGCCCATTCGAGATAGGCTTTGTTGGCGTGCTTGTAGAAGCGCTGGTCGTCGGCCAGGTGATGCTGATGGAAGGCGCCGTTGGCGATGTACTCCTCGAGCTGCTTCGGGTTGACCTCGCCCTTGCCGTAGGCGTTGCCGTCCTTGCCGCGAAATCCCGCCAATGGCCCGATACCGGGCGCGCGTTCGTGGTTGACGATGTAGTCGGCATAGCCGCCGGGGAATTTCGACTTGCCGTCCGGCGTGACGAACCCCGGCAGGCTGAGCCGCGCGCCGATGTCGATCAACACACTTTGAAATGGCCGCACATTGCGATCGGGCTCGACCACCGGCTGGCGGATGCCATCGGCCGCGCCATCGGGATCGGAGATCGGCCGGTCGAGCAGCGAGATGCAGTCCCAGCGTTCGAGGTACGTGGTGTCCGGCAGGATCAGATCGGCGTAGGGCACCATCTCGGACATGTACGCGTCGGAATAGATGATCTTCGGGATCTTGTAGGCGCCGGTCTTCGCGTCCTTGGCGGTAAGCTGCTGCAACACCGCCGGAATATTCATCGACGAATTCCAACTCATGTTGGCCATGTACATGAACAGCACGTCGACCGGGTAGGGATCGCCATTGGCGGCGTTCGACACCACCATGTGCATCAACCCGTGGGCGGACAGCGGAGCGTCCCACGAGTAGGCCTTGTCGATGCGCTCCGGTTTGCCATCGGGGCAGACCAGCAGATCCTCCGGCCCTTGCGTGAAGCCGAGCGGCGCACCGGCCAGCGGCGTCATCGGCCTGACGGTGTTGTGTTTGCCGGCCGGCTTGTTCGGCGGCGGCGCTGGACGCGGGAACGGCGGCTTGTAGCGAAAGCCGCCCGGGCAGTCGATGCTGCCGAGGATGATCTGCAAGATATGCAGCAGTCGGCAGGTCTGGAAGCCGTTCGAATGGGCCGAGATGCCACGCATGGCGTGCATCGAGACCGGCCGCCCGGTAGTCTTGTCGTGGCGGCGGCCGTGCGTGTCGGTCCACGGTATATCAAGTTCGATCTGTTGCCTGAAGGCGGTGTCGGCGAGTTCGGCCGCGATCCGCCTGATTGTGGCAGCGGCAATGCCTGTCGCGGCCTCGGCCTTCTCCGGCGTGTAATCCTCGCCGAGATATCGCGCCGCCAGCAGCTGGAACGATGGTCGCGCGATCCGGCCATCGGCGAGTTCGAATTCACCGACCAATGCCGGCGCGATGTCGGGCAACGTTGCAGCCATGAGCGCGCCCGATTTCTTGTCGAAGCAGAGCGGCTTGCCCTTGTCGTCGCGCGCGAACAGCCCGGCGTCGGCGCCGGTCCCCTCGTCGATCACCAGCCAGTGCGCGTTGGTGTAGCGAACGAGGTAGTCGAGATCGACTTGTCTGGTGTGCAGCAGCTCGTGGATCAACGCCGCGACGAACATGCCGTCGGTGCCGGGGCGGATGCCGAGCCACTCATCGGCAATCGCGTTGTAGCCGGTGCGGATCGGGTTCACCGACACGATCTTGACGCCGCGCGCCTTCAAGCGGCCCAGCGCCTTCTTGATCGGGTTCGAGGCGTGGTCCTCGGCCACTCCGAACAGCATGAAGTATTTCGTGCGCTCCCAGTCGGGCTCGCCGAACTCCCAGAACGAGCCGCCAAAGGTGTACAGGCCCGCCGCCGCCATGTTGACCGAGCAGAAGCCGCCGTGGGCAGCGAAATTCGGCGTCCCGAACTGCTGCGCAAACCAGCCGGTCAGCGCCTGGGACTGGTCGCGGCCGGTGAAGAACGCGAGCTTCTTCGGATCACTCTTGCGCACGTCACCGAGCCAGCCGCTGGCAATCCCCAGCGCCTCGTCCCAGCCGATCTCGGCGAACTCGCCGGAGCCGCGCTCACCCACCCGCTTCAGCGGCGCAGTGAGCCGCGCCGGCGAATAGTGCTGCATGATACCGGCCGCGCCCTTGCCGCACAGCACGCCCTGATTGACCGGGTGGTCGCGATTGCCCTCGATGTAGCGCACCTGGCCGTCGCGCAAGTGCACCTTGATGCCGCACCGGCAGGCGCACATGTAGCAAGTGGTACATTTGACTTCGTCGCCGACGGGGCGCGACAGTGCTATCGACGGTTCGATCGTGCTCAAGCGTCAAGGCCTCGCGCTCTTGATCTCGATGATCAGCCCGCGAGCCGAAACATCTCATTTTGTGAGACTGCCATTGCCCGCGGCGCCCTACAACTGGTTTATCGCGAGGTCGCGCGATCACATGCCGCCGGCGCCGCGGCCCATGGCGGCGATACCGGTGCGGGAGACTTCCACCAGTCCCAGTCCTGTCATGATCGAGATGAACTGCTCGATCTTGCTGGTGCGGCCAGTCAGTTCGAAGACGAAGTGGGTTGTCGAGGCATCGATGACGCTGGCGCGGAAGATCTCGGCCAGCCGCAATGCCTCGATGCGCTCGTTGCCCTTGCCCGCGACCTTGATCAGCGCCAGCTCGCGTTCGAGCGGATCACCGAGCAGGGTCAGATCGACCACGCGGTGCACCAGTACCATGCGTTCGAGCTGGTGCTTGATCTGCTCGATGATGGCCGGCGTGCCGCGCGTGATGAGCGTGATGCGCGACAGATGCTTCTCGTGCTCGGTCTCGGTCACCGTCAGTGAATCGATGTTGTAGCCGCGCGCCGTGAACAGATTGACGACGCGGGCGAGAATACCCGGCTCGTTGTCAACCAGCACCGAAAGCGTGCGCTGAACGATCTCCTGGGCCGCCGGCGGATCTGAATAATGCGACTGCTTCTGGGTCTGTGGCATCTGCGATTAGGCCTTCCTTTGCCGCAAATCTTCAATCACGGTTTCGCCGTCGTTGCCGTTGTCGTCCAATATCCAGGGCTCGGCCGCGGCATCGCTGTACCAGACCTTGCAAGCTGGATGGTCGAGCACTGCGTCGACGTATGCTTGCGAGACCGGGTCGACGGCGATGGCATAGCTGCGAAACCGGGTGCACACCGGCGCGTACATGCCGTCGGCGGCACAGAAGGCGCCGTAGAGGAATGGCCCGCCGGCACCGAACCGCCCGCGCGCTTCGCGGAAGATCGCGGTTATGCGGGCGACGTCGGCGGCGACCGCGGGGCCACGATCCTTGGGCGCGAAGCGTGTGGTCACGTCCATCGCGCAGGCCGACCGCAGCGCCTGGAAGCCTGAATGCATCTCTGCCGCGACGCTGCGCGCATGGGCGCGGGCCGTGGCGTCCCGCGGCCAGATCGCATGTTGCGGGAACTTCTCCGCCAGATACTCGAGGATGGCGATCGTCTCCCAAACCACGACGTTACCATCGATCAGCGCCGGCACCTTGGCCGATGGCGAATGCTTGAGGATATTGGCGGCAGTGTCGGCCGAACGCAGCTGGACCAGCGTCTCCTCGAAGGGAATTGACGAACGCCTTCATCACGATCCATGGCCTCAGCGACCATGACGAATAAGCCTTGTTGCCGATGACGAGTTTCATTGTTGCCCTCACCCCCTGCCCGAACTTGCTTCTCCAGCATCCCAATTCATGATATCATTTCTAAGACTGTTTGATATCACATGATGGAGGCATCGATGTCCGACATTCTCGTTCGCCGTCTCGATCCGGCCGTCAAGGAGCGCCTGAAGCAGCGCGCCAAGGCCAACCGGCGCAGCTTGGAGGCGGAGGCACGCAATATCCTGGAAACGGCTGTCTCCGGCGGTTCTGCTGAGACCGCTGCCGGTACGCAGCCTCTCGGCGAGCGATTGAAGACGATGATCGGCAAGAGCGCCCTGACACCCGTCGAATGGGCCGAGTTCGACCGATCAATCGCCGACGACCGCGCCGAATGGCAGATGCGTAGCCTGAATTTCAACGAATGATCCTGCTCGATACCAATGTCGTGTCCGCGTTGCTGCGCCCCGAGTGGGAACCGATGGTCGTGGAGTGGCTGAATGGTATTGCCGACCTCGACCTCTGCACCACGTCCGTGACCCTGTTCGAACTTCGCTTCGGCATCGCACGACTCCCCAGCAGCCGGCGAAAAACCAAGCTTGCGGCGGATGTTACCCTTGTTCTCGGCCGGATCCTCGGCAATCGCGTCCTGCCGTTCGATGACAAGGCCGCTGTGGCAGCAGCCGACCTGCGCGCCCGCAGGTTTCGGGCGGGCAAGCCGATCGACGTCGCGGACACGCAGATTGCTGGCATCGCACTTGCCAATCGCACGCCAATCGCCACTCGGAACACGCGCCACTTCGCCGATCTCGCGATCGAAGTCGTCGATCCGTGGGCCACCCGCCCCTAACTTGGAATGTCGCGGCCCCATCTCACTCCGCCTTGGCCGGAAACCGCGCCTTGGTGAAGGCGGGGATGCCATGCTTGTCGATGTCCGCGATCAGCTTGCGGGCGTCGGCCTCCTTGAGCTTGTAGCGGGCGAATGCCGCACCGAAGCGCCGCAGCATGGCGCCAACCAGTTCCTCCGGCGACGGCGCACCCATCTTGCTGCGCTCCTCAGCAGGGATCTTGGAGTAAACTGCCGCCGTCACTTTCGAGTGGAGGTAGTCCTGCACCAGGCAGCCTTCGAACGGCGCGCTGAACTCTTCGGCCAGTTCGTGAGTCTGGTAGCAGGCCGAAATGAAGTCGTAGGTGCCCGATGCCCCTTTGGCCTGCTGCAATTGCGCCAGATGCACTGCCGCCGCCTTGATATTCGCGACGTGATCCCAGGTCTTGGCATGTACGCGTCCGGGCAGCACCGTGAGTGCCACCACGAATGCGGCTGATAACACCCGCGACCAAACCACTGCCTTCGTCAGCCGCTTGCATTGAGCCATCATCGCAAATCCCTAGTTCACGCCGGACCGGTGGCGTCCCGCCCGCTCATACCAGCATCTTGCCTTCCTTGCTGATCGCCTTGTCGATGCTCTCATCGCTGGCATCGCCCAGCAGCATCTCGTTGTGCGCCTTGCCCGACGGGATCATCGGGAAGCAATTGGCAAGGCTCGCGACGCGGCAATCGAAGATCACCGGCGCCTGGACCTTGATCATCTCTCTGATCGCGTCGTCGAGATCGGCCGGCTTTTCGCAGCGCATGCCGACGCCGCCATAGGCTTCGGCGAGCTTGACGAAATCAGGCAGCGATTCGGTATAGCTCTCGGAGTAGCGGTTGCCGTGCAGCAGCTGCTGCCACTGGCGCACCATGCCCATGTACTGGTTGTTGAGGATGAATATCTTCACCGGCAACCGGTACTGGATCGCCGTCGACATCTCCTGGATGTTCATCAGGATCGAGGCGTCGCCGGCGATATCGACGACGAGCGACTTCGGATGCGCGATCTGCACCCCGATCGCGGCCGGCAAGCCATAGCCCATGGTGCCGAGGCCGCCCGAAGTCATCCACCGGTTCGGCTTCTCGAAGTGGTAGAACTGGGCCGCCCACATCTGGTGCTGGCCGACCTCGGTGGTGATGAAGGCGTCGCGATCCTTGGTCAACTCATAGAGCCGCTCGACCGCGTACTGCGGCATGATCACGTCGCTCGACTGCTTGTAGGCGAGCGACTTCTTCGCCCGCCAGCCGTCGATCTGCTTCCACCAGGCCTTGTGCGCCGCCTTGTCGAGTTGGGCGCCGCGCGACTTCCAGGCCCGCAGTATCTCTTCCAGCGCGTAGGTCACATCGCCGACGATCGGCACGTCGACCCGCACGTTTTTGTTGATCGAGGACGGATCGATATCAATATGGATCTTGCGGCTGCCGGGCGAGAACCCATCGAGACGGCCGGTGATGCGATCATCGAAGCGGGCGCCGACGTTGATCATCACGTCGCAGTCGTGCATCGCCCAATTGGCCTCGTAAGTTCCGTGCATGCCGAGCATGCCGAGCCACTGCTTGTCGGACGCCGGATAGGCGCCAAGCCCCATCAGCGTCGAGGTGATGGGAAAGCCGGTGAGCTTGACGAGCTCGCGCAGCAGGTGGCTCGCCTTCGGACCGGAATTGATCACGCCACCGCCGGTGTAGAACACCGGGCGCTTGGCGCCGGCCATCAAGTCCACCGCCTGGTGGATGCCAGCGATCTCAGGCTTCAGTTTCGGCTTGTAGGTCTTGTGCTGGACGCCCGACGGGCCGGTATAGTTGCCGCTGGCGAATTGCACGTCCTTCGGAATGTCGACGACCACCGGCCCTGGCCGGCCGCTGCTCGCCACCTGGAAAGCCTCGTGGATGACGCGGGCTAGATCATTGACGTTCTTGACCAGCCAGTTGTGCTTGGTGCACGAGCGAGTGATGCCGACCGTGTCGCACTCCTGGAATGCATCCGAGCCGATCAGATGGGTCGGCACCTGGCCGGTGAGGCAGACCACCGGGACCGAGTCCATCAGTGCATCGGTAAGGCCGGTCACGGCGTTGGTGGCGCCGGGGCCCGAAGTGACGAGCACAACCCCGACCTTGCCCGTCGAGCGGGCATAGCCCTCGGCTGCGTGCACCGCGCCGCCCTCCTGGCGCACCAGGATGTGCTTGACCTTGTCCTGTTGGAACAACTCGTCGTAGATCGGCAGTACGGCGCCGCCGGGATAGCCGAAAATGAACTCGACACCCTGGTCCTGCAGCGCCTTGATCACCATCTCGGCGCCGGTCATCATTCGTGTCATATCGCGTCTCCGCTTGGCGTATCGCCGACACCGTCGTAGCGACCATGCTGCACATGCGAATGGAGCATGAAGGCTTAAGAATCAATAATCGAAACAATTTCCTCAACGTTTCTTTCGTTTTCTTGCGTCAGAAGGACTTTCCACGTAATCATTTGTCTCTTGAGCCAAGTGACCTGCCGCTTTGCAAACTGACGCGTCTCGGCCTTTGCCTGCTGGCAGGCAGCGTCGATCGGCAACCGGTCCTCAATATGGGCGATCAGCGGCCGCACCCCCAACGCCCGCATCACCGGCAGCTCGGACGAAAGACGGCGCTTGTTCAACGCCCTGACTTCTTCGATCGCCCCGGCCGCGATCATGGCGTCGAAGCGCTCGTCGCAGCGCCGCAACATTGTCGCTCGCGGCGGAACCAAAACGAAGCGGGGCGCTTGCGCCTGCTCAAGCACCGGGATGCCGGGCTGGCTCTGCCAGTCTGCCAGCGAACGGCCGGTTGCCTCGATCACTTCCAAGGCACGGGTAATGCGCTGGGTGTCAGTTGGCACGAGGCGCGCGGCCATCGCCGGGTCCAGCGCTGCCAGCAGGGCATGCATGCGGGCAGCTCCTGCTTCGGCCGCCTGATCGCGCAGTCGTTGCCTGATCGCCGGATCGATTGCCGGCACCGGCGACAGACCCTCCAGCAGCGCCTTGAAATAGAGCCCCGTGCCGCCGACCACGACCGGCACCAAGCCCCCGGCCCAAGCCTCGGCCAGAACCCGGCCGGCGTCCTCGGTGTAGCGCGCCACCGAATAGGCTTCGCCGCCGTCCACCATGCCAAACAGCGCATGCGGCACGCGCGCTACCTCTGCCGCGCTCGGCCGCGCGGTCAGCACCGCCAGGTCGCGATAGACCTGCATGCTATCGGCATTGATGATGACGGCACGGCCGATCCGCTCGGCGACCGCCAGCGCCAAGGCCGACTTGCCGCTGGCGGTCGGTCCGGCGATAAGGACGGCGCGCTTAGGCTTCATGCTATAATTATAGCGCGTGCGAGCCCGTTTCCGCGAGCCCCCTGCCGGGCGTGTCAAAGGCCGAAGATGAAGCGTCACTATGCCCTGATACTGACCAGCCCGCCCGATCGTCCGTCATTGAGCGAATTCGCGGTGGGGCGGGCCTGGAGCTCGATCCCGGAGGCAGAGCGGGTCGATTTCGAGTGGCTGGCGCCGGCCGAAGCCTGGCAGGCGCGTTTCCTGTCCGATGCGGCGCCGGCCGGTATCGCCGCACTGCGCGCCCACGTCGCGAGTGCGCTCAACGGCATCACCCTCGACGTCAACATCGTGTCCGATGATATCGGCCGAAGGCGCAAGAAGCTGCTGGTCGCGGATATGGATTCGACCATCATCGGCCAGGAATGCATAGACGAGATGGCCGACGTCTTCGGCCTCAAGTCGAAAATCGCCGCCATCACCGAGCGGGCGATGCGCGGCGAACTCGAGTTCGAGTCAGCACTCAAGGAGCGCCTCGGCCTGCTCGAGGGGCTGAGCGAAGCCGAGCTGCAAGGCGTCTACGACAACCGCATCAAGCTGACGCCTGGCGCCCGCCCGCTGATTGCGACCATGAAGGCGCACGGCGCCCGCACCGCCCTGGTCTCGGGCGGGTTCTCATTCTTCAGCGCCAGAGTCGCTCAAGCGATCGGCTTCGACGAGAACCACTCGAACACGCTGGAATTCAACAACGGCCGGCTTACCGGCCGCGTCGTCGGCCCAATCCTGGGGCGGGAGGCGAAGCGCGCCACGCTCGAACGCCTCGCCGTCGAAGAAAAGCTCGACGCCGACGCGGCGCTTGCCGTCGGCGATGGCGCCAACGACCTCGACATGATCCGCGCCGCCGGTCTCGGTGTCGCCTATCGCGCCAAGCCGATCGTCGCCGCCGAGGCATCGGCCAGCATCGCCCACGGCGACCTCACGGCGCTGCTCTATTTGCAGGGGTACAAGAAGGCAGAGTTCATCGCCTGAGGTGATGCCCTGCAGCCATCGCATGCCTTCCCGGCAGCAATGGTGCTCGCGGAACGGTTAAGCTCGACTAGGCTGTCGCACCCGGCAGTGGGTGCGAACCGGCCCGGCACGAGGGCTCCAGGAGATCACAGATGGCTGCGTTCTACGAATTGCGTCAATACACCGTCAGGCCCGGCAAGATGGCCGAGTTCGTCGATGTCATGGAAAAGGAAGTGATCCCGTTCCAGATCTCGAAGGGTGCGGTGATCACCGGCAGCTTCCGCGGCGAGAGCGACGACTCGGTCTACGTCTGGATGCGCCGCTTCGAAAGCGAGGCCGAGCGTGTCCGCCTCTACAAGGACGTCTACGAGAGCGACTATTGGAAGAACACGATGGGGCCCAGGATCGGCACCTTGATCGAGCGCGAAAAGAACCACGTGCAGCGCATCGTGCCGACGCGGCTATCGACGGCACAGTAGCAAAAAAAGCGGCAACGAATGCCGCAGCGAACCCGGCCCTCGGTGAGGGCCGGAAGCCACATTCGCTGCGGGCTCTCAAGGGTCGCGTCCCGGAGCCCGCCGGAGCAGAACTCCTAACCAGGCGACAGCACGTGGATGACGCGGCTCGCCACCATGTCCTTCACCTTGGCGCCGTAGTCCTTCATATGCGGCGCTGCGGCGTGGGCGGCGAGGTCGGCGGCGCTCGCCCACTTCTCGACCACGACGAAGGTGTCCGGCCCGAGCTTGGTCTGGATCGGCCCGATGCCGTCGGCATCGACCGCCGGACCATATTCGATGCAGCCCTTCTCCGCTTTGACCGCCGGCACGTTGGCGTGGAAGATCTTCAAGACGTCGGCGCGCTTGCCGGGCTTCGTGGTGATGATGGCGAGGACGTGGATCATTTAATTCCTCTTCGCGGTTTCGGTTAGCGGGCGACAGGAGCCGTACTGAACTCAGCGTCGGTGACCTTCTCGAGCCAGGTCACGTGCGTGCCGTCGAGCGACTTGTGGATGGCGATGTGCACCATGCCCTGGGTCGGCGTGGCGCCGTGCCAATGCTTCTCGAGCGGCGGGATCCAGATGCTGTCGCCGGCGTGGATCTCGCGCACCGGTCCACCCCAGGTCTGCACCCGTCCCGTGCCGCTGACGACATAGAGCGTCTGCCCCAGCGGATGAGTGTGCCAGTTGGTGCGCGCGCCGGGCTCGAAGCTGACCCGGGCAGACCGCACGCGGGCCGGTGCAGTGGCATCGACGATCGGGTCCTGCCAGACAGTGCCGGTGAACCAGTCCGAACTGGCCTTGCGGGTCGCGACCTTGTTGGCTGGGTGAATATCCATTTCCTGCGGCCTCTTTTCGAACTTCCGACTTCCCCCAGGAGGGCACAGTCTTTGCAAAAAGTCGACATGCCGATCGCCGATCGCATCGCAGCTCTGCATGCGCAGCTGCTGGCTGCTCGGGCCCGAAGGTCCTAGCTTCACCGCCAACCATCCAAAGTCAGGAGGAAGCGCCATGGCAGCGCGGTTCGATCTCGTCGTTCGCAATGGCACGGTTGTCGACGGCTCCGGCGCCGCGGCAAAGACCGCCGATGTGGGGGTCGCCAATGGCCGGATCGCCGCGATCGGCACGTTCGATGGCAGCGGCGCCGAGGAAATCGAGGCCAAGGGCCGGCTCGTGACGCCCGGCTTCGTCGACATCCATACCCACTACGACGGCCAGGCGGTGTGGGACAGCCATACCGCGCCGTCGGCCTGGCATGGCGTCACCACGGCGGTGATGGGCAACTGCGGTGTCGGCTTCGCGCCCTGCCGCCCGGCCGACCGCGAAAAGCTCGTTGAGCTGATGGAGGGCGTCGAGGACATCCCAGCCCCGGTGATGCACGAGGGCCTCGACTGGCAGTGGGAGACGTTCGCCGAATACTTCGCTGCCCTCGACAAGCGCCCTCGCGATATCGACCTGTGCGCGCTGCTGCCGCACGCGGCACTTCGCGTCTACGTCATGGGCGATCGCGCCATCCGGCACGAGAAGGCAACGCCCGACGATATTGCCCAGATGCGCGCCATCAGCCGCGATGCGGTGCGTGCCGGCGCGTTCGGCTTCTCGACTTCGCGCACCATCAGCCACAAGACGCTGGCTGGCGACTACACCCCGACGCTGCGTGCCAACGAGGAGGAACTGCACGGCATCGCCAGCGGCCTCACCGACGTCAACTCCGGCTTCATCGAGATGGTCTCCGACTGGAACGAGCCCGACGCCAAATCCGAGTTCGCCATGCTGCGCCGGGTGGTCGAAAAATCAGGACGCACGGCCGTGTTTTCGCTGACCCAGCGCCACGAGAAGGAGCGCTCGAACGTCTGGAAGGAGCTGATGGGCTACGCCGACGACGCGGCCAAGGCCGGTTTGTCGATCCGCCCGGTGGCACCACCTCGCCCGATCGGCCTGCTGCTCGGGCTCGAGGGCAGCCAGAATCCGTTCTCCGGAACGCCGACCTACAAATCGATCGCCAAGTTGCCGCTGGCCGACCGCGTGAAGGCGATGCAGGACCCGCAAGTGCGGGCCCGCATCCTGTCGGAGGACCCGATCGCCGGCAGCACCTTCCCGCTGATCCGCCGTCTGATGTACACGCAGATGTTCCGCTTCGGCAATCCACCGAACTATATGCCCAAGCGCGAGGACTCGGTTGCAGCCATGGCTGAGGCGCAAGGCCGCACCGCGCCGGAGATCGCCTACGACATCCTGATCGAGGACGGCGGGCGCAACTTCATCTACGCGCCGCTGGTCAACTACTACAATTTCGACATGTCGGCGTCGGAGGCGATGCTCGACAACCCTAACACGATCATGGGCCTTGGCGACGGTGGCGCCCACGTCGGCTTCATCCTCGACGCCGGCTATCCGACCTGGCTGATGACCTACTGGGGCCGCGACCGCAAGCGCTGGCCGGTGCCCGAGATCATCCGCCGCCTGACGTCGGACACGGCGAAAGCCGCCGGTCTCGGTGATCGCGGTGTCATTGCGCCGGGCAAGAAGGCAGACCTCAACGTCATCGACTGGGATCGCCTCGCCTTCGATCGCCCCTATGTAACGTTCGATCTGCCCTCCGGCGGACGGCGCCTATTGCAGAAGGCGGGGGGCTACGAAGCAACGGTAGTGTCGGGCACCATCACCTATCGCCACGGGCAAGCGACCGGCAAGTTGCCCGGGCGCGTCGTCAAGGGACAGCAGGCGGCGGCGTGAATGGTGCCAGGCTGAAGCCAGGCACCATCGAGACCTGAGTGTCGGAGCAAGCGATTGCCCCACGGCCGGCCAAGCGGCGCCGGCTCCCGCTCCCCGAAGGGGCGGCGGAGAGGGCGGGAGCCGGTTTCCAAGGCTTGAGATTCCATCTAAACTGGAAAGACCCTAGCGCCGGTACTGCACGAACGGGCTCTTGGTCGCCACCTGGTCGTAGAGGCCACGGGCGCGGTAGTTGGACTCCTGGGTCGACCAGTAGGTGCGGGTGCAGCCGCGCTTATCGGCCTCGACGTAGGTCGCCGCGATCAGCGCTCGGCCGGCGCCCTTGGCGCGGCGGGCCGGATCGACGAACAGATCCTCAAGGTAGCAATACCAGGTCGGCGACCACGTCGAGCGATGGAACAGGATGTGGGCGAGCCCGAACGGCCGGTCACCCTCATCGACCACGACGAGGCCGATGTGGAAGCCTTCCTGCCCCGACAGCAGCCGCTGCCATGTCAAATCGATGACATCGTCGGCAACGCTCGACCTGTAGAATTCGATGTAGCCCTTGAACAGCGGCAGCCAGGCGTCCTTGTCCTTGGGCTCGAGCGGGCGGACGGTATAGGCATCGCTCACGATCGCACTCCTCGCATCCCGATTGCTGCGCCCGATCCTACTTCCACTGCCACGCGAGGCCGCTCTCCTTGACCTTCGCCGCCTTGTGCATCAGGTCGGGATCGTTCGGCTTCACCTTACGGCCGTTCTTGTCGAAATAGCTCTGATTGGCCGTGATGATGAGCCGGCGCTTGCCTATCGGGCACTCGTAGGGGGCCAGCCGCGCGCCGCCAAGAGCCGTCCACTGGTTGCCGAGGCGGCTGCCGGTGCAAACCACCTGCTCGCGCTTGAGGTTGGCTCGCACCAGCTGCAACCGCACCTGCAGTACGAGGTTGGGATAGGGCTTGGCGAGATCGAGAACCTCGACCAGAGGCACGCTGCCGCCGCCCGATAGGCCCGGTGTCGCGACCTTGGCCGACGTCGCCGGCGCCGTGAGAACCAGGCACACAAACGTCAGGGCAATTCGATGCATCGCAGCCTCGCAAGCGTCAGTCGCGCCCCTATCATAGATCACATCAGCCAGATCGATGCCAATCCCAGGAAGGCGAAGAAGCCGACCACGTCGGTCACCGTCGTCACGAACACGGTCGAGGAAACGGCTGGATCGAAGCCCCAGCGCTCCAGTGCCAGCGGCACGAATATGCCGGCCACCGCTGCCGCCAACAGATTGATCACCATTGCCCCGCCGATCACCGCACCGAGTTTGTTCGAGCCGTACCAGACGAATACCACGACACCCATGATCAGCGCGAAGGCTAACCCATTGAGCAGGCCGACCGCGGTCTCGCGAAGCACCACGCGAACGACATTGGCCGCGCCGAGCTCGCCGGTCGCCAGCGCCCGCACCGCCACCGTCATCGTCTGGGTGCCGGCGTTGCCGCCCATCGAGGCGACGATCGGCATCAGCACGGCGAGCGCTACCATGTGCTCGATCGTCGCGTCGAAGACCTTAATGACGGACGATGCCAGGATTGCAGTCAGCAGATTGATGAACAGCCAGGAGAAGCGGGCTGGCGTGATCTGCCGCACGCTGTCGGTCAACCGCTCGTCGCCGACGCCGCCCAACGCCTTGATGTCCTCATCTGCCTCTTCGTCGATCACCTCGACGACGTCGTCGACGGTGACGACGCCGACGAGACGCTGGTTCTCGTCGACGACCGGCGCCGACATCAGGTCGTAGCGGCGGAACTGGCGTGCGACCTCGGCCTGGTCGGTGGTCGCGAGCACGACCGTGCGCTCCTTGTTCATGATGTCTTCGATTTTGATGTGCCGCTTGGCGCGCAGCAGCCGCGAGATGTCGATCGCACCCAGCACCTTGAAGGTCGGATCGACGACGAACAGCTCGGTGAACGTCTCCGGCAGGTCTTCGGGCGCCGCATCGCGCATGGTGTCGATGACGTAGCCGACCGTCCAATAGGGCGCGACGGCAACGAAATCCGCCTGCATCAAGCGGCCGGCGGTCTCTTCCGGATAGTCGAGGTTACGCTCGAGCGCGGCGCGCTCGCTGGTCGGCAGCTGGGAGAGGATTTCCTGGCGATCAGCGGCGCCGAGATGCTCGATGACGTAGGCGGCATCATCGGTATCGAGGGCGTTGACCGCACGTGCCAGCAACTCGTTCGGCAACGCCTCGGTCAGCTGGTCGCGAACGCTGGGATCGAGCTCCGACAGCACCTCGAAGTCGAAGTTGTTACCGAGTTCCTTCGATAAGTTGTATGCGCTCTTCAGCCGGTAGCAGCTCGATGATGTCGGCTAGATCCGGTGCCGGCAGGCCGGTTACGATTTCGATGGCGCGGGCCAAGTCGTTGCCACCGAGCGCATCGGCAACCGTGCGCGCACGCTCCTGGATCGCGTCGCTATCGCCGCCGGCTTCGCTGGTCATCATTTCGCGCATGCAAACATTCATCCTGACGGCGCGGTCGCGCCGGATGCGGGCCCTCGAGGCGGTTGGGAGAGGCGAGTGAATCAATAGCTGCAGGTTGAGACTAACCTCGGATATTGGCAAAAACACGTGCCTTTGTCGCCCATAGCGCAGGCAACTGTGCCTGCGACAACGCATTCCGCCGGGAAAGCGATGCCCCGCCTCGCCTTTGCCACGCGGATTGGTATGTTGCAGCCGAATGATTTGCTTTGGCGACGTGGGAGCACTGCAGGTGACCGTCGGCGTACTACGTGAATGGACCCTTCAGCGGATCGCCGGCGCCATGCTGGCGGTCGCGCTGGTGGCTCTGCTGGCTGTGCCGGCGACACCGCAGACGCCGCCGCCAAGAACGGCTGCGCCCGCCAACTCTTGTGGACCACAGGCGCTCGGCGTAGCCCGCACCATCGAGATCAATACCGCCGGCGGCCCGCGCTTCGGCCATCAACAGTACAAGGACCAGGACTTCCTCGCCGATGGTGAAGTCGTCCTCACCTTCGACGATGGTCCCTCCAGCATCTATACGCCGCAGGTCTTGAAGGCGCTCGAAGCCCACTGCACCAAGGCCACGTTCTTCATGGTCGGCAGCCGGGCGCTGGCCGAGCCGCGCATCGTCAAGGACGTCATCCGCCGCGGCCATACCGTCGGCACGCATACCTGGAGCCACGCCAACCTGCGCGCCATCGGCGCGGTGCGCGCCAAGGACGAGATCGAAATGGGCATCAGCGCGGTGCAGCGCGCCGCCGGCCAGCCGATCGCGCCGTTCTTCCGTTTTCCCTACCTCGCCGACAGTCGCGCCATGCAGGCCCATCTGATGGCCCGCGACATCGGCATATTCTCGATCGACGCCGACGCCTACGACTACAAGACGCTGAACCCGGCCGAGGTGCACCGCGCGATCATTTCGCAACTGACCGCCAAGCGGAAGGGCATCATTTTGTTCCACGACATCCAGCAATCGACAGCGCACGCGCTGAACGGTTTGCTGACCGATCTCAAGGCCCGCGGCTTTAGGGTCGTGCACATGGTGCCGGGCGCGGCTGGAACGACGCAACCCGCCTACGACGTGATGGCGACGCGCGACGCCAGCCGCCGCCTCGTCGCCACCGCCGCCAGTCCGCTGGCCAAGCGCGCCGTCACTTGGCCGATGCCCGGTGTGCAGTCGAGCCCAACCGGCGGCCAAGCCTTGCCACCGCCTTATGCCGTGCCGATTTCCGGCCAGCCGCTGCTGCCACCACTCGCCGCCGGCTCGCCGATGCCGCCGACAGCATTGCCGCCAGCACCTCAGCCGCCGCCGCGCCGGGCGATCGACGAGGACGACTGGAAGCGCAAGGTGTTCGGCAATTGACGCCAGATCGGCGATAATTCACCGCAGCGTTGTCTCGCGACTTACGTGTAGCATGGTCGGGTTGAGCTACCCGCTCTATACCCTGACCCAGCCGTTCGGGCCGAGCCGCTCCTGCGGTTGGAAGCGGACCTTGTAGCTCATCTTCGGCGACCCCTTGATCCAGTATCCGAGGTACAGGTAGGGCAGGCCGAGCGATCGGGTATAGGCGATGTGGTCGAGGATCATGTGGGTGCCGAGCGAGCGCTCGGCGGCATCGACATCGTAGAAGCTGTAGACCAGGGAAATTCCGTCCGACAGGCGGTCGCACAATGTCACCCCGGCGAGCGGCCAGGTCCGGCTGTCGGTGCCGAGCGCCTCGGGCGGGCGCACGCGGTACTCGGACACGAATGTCTCGACCACCGAATCCTCGACCATCAGCGCGAAGTCGAGCACCGACATGTCGGCCATGCCGCCATCGTTATGGCGGGCGTCGATATAGTCGCGAAACAACGCATATTGCTCGGAGGTCGGCCGCGGCATCACCCGGCGCACCGACAGGTCGCGGTTGCCCGCGATGACGCGCCGGAACGACCGCGTCATCTCGAATTCGGCGACCGGCACCCGCACCGAGATGCAAGCCTGGCAGCCCTCGCAATAGGGCATGTAGGCGATGTTCTGGCTGCGGCGGAAACCGCCCTTCAGCAGGTTGTCGATCAACGCCGGCGACTTGTCGTGGGTCAGGTGCGTGAACAGTTTGCGCTCGAGCCGCCCCGGCAGATAGGGACAGCGCTGCGGCGAGGTGACATAGAATTCGGGAAAGTGCTTTTGATGCTCGCTCATGCCGTGCCTGCGCTCGCCCGATGACCGGCTCGGATCACCGAGCTAGCGCAATGATATGTGACCCGCGACCGAGCGCGCAAGCGTTGTCGCCAGCTCAACTCCCGGCCGCGAGCAGCTTCGCCGCAGCCGGCGCGAAATAGGTCAGCACGCCGGCAGCACCGGCACGCTTGAAGGCGATCAGGCTTTCCATCATCACCTTGTCGCCGTCGAGCCAGCCGCGCTCGGCAGCAGCCTTCAGCATCGCGTACTCGCCCGACACCTGGTAGGCGAAGGTCGGCACCTGGAACGTCTCCGAAACGCGACGAACGATATCGAGATAGGGCATGCCGGGCTTCACCATCACCATGTCGGCACCTTCGGCGATGTCGAGGGCGACCTCGCGCATCGCTTCGTCGGTATTGGCGGGATCCATCTGGTAGGTCCGCTTGTCGCCCTTCAGCGTGCCCGACGAGCCGACCGCATCGCGGAACGGCCCGTAGAAGGCGGAAGCATATTTCGCGGCATAGGCCATGATCAGCGTGTTGGTGTGGCCGTTCGACTCGAGCGCGGTGCGGATGGCACCGATGCGGCCATCCATCATGTCGGAGGGCGCGATGATGTCGCAGCCGGCCTCGACCTGCACCAGCGACTGGCCGACGAGCGTCTCGACCGTCTCGTCGTTGAGGATCAGCCCGTCGCGCATCAATCCGTCATGGCCGTGCGTGGTGTAGGGGTCGAGCGCGACATCGAGCAGAACGCCAACGTCGAGCCCCGCCTTGCGGATCGCCCGCGTCGCGCGGCAGACGAGATTGTCGTGGTTCAAGGCCTCGCGGCCATCCTCGCTGCGCTTGTCGGGATCGGTATAGGGAAACAGCGCCACCACCGGGATGCCGAGCGCCATCGCCTGCTCGGCGGCGGCGGCGACAAGATCGACGGTCAAGCGCTCGACCCCCGGCATCGAGGGCACCGCCGTGCGCTTGTTGCTGCCTTCGGCGACGAACAGCGGCCAGATGAGGTCGGCCGGCGTCAGGGTGTGCTCGGCCACCAGCCGGCGTGACCATGATGACTGGCGGACACGGCGCGGGCGCACCACCGGATACTGCCCGGCGGCAGGCGTGCGGTCGGCTTCGGCACTGGCGGCTCGCAGCAGGTCTGGGCGTGCTTTCATGACAAGAACCTGTCGGTTGTGAACGGTACCAATGATCGCCGCCACAATCCCTCCCCCGGGCCCTGTTGGCAAGCCTCGGCAGGGCTAGTGTCCCGTTCGCGAAGTTCGTCAACGCTCGCTGCAAGTTCGCAACGAACTTCGCGAACGATAAGGACACTAGCAAAGCATTGATTCTAGTGTGATTCAGATTCCGAAGTCCGCAACGCGACCCAGCCGCTAGGCGGATGCGGACTTCGGAATCATCACACTAGCCGGCAGCAACGGCTATCGCGCCCGCTCGTGCAGGCGATGATCGAAGAACAGCAGCACGCTGCTGACGGTCGCGGCGAACAGCACCAGCAGGAACGTCACCGCCATGATCAGGTCGATGTTGTGCAGCCCGATCGCGTTCATCAGCAGGAAGCCGAGGCCGCGTTGCGAGGCGAACATCTCGCCCAGCAGCGTGCCGATCAGCGTCAGCGCGAAGCCGATCCTGAGGCCGGTGAAGATCTCCGGCATCGCTGCGGGCAACAGAATGTCGCGCACCATCTCGCCGTGCCCGAGGCCCATCACCCGCGCGCTCTTGATCAGCACCGGGCGGACATTGCGCACGGCGTTGATAGTGAACAGCGCGATCGGAATGATGCCGTGGATGGCGCCGAATGCGACCTTCGCCGACAGCCCAAGCCCGAACATCAGCAGCAGGATCGGGTAGAGCGTGATTTTCGGGATCGAATAGAGCGCCACCAGTATCGGCTCGAACACCTCGCCGGCGAAGCGGTTGAAGCCGAGCAGGAAGCCGATCCCGAGGCCGGTCAGAACAGCGATCGTCAGGGCCAGCGCGAACGCTTTGGCGGTCTCGGCAAAGTGCGTCCAGAACTGCTCGCCGCCGACCAGCCGGGCGGTGTAGGCGACCGTCTGCGCCGGCGAGCGCAAGGCGATCTCGCCGACCGCCCAGTACAGCGCCTGCCAGGCCGCCAGCGTGACGACCACCAGCACGGCAGCATTGCGCAAAGCCTTGGCGAGCGCCGGCGTCATCGCTGCCCCCGCCGCATCATCAAGGTTTTTTCCCAGCGCGCCAGCATCATGTTGATGGTGATCGACACCACCAGGATCAACAGGATCAGCGGATACATCGTGGCGTTGTCGAAATTGTTGTAGGCAAAGCTGATCTCGTAGCCCATGCCGCCGCGCGACATGATGAACTCGGCGCCGATGATGCCGATCAGCGAATAGGCGACTGCCAGCTTGGCCCCGGTCAGGATGTAGGGTGCCGCACTCGGCAGGGTTATCTTGAGTGCCGTCGCCACCGGCCCCATGCGGTTGATCCGTGCAGTCTTGACCAGCACCCGCGGCACCCGGTCGAGGCCGTTCAGCGTGTTGACGATCACCGCCACCACCGCCAGCATGAAGCCGATCAGGATCTGCGGTAGGTCGCCGAGGCCGAGGACGACGATCAGCAGCGGATAGAACGCGAAGATCGGGATCGCGTAGTAGGTGGCAAACAGCGGGTCCAACGTCTCGCGCACCCGGCGCAAACGATGCAGCACGACCGCGGTCGCTATGCCGGCGATCATCGCGGTGACGAATGCGATCGCGGCATTGCCCAAGGTCTTGGCGATCGCCGCGTTGAGCGAGCCGGAGGCCAGGATGCGCCAGAGGTCGACGACGCATGCGGTGCGGCGCCTGCATCGTCAGCCGGTCGATCTTGCCGGTGAGGCACAGCACCTCGAGCAGCCCGACAAGCCCAACGATCAGTCCGATCCGGTAGAGCGCGGCCCGCGTCATGCCACCGCCGCCGGCTTGCCGATCGATTTCATCGACTCTTCGCGCAACGTCCGCCACAGCCTGGCGGTGACGGCGCCGAACGTGTCCTCTTGCACGATGCGGCTGTCGCGCTCGCGCGGCCAGCCGGTCTCAACGACATCGAGCATGCGGCCGGGCCGCGCCGACATCACGCCGATGCGATCGGCCAGCATCGCCGCCTCGTCGAGGGCATGCGTGATCAGGAACACCGTGGCGCCGGTCTGCCGCCACAGCCGCAGCACCTCGTCGCCCATCAGCAGCCGGGTCTGCTGGTCGAGCGCGCCAAACGGCTCGTCGAGCAGGATCAGGCGCGGCTCGGTGACAAGGGTGCGGGCAATGCACACCCGCTGGCGCATGCCGCCGGACAGCTGCGCCGGGTAGCTGGGCCGAGAACGCGGTGAGGCCCATCATCTCCAGCGCCCGCCCGATCCGAGCCTCGCGCGCCGCGCGATCGAGCTGCAATCGCCGCAATCCGAACGCGATGTTGTCGGCGACGGTGAGCCAGGGGAAGCAGGCATCCTCCTGGAATACCACGCCGACACCGTCGGGAATATTGCCGGTGATCGGCCGCCCTTCGAAGGCGACCTCGCCGCGGGTCGCCACTGTCAGTCCGGCAATCAATTCGAGCAACGTCGACTTGCCGCAGCCCGACGGCCCGACGACGGCGAAGAACTCGCCGGCGCGCAGGTCGAGGTCGAGCGGCCCCAGCGCATGCACGCCCTCGCCTGCGCCATCCGACCGGGCGAACACCTTCTCCACGCCGCGCAAGCTGACGTGAGCCGTCGGCCCGGTCATTTCACCGCCTTGATATCGTCGGGCAGGAACTGTGTATCGATCATCTTGTTGGCGTCGATGTCGCCGCTGATGGCGCCGACCGCCTTCTGCACGTCGATGGTGCGTTTGAGACCTTCGAGGTGGATTTGCCCGGTCCCCCAATAGGCGATGCCGGCCGTCTTGCTGGTGATCAGATTACGCACCGCCGCCCGCGCCACAGGCGGCTCGATCTGATAGACCTTGGCGATGATGTCGGCCGCCTCGTCGGGCTTTTCCTGCATGAAGGCAACGGCACGCCTGCGGGCGCGGATCACCGCCTTGATGAAGTCGCCCTTGCTGCTCGCAGCCGTGCCGGTGGCGACGCCGACGACGTTGGCGAGCGGCGGCAGCAGGTCACTCGCCTTGGCGATGGCGCGGTACTTGCCCTGGAACTTCGACCACAGCGGCTCCGGTATCGGCGTCGCATCGATCAGGCCGGCATCGAGGGCTGCGACGCCCTCGCCGAAACCGCCGGTCTTGACCAGTTCGACGTCCTCGGACTTGAGCCCGCCCGACTGCAGTACCAGCGTCGCCAGCGCTTGGCTCGTGGAACGCGGATTGGTGTAGCCCATCTTGCGGCCCTTGAGATCGGCCACGGTCTTGACCGGACTGTCCGGTTTCACCGCCCAGACGAACTCGGCGACCGTCGAGACGTTATCGGAGATGATCTTGATGTCGGCACCCTGCTGGATCGCCGCCACCACCACATTGGGGCTGACCTCGGCATAGGGCGCGTTGCCAGCCAGCATGTTGCGCAATGTCGTACCGCCGCCCGCCGATGTGATGATGCCGGTGACGTTGGCGCCTTCTTCCTTGAAGTAGCCCTTGTCCATCGCTACCGCATACGGCATGCCGTTGGCCGAGACGCCGTAGTTGGAAACGACGATCTCTTCGGCTGCAGCCGGCGTCACCATCAACAGCGCGGTGATCAGCGCACCACCTAGTGCACGCAAGCCGGCCACGTTTCGTCGCGTCATCGCTTCCTCCCGCTTTTGTGCGTCCTTGTCGCCCGGACGGGCGGCACGATAGCCGCCTTTGCCGCACAATGCATCCATCATGCCGTGCGTACGCGGCAAGGCAGCATCCAATTTTCCAGGGATATGTAACCGACCGGGCCGGGCTAGGCTGACTTTTGAGTATGGCGAAGCGGGAGGAAGGCATGGCGCGACAATCGACCAACCAGGCTTGGCTCGAGCAGGCGCCGGAGACGGCGCTCGAGCCCGAGCTGCCGATCTGCGATCCGCATCATCACCTTTGGGACGGCTGGGCCGGCGGAGTACAAAGCCGCTATCTGCTGGACGAGATGCTGGCCGATGTCGGCGGCGGTCACAACGTGGTGTCGACCGTATTCATCGAGTGCGGCCAGATGTTCAAGGCCGAGGGTCCGGAGCACTTGGCGCCGATCGGCGAGACCGAATTCGTCAACGGTATCGCCGCCATGAGCGCGTCGGGCCGCTACGGCCGGACGCGGATCGCGGCTGGCATCGTCGGCACCTGCGATTTGCGGCTCGGTGATCGGGCCGCCGAGGTGCTGGACGCCCAGATCGCGGCCGGGGGCGGGCGCTTTCGCGGCATCCGGCGCGGCGCCTTTTGGCACGCCGATCCAGCGATCCCGAACCATCGCACCAACCCGCCCGAGGGGCTTCTACTGCGCGATGATTTCCGCTCCGGCTTCAAGCATCTGGCCAAGCGCAAACTGAGCTTCGAAGTGTGGTGCGCGCACACGCAGATCGCTGATGCGACGAGCCTCGCCCGCGCCTTTCCCGATACCACCATCATTCTCGATCATCTCGGCGGACCGGTGGGCATCGGCCCCTACGCCGGTCGCCATGACGAGGTATTCGCCGCCTGGAAGCGCGATATCGACGTGCTCGCCACCTGCCCCAACGTGATGGCCAAGCTTGGCGGCCTCAATATGGAGATCAACGGCTACGGCTGGCACAACCGCGCCAAGCCGCCCTCCAGCACGGAACTCATGCAAGCCAACCGCCGCTACTTCGAGCACGCCATCGACAAGTTCGGTGTCAACCGCTGCATGTTCGAGTCGAACTTCCCCGTCGACAAGTTGAGTTCCAGCTACACCGTGCTGTGGAATTCGTTCAAGCGGCTGACCAAGGACTATTCAGCCGCCGAGCGCGCCGCGCTGTTCCACGACACCGCCGCACGGGTGTATCGGCTTTAGGCTGGGGCGCCAGCCCGCTCATGGCCACCACGCCCGCAGCCGCGCCAGTGCATCGCGGCCCTGCGCGATCATGCGGTCGCGCCACACCAGCAGATCGGGCCGCACCTCGACCCAGCGCGCCTTGATCGCCTGGCCGACGCGATACTTGATGATCCGCCCATACCGCCACGCCCACGACGCGCGCACCGCGGCGAACATGCGCTCCTGCCACGGCATCAACCAATTGTAGCCCCGCGCGAACCAGCCGATCTGCATCAACTTCGCCTGGGTCAGCATGAACAGCCGGGCCAGAATGGCCGTACCGGCGATCTTGGCGCCGACGAACAGCAGCGCCGCCGAAAGCGCATGGCCGTTGGCGATCAGAAAAAGGGCGACGAGTTTCAAGGGCAGGATCAGAATGCTCGGCGCGGCGAACGCTGCGAGCGCGCCGTAGGGTGGCAGGCCTGCAGATCAGCGCTTCGACCTTGGCGATGAGCGGATACTTCGCCAGCCGCGCCAGCACCGCCGCCAGCGGTCGCCAGCCCCACTCCTCGAACAGCAGGATCAGCGCGAACAGGATTTCGAAAAACGCGCCGCAGCGCCAGGCGTACCACCGGCCAAGCCAGCGCCACCGCAGCGACGGCCGCGCGCCTGACCGCGCGGACGCCGGCCAACGCCGCTACGCCCACCCGTTTCGCATTCACCGCCAGTGGTTTATCCTGCCAGGCCACGAGTTTACGCGCTCGCCGAGGTTGCAGCTGCCGATCAATCCAGGATAGCCGATGCAGCCCTCAGACCCGGTTAATGCGCCAGCAGCCGGCGGCAATCGCACATCAGGGCCTTGTGCCGCCGCGCCGTTTCCAGTATTGAGCGCGCCTAAGCCCGTTTCACCGACATTTGCGGCCATTTTTTCGATCGCGCCACGCGTGATCAGCGGCCGGCATTCAGGCACGAAAGCTACGACGATGAAAAAAGACGCCGATCTGCATCCCGACTACCACCAGATCAAGGTGGTGATGACCGATGGCACGCAATTCCACACCTATTCGACTTACGGCAAGGAGGGCGACACGCTCACCCTCGACATCGATCCGACGACGCATCCGGCCTGGACCGGCGGCGATCAGCGTCTGATGGATCGTGGCGGCCGCCTGTCGAAGTTCAAGAAGAAGTTCGAAGGCCTGTTCTAAGTCGCACGCTTAGGGCAGCTCAGCAATTCACGGGCCGGCACTCGATCGAGTGGCCGGCCTTTCTGCTGTTGTCTGATATCAGCGACGACCGGCTTGGCCGAAGGCGCGATGCAGCTGCGCCATCTGGTTGGCCACCGGGTTGGCGACCGGCAGATCGCCCGGGCGCTCGATGGCGCGATCAAGCTGCATGATGCGGTCGTTCAGGGCAAAGCTTTCCTCGATCAAAACTCTGAGGCCAACCGGCAGCTCGGCGAAATGCTGCACGTGGGTCGGACGGCCGAACGGCCGCAGCTTGATGCGCTCGCGCTTCTTGGCGGCTTCCGCCGGCGTCAACTCGCCCTCCTTGAGGCCTCGGCGCACGAGCAGCCACGATGCGAGCTCCAGCAAGCGGGTAGTGAGCCGCATGCTCTCGGAAGCGTAGATCACCGAGATGGGAGGTTTAAGGCCCTTGGCATCCTTGCGGCCATCGCCATCGAGATAGGCAGCGGTGCGCTCGACGAGGGCCATGCCCTCCTTGAACACGCCGTCAAACTGCTCGGACGAGGCAAAGCGCTCACCGAAGGAAATGGTGGCGCCGCCATTGCCACGCATATCGACGAAACCTGAACTCGTGCTCATGACTGCGACCAACTCGGAACACCACGGGGAACTCAACTGCCGGCAGGCATACTCGCATCCGACAGTTAACAAGTCGTCCCAGAATAGGAACATTTGAGGGCGCATGCAAAGAGTGCACCGAAAAAAAAGAGCCGCTCATGTGGAGCGGCTCGGAAGTCAACAGGGAGGCGTCAAACCGGGTGGCAGGGTGCCACCGGAGATCCAGATCACTGGATGACGTTCAATATAGCCCCGTATGGCTAACAAAACGTAAATCGTTGACGGTATGTTGTGCCAGCCGGCGTTTACTTCTTGAACAGCCGGCTGGCGGCGGATTCATGCGCCTCGCGGGCAGAGATTTCCTGTCGCAGACGCGCAATTTCCCCCTCACACGCAGTGATGCGCTGGCGCAGATCCGCCATCGACATCGTCTTCAGGTCCTCGCCGAGAACGGCGCGTGCCTGCGGCTTCGGCCGCACATCGTCCCAGTCCATGAATGCCTCCGCGGCGCTGTTGCTGTTTGACGCGGCATCGGGCATGTCTGAATTCGAAATATCAATCGGAGACACGCCATGACGACGAGCCCGAAAACAATGACCGCCATCGTCATCGAAGGCAAGGGTGGGCCGGAAGTGCTCATTCCCCGCGAGATGCCGATGCCGCTGCCGGGCCCGGGCCAGCTGCTGGTGCGCAACGCCGCGGCTGGCGTCAACCGGCCGGACGTGCAGCAGCGCAAGGGGCTCTATCCGGCGCCGAAGGGCCATTCGCCGATCCCGGGGCTCGAGATCGCCGGCCACGTCGAGGCGGTGGGCGCCGGCACGACCCGCTTCAAGGTCGGCGACCGGGTGATGGCACTGGTCAACGGCGGCGGCTACGCCACCCACACCATTGCCGAGCAAGGCGCCTGCCTGCCGGTGCCGGCCAACCTCGACTTGGTGCACGCCGGCGGCTGCCCCGAGACCTTCTTCACCGTCTGGCACAACGTGTTCGAGCGGGGGGCTTTGAAGCGCGGCGATTGGCTGCTGGTCCACGGCGGCTCGAGCGGCATCGGCGTCGCCGCCATCCAGCTCGCCAAGGCTTTCGGTGCCAAAGTGATCGCGACCGCCGGCTCGGCCGACAAGTGTGTGGCCTGCCGGAAGCTCGGCGCCGACGCCGCGATCGACTACAACAGCCAAGATTTCGTCGAAGCGGTGAATGAGATTACGCAAGGCCACGGCGCCGACGTCATCCTCGACATGGTCGGCGCCGACTACATCGACCGCGACATCAGGTGCGCGGCGGAGGACGGCCGCATCGTCTGCATCGCGTTCCAGAAGGGCGCCACCGTCACCGCCGACCTGCAGCGCATGATGATGAAGCGGGTGACGATTACCGGCTCGACGCTGCGTGTGCGCACCAACGAGATCAAGGCCGGTTTCGCCCGCGGGCTCGAAACCTACGTGCTGCCGATGCTGGCCGATGGCCGGGTGAAGATCGTGATGGACTCGACCTACCCCTGGCAAAGGCGGCGGAAGCGCATGCCCGCATGGACGGCGGCCAGCACATCGGCAAGATCGTGCTGGTGGCGTGAGCGGCTGAAGCCCGGCGAACACTAAGGCCGCCCGACCGGCCCGGGCGCGAAATCCTTCCATGTGAATGCGAGTGGTAGCCCAACGGCGACCGCGAGGGCGCAGTTCACGGCGACGTTAATGAGGACCGCGAAGTAGGCCGAAATGGTCGTGTCGAAAACGAACCACAAGCCAATGCTGGTGGCGAGGCAGGTCCAGGACCAGGGCTCGCGCCGCTTGAATGGGTAAGCCGTGATGAACGCCATGAGCAGGCCCCAGCCGGCAACAGTCGCGCCGAGCACGCCATAGATCCATTGCTGGAAGCGGACAGCCTCAGAGGTTGCCTGGGTGCTGCGCCAGAACACCGGATTCACGCGATCGTTGAAGACGACATCGAAGACGGTCGACTGATTGAAGATCGCGAGCGCCAGACCGAAGACCACGACGACAACGCTCACCACGAGCAGCCACCGTTGCCAGAACGCGAATGACACTACCGGCCTCCTTCCTCGCCCGCGGCCATACTCGATGCCGCGAGGTATCCCCAGACCAAGAGCGTCATGCCGCGTTCCTTCCGCCAATGCCGCGGCCCTCCAGCTTTCGGCCCAGCACGTAGCCAAGCGACACGGTCGGCGCGACCATGGCGATGTAGCGCAGGCCGATCTCCATGAAGTAGCGTGGCACCGACTGTTTCGTGAACGGCAGCAGTGCAACGAAGTCGAGCATCCAGTTCACGACGATCCAGACGACCGCGAGCAGAATTCCCTCCTTCAGAAAGTCTTTCTCGACGTCCAGAAAATAGAGCACCGCGAGGAGCCCGCCGACCAACGTGCCAACGACGATCATGATGGTCTTGAAGAATGTGGGATCGCTCTGGATCAGCGGCATCAACGGGATCGCGGTCACGTAGGGGACCAGCCACAGGATCCCTCCAAATCCCAATCGCTTGAGCATCTGCCGAGGTTGCGATTGCGGCATGGCGCCCACCATGTGGTTTCCAGTCTGCCGGCGCACTATTGTGAATGTGCCGAAGAACACCTTGACCATCATCAAACGCTGAGGTCGTACGGAACTCTGCCGGTAGCCACAGCGGTGCTTGAGCAGCACGCGCCGATACAATAATACTGTCACTGGGCTGACGCGAGCGGAACGACGGCGATCCCGATTTCCAGCATGCCGCGGCGCGAGGTCATGCCATGAGACCATCCCACGAAGATCCGGCCGAGCGAAGCGGCTATCTGCGCTACTTCTATCGAGGCTGGCGGCCGACCCCGTTGGGGAGGATCTGGAGCAGGGCCTATGCCTGGGTATCCGGCCTGGGGCTGACACCAAACATCCTGGCGACGTTGCAGGTGAAGAGCCGGAGCAGCGATCGCCTGTGCTCGACCGTCCTTGTTGTCGCCGAGCACCAAAACCAGAGCTACTTCGTTTCAATGCTCGGTAACGGTTCGCAGTGGGTGCAGAACGTTCGCGCGGCTGGCGGCGCGGCATTCATCAAACGCGGCAGATCCCGCCCGGTCTTGCTCAGCGAAATTGCGCCCGCGCAGCGAGCGCCAATTCTGAAGGCGTGGTGCCAGGTCGCCACGAGTGGTCGTCGCCACCTGCCGGTTGCCCCCGACGCGCCGCTATCGGCCTTTGAAGCGATCGCAGCCGACTACCCGGTCTTTCGCATCGACCCGGCGCCACAGCCTGAACCGAAGAGTGTCGATCCGTACCAGTAACCCCGTCCGGGATCGGCCGCTGCCATGGTTGGCGGTCGGCGCGAGCAACCGCCCACCGCCGCATGCGGTCACCCGCTACCACCGCAGCGCGTTCATCGCGCCGACCGGCTTCACCGGGCGGTCCTTGAACAACTCGGCCAGCGCCGCCGCATCCAGCGGCCCCTCGGCATGCAGCGCGCTGGCGATGAACAGCGAGCGGACGCCGAAATTGACCGCGCCCGCCATGTCGGTGCGCAAGCCATCGCCAATGGCGAGGACGCGATCCTTCGGCACCTTCGCGCCGCGCCGACGCTCGATCAGCCCGAGCGCCATATCGTAGGCAGGCAGATGCGGCTTGCCGGCGTAGATCACGCGACCGCCGATCTTCTCGTAGGCCTCGGCGAGCGCACCGGCGCAATAGACCAGCCGGTTGCCGCGCTCGACGAAGATGTCCGGGTTGGCGCACACCATCAGCGCGTCGTTCCGGCGCAGCGTCGCCAGCACTTCGGCGTAGTCGTCGGGCGTCTCGACGTCGTCGTTGTAGTAGCCCGAGCAGATCACGAACCGGGCTTTCTCCGGCGCGACGAATTCGACCTCGAGGCCGTCGAAGATCGCCAAATCCTTCGGCGGCCCGAGATGGAACAGGCGCTTGTCGGCACGCTCGTCGATCAGCGCGCGGGTCAAATCGCCGGACGTAACCACCGCATCGAACACGCCGTCCGGCACGCCGATCGCCTGCATCTGCGCGATCACCGAGCCGTGCGGGCGCGGCGCGTTCGACAACAGGCAAACGCTGCCGCCCCGCGAACGAAACGCGCGCGCCGCCTCGGCCGCGGGCAGGAACGGATCGATGCCGTTGTGCAGCACCCCCCAGATGTCGCAGATCCAGGCGTCGCTGGTTGCGGCGAGGGCGGACACGGAGGTGAGGATCGGAATCGGCGGGGCGGAACTCATGCGGCTATGCCTTAAACGCAGCCTTCCGCCCGTTCAAGCCACTGCCGCGTGCGGGTTGCGCAGCACGTCGGCCTTGACCGGGCGGGCGAGCCGAACAGGCCACCCTGGCCGAGCTCGACACCGTAGCTCTGCAATTTCTGAGATACCGCCTCATCGCCGATGCCGCCGACGATGACAGCGAGCGCGTGACCCGCAAAGTGTCGGCAGATGTCCGACGCCGGGATCAGTCCGCGTTCCGCCGGCAGGCCCTCGAGGAAGACGTCGGCCTCGAGCCGCACGAAGGTGAAGCCGGCGACCGCAAGCGCGGCAAAATCCTGGTCGAGGGTGGTGATCTCTTCGACGCAGAAGCGGAAGCCGAGGTCGGCCATATCCCGCAGCGTCGACCACTGCGGCTCCGAGAAGGTGCGCAATTCCGATTGCCGGAACGACAGCACCAGCCGGCCGCTCAGGGTATCGCCCTGGCGGTAGGTGTCGGCGAAACGGTTGAGGAAGCGGTCGCTGACGAGGCTCTCGCCCGACAACTGCGAGAATAGCGCGCCAGGCTTCGCCCGATCCTCCATGCGCCATGCGACACGTGCGGCGCTCTCGACCTTCACCGCGTCGAGCAGCGGCAGCAGCCCCGAGCCCGGCGCCGACCGCTCATTGCTGAGACCGTCGAGGCCGTCGCGCAGGCGAACCGAGACCAGGTAATGCTGGGCACGGCGGTCGTCGAGGCCGAGGATCGGCTCCAGCATGACGTCGAACCGCTCACGCTCGAGCGCCTCGGCAACAGCGGCGAGCCGGCTGTGGGCCAGATCGTCGGGACGTGTCGGCGGCAGCGGCGGCGGCGCCGAGGCAAGGTGCCGTAGAGGTTCGACTTCGTCGCCTTCGTCGCCGGAGCGCGCCGGCAATGCCCGTTCCGTCACCTGGCTGGCTTCGCGCATGGCATCGGCAGCGGCATGTAGTGCTGCGACCGAATCGTCGATATCGGCGATCTGCTGCGGTGACGGCAGCGACATGGCGACAGGTATGGCTACTGGCGCCAGCGACGGTTCCGGCGCCCGTTCCAGCGCGGCCTGGCCCTGGGTGATATCGGCCGCCAGCTTCTTGATCACGGCGTTGATCTGCTGGGCGTCGGCATCGCGTTGATGCGCGGCGGCATCCGGTGCCGGATGCGGCGTTGCGACATGCATCGCAGCGGCTGGCGCGATCGGGACGATACCGGCGGCGGCGGCCGGCGTGAAACTCCAGTAGTCACCCATGCCTTTGGTCGATGCCGGCGCCTCGCCAGGCCGCCGCGGCGGCTGGTAGCCGGCAGTGATGGGCTGGGCAGTCCCCTGGCTCGGCCCAATCGACGGACCGGCCTTGGCTTCCAGCCGCACCAGCTCGCGACGCAATTCGTCGACGTAGTCGCTGCGCCGCACCAGAATATGCGTCGACAGCAGTGCCACGTAGACTGAGAGCGCTGCCACCACTGCCAGCCAGAAGGCGAGCGCAAACTGCAGATGCAGGCCGATGCCCAGCGCCAGTGCCACCACCGTCATGCATACCACCACCAGCCCATCACGAACGGGATCGCGGGGTCGGCGGGAATGGGCGGAACGCGGTGGCGCAGACTGCATCGACGTCTTCTACCCTCGAGCAACAGGCGACGAGTTGGAACCTCCCAACTGATTCGCCCTGTGCTTCGACTTTCCCGGCTCAATTGCCGCCGCGCAACTGCCGCCGGACCACAATCACCAGTTTTCCGTCGCCACCGACAACAAAAACGGGGACCCCAGGGTCCCCGTTTCAAACCGATGTCGTCGTCGCAGGATTATCCGACCGCGCGCAGCACCGTGGCGATCTTGTCGCGGATCTGCGTCAAGTCGCTTTCACTTGCGATCAGCGGCGGCGCCACGATCAACGTGTCCGCGGTGACGCGGCAATAGAGGTCGTGCTCGTGATACATGCGTTCGATCGCCTCGTAGCCGCGCATACCGGGCTTGCCGCCTGCTGGATTGAGATCGATGCCGCACATCAGGCCGATCGGGCGGATGTCGGCGACGTTCGGCTCCGACTTGAGGCTCATCATCAGCTCGCCGAACAGCTTCTCGTGCTTCTTTGCCTTTTCGAACAGCCCCTCGTCGCGATAGAGGTTGAGCGTCGCGATGCCGGCTGCGACCGCCAGCGGATGGCCTGAGTAGGTGTAGCCGTGGAACAGCTCGACCAGATAGTCGGGGCCGGTCATATGCGTCTCGTAGATGCCCTTCCTCACCATCACGCCGGACATCGGCACCGAGCCATTGTTGACGCCCTTGGCGAAGGTGATCATGTCCGGCACGACGTTGAAGCGCTCGGAAGCAAACGCGTGGCCGAGGCGACCGAACGCGGTGATCACCTCGTCGAAGATCAGCAGGATACCGTGGTCGGCGGTGATCTTGCGCAGCCGCTCGAGGTAGCCCTTGGGCGGCGCGAGGCACCCCGTCGAGCCCGCCACCGGCTCGACGATGACGGCGGCGATGGTCGAGGCGTCGTGCAGGTTGATCATGCGCAGCAGCTCGTCGGCCAGGTGCGCGCCCCACTCCGGCTCGCCGATCGAGAACGCCTGCTTTGAGCGATCATAGGTCGTCGGCAGATGATCGACGCCCTGCAGCATGTTGCCGAAGGCCTTGCGGTTGGCGACCATGCCGCCGACCGAGAGGCCACCGAAGTTGACGCCGTGATAGCCGCGCTCGCGGCCGATGAAGCGGGTGCGGGCGCCCTCGCCGCGCGCCTTGTGATAGGCGAGCGCAACTTTAAGCGCGGTGTCGACGGCTTCCGAGCCGGAGTTGGCAAAGAGCGCGTAGTCGAGATCGCCCGGCGCCAACAGCGCCAGCCTCGACGACAGCTCGAACACCTGCGGGTGGCCATACTGGAAGGGCGGCGCGAAATCGAGCTTGGCAGCGGCCTGCTGGATCGCCTCGACGATCGGCGCGCGGCAATGGCCGGCGTTGACGCAGAATAGGCCGGACGAGCTATCGATCACCTTGCGGCCGTCCGGCGTGAGGAAATGCATATCCTTGGCGCCGGAAAACAGCCGCGGCTTCTTCTTGAAAGACCGGTTCGGCGTGAACGGCATCCAATAGGGTTCGAGCTCGTTGGGTTTCATGTCCAGCGGGGCCATGGGTCCTCCAGGGGTTGGCCGGCGGGACAGGTCCGCCGGGCGAATTGAATTGGTACGGTATTTGAACCCTAGCACGCGGCATTTGGCACCGAAAGCCAGGGGAACGACAGCGCCGATGGTCGCGCGGAGATGCTGGCTGCTGAACTGCGAGGCGGTGCCAGGCTGAAGCCAGGCACCGTTCGACCCTCACAGCCAACGATTGTTCGCCGCCATCCGTGCCGCCGCGTCAAAGAACTGGGCGATCAGCGGCACCCGCCGGCGCTCGGCCCGGCAGATCGCGTATTCGGCCACGCTCAAGTCGCCGCCCTGGATGGCGAGTGTCGTCAACCGCGCGTCGTTGCCGGCTTCGCTGGCGAACACCACGCCGGCACCGAAGCCTGCCGCCACCGCCTCGCGCACGGCCTCGCGGGTGGCGACATCGAACACCTGGCCGGTGCGGATGTTGGCCGAGACCAGTTGCTGCTCGATCACCTCGCGGGTGATCGAGCCGCGCTCGCGCACCACGAGATCGCGACCGGCGAAATCGGCTAGTTTGATGCGCTTGCGCACCGCCAACGGATCGCGCCGCGAAACGAGCAGCACCAGCCGATCATGCCTGATCTTCGCTGACGCCAGTCGGGGATCGGCCGGCGCCCGCGCCATGACCCCGACGTCGACCTCCTCGTTGAGGACCTGGGCTGTGACCTCGGCCGAGTTCGAGATGCGCAACGAGAAATTGAGCTCGCCGGCCGAACGCTTCATCTGGCCGAGTACGGGCAAGACGTGCACGGCACTGTCGGCGCTGACCCGCAGCACGCCCGCACGCTCGCCCTGGCTGCCGTCGAGCACGCGCTCGACGCCGCCGACGGCATCGGCGAGCCGTGAGGTTGCCGCGAACAGCGCCTCGCCGGCCTCGGTCAACCGCACGCGCCTGCCGGTGCGTTCGAACAACCGCTTGCCGATCGTCTTCTCCAGCACCCGCACCTGGCCCGACAGCGTCGGCTGGCTCACCCCCGACATGCGCGCGGCATGGGTGAAGCTGCCGGCGGCGGCGACCTTGTGGAAGGCGAGGACCAGCGTCAGGTTCATGGCCTGAACCCGTCCCGCAGCAACCCGCCGACGAAATCGGGTACCACCTGCGTCGCCAGGCCGTGCAGCGCTTCGTGGAACAGGCTCACCCCTTCCGATGGCTCGAGATTGAGCTCGACCGTGCGCCCGCCGGCGCGGCGCGCCGCCGCCACGAACCCCGCGGCCGGATAGACGCTGCCACTGGTGCCGATCGAGACGAAGAGATCTGCCTGCCGCAGCGCGTCCTCGATCGCCTCCATGTGGTAGGGCATCTCGCCGAACCAGACGACGTCGGGACGCAAGCGGCCGATCGCCTGGCACCGCGGACACACTGAAACGGCCGTCATGTCTTCGCGCCACGGCGAGCGGGCGTCGCAGGCGAGGCACCGCGCCTTCAGCAGCTCGCCGTGCATGTGGATCAGATGGCGCTGGCCGGCCGCCTCGTGCAGCGCATCGATGTTCTGGGTGACGACCAGGACATTGCCTGAGTGCTCGCGCTCGAGCCGCGCAAGTGCCAGATGCGCCGCGTTCGGCCGCGCCGTGAGGAGATCGCGGCGGCGGATGTTGTAGAACGATTGCACGCGCTCGGGATCACGCGCGAAGGCTTCCGGCGTCGCCACGTCCTCGATCCTGAACTTCGACCAGATGCCGCCCTTGTCGCGAAATGTCGCCAGGCCCAACTCGGCGGAAAGGCCGGCGCCGGTCAGGATGACTATATTCTGCGAGCCCCGCATGCGCCCTTGATCCTCGAATGTGCTGCGATACCGTCCCTCACCCTGCGCGCAAGCGTCAAGTTGCACGTCACCGGTCGGTGGCCCACATTGTCATTGTCCAAGGACGAGGCAAGGCCATGACCCATCCGCTGCAGCAGGCGGCCCAGATCGCGGGCAATACCGCACGCTTCGGCTGGTACTACGGCATCAACTGGCTGCTCGACCGGCGAGTCGAGCAGCTCGGCGGCAAGGCGGTCTACCGGCCGTCGCAACCAGTGCCTGGCCGCCAGGAGCTGCTGGCCGACCTCGCCAACGTGTTTCTCGCTGACGCCAAGGCGGTGCGCGAGGGGCTCTATCCACCGATGACGGACGAGACCGGCTCGCTTGCCGATCACCTAGCGCGGCTACGGCTGATGATGGCCGATCTGCCCGAGGCGGTGCGCCGCCGGCAGTCAGCCGATGCCGGCACCGCCCGCCGCGAGCCTGCCGCCGAGGGCCTGCCCGACTATTTCACCCAGGACTTCCACTTCCAGACCGGCGGCTACCTGTCTGAGGACTCGGCCAAGCTCTATGACGTGCAGGTCGAGACGCTGTTCTACGGCAGCGCCAACGCCATGCGCCGTTCGGGCCTGCGGCCGATCGCTGAATTCGTCCGTGGCCGCGACCAGCGCCAGCTTTCGATGCTCGATGTTGCCTGCGGCACCGGCCGCTTCCTGCGCCAGGTTCGCCTCGCGTTCCCGGCGATGAAGCTTACCGGGCTCGATCTGTCGGTAGCCTATCTCGACGAGGCCAAGCGGCACATCGGCGACCTGCGTCCGGCCGCGTTCGTCACCGCCAACGCCGAGCAGCTGCCATTCGCCGACGCCAGCCAGGACATCGTCAGCTGCATTTTCCTGTTCCACGAACTGCCGGCGCTGGTGCGCCGCCGCGTCGCAGCCGAGATGGCGCGCGTGCTCAAGCCCGGCGGCATCCTGGTATTCATCGACAGCCTGCAGCTGGGCGACCGTGCCGGTTGGGACGGCCTGCTCGAGGCCTTCCCGCACCGGTTCCACGAGCCCTACTATGAGCAGTACACCAGCGACGACCTCGATCGCCTATTCAGTGACGCCGGGCTGGCGCCGGTATCGAGTGCCGCGGTGTTCCTATCGAAGCTGATGGTGCGGCGGAAAGAGTGACGCTCTCAGTCGCCGCCACGGGCGCGATCGACACTCCAGGCGCCGCCACCGGCCGCAGCGAGGTAGAGGAACGCGAAGCAGTACATGATCGCCAGCTCGCCGGCGTTGAGGATCGGGTAGAACCCGCGCGGCGCGTGCGCATAGAAATAGGCAACCGCCATCACGCCGGATAGGATGAACGCGACCGGGCGGGTGAACAAGCCGAGCACCAGCATGATACCGCCGACCAGCTCGAATACGCCGGCAGCGCCGCCCATCGTCATCGGCGAGGCATTGTTTTGCGGGCCGACCGGGATGCCCAGGTACTTGGTGGTGCCGTGCTGCAGGAACAGCAAGCCGGACATGATCCGGAACAGGCTCAGGATCTGCGACGTGTAGGGCTTCAGAAAGTCCATGTCTGGTCTCCAGGCAATGATGACGCGTTGCACGCGAATCGCTCCCGCCCGCATTGTTAGACCGCGCAAGGCCCCGATGGCTACGGCCTTTGGGCCGACGAAACAAATTGTTCAACGATCCCGGCGGCAGCGGTTGTCGGCTCACCCGGCCCGAAATTCGCAGCCTAAGCCCCCATCGGATATTCGCAGAATTCGACGATGCAGCCCTCCGGCCCCTTGGCATAGAACGGTTTCGCCCGACCCTCCCGCATATTGCCGGGCTGCGACAGCGGCTGATAGCCGGCAGCGGTGAGCCGCCGGTGGACCTCGTCGATATTGCGTACCTGCATGCAAATGTGGGTATAGCCGATGTCGTTCTGCCGCATCTCGAGCTTGCGGCCGTCGGCGGGGGCGAGCCACTTGAACAGCTCGATGTGATAGCCGCCCATCTCCAGCATCGCCCAGCTACAACGGGCGCCCGGCATGGCGACCACCACATCGAGGCCGTCGCCGCTGCGATCGAGCATTTCGCCCACGACCTTGAAGCCCAAGATGTCGACGAAGAAGCGGCGGGCAGCCTCGTAGTCACGGCAGCTGAAGGCCGTGTGATGGGCGCCGACCACGAGATCGGCGATCGAGTTCGGTGACTTCATTTTGCGCACCCCAGGGCATCGGCTAATCCGTGGCAACTGTCGGTGACGACGTCCCACGGCTGCGCGGCGATGAGGTCGACAGTCTGGTGCGGGCCCTTCTCCATCGGCCGCACGATGAAGGCGGTGCGATAGCCGACCGCCGCCGCTGCCGCGAGGTCGTCGTTGTGGGCGGCCGCCAGCATCATCTCCTCGGGCGCAAGGTTCAATAGTTTGGCCGTTCGCAGATAGGCCTCCGGCATCGGCTTATAGGCCTGAGCCGGTTCGGCACCGAGGATCACGTCGAACGGCAGATGACCGAATTTGGCGAGGCGCGTCAGCAATCCCATGTTACCGTTCGACAGCGTGCCGGTGATCACCCGGGTGGCGAGCCGCGCCAACCCGGAGCGCATATCCGGCCAGGGATGCAATCGATGCCAAATGGTGACGAGATGCTCGATCTCGTGGCTCGCAAGGCCGCCGATGCCGTTGCTGTCGAGCAGCTTCAGCAGGCTCTCGCGATGCAGGTCGTCGAGAATTGCAAAAGGCCGCCGCCCGGCCCGCACCTCTTCCATGCCGGGCTGATAGAGACCGCGCCACTCGTCGGCGAATTTCTCGGCGTCGAACTCGAGGCCCCGCCCGCGCGCAAAGCTCCTGAGCTCGGCGATGGTCGAGCCCCGCCAGTCGACGACCGTGCCGAACACGTCGAACACCACCGCCTTGACCTTCGACTTCGCGTCCACGATCTTCCCCCTATTCGATTATGCGTTGCCGCCAGCTCGGGTCCGGCGCGATGCACACGTCACTGCGGCCGAACAGACGATAGCGATTCTGGGCCACCAGATCGTAGCACCAGTCCTGCATGGCGCTGGGGCAGATTGCAAACAGCTCGAACAGCCGCCACGGCCCGCCGATCTCGGTCGCCACCCGCCGCGCCATGTCGAGCTTGCCATAAGCTTGGCCGTCCTCGACAAGCAGCACGGTCTCGAAATTCTGCGGGTCGAGCCCATAATGCCGGAACAGCGCTGCGCCAAGCCTGGATTGCCCGCTGACATAGCGGAAGCGCTGCCGCCGGTCGCGTCGCGCGATCGCCCGCATTGCCTTCGAGCAAAGCACGCAGACGCCGTCGTAGACGATCACCGGCGCATCGTCGGGGAACGCGGGAACTGAAATGATCAGCGCGATAGGAATAGCGCTGCCGGCTCCCCAGCAATGCCCGCGCAGCGACCCGAGTGCCTGGCCGCGGTCGCCATCAGCATTGCGCCCCGACCTGGCCGCGATGACGCAAGAGGTGATCGGCGAGCACAATCGCCATCATCGCTTCCCCAACCGGCACCGCGCGAATGCCGACGCAAGGGTCGTGGCGGCCCTTGGTCATGATCTCGGTTTCGGCGCCGTGCCGGTCGATCGTGCGCCGGGCGGTGAGGATCGACGACGTCGGCTTGACCGCGAACCGGCACACGATCGGCTGCCCGGTCGAGATGCCGCCGAGGATGCCGCCGGCGTGGTTCGACAGGAACAGCGGCCGGCCGTCGTTGCCGATGCGGATCTCGTCGGCGTTGTCCTCGCCCGAGAGCGCGGCGGCGTCGAACCCATCGCCGATCTCGACGCCCTTGACCGCATTGATGCTCATCATCGCTGATGCCAAGTCCTGGTCGAGCTTGCCGTAGACCGGTGCGCCGAGCCCTGCCGGCACGCCATCGGCCACCACCTCGATCACCGCGCCGCAGGATGAGCCCGCCTTGCGCACGCCGTCGAGATAGCCTTCCCAGACAACAGCACTGGCGGCATCGGGGCAGAAGAACGGGTTGGCCTCGACTGCCGCCCAGTCCCACTTCGAACGGTCGATCTTATGCGGCCCCATCTGGACGAGGGCACCGCGAACGGTGACGCCGGCGAGCACCTTGCGTGCGACCGCCCCGGCCGCAACCCGGCTCGCCGTCTCCCGCGCCGACGACCGGCCGCCGCCGCGATAGTCGCGAATGCCGTATTTCTCCCAGTAGGTGAAGTCGGCATGGCCCGGGCGGAACTTGTCCTTGATATCGCCGTAGTCCTTCGACTTCTGGTCGACATTCCCGATCTCGAGCGCAATCGGAGTGCCAGTCGTCACCTGCACCCCGCCATCGTCGGCGAATACGCCGGACAGAATCCTGACCGCGTCCGGCTCCTGGCGCTGAGTTGTATAGCGCGACTGCCCCGGCCGCCGCTTGTCGAGAAACGCCTGAATGTCCTCTGCCACAAGGGCAATGCCGGGCGGACAGCCATCGACCACGCAGCCTATCGCCGGGCCGTGACTTTCACCCCAGGTGGTGACGCGGAACAGGTGACCGAACGTGTTATGTGACATGGGACTCCGACCAGCGAGGTAGCGCACGGCCAGCACGACTGTGTTGATAAACTGTGCAAAACGAGCCGAGGCCGAGTGTCACTCTTAGGTGTCACATTGGGCGGCTGCAAGACTACAACCTCGACGATCCCCGGTGACTTTTTCTCCCCTCCCTGCCTACACATGCGGCTAGTAGCGCGTGATTCTTCACCTCTAATAACAACTGGAGCTCAACAGAATGCGCAAACTGACCATCGCGCTTGGCGCGATCGCTGTGGCGGGCATGTCGCTCGCAGGCATGGCGGATGCCGCCTATGTCTCGAAGTGCAAGAAGCCGGAGAAGTGGAACGCCGTCGAAGGCAAGTGCGAGAAGCCGGCCAAGAAGCCGGTTGCCGCCAAGGTCAAGAAGAAGTCCTGAACCAATCGATGGTAACGCGTTGACAGCACCTTCAATCAAGGGGCTGCAGGTCGGATTGAGCACCCGATTTGCCGGTTCCCTCAACTCCAACCGGAAGAGCCGAGGCGCCGCTGCCTCGGCTCTTCTGTTTTGCGCAACCGCATCATCTCCAGCAGGTGACAACAGGGCCCGATCAGGATAAACGGAACCGGTCTTTCGATCAGTCGGGCTAAGTGCGATAATGAATAAGCACATCATCGTGTTGTTGGTGGTGATTGCCCTCGCCACCGTCATTGCGGCGCCGGTCATTGCAACCGATCGGCAGGCCAAGGCCGCCGCCGCGAGCAAGTGCAACATGTTCATGAAGTACGATCGCAAAACCAAGACGTGCCAGAGGCGATGATCAGGGCCGCGACGAAGAGAGATGGCATTATGCCGGCGCTTCGACACCTGGCCGCCACCGCGGCCGTACTGTTGCTGATCGCGAGCCTGCCACCAGCCATTGCACAACAAGCGGCGCCGGCCGCAACCGATCCGACGTCTGCCGCGACGGCCCCGATCGCCGCCAAACCAATCGAGCCGATCGTGCCGCCAATCCAGCGGGTCACGCCACCGACGCCGAAACTCGACCCGCGGCTGTCAGCCAAGCCCGTTGCCGGCGGCAAGGCGAAGGTCAAGGCTGCAACCGCCAAAGCCTCGGCCAAGGCGACGCATCAAGCAGCCACTGCCGCCAACACCAAGGCCGCCAGTGCCGCGCCTGTGGCCGGCACAAAGCCGGCAGCAAACGGCACGCCTGCAGCGACAGCGGCGGTCGCAACAGCCAGACGGCCGGTCACCCGCAAGGCCGCGAGCCCGGCAAGAAAGGCCGCTGCTGCCAAGGCCCCGGCAGCATCTGCCAAGACGACGACTGCATCGCCCGCGGCCCCTCCCCAGCCGCAATAGAAGATGGACTAGTCGGCGGCGGCGCGCTTTGCCGATGGGGCAGCGTTGCCTGCCAGTGTCGCAGCGGCCGGCGCGCTGCGCGGCGATGCCGTCGCCACCAGTTCCGGCGGTGTCTTCATCCAGGGCTTGCCCGACCGCCCGATCTGGAAGCCGGTCTGGAACAGCGCCTCCTGATACGCCGGATCCAGCGCCTGCTTCGGCGTGAACGAGAACGTCTCGGGCACCGCCATCAGATTGAAATCAGCGCCGGCATCTCGGGCAGCGCGGTAGACGCGGTAGATGTCGCCAGCGTTCTGCCGCTTCAGCAGCGTTTCGATCGCCCGGATCGAGATCGAGATCGTCGTCGGCTTCACCTGCTTATAGTTGCTGCCGAGCTTGCCGTTCTTCACAACGTAGAATTCCCAATGTGGCCGCACCGGATACAGCGGATCGAACGAGCGTGCCGGTGCGTTGACGGGGCTGACAAAGACCTCTCGCGTGGTGCCGCCGTCGACGTGCATCTCATCGAAGGCCTCGCCATCGGCCTCGACCTTGATGTTGACCGGCGGAAAGGCGCCCGGAATGGCAGCCGAAGCCAGCAGAATGGCGCGGAACAGGTCCACCGCCTCCGGCGTGCCTTTGCGGGCAATCTCGCCCATGTTCCACACCACCGGGCGCTGCGCATCGAGGTTGGTGGTGCCGATCAGCAGGATGCGGCCCTTGTTGTACTCGCCCGCCACCCGCCGCAGGAGCGCCCGGTCGACATACTTGGCGATGACATCGGCGAGCGGCTTGGTGTCGGCAAGCGAGGCGCCGCCGAGGAGACCCGGTAACAGCTGCGCGGTGATGAGTTCGTTGGTTTCGTACTCGGTCCACACCTCGCGCATTTTCTGATCGTAGGTCGGGCCCAAATAGGCGAAGGGTGCAATCAGTGCGCCGGCGCTGATGCCGGTTACGACATGAAATGATGGCCGTCTGCCGCTTTCGGTCCAGCCACTGAGGAGTCCAGCACCGAAAGCACCATCGGCGCCGCCGCCTGACAGCGCCAGCACCCGGATCACCGGCCGGCCGTCGGCGCGCTCGCCGGCCGAGCCCAGTCGCGGCAGGCCCGGGAACAATCGCGCGTATTCCCGCAGCGGCTCCTTCGGATTGAAATCGCCCCACGAGCGGATGCCGGTGAAGCCCGGCACCATGCCCGCTTCCGCGTGCGCCAGGGTTGGGGCCGCTTGCCGCTGCATCGAGGCGCAACCAGCCAGGGCCACCGCTGCGAACAGCACCAGGACGTACCTACCGCATTGACGGAACAGTCGGCTCATACGCGACGCGCCACAGTTCTGGAGTAGAGTTGGTTTGACCCGCGGACCTTAGGCCGGTGCCGATCACGGCTTCAAGACGTGAATGGCGCCGGGATCATCACACCCCATGGTGCGTCGCCCCGGCGCCACAGTCGCTCTGCTCGCGCAGCTAATGCTCTGATCTGCCTACTTTACCTGGCCCAGCATGGCCTCGACATGATCCCAGTTCACGAGGCTGTCGACGAACGCCTCGAGGTACTTCTGACGGGCGTTGCGGTAGTCGATGTAATAACTATGCTCCCAGACGTCGACGCCAAGGATAGGGCTCGCGCCGTGCATCAGCGGGTTCTCGCCGTTCGGCGTCTTCATCACCGCGAGCTTGCCGTCCTTGACCGCGAGCCAAGCCCAGCCGGAGCCGAACTGGGTGACGCCGGCCTGCACGAAATCGGTGCGCATCTTGTCGTAGCCGCCGAGATCCCTGTCGATCAGCGCCGCGACCTTGCCCGGCAGCTTCTTGCCGCCGCCGCCCTTCTTCATCCATTGCCAGAAGTGGATGTGATTGTAGTGCTGACCGATCTGGTTGATGACCGGCTGGTCCTTGGCGGCGAAGGCTTGCTTGCAGATGTCCTCGATCGACTTGCCGGCGTACTTGGTGCCATCGCCGGCGAGCGTGTTGCCGGCCACGACGTAGGCGTTGTGATGCTTGTCGTGGTGGAACTCGAGCGTCTCCTTCGACATGTAGGGCGCCAGCGCGTCGTAGGCGTATGGCAGGTTGGGTAGCTCAAATGCCATGGGGGGAACTCCATCGGTGGGTTTGGGGGAAATGCTGAAGCCCGACCCTACCGAGTGAACCGCCGGATGGCAAATCCGGTGCGCGTGCCGTCGAGACACAAAAATAGGGCCAGACCACCCTGCGGGTCTGGCCCCTGGATCACGCCGGGGAAGTTGGTACAGGGTGGCGCGAGCATCGCCGCGCGGCCTTGAACCCTAACTGAACGCACCGTTCATCAGCCATTCATCCGGTGGCGCCGTGGGCGATGCCCGGTAGGAAGCTGAAACGGCACCATCCCGACACTTCCACTTCGCCCCGCTGCGGAACGCTGTTTAAGCGTTTCTTCACCCGACGATGGCACCGTGAGGACCAGTCCCAGTCGCGTTTGCCGGAGTTCTCAGTTCCCATGCGTCTCGTGTTTCCCAACCCGTCGCTGCCTCGTGCCGCGCGCAAATTGGCCGTTGCTTCGCTCATTATTGCTCTAGGTTTCGCGCTCGGTGGCTGCAGCAGCGACCGCGAGGCGCGCAATCAGAACCCCGCCTGGGCCTCGGCCGAGCCACCCGTCCCGGCGCCGCAAAGGCAAGCCACCTACTCCCCCGAGCCGGGCGATCCGATCAAAGAGCCGCCGATCGAGCCCAGGCATGCGCCCAATGCCATGCCGGATGATCCGAGCGAGCCGTTCAGCCCCAATTACGGCGGCCCGCGCACCCGGCCGCCGGTGAAAGTCAGTGAAGCGGCGCCCACCGCGCGGCACCCGGAACCTGAGCAGTATCCCGTCGCGACGCGTCTGCCGCAACCATCGCGGGCCCATTTTCGCCAAATCACGACCACCGCCTCGGCCGACTGATCGACCGAAGCCGCTCAGCCTATGGATGCGGCCCGCACCCAGGCCGGCCGCATCCGCCTGTGCGTATCCTAGTGCCATGCCCGATTGGTGCGGGACGTCATCCCTGGACTAAAGTCGCCGGCATGACCGCCGCGATTCGAAAGCTCAACGAAAAGGCCCAGGCCCGCGCCGATGCCGCGCCGCCGGCGGGCGCTGCCGCGGCCAAGGCTGCAATCCCCTTCGTCCATCTCAAGGTGCATTCGGCCTATTCGCTGCTCGAGGGCGCACTGCCGATCGGCAAGATTGCCAAGCTCGCGGAGAAGCTTGGACTTCCGGCGGTGGCGCTGACCGACACCAACAACATGTTCGGCGCGTTGGAGTTCTCCGACAAGATGGCCGCCGCCGGCATCCAGCCGATCGTCGGGATCACGGTCAGCGCCGACTTCCTCGATGCCAGGCAGGGCGACGGGTTGCCGCGGGGATTACGCAACGAACCGGCCTCAAGGCCGGCGGGCGCACTCGCCCTGCTGGCCGCAAGCGATACCGGCTATGCCAACCTGATGCGGCTGGCGAGCAAAGCCTATCTCGAAACAGTCGATCCCGAGCCGACGCACATCAAGATCGACGCGCTGCAGGATCTGAGCGGCGGCCTCATCGCGCTCACCGGCGGTCCCGACGGACCGATCGACCGGGCGCTGCGCGACGGCCAGGTCGAGGTCGCCGAGGCCCGGCTCAAGACGCTGGCGAAGATCTTCGGCGACCGCCTCTACGTCGAGATCCAACGGCATGGCTTGCCGCACGAGGCACAGGTCGAACCGCAGCTGCTCCAGCTCGCCTACGCGCTAGAGCTGCCGATCGTCGCCACCAACGAGGTCTACTTTGCCGGCCCTGATGACTACGAGGCGCACGACGCGCTGATCTGTATCGCCGGCGGCAACTTCATGGTCGAGGACGACCGCCGCCGACTGTCACCCGAGCACGGCTTCAAGTCATCGGCCGAAATGTCGGCGTTGTTCGCCGATCTGCCCGAGGCGCTCGCCAATACGATCGAGATCGCCAGGCGTTGCGCCTTCCGCCCCAAGGGCCGCAAGCCGATCCTGCCGCGCTTTGTCGTCACCACGACAGGGGCGAGCGAAGAGGAGCAGCTGGCCGCGGAAGCGGCGGAAATGAGGCGGCAGGCCGAAGAGGGCCTGGAAATCCGGCTCACCGAAAACGCGCTCGCTTCCGGCTTTACGGCCGAGGACTATCGCCGCCGCCTCGCCTTCGAGATCGGCATCATCACGGCAATGAAGTTCCCCGGCTACTTCCTGATCGTGGCCGACTTCATCAAGTGGGCGAAGGCGCACGACATTCCCGTCGGCCCCGGCCGCGGATCGGGCGCAGGCTCCGTCGTCGCCTGGGCGCTCACCATCACCGATCTCGATCCCCTGCGCTTCGGCCTGCTGTTCGAGCGCTTCTTGAACCCCGAGCGCGTCTCGATGCCCGACTTCGACATCGATTTCTGCCAGGACCGGCGCGACGAGGTGATCCGCTACGTTCAGAAAAAGTACGGCAGCGATCGGGTGGCCCAGATCATTACCCACGGCAAGTTGCAGGCGCGCGCCGTGCTGCGCGACGTCGGCCGCGTGCTGCAGATGCCGTACGGTCAGGTCGACCGGCTGTGCAAGCTGGTGCCGAACAATCCGGCCAATCCGGTGACGCTGCCGGAGGCGATCGAGGCCGAGCCCAAGCTGCAGCAGGAACGCGACAACGACCCGATGGTCGCCAAGCTATTGGAGATCTCGCAGAAGCTCGAAGGCCTCTACCGTCACGCCTCGACCCACGCCGCCGGCATGGTGATCGCCGACCGACCGTTGGACCAACTCGTGCCGCTGTACCGCGATCCGAAATCGGACTTTGCGGTCACCCAATTCAACATGAAGCTGGTTGAGCAGGCCGGTCTGGTCAAATTCGACTTTCTCGGTCTGAAGACACTGACGGTGCTGCAGAAATGCGTCGCCCTGATCAAACGCCGGCGTGGCATCGAGATCGACCTGCCGAAAGTCCCGATCGACGGGGACGACCCGAAAGTACTCGCCGCCTACGATCTGCTGGCCAAGGCCGATACGGTCGGCGTGTTCCAGCTGGAATCGACCGGCATGCGGGACGCCTTGAAGAAGCTCAGGCCCGACCGCTTCGAAGACATCATCGCCATGGTCTCGCTGTACCGGCCGGGCCCGATGGACAACATCCCGACCTACATCCACCGCAAGCACGGCGAGGAGCCGGTCGACTGCCTGCATCCCCTGCTCGAAGGCATCCTGAAAGAGACCTACGGCGTCATCATCTACCAAGAGCAGGTGATCCAGATTGCCCAGGTGATGGGCGGCTACACTCTGGGACAAGCCGACCTTCTGCGCCGCGCCATGGGCAAGAAGGACAAGGCCGAGATGGCCAAGCAGCAGGCCCGCTTCGTCGAAGGGGCGCTGGATAAGGGCGTCAAGAAACAGGACGCCGTCTACATCTTCGAATTGGTCGACAAGTTCGCCGGCTATGGCTTCAACAAGAGCCACGCGGCGGCATATGCGCTCGTCAGCTACCATACCGCCTACCTCAAGGCGAACTACGCACCCGAATTCCTCGCCGCCTCGATGACGCTCGACATGGCCAACACCGACAAGCTGGCGATGTTCGCGGGCGAAGCACGCCGCGCCGGCATCGCCGTGCTGCCGCCCTGCGTCAATGCCTCATTCGTCGATTTCGACGCGCTGCCGGGCGACAACGGCGCACCCGGCGCCATCCGCTACTCGCTTGCCGCCTTGAAGAACATTGGCCCGGCGGCGGTGCAGACGATCATCGACGAACGCGAAGCGAACGGCACCTTCAAGGACCTGTCCGATTTCGCCCGCCGGCTCAATGCCAAGGCGCTAAACAAGCGTGGCCTGGAAATGCTCGCGGCCGCCGGCGCCTTCGACGTGTTCGAACCTTCCCGCGCCCGGGTGTACGCCAACGTCGAGCAGATGCTGGCGCTGGCCGGCCGGCTTGCATCTGACGCCGCCACCGGCATGACCGATCTTTTTGGCGGCGCAGGCGGCGGCGGCACGACCGTCGCCACACTCGACCTGCGCCCGGCCAAACTGTGGACGCCGATGGAGCGCCTCGACGAAGAGTTCAAGGCGATCGGCTTCTACCTGTCGGGCCATCCACTCGATGCCTACGAGACCGCGCTCAAGACCATCGGCGTTATGAGCTACGCCGAATTCCTCGCCGCCACCGAACGCGGCGTCGTTGCCGGCCGGCTCGCCGGCATCGTCGTGTCGGCCCGCGAGCGCCGCAGCCAGAAGGGCAACAAGTTCGCCTTCGCGATGTTCTCCGACCAGACCGGCTCGTTCGAGGCGGTGATCTTCTCCGACACACTCAATGCCTGCGGGCATCTGCTGGAAGCCGGCACCGCTGTCGTCATCGCGGTCGAGGCCGAGCGCGACGGCGATGCCGTCAAGATGCGGGTGCAGGGGCTCGAGGCGCTGGACGCTGCGGCCGCCAACGCCATGAAGTCCCTCAAGATCGTGCTCGACGGCGCTGTCATCACGCAAGCGCCGGACCGCCTTGTCGATCTACGCCGGCAACTGAAAGCGGCGGCAGCCGGCAATGGCCGCGGCAGTGAAGTGCAGATCGTGCTGCGGTTGGCCGGCGATACCGAGGTCGAGCTCGCCTTCCCGCGCATGAGGTTCAGCATGACGCCGATCGAGATCGGCGAGCTGACCACCCTGCCCGGCATCCTGAGCGTCGTCGAACAGTGACCGCCGCCATCATCCAGCGGACGGCGTTGGACGAAATGAACGCTCCAACTTCACGCCTGGCCGCCGGTTCAGGCGCGGACGCCGCTGCCTACTGTCACCGCCTCCCGCCCAAGGGCGGCCAACACCTTGGCGACGATGGCGGCGGCGTCGAGGCCGGCGTCGGCGTACATTTTTTCCGGCTTGTCATGCTCGATGAAGATGTCGGGCAATGTCATGGTGCGCACCTTGAGGCCACCATCGAGCAGGCCGGCGTCGGATAGATGATGCAGCACGAAGGCGCCGAAGCCGCCCCTCGAACCTTCCTCGATCGTGATCAGGACCTCATGATTGCGCGCCAGACGGTCGATCAGCTCGATGTCCAGCGGCTTGGCGAAGCGGGCGTCGGCGACGGTCGTCGACAGGCCCATGGCGCTGAGCTGGTCGGCGGCACGCATCGCCTCGGCCAGCCGCGTGCCCAATGACAGGATCGCGACCGTCGAGCCTTCGCGGATGACCCGGCCACGGCCGATCTCGAGCGGGATGCCGCGTTCGGGCATTTCAACGCCGAGGCCCTCGCCGCGCGGATAGCGGAAGGCGCTTGGACGGTCGTTGATCGCGACCGCGGTGGCCACCATGTGCACGAGCTCGGCCTCGTCCGCCGCCGCCATGATGACGAAATTCGGCAGGCAGCCGAGGTAGGCAAGATCGAACGAGCCGGCGTGCGTCGGCCCGTCGGCGCCGACGAGCCCGGCGCGGTCGAGCGCGAAGCGGACCGGCAGGCTCTGGATCGCGATGTCGTGCACCACCTGATCGTAGGCGCGTTGCAGGAACGTCGAATAGATGGCGCAGAACGGCTTGTAGCCTTCGGTGGCAAGACCGCCGGCGAAGGTGACCGCGTGCTGTTCGGCGATGCCGACATCAAACGTTCGTTCAGGAAATTCCTTGCCGAAGATGTCGAGCCCGGTGCCGGACGGCATGGCCGCGGTCACGGCGACAATTCTGTCGTCGCGCCGGGCTTCGGCGGCGAGGCTATCGGCAAAGACCCGGGTATAAGCCGGCGCATTCGGCTTCGGCTTTCACCTGGTCGCCGGTGACGATATTGAACTTGTTGACGCCGTGATACTTGTCGGCCGAGTTCTCGGCCGGGGCGTAGCCCTTACCCTTCTTGGTGACGACGTGCACCAGGATCGGGCCCTGCTTGGCGTCGCGCACGTTCTTCAACACCGGCAGTAGCTGATTGAGATCGTGACCGTCGATCGGGCCGACATAATAGAAACCGAGTTCCTCGAACCAGGCGCCGCCCTGCCACAGGTGGCGGGTGTATTCCTCGACGCGCGCCGCTCGCCGCTCCCAATTCTTCGGCAATCGCTTGGCCAGCTGCTTGGCGATGTCGCGCATGTAGAGGTAGGTGCCGCTCGAGGTGATGCGGGCGAGATAATTCGACAGGGCGCCGGTCGGTCGGCGCAATCGACATGTCGTTGTCGTTGAGGATGACGATCAGCCGCTCGTTGCGGGCACCGGCATTGTTGATCGCCTCATAGGCCATGCCGGCGCTCATCGAGCCGTCGCCGATCACCGCAATGACATTGTTGTTGCCGCCCGACAGGTCTCGCGCCACCGCCATGCCGAGGCCGGCCGAGATCGAGGTCGAAGAATGGGCCGCACCGAACGGATCGTAGACGCTCTCGGAGCGCTTGGTGAAGCCCGACAGCCCGCCACCCTGGCGCAGGGTGCGAATACGGTCCCGCCGGCCGGTGATGATCTTGTGCGGATAGGCCTGATGGCCGACGTCCCAGATCAGCCGGTCGCGCGGCGTGTCGAACACCCAGTGCAATGCGACCGTGAGCTCGACGACCCCCAGGCCCGCGCCCAGATGCCCGCCGGTGACCGACACGGCGTCGATTGTCTCGCGCCGCAGCTCGTCGGCGACCTGCCGCAATTCGCCTTCGCTGCAGCGGCGCAGATCCTCAGGCGTCGAGATGCGATCGAGCAGTGGGGTCTTGGATTGGTTGCTCACATGAACACCGTATGGACCTGGAGTGGGCCGAACTCAAAGGTTACACTATCTGCGCCGTCCCGTCGCGGCTACGCAAGCCAAGTCATCAAGCCTCTGGATCAAGGGGTTGGGTGCCCTTCGGCTGGCCGTCCTGGCCGAATGTCAGACGTTCGACCTTGGCCTCGGCCGCCTTCAGCAGGCGGTCGCAATGGTCCTTCAGTGCCTCACCGCGCTCGTAGATCGAAATGCTTTCCTCGAGTTCGACATCGCCGCGTTCGAGCCGGCCGACGATCTGCTCGAGTTCTTTCAATGCCCGCTCGAACGGCATTTCCTTGATGTCCGCGAACTTTGCGGCGGCCTTGCCCGTGCTCATGATCCAAACCTTCCCTCACGCGTGACGCGCAACGCCCTCTGCTTAAGCCCGATTCGCCGTCCCAATTCAGGCGTCCATGAGCCGTTTGACGTGGACGGCGGTCGACCGGGCCAGTGCCGCCAGATCATAGCCCCCTTCCAGCATCGAGACGATCCGTCCGCCGGCATGGCGCTCGGCGATTTCGACCAGTTCCTGGGTCGCCCAGGCGAAATCGTCCTCGACCAGGCGCAGATTGGCCAACGGATCGTTCTGATGCGCATCGAAGCCGGCCGAAATAAAGATGATATCGGGGCCGAAATTGCGCAATGCCGGCAATACCCGCGACATCATCGCCTCGCGGAACTGCTCGCCCCCGTCGTTGGGGCGCAGTGGCGCGTTCCAGACATTGCCGACGCCGGTCTCGCCGAGTGCACCGGTGCCGGGATAGAGCGGCATCTGATGGGTCGAGGCGAAGAACACGGATTTGTCCGACCAGAAGATGTCCTGGGTGCCGTTGCCGTGATGCACGTCCCAATCGACAATCGCGATGCGCTCGGCGCCATGCTTCGATTGGGCATAGCGCGCGGCGACGGCGACGTTGTTGAAGAAGCAGAACCCCATCGCGGTCGCGGTTTCGGCGTGGTGGCCGCACGGACGCACCTGGCAGAAGGCATTTCTGACCCGGCCCGCCACCACCTCGTCGACCGCCAGCAGGCCGGCGCCGACCGCGCGCATCGCAGCCTCCCAGGAAGCAGGCGACAGCACGGTATCGGGATCGAGATGGACGCCCGCCTCGCCGGCCGCCGGTCGGGCGGCCTGGATCATGTCGAAATATTGCTGCGGGTGTACCCTTACGATCATTGCCTCGACGTCGTCGCGCCACGGCGCCTCCTGGCGCACCAGCGGCTTGAACATCTCGTGGCCCATCACCTTGTCGATCGCCCGCATGCGATCGGGCCGCTCGGGATGGCCCGGACCGGTGTCGTGCAGCACGAAGCAAGGGTGCGTAACCAGCAGTGTCGTCATGGTCCGAACTCCCTCACGGCTTCACGGGCAGCGCCACGACCTTGACGCCGGGCGGCGGCATACTCGCATCGGGTACAAAGAAATCGCAGGCCAGCGGCATCGACTTGTCGGCACGGTAGCCTTCGAAGTCGTTGACGCCGCCGACCTCGTGCAGGAACGTGTCGTCGATCAGGAAGTTACCCGAGAACGTCCGCGACGGCTGGCAGAACACGAGATGCGCCGCGTCGGCCAGGATCGCGGGCGTCCGGCTCATCCGCATCAGCTGGTCCCCACCGAGCAGGTTGTTGACGGCCGCGGTCGCGATCGTGGTGCGCGGCCACAGCGCGTTGACCGCAATGCCGTCACGCTTGAATTCGGCCGCCATGCCGAGCACGCACAAGCTCATGCCGTACTTGGCAATCGAATAGGCGACGTGGCGCTGGAACCACTTCGCCTGCATGTCGAGCGGCGGCGACAGCATCAGCACATGCGGATTTTCGGCCTTGCGCAGGAACGGCAGGCAAGCCTGGGTCGTAACGAAGGTGCCGCGCGTGTTGATGCCGAACATCAGATCGAAACGCTTCGGATCGGTCTGGTCGGTGGCGGTGAGCGAGATCGCGCTGGCATTGTTGACGCAAATATCGATGCCGCCGAACCTCTCGGCCGTCCGGGCGACGGCCGCGCGCACCTGATCTTCGTAGCGTATGTCGCAAAGCAATGGCAGTGCCATGCCGCCGGCCTTCTCGATTTCGGCAGCGGCGGTGTGGATGGTGCCCGGCAGCTTCGGGTTGGGTTCGCCGGTCTTGGCCGCGATCGCGACGTTGGCGCCGTCGCGCGCCGCCCTGAGCGCGATCGCCAAGCCAATGCCGCGGCTGCCGCCGGTGATGAACAGCGTCTTGCCCTTCAGGCTCGTGGTCTCGTTGCTCAAGCGGCGATCCTCCGGCTTGTTTCTCTGGAACTTGAGACGGGATCGTATGCCGACTTCGGAGGGAAGCCAAAAAAAACTTGGGCAGATCAGCGCCGCTTGACGAACTCCACCACGCGATCGGCCAACTCCTCGCCGTAGAGGTCGCGAAACATATGATCGGCGCGATCGACCGTTTCAACAGCGAGGTTATCGGGCAAACGGCGATCCGACTTGGCCTGCGCCACTGCGCCAGCCAGGGTCGGCGTGATGCGGTCGTCGCCGGCGACAACGAGCAGGCCGGGAATTGTGACTTCGCCGAGCAGTCGCAGCACGTCGTGTTGTGGATCAGGCGCGTAGTAGTCGTGAAAGGCGGCGGCCGTCACTCGTGCCGGCTTGCAATGCAGGAAGCCGGGCACGTCGAGCAGGGTGTCACCCTCGCCGGCCTCGACCAGCTTGCGGGCTTTCACCAGCAGTGGCGCGAGCGGCGTGCCGAACGCTGCGGCAAAGCGGGCATCGATCTCAGCGTCGGTCTGATACAACGGTGCAGCGGCGATCAGGCCGCGAATGCCCAGATCCGGCCGCTCGACGAGGGCAAGTGTCGCCTGGGCGGCGCCGCGCGAGTGCCCGAGCAGGAAGACGCGATTGGCACCGCGCTTTTGCAGCCATTCGGTCCAGGCAACGATCTCGTCGGAAGCGTCGGCGTGGCGATGATCATGCTCAAGCTTGCAGTCGAACATGCCGGCACGCCGCTGCAGCCCGAGGCTCAGCGTGATCGCCAGCGAGTTGATCCCCTGCTGCTTCAGATTGTCCTGCAGGCCGGCGATCATCTCCATCCGATGATGCGCCGCCGAGCCGTGCACGATCAGCACCACGCCGTCGGCAGCGAGCGACTTGCCAGGCGCCAGTTCGAGATTGCCGCCGACTTCCAATCCCAGATACTCCTGGGCCACTGGCTCGGCTCGCGCCGGTGCAACCGCCGCGAGCAAGACTAACGCTGCGGCGACCGCAAGGCGTTTCATGACTGCTCCGGGGCCCAGCGCCACGCCAGCGACAGGCCGACGCCCCACACCAGCGTCACCGCGAACACGACGGTCGCCCAACCCGCCGCCGGCAGTCCCTGCATCACCGTCCACAGCGCCGCGATCAGCCACAGGAAGGTCAGCCCCAGCGTTACCGGCCACAGCGACTGTACCCGCATTGGATGCACCCAGCGCCAGCGCACGAAGGTCAGTACCGAGCATACCGCCACGATGGCGCCGGTCACCGGCTGCGACAGATCGAATGCAAAGACGTGGAAGGCGACGATATTCCAGATCGCGGGAAAGCCGACAAAACAGTGATCCTCAGATTTGTTGCCGTTGTCGCAGAAGTGGTACAGCGACGACAACAGGATCGCGGCCGCCAGACCCTGTCCGACCGGCCCGACGAGATAGCCACGCTGCAGCAGTGCCAGTGTCGGCACGAACACGTATGTGACATAGTCGACCACGAGATCGAGCCGTTCGCCGCTGAAGTGCGGCAACCGCCGCTCGACATCGACCATCCGCGCGAAGGTGCCGTCGATACCATCGATCAGGAAGGCGAGGCCCAGCCACGCGAACATCGCCTCCCACCGCTGCTCGATGACGCACAGCGTCGCGTAGAAGGCGCAAACGGCACCACTGGCGGTGAATACATGCACCGCAGCCGCAGCCAGCCGGTAGGCCCTGGGATGAGGATCTGAGGTCATACCGTGCGGTGCTCGTGTGCCTGCCGATGCCGTTGACGCCGCCGCCTGAAACGCACACGGGGAGCGCGGATGCGCTCCCCGTAGACGAACTTATATATTCGAACGCGGCTTCGGCACAAACGCCGGCGCCGCGAGGCGGCTAGAACTTGTGCTTGATACGGCCACCAACCAGAACGTCATCCTGCTCGGTCTTGCTCGGATCCGGCCGCTTGTTCGACTGGTCGGCAGCGCCGTAAAGCAACTCCAACCCGAAGTCCATCTTCGGGATCACGCCCAAGGTGCCGAGCCCGGGGATACGCACCGCCGTCCCCTTCGTACCGGGAACGGCGTCCGGTGCCAGCGGCGCGGCCGACTGTTGAGTGCCAGTTTCCGCCGCGGCGGGCGAAGCTGACTTCTGCTCCTGGAAGGCAAAGGCAGCACTGCTGACCAAAGCCAAACCGGCGGCCAATCCCATGAGTTTGAAACGTACCATCTTACGACCTCTGCGGTCCGAGCATCGTGCCCAATCCGGACACATCTTGGGACCTGCGTAACTGCTTCGACATCCTTGATCCACAACGCTTAAGGACGCATGAACATTTACCGGTGGAAGTGTGATGGATGTGCCATATGGCACTTTTGCAACGCATAACCTCGAACGATTCTGGCCTGCATCCCCGGTAGCGTACGCCGTCGGCTCGAGCGCTCAGCAAATAGCTTTGAGGCACAGGTACTTACGCGACTTTCATCACAGCTTTGGGACGAGCCCGGTGAGCTTCCAATCGCCGCCGATGAAGCTCATTTCCGCCGTTATGTCGGGTTCCACCGCAGTCGATTCCTTGGCGACCCCGACTCGGAAAGAAACCGGGCCAACGAAGCTGAAGCTCTTGATGTTCATCACAGACAAACTGCGGCCGGGCGACCCGGCAACCGGCACCGTCGCCGCGACCGCCGCAGCCTCCGGCGCCGCAGGCGCCGGCGCGGCCCCTGGCAACGCCTTGCCGAGTAGCCCGCCAAGCCCCTGTCGGACTTGTCCCGAGGGCGCCGCGTTGTCGCCGCCGGCGCCTCCTGCCGGCAGGAGGCGGCCGATCTGCTCGCGCATGATGCGGTCCAGGCTGTCTTTGATACTTCCGCCTTCCGAAGTGATGCGGATGATCATGTCCGGTGTCAGCAGCGCCTTCAGCGAGGCCTCGACGATCTTCGGCACCGCATCCTTGCGCAACTGACCAAGGATCATCGCGCCGGCGCCGCCGAGCTGCGATTGATAGCGATCGAACCCCTCCTCGACCTTGCGCGTCACGGTCGGTCGCAGCGATGCCTGGACGCGGTCGAAGTCGACCTTGGCCGCCAATCGGGCGGTATCCTTGCTCTGGATGGCGTCGCGTATGACGTAGCCGGACCAGGCTGGCCAGGCGACGTAAAAACCCGCGATTGCGATGACAGCCAGTGCCAGAATGCGTTTCACTTGTGCCCTCCAAGCCGGGCCAATCGAGCCGCCAGCCACTTTACATTGCCGCCGGGCTGAAGGCCACGTGGGAGATGTGCCTCCTGGCGACCCCGCTGCGCCGCCGCCTCGGCTGCTGTCGCCCCCGTCCGCGCCCGACATGCGACGGTACTTTCGACAGCTTTGCTCAGGGTTTGCGACCGCAGGCGGCCAGTGCCTGCTCGCGCTTCTGGAGTTGCACCTTCCACTGATCAGGACCGACCGTGCCGCACCACGCGACATGCGCCCTAAGATCGCCGCTCCACTCGGGCCCTTTGAAGCCGCACTTCTTCTGCTCGTTTTCCTGCATCTGCTTCAAGGCGAGCCGGCCATACATTTCGCAATTAGCCTGGGCACCGGCAGCTGCCGTGCCTGCGACGGCGAAAATAATGGCGCAGAACACGGTGTTGGCAAGGTTCGACATCTGGTCCACCGATCCGGAACGGCAGGGCTACTTGCGGGCCGCTCCCTGCCTCTCGTTAACCGTCGCGGCAGCCGTATGCAAATGCCACGCCCTGAGTGACGCGATGACGATAGCCCGCTGGCAATGAACCACGACTGAATAGGGAAGACCCGCATGACGGTCGCCGCATCCTCAGCCGCGTTGCGCCACCGCCATCACGGCCTTGCTCGGCTTGGTCGGGCCCTTGCGGCCGGACCAGCGGGCCTGCGTCAGCACGCCAGCCGGCAGTAGGCTGTGCGGGATCGAGTTCATCAGCACCGCGCTCGCCGACATCGTCGTAGTCGGGCCTGGCACGCCGCCGGCCGATGCCATCACCGCCATGGTCGCGTTGCGGCCAGCGGCATTGATCGCCTTCGCGTTGCTGAGGGGCAACGACGTCAATTTGAACCCTGCGGGCAGACTTGCCGCCGCGATCATGTTGCCAGCGGGCACACCCGGCAGGTGGCGCTGGCTGTCGGCCGAGGCCAGCGCGAAGCTGTCGAAGTTACCGATCGGACCAGGCACGGGCGCATAATTGCGATGCTTCTTGTAGCGCGACTCGGCCAGTGTCGGCGCCGACAGGACCTGCACGTGCAGCTGCGCCACGCCCGCACGCTTGAAGCCGAGTTTCTCGGCGGTCGCCCGTGACACGTCGAGGGTGCGCTTGCCGTGGTAGGGGCCGGCGCTGTTGACGCGCACGATTGCCGCCACCTTGGTCCTCGGATTCCATAGCAGAAGCTTGGTGCCGTCGGGATAGATCGGGCTCGCCGCGTTGTCGGGGCGGTGCGGCTTGAACACCTCGCCCGACGATGTCAGCGTGCATGGATTGAAGCGGTCGACCTTGCAGTCGTCGTAGAACGAAGCCTGCACCATGGTGCGGCTGCCGACCAGTCGCTCGGTCTCAGGCAGCGTCTTCACCCGATGACAGATGCCGAAATAGCAGTGGGTCTGGCCGGGAATCTTGGCGTGCGCCTGATCCACAGTGGCGCTCAGTGCCGAGAGGCCGATGACGACGGCAACGCCGATCGCGGGCAGCGAACAGCGAGCGTTCGCCTTCAGTCGATATGTCATTTTTTTCCCCTGTCCGACGCGCCCGGTTGAACGCGCTCACGCAAGCGACGGTTGCAACGTCAACCGATCGGTGCGGCGGGGAGAGAAACAGGCATTCCGTGCGCGGCGTAACCCTAATTGGAGAAATATGGTTAACGCGCAGCGAGCATTACGGCATCGAATTCAATGCCAGTCCGGGTTCAAAGCATGCCGAGCGCCGCGAGCTTGGCCCGCAAACCCGCCTCGGCCGCCTGCAGCTTGGCCGCGTCGGTCGAGCGCAGAACGAGCTGGGTGCACGGCCGATTGTCGCGGATGGTTGGATAGCTGCCCATCGGCACCTCGGGGAATTCCTTTTGATGCGCCCCGAACACGTCTGCGATCGCGCCCTCCGGAAAATTGAGGTCGATCGCCCGTGTGTGCATTTTCCGTCCCGTTTTCAGCCGTGGCGTCACCGCGTCGAGCATCACCTGCATGATGTTGGGTACGCCGGCCATGGTGATGACGTTCTCGACCATGAAACCAGGCGCGATCGAGATCGAGTTGTCGACGAGGCTGGCGCCGTCGGGAATGCGGGCCATGCGCAGGCGGGCGGGCGTCAGCTCGAGATTGCGCTTCTCGTAGTAGGGCTTGAGCAGCGCCAGCGCGCGCGGATCGACGTCGATGCCGCGGCCGAATGCCTTGGCGATGCAGTCGGCGGTGATATCGTCATGCGTCGGACCGATGCCGCCGGTTGTGAACACGTACGTGAACCTGGCCCGCAGCGCATTGACCGCGGCCACGATCTCCCCCTCCTCGTCGGGCACGATCCGCACTTCCATCAGCTGAATGCCGATATTGGTGCAGTGCTCGGCGATGTAGCCGATATTCTTGTCCTTGGTGCGCCCCGACAGGATCTCGTCGCCGATCACCAGGACTGCGGCGGTGACGATGTCGTTACTTGTGGGCTCGGCCATGACGATGCTCTCGACGGTTGCGCCGGGGTGGGCGTAGGGGTGAATATCGGCTAGCCGCTACACTGCCGCGCGACCGCCCGGAATACAATCGCCGGCTCAGCGGCAATCCCCGGCCGCAATCATTATGACGACGAGGTTGTCCAAATGAAATTCGCCTCCCCCTTGCTGCGCGGCCGTCTCGTCAAGCGCTACAAGCGGTTCCTCGCCGATGTCGTCCTCGACAGCGGCGAGACGGTGACGACGACCTGCCCCAATACCGGTTCGATGATCGGTCTGCTGGCGGCCGGCAGCACGGTGTGGTTGTCACAGAGCGACAGCCCGACCCGCAAGTACAAGCACACCTGGGAGCTGGTCGAAGCCCAGTTCGGCGACCACCGCGAAGTTGTCGGCATCAACACCAACCACCCGAACAAGCTCGTCACCGAAGCGATCGAGGCCGGCCTGATCAAGGAGCTGAAGGGCTATTCCAACCTCCGCAGAGAGGTGAAATACGGCCGCAACAGCCGCATCGACATCCTGCTCGAGGACCCGAAGAAGGCGCCATGCTATGTCGAGATCAAGAACGTGCACATGATGCGCAACCTCGGCCGCGCCGAGTTCCCCGACAGCGTCACCGAGCGCGGTGCCAAGCATCTGGCCGAGATGTCCGATATGGTGGCGGCTGGTCATCGCGCCGTCATGTTGTATCTGATCCAGATGGCGAATCCGGCCTCCTTCGAGCTCGCCCGCGACATCGACCCGGCCTACGGCGTGGCCTTCGACGCTGCCCGCAACGCCGGCGTCGAGGCCATCGCCTATCGCTGCCGCGTCACGCCTGAAGAGATTACCGTCGACAAGGCCGTGAAGATGAAGCCCTGAGCTGATGCTCGGGTCACCGCACAATTGTTGACGCAGTCAAGACCGGTGCGGTCGCCGGCTTCTCGACATGCCCACCGACTGATGACGCAGCTTTGATCGAGAGTGACTGGACGGCCGCGGCCAATCCTCGCCATAGTCGCAGCCATGCTAGGCCGGGCCGATTGCGCGGCCGTGAAACGTGGAGACTTGACCAATGATGTCCCGCCGCACGATCGGCACGACGACCTTCGCGGCTCTGCTCGCCGGTCTCGCGGCACCGCGGGTGGTCGGCGCCGCTGCCCCCGCCGCCACCTTCGAGATCACCAAGACGCCGGAGGAATGGAGGAAAATCCTGTCGCCGGCGGCCTATTACGTGCTGCGCGAACACGGCACCGAGCGCGCCGGCTCGAGCCCACTCGACAAGACCTACACCGCCGGCATTTATAATTGCGCCGGCTGTGATCTGCCGCTCTACTCGTCGGAGACCAAGTTCGACAGCGGCACCGGCTGGCCAAGCTTCTGGAAGGCAATGGACAATGCCGTCGGCACCACAACCGACAAGAGCTTTTTCATGGTCCGCACCGAAGTCCATTGTCGGCGCTGCGGCGGCCATCTCGGCCATATTTTCCCCGATGGTCCGAAGCCGACCGGTGATCGCCATTGCATCAACGGCGTTGCGCTCAAATTCGTGCCGAAGGCGTCGAGCTGATCGCGCAGCTTTCGCGTAATCCCTGGAGAACGTCATGCGGTTGCCGATACTGCGCGCCCTCGCCCTGGTCGCTGCCCTGATCCTGGGCTTTCCCGCCTCGGCGCAACAGACCGCGCCCACGCCCGCCGCCGGGCTCGCTGTCGCGACCCTCGCGGGCGGCTGCTTCTGGTGCATGGAGCCACCGTTCGAGAAGCTCGATGGCGTCTTTACGGTCTATTCCGGCTACATGGGCGGCACCACAAAAAACCCGACCTACGAGCAGGTCAGCCGCGGCGGCACCGGTCACACCGAAGTGGTGCAGATCACCTACGACCCGGCGAAGATCAGTTATCAGCAATTGCTCGATGTCTTCTGGGTGAACATCGATCCGGTCGACAAGGGCGGCCAGTTCTGCGACCGCGGCGACCAATACCGGCCGGAAATCTTCGTACATTCGCCCGAGCAGCGCGCAGTCGCCGAGGCGAGCAAGGCGGCGCTCGATGCCAGCAAGAAGCTGCCGTGGCCGGTCGCGGTCAACGTCACTGATGCCGGCCCGTTCACCAAGGCCGAGGAATACCACCAGAAATTCCACTTGAAGAACCCCGACCATTACAAGCGCTATCGCCGCGGCTGCGGCCGCGACGCCCGCCTGGAAGCGCTATGGGGCAAGGCCGCGGCCAAGACGAACTAGCGCAGACGGCCGGGCAACGTCGTCCACTATCGAATTGCCGCAGGCGGCCGGTTGCGCTAAAGCCAGCCATCATCAACCGGGCCCCTGCGGCCAGCGCGCCATCTCGTTGCGCTATACAAATCGGAGATCCGTCATGACATTCGACCGCCGCACGGCGGAAGGGCTGGCCTTCCTTGCCGCGTTCGCGCTGTGCATCCCCGCCGCCAACTGGCTGATCGGACACGCCGGTTCCACCTGCGTGCCGAACGGCCCCTGCCTGATCCCGGTCGCGCCCGGGCTCATGGCACCGAGCGGCGTTGCCATGATCGGCCTCGCCCTGGTGCTGCGCGATCTCGTCCAGCGCCGCCTCGGCCTCGGCTGGTCAGTGGCCGCGATCGGCGCCGGTACCGCGATCTCGGCGCTGCTGGCGCCGCCGGCGCTGGTGCTGGCCTCGGCCGCGGCCTTCCTGCTGTCCGAAGCCGCCGACTTGGCCGTCTACACGCCGTTGCAGCGGCGCGGCCTCGTCATGGCCGTTGTTGCCAGCAGTGCAGTCGGCCTCGTGGTCGACAGCGTGGTATTCCTCAGCCTCGCCTTCGGCAGCCTCGACTATCTCGCCGGGCAGGTGGTCGGCAAAGCCTGGATGGTGCTGTTGTCGGTTCCGCTGATCGCCTGGCTGCGCCGGCGCGACGACGGCCTCGGCCTGGCGCCGGCCTGATCGGGAGCATCCTCGCATGTCGAAGTCTGCCATGGATGTGCAGCACCTTGGCCAACAGTCGGCACTGCCGGCGAACCCGGCCGAAGCCGTCCTCGACCGGGTGCCGAACCCGCATCCCGACACCCATTATGTCGCCCGCTTCACGGCGCCGGAGTTCACCTCGCTATGCCCGGTGACCGGCCAGCCCGACTTCGCCCATATCGTCATCGACTACGTGCCGGCTGAGTGGCTGGTCGAGAGCAAGAGCTTGAAGCTCTACCTCGCGTCATTCCGCAATCACGGCGCCTTCCACGAGGACTGCACCGTGGCGATCGGCAAGCGTCTGGCCGGGTTGCTGGAACCGGTATTCCTGCGCATCGGCGGCTACTGGTATCCGCGCGGCGGCATCCCGATCGACGTGTTTTGGCAGACCGGCGACCTGCCGGCCGGGATATGGCTGCCTGACCAAGGCGTCGCGCCCTATCGCGGACGGGGCTGAGGCCACCGCCGGCATCGCCTCGATTGATACCGATCAAAGGCTTCGACGCCGTTCCATGGTGCGACAATGAGGGCGCGTCGGAGACGATGTGACCGCAACGGGTTTCGTACACCTGTTTCGTTTTGGCTGGGTCTGGGTCACGCCGACAATCCGCTCAAGATCGTTCAACCTCTAGGAAGGACACCGCATGAAAATGTCAGTTATCGCCGCCGCCGGGCTCTTGGCGTCGGGCTTGTTCGCCGCGTCGGCTGCGAGCGCGGCTCCACTCGGCGGCATCGCGGCTGGCGGCAATACCGCCAACTCGGGCCTCGTGCAGCAGATCCACGGCACGCATCGGGTTTGCGAGCGCGGGCCGGCCGGCTGGCACTATCATACCCGCCTAACCCACCGTCGCATCGCCTGTCGTCCGGCGAGCCCGGGACGGCTCTGGATCTGGCGCTCCGAAGGTGGCCGCCACGGCTGGTGGCACCGCCACGAGCGTCGCTGGCACGACTGAGCAGTGTGCAATCAGAATGAGAAAGCCGGGACCTCGAGGTCCCGGCTTTTTTCATTACAATTGCAGCGATTTCTCGATGTTTCAACCGGCCGCGTCGAGCCGCTTGCTGTCGGGCGGCACCGCTTCGTCCCGCAACAGGCCAATGGCGTCGTCGAGGGCCATCACCTTGTTCTCGCTGCTGCCGAGCCGGCGCATGGCGACCTTGCCTTCTTCCGCCTCGCGGCGGCCGACCACCAGCATCACCGGCACCTTGGCTTCCGAGTGCTCGCGCACCTTGTAGTTGATCTTCTCGTTGCGCAGGTCGACCTCGCCGCGCAGCCCGGCCGCCTTGAGCTTCTTGAGCACCTTGCCAGCATAGACGTCGGCATCGGAGACGATGGTCGCGACCACGACCTGGCGCGGCGCCAGCCACAGCGGCAGATGGCCGGCGCAGTTCTCGAGCACGATGCCGAGGAACCGCTCGAGCGAACCGCAGATGGCGCGATGCACCATCACCGGCTGGGTCTTGGCTCCGTCGGCGGCAATGTAGAACGCGCCAAACCGCTCCGGCAGATTGAAATCGACCTGCGTCGTGCCGCATTGCCACTCGCGGCCGATCGCATCGCGCAGGGTGTATTCGAACTTCGGCCCGTAGAACGTGCCTTCGCCCTCGTTGATGCCGGTCTTGATGCGGCTGTCCTCGGCCGCCATCTTGGCCAGCACCTTTTTCAGGATCGCCTCGGCGTGGTCCCACATGGCATCGGTGCCGACCCGCTTCTCGGGTCGCGTGGCGAGCTTGACCACCACTTCCTCGAAGCCGAAGTCCTTGTAGACCGACATCATCAGGTCGTTGATCTTCAGACACTCGGCCTCGAGTTGCTCCTCGGTGCAGAAGATGTGGGCGTCGTCCTGGGTGAAGCCGCGCACTCGCATCAAGCCATGCAGGGCGCCGGAGGGCTCGTAGCGATGGACACAGCCGAACTCGGCGAGCCGCATCGGCAGGTCGCGGTAGCTCTTGAGACCATGCTTGAAGATCTGCACGTGGCCCGGGCAGTTCATCGGCTTCAGCGCGAACACCTTCTGCTCGGCCGCCTCGTCCTGCGGGTTCATGAACGCGGTCGCCGACTTCACCGCGAACATGTTGTCTGCGTACCAGCCCCAGTGGCCGGAAGTCTCCCACAGCGACTTGTCGAGCAGCTGCGGGCCCTGCACCTCCTGGTAGTCATCGCTGAGCCGGCGGCGCATGTAGGCGATCAGCTGCTGGAAGGTGGTCCAGCCGTTGGCGTGCCAGAATACGACACCTGGGCCTTCTTCCTGGAAATGGAACAAGTCCATTTCCCGGCCCAGTTTGCGGTGGTCGCGTTTTTCCGCCTCCTCGATCTGCTTCAGGTAGGCAGCGAGTTCCTCCTCCTTGGCAAACGCAGTGCCATAGACCCGCTGCAACTGCGCGTTCTTGGCATCGCCGCGCCAGTAGGCGCCGGCGAATTTGGTCAGCTTGAATGCGCGGCCGATGCTCCCCGTCGAGGTCATGTGCGGACCACGGCACAGGTCTTGCCATTCGCCCTGGGCGTACATCTTGACGTCCTCGCCGGCGGGGATCGCGTCGATCAGCTCGACCTTGAACAACTCGCCCTTGGCCCGGAAATAGTCCTTGGCCTTGTCTCTGGACCACACCTGCTTGGTGAATGGCGCATTGCGGGCGATGATCTCGCCCATGCGCTTTTCGATTTTCACCAGGTCGTCGGGATGGAACGGTTCGGCCTTGGCGAAATCGTAGAAGAAGCCGTTCTCGATCACCGGGCCAATCGTCACTTGGGTGCCGGGCCACAGCTGCTGCACCGCTTCGGCCAGTACGTGGGCGCAGTCGTGACGGATCAATTCCAGCGCCTCCGGATCGGTGCGCGCGACGAACTTGATGCTGGCGTCGGCGGTGATTGGGTCGGCGAGGTCGCACAGCACGCTGTCGAGCGTCATCGCGACGGTGCGTTTCGCCAGCGATGGCGAGATCGATTTTGCGACATCGAGGCCGCTGGCGCCGCGGGCAACGGTCCGTTTAGCGCCATCGGGCATGGTCAGGGTAATTTCGGACATGGACGTCTTCTCCTTTCACTCACTGCCAACCACGCAGGTAAAAGGCCGTAGAATTGGCTAGAGCGCTCGTTAGTCGGGCAGCGGCCAGGCTGTCAATGTGTGACGCATGGCGGATCCCTCTCCGTCCAAAGCCGCGGCAGTGCCACAATGACAACATGCCTGGATCACAATTGGCGCGAATTTTGATAAGGAGGGGATAGCAGTGACTTGTATCCGATCGCTCCGACCGGTGTCCGGCGCAGGTCAGGTGTATCTGCCGATGCCGGTGGCATGGGGAATTCCGGGCGCGGTCCTGTAGCTTTTGGGGAGAGACAGCTTGCCACGCGTAATCATCATATTGGCATCGCTATTTGCCGCGCTGCTGCTCGAGCTGCCGCAGGCTCATGCCCAGCTGTTCTGGTCGACCCCAAAACCGCCGGCGAAGCCGGCGGAGGCTGCGCAACCCAAAGCCGCCGCTCCGGCGCCGCGGCCAGTGCCACGCGCCGTACCCGCGCGTTCACCGTCCCACACCGACCTCACCGAGCGGCTGAACCAGAACACGGTGTCGATCATCTCGGGCAACCCGAACGGCACCTACCTGTTCCTGACCTACGACATGTCGGCTGTGCTCGACAATGGCGACGATCTGCGCATCCTGCCGGTGATCGGCAAGGGCGCCTACCAGAACGTCAAGGACATCCTGCATCTGCGCGGCGTCGATCTCGGCATCACCCAATCCGACCTGATGTCGCATCTGAAGAAGAACAACGACTTCGGTGGCAATATCGAAAATCGACTGACCTATGTCGCCAAGCTCTACAATGAGGAGTTGCATGTCCTTGCCGGCCCCGGCATCAACACGATCAAGGATCTCGAAGGCAAGAAGGTGAACTACAGCGACGTCGGCAGCGGCACGCAGTTCTCGGCACGGTTGATATTCGAAGGCCTCGGCATCAAGCCGGTCGAGGTCAATATGGGCCAGGGTGACGCATTCCTGAAGGTCAAGAACGGCGAGATCGCCGCCACCATCCTGATCGCCGGCAAGCCCTCCGGATCGTTCGCCAAGCTCGAACTGGCGCCCGGCATGAAGCTGCTGCCGGTGCCCTACCCGCCAGCGCTGGAGAACGACTATTTCCCGGCTGTCCTCGAGCATGAGGACTACCCCAACGCCATTGCGAAGGGCGAGAGAATCGAGACCATCGCCATTGGCGCGATCCTCGCCGCCTACAATTGGCCGCGCGACACCGACCGCTATCGCCGGGTGGCGAAATTCACCCAGGCGTTTTTCACCCAGATCGCCGAATTCCAGAAGCCGCCTCGCCACGTGAAGTGGCGAGAGACCAATCTTGCGGCGAACCTCAAGGGCTGGAAGCGCTTCCCGGCCGCCCAGGAGTTCCTGGACCGCAGCGTCACCACCGCGAGCGCGACCGCACCTGCTGGCAATCAGCAGATTGCCGGTCCACAGGCAAGCCGCGCCGCCCCGGCCGACGCCGCCGAGCAGGATCGTCTATTCCAGCAATTCCTCGAATGGCGTAAGAAGCAGAAGGCGCCGTAAGCGGCTGATGCTCTTGGCTTGCTTGGAGGCGTCGGAGACATCGACATGGCAGCAAATCGAAGGTTGAACTCGGTCTTGCGCGTTGCGCCGATTTTGGCGGCCCTGCTGCTCGCGAACGTTGCGGCGGCCCAATCGAACCCCGGCCAGCCGACAATAACGATCGCCGCCATCATCCTCGTCGAGCCGACCGTGGAGACGCCGATGCCGATCCATGTCGGGCCGGCGGCGGCTTTGCCGCGCAACTCGTTCCTTCGCATAAAGGGGTTGCCGGCGCAGGCGACATTCTCGGACGGCCACTTCGTCTCAGCGGGTACCTGGGCCTTGCCGCTATCGAGCCTTGCCGATCTGAAAGTGACCATTCCGCTGGCGACAACCGGCCGCGCCGAACTGCAACTCGCGCTGCTTGCCATCGACGGTTCGATCCTGGCCGAGGCGCGCACCACGCTGGCAATCACCGCCGGAACCATCGGCAACATCGCCACGCAGCAGCCAGCTGCACCGCCGGCCTCGCGGCTGCCGGGCCGCGCCTCGCTCGGCAACGAGACCGTGCAGCCGCAGCCCCAGCAGCAGCCGTCGCCGGCGGTCAGCGCCATTCCACCGATGATCACCCGCAACACTGCTCCTGCGGCCCCGGCCGCGCCCGCCCCGCCGGCAATGCGGCCGGAGGAGCGCGAGCGGGCTTTGAAGATGCACGCCCGCGGCGATGCCGAGTTCGATGGTGGCGATATCGCCGCCGCCCGCATGCTCTATCAGCGCGCCGCCGAAGCCGGCCTGCCGGAAGCGGCGATGGCGATGGGCATGACCTATGACCCGGCCGAGCTCGGCCGCCGCGGGGTCAGGGGCTTGAAGGGTGATCCGGAAACCGCGCGCAAATGGTATTCGCGCGCCCAGGACCTCGGCGCACCGGGTGCCGCCGAGCGGATCAGCCGCCTACCGCGCTAGCCGTTTGTCGGTGTCGGCTTGCGGCTCGGCCTCAGGCACCGGCAGCTTCCACCGGCCGTAGCGCCATGGCCGCAACGGATGGCGCTCGCGTGCTATGTCGGGCGCCGGATCGAAGCCGGAAGTGCCCCAGGGATGGCAGCGGCAGACGCGTGCGATCGCCAGCCAGATCCCGCGCCAGGCGCCGTTGCGATCGATGGCCTCGAGCGCATAGGCCGAGCACGTCGGCAGGTGCCGACATTCCTGACCGATCAGCGGTTTCAAGGTCCAACGGTAGGCGTGCACCGGCGCCTTGACGAGCACCTTGGCAAGCCTTCGCGGGCGATTGTGCATCATGTCGTCGCCCCGGCGGGCGTGCGCGCCGCCTTCTCCTCGATCGCGGCCAGCGCTTTCTCGACCGCGTCGAAGACCAGCAGCGTCGACGCGTGCCGCGCCTTGACCGCCCGCACCGGCTCGAGCACGGCAAGGTCGGCCCAGCGCCCGGTGGGGGGGTGGCCGCCCGCCTTCAGCATATCGCGCATTTGCGCGGCAACCGCTTTCAGCTCTTGCGGACTCGAACCGATTATCTCGCGTCCCATCACCGAGGAGGCGGCTTGCCCCAGCAGGCAGGCCTTCACCGTCTGGCCGTACTCCGCGACCCGGCCGTCACGAACGACAAGATCGACTTCGATGGTGGAGCCGCACAGCTTCGAATGCGCCTTCGCCGTTGCATCGGGATGAGCTAAACGCTTGCCGTGTCCAATCGCGGCGGCCAGCTCGATTATTTTCGAGTTGTAGAGTTCACTGAGCTGGGTCATCAGGTTATCCGCAACAAGGAGCGCACGCGCCCGAGGGCGGGTGCGATTGCCGGTTCCAATTCGACGCGACGCATCCCACTATATAGCGCATTGGCAGCCGACTTCGAGAGCACAATGGCGGCGCCACCAACGGCTGCTTGGCCAGCCCCATGATCGGACTTTGACGGATAGCGCCATGACCATCGAGCCTGATTTTCCTCAGCCCGGAGGGACCAAGGAACTCGAAACCAGCACGGTGTTCACGCCGAAATTCGGCGCCGAAGGCTTGATTCCGGCGATCGTCATTGATGCCGACGATGGCGCCGTGCTGATGTTCGCCTGGATGAACCGCGAGGCACTGGCACTGACGTTGCGCACACTCCAGGCTCATTTCTGGTCCCGCTCGCGCCAGAAAATCTGGCGCAAGGGGGAAGAAAGCGGAAATCTTCTCTGCGTCGCGGACGTTCGCGTCGATTGTGACCAGGATGTCCTACTGGTGCGGGCACGGCTCGGCGGCGGCGGCGTCGCCTGTCATACCGGCGCGCGCTCGTGCTTCTATCGCAGCGTTGAGTTGCACCCCGACGTTACCGGCACCTTTGCCCTGACCGGGATCGATCCCGCGCGGCCGGCAGCCGACACCGGCGCCTCGAACAAAGCGTAAACCTGCAAATGATGGCGCACCTGGATTGCGACTTTTCTTGTCGCCGGCAGTTTGCGCCAGATCACTCTGTCTTAAACCATTCCAGTTAACATGAATACCGGATCAATTTGACTACGCTGTCAGGCACACTGCTTGCAGCGGCTTGAGCGTGCGGTGCGACTGGTTGAAATCGACACGATGCCCTCACGACGAGGGCCCTGGAGGCAGTGGAGGTTGATCGCGCCATGACCAAGATGAAGATCGGATTGGCGCTTGGCGGCGGCGCCGCCCGCGGCTGGGCACATATCGGGGTCCTGCGCGCCCTCAACGACGCCGGCGTCCACCCGGACATTATTGCCGGCACCTCGATTGGAGCCGTCGTGGGCGGTTGCTTCGTTGCCGATAAAGTCGGCGAACTGGAGGATTTCGCCCGCTCCCTCACCCGCCGCAAAGTGTTTGGCTACCTCGATTTCAACCTCACCGGCTCCGGCCTGATTACCGGACAGCGCCTGTGCACCCGGCTCGAGGAGACGCTCGGCGATTGTGCCATCGAGCATCTCAAGCGGCCTTTCACGGCGGTCGCGACCGAAATCGGCACCGGCCATGAGGTCTGGCTGTCACGCGGCGGGCTGGTCGCGGCCATGCGTGCATCCTATGCCCTGCCCGGCATCTTCAAACCGGTCAATATCAACAATCGCTGGTTGTTCGACGGTGCCCTCGTCAACCCTGTGCCGGTCAGCGTGTGCCGGGCGCTGGGCGCGCGCTATGTCATCGCCGTCAACCTCAATGCCGACATGTTCGGCCGCGGCACCGTCATGGCCAATCCCGACGCCGGTGGCCACCACCCGCCAGTCGAGCCGCACGAGGTGCCAGCGCCCAGCAACGGCCTCGCCGTGCGCAGGCTCATCAAGGACCAGCTGTTCGGCAAGGGTGAAGGCGCCCCCGGCATATCGACGGTGATGATCGACGCCTTCAATATCGTGCAGGATCGCATCGCCCGGTCGCGGCTGGCTGGCGATCCCCCGGACTCGTTGATCAGCCCGCGACTGGCCGGCATCGGCCTGTTCGATTTCCATCGCGCCGACGAATTGATCGAGCGCGGCCACCTGGCCGCCAGGCGCGAGATCGAGGACATCACCCGCGAAATCGAATTGCGCCGCGCGCTCGAGCCGAAACCAGCCGCCAAGGCTGCTGCGCGCCCGGCGCAACAGCCCGCCACCGGCGCCGACGGGGTCTGACGCGCGACCCGGTCAGCCCGCCAGCACGTAGCTCTTTAGCGAACTTGCCTCCAGTTCGACCTCGGCGATGTGATTCTTGACCACGTCGCCGATCGAGATGATGCCGACCAGCTGCCCGGCCTCGACCACAGGTACGTGGCGGAAGCGGCCGGCGGTCATCTCCGACATGATCTTATCCAGGCTGTCTTCGGGCGTACAACTGATCACGTCCTTGGTCATGACAGAGTACGCGGGCTCGCTCAGACAACCACCGCCACGGCTGGCGATCGCCCGCACCACATCGCGTTCGGACAGGATCCCGGCGACGCTGCCCTGGCCATCGACGATGACCACCGCGCCGATGCGCTTATCGGCGAGCAGCTTGGCAATGTCCTGCAGAGTTTCATGGGGCTGGCCGGTCGTAACGCCCCGCCCTTTCGCCTTCAGGATTGTAGCAACGTTCATCGCCCACCTCCTTGCTGGTGGCGGCTGGTCTGACCATGAACACGGCACGGGCGCTGCTTGAGGTCGCGGGGGCAGTATGAGAATGGTGTGCCGGTGTCTGGTCAGCCGGCCGCGCTCAATTCGACGCAGCCCTCGACCTTCCTAGTCCTCATAAACAAAGATGGGACATGGTCGGTCAAAGCGGCGGGCGGCGCAAGCTCTGTTTCGACCGGTGCCGCTTCGCCCGAGACTAATACTCGGTTGGATCGTGATCTTCGACGAATTGCACCGCGGCGCCTGCGGCACTGTCGAACCACGGAAACGCCAGCAGGCCGGCGAAAAACCCACCCAGGTGCGCTTCCCAGGCAATTCCACCGGTGGTGATGACTTTGCCTAGGAACAAGCCGAACAGCAGATTCAATGCAAGCCACGAGCCGATCATCATGCGGCTGCGCGGGTCGCGCGCCAGCTGCGACAGTGTCATGGCCGGCGCCAGTTGTCGCCCGACGCCGCGCCATTTCGGCGTCCGCGGCTGGAACATGAACCGTATCGCGGCCCCCATCATCCCCGAGATCGCGCCCGAAGCACCGACCATCGGTTGCAGCAACCCCCAATTCAAGGCGAGGAACAGCATTGCCCCGGCGACCGCCGAGATCGCCAGCAGCAGGATGAACCGTATGGCATCAATCCGGCGCGCAACGATCGTCCCGAACGCCAGCAGCCAGCCGCAGTTGACCGTGAGATGGGTAAAATCGCCATGCAGGACCGCGTGCGACAGGAACGAAGTGAGCTTGGCGATTTCACCGCCGGGCAATTCCTCGCCCGAAAACCGGGCCGGAATGAACGCCATGGTCAATACCAGCCAGTGATCGCTTTCGGAGTCGATCAGATATTCGCGCGCGACATGAACCGCAATCAGCATGGCAAGTACGCCCAGAACCACACGCGGCGCATTGAAGATGGGTTCTGATCTTGCCAACGGCTGTTTCCTCGTCGATCGACAGCTTCAATCGATAACCGATGCGACTTCGTAAGTGCAACGACGGCAACGCAAATTGTTGGACCAACGTCCAATCGATGCCGACTGGCATGGAACCTGCTCATCAACCGTTCAGGAGCGTCCCAAATCGGGCCGCCACCAGGAACACGAGCGATGAAGCACAAGACCAGCCAGATCCTTTTCGCCTATTGGAACGAAGTGCGCGGCAAGCGGATCGCGCCGCGCCGGTTCGAGATCGAGCCGGCACGGATCGGCAGGATCCTGCCCGAGACCTTCATCCTGGAGCGCGTCGACAGCACGTCCTACCGCTTCCGTCTCGCCGGAACGCGCATTTTCGAAAGCTTCGGCGTCGAGCTGCGCGGCAGCAATTTCCTCGACCTGTGGCAGAGTGCGGATCGCGATCTGGTTGCCGCCGATATCGGCTCCGTCGCATCCCAGGGCGGCGTCGCCGTACTCTCCCTCGAGGCCGCGACCACAGACGGTCGCCGCGCCAAGTTCGAGGCGGTACTGCTGCCGCTCGTCCATTCCGGCCAAGTCATCGATCGCATCGTCGGCGCGATCAGTTGCTTGAGCCCGCCGGAATGGCTCGGCACGGCCCGTCTCGACGATCGCCGGCTGACCGGACGAGAACTGATCTGGCCCGATGGCCGCCCGCATGCCGTGCTCGCCAGCGCCGAGCGCCAGGCGCCACTCGTCGCCCATACCCGCGCCGCCCGGCTGGTGCGCTCCGAGCGGCGCCACTTCCGCGTCTATGACGGGGGACTGAGTAAATTCGAAGGCGAAGACATGTAATTGCGGCCGCTGGCGCTAACGAGGCGCCAGCATCCGGCGCGGCCCCATTTTTCTTGAACACCGTCTGTTCGTTTCAAAATGAACCTCAGCGTTAGCTTCCCGTTAAATTCCTGCAGGTAGGCTCAATCACACAGATGCCGGCGGGAATGGTCGCAAAGCGGTTTGATCCAGCGACCGAGCCCGCAGCCCGTCTGCCGCAGTCTTGCTGGTCAGTCGCTGCAGGTGCCCATGTCCTTACCGTTGCAATCGCAGGCCCGGTCGATCTTGCGCAAGCCGAATGCGGTCGTCTCGCCGCGGCCCGAGCCGTTGCCGGCCGCTGACAAACCGCCGGCTGGCGCACAAGCCGAAGCCGCTCCGCACATTGAAGCCGACCGCCGGCGTCATGTCCGCTTCGAGGTAAGTCTGCTCGGTCGCTTCATGCGCGCCGACAAGAACGAATATCCCTGCCGCATACACGATATTTCGGTCGGTGATGCCGCCATCCTGGCACCAGTGACAATCGAGATCGGCGAGCGAATCGTCGCCTATGTCGAACATATCGGTGGCATCGAGGGGGTGGTGTGCCGCGTGCTTGACGGTGGCTTCGTAATCAAGATCGCGGCCAGTCAGCACAAGCGGGAAAAGCTCGCATCCCAGATCACCTGGCTCATCAATCGGGCCGAACTCGACGGCATCGACGCGCGCCGCGCCGGTCACGAACGCATCCTTTCCGGCGACAAGCCGACCATCATCCGACTGCCGAATGACGAGGAATTCGAGGTCAAGCTGCAGGACGTCTCGATCTCGGGCGCGTCGGTGCGGATAGACAACAAGCCGCCGATTGGAACCGAAGTTGTGCTGGGCAAGCTGCGCGCACTGGTCGTGCGTCACCACGCCGAAGGAGTTGGCGTCCAGTTCCTCGACATCCAGAACCCAGATGCGCTGCGGCGCTATTTCGGGTGACGGCCTCTATGCCTGCGTCTGCAAGTCACTGCGTGCGTCCTTGTCCGGAGTCCTGTATGAAACGCGTCCTCTCACTGGCGATCGCCTTGGCCCCGCTGTACACGCTGTGCGTTCCCTTAGCCGCCAGTGCTGACAGCGCCAGAAGCCGGTCTTCCGCATTCATGCGCGTGTTCGGGCAGGCCGCGCCACCTTACGGCTTCGTCCAATTCTGCGAGCGCTCGCCACAGGAGTGCGACAGCGGCCCGATGGCCGACGCCCGCTTCAATGCGCCGCCGGAGCGCCTGGCCGAACTCGACGAGATCAATCGCGCCGTCAACATCGCGATCGAGCCGGCTACCGACATGGAACTCTACGGGGTCGAGGAATATTGGACGCTGCCCGCTGTCACCAAGGGCGACTGCGAGGATTACGCGCTGCTTAAGCGACACATCCTGATGAAGCGCGGCTGGCCGGCCAGCAGCCTGCTGATGACGGTCGTGCGCGACGAAAAAGGCGATGGCCACGCCATTCTGACGGCGCGCACCGCCCAGGGTGACTTCATCCTCGACAACAAAGCCGCAGCCGTGAAGCCGTGGAGTGCCACGGGCTACGAGTTCATCATGCGCCAGTCGTATCTCAACCCGCGGATCTGGATGTCGCTCGACCCCAACGAAGGTCAGGCCCCGCTCGCGATCTCGGGCGTCAAGGCGCGGCGCTGAGGCCGCTACGGCTGCGGCTTCATGCCGGCGGCATAGCGCTTCCAGTTGCGCTGATAACTGGTGGCGCCGGCGCGCATGCGCGTGATGTCGGCGTCGGTCACCTCGCGGATGATCTTGCCCGGCGCGCCCATGACGACCGAGCGGGCCGGAATCTTCTTGCCCTCGGGGATCAGCGCGCCGGCGCCGATCAGGCAATCGTCGCCGATCTCGGCACCGTTGAGGATGATGGCGCCGATGCCGATCAGGCTGCCGCGGCCGATCCTGCAGCCGTGCAGCATCACCATGTGGCCGACGGTGCAATCCTCGCCGATCAGCATCGGAAAGCCCGGATCGGTGTGCAATACGCAGCCATCCTGCACGTTCGAGCGGGCGCCGATGCGGATTGGCTCGTTGTCGCCACGGATGACGGTGTTGAACCAGACACTGGCATCGTCTTCGAGGATGACGTTGCCGACGACCACGGCATTGGGCGCGATCCAGGCGTTACCGCCGGCGGGGAACTGAACCCGCTTGTCGTCGAGGGTGAAAACCGCCATCTCTTTTGCCACCCTCACGCGTCTTCGAGGTCGATATCGAGGATCGCCATCTGCAATTGATAGCTGACCTCGCCGTCTTCCTCGTCGCGATAGAGCTGGGCGATCTGATCGGCGCCGACGAACACTTCCGCCATGTCCTTCTTGCGGCCGTGCATGGCGACGCGGATCGAATCGTTCTTGAACGTCTTGCGCAGGTAGGCCTGCAGCTTGGCGATGTCTTCCTTCATCTAGCAGGCCCTTCTGACATTCTCGGTTCGTTTCAGGCCTTGTCCTGGCAGCCGCAATCGCTCGGCGCAAGTCTTTGGTCCATGTTGCGCGCCGGTTCCGGGCAGCCGGCCGGGCCGACGACCTTGGCCGGGACGCCGGCGACCGTCGTGTTGGGCGGCACTTCCGCCAGCACGACGCTGCCGGCCGCCACTCGCGAGCAATTGCCGACGCGGATATTGCCGAGTACCTTGGCGCCGGCCGCCAGCAGCACATTGTCGCCGATCTTGGGATGGCGATCACCGGTTTCCTTGCCGTTGCCGCCGAGCGTCACGTCCTGCAGCATCGAGACGTTGTCGCCGACCACCGAGGTCTCGCCAACGACGATGCCGGTGCCATGGTCGATCATGATGCCGACGCCGAACCGCGCCGCCGGATGGATGTCGATGCCGAAGATGCGGGACGACTGCGATTGCAGGTAGAGCGCGAAGTCGCGTCGCCCGGCCTTCCAAAGCGCATGTGCGAAGCGGTGCGTGGCGAGCGCGTGGAAGCCCTTGAAATAAAGCAGCGGCTCGAGATAGCGCTCGCAGGCCGGATCACGGTCGTAGACCGCGGCAAGGTCGGCGCGGAAGGCATTGGCGATGCCGGCCTCCTCGGTCAGCACGGTCTGGAACAGGCTGCTGATCAGACCAGCATCGACGTCGGAATGGTTGAGCCGCTGCGCCAGCCGGTGGCTCACCGCATCCTCCAGCCGGTCGTGGCTCAGCACCGTCGCGAATACGAAGCCGCCGAGCGCCGGCTCCGCCGCGATCGCTGCCTCCGCCTCCAGCCGCAGCGCCGCCCAGATCGGGTCGACGGTATGCATAAGTGGCTGCACATTCGAATGTTTTGCCTTCGCCATGGCATGCTCCTTGTCGGCTGCCGGACGTAGTTTCGGCCATGCATAAAGGCGTACTCAGCAGCGCATTTGAAGTCAACGCGCCAACCTACCCCTTGGCCATCACGTTTGCTTGGGGCAAACACGGGGTGCCTGACGCTGCAAGCATCAGACCTCATTTAGGATGGATTTCGCTATGACCAAGACCACCACCCCGACTGCCAGCCTGAAGTCGGACCTGCGCGACGGCGTGTTGCATATCACAATCGACAATCCGGCCCGGCTCAACGCCTTCACCACCGCGATGTGGACGGCGCTGCCCCGGCTGATCCGCGACGCCGAACACGACGATGCCGTGCGCGTGGTGGTGCTGCGTGGCGCCGGCGACAAGGCGTTCTCGGCCGGCGCCGACATCTCCGAGTTCGAGCAGACCCGCACCGCCGCAAGTGCCGCCGCCTACGACGAGCTCAACAACGAAGCGTTCGAGGTGCTGGGCCGCTCGGCCAAGCCGACGATCGCCATGATCAACGGCTTCTGCCTCGGCGGCGGGCTCGAGGTGGCGCTGTGCTGCGACCTCAGGCTGGCGTCGAGCGTGTCGCAGTTCTCGGTGCCGGCGGCCAAGCTCGGCATCGGCTACAATCCCCGCTGGTTGCGGCCGATGCTCGGCGTGGTGTCGGCGGCACGGGCCAAGGAGATGCTGTTCACCGGCCGCCGGTTCTCGGCTTCGGAAGCCTCTGCCATGGGGCTCGTCAACAAGGTGATGCAGCCGCACGAGCTGGAGGCGGCGACCGGGGCGCTGGCAGCCGAGATCGCCGGCAACGCGCCGCTGTCGATCCTCGCCGCCAAGCGCTGCGTCGACGCCCTCGACCAGAACCCTGGCCTGCAGGACCTGCGCGAGCTCGACGCGCTGGTCAACGCCTGCTTCGCCAGCGCCGACTACGTCGAGGGCCGCCGCGCCTTCATGGAGAAGCGCATGCCGGTGTTCCGGGGCAAGTAAGGGGCACACCGGTCGCGCATATCAGCCCAGGAACTCGATCATCCGCTTGTTGGCCAATTCGGGCACTTCGAAATGCACGAAATGACCGGCGTCTTCGGCGCATTCGAGGGTGACGGTCTCGAAGTAGTCGGCGAGCTTGTCGCTCCAGGCGTACTGCAGCACCGGATCGTGCCGACCCCACAGCACGTAGGTCGGCGCCTTGATCTTCGGAATGCTAAGCGCCCCTTCGCGCATCATGCGACGGCGGAAGGCCGCGACACCGACATACCAGTCGAACCCGCCCTGGATGTTGCCCGGCCGCGAGAAGTTGTCGACCCACTCCTCGAGGTAGGGCGCGAACGCCGACTTCTGGTGCGTCCAGTGGGTGAGGAAGTGGTTGAAATAGATCCGCGTGGCCTCCCGCGATGAGCCGACCAGCGCCGCCGCGAAATCCTTCTGGTGGAACTGCTGGTACCACAGCTCCGGAGAAATTATCGGCGAGCCCCCAGCGCGTGCCGATGCCGGGATAGGCGCAGTTGAAAAAGAACAGCCGCCCAACCGAATCCGGGTAGGCATGGGCGAAGGTCTGCGCCACGAACGAGCCGACGTCGTGCGACACGATATCGACCCGGCCCAGGCCCAGCGCATCGATGAATGCCTTGAGATCCTTGGCCAACAGTTGCGGCGGCGTGCCGCCGTGTTGCCGCCCGTGCTTTTCGACAGTCTCGCCGAAGCCGCGAAACTCGGGTGCGATCAGGTCGAAATGTTCGGCCAGCACGGGCATATTGTGCAGCCAGGAGCGGGCGAACTCCGGCCATCCGTGCAGCAGGATCACTGGTCGTCCGGCGCCGGCGCGGACATAGTGGATCTGCAGATCCTCGGTCTCGACGAACCGGCCGCGCCAATCGATGTTCATGGACCCTGTCCTTTAGTCGGGAACAGCACCTTGGGCATCGAACACATCAACGAAGTTGCCGTTCATACTCGTCATGCGAACCGATCCAGATCCATGTCACGGTATCAGCCTCGAGCAACCCCAGTGCCCGATGCGCGAGGCCAATGCGCACCGAATAGATCGGCTCAGCGCGACTGACACGCTTGAACTGCAGCGAAGGATGAGAGGGATTTTCACGCCAGATCGAATAGGCGCGGCGCGCATTATCCTGAACGTCGTGCGGCAGCGCGTCGAACATGTGCCAAAACTTCGACGTCGTGCGCGAGATCATCGCCTGTGCGCAGGGTCGGCATCGAGTATATCGCCACGCGCGATGTCCGCCCGCGCCTCGTCGGCCAGCCGCTTCATCAGCCCCTCCGAGCGTGGATCGGCCATGACCGCATCCCAGCGGCTATCTGCCTCGATGCGCTCGAGAATCTCCCGCGCAATCAGATCCTGCTGCTCTCGGGAGAGCCGGGAAGCAGCCTTGATCGCAATGTCCAGCAACTCGGTCATGCACGCGAATATAGCGCAAAGCGATGCTGCGCGCAAAAACTCCGAACGACGCGATTGCGCCACGATCTGGACCTCGATCGTCGAATAATCTACGGCGATCGTCAGACGAGGTGAAGCCGCAGATGGCCTGTATGCAGCAAAGACCTGGCCGGATTTCGCTGGCGGCCGTTGCCCTCGGGCTTATGACGCAAGCGGCCGCCGCCGATCGTGGCGCGCTGCAGCGCGCCTGCTTCACACCCGCCGATCTCGCAGCACGAGCGAACGAGATCAGGCCCGCACGCGGCATCGCCGGTTCGCAGATCGCAGCGCCAACGAAGATTGCGCCCGGCGTCGCGGCGCCGCTGCCGGCGCATTTGCGCGGCGCCATCCGGCGGATCGAGCTGCCGAAGGGGCGCAAGCTCATCGCCCTCACCCTCGACCTGTGCGAACAGCCGGGCGAGGTCGCGGGCTACGATGGCCCGATCTTCGACTACTTGCGCGCGACCGGCACCAAGGCGACACTTTTTGCCGGCGGCAAATGGCTCATGAGCCACGGCGCGCGAAGCCAACAGCTGATGAGCGATCCGTTGTTCGAGATCGGCGTGCACGGATGGGCGCATCGCAACGTTCGCGCCTTGAGCGGCGCGGCGCTGGTCGAAGAGATGATCAACCCGCTGCGGGCCTACCACAAGGTACGCGGCGAACTCGCAGCCCGCGCCTGCGCCAGTGGCAATCCCGGCGCCGTCGCCGCGGTGGCGAACCAGATCACCCTGCACCGTTTCCCATTTGGCGCCTGCAGCCCCGCCGCCCTTCAGACCGCTGCCGACAGTGGCTTGATGAGCATCCAGTGGGACGTCTCGACCGGCGATCCGGCGCCCTCGCAATCGGCCCGCGCCATCGCCGAGGCGATGCTGCGGAATACCAAGCCGGGCTCGATCATCATCGCCCACGCCAACGGTCGCGGCTATCATACCGCCGAGGCGCTGCCGCTGGCGGTTCCGAAGCTCAAGGCGTTGGGGTTCGAGTTCGTCACCGTCAGCGAATTGATCGCGGCCGGCAAGCCGGTCACCGCCGATACCTGCTACGACAGCCGTCCGGGCGATACCGACAGGTATGATTTCCTCTACAGCCGGCGGCCGGTGCCGCCGGGAGGGCAAGGCTATGACTGGCGACCAACGACCACCACCGGCGTTCCGCGCGGAACGCTATGATCTCGTGCCAAGCGGCCTCAGCCTGTCGGCTGTGACCGCCGCCGAAGCCCCGGCGCTGGGCGCTGCACTTGCAGCGATCGAGCCGTGGTCGCGCTTTGGCCTATCCGCCGCGAACCTCGCCTCGCTGTTCGCACCGGCAGCGGACGGTGGCATCCGGCTCGCGATCCGGTCGGCACCAAACGGGACACCGATCGGTGTCGCGGTGATCCGATCGCCCTGGCTGGTCGGGCCCTATATGCAGTTCCTGGGAGTGTTGCCTGGCGCGCAGGGCGCAGGGTTTGGCAGCGCCATCCTTGCCTGGTACGAGGCGGAAGCGCGCGCGGCCGGAATGCGCAACGTCTGGATCTGTGCTGCATCCTTCAACGATGGCGCCGTGCGGCTCTACGAGCGATGCGGCTTCGAGCACGTCGTCGTGCTCGACGATTTGATCAAGCCAGGCTTCGACGAGGTCTTGATGCGTAAACGCCTCAGCCCCAGCGGTAGTTGAAGCTGACGCTAATCCGGTCCTGGCGTGCCGTGTTCATCGGGACCTCGTGCCGCAGCCAACTCTCCCACAGCAGTAGCGTGCCGGCGGTCGGCGCGATCGATACGAAGGGCCGCTGATCGAGGGGTGCATCTGATCGCCTGGTCGGCGCCGCCATCATCAGGCCGAGGCGGGGATCCTCGAAGCGGATCGCGCTCGCCCCGGCCGGCACCGCTGCATAGAACGTGCCGCTGACCACGCTGTGCGGGTGGATGTGGCCGGTATGCACGCCGCCGGGTGACAGGATGTTGATCCAGATGTTGTCGAGCTTGAGGCGACGGCGGCCGAGATCGAATGCCACCTCGCCGGCGAATGTGGCAACGTGGCTGTCGATCAGCCGCTTGAGCTCGGCGAACTCGGGCGCGCGTTCGGGCAGATCGCTCAGCGAGGCATAGGAGGTGTAGCCTTTGTAGTCGTTCGACTTCGACCAGGCCCGCCCGGCCTTGTCGGCGGCCGCGATCGCCCGGCAGGCGCGGGCCACTGCCGCCGGCTGCGCACGTTCCAACTCGGCCCGGTAGACCTTGCTGACAAACAAGGAATTGATCTCGGCCATGCTGCCTCACGTCTTTTCACGATTGCGCGGCCACACCGCGACGTCGGCCGGCTTTGACGCTATAGATGGCGGCGATGAGTGACGACAACGTAATATTGACGGGGCGGGCGAGCGAGATCGCCGATTGGCTGCTCGAGACCGCGGTCTTCATGCCGGATCTGGGCGAAGCCCTGTCGGCGCTTTGCGAACGCATCGTCGCGGCCGGAGTGCCGATTGCGCGGGCGACGACCGCTGTCCAGCTCCTCAATGCCTCTAGCCAGGGGGTGGGGCGGGAGTGGCGGGCCGGCCAGCCGCCGATCCACAGAGTGTTTCCCTATGGTCCGGAATCGGAGCGCAGCTACGAGCGCAGCCCCTTCGCCGAAGCGCACCGGACCGGCAAATGGGTGATCCTGCGGCCGCAGCAGATGCCGGACGACGCCTACGGCGTGATGCCGGAGCTGAAGGCCAATGGCTACACGCACTATATCTGCATCCCGCTCGTCTTCTCGAGCGGCCGCAACCGCAATGGCGCAACTTTCGCCACCCGCGATCCGGCCGGCTTCAAGGATGCCCACATCGCATTCTTCCGCCGCATCATCCCGGCGATGCGCATGGTAATGGAAATCCGCGCCTCGGAGCGTATTCTCGACGAGATCCTGCAGACCTACGTCGGCGGCGATCCGCACCACCGCATCCTCGCCGGCGACGTCCATCGCGGCAAGGTCACGCGCATCCGCTCGGCGATCTACTTTTCCGATATGCGCGGCTATACCAACCTGTCGATGACGTTGCCCGAAGAGGATATTGCCGATCTCCTCAACCGCTATTTCGATTGCCTGGTGCCTGAAGTCGAAAGCCGCGGCGGCGAGGTCTTGAAATTCATCGGCGACGGCTTGCTGGCGATTTTCGAGGCCAAGAACGGCAACAGCGCGCTGGCCTGCCAGTCGGCGCTCGACGCTGCCACGACCGGCCTTGCCCACATTGCGCGCGCCAATGCCTACGGTTCGCTGCCAGCGCCGGTCGAGGCGGGGATCGCGCTCCACTTCGGCGAGGCCGCCTACGGCAATGTCGGCTCCGGCGAGCGGCTCGACTTCACCGTGATCGGGCGCGACATCAACATCGCCAACCGCATCACCCGCCTCAATGGTCGCCTCGGCCAGCCGATCCTGATGTCGCAAGCCTTCGCCGACCACATCGCAACTGCCCCGCACGATCTCGGCCTGCATGAGTTGAAGGGCGTGCCGGGCACCTACAGACTGTATCGTCCCTGACCAATATTGTGGGAGCATTCCGCCATGTCCGAGCCCCGCCGGCGGCGCATCTACCTCGCAGGCCCCGAGGTCTTCCTGCCGGACGCGCTCGCGGTCGGCGCCGAGAAGTGCCGGCTCGCCGCCGCGCACGGCTTCGAGGGGCTGTTTCCGCTGGACGCCAGTCTCGATCTCAAAGGCCTCGAAAAGGCCGAGGCGGCGCGGCGCATCGCGCTCGCCAACGAGGCCTTGATGCGCTCCGCCGATGTCCTGATTGCCAACCTGACGCCGTTTCGCGGCGCTTCGATGGATGCCGGCACCGCCTTCGAGGTCGGCTTCATGCGGGCGCTCGGCAAGCCGACACTCGGCTACACCAACGCCGGCGGCGACTATGCCGCGCGCGCCCGCGCCATGCGACTGACGCCGCCACTGGCCTATGATTGCGACCGTGCCGACCTCGAGGTCGAGGACTTCGGTCTCGTCGAGAACCTGATGATCGCGGTCGCGGTGCACGAAAGCGGCGGCCGCGTCGTCAGCCGCGAAGTGGCCGGCCGTGATCGCATGGCCGACCTCGAAGGCTTCGTCGAATGCTTGGCGCTATTGCAGAAACTGCTGGGCTGACCCGACGCCCGGAGCCGGCTCCGCTGGCAATTTTCACTGCGCGGAGACGGCGTCGTCCGTTTATGATTGCGCTTGAGTGCAACCACCGGAGGCTATTGGACGCCATGACCCTCGATCTCATCCTGCGCGGCGGCCACGTCATCGACCCGTCGCAGAACATCGACGCTGTCATGGACGTCGGTTTCAAGGACGGCAAGGCTGCCGGCGTCGGCAAGTCCTTGAAGTCGGGTCCCAAGACCGAAATCCGCGACGTCAAGGGCTACGTCGTGACGCCGGGCCTGATCGACCTGCATACGCACGTCTATTGGGGCGGCACCTCGCTCGGAATCGATGCCGACGAGTTCTGCCGCAAGTCGGGCGTCACCACCTCGATCGACACCGGCAGCGCCGGCCCCGGCAACTTCGCCGGCTTCCGCCGCCATGTGATCGAGCGTTCCGAGGCGCGCATCCTCGCCTACCTGCACGTGTCGTTCGCCGGCATCTTCGGCTTCTCCAAGACGATCATGGTCGGCGAGAGCAAGAACATGGAGCTGATGGCGCCGCGCGAGGCGGCCGAAGTGGCAAACGCCAATCGCGACGTGATCGTCGGCATCAAGGTGCGCGTCGGCCGGCATTCGTCGGGCGACCAGGGTGCCGCGCCCCTCAACATCGCGCTGCAGGTGGCGGAAGAGGTCGGCATGCCGGTGATGGCGCACATCGACCATCCGCCGCCGTCCTACGAGGATGTCCTCGACATGCTGCGGCCGGGCGACGTACTGACGCATGCGTTCCGCCCGTTCCCGAACGCCCCGTGCACCGCCCAGGGCACGGTCAAGTCCGCGGTGCTGGCAGCGCGCAAGCGCGGCGTGCTGTTCGATATCGGCCACGGCGCCGGTTCGTTCGCCTTCAAGACCGCGCGCGCGATGCTGGCCAACGGGTTCTATCCCGACACCATCTCGTCGGACGTGCATGTGCTGTGCATCGACGGCCCGGCCTTCGACCAGGTCACCACGATGTCGAAGTTCCTGTGCATGGGCATGCCGCTGCAGGAAGTCATCAAAGAGAGCACGATCAACTGCGCGATCGCGCTGAAACGGCCCGAGCTCGGCACGCTCAAGGCCGGTGCCGTCGGCGACGCAACCGTCCTGAAAATCAAGGAAGGCAAGTTCGACTACGTCGACGTCATGGGCGAGCACATGGAGGGCCGCCAGAAGATCGTGTCGGAAGGCGTCGTGCTCGCCGGCAAGTGGTGGCACGGCAAGATCGGCGCCTGACCCGGCTCAGCGCTGCTCGCGATCCCTGAGCAGCAGCATCCCGACGAAATAGGTGGCCGGCAGCAATGCCGCCCAGAAGAACGTCCGACTATCCAGTTCCGACATCTGCAGCCAGGCAAATGTCCCCCAGATTGCAAACAAGATGAGGGTAAAGCGTCCCATTGCGGCACAATCCTTTGCGAATTGGTTCACGGTCTTCGCCGTGGACCAGCCATCGCAAGAACCTCGCCAGATGCCGTAACAGCGCCAAGGGCCGGTACCCATGACGGGAACCGGCCCTTTGCTGTCAATCGCGTCCCGGAGGGAGCCAATGGCTACTTCATCGGCGCATAGGCCGGCTGGGCGCAGCAGTCGCCACCGAGGTGGTAGCGCAGGCCGACCTTGAACTCGTGGGCGGCGAGGTCGTCGACGGTCACGCGCGGGTTGATGAAGCCGGCATTGTCGTGGCGCTGCGAGGAGATCTTGCCCATGTCGAGGTAGCGGTAGCCGACGTCGAGGATGGCGCGATCGGAGATCTGGTAGCCGATGCCGGCCATCAGCGCCCAGGCGAGCGCGATGTCGTTGTCGCCGGCGATCCTGTTGGTGAGGTTCGGATTGCCGGTGAAGTAGGTCTCGCCCATCTGGTTGTAGGCGATGCCGACACCGGCGCCGACGTACGGGGTGACGTTGCCGAAGCGGCCGAAATCCTTGTAGAAATTGGCCATCGCCGTGTAGGTCTTGACGCTGGTGTGGGCCGGATCGACGTTCACCGCGTACGCGGGACCCGCTGCCGGGCCAGCATAATAGAGCGGCTCGCCGTCGATCTTGCGCTCGCCGTGATAGCCGAGCATCAGTTCCGCGCGCACGCCGTTCGAGCCCGAGCCGCAGCCGAAGCCGCCTTCAGCCAGCCAGGTATTTTCCATCGATTCACCGCTGACATCGCTGCCGCTGGCGAAGCTGGTCGCGTTCGCCAAATTGAACGCGGTGTTGTCGACCGGGAACTTCATCTTCGGGTCACGCGACCAGGAATAGCCTGCATCGGCGCGGAAATAGCAGTTGCTGACCGCGCTCGGCATCGGCCCGCCATAACCGCCATCCTTCAACGAGCCACCGCGGTAGCCACCGAGATCGGCGGCAAGGGCAGGCGCGGAAATGGCTGCCACAGCCGCGAGGGCGCCCAAGGCAAGACCGGTCTTCAAGTGGAGTGTCATGTGTGTCATCCTCGTGATACAGGCACTTCCATCGAGAACGCCTGCTGCCTTCAGGTTGCACAGGGACTATGCGCCGGGGCAGTTAAGCCGGGGTTAAGCGCCGTAGCGAAACCGGACGTATGCGAAGAAACCTGCCCTGGAGGCCCAATCCCGTGTTCACCGCCGAGACCATTGCCCGTGCCGTCGGCCGCACCCCCCTGATCCGCCTGCGGCGCGCCTCAGCCGAGACCGGCTGCGAGATCCTCGGCAAAGCCGAGTTCATGAACCCTGGCCAGTCGGTCAAGGATCGCGCGGCACTCTTCATCATCGAGGATGCGGTGCGCCGCGGCACGTTGAAACCTGGCGGCACGATCGTCGAAGGCACCGCAGGCAACACCGGCATCGGCCTCACCGTGATCGGCGCAGCTCTCGGCTACAAATCAGTGATCGTGATCCCCGATACCCAGTCGGCGGAGAAGAAGGACGCGCTCCGACTGCTCGGCGCCACCCTCGTCGAAGTGCCGGCGGTGCCCTACAAGAACCCCAACAACTACGTGAAGTACTCCGGCCGCCTGGCCGAGGCACTGAACCGATCATCGCCCGACGGCGCGATCTGGGCCAACCAGTTCGACAACGTCGCCAACCGCCAGGCCCATATCGAGACCACCGCGCCCGAGATCTGGGAACAGACCGGCGGCCGTATCGACGGCTTTTGTTGTGCCGTCGGCTCCGGCGGCACACTGGCCGGCGTGTCGATGGGGTTGAAGGCGCGCAAGCCCGGCGTCCAGATCGCACTCGCCGATCCGCCGGGTGCGGCGCTGCACAGCTATTACACGACGGGGGAACTCAAGGCCGAAGGCTCCTCGATCACCGAGGGCATCGGCCAGGGCCGCATCACCGCCAATCTCGAGGGCGCCGTCGTCGACCGCTCCTACCGTATCGAAGACGCCGAGGCGGTCGAGATCGTCTACCGGCTGGTGATGGAGGAGGGCCTGTGCCTCGGCGCCTCGTCGGGCGTCAACATCGCCGGCGCCGTTCGCCTTGCCCGCGAGCTCGGACCGGGCCACACCATCGTGACGATCCTGTGCGACTACGGCACCCGCTACCAATCGAAGCTGTTCAACCCCGCCTTCATGGCGTCGAAGAACTTGCCGGTGCCGCCGTGGCTGGTAAAGCCTCGCGCCGACATACCGACCGCATTCGAAGCGGTTCCGTAGGGCGGATTAGCGAAGCGTAATCCGCCGCGTCCGAACAGGCGGCACGATGGCGGATTACGCGAAGTCGCCAATCCACCCTACACTGCAAAGGTCGAAACATTGGGTGAATTGAGATAATGACCGAAAAGCTCTACCGCGCCGACGCCTACGCCCGTGACTGCGAGGCCCGCATTCTGGGCGTCACCGATCGCGGCGGCATCATTCTCGACCGCACCGTGTTCTATGCCGCAGCCGGCGGCCAGCCGGGCGACAAGGGCGTCCTCGAGATCGCGGGCCACGCACCGATCGAGATCGCAACCGCCGTCTACGATGCCGACAAGGAAACGATCGTGCATGTGCCGGCGGCGCCGCTTGCGGCCACACCTGCTGCCGGCACCGTCGCCACGGCCAGCCTCGACTGGGCCAACCGGCACAAACTGATGCGCATGCACACCGGGTTGCATCTGCTGTGCGCCATCGTGAAGTTCCCCGTCACCGGCGGCCAGATCGGCGCCGACGAGGGCCGGCTCGACTTCGACATCACCGACGCCGACGCCGTCGACAAGGACCGGCTTACTGAAGCATTGAATGCGCTGATTGCCGGCAACCACGGCGTGGCCGAGCAATGGATCAGCGATGCCGAACTCGAGGCCAATCCCGGCCTGGTGCGCACGATGGCGGTCAAGCCGCCGATGGGCTCGGGCCGGGTCCGCCTGGTGCTGATCGGCCCGGACGGCGCCATCGACCGCCAGCCCTGCGGCGGCACGCATGTGCAAAACACATCCGAGATCGGCCGCCTCGCGGTGACGAAGATCGAGAAAAAGGGCAAGCTCAACCGGCGCATCCGCGTTGCTTTCGCCTGAAGCGGCGCCAACATCTGTGAGGACCTGCGATGACCGAGATCGGCTCGAAATTTCTGGTGGAGACCTCCTGGCTCGCCGCGCACCTTGATGCGCCCGATCTGATCATCCTCGACGGCTCGATGCACCTGCCGACCGCCAAGCGCGACGCCTATGCCGAATACAAGGCCGAGCACATCCCCGGCGCCATGTTCTTCGACATCAACGATATCGCCGACGAGAAATCGCCGCTGCCGCACATGCTGCCGTCGCCGGCCAAGTTCGCCAGTCGAATGCGCAAGATGGGCATCGGCGACGGCATGCGGATCATCGCCTACGACAGCGAGGGGCTCTATTCGGCGGCGCGTGTGTGGTGGATGTTCCGCGTCATGGGCCACCCCGATGTCGCCGTGCTCGACGGCGGCCTGAAGAAATGGAAGGCGGAAGGGCGTCCCGTCACCGACGAGGTGACGCAGCTGCGCACGCCGCGGCATTTCACCGCCCGCTTCCACGGCGAACTCGTGCGCGACAAGGACGACGTCAAGGGCCTGATCGGCTCGGCCGCGGTGCAGATCGTCGACGCCCGCGCTAGCGCCCGCTTTGCCGGCACCGCGCCCGAGCCGCGCGCCGGCTTGCGCTCGGGACATATTCCAAGTTCGAAGAGCGTGCCGTTCGGCACGCTGCTCAATGCCGACGGCACGATGAAGAGCGAGGCCGAGCTCGCCGCCGCCTTCAAGGCCGCCGGCGTCGATCCGGCAAAGCCCGTCGTCGCCACCTGCGGCTCGGGCGTCACCGCCGGCGTGATCGCACTCGCCCTCGCCAGGCTCGGCCAATCGGATGCAGCCGTCTACGACGGCTCGTGGAGCGAGTGGGGCCTGGAGGACGCCGGCACGCCGGTGGCGACGGGGATGTGATCCACTCTGGCTTATGTTTCTGCGCGCCGAAGTTGACACATTCAAGGCCGGCATCTCCGGCGCGCCCGATTCTCGCTAGTGGGCTCTCGGCCGCAACCGGACTCGGTGCTCGCGTGCAATGCTGTGAGCTGAACAAAGCACCTCACCATTTGGGAGGCTGGGACCAAGACGGAGATGGGGCAGCTCAGACGCTGAGGCCCAAACTCAGGGCTGCATCAACCGGGTTGATGATTCCGCATCCATAGTCTTCGTTCCACACGCCGCCAGGTGTCGTGCTGCCGTTGCCTGTGGTTGCTGTCGCCCTGAGTGCATCGAACAATATTCGCGGCCTCGTCGTTGTTGGCGGCAATCCGGTCCGAAGTGCTGCGACGCATCCGGCGGCAACAGGGCAAGCCGCTGATACGCCCGTATCCGGCGCCCAAATTCGAGCGGTCTTCGATCCCAGGAAATGCGTGTACGCCGTGAGATCGGGCTTGTTTGGGTACATCCCCGCAATCGATGGCCCTTGCGAGGAGTAGCCGACGCGATCGTTGTTGGTGTCGCAGCCACCGATCGTGAGCACTTCCTCGTAGGCATTTGCGCCCATGATCATGCCGGTTGTCTTACTCAGGCACGTTGCGGATGGACATTCTGATCCGCAGTTGTTGCTGGCAAAAAGAATGTCGATGCCGGCCAGTGACAGCGGTCGTACAAAATAGCGCCTGAACGCATGATTTGGGTTGTCTATGAAGCGAATGGCAGTGCTTGCGGGCTCCAAACTCGGATGGTAGATGCCCCAACTGTTGCTGACGACGAGCGCGTCGTACGGCCTGGCCGCGCCCATTGCAAGCCAGCGTAGCCATATGTTGGCGAGGTACAGGTATGCCTTGATGGCTGCGGATACCGTGCCTGGAACTCCATGGTCCCCCGGCGCCCGATCGAGCAACATTGCAATATCGAGCAGCGTGGCTTTTGGTGCTGCGATGAGAGCGTCATAGGCGCACATCGAGCCATGGCCGAGGGCGTGCTTGAATGCCTCGGTCGCAACAGTCCGCGGTGTCCAAGAATCTGCTGCGTCGTGAGCCGGAGCGGTCCCAGGTGTCAGATCGCCAAGGAGCGTCGTGATACGATTGAGATAAATTCCAGTGTCGACGATGGCGATGGCAACCCGCGAGCCGTCGTAGCCGGCGCGGTTGAGTTGTTCGCTGCGAAGCCTGGTTTGCACATCTATGGTCTTGCCCACGGCTTGAGTGTTGCCGCAGGTCAGCATTCCAGCAATTGCCGGATCCGCGTGGATCAGAAATTTCCCTTCGAGCGGTGGAGAACCTTTCGTGTTAATGCCCGCCTTGATGAAGGCTCGGACAAGAAAATGGTCTGAATTGTCAGGCCTCAAATCATCGATAGTCACTTCGGTGCCGGACCTGCCGCCAGCGCCGATCGGCACCGCACCGTAGCCGTGATCGATTTCAAGAGCGCCTAGCGAGGCTTGGCGAGCATATGACTGCATGTTTGCGGTCGGGTCGCGGCCTTCGAGCCAGTCTCTCGACGCCTCGACAAGGAATTGATCCTTCGGGAGCTCCACGAGGACGCGTATGTAGCCATCGGGAAGTTCTGGCACAACCATGGCCGTTTCCTAGCACCGGGAAATTTAGACGGAGAGTAGCGTATTGGCGAAACTGGTCTCCTTCAAGGCCACTCCAGTTGCGCTTTCGCAAGCGTATCCTGGTAGAATGCACATGGATTGAGGAATTTATGGATTTCCACGCCGGCTATTTTTCCGTGGTCGACATCCTCTTGGAAATGCAGGCCGGCGAACACGCGGTTATCTCCGACCCGTTTGGCGAGGGCGTCGAGCGACATTGCGTAGGCGCCGACTTTTAGTACCGCGATATCCTTGAGGGTTTCCGTGGTCAGCCAGGCAATCAGCGCATGGCCAGCGGGATACGTCGAGTGGCCGGGCACCGGCAAGGCCGGAAACAGCGTAGGGCACACCTGTGAAGGACGCGGCCGCGTTCGAAGGTCCCAAGGTGCCTCGAGGCGCTTCAAGCTGATCATCGCGAACTCGCCGACCCGGGCAGCGAGTTTCATCAGCAGGAAGGTATACGGATGGGATTGGCTGCTCATGCTGAGCAACTGCAGGTATCTCGCCTGGAAGTTGCTGTGCTCCTGCACGATCTCGCCCATCGCCTCGGGCCGTTCGGTGACCGCCTTCATGATCATGTCCTGGATCATGTTGGGCGTAATCGGTGACGTGGGTCCGGGCAATGCAGCGATGGTGGCAGCCTGCCAGTCCTTGCCCTGAGCGTTCTTTTGGACGAGAAACTCGGGCATGACGGTCAGGGCCAGCAAGTCGGCATCCCAGGCTTGCTGGGGAAACTTGGCATTGAGATTGTGAGGTCCGACCACTACGTCGGCGAGCGGCCGATCGGCGCGCATCGCAAAGACTGGCATGGTGCCGCCGCCTCCACCACCGGTCCAGCCGCTGCCCAAGCCATCGGACCAGCCACTACCGAACCAACCACTGCCGAACCAGCCGCTGCCGAGCGTTCCACTCATAAACAAATCTCCTTTGTTAATATTACAGATTTCCAACACTTCCCGTCCGCACCAAGGCGCAAACTCATCAATGTGAAGCCGATGGAACGCTCATGTCAGTTACGTGAACGGGTGGCCCGCTACGGGCTCTTCTAAAACTATAAACGTACACAACTAGCCCTACAAATCAACTGAACTTTGGGTTGTAAGGTACGGTCAGTGCGAGCCCCTTATTCTGGGAGCCCGGCAATACGCAGCCGATCCAGGAACTTAATTCGTAAGTCATCATTCAGTGGACACGAACGTACGTAAGTCGACAGTCGAAACTGCGGTTGGACCTCGATCAGGGCCCGTCCAAAATAGCGTGCCTCGTCGACACGATCGAGCGCGACCAGGCTCCCCACAAGCCACCGCAGGCTTGCACAGAGCCGAGGATTGACACTGATGCTCTTGCGCCCCCAGATCACCGCTTCATCGTAACTTTCGTTCACGTAGTGTGCCAGCGCGAGGAACGAGAGGTAGAAAAAGGCCTGCGTGTCTACCGGCGACAGCCGCAGTCCGCGTTCAGCCCGATCAAGCGCTGCGCGGCCGTCGCCTGTGTACGAGTAGACCCCGCTGCTGAGTGCCCATGCCATCGCATTGCCTGGCGCAGCAACGAGCGCGCGCTCGAAGGTTTCTTTGGCCGCGTTGTACTCTCGAAATAGTATCGCTTTCGTGTGGCCCTCGACGGCAAGCGCGAACCCGTCGGCAGGATCGTGTTTGACAGCGGCGGCGGCCAGTCGCGCTGCTTCCAGCACGTCCGATTCAGGAGTGTTGGTCCAGCCCTGCATGATGCGATGAACTTGCCAGAGCGCGGCATAAGCATAGGCGACCGCATAACTGTCATCTGCCACGATCGCCTGATGAAGGAGTTCCCCGGCACGAGAGAAGTCGGTGAAGTTCATCCGATAAATCAGATCGATCGCTTGCAACACGAGATCGTACGCGTTCATGTTCTCAGGCCGCTTGCGGATTGCCCTCTTCAACTCTGCCTCTCGCACCTGTGGGGCGATGCTCCATACGATGCGCGTCGCAATGCGTTCCTGCAGATCGAAGAGCTCATGCGGTGCGCCGTCGTACCGATCGGCCCAAATCAACGAATTCGTCTGAATATCAATGAGTTCAGAACTGATGCGGATCTGCCCTTTGCTTCTGCGAACGCTGCCGCTCAGCACGTAACGCACCCCAAGCGCCTGACCGACCATCTGCGGATCAATCGATCCGGTCCGGTATGCGAGCGCGGACGTACGTGCGATGACCATGAGGCCGCGGATGCTGGACAACGCCACGATGATGTCGTCAACCATGCCTTCGCCGAAGTAGGCCTCGTTCCGGTTCCCTCTCGTCGTCCGAAACGGCAGTACAGCGATTCCCGGTATTTTGGCGCGCCGGCCTGTGCGCCGGCGTGCGACAGTCGTCACACTGTCGTCAATGCTCGGAAGGCGCAGCGAGTAAGCGCGCACCCCGCGCGAGATATTCTTCAAGCGGAGCGAACCCAGATCGTCGAGCGGCACTTCGATGCGCGGGCCAGCCAAGTCGCGCAGTGTCGCTGAGACAACGATTCCGCCGGCGGGCGCGCATTGTTCCAGACGAACCGCGACATTGACCGTCGTCCCGAAGACGTCGCCCGGCTCGACGATAACATCACCGACGTTCAACCCCATTCGAAACCGGATTCTGCGGTTGGCACTCCGCGATTGTTCAATTATCTCGTTTTCATTTTGGATTTCGATGGAGCAGCGCACCGCGTCTACGCAACTGTCGAACGAGGCAATGAACCCGTCCCCGGTATTCTTGACGATCTGGCCGCGATAGGAGACTACACACGGATCCACGAGTTCAACCCGCAGTGCGCGCAAACGCATGTGCGTCTCATCTTCGGCGGCTTCGGTCAGTCTGGAGTAGTCGACCACATCAGCAGCAAGGATTGCAAGCTTCTGGCGTGGGAGGATCGCGGATTTGGCTGTCGCTTGCACCAGTGTTCGCTCCGACGTGGACGAGTGTCCATCTGCACTGCCGACCAGCACCGTGGCGTGGTGCCGTTGGGATGATAGTTTAGCGGAAGTCTCGACGCCAGGTACGTCTGGCCATCGAAGCCGCCCGGCGAATTACCGCGCGGCTAGGCAGGGCGCGAACAATTTGGTGGCTGGAGAGCGATAGTAGCGCGATTATTACGTGCCGGCATATCATCCGATAACATCGTATTCGGCCACCCCTCCCCTACCCGCCGACCAGCCGTTTCAGTTTCGTGCGCTGGTTCTGCTCGCTTTCCTGGTAGGCGAGGGTCGCGGCGAAATTGCCGTTGGCGTCGAACAGGTAGACGGTGGCGGTGTGGTTCATGGTGTAGTCGCCGCCGGTGCCGGGGACCTTCTCGTAAATGATGCGGTAGCCCTTGGCGATCGCGGCAACCTGCGCCGGCGTGCCGGTGAGCCCGACAATGCGCTTGTCGAACGACTTCATGTATTCGGCGAGATAGGCCTGGGTGTCGCGCCCGGGATCGACGGTGACGAAGATCATCCGCAGCTTGTCGCCGTCGGCCTTCAGTTCTTCCAGCCGATTGCTCATGTCGAGCAGCGTGGTCGGGCAGACGTCCGGGCAATGCGTATAGCCGAAGAAGATCGCGTACGGTCGGCCGGCAAGATCGCGCTCGCTGAACGGCCGGCCGTCGTGGGTCGTCAGCTGGAACGGTCCGCCGATGAGGGCCGCGCCGCCGATCGCCTTCTGGATTTGGGGCGCGCGCTGGGTGAGAAAAAAGAGCCCACCCGCAGTAAGGCTGATGGCAACCGCGATCCATGCCGCGGTCCTGACCCGCCGCAAAGCACTGCTAGTTGGCATTCTTGCCGGCTCCCGAACCCGAACCAGATCCCGCTCCAGACAGAACCAGATCCGGAACCGGAACCAGAACCCTTGGCCGCCGGCGCGCCCGATCCCGATCCCGAACCGGAGCCCGAACCGCCGTTACCGGACGCCCTCGCTCCGGCCGGCTCGACCTTGTATTCGATCTCGACCGTGCCGGCCTTCTCGAACACCAGCGTGCCTTTGAGCGGCTTGCCCGCTTCCGGCGCCGCCTGCAGATCGATCAACATCACGTGGTACGAGCCGGGTCTCAGCGTCACCGTCTCGCCCGGCTTGATCTCGAGTCCCGCCTGCAGCGGGCGCATGCGCATCACGCCGTCGGTCACCGCCATCTCGTGCACCTCGAAGCGCCCGGCGTTGACGGCCGAGCCGCCGATCAGCCGATCGGCCGCGGCGCCGGTGTTGGTGATCGTCATGAAGCCGCCGGCGACCTTGGCGGCGGGCGGCGGCATGCGCAGCCACGCATCGTCGATCTTGAGTTCGCCGATCCTGTAACTGTTGGCCTGCGCTGCCGCCGGGAGCGGCGACAAAGCTACCGCGGCAAGCATCGCTAGGATATGGCTCAAGGCGCGCAACATGGCGAATGACCTTTCTGATCTGCGGCTCGCAGTCGCACTGACGATCGAGCGCCGAATTCGGCCCGGGCAAAACTCATGCTGCAAAGACTGTCGGGATCAGCTGAAGCCAGCCGTGACCGGCACCCGGCCGGCAGCGGAGGCGCGCACTTGCGCCGACTTGGATTGCTCATGGGTCAATTCGTTGCTCATGTGAGGCGGAACGTTGTCGCCCTGCTCGCGAAAGATCAAGGGCAGCATCGTCGCACTTCGACCTACCGGACTTGCTGCCGGGCGCGCCAGGCGAGTGCGCTGCGGGCGGCATGCACCGCTGTCGCGATCGTTGCCTGCAGCAGATAGCCGCCGGTCGGCGCCTCCCAGTCGAGCATCTCGCCGGCGACGAACACGCCGGGGCGCGCCTGCAGCATCAGTCCTTCGTCGACGGCATCGAACCGTACCCCGCCTGCCGTCGAGATCGCCCGGGCGAGGCCCGCCATGGCGGTGACCGCAAGTGGGATCGCCTTGATCAGCTGTGCGAGCGCCGCCGGATCGCCCGGTAGCGAGCCGCCTGCGCCCTCGCGGGCCAAGCCGATTGCGACTGGCGCCATGCCAGCCGCCTTGCGCAGGAAAGTCGCGGTCGATTGCTTGTTGCGTGGGCCGCTGAGCTTGCGGGTCAGTTCCGCCAGGGTGAAACTTGGCCGGACATCGACCGTCAGCCGGGCCACGCCGTCGCGTGCGAGGGCTTCCCGGATCGGCCGCCCAAGCGCGTAGACCGCGCCACCTTCAAGGCCATCGCGGGTGACGATTGCCTCGCCAAGCTGCGTCCTGGCCTCGCAGGAGATCGCCAGCCGTTTTACCGGGCTGCCCTCGAAGCGTTGCCGGAACACCTGCGACCAGCCGATCTTGACCCCGGCATTGGCCGGCTCGAGCGGCGCCACGGCGACGCCTGCCCGCTGCAGCGGTTCGACCCAGCCGCCGTCCGAGCCGAGCCGCGGCCAACTCGCGCCGCCAAGTGCCAGGATCGTCACGTCGGCGGCGACCCGGATCGCGGCGCCGTCCGTGCCCTGCTCCATTACCAGTGCCCCGGTATCGTCCCAGCCGGTCCAGCGATGGCGAGGATGGACGACGACGCCGAGCTCGGCCAGACGCCGCAGCCATGCGCGCAGCAGCGGCGACGCCTTCATGCTTTTCGGAAACACCCGGCCACTGGTGCCTTCGAAAGTCACCTGTCCGAGCCCTTCTGCCCACTCCCGCAGCGCCTGCGGCGGAAACGCTGCGACCAGCCGATCGAGATGCGGTCGGGCAGCACCGTAACGCTGCAGGAACTGCGGCAGCGGCTCGCTGTGGGTCAGGTTCAGGCCGCCACGACCGGCCATCAGGAACTTGCGGCCGAGCGCCGGCATCTGGTCGTAGATCGTACACCGCGAGGCCGGCCCGGGCCAACACCTCGGCCGCCATCAGACCGGCCGGGCCCGCCGCCGATCACCGCCGCCGTGCCAGTCCGCGGTGGCACTCACCGGCTGAACACGATCATCACCGCCAGCATGCCGACCATGATGCCGACGACGAGTAGTGCCGTCATCAGGCTCGCCCGGTCGGCCGAGCGGCGCGGTGGAGCGGCCGTGGCCGCGCCGGCCGCCTCGCCGGAACGGGCTTTGTGACGGCCGATGCCAAGCCGCGTCGCACTGCCGATGGCGGTTGCCGCAGCGACGTCCTTGGGCGTGATCTTGTGGCCGCCGGCCCCGGCCGGCGGATTTTCGGCTTCACTGGCCATTCTGCCTGCCTTCCTTCGCCGACGCTGCTACCAGACGCCGGTATTGGCCATTGAGGCCCACGGCTCGGCCTTGGGCTTCGCCTCGCCCTTCTGCAGCAGCTCGATCGAAACGTTGTCGGGCGAGCGCACGAACGCCATGCGGCCATCGCGCGGCGGCCGATTAATGGTGACGCCGGCCTTCATCAGCCGGTCGCAGGTGGTGTAGATGTCGTCGACCTCGAACGCCAGGTGACCGAAGTTGCGGCCGCCGGTGTAGACTTCCGGGTCCCAGTTGTAGGTCAGCTCGAGCAGCGGCGCCTTCTCGGAGGTACCGCGCGCCTTGTCCTCGGGCGCGGCGAGGAAAATGTTGGTGAAGCGCCCGGCCTCGCTATCGTAGCGGCGCACTTCCTCCATCCCGAGCTTCTTGCAGTAGAACTCCAGGCTCTGCTCGACGTTGGCGATCCGAACCATGGTATGAAGGTAGCGCATGGGGCCTCCCAGGGCGGCAAATCCAAGTTTCAAGCTGGGTGATACGCCGCGGCTCGGCAGCGAACAAGGGCAAACGCGAGATCGGTCGAAGTGCGCTGCAATATCCCATCGAGAAATGCACTCGAAATTTATTCCCGCCCCGCGACAGTCTGCCACAGGTGCTGGGGATAAGCCGTGCATGAAGCAGTCCTTGGCCACACCACGCAGTTTCCCTCCGTGATCCGATCAAGCCCACTGATTCGAACGAATCAGTGGGCCGTTCCAGACGCCGGATTTGGCCACAAACGTCATCCCCGTAAACATCCTCAACGGCAATTTGGACCCTTGGTCGAGCCCACCCACAGGAGATTTGGATCCTCGTTTTTATATTCTTTTTCAATAGTTTATGGCGTATTCGCAGCGTTATACTCAGCGCGGCCACTCCGGTTCCTCAGACTACTGGGTCCAAAATGTCCTAGCGCACATTAACCAAGCTAGTATGTTCCCGTCACTTCTCGGATGACACCGCCCAAGAGGGGTCGACGGCGGTAACGTTTTGAGGGGGTAGCCGGCCAGGCCGCCGCGATTTCATGCGGCACTGCAGCGGTAGAGGTCAGTAATGCAAACGGTAGCAAGTATGCGGGGGTATGTCTCGATGAGAGAAGACAAGCTGGGCGATCTCACGGGGGTCGATCCGACCCTTCTAGCCGAGGTCAACAGCGCGCGCAGCGCGGAAGGTCTCGAAGTTTTTGAGATCGCGGGAGCCATTAAATGGTTCGATGCATCAAAGGGTTACGGGTTCATCGTTCCAGATAACGGCTTACCCGATGTGCTGCTGCATGTGACCTGCCTGCGTGCGGGCGGTCATCAGACAGCCTACGAGGGTGCGCGGGTTCATGCGCAGGTCCTGCGCCGGCCGAAGGGCCTGCAGGCCTTCCGCATTCTCAGCCTCGACGACAGCACGGCGATTCATCCGTCGCAGCTGCCGCAGCGCACCCACGTCGTCGTCACGCCCGAGAGCGACTGGGAACGAGCGATGGTGAAGTGGTTCAATAGGGTCAGGGGCTTCGGCTTCCTCACCCGCGGCGAGGGCACGCCGGATGTTTTCGTGCACATGGAGACGCTGCGCCGGTTCGGTTTCACCGAGCTGCGCCCGGGCCAGATCGTCCAGGTCCGCTGGGGCCACGGCTCGAAAGGCTGCATGGCCGCCGAGATGCGACCCGATGGCCTGCCCTCGGGCTTGCCTTCGCAGCACTGAGGCGACTATCAATCGCGGATGACCATTCGCGATCGATCCATCAAGTCGAGCAGGGCCGCCCGTTGGGCGGTCCTGCTTTTGTTTGCCCTTCTGGTTCCGCTCATCTGTGCGGGCGATTCCGCCGAGGCCGAAATGCGCCGCGAGACGCTGCTGCTGGAGACGAGTGCTGGCCGCCAATCGATCGCCATCGAGGTGGCTGAGACGCTGGAGGAGAAATCCCGCGGCCTGATGTTCCGGCCGAAGATTCCGGAGCACACCGGCATGCTGTTTCCCTACGGCAAGCCGCAAGAGATCACGATGTGGATGAAGAATACCTACGCCTCGCTCGACATGGTGTTCATCCGCGCCGACGGCACGGTGCATCGCATCGAGGCCAACACCGAGCCGATGTCGGAGCGGGTGATCGCCTCGAACGGCCCGGTCGCGGCGGTGCTGGAGCTGGCCGCCGGGGCGGCGGCGAAGTACGGCCTCAAGCCCGGTGACAAGGTGCTGCACCAGACGTTCGGCAACCAGCCGAAGTAGCGCCGACCTGGCGGCCGGCACGCTTGCCTGCCACCGGCGCCGGTGCGACTATGGCGCAGGAACCGGGAGGAAGAAATGGGTCGCGCCAAGCTGATACCGACGACGCTGGCGGGGAGCCTGCCAAAGCCCGGCTGGCTCGCCGAGCCCGAAAAGCTTTGGGGGCAATGGCGCGCGAGCGGTGCCGAGCGGCGCTCCGCACAGGAAGATGCGGCGCTGCTCTGGCTCAAGATCCAGGAAGACGCCGGCATCGACATCGTCTCCGATGGCGAGCAGTTCCGCATCCATTTCGTGCATGGTTTCCTGGAGCAGCTCGGCGGCATCGACTGGCAAAAGAAAACCAAGATGGGCATCCGCGACAACCGCTATGTCGTCGAGGTGCCGACGGTGACTGCTCCGGTCGTGCGCAAGGGGCCGGTGCATGCGGCTGACGCCGGCTTCATGCGCGCCCACACCACGCGTCAGCTCAAATTCACCCTGCCCGGCCCGATGACGATCTGCGACACCATCGCCGACGCCCACTACGGCCGGCGCGCCGACATGGCCATGGCCTTTGCCCAGGCCCTCAACCAGGAGGCCCGCGAGCTCGAGGCGCTGGGCGTCGATGTCATCCAGTTCGACGAGCCGGCGTTCAATGTCTTCATGAACGACGTCAAGGACTGGGGCATCGCCGCGCTCGAGGCGGCCGCTGCCGGCCTCAAGTGCAAGACCGCGGTGCATATCTGCTACGGCTACGGCATCGAGGCCAACCTCAAATGGAAGGAGACGCTGGGGTCGCAATGGCGCCAGTACGAGGAGATATTCCCGGCGCTGAACCGTTCGAAGATCCAGCAGGTTTCGCTCGAATGCGCCGGCTCGAAAGTGCCGATCTCGCTGATCGAGCTGCTGTCGGACAAGGTGATCCTGGTCGGCGCCATCGATGTCGCGACACCGCGCATCGAGACACCGGAGGCGGTTGCCGCGACGCTGCGTGAAGCGCTGAAGCATGCCGATGCCGAGCGCGTCCAGGGCTGCACCAACTGCGGCATGGCTCCGCTGCCGCGCGATGTGGCGGTCGGCAAGCTGCAGGCGCTGGGCGCCGGCGCGGCGCTGCTGCGGGCAACGCTGTAGCCCGGCTTTCATTAGCCGCCACCACGTGATACAAGGCGGCCGCCAGTCGTTGGATGGCACCCGCCTGACCGTCATGAAATCCAACACATCGGGGCGTAGCTCAGCCTGGTAGAGCGCCTGCTTTGGGAGCAGGAAGTCGCGAGTTCGAATCCCGCCGCCCCGACCACTGGTTATAATAGGCTTTTTTTGTCTTGAGTTTTCATCGGTCGCATTGAAGTTGGACAGCTATCACGAAATCGGCCGCCGACCACGGTTGAGATCCGAAATCCAAGCGCCAGGACTGCTCATGGCGAATATCAGCGATCGCCGCGCTCGATGCGCTTGACGACGATTATGGTCTTTTTCACCGCAGCCTGCAGCAGCCGCAAGCGCTCGCGGGCACGGACCTCGGCGCTCTGGTAGCAGTCGCGCTCGTGCTCGAGCTTGATGCGCAGACCGAGCCCGGCATTCGGATCCGACTGGGCCACGCCTGGACGCTGCTGCGGCTCGACTGCGGGTGTTGACGGCTGGGCTTGTGCCGCAATCGCGCCGTCAGAGGCCTGGCCGACCGCGAGACTTGCGACCCTGGTGGATGCCTTAGCGATGCTCCTGAGCTCGGACTTCGCCGCGGGGGAGTTGCGACATCTTGACGACGCAGTTGGGTTCTGGCTGCTGCGTCAGCAACGTCTGCTGCGGCAATGGAATGGTCGGCTTCGGGTTGAGCGCGACACTGTCCTGCTGGCCTGTCTCCGTGGCACAACCGGCGATGACGCAACCGCACGCTCCGGCAGCAAACAGAACCCACGGCAGACGCCTGCGACACGCGGCTATGAGCGTAGCGACGGCATTGGTGTGGGGATAATCGGTACGCACGGCACAATCCTCCGCCCGCAGGCCAACACCCTGCGAGCGGCATCACATTATGCAGACTTCGGTAAGAGCGAGGTTAAGAGGGCAAGGACGAAATCCCGCCACGTGTTGCACATGCCATACATTGCGACTGCAAAGCGCAGCCGAAGGTCCGCGCCGGGCTCTATTCTATTCGTGCAATGTCTCTGTCATTGGCGAAATTCGACTGGCCCACGCGCAATTTGGCACGCGCGCGTCCAGCCCCGGCTTCGCCGCACCGCGAAGGCGCGCCCTGGCCAACGCTATAGCTGCTTTCGATCTCGGCGATAATCGCGTCGTAGTTGGTTCGCTCATTGGTTGGATAGACGAGCAACCATCCGTGAACCATTTGACGATCACAAGATAACGTTATGCGCTCGAAGAACCTCTCGGCTCCGGCAGAACCTGAAAGCGCAAACCCGGACTCGTGCATTTCCGTGTCATCGAAGGTTGCGTCGGCGTAGCGCTCCTTCATCAGCGATCGCCGGAAATCTTCTGCCGACTTCACCACCCGGTTCGGCCTCGAATAAATACGCAACAGGGCCCGGCCGTCCCGGGAAACCAGAAGCCGATCGCCGCTTTCAGTGTCACCACTGGCCAATTTGAATACATCGGCTGGATAGCTGAGCGAAAATCCGGCATTCGCATTTTGAAAACGCGCCCGGATGCCTAGCGCTCGTCTTGGCATCGCCGTGCCTTCCGAACCAGCAAGTGGCGGCGGTTGGTCGTCGATGCCCCCCTCCCATTGCGCCGCACTGGCAACCGTCGTCGGCGCACCTTCTGCCGGGACTGTCTGTGCAGCCGCGACCTCGACAGTCATCGCCGGCGGGGTCGGCGGCCGCAGTGTCTGCGGAACATCCGCATTCGGGATATGCTCAGACTGATCTGCTCTTGCCGCTGGCGCGCTGCCCGCCGCTGCCGCCTCTATTGCAGCGTGATCGGCTCCCTGCTCCGAATGCGGCAGGCCAAGCTGGTCGAATTGCGGATAATCCAAGCGCGTTTGCGCCGACGGCATAGCCGAACCTTCCGTTGGCATCTGTGCCGACGCAATCTTCAACCGGTCGACTGCGTCACGGCCTGCCAGTTCCGGTCGCAAATTCGCACCGGGGGCTGCGCCGCCATAGCTCGGCGCCATCGCCGCTTCGCCGTTGACGTGGAGAGGCGATGCGAAATTCATGAATGGCGAAATTGCGACAAAAGCAACGCTTACGGTTAGAATGAACGTCGCAGATCCGACGGCAATCTGGTCGCGCAACTTGGCCTTCGCGCGGTCGCGACGACGTGCACGGTTCATGTCGTAGGCAGTTCTGGCCTTCACGTCACGCAGGATTTCGTAGGCCCGTTTGATTTCCATATAGCGCAGCTGCGCCGCAGGATCCCCGATGCTCACATCGGGATGAAATTCCTTGGCCAGCGCGCGGTACGCAGCCTTGATCGCAGCGCCGTCGGCCCGGTCAGAAAGACCGAGGATTTCGTAGAGATCTCGAGACACCGCGCCCCGCCTCGCCGCAATCATGAAACGATTGCGTCAGCTGATTAGTTTCAGTCTCATCCCCGCGATGCTCTGTTATCTGCTCATCGCAATATGGCAAGTCTGTGGCCGGAATTTGGTTAATCTGCATAGTGAGTTGGCCCCCTATCGGCAGTCGCGGCCGGCCACGTTATGCGGCTATTTTTGGGGCTGGCACGGCGCATCTTCTCATGCGGTCTTGTACAGTCCGCCGCAGTCATCGTGTGCACGGCGCCGGCGAGGCTGCAGCGCACTCGCGGCCGTGATCGACGACGCGCCAGACTGCCGCACTAATCCAGGTTGTCCTGCCGCAGGTCTCAACATCGGCCAACGTCAATAACCACAACTTCAATCTTCAATTGCTACTTCGCCGCTGGATGCCCGATGGTTCGAGGAGCAGGCCGGTTCGTGGGCGCGACTTACCGTGCCGATTTGCATTTTTCCTGTGACGTTTGGCTCCGCCAATCACGTTACGAATAAAGATTCGGAGGCATACAGTTGACGATCCAACATGACGACAGTCAGCGGGCTGCAAATGGCCACGACGGACGCGTTCAGGCCTTTTTTCGCAAAATTTCGCCGGAGCGCGGAAGATCGGAGCGAGGCCGATCCGACCAGGCAGCGCACGGCGACGCCGGGACGGTTTCGTCTTCGACGATAAGTTCCGATTTTACGATCACCGGAAACATCAGCTGCAAAGGCAAAGCCCAATTCGATGGCGAGCTCAACGGCAATATCGAATGCCAAAATCTCATCGTCGGGAAGAACGGCCGCATAATCGGCGATATCAAAGCCGAAAACGTCGTCGTCTTCGGCAAAGTCGATGGCGCCATCCATTGCATGCAAGTCACATTGAAGTCGGGCGCCAATGTCAGCGGCGATATTCTGCATCAAGGCATCGCGATCGAAATGGGCGCTTCATTCCTGGGTCGAAGCGATCGCCTCAATGGTGAACCCGAAAAGGTTTCGGCGGCCCCGGCAAATGGTACCAGTCAGGCACGCCCCTCGCCTGCAATCGCAGCCCAGCTCGTGAAATAACGCGCCGTACCGATAATGGCCGGCAGCCTACGCCTATTCCGCGGCGGCGACCCGCGCATTCGCGATGCCGCGCTCGAATAGTCGGCCAAGGCCGGCGATCGGCTCTGAGATTCCCGCCAGTCGCAGCATGTGCCAGACCATGGCGTGGTTCGACGACGTCGCGGGCTTGCCCGACGCCGCCTCGATCGCCGGGATCGCATCGATGGTGCGCAGACTGGTGCAGGATACGAATACGCCGTCGACGTCGCCCTGCGCGGCAAGCGCGACCGATGCCCGAATGATCGCCTCGACCGCGATCCGGCCGACGAGGTTGTCGTCCGGCTCCTCGTAGGAGGCGAACGCCGTGACCTCCAGGTCCCGCTCGCGCAGCGCCGCCGCCACGCCTTCGTTGACGGCGCGCACATACGGCGTCAGGACGCCGATGCGACGGCAGCCGAGCGCGGCAAGGCCGGCGATGCCGCCGGTGAAGGGGTTGGTCACCGCCGCCGCCGGATGGACGCTGCGGATCTCGCGCTCGACCACCGCCTCGCCGATCACCATTGCGCCTGATGTGCAGCCGTAGCCGATCGCCTTGAACCCCCACTCGACCGGCAGCAGGCGTGCGGTCTCGGCGAGCCGCGGCTTCATCGCCATCAGCGTTTCGCGGTTGATCTCGAAATCGTTGTGGAGACGCGCATGGTGGAGGACTGCGCCCTTGACCCGCTGCATCACCTGCGCCGCCTCGAATTCGAGCGTCTGATCGGTCTTCAGCACCAGCATGCCGAGCCGCGCCCGGGCGCCCAGTCCGGCATCGGTCGCAAGCTGCAATTTCTCGTAGAGCATGCTGTCCTCCTTGACGGCGTGGACAATCCCCGGGAACTCTAGCCGCCGACAACTTTGCATCGTTCGATTGCACCGGCAAGCGGGGGAAGACTGATGAAGATCGCAGTGCTGGGCGCCGGCGTGATCGGCGTCACCACGGCCTACGAGCTGGCCCGCGACGGCCACGAGGTCACCGTCATCGAGCGCCTGCCGGAAGCCGCCGCCGAGACCAGCTTCGCCAACGCCGGCTTGTTCTCGCCGGGCCATGCCTATACCTGGGCGTCGCCGAAGGCACCGAGAATCCTGCTCAGATCGCTCTACAAGGAAGGCCAGGCGCTGCGCTTCAAGCCGAGCCTCGATCCGCGGTTATGGCGCTGGTCGCTGCAGTTCCTGCGCAACTGCACCGCCGAGCGCGCCCGCATCAACACCAAGCGCAAGGTGCGGCTGTGCCTCTACAGCCAGGCCCGTCTGCAACACGTCGCGGCGGAAACCGGCGTGTCCTATCATTCGCTCAAAGGTGGTCTGCTCTATCTCTATCGCAGTCCGCAGAGCTTCGAGACCGGTGCCGGCAACACCCGGATCCTGACCGAGGAAGGTCTGGCGCTGAAGGCCATCAGTGCCGACGAGGCCGCAAACATTGACCCGGCGTTGGCGCCGGTAAAGCACAAGCTCGCCGGCGCCATCTACTGCCCGTCCGACGAAAGCGGCGACTGCCGCGTCTTCACGCAAGGGCTCGCCCGGCACATCGCCGAAAAATTCGGCGTGACGTTCAAATATGACACCGAGGTCATCGGCTTCGACACCGCCGGCGACAGGGTAACGGCAGTGCGCACCTCAGCCGGTCCGGTCGCAGCCGACAGCTACCTGTTCTGTCTCGGCGTGTTCGGGCCGCAGCTCGCGCGGCAATTGGGCGTTCGCCTGCCGATCTATCCGATCAAGGGCTACTCGATGACGGTGCCGATCGGCGGTCGCAACAATCCGCCGGCGATCGGCGGCGTCGACGAGGACAACCTCACCGCCTACTCGCGTCTGGGCGACCGCTTGCGCGTCACTGCCACCGCCGAATTCGCCGGCTACGACAAGAGCTTCAAGCCGGATGATTTCCGCCACATGCTTGGCGCGATCAAGGATCTGTTCCCCGAGGGCGCCGACTACGAACAGCCGTCCTATTGGGCGGGCCTGAGGCCGATGACGCCGGAAGGCACGCCGCTGTTCGGCGCCGGGCTCTTTCGCAACATGATCTTCAACACCGGCCACGGCCATATCGGCTGGACCATGTCGATCGGCTCGGCTCGTATCGCCGCCGATCTCGTGAAGGGCGCACGGCCCGAGCTGCCACTCGACGGCATGATGGTGGCGTAAGGCTGCCTTCAAATCACCTTGTCGGCCGGCCTGAGCGCGCCGGCCTTCTCGGCTTCTTCCAGCGTGCGGGCAAGCTCCTCGCGCGCCTTCTCGGCCTGACGCTGGCGGCTCCACAGCGAGGCGTAGAGCCCGTCCTTGGCGATCAGCTCGGCGTGGGTGCCCTGCTCGACCAGCACGCCCTTCTCGAGCACGAGGATGTTGTCGGCGTGCACGATGGTCGACAGCCGGTGGGCGATGACGAGGGTGGTGCGCCCCTGCGACACGCGGTCGAGCGCGTCCTGGATCTCCTTCTCGGTGTGGCTGTCGAGGGCGCTCGTCGCCTCGTCGAGCATCAGGATCGGCGGGCCTTTGAGGATGGTGCGGGCAATGGCGACGCGCTGCTTCTCGCCACCCGACAGCTTGAGGCCGCGCTCGCCGACCATCGCCTTGTAGCCATCGGGTAACGAACGGATGAATTCGTCGATCTGGGCGAGCCTGGCTGCCTCGTACACTTCCTCGTCGCTCGCCTCGGCGCGGCCGTAGCGGATGTTGTAGAGGATGGTGTCGTTGAACAGCACCGTGTCCTGCGGCACCACGCCGATCGCAGCCCGCAGCGATGCCTGCGTCACTTGCGTGATGTCCTGGCCGTCGATCGTGACGCGGCCGCCGGTGATGTCATAGAAGCGAAACAGGATGCGGCTGATGGTCGACTTGCCGGCGCCCGAGGGCCCGACGATCGCCACCATCCGGCCGGCCGGCACCTCGAACGACACGTTCTTCAGGATCGGCCGCACCGGATCGTAGGCGAAGGAGACGTTGGCGAAGCGAATCGTCCCGCCTTTCACTTGCAGCGGCACCGCGCCGGGCTTGTCCTCGATCTCTGGGTTCTCGCCGAGCAGCGTGAACATGGTCTCGAGGTCGACCAAACCCTGCTTGATCTCGCGGTAGATCATGCCCATGAAATTCAACGGGATGTAGAGCTGGATCAGCATCGCATTGATCATCACGAAATCGCCGATGGTGTGCGTGCCGGCAACCACGCCGCGGGCAGCGAGGATCATGGCGAGCGTCAGGCCGATGGTGAAGATCACCGCCTGGCCGGCATTGAGGGCGCCGAGCGACCAGTAGGATTTGAGGCTCGCCTGCTCATAGCGCCGCATCGAAGCGTCGAACCGCCTGGCCTCGTGGCCCTCGTTGCCGAAGTACTTGACGGTCTCGAAGTTGAGCAGGCTGTCGACGGCCTTGGTGTTGGCGTCGGTGTCGCTGTCGTTCATCTCGCGGCGGATGCCGATGCGCCACTCGCTGGCAACGATCGAGAACCAGATGTAGGCGGCAACCATCACCAGCACGATCACCACGATGAGGCCGCCGAAGTAATACCACAGCAGGACCGAGAGCAGGACCAGCTCCAGCGCCGTCGGCACCGCATTGAGCGCGCCCATGCGGATGATCAGCTCGACCGCCTGGGTGCCGCGCTGGATGACGCGGTTGAGGCCGCCGGTGCGCCGCTCGATATGGAAGCGCAGCGACAGCCGATGCAGATGCTGGAAGGTACGGTTGTTGAGCTGGCGCACGGCGTTGAGCGCCACGTGCATGAACAGCACGTCGCGCACCTGGGTGAAAACCGCCATCATGATCCGGGCCATGCCGTAGGCGACGATCAGCATGGCGCCGACGACGATGGCGCTTCCTGCCGCAGTCGTGGCGGACGGCACGTGGGCGATCAGCCAGTCGGTCGCCGCCTTGTAGATCACCGGCGTCGCCACCGTGATCACCTTGATCAACACCAGCAGTGCGAACGCCCACACCATCTTGAGGCGCAGGTCGGGCCTGCCGTGCGGCCAGATGAACGGCAGCAGGCCGCGCAGCACCGCCAATTGATCGGCGGGCTTCTTCACCGCCGCAGACGCGGCTGTGCGCGCCGCTGCGTGGCCCGGCTTGCCGGTATCGACGACGGCCATCATCTATCCCTTGGATCGCTGGTCATGGCCCGTGGCATAACACAGACACCTGGACGGGCAAGCCCGGAGCCGGCGCGCCTTGCGCGGTCGGCTCTCAGCCCCGCTTGGCCACGGGGATGAAGAGGCGCTGACAGGGCTTGATCAGATCGGGATCTTCGAGCTTACGGTTGGCGCGCGCGATCAGCCGCAGTCGCGCGCCGCTGTCGTAGTGGAGATCGGCGATGTCCCACAGCGAGTCGCCAGCCTTGACCACGTAGTAGCCGGGCGGCTTGATCCGGCGTCCGGCGTTGCGACAGCCAGCGCCCTCGGATGCGGCTTGATGGCGGCCAGGTGCTGCGACAGAGCGGCCGGCACCAAGCGCGCTGCGCGAACTCGTGTCGATTGACAGGCGGCGCGCTGCAGCGGATGCCGCGCGTGCGGCCCGGCGTGACCTCGCCCGTTCGGCAACCTGCGGCCGTCCCGTCGATACGCTTGGCAACTGTGGCTCGACCTGTTGGCCGGCGGCACGAGATGCAGCGATCCGCGCTGCCGCTTCTCTTGATGCCGCCTCGGCAAGTTCTGCAGCCTTGCGCCTAGTCTCGGCCTGTTGCGCCGCGGTCTGTTGGGCAGCAGCCCCGGCTGCATCGGCGGCGGCCCGACGGGTATCCTCTGCCGCCTTCAATTCGGCTAGGCGCTTCAGCTCTGCCTCGCGTGCCATGTCGGCTGCCCGCTTGGCTTCGGCAGCGGCCCGTTGCGTGGCTTCCTGCGCGGCTACGCGCGCCATTGCCGCGGCCTCGTCCGCGGCCTGCTTGGCTTCCACCGCTTTCAGCTCGGCAGCACGCCTGGAAGCCTCGTCGGCCAAACGTTTATCCTCCGCTGCCTTGCTCGCGGCGGTCTCTTCGGCGGCCTTCTTCGCCTCCGCCGCCTTCGCCTCGGCGGCACGCTTTTCCTCCGCCGCTTTCAGCTCGGCAGCACGCCTGGAAGCCTCGTCGGCCAAACGCTTGTCCTCCGCTGCCTTGCTCGCGGCAGTCTCTTCGGCGGCCTTCTTCGCCTCCGCCGCCTTCGCCTCGGCGGCACGCTTGTCCTCCGCCGCCTTGAGATCAGCCTGCTTCTTCAAGGTCTCATCGGCGATCCGCTTGTCCTCGGCCGCCCTCTGGGCCGCAGCATCGGCTTCGCTCTTTGCAGCCGCCGGCGCCGACTTCGTAGCCGCATCCTCGGCCATCTTCTTTGCCGCTTCCACAGCCTTCAATTCAGCATCGCGCTTGGCCTGGGCAGCGCGCAATTCTTCCCTGCCTGTCTGCTGGGCGATTTCGCCCGCCTGGGCGTCAGCGGCCTTGCGCGCCGCCTCAGCCCTGTCCTTCGCCTCCAGGCTCTCGAGTGTCGGCGTCGGTTCGGCCAGCCGCTTGACGATCGCCTTCTGGTAGGTGTCGCTCGAGCGCTTCAGCCAGTCGAGAATACCATCGGTAACGGTCGCGCCGCCGGACTTGTCCGGCGGAGTGATGGTTGGTGTCTGCGCCTGCGCCACGACCATGGCTGGCTGCCCAACGGCCGGCGTTTGACCCGGCGCGCTACCGGTGCTCAGCTTCTTGACCACGACCTCTTGGTAGCTGCGATCGGCACGCTGTAGCCAGTCGCGGACGGCGGCGAAGCCTCCGTCACCGGTGCCCGCAGGCGGCGCCTCGGCAAATCGGACCAGCGGCGCCGCCGCCGGCTCGGCCTCGGCTGCGGTCAGCGCCCCAACCCCGGCGGGGGCGCTCACCGCATCGCCGCCGGTCGCAAGCGATATCACAAGCGACCCGGCCAAGCTGCGCGGCATCGAAACCCGCACACCGTCGCCGTACAAAGTGGTGCTGCTGTCTGTCGGCGTGGCCCGTGCCTGCAGGCGATGATCGCCGAGCCCGAGGCCGCGATCGATCGACATCAGCCATGAGCCATCCGGCCGCGCGCGGGCTTGGCCGATCGCTTCGCCGCCCCGAAGCAGCACGACCGACGCCAGCGCCGGCGCCGCACCTTCGACGAGTGTCGGCCGCCCCGGAGCGATGCTGATCCGCTCGATACGTGGCGGCATGATCACGTGATCACGGCGAAACTGCCCGATCACGGCGAGAGCCGGGTTTACTGCCCGATCCGGCATCGTCGCCGCCAACCGCTCGCCGCCCTGCGCCGTCGCCCGCCCAACCCCGGTATGTAGCAGCCAGGCCACGGTCGCAGAAACGCCCAGTACGACGACGGCCGATATGATGATGGCAGCCCGGCCGAGGGCACAGGCACTAAACAGTGCACGGGGCTCATTGCTACGCGGTTGCCACATGTTAGACTATCCAATTGATGTCGCATTGGAACCCTGTAGCATAGCTTAGACCCATCGCGTTGCGCTGGCAAAGGCCGGCCCTCGGTCCGCACCCGATCGCAGCGGCGCCCGGCGGAGCCGGCACCCCTGCTCGCCGCATTTTTGCCCATACCCTGGCTTTAACTCGTTTCAATGACAGACAAGACAATGATGCCTCAACGGGAGCAAGGTGGAAGCGACGATCACGCGATTCGGACGCTTTCCATGCCAGACCAGACCTCCATTTCCCTCCATCAGCTCGCACCTGTGACGCAAGCAGGTGCGCAGCGTCTGCGTCTACTGCGGCTCCGGCGGCGGGCTAAATCCGGCCTATGCGGCAGGTGCACGCGCACTCGGACGGGCCCTCGGCGCCAGCGGCATCAGGCTCGTCTATGGCGGCGGCAGCCTCGGCCTGATGGGCGAAGTGGCACGCGCGACGCTGGCCGCCGGTGGCAATGTCACCGGCATCATCCCGAATTTCCTTTCGACCAAGGAGCGCATGCTGCGCGACGTCGACGAACTGATCGTCACCGACAACATGCACGAGCGCAAGATGCTGATGTTCGAGCGGTCGGATGCCTTCGTCGCGCTTCCCGGCGGCATCGGCACGCTCGAGGAACTCGTCGAACAGCTGACATGGGCCCAGCTCGGCCGTCACAACAAGCCGATCGTCGTCGCCAATCTCGAAGGCTTCTGGAGCCCATTCCTGAGCCTGCTGCAGCATATGAAGAGCGACACCTTCATCCGCGCCGGCCTCGAAATCCGCTTCGTCGTCGTTGACAAGGCGGAGCAGATCCTGCCGGCGATCATCGCCACCGCGGCTGGCAAGGATCTGCAGGGCGACCCAGCGCTGATCGCGCGCTTTTGACGCGCGGCCGCGTCGGAATTGCCGCAAATTGGACGGTGGACACTCGGGGCGCCGCATTTTGGCTGCATTGACCCCTCAACGCCGCCGCATGCTATTGTTCCAATGCGGCGGGCGTCGAATCATCGAGTCCGCATGACAGGTCGACATGAGTTCTGAGCGGAACACAGCATCGCCGACACGCCGGCGCAAGACGGCAACAGCGATCGCCTGCGTGCTCGCAGGCTTGTGCGCCGTCGCGCTGCCGGCCGCCGTCAGTGCCCAGGGCTGGCAGTGGCCTTGGCAGAACCAGCAGCCGGCGCCAATACCGCGCGAGCCGGTCTATCGGCCGCCGGGCGCTGCGCAGCCGCCGCCCGCGCCAGGCGGCTATCAGGGCTATCAGCCGCCGCCGACCGCCCAGGGCGGAGCGCGCGGCAATGGCAATCCGATCTGCCTGCAGCTCGAGCAGCGCTTGGCGCAGGAGGCCAATCGGGGCACCCAGTCGCGCGATCTGCTGCCGAAGCTCGAGGCCGACATTCGTGCCGCCGACCGCATCGCCCAGCAAGGCCAGAGCCAGCTCGAACGCCAGGAGTGCTTCGACTATTTCCTGTTTTCGAAGACGTTGAAGCGCACCCGTGCCTGCGTCGACCTCAATGTCCAGGTCGAGGCTGCCCGGCGCCGCATCGCCGAACTCGACACCCAGCGCCAGCAGCTGATCTCGTCGGGCGGCCGGTCCTACCAGGACGACATCATTCGTGAGCTCGCGCGCAACAATTGCGGCGCCGGCTATCAGCAGGAAGCAAGCCGGCGTGGCCCGTTCTCCTCCTTGTGGCAGGACGAGGACAGCGCCGGCGGCGGCGGCGGCCAATTCGGCAGCCTGCCGTTCGCAACCTATCGCACCGTGTGCGTGCGGTTGTGCGACGGTTACTATTTCCCGGTGAGTTTCTCGACCCTGCCGACCCACTTCGACCGTGATGCCGACGTGTGCCAGTCAAAGTGCGCGGCGCCGGCCGAACTCTATTATCATCAAAACCCCGGTAGCAGCATCGAGCAGGCGGTCTCCTTCAAGTCGAAGCAAACCTATACCAGCCTGAGAACGGCGTTCCGTTATCGCAAGGAGTTCGTCCAGGGCTGCTCGTGCAAGCAGGCCGAATATGTACCCAGCGCCCAGCCGCCCGACCGGCGCGCCGAGGCAGCACCCGGCGTGCCTGCCGCACCGCCTCGCAAATAGGCAGTGCCCAGGGCCGCATACGGTGATGGCAAACTCGAAAGTCCGCAGCAACCGTAGTGAGCTCGCATGACCGGCTCCCGGCCATCGCATCCCCGGCATCTGGAAGTAGCGATCACGGCGCCGACGATCGATGCCTTGTCGGCGATCCGCTACGTCCACGCCCGGGCGCTGCGGCGAGCAGCCGGCGACTGGGCAAGCGACGAGGAGATCGCGGCCTACGTCGCACATGTCTACAGTCCGGGGTATGCCACCGGTATCGAGGCGGCAATTCAATCGCAGCAGTTGTTTGGCGCCCATATCGACGGTCGGTTGGTCGGTACCTGCGGCTGGTCGTCCTTCGACGACGACACTTCGGTCGCACGCGTGCGCTGGTGCCACGTCGAGCCGATGTTCGCCGGCATGGGACTTGGCGCGGCGCTTCTGGGCCACGCCGAGAGCGCCGCCGAGGCCGCCGGGCATGCGGGCCTCGTCGCCCGCTCCACCCCCAACGCCGCCGCCTTCTTCGAGCGCTTCGGCTACGGCATCACCGCGCACGGCACCCGTATTATCGGACCGAAATTCAGCGTGCCGGTGACGTTCCTGCGCAAGCATTTGTGGGCACCCTCAATGCCGGCGCCGTTCTGAGCGCGACCTTGCAGTAGGGCCGGCTAACCCCGCTTTTTTGGCGCCCGCTTGGCGCGTGCCATGGCGACCACCGAAAAGATCTCGAACAGCATCTGCGCGCCGGCATGCGCAGTATTGGTCGTTGCGTCGTATTGCGGCGCGACCTCGACGACGTCGCCGCCGATGATGTCGAGGCCGGCGCAACCGCGCACCAACTCCATCGCCTCGCGCGAACTCAAGCCGCCGATTTCCGGCGTGCCGGTACCGGGTGCGAAGGCTGGATCAAGGCTGTCGACATCGAACGAGAGGTAGGTCGGGCCGCTGCCGGCCACTTCGCGGATGCGGCCGATCGTCGCCGCCACGCCGAGCCGCATGAACTCCTCGGCGTGGATCACCGTCATGCCGCTATCGAAGGAGAATTCCCACAGGTATTCGGCATTGCCGCGAATGCCGATCTGGATCGTGCGCGCCGGGTCGAGAACACCGGCCAGCACCGCCTCGCGGAACGGCCCGCCGTGATGGAACTTGGAGCCTTCGAACGGGCCGCCGGTGTCGCAATGGGCATCGATATGGATCATGCCGACCGGCGCCTTGCGGCCCAGCGCCTTCAAGATCGGCAGCGAGATCGAATGGTCGCCGCCGACGCTGACCGGCGCGACGCCAGCCGCGACGAGCTTGCCGAAGTAGGCCTCGATATCCTCGTGGCTCTGCTCGAGGCTATAGCGCGAGCGGAACGGGACATCGCCGATGTCGGCAGCCTTTACGTACGAGGCCGGCACTTGTTTGTGGACATGGTGATAGGGGCCGACGCGCTCGATCCCGCGCACCGCGCGGGGTCCGAGACGGGCGCCCGGCCGGTTGGTGACGCCCAGGTCCATCGGCACGCCGACCACCGCCACCTCGAGCCCGGCGATGTCGGCCGACTTGTGCGCATCGGCCAGCAGCGGCAGGTCGAGAAACGTCGACACGCCCTCGTACGGCTTGGCGCGACGGTCGGCGCCCGAGAACAGGATGTCGACCACCTTCTTGAATTCGGGATCGTGCACGTCGCCGGCGGCGGCCGAGCCGTACTTGGCGCGCAGCTCTGCGAGTTTCTTCGATGTCATGACAACCTCTAGCGTTGACAGGCGCGCGCCAGTATGGCGCCCATCCGCCACCAGTCAACGATCGCAGCTGCGGCTCAGAACTTGAAGACCTGCTTCGACAGGGCCTCGCCGGTCGCGGCCGAGGCCGAAGCCCGCATTGGCTGACGCGCCCGCGGCGGCGGCTGCTTCGACGCCGATTTGGCCGCAACCTTGTCGCCGACGGTGGCCAGGCGCTCGCCGGTGGCGATCACACTGGCGCCATCGCGCAGTTCCAGTTCGCCATTCCAACCGAGCAGATAGTAGTCACTGCCGCCCGATCGCGGCGTCAGCCTGCGACCCCGGCTGTCGCGGGCTACGACCAGTTCCTCGACCGAGGTGGTGCCATTGCGCAGATGCCATTCGGCGAACGTCTTGCCAGCATCGGTGAAGATGGTGAGCCACCCCGAAGGCGCTGGCGGCGCAGTCAACCACACGCCGACCACTATGCGATGGTCAGCCGCGGCCGCGGCAAGCGCTGCCTGCTCCTCGTCCAGTCGCAACCCAAGGATCGAGACCTTGAGCGCCGGCTGGAATGCCGCCACCGCCCACGGGTTGTGGCCGCTCTTGATGCCCGGCAGGTAGAGATTGACGATCGTCTTCTCGTAGGGTGCATTTTCCTTGGCGCGAACCGCTTCGGCGATGCGCGCGATCTCGGGTTCGCCGATGCGGTGCGGGATCGTCACGGCGACAAGTCGAGCGCTGGATGCTGTCGATAAGTCCTCCGAAATTATGCGGTAACCGCCTTCGACCGGTTCCGTCGCCGCGACGGAGGCTGCCTTCGGCTTGCCGGCGGCTGTGGCCACTGGCGGTTCGATCAACGCGCCGGCCACCAGCGAGATCAAGGCGAGCGCGATGGCGGCGAAGTTGAGCATAGGCGTCCTCGAGATCGTCCGGCAGGGCCCGGCGCAAGGCGCCAGACAGCGCAAGCCCGATCGCGCGGCTGATAGCTGGTCTTGGTTAATCGACTGCTAACGGGCTTGAAACGCTTCGCCATCGGCCGCATCGTGCGAACGTCACATATGCCCTGATCGCCAACCGGAGCGCCGTGTCGCCATGCCGTCAGCCGAGCCTCAGTCCCGCCCTGTCAGCCTCGAAGGCCATGACATCCCGGCCGAGCGGCTGGCTTTGATCCTGCCGCACGTCCGACTGCTGGCCGAAACCGCGCTCGCCGTCTCGAACGAGTTGCCGCTGCAGGCCGATGTCGCCGACTTCGCAGCCACCCTCGAAGCCGAGGAGCGCTGAGCGCCATGGACCTCGCAAAACTGTCGGCGTCGGCGCTGGCCGCCGCCATTCGTGACGGCCGCACCACCAGCACCGAAGCCACGACAGCAGCCCTTGCCCGCGCCCGCCAGGCACATGCCCGCACCAATGCCGTGATCGGCTTCGAAGACGAGACGGCGCTGGCAGCGGCTGCGGTCGCCGATGCCGCCCGCAAAATCGGCCGTTCGTTCGGTGCCTTGCATGGCGTGCCGCTGGCGCACAAGGACATGTTCGACCGCGTCGGGCGGATCCCTAGCTGGGGCGCCAAAATCAGGCGCGACACCGCCAGCACCGCCGACGCTACGGTGATCGCGCGGCTTGAGGCGGCCGGCAGCCACCAGTTCGCAAGCCTGCACCTGACCGAGTTCGCGTTCGGCCCGACCGGGCACAACTATGTTCTCGGCCATGCGCGCAATCCGTGGTCACTGGACCACATCACCGGCGGTTCGTCTTCCGGCTCGGCGATATCGGTGGCAACCGGCGTGATCCCGGCAGCGCTCGGCTCGGATACCGCCGGCTCGCTCAGGCTGCCGGCGGCGGCGTGCGGCGTCACGTCATTGAAGCCGACGTATACCCGGGTATCGCGCGCCGGCGCCATGCCGCTGTCGGCTTCGCTCGACTGCGTCGGGCCGATCGCGCGCGAGGTCGCCGACCTGGCGTTGCTGCTCGGCATCATCGCCGGTGCCGATGGCCGGGACGGCAGCGCGTCGCAACGGCCGGTGCCAAACTACGCCAAAGCGATCGGCGCGCCGGTCACGGGGCTACGCATCGGTATCGACGAAACGCTGCTCGCCATGGCCGACGCCAGTGTCCAGGCGCAACTCGAGACGGCGCTGAAAGTCCTCGAAGGTGCCGGCGCCAGGCGCGTCGCGGTGCGCTTCCCCGACTGGGCGATGCTCGACCGCCTGACCCAGCTGCTGCAACTGCCGGAGGTCGCCTCCGCCCATGGCGCCCACCTGCGCCAGCGCGGCGGCGAATTCGGGCCGCAGGTGCGGGCACGACTCGAATTCGGCCATTTCGTCTCCGGCGCCGATCACCAGACGGCGCTGCGCGCCCGCGGCACCATGCTGGCGCGCACCCTGCGTGAAACCTACGCCGACGCCGATGTCACCATCCTGCCGACCTTCGCCGACCCGCTGCCTACGATCGCTGCGCTCGACGTCGCCGGCGGGCCGCAACTGCAGGCTGCGATGGGACGGGTCGTGCTCTATTGCCGGCCGGTGAACTACCTCGGCCTGCCATCGCTGACGCTGCCTTATCCGCGCGAAGGCGGCTTGCCGAACGGCTTTCAGCTCATCGGCCGGCCATTCGCCGAAGCCCGTCTGCTGCAGTTGGGCGCGGCCTACCAACACGTGGTCAAACCGGAACTGGCGCCGGCGGCGTGAGCGCCTGCGGGCCGGCTTCGCTTCGGGGGTGATCCCGCCGGCTGCGGCCAATTACCGGCCTGCAGCGGCAATATTGCCGTGGCTTCGGCCGGCCAGTGCTGGTATTGCTGCAGCAAAAAGCGCATTCAGGAGGAGCCAACATCATGACCATCACTCGCCGTCGCTTCGCCACCGCTGCCGCCGCCACCGCGGCGGCCGGGCTGCTGCCCCGCGCCGCCAGCGCCCAGGCGCCGATCATCATCAAGTTCAGCCACGTCGTCGCCAACGACACGCCGAAGGGCAAGGGCTCGCTGAAATTCAAGGAGCTGGCCGAGAAATACGCCGCCGGCAAGGTCAAGATCGAGGTCTACCCGAACTCGTCATTGTACAAGGACAAAGAGGAGATCGAGGCGCTGCAGCTCGGCGCCGTGCAGATGCTGGCGCCCTCGACCGCCAAGTTCGCCCCGCTCGGCGTCAAAGAGTTCGAGGCGCTCGACCTGCCGTTCGCCTTTACCGGCGACAAGAACTACGAAAACGTGATGAAGGGCGAACTCGGCCAATGGCTGATGAAGAAGCTCGAGCCGAAGGGCATCAGCGGCCTGGCCTTCTGGGACAACGGCTTCCACATGGTGTCGGCCAACAAACCGCTGATCGTGCCGGCCGACTTCCAGGGTCTGAAGATACGCATTTCCGGCTCCAAGGTCGCCGATCAGTACTTCCGCAAGCTCGGTGCCAATCCGCAGATCATGGCCTTCTCCGAAGTCTACCAGGCGCTACAGACCGGCGTCGTCGACGGCTGCGAAAACACCGCCTCGAACTACCTGACGCAGAAGTTCCACGAGGTGCAGAAGCACATCACGATCGGCGAGCACGCTCACCTGCAGTACGCGGTGATCGTGAACTCGAAATTCTGGGGTGGCCTGCCGCCGGATATCCGCACAGCCGTCGACAAGGCCATGGCCGAGGCGACCGACTATACCAATTCCATCGCCCGCCAAGAAAACATCGATGCGCTCGAAGAGATCAAGAAGTCGGGCAAGTCGACGATTCATGTCCTCAACCCCGATCAGCGCAAAGTCTGGCGCGAGGCGATGGCCCCAACCTGGACCTGGGCCGAGGGTCGCGTCGGCAAGGAAGTCATCGAGATCCTGAAGAAGGTGTCCGCGGCCTGAGCCGCCGGCAATTTGTTTGATGTGTGCGGCCATGGTTGCGCAGTAGCCATGGCCGCATTGTAACGAGCGAGAGCATCATGCTGTCACGGTTCCTGGACCATCTTGAAGAGTGGTTGATCGCCACCCTGATTGCGGTGGCGACCCTCATCATTTTCGTGGCCGTGCTGCACCGATATGGTTCGACCGTCCCGGTGTTGTTCCCCTACCTGCGGGAAATCGACATGTCCTGGGCGCAGGAACTGTGCATCTACATGTTCGTATGGATGGCCAAGTTCGGCGCCGCCTATGGCGTGCGGCAAGGTATCCACGTCGGCGTCGACGTGTTCGTCAACATGGTCTCGCCAGACAAGCGCAAGCCGGTCATCCTGTTCAGCCTGCTTTGCGGCGCGCTGTTTACCGGCATTGTCGGCACGCTCGGCGCCCATTTCGTGAACGGAATTTATCATACCGGACAGCACTCCAATGACCTCGAGGTGCCGATGTGGATCGTCTATCTGGCGGTGCCGCTGGGCTCCTATCTGATGTGCTTCCGATTCCTTCAGGTCGCCGCCCAGTACTGGCGCACCGGCGAGTTGCCGCATCATGATCACACCGCTGTCGCCGGCATGGAAGACGTCAAGCCGCTGGAGCTCGCTCGATGACCGCCCCTGCATCGCCGGCCACGCACCGCAGCGGACCGCTCATTCCCGCGTTGCTGATCGGCGTGCCGATCCTCCTTGTCGCCCTGGCATTTGCCGCCAAGTTCGACGTGATCGCACTGCCGCCGGGTGCCCGCGTGGCGATGATCTTCGCGCTGCTGCTGGCCATGATGCTGACCGGCATGCCGATCTCGATCGCGCTCGGCCTGACTGTCCTCACTTACATCTTCACATTGACTACCCTGCCAGTCGAGGCAGTGGCGCTGAAGCTGTTCACCGGTATCGAGAAGTTCGAGATCATGGCGATCCCGTTCTTCATCCTGGCCGGCAATTTCCTGACCCACGGCGGCGTTGCCCGGCGAATGATCAATTTCGCGACCTCGCTGGTCGGGCATTGGCACGGTGGGCTCGCGCTCGCCGGTGTCATCGCCTGCGCGCTGTTTGCCGCGGTCTCGGGCTCGAGCCCGGCGACGGTGGTCGCCATTGGCTCCGTCGTATTGCCGGCCATGGTCGCGCAAGGCTTCCCGAAGAATTTCGGCGCCGGCGTCATCACCACTTCGGGCTCGCTCGGCATCCTCATCCCGCCGTCGATTCCGATGGTGATATATGCGGTGTCGACCAACACCTCGGTCGGCGCCTTGTTCATGGCAGGCGTGGTACCAGGCCTGATGCTGGCGGCACTCCTCGGCCTGACGACCTGGCGTCTCGCGCGCAAGAACAACTACCCGCGAATGACGCCCGAGGGCGGGCGCACCAGCGGCGCGGCGACAGCCTCTGCATTCGGCGGACTGGTCGTGTGCATGATTGCAACCACGTTCCCGCTGTTCCTTGGCTGGCTGTACGGGCTCGCCACTGCCCCGGTTCAATGCCTGCAAATGCTGTTCACCGGCGACGTCGGCGGATTCCTCGCCACTAGCAACCGCTACAATGTCGCCAACGGCTTCGCGATGTTTCTCGCGTCGATCGCCTGGCTGGTCGTTGCCGGATTCCTGTTTCCCAAGCGCCTCGGCATCGGCTTCCTGAAGTACGAAGCCGCCAAGATCTGGAACGCCTATTGGGTCAGCATCTGGGGCCTGCTGCTGATCGTGATCGTCATTGGTGGCATCTATTCCGGCCTCTTCACGCCGACGGAAGCTGCCGCGATGAGCGCGGTCTACGCATTCTTCATCGCCGTCTACGTCTACAAGGATCTCAAGCTTTCGGACGTGCCTCGGGTTCTGCTCGACAGCGCCTCGATGAGCGCCATGCTGCTCTACATCATCACCAACGCCGTGCTGTTCTCGTTTGTCATGACCTCCGAGGGCGTGCCGCAGACGATGGCGGACTGGATCATCGCCCAAGGCTTCGGCTGGGTCGGCTTCCTGCTGGTGGTGAACATTCTGCTGCTGCTGGCCGGCAACGTGATGGAGCCGTCGTCGATCATCTTGATCATGGCGCCGATCCTGTTCCCGGTCGCGACCAAACTCGGCATCGACCCGGTTCATTTCGGCATCCTGATCACCGTCAACATGGAAGTCGGGCTGTGCCATCCGCCGGTCGGGCTTAATCTCTACGTGGCCTCCGGCATAACCAAGATGGGCATCACCGAGCTGACCGTCGCAGTTTGGCCGTGGCTGAAGACGATGCTGCTGTTCCTGATCGTCGTGACCTACTGGCCCGGGCTTTCGCTGTGGCTGCCGAAAATCCTCGGCATGATGTGAGCCTTATTGGTGGTCGCTTGCAGCTCCGCTTCGCGGAGCCGGCCGCCGGCGACGGAGCACCGAGATAATCATGAGCGACCTGATCGGCATACCCTGCATTTTCATGCGCGGCGGCACCTCGCGCGGGCCCTATTTCAAGGCCTCCGACCTGCCGCGTGATACGGCGACCCGTGACCGCGTGTTGCTGGCGGCGATGGGTTCGCCCGACGTGCGCCAAATCGATGGCCTCGGTGGCGCCGACACCTTGACCAGCAAGGTCGCGATCGTCTCGAAGTCGACGCGGCCCGGCGTCGACCTCGATTACCTGTTCGCCCAGGTCGACATCAAGCGGCCGATCGTCGACACCAATCCGTCGTGCGGCAACATGCTGGCTGGCGTCGCGCCGTTCGCGATCGAGACCGGATTGATCCAGGCGGCCGACGGCGAAACCCGCGTCATGATCTTCAACGTCAACACCGAATCTCGCATCGAGGCGGTGCTACAGACCCCGGGCGGTAAGGTCCGCTATACCGGCGAGGCGCGCATCGACGGCGTGCCGGGCACGGCGGCGCCGATCATTCTCAATTTCATGGACGTGGTCGGCTCCGTCTCCGGCAAGATGCTGCCGACCGGCCTCGTGCGCGACGCCATCGACGGCGTCGAAGTCACCTGCATCGACGTCGCCATGCCGATGATCATGATGCGGGCCACCGATTTCGGCCTCACCGGCGCCGAGGACCGCGCCCACTTCGACGCCAACAAGGCGCTGTTTGTCCGAGTTGAGAAGATCCGCATGGAAGCCGGCCGCCGCATGGGCTTCGGTGATGTCACCGACAAGGTCATACCGAAGGTCGGCCTGCTGTCGCCGCCGCGCTCAGGCCACGGCACCATAACCTCGCGCTACCTGACGCCGCATGCGCTGCACAACGCGCATGCCGTCACCGGTGCCGTTTGCGTTGCTACCGCCTGCGCGCTCGAAGGCTCGATCGCGCACGAACTCGCTCGCGCCGAAGACGCCAACCCGCGCACCATCTGGATCGAGCATCCGTCGGGCGAGGTCGACGTGCGGCTCGAGACCAAGGGCAAGGGCGCGCAGATGGATGTCATTGCCGGCACGCTGCGCACGGCGCGACCGATCATGCGCGGCGAAGTCCTCGTGCCGGGAAGCCTGTGGCGGCGGTAGGGGAGCCGCGGCTTGCGGCAGATCCGTAGGGCGCAATAGGCCCCTTCGGCCGTATTGCGCCGACGCGCGCACCGAACAAGCGGCCGGCGCAATACGCAAGAGGGCTATTGCGCCCTACGGCCTGTCAGCCGCCTCCGATCGATCAGCCGCGCAGGCGAGCGCGGCCCTGATGTCGTCCTCGGTAATGTGCGGGTAGGCTTCCAATAGCTCCGCGAAGGAGCGGCCTTCGGACAGCCAGCGCAAGATTAGCTCGACCGTAATGCGCGTGCCCTTGATGCAAGGCTTGCCCACCATCACGGCCGGGTCGATCGAGATACGCGGGTGGAGCATCATTGCGGATCTCCAAGTTCGTCCTGAGGACAGACATAGCACGGTTCACAATCGACTTGCGAATGGATTGCATTCATCACCCCCAAAACGCAAAAAAGGACCGCAGCGATGCGGTCCTTTTCTTTGCTTCGCAGCCCCTAGGCTGCCTGGACAATTCCCGGAAGATTTTTCTTGTCCTCCCCGAGCCTGCTATCAGCACGAAGTGCGATGTGCATGTACCGAACTCGGCCTGCAATCTTGTCCTTCTTTACGCCCAGCTCACCAAACTCACGTCCGAAGGTTGGCAATGCCAACGGTTCCTTCTCCTGCTCCTCACACCAGGCACAATAGTCTTCATACAATCCCGTGGCAGTCAGGCTGGAGCCGTCCTGCGCGTCGATCCTCTCCTTGTAGAAGCGTTCCACATCGGTTTCCGGAGCCAGCAGTTTCGGCGCCGTCTTGTTGTCGTTGGCACTCGTGACCTTCGGCTTCGACGCCGTGATCATCGGTGCCGCCGCGGGCTGCGCGGCAATGGCCGGTTCGGCCGCCGTCATGATCGCAGCCATAGCGGGAGCCGCCGGGGCATCGCGATCATAGAGACGCCACTGACTGAAGGCGATGTACATGCCGAAGCCGGAGCCGACCTCGAGCAGTAATGCCACGAACAGCGACATCGCGGTTTGGATGTCCTCCATCGTCACACTCGGCATCACCTTGGCCGCCAACGCCATCAACACGGCCGCCTGCGGATCGGCCTGCGTCGCCTTGCCGCCGACGTTCTGCTCGATCTTACGAGCAATGTCGCTGGCCTTGGCACTCAGCCGATCAGCTTCATGCGCCGAGGCGAGCTCGGCGTTGAGGCTGTGCACCTGCTGGCAGAAGTCGCGCTGCGACTTGCCGTTCATCAAGGTGCAGGCGCTGGTCCAGTTCCACTCGCGACGGTTCTTCGCCCCGTCGATGTCGGCCTGGACGGTCGCGGCCGGACGGTGCTGCGGAATCCAAGCCAGCTGATCATTGGTACGCTTCAGCTCGGTCTGCAGATCCTTGTAGGCCTGGGCGCTGACCGCGCGTTGGCCTGACGAGTCCGATCGGTTGAGGGCGGCATGGCCCAAAGCCGATGTCATGGCATAGGCGGTAACGACCACCCATACCAGCGCCGATGCGACCGCTTGCGACCACATCCGGTTGCGAATTGCGGCAAAGAAGAAAAACGGTACCAGTGCCTTCATGCAGTCGGCCGCCGCGCTGGCCGCTCCATAAATCGTACCATCCAGCTCGGTTTTGCCGAGACTGTAGCCGAAACGATAGTTCATCGCAGCCGACACGGCGAGTAGAACGCCAGCTGCGAGAACCCCTAGCACGCCCAGAGCGTGTCTCATTGCCCTCTCCTTTTCAGGGTCTCATCGACGCACGGAACGAGGTGACGAGAGCTTTTCTTCGTCAGTGAGGGTGCGAAAATTTCAGGAGGCGCCGGCACCACGGCCGGACCTGGGTTCTGCAAGCGTTCTGACCCGAAGTGAGCTCCAATCCCGTTTGAGCCTGTTGCTATTCCCCAACAGCAACAGCAGGACCGGCATCAAGCCGACATGCATCAACCACACCTGAACGCATGAAGCCGAGCACTTATGCACCGATCGCCATCGCCGCTGGATCGCCTCTGTGCATATCGTCGCCCGGAACGAGCCAAACACGCGACGCTAATGGCCCCCTCGGCGGCGAAGCTACGCGATTCGAAAGGATTTGGTAACGCTTTCAGCCTGCTACGGCATCGAGGCCAGCCGGTTCGGGGCAAGATTGGGCTCCGGGGTACGATCGCAAGTCGCGACTTATCCCCTGCGCCGAGGCCAGTTTTGCACCGGTTGTCCCCAATGCCGGATCGTTTTGCACAACATCAAGGCCGATTGACCGCGTAAATCACAAGGTCTAGTATTGTATATGCTCATTAGCTGTGTGGCGCTGATGCTGCAATCATGTTGCTCATGAGCATCAATCGCGGCCATTTCTGACGATCACCCAACGGTCAGCGGTCACCGCCGGCAACAATAGTCAGGGTCGAAACGCCGCCAGCCGATAACTGCGGGCCCAATTGGAACGTGAGCGTTGCAATGGCCACTCACCAATTCATAATAATTGCGCGTTCTGCCTGTTCAATTTGGAACACGACTTGCACTGACGTAAAGCTTGATCCACAAGCTTAAGAAGCTGCCGTCCGATCCATACGATCAAAACTTGGATCGGCAGCACGTGGTTTTAAGAGTTGCCGTACTGGAGTATCGCGTCATGCGCAAAGCAACAGCCGTCGTCCTGGCAATCGCAGGTGTGGGGTCCGCAATTCATCTCCTCCCGCAATCGTCAAGGACCAGCGCGGGTGATGTCGCCTCATTCGGATCGACCACAGCCGGTAGCGGACCGACGACGTCGATAGCGGCCGCCGAGCCGGCTGCTGCGAGCCGACCGGCGCGTGTAGTCTCGCTCAATCAGCCGCTATTGGCGAAGCCCTCGCTGGCGACCGATACAGCGCCGGCGCCGCGCGCCTCGATACCGTCTCAGCTGCCAGCTGCCGCGGCCGTGACGCCGACGCTGCCGACGATTGCCGCCAGCAGCAACGGCGGCCGTCGTTTGTCGTCCTCCCGCCCGGCCGATGACGACGCCCGCCGCGAACTAGTCAAGGACTTGCAGCGCGAGTTGAAGCGCGTCGGCTGCTATGACGGCGAAATCAATGGCGCCTGGACGCTCGGATCGCGCAAGGCAATGACTGCGTTCACTGAGCGGGTCAACGCCACACTGCCGCTCGATGAGCCTGATTACATTCTGTTGACCCTCGTACAGGGCCATACTGCCCAGGCCTGCGGCTTGGGCTGCCCAGGCGGCCAGGCCTTGAACGACGCCGGCAAATGCGTGCCGCGCGCCATACTGGCGCAAAGTGCGAAGCGGCACGGCGACAAGGCGGTGGCGGCGCACAGCGAAGCACGAGTGGCAGTCGCCCACGTTGCTCCAGCACCGCGGGTGGCCAGCACCTGGTCGACGGTTGTGACGACGACGCCGCAGCAACCGACGGCAACACCCCTCCCACCAACGCGGCAAGCGCCGTTGTCCGGTCGCATGTCGATCGGGGCGCCGGTTGAAGCGGCGGCGGCGCCGGAGCCTGCGAACGTGAATGCCGTACTACAGCGCCGCAAGTCGGAACTCGCGGCCGCTGCCGCCGCCCAGCGCACCGCCGAAACGGAGATCGAGCGCGGACGCCGGTTTGCCGAAGCACAGGCCCGCAAGGACAGGGAGCTGCTTGCCTTGAGGCAACTCCAGGCCGAGACGGCCGCGACAAGAGCGAAGTCCGGCGCCTCCGAGCCAAGGCCGGCGCAAAGCATAGCGGCGCTCGCCATTCCCTCACAACAGCTGTCAAACGCGGCGGCGCAGTACGACGAACAGGAGCTGAGCGACAATGCAGCCATTGCCGCTGCCGCCCGCAGAGCCGTCCTGAGTAAGCCGTCGAGCCAGCTGCCACATAACGTCATCAGCGAGGGTCAGCCGACACCGTCCTCGCTCCAAGCCACCGCTGCCGCCCGCACGCAGTCGCCGCGCCCGCCCTCTGCTGTCGGACGGATTGTGGTTAGCGCCGCGCGGCCAGGCTACGCTTCCCAACCAATCCGCTGGACGCGGTCGATCTTCAGCGACATAACCCGTATGCGTTGAGTGGACATTGGCCAAACGTCGCTGACCCGTCCGGCTGACGCCGTCAGCTGATCGTGCAGGCTTCGCTGGTTGGCACCCACGACGTGTTGTTCTGCTGCAGATCGCACTCGGTCAGAACGGTGCCGAGATGCGTATTCATGCATACCTTCTCGCCCAGCTTGTAGGCCGTGCCACGATACAGGCAGCGGCACGGAATGATATTGCCGTCGCCGCCAATCACACCGTGAAATGGTGACGACTTCCAGGCCGGCTCGGCCGGATGGGTCGTGCCGGCACCAGCCGCCGCGTCCTGGGCTGCGACGTTGTGGCTTGCGCTCCATGCCGCGGCGCTAAAGAGGCAGGCCACCAAACCTGCGCGCACGCAATGCGTGCGCAACCGATGGTTCAAGTGCAACATGATGTGCCTCGCTCGGTTGATAATATCAAATGTAGATCAATTGCGTGGCGGTGTCATGTCCGCGCGCATTGCTGGGTGCGTGACGTCGATCAATGGTTCGCCCTACGCCGGGGCGGGCAGTGCACTTGCCGGCCGGCCTTCGATACAATTACGGAGAGACGCACGATGGACTACGAACTCAGCCGCGAGCACCAGGAGATCCGCGAAGCGGCATTGAAGATCTGCTCGAAGTTCGGCCTCCACTACTGGCTGCAAAAGGATTGTGACGGCGGTTATCCTGAAGAGTTCTATCGCGCCGTCGCCGATGCCGGGTGGCTCGGCATCGCCATGCCGCAGGCCTATGGCGGTTCGCAGCTCGGCATCACCGCCGCTGCCGTCTTTCTGCAGGCGGTTGCCGAATCGGGCGGTGCGGTCGCCGCCTGTTCCTCGATCCACATGAACATATTCGGCCTGCAGCCCGTCGCAGCCTTCGGCAGCGACGAGCAGAAACAGCGTATGCTGCCACCATTGATCCGCGGCGAGGCCAAGGCCTGCTTTGCCGTCACCGAGCCCGACGCCGGCCTCGACACCACCAAAATTGCAACCAGGGCGGTGCGCGACGGCACGCGCTATCTCGTCTCGGGCAAGAAGGTCTGGATTTCGACCGCGCAGGTGGCCGACTACATGCTGATCCTGACGCGCACCACGCCCGTTGCAGAGGTCAACAAGCCGACCGAGGGCCTGAGCCTGTTCTATACCAGGCTCGACCGGCGCCACATCGATGTTCGCGAAATCGACAAGATGGGACGCCGATGCGTCGATTCAAACGAGTTGTTCATCGACAACCTGTCGGTGCCGATCGAGGATCGGATCGGCGAGGAAGGCCAGGGCTTTCGCTACATTCTGCACGGCATGAACGCAGAGCGCATCCTGCTCGCGGCAGAGGCGGTCGGCGTCGGGCGCGCAGCGTTGGCCCGTGCCACGCAATACGCCCGGGATCGCGTGGTCTTCGACCGGCCGATCGGCATGAACCAGAGCATCCAGCATCCGCTGGCGCAGAATTGGGCCGAACTCCAGGCCGCCAATCACATGATGCTGAGCGCTGCCTGCCGCTACGACAACGGCATGCCTTGCGGCCCGGAAGCGAACGCTGCCAAGCTGTTGGCATCGCAGGCAGCTCTCGCCACCTGCCAGAATGCCATCCTGACCCATGGCGGCTACGGCTACGCCAAGGAATACCATGTCGAGCGCTTCCTGCGCGAGGTGATGATCCTCTACATCGCTCCGATCAGTCCCCAGATGATCTTGTCCCATATCGCCGAGAAGAAGCTCGGATTGCCGAAGTCGTATTGACCAGGCTCAGCGCCTGTGCCGCGCCGGTTGTCGCAATTGCCGCCGCAGCCGGGGCAAGTGGGTTGTTGTGCACAACATCAGCTGCTCTCTATAGTTGAGCATTCCCGCAGGCGTTAATGCGGAGAGCCTCAACCGGAGTTGCAGCGATGAAGCTGATGATGTTCGAAACGGCCAAGGGCGCCGCCCTGGGCGTGGTCGATGGCGAGCACGTGATCAACCTGGCCACGGTCGATCCTGGGCTGCCCAAGGATCTGATCGGGCTAATCGCTGCCGGCCCCGCCGCGCTCGCAGCGGCAAAGGCTGCGGCCGGCAAGGCGCCGGCGTCGGCCAGGCATTCGCTTGCCGGCGTCAAGCCGGCGCTGCCGATCGCCCACCCGCCGAAATTCATTTGTGTCGGCCTCAACTACCTGGAGCACGCCAAGGAAGGCGGTCATCCGCCGCCGACCTATCCCTCGTTCTTCGCGCGCTTCGACAGATCGCTGGTGGCGGCGGGACAGCCGGTGATCCGCCCCAAGGCCTCGATCCAGCTCGACTACGAATGCGAGCTCACGATCGTCATCGGCAAAGGCGGCCGGCATATCGCGGAAGCGAACGCCCTCGACCACGTCTTCGGCTATACGCTTTTCAACGATGTCTCGGTGCGTGACTTCCAGCGCAAGACCACGCAGTGGCTGGCCGGCAAGAATTTCGACGGTACCGGTCCATTGGGACCCGTCGTCGTCACCGCCGACGAGCTGCCGCCGGGCGCCGCCGGCCTCGACATCAAGACGCGCGTCAATGGCGTGACGATGCAATCGTCGAATACCAGCGACATGATCTTCCCCACCGCCCGCTGCATCTCGCTGCTGTCCGAGTTCATGACGCTGGAGCCGGGTGATATGATCGCCACCGGTACGCCGTCGGGCGTCGCCCACGCCCGCAAGCCGCCGGCCTGGATGAAGGCCGGTGATACCGTCGAGGTCGAGGTCGAGCGGATCGGTGTGTTGAAAAACCCGGTTATCGACGAAGACTGATTACTTTCGCCGCCGACGACATCGACAGCGCGACGACGCGGGCCTAAGGTCGGGCTAGTTCGCCCCAAGCCATGACTTGCCCGGCACCGAGTCGAGCAGTGCGCGAGTGTATTCGTGTTGCGGCCGGGCGAAGATCTCGGCGGTTGAGCCGCGTTCGACGATGACGCCGTTGCGCATGACGATGATCTCCTCGCACACGTGCGCCGCGACCCTTAGATCATGGGTGATGAACAGCATCGCCAGCCCGAGCTTCTGACGCAGGTCGTCGAGCAGTTCGAGCACTTGTTTCTGCACCGAGACGTCGAGGGCCGACACCGGCTCGTCGGCGATCAGCAGCTTCGGCTTCACGGCGAGCGCGCGGGCGATGCCGATGCGCTGGCGCTGGCCGCCGGAGAACTCGTGCGGATAGCGGTCCGCCGCTTCCGGCTTCAGGCCGACGAGGCGCAGCAGGTTGCGAGCTTCCTCCCAGGCGGCGTCGCGCGAGACGCCCTGGATGGTCGGCCCGAGCGCGATGATGTCGCCGACCTTCTGCCGCGGGTTGAGCGAGGCGAAGGGATCCTGGAATACCATTTGGATATTTCGTCGCAGCGGTCGCATCTCGGCGCGGCTGAGACCGGCAATGTTTTGCCCGTCGAGCAGGATTTCGCCCTTGTCCGGCGTCTCGAGGCCGATGATGCATCGCGCCAGCGTCGACTTGCCAGAGCCCGACTCACCGACAAGCGCCAGCGAGCTGCCCTTGGCAACCTCGAGATGCACGCTCTCGACGGCTTTGACGCCGCGGCCCTTCAGCCCGAACAGCCTGGCACGCCCGCGATAGGTCTTGGACAGATCACGCACCACCAGTATCGGTGCAACCGGGTCGACTGGCGCGCGGTGGCGCGGAATGAGGCTCGGCACCGCCGCGACCAACGCCTTGGTGTAATCCTCGCGCGGGCGCCCGAGCACGTCTTTGGTGCGACCGGTCTCGACCAGCCGGCCGTGCCGCATCACCGCGACACGATCGGCGATCTCGGCGACGACGCCGAAGTCATGCGTGATGAACAGCACCGCGGTGCCGTGCTTTCTCTGCAGCTCCTTGATCAGCCGAAGGATCTGCGCCTGCGTCGTCACGTCGAGCGCGGTGGTCGGCTCGTCGGCGATGATGAGGGCCGGTTCGAGGGCGAGCGCCATGGCGATCATGACGCGCTGGCGCTGGCCGCCTGAAAGCTCGTGCGGGTAGCTGCCGATCAGCCGCTCCGGCTCGGGCAGGTGCACGTCGGCGAACAGCTCGAGCGTTCGCTTGCGGCGGGCGGCGGAGTCGAGGTCGGTGTGAACCTTGAACACCTCGTCGATCTGGCGGCCGACCGTCATCAGCGGATTGAGCGCCACCATCGGCTCCTGGAAGATCATGGCGATGCGGGCGCCGCGCACGGCGCGCATGGCATCCTCGTCGAACGCCAGCAGATCGCGGCCCTGGAAATCGATGCAGCCGCCGGTCACGCGCACATGCGGCGCCGGCAGCAGGCGCAGGATCGTCTTGGCCATCACCGACTTGCCGGAACCAGACTCGCCGACGACGCACAGGATCTCGTTGGCGGCGATTTCCAGCGAAACGTTTTCGACCGCATGCGGCCGGTCGGACCAGGCAGGAAGTGCGACCGTCAGGCCGGTGATGACGAGGACCGGCTGGCGTCATAGGTCGGCCAGCCTCGGATTGAGTGCGTCGTTGAGCCCCTCGCCGACCAGATTGATCGACAGCACGGTGAGCAGGATGACGAGGCCTGGAATCGTCACCAGCCACCAGGCGTCGCGCAGGAACTGCCGCCCCGAGCCGATCATGAAGCCCCAGCTCATCAGGTTGGGCGCGCCGAGGCCGAGGAACGACAGCGCGCTTTCGACCAGGATGGCGCTGGCGACCAGCAACGAGCCGGTCACGATCAACGGCGACAGGGTGTTGGGCAGCACTTGCCGCAGCAGAATCGACAGATCGCGCTGGCCGGCGACGATCGCCGCCAGCACGAACTCCCGGCCCTTGACCGACAGCACCTCGCCGCGCACCACCCGCGCGATCGGCGGCCAGGATACGGTCGCGATGGCGATCACCACGCTCGACGCCGATGGCGACAGGATCGCCACCAGCACGATCGCGAAGAGAAATGACGGGATGGTCTGGAAGAACTCGGTCAGTCGCATCAGCAGATCGTCGACGAGGCCACCGTAGAAGCCGGCGATCGCACCCAGTACGGTGCCGAAAGCGACTGCGGCCACGGTCGCGATGACAGCGATCAGCAGCGTCGTGCGGGCGCCATGCATGAGCCCGGCGTAGAGATTGCGGCCGAGGCTGTCGGTCCCGAGACCGTAGGCGGCGAACGGCGGCATGAACGGCTTGTCGACGATGGCGAAGGGGTCCCCGGGAGCAACAGCGGCGCCAGCATGCGGCGACCAGGACGACCGAACAAGCCACGCCAGTCCGAGCAGCGACGCGCGGATTGCCGAGAAAGCGCTGCCAGAAGCTTTTCATGCTGCGGCCACCTCACCCGATCCTGACGCGCGGATCGAGGATGACGTAGAGTACGTCGACCACGATATTGACGGCGACGACCAGGCAGGCCGACATGAAGAAGATGCCGAGCAGCAGATTGAAATCACGGCGAGAACAGCGCCTCGAAGGCGAGCTGGCCGAGGCCCGGCCAGGCGAACACGCTCTCGACCACGACCGAGCCGCCGAGTAGTCCGCCGACCTGCACGCCAGCCATGGTCAGGACCGGCAACAGCGCGTTGCGCAGCATGTGGCGCAGCGTGATCCGGCGTTCGGTGAGACCCTTTGCCCTGGCCGTCGTCACGTAGTCGAGGCCGCGCTGTTCGAGCATGGTCGCCCGCATCAGCCGCGCATAGAGCGCCATGTAGAACAGCGACAGCGTGATCGATGGCAGTACCAGATGATGGGCGATATCGGCGACGCGGGCAAAGCCCTCGTTGAACGCCACCACATCCTCCATGCCCGAGGTCGGAAACCAGTCGAGCTTGATCGAGAAGGCAAGGATCAGCATCAGCCCGACCCAGAACAGCGGCGTCGCGTAGGCGATGATGGCCGCGACCGAGATCACGTGGTCCTTCCAGGTCCGCACCCACAGCGAGGCCAGCAGGCCGGCCAGCACGCCCAGGCCCAGCGACAGCACGAGTGTCGTCCCCATCAGCAGCAAGGTCGGGCCTAGCCGGCCGAGCAACAGCTTCAACACCGGCGCATTGTGGCGGAACGAAAAGCCCAGATCGAGCAGCAGAATGTTCTTCAGGTACAGCAGCAGCTGCACCAGCAACCGGCTTGTCGAGGCCATAGCGCGCGCGCAGCTCCTCGATGAAGCCTGGCGGCGCGCCGCCGGCCTCGCCGGCCAGCACCATCGCCATGTCGCCAGGCGCCAGCTGCAGCAGTAGGAAGCACAGGATGATCACGCCGAGGATCACCGGGATCGCCTGCAGCAGCCGCCATCCAACGTAGCGAAGAAGCGCATGAGCCCGACATGCGTTCGACCCAGAATTTCGGCCTTCACAGAACCAAGACCGTCGCAGGCATCCCCTCTCCCCCTAGCGCCACTTCGGCGCGTAGGGGGAGAGGGTCAGGGTGAGGGGCGGCCGCTTGCTCAGAGGAAGCCACGTCGGCCGTTTGACACGCGGAAAGCACTTTCGAGCAAGCGGCCGCCCCTCACCCTCGGCCGGAACTAAAGCCAGAATTCAGTGCGGCGGCATCCGGGCCGGCCTCTGCCCTCTCCCCCGAAGTGGCGGGGGAGAGGGAAAAAAACGCGCCGCATGCAAACAGCAGGGGCCCATCTACTTGTCGAACCATGCGTAGGCCTGGTTCGAGTAGACGCCCAGCGGACTGACGATCACGTCCTTGTACTTCTTGTTGATCACCGACGGAAAGTTCATCTCGTGCACCCAGATGATCGGCGAGGCCTCGGCGATGAGCTTCAGGAACTCGGCGTATTGCTCGCCGCGCTTCTTCGGGTCGGTCTCGATTGTCGCCTGGTTCAGCAGTGCGTCGACCTTGGGATCTGACCAGCGGCTGCCGTTGACGAACACGGTGCCGGGCTTGATCTGGCTCGAGTGCGCCACGCGATGCACGCCGAGAACGGGATCGGGCAGGTTGTAGAGAAAGCCCGCCGTGATATCGAAATCGTATTCGGTATAGACCCGCTTCAGCCAGCGCGGCACGTCCTCCAGGCGGTTGAGACCTTGATGCCGACCTTGCCCAGCGCCTGCTGCAGATATTCGCCGATCGCGATTCCATTCCTGGCCGTAGGGCAGAACGTCCTGGGTCAGCTCGAAGCGGATGCCGCCGTCCTTGCGCGGGAAACCGGCTTCGTCGAGCAGTTTCTCAGCCAGCTCGGCGCCGTTGGCGGCCTGGTAGATTTTCACCTTGTCGGAGTAGAGGCCGGCCGGCGCGAAGTTCGAGCTCATCGGCCCGGTGGCGAGCTTGCCGTAGCCGAACCAGATGTTGTCGATGATGAACTGCCGGTCGATGGCGTGCGCGATCGCCTGGCGCACTTTGACGTTGTCGAGCGGCGCCTTCCGGGTGTTGAGCAGGACCTCGGACACCGGCGAGATCATCTCGTGACCGGCGGTGGTAACTTCCAGCGTCGGCAGTGCCGCCAGTTTCTTGGCGTCGTTGAACGGCACCGCGCCCATCGCGGCGAAATGCACCTCGCCCTTCTCCAGCGCCGCCGTGCGCGTCGACGCATCGGGAATCGAGCGGGCGACGATGCGGTCGAGATAGGGCTGGCCCTTGCGCCAGTAGGTCGGGTTCTTGTCGAGGCGGATGAATTCGCCCTTCTTCCATTCGACGAACTTGAATGGGCCGCTGCCGACGGGCGAGTTGGCATTGGGGTGGGCCCTCAGATCACCCTCGCCGTAGACGTGCTTGGGCAGGATCGGCGTTTCGTAGCTCGACAGCGCCATGATCATGTAGGGCGCCGGCTCGGACAGCTTGAACACGGCGGTGTTGGCATCCGGTGTCTCGACGTCGGTGACGGCGCGGAACGTGTTGGGCCCGCGCGGGTGCGTCTTCTTGGCCGCCTCCATGATCGAGAACTTGACGTCGGCAGAAGTCAGCGGGCGGCCGTCGTGGAAGGTCACGCCGGAGCGGATCTTGAAAGTGATCGTCCGGCCGTCGGGCGCGATCACCCAACTCTCGGCCAGGCTCGGGATTGGTTGCAGCTTCATGTCGTATTCGAGCAGGCCATCGAAGATCTTCGACGTCACCATGCCGATCGGCCCAGACGTATTCATGTAGGAAGCGAGCGTCGGCGGCTCCGGCTGCACCGCCATGACCATCGTGCCGCCCGGCTTCTGCTGCGCGAGGGACGGCCAGGCAAACGCCGCGAACGCGGCAAGGAGGAGGGAAAGACTACGCAATACCGAACGTGCTTGCCTCATCGCAGACAGTTCCTTTCGAGCCCGAATTCAACACTGCACAGACCGCGCGCAGGCGCACAGCACCCCCGAAAAGTCGCGGCTCGGCCTAGGCTCGCATAGATTTTATCTCTCGTATACTTGCTCGATCGGGGGCAAATTTCATCAGTTCATCTGGGCTAGATGAGGCTCGCCGCCAAGTTGATCATGAGCGCAAGCACGGCCGCGTTGAAGAAGAACGAGACAACCGCGTGCAGCGTCACGAGGCGCCTGAAGGTTCGCGACCTAATGGCAACGTCGGAGGTTTGCGAGGTCGCGCCGATCGAAGTGGCAAAGTAGAGAGAAATCCCAATAATCGGGGTTCTCCTCGCCTGGGAAGATCAGCCCTTGCCTTGCATCGTGCTGGCGAGCCGACGGGCGATAGTAGTCGTGTGCATAGTGCAACGTAAAAGCGACCTGGGTGACGGTCCACGACACCAAGATCGTGGCAGCGGCGAGGCACAGATAGAACCATTTGGCCTGCTGCGAAGCCGCCTTGGCATCACTCAGCAGGCCAACAATCGACGCGAAACTGGCGGCGATCGCAATCAGAATTACCGCCAGGATAACCGTTCGACTGTCGTCGTTGCGCGCCGCGGACTTGATGATGATCTCTGCCGGGCACTTCCACATGGTTCGGAACGAGATCCCGAGATAGACCAGGCCGCCGACCACCCACGCCCAGGCATTACGGACATGATTGGAATACTCAGCCGGCATCAGCAACAGGACCGCCAATGCCGCTGCCGAAGCCAGGTACACGCGAGGCCGCAATACGATCGAGCCGAAGATGGATCGTGGGTGATACCATCGCCTGTTCGACGGCTTATGCGGCGAAGATGACGGTGCCGGCGAGACGGTCATGAGGACAAGCCCTTGCATGCGCAGTTGTTGCGATCATGTTCCGGCGGCGGCAACAGGGCAAGGCGCGCCACGCGAGGCTGGTGGCCACGCCGGAGCCGAAGGCGCCTAGTACCCGCGCAAATCTGGGGTCAGTGGACAATCGAACGTCTCAGGAACGGCCTGGAAAATGACAGGCCACAACGTGCGCGGACGAGCGGCCGCCGGGGGTGGTCAACGGTGGCTGCTGTTGCGCGCATATTGTTCGAGCAATCGGGCAGCGCGTTCGAAACCGGCAGCCCGAGGGTGGATTGACCGCACTCGGCGGCTCGCCCTGCAGCGGTAGCCGCTGGCGCTGCCGCTCGGCGGCGGCATCGGGTATCGGCACCGAGCTGATGAGATACCGCGTGTACGGGTGCTGCGAGTTGGTGAATAGCTCGCGCGCCGGCGCGATTTCGGCGACCCGGCCGAGATAGAGCACGACAATACGGTCGCAGATGTGGCGCACCACCGCGAGATCGTGCGCGATGAACAGGTACGTCAGACCGAGCCGCTCCTGCAGGTCCATCATCAGGTTTAGGATTTGCGCCTGGATATTTACGTCGAGCGAGGAGATCGGCTCATCGGCGATGATGAACTCCGGCTCCAGCGCGAGCGCGCGTGCGATCGAAACCCGCTGTCTTTGCCCACCGGAAAATTCGTGCGGGTAGCGGGCGGCCATCCGCGACGCGAGCCCGACCTGACCCAGCAGCTCTTCGACCCGCCGACGCGTATCGGTCTGTGCCTTCGTGAGGCCGTGGAACTGCAGTGGCTCGGCCAGGATCTCGAGATCGTCATTCGCGGATCGAGCGATGAATAGGGATCCTGAAACACCATCGACATGGCATTACCGCGCATGTCGCGCAATTCGTCCGGCGTCATCGCGAGAACATCGCGCCCCTGGAAGCGAACTTCGCCGCCGACGATGCGGGCATTGTCGTCGAGCAGCCGCATCAGGGAACGCGCGGCAGAGGACCAACTGCGTCTAATGGCAGAATGGCAGTCCACAAAAATCGGCAAATGGGGTGCTCCGCTGACGCGTGTCAGCGTTGAACAAGAACGGCGCTCGCTAATCCTTCGGTTCCAAACTGACGAACACTCGGCCGGCTCTGCCGGGTTCATTCAGTGGGCGAACGACTTTCGGCGCCAACTTGTTCGCGACTATTGTGCTTCAGACTACGGGACACAGTCCCGCAAGACAGACATCTCACACGTATGGGTGATGCGTTACGCATCGACCGAAATGGTGGAAGCAGTTGTTCTAAGCGATGATCAGTGCAAGAAATAGTCGGACTGTGATTGGTCCGGAGTGATGGCCTGGTCGCCGTTGAGCTTCAGGCCGAGGCTGCTGCTCGCCGACGACCATATGCATGCCCTTCGCACCCGGAGAACGAATTCAGGGTTTTGCGGCATCTCGGAACCTTACGCCCCCTTCGCGTCCGTCATCGGGCCATCGGTCCTTGGTCCTGGCCGCACCGACGTTGCGCTGCAGCGCAGCGAGATGGCAGCTCATTGAGGGGTAAGCACACTGGGCGCGACGCCGTGACGGACGTCGATCCTGACCCTGAGGAGAACAGAGCGTCCACTGATCGCTCTCAGCCTGTAACGGGAAAACACACTATCAATCCTGCTACGGAAACGAAAGCACGCCGCCGATCCGCTTATCGAGGCTTGAAAACCTGTCCGAACGATGGGGGCGCCACCTCAGCGGTTATCTTGGCACGCCGAAGCGGTAGTTCATACCGACCCGCACCGTGTAAATCTCAGTGTCGAAAGACGTGCGCACGCTCTCCCCGCTCGGCAGGTTGTTTGCGAAGAACAGCGCGCCCTCGACCGTCCGGCTGCCGAAGCCGAGATGCTGGTACTCGAGCTTGAGCGACCAATTCCCGTCGAGGGCGTACTCGACGCCGCCGCCAAGCACGTAGCCGCGCAGACGGTCGTCGGAGCGCAGGCGCGCGTAGGCGTTGTTCTGCGGGATGAGGTAGGTCGCGCTGTAGTCCGCCTCGGCGAAAGCCACCCCGCCCGTGAAGTAGAACAGGCCGTTGCCGACCGCCACGCCGATGCGGCCGCGCAGGGTCGAGAACCCCGACACGCGCGCGCTTGCGTCATAGCGGAAGGGGAAGATGACCGGGGGCGCGTAGCTCGTCAGGCTGTTGTCGCTGATGTTGGCAAATTGCAGGTCGGCCTCGACGCCGACGACGATTGCTGAGAGCTGGTACTGAGCGCCGATCTGCAGGCCGGCGAAGGGGCCGTCGGAGTTGAGGCTATAGGGAAGCTCTCCCGTGGCATAGGGCAGGCCGGTCGGCTGCAGGACCTCGATCTTGCTCTCTTGGCGGGAGAAGCCGAGGCCAGCGTTGACGCCGGCGTAGAAGCCCGTCCAGTCGCGACGCGTCGGCTCGGCGATTGCAGCAGGGGCGACGGCGATGAATGCGGAAAAGAGAAGGACGACCTTACGCACGACGCATCACCCCACAGCCTACAAAAACTGTGGAAAACTCTAAGGAAAAATCAATCGCGCGCCAACCGATCTTCATGATCCATGGGGATTGTCCTTGCACGTCCTGGTGCACGATTGTCACAGTTTCCGGGTTGGATCATGAACGCGCCCATTTTAAACACGGCGCCGGTTTCCAGCGATGCGCGCGAACCCACTGCACCCCCGTTTGCGCGGCTGACCTGTTCGATTTGTTCGATATGTTCGCACAAAGCGCGAAACTGCGCCCGCGTCAAAGCCGCACAAAAGCCCATAAACGGCGGGTTTTACTGGTGCCGGCAGAGGAGAGAGCTGTTTTTGCTAATGTTTTCCGATGTTTACGGGCTTTTTTGAAGACGTCACCGCCGCGAATGTGTACCAGTTTTGTGCACTTGGCGATGGGGTAATTCTCGACCTGGGCTACATTGACTTGCTTTGCTTGTGCTCCATTTTTGTTCTTGTCTTGGGATCATCGGACTCCGACTTGCTGTTCGGGGTAAATACCGAGATCATTCCGCCAATACCAATGACAGTAATACCTAGCGCAACCCAATACACGGTGTCGTAGCCTGCATAGGGAATGCGTTCTATGCTTTTTATCACGCTTTCCGAAATAGTGAGCATCGTTAGAGAGACGAAAAACAATACGATGCGTTCGGGCAAATCCATCAAACTCTCCTTTGAAGTTCAGGGTAACACGGCCGAGCCTTCGTTAGTGGAACAAGATCATCAGTACCAGCAGGTTTGGCACGAGGCGCACCTTCATATTCCGTTTCTCCCTATCGAAACCAGGTGCGCTGGTTGGTGGTCTGCGCCGCCGCTAATCCTCTACACCCGAAAGCTGCCAGTCAACGGATCGCTTGACGATGCCGACACTGCGCAAATCGAGCGATTGCGGTCTGTTCGAGATGAAGGAAGCCTGTGAACGCGGGGAGTTCGTCTTAGTAATCAAGTCGACGTTGGCGATGGTTTGGCCGGTGCGCGAGATGCGCCGCGATCAATTAGACGGTGAAGAGTAGGATCGCGTTGCAGGTCGGCAGGTTGGGCTTCAGATTAAGACCAAGCCGTTCAATCGACTGAACGACCAAGGCTGCGCCTGTGTTCCGCCAGCTACTTCCAGCAAGCAGAATGTGGGTAAGATGAAGATACTTGTGAACCTGTTTCACCCCAACCTCAAGCGTCCGACTGCCAACAGGCGCTGGTTGGAGGAACTCAGGAAGGACCGCAGCATTACTGTCAATGTGCCATACGAGGAGTATGCGGATTGGCAGATCGACGTTCAGCGGGAGCAGAAGCTCCTATTGGGCCACGATCGCATCGTACTTCAACACCCGCTCCATTGGTATTCGACGCCGTCTCTGATGAAAAAATGGCTTGATGACGTCCTTGTGTACGGTTGGGCCTACGGTCCAGGAGGCATTGCGCTGAAGGGGAAGGAGTGGGTCTCGGCCATCTCGACCGGCGGGCCGGCGGACTCGTATCAAGCCGGCGGACACAATAACTACGCCATGAGTGAACTGCTCAAACCCTTGCAACAGACCGCGAACCTTACAGGAATGATTTTTCTGCCATCGTTTGTGTTTCAGGGGGCTGTGACCGCAGGCGCCGAGGATGTGGAGGCTTCGGCAATAAGGTATGCAATGCATATTCGGGATCCGGAATTAAATCCGCAAGTTCGCTTGCGAAAGCTGTTGGGCGAATTGGAGTTGGAAGGCGCAAAGCTCAGGCCGTGACAGCCAAAGCCATCAAAGCGGCCGTGGTGACGCGCGCATTTCGAATGTCTCTTGTTGTGGCCCTTCTCGACGTTTCGCTGCGGCGCAGCAGTCCGTCGGCCATATGAGGGTAGAGCCGCCAATAAGCCACTGGCACGAACTCGACGCGCGATGCGCCGGAATCCCTGTCCGCCTTCGCCGGATTCCGCAGTCAGGAGCGCGGGGTCTCTGGGAATCGTGCTTGCTATGTGCTTGCTGAGCGATTGCGCAACCACAGACGGACTCGGTACCCCTTTGAAATATCTGGTGCCGGCAGAGGGGATTGAACCCCCGACCTTCGGTTTACAAAGACGGACGCGCACTACGTAACTGCACAATATCAATGAGTTAGTCGGGCGCCCGTTGCAGGATCTGCTCTACACCTCAGCACAGTGCAGCACTCACTCCCGCAAGTTTCACGCGCTCAGTAAAATCAACCGCAATCTTGCAGCGGACGCTTGAACACCAAATTCGTAGGCAGAGACTGATTCAATGAAATCAATGGCCATTCTGACTCTCAGACCGGTTCAGGCGGGATGGATGCCAAGAGCTTAGCCATCGAGTCAGAATGGCCGGGAGTGCCCGACACCGGCTCTGGCCAGTAGGACGGCTGGCTCACGTGCGAGGCACGCCGACTACTAAACGACCAGTTGATCTGCACCAATGCCGAGATCGAAAGATCGTGGCTCAGAGGGGCTCTTGAAACCGGGAGCCAACACATGACCATCTCGGCACCAGTAGCTCACGCCGTTCAAACGCTGCAAAATTGGCTGCATGAGCTTAAGTACAAGGGTGAGTTGGCCGACGATGCCGCTGCCTTCAGGGTTCTCGGAGTGGTCCTGCGTCAGCTCCGCGACCGCCTGACTCTCGAAGAAGCGGTCGATCTGGGAGCGCAATTGCCTCTCATCGTACGTGGTATCTATTACGAAGGATGGCAGCCGCACGCCGTCCCTCGCAAAATCCGCTCTCGTGAAAAGTTCCTAGGCGAGCTCACCGAAGATCTGCTGCCGTACACCTATCCGGTGGAATGGGCCGTTAGCGCGGTCTTCGCTTTGCTCGTGCGCCATTGTGATCCTGGAGAAATCGCGGACGTTGTGGGGCAACTGCCGGATGATCTGAAAGAACTTTGGCCAGAGACGGCAAGGAAGTTTCGCCAAAAGCAAGAGTAGTGCGTTGATTCCAGGTGGTCGGTGACCGAACTGCTCCACAAATTGGAAGGCTCCCCAGGCGACGCGCGCGGCTTTCCGCTGGTTGGGGTCGGGCGATCGTGGCATGATCCGGGCCGGCGGTCCGCCTGCAATCCGAAACTCATGGCATGAGTAGCCGCTGACTTCTGGCCGGCCGCCCCGAGGAGCACGCGTGTGGATGCTAACCGGTGGTCGTGTGACGGAATGGAGGGCTCGCGGCGCTCGTCTTCAATGAGGCGCGCAGTGTGACAAGTCACGGACGATGGCCGGACCTTGATCTCCGGGAAAATGCCCTTGGCACGGCGAGCCAGGGCTGGCACCGGGCCTGCGTACTGACGACGCCATCGCCCTGGTCGGTGGCACGCCCCATGCTGGCGACGCCGCTGGCCTGCGTGGTCCTGGTGGAGGACAATACGCGCGACGCCCTCGAAGCTTGTGCGGCTCGCCTCAAGTCGTATCCCGTTGTCGTCGGGCTTGGTGGCGGCCTGGCCATGGATGCGGCGAAATACGTCGCCAGAGCCAACGGCCAGATCTTGATCCAGGTTCCCAGTGCGGCCTCGAACAATGCCTGCTTCACGCGTACCGCCTGGTATACTTCGGACGGTTTGCGCCAACCGGCGCGCGATTGCCCGATCCCGGATGCGATCGTCGTCGATCCGAAACTGATCGCTGCCGCGCCGCCGCGCATGAACCGGGCCGGCCTTGCCGAAATCCTGTGCAGTCACACGGCCCTTTTCGACTGGCGCCTCGGCCGCGACGCTGGGCGCGATGTCGCGTGGGACGATGCCATCCTCGCGTTCACCGAGGGCGAGCTTTCCGCGATCGACGATCTCGCCGCGAAAGTGGCGGCCGACGACATCGGCGGCTTCCTGGCGATTATCGAGGCCTGCGCCCGGTTCGCTCCGCATTTCACGACGCATCCCCGAGCCCGGTTCAATGCCTGCTCCGAGCATCTATTCGCCTGGGCGCTCGAGCAATGCGCCGGCCGGCGCATTTTGCACGGCGATGCGGTGAGCCTTGGTATTCTCGTCATGTCCTCGATGCAGGAGAATGCGCCGGAGCGGGCAGCCGACATTATCGAGGCGGCGCGCCTGCCCGCCCACCCTTGTGACATCGGCCTGACCTGGGATGAGGTCAGGGCGGCCGTCCGCATGATGCCCGCCATCGCCAAGGCCATGTCGTGGCACTCGATCATCGATGTGCTGGGCGCGACCGGCGACGTGACCGAGGTGCTGCTGGAACGCTTGCAGGACGCCGAGACGTTCATGGATGCTCGACGCCGGCAACGCCGCGCATCCGGCGCGGACTAGACAGGCTCGGGTGGGCCAGCAGCGCTCCGCCGCGTCGATCGATCCGGCGGCTGGCCGCACATTGCCGGGCGCGGCCGGCTGGGGCCGCGCCTTGAGGATCGATGCCGGCTATCGCCGCTTGCAGTGTCAGGGTGGACAGGAGACGGGGTCATGAATCTCGGATTGGACGGTAAGCGGGCGCTGGTCACAGCCGCGAGCAAGGGTCTTGGCCTGGCCTGCGCCGAGCGCCTGGCCAGGGAAGGTTGCGCGGTTGCGATCTCGGCGCGCGGCAGCACCGACCTGGAGCAGGCCCGCCTGAAGCTGGCCGAGCACGGCGGCACCGTTGCGGCATTCCAGGCCGACCTCGGCTCGGGCAAGGACATCGAGCGACTGTTTGCCGGCGCCATTGCGACCCTCGGCGGCCTGGACGTTCTCGTGTTCAACACCGGGCACCTGCCATATGGCGGTCTCGAGCAGCTCGCGGAGAAGGATTTGCTTGACGCCTTCGACATCACCATTCTCGCAGCCATGCGGCTGGTGCGGCTAGCACTGCCAGAGATGCGAAAGTCAGGTGCCGGTGCTATCGTGATCATCAGCTCATCCACGACCCGGGAGCCGACGCCGCACCTGCTGTCATCGAACGTGATGCGGGCCGGCGTCGCCGGACTGGCGAAGACGCTCGCGCGATCGCTGGCATCGGAGTCGATCCGGGTGAACGTGGCCGCGCCCGGCTATTTCGATTCCGGGCGGGTTGCTCAGCGCATCCGCGAGACCGCCATGTCGAAGGGGATCGGCCAGGATGCGGCGGCGCGTGAGATTGCCGGCGACGTGCCGCTCGGACGGATCGGAGCGCCGTCCGAGCTTGCCGATCTGGTCGCTTTCCTGGCGAGCCCGCGTGCCGCGTACATCACGGGAGCGACCGTCACCGCGGATGGCGGCGCCAGCCGCTCCCTGTTCTGATCGCCGTTCCCGTGGGCTCGGCTGCGGCAGGCCGGCACCGACGGCTTCTACTTGCGCTCGATCTGCTGGTTCCAGCGCTCCGTCCATTCCGCGCGCTTGGCGTTCACGATCTCCCATTTCGGGATGATCATCTTGTTCACCACGTTGGCGCCGTAGAGCACGCGCTGAGCCGTCGTGTCGTCGACCGTGGCGGTCTTGTTGACCGGTCCGAGGCCGACGAATTTGGCCGTGTTCTCCTGCTGCTCGCGGCTCATGATCATGTTGATCCAGGCGTAGGCGAGATCCTGGTTCGGCCGGCCCTTGACGATGGTGACGACCTCCTTCCAGCCCGACACGCCCTCCTTCGGGAACACGAACTTGATCGGGGCTCCGCTCCCGGCAAGGTTGGCCACCCGATCGATGCTCCAGGTCCCGAGCCAGGCCTCGCCCTGCTGGAACAGCGTCGGCGTCTCGCCGAACTTGTCGAAGGTGATGACGTGGGCTCCCAGCTCTTTGAGCTTGTCGAAACCCTTGTCGACATTGTTGTCGTCGCCGCCCATGATCTGATTGATGGCGAGCATTGCGCCGAGGCCGTTGCCGTTGGCGATGTTGTGGAACGTCACGCGCCCCTTGAGTTCGGGCCGGAACAGATCCATCCAGGAGTTCGGCTCGGACCAGCCTTTCTCCTTGAAGATCTTCGTATTGTAGTAGAGGCCGGCGCCATTGTAGCCGAAGGCCAGGCCGAAATCGCCGGCCTCGAAGGCGTTGTCGTAGAAGTCCTTGGCATCGGGCAGCTTGCTGCGATCAATCTTCTCGATCAGTCCGAGCTGCACGGCCACTTGGTGCGGCCCGTCGTCGAGCATGGCCACGTCGATCTCAGGCTTGTCCTTCTGGGCACGCAGCTTGGCGAGCGTCTGGCTGGAGAAGCCCTGCACCCAGACCACCTTGACGTTGTGCTTCTTCTCGAACTCCGGCACCAGCGACTTGCGCCAGCCGGCCTCGTAAGGGTCGCCCCAGGCGGCGATCACGAGTTCGCGCGTCTGCGCCCAGGCCGGCAGGGCGGCGAAAAGCCCTGCAACTACGACGCAGGCCATCGCGGCCCATCTCTTCAGGAACATGACACACCTCACTCTCGGCTGACTGACCACATTAGTTCGGGGAGTGCATGCGAACGCCCTAATGACGCGCTCGCTGCAGGTGGCGAACTCAAATCTCATGCAGCATGCGGGGAAGCTTGCTCAGCGCACGATTGCCGCTCTCGGTCACGACGTAGGTGTCGCTGATCGCGACCGTGAATTTGGCGTAGTCGCGCAGCGTGATGGGGACGTGAAACGTCATCCCGGGCACAAGCTTCACGTCCACGCCCCTGTACAGGCTCAGGATGTTGCCCTCGCCCCAGTCTGGCGCGAACGAGATTCCGATCGAGTAGCCACTGCGCTTACGGAACCCGGCCGTGTAGCCCGCCTTGTCGATGACCGACTGCACAGCGTTGTGCACGTCGGCGCAGCTGTTGCCGGGCTTCAACTTCGCGAGGCCGGCATCGAGCGCCTGCTCGCACACCTGATACATCTTGCGCGCCTCGGCCGGCACCTGGCCGATGAATACCGTCCGGTAGAGCGCGGCATGATAGCGATTGTAGCAGGCCGCGGTTTCCAGGATCACGACATCGCCGTCCTGGAACTTGCGCCGCCGCCACGTCGAATGGGGGATCCCCGAGCGCCACCCTGAGGTGACGAACGGCTCCATGCCGACATATTCCGCGCCGGCCGCGATCGAAGCCTGCATGATGGCGGCGGCGGCATCGTTCTCGCTGGCGCCGCGCCGGACCTGAACGAGGCCGGCTGCCATGCCGGCGTCGTTTGCCGTCGCGGCCGCTTCGATGAACTTGAGCTCGGCCGGCGATTTGACGCGGCGCAGCTCCTCGACGATGCCACTGCCGTCCAGGAAGGCGCCGAATTCATTGGTCAGGCGGTCGTAGATGTTGACCGTGAAGAACCAGGCGTTGCGGTCGATGGCGATCCGCTTGCCCGACCAGCCGCGCTGCTTCAGCGTGTCGGCGAGCGCGACGGCTGGCACGGCACCGTCGTCATAGCCGATGATGTCCTCGATCCGCGTATTCGACCGGGCATTTAGCGCCTCGAGGCCGCGGATGACGTGGAAGGGCGCACCGTCGGCCGGCACGCAGAGGCACTGAAAAGTATAGTAGCCCGGCGTCTGCTGGCCGGAAAGGTAGAATACGTTCTCGGCCGAGGACGTGAGATAGAGGTCGATCCCCTTGGTCTTCATCGCGGCCCGTAGTCGCGAAAGCCGCGAGTTCGAGCTCGGCCTTCGAGAATACGCACTCGCCCCCCAGCTCCACCTTCGCTAGCAGCGCCGACATTTCATTTGCACTCATGTGCCACTCCTCAGCTCCCAAAGCAGTCTGCACCGATCCAGTCTGAAGTCTGCGCCGAGATCGCGCCCGCGGGCTAGTACAATCTGGCCAGCCGAATAGCTGACATGCGCGGTGGCGTCATCGATCAGGCCATAGGCTCCATAAAGCTCGGCATGGCGCGGCCGCGCGGCAATCGTGCAACAGGCGGCCAGCGCGGTCGCCGTCGAGCCCTCGTTCATCTGGCCGATCATCACCGCGATCCCGGCCTGCATGAAGCGGCGGGCCAGGCCCACCACCACACGCGGGCCGCCGAGCTTGACGATCTTGAGGTGCGCCAGGAACGGCGGGCCGAGCCGCATCAGACGCTCGGCGTCCTCGTCGCTGGACAGGCCTTCGTCGAGCATGATCGGGATCGTCGTCGAGCGGGCCAGGGCCTCGAGTGCCGCCCAGTCTCCAATCTGCGTCGGTTGCTCGATGTAGGCAATCCCGATCGGCTCCAGGGCCGCAAGGCGCTGGCGCGCGGTCTCGAGGTCCCACGAGCCGTTGGCGTCGACGGCGATCTCGATGTCGTTGCCGCCGAGCGCGCGCAGGAGCCGCAATCGGGCCAAATCACGCTCGAAGCCGGCGACCCCGATGCGCACCTTGAGCTTTCGGAAGCCCTCGGCAAGGTAGCGCTCCGCCAGCCGCGCGAAGACCTCGTCCGATCCCCAGAACAGGCACTGGTTGGTGCCGGTGTGGTCGTCGGCCCGCCCGCCGAGAACCTCGGCGATCGGCCGGCCGTCGCGCGTCGCCACCGCGTCGACGAGCAGGCTCTCGACGGCAGCGCGGGCGATGGGGGCATGATCGGCACCGATCGCATCGAGCCGAAGCAGCAGATCGGTGGGGTCCGCCGACCAGTCGAGCTTGCCGGCGAGACGGCGAATGACACCGGCGACGTCCTGCTCGGCGATGTGGCTGAGAAACGAGATATTGGCACGGATCTCCGAGAAGCCGCGCACGCCGTCGCTGCGCTCGAGCAGGAGATAGCGCGCGGCCAGATGCGGCGTCGGCCCCGAGATCGCAGTGAAGACCTGGATGTCCGGCTCGTAGTGCAGCTCGGCGGCCAGCAGGCTCAGGCGTGCCCTCACCCGGGCCTCCTATCGCATCAGCCGGAGCGCGGTCTCGGCATAGATCCGGCCGGCCGCGACGAGCTCGTCGACAGGCACGAACTCGTCCGGCTTGTGCGCGACATCGAGGCTGCCGGGACCGAGCACGACCCCCTTCGCGCCGACGCTGCGAAAATGCACCAGATCGCACGCCGCCGGAAAGCCGACCGGGCCGCTATGGGCCCCGCAACCACAGGCGGCCGCGGCCGCGACGGCGGCGACGACGAGCGGCTCGCCGGCCTCGGTCTCCGTCGCGCCGCCCGTCGTCGGCGCAAATCCGGCGATCTCGGCGCGCACGCCGAGCCGGTCGCTCGCCGTCGCCAGGAGCGCCTCGATCTCCGCCACGGCGTCCTGCTCGGTCTCGCCCGGCAGCAACCGCCGGTCGATCAGGAATTCGCACCGGTCGGGGATGACATTGTCGGCATGTCCGCCGTTGATGCGCGTGACCGTGATGCTGGCGTTGCCGACCAGCTTGTGCGTCCGCTTGCCGATATCCTCCCGGTGAAACTCGTCGATCAGCCCCATCAGACGGCCGGCGTTCAGGATCGCGTTGACCCCGAGATGCGGCATGCCCGAATGCGCGGTCCTTCCGATCACACGCACCCGCGGCCGGAGGCTGCCCTTGTGCGCGCTCGCCACCACGTTGGAGGTCGGCTCGCCGATGATCGCGAGATCGACATGCGGCTTGCCTGCCGCAAAGGCCTTCGCGCCGCGGCTCTGAGCCTCCTCGTCGGCGACGAACACCGCCAGCAGCTCGCCCGACCACCGCGAGCGGTCGGCCGCTAGCAGCTCGACCGCCTCCAGCATCGCCGCGATCGGACCCTTCGCGTCGCAGGCGCCGCGGCCATAGAGGCGCCCGTCGATCTCGGCCAGCGTGAACGCCGGCCGGCTCCAGCCCTCGCCGGCCGGCACGACATCGATGTGCGAGTTGAACGCAAACACGGGTCCGGGACCATTGGCGAGCCGCGCCACGACGTTGGCGCGGCCCGGCAGGATCTCCTTGGTTTCGACGGTCAGGCCGATGCCGGACAGCTCGCTCGCGAGGTAGGCCGCGGCTTCGACCTCCCGGCCGGGAGGGTTCTCGGTGTCGATCGACACCAGCCGGGCAAGCCTCGCCTTGAGCCGCGATACATCAGGTATGCCCGCCATGCGCGCAACTCCAGCCCGTGACAGGCGCCCTCTCGATCGAGATCGCGCGCTTGAGCTTGCAACCAATCCTGAATACTCTATCGATTGCTCATTGAACCGCAAGTCCTCCCTGGATCTCACCCGTTGGCAAATCTCGATATCGTCGGCGTCCGAAAGATGTTCGGCTCCTTCGTCGCGGTGGATCACGCGACGCTCCATGTCGGAGATGGCGAACGGCTCGCCCTGCTGGGTCCGTCCGGATGCGGCAAGACGACTACGCTCAACATGGTCGCCGGCATTCTCGATCCCGACGAAGGCCAGATCCGGATCGGCGGGCGCGACGTCACGCACGTCCCCGACTACAAGCGCAACACCGGCATGGTGTTCCAGAGCTACGCCCTGTTCCCGCATTTGACGGTCGCGCAGAACATCGGGTTCGGGCTCGAGATGCGGGGCGTCGGACCGGTGACGCGGGCTGCAGCCGTGGAGAAATCGTTGGGGCTGGTGCGGCTGGACGGTCTCGGGCCGCGCTATCCACGCGAGCTCTCCGGCGGGCAGCAGCAGCGCGTCGCGCTGGCGCGTTCGCTCGCGATCTCCCCCGACGTGCTCCTGCTCGACGAGCCGCTGTCGAACCTCGACGCCAAGCTCCGCCGCGAAATGCGGGTCGAGATCCTCAGGATCCTGCAGGAGACCTCGACCACAGCAGTGTTCGTGACCCATGACCAGGAGGAAGCGTTCGCGCTGGCCGACCGGGTGGCGATCATGAACCGCGGCCATATCGAGCAGATCGGCAGTCCTGAGGAAATCTATGCGCGTCCGGCCACCGGGTTCGTCGCCAAGTTCCTCGGCCAGCCGAATGCATTGCCGGTCGAGATCGTCGGCCGCGATGGCGCAAGAACGGTCTGCCGGCTGGGCACGTTGACTGTGATCTCCGCGGCCCAGTGGTCGGGATCCTCGGCAGCCGAGCTCGTCTTGCGGACGGAGCAGCTGGCCATTTCGGCTCGCTCGACCGGACTCGCCAACGACTTCCCGGTCACGGTCCGACATCGCGTATTTCTGGGCGGCGAGGTGCAGTTTGTCGTCGATCTGGCGGGCCACGCAGTGACCGTCGCACAGAAGGCGGGGGGCGAGGCCATCGGGATCAAGGCACATCTGGGATGGCTGGCTGAGGATTCGCAACTCTTTCCCGTGGAGGTCGCCCGCCCATGAGCGCCACCTTCGCGCCGATCGTGCGCCATTGGCGCTGGCTGCTGCTGATCGGACCGCCTGTCGTGCTGTTTGTCCTGGTGTTCGCGATCCCTGTGCTGATCCTGCTCGCCGGCAGTTTCGAGAAGATGGATATGGCGACCTACCGGGTCGTCGAGTGGCCGACCATCGCCAACTACGCCAAGTTCCTGACCAGTCCGTTCTATCTTGTGGTGCTATGGGATACCGTGCGGATCAGCGCGCTGGTCACGCTGGCGTGCGCGCTCACGGGATATCCGGTCGCCTATTATCTTGACCGGTGCGGGCCGAGAGAGCAGCGGATCCTGTCGCTACTGATCGTCTCGCCGCTGCTGGTTAGCCTTGTCATCCGAAGCTTCGGCTGGCTGATCGTGCTCGGGCGGCGCGGCCTCGTCAACAGCATGCTGACCACGCTCGGTCTCACCGAGCGCCCGCTGCAGCTCATTCACACCGAGTTCGCCGTCGTCGTCGGGCTGGCGCACGTCTTCTGGCCGTTCATGGTTCTGTCGGTGTTCGCGGCCCTGCGCAACATCGATCCGAGAACCGTATCGGCGGCGCGCAACCTTGGCGCCTCGCCGTGGACCGCGTTCCGCCGGATCACGCTGCCACTGAGCATGCCCGGCGTGCTGGCCGGCTCCGTCATCGTGTTTGCGCTGGCGGTCAGCTCGTTCGTGACGCCGGCCATCCTCGGTGGCCCATGGGTGAAGATGCTGGCAGTGCTGGCCTACGAGCAGACGATCACGGTGCTGGACTGGGGGTTTGGCGCGACGATCTCGGTCGTCTTGCTGGTCGTGACGCTGTCGCTGATCCGGCTCTCGACGACGTTTGCCACGCGCGGTTCGGCCATGCGGCCCTACGGGTGATCGGGATGCTGCGGATCTTCACCTATGCCATGATCACGATCCTGCTCCTGCCGATGGGGCTCGTGGTCGCGACCTCGTTCACGGAAGCCTCGTACGTGTCGTTTCCCCCGCAGGGCTTCACGCTCAGGTGGTACGCGGAGGCCTGGGCCAAGCGGGAGTATTTCGATTCCTTTGGCCTCAGCCTGTCGGTGGCCTGCCTGACAGCGGCGCTGGCAACCGTGATCGGCCTGCCGGTCGCCGTGACCTTGCGGCGAACCCAAGGCTGGCTTAGGGGCACGCTCGATGGGCTATTCATGTCGCCGCTGATCCTGCCGACGATCATCATCGGCATTGCCATGCTGCAATACTTCAATCGGCTGGGCTTCGGCACGACCTACTGGGGCCTGGTGCTCGGCCATGTCGTGATCACCACACCCTATGTGATCCGCCTTGTCGGGGCGAGCCTGGCCGCCATCGATCCGCGCATCGAGCTTGCGGCGCGTAACCTCGGCGCGCCGCCGCTGACCGCGTTCCTGCGCACGACGGGTCGATTGGCATTGCCGGGGCTGGCGGCCGGCGCGGTGTTCGCCTTCATCACCTCATTCGACAATGTCACCATCTCGGTGTTCCTGACTACACCGCGGCTGGTTACGCTGCCGGTGCGGATCTACAATCTGCTGGATCAGCCCATCTACCCTTGGCTCGTCGCGATCTGCTCGATGATCATTGCGGTCACGGCGGCGCTCATCGTAGTGATCGAGCGCACGATGGGGCTCGTCCGGGTGATCGGGCAGTAGGGTCGGCTGCGCCGGTGCCCGCCGATCCATCAGCCATCCTTCGTCGAAAAAGGGAGCAAAGTTATCGAACCGATTGCCGCTGAGCGGGGTCATGAATTCTGAGTCCGGCATTTTTTTTGGCTAGTTGGACACATAGGCTGTTGCCAATCCGCACTTTCCAAGTTGGCCAATCAGGTCGATTGTGGCTGTGCCCAAGTCCGTCAGCCAATGCTTCGGCTGCGGACATCGCGCGGCGGTCTGCCGCACTTCGGCAGCTCCACCTCCGATCGCGTCTGGGATCGATCCGTACCCCTCCGGCAGCCTCGGGCCAATACCGCCCTATAGGTCCGCGCCAACGAGAGGCTTGCGGTTCGTCCGGTGTTTGAGAGGTTAGCTGAAGGTCAGTTGGACGTGAGAGCGGCAAGTCGTGACCCCGAGCCGACATCGCTGCGTCGCAGCAAAATGCGTCGGAGTTGACCACCTACTCGATCACGTCGTCGGCCCGAAATAGAATGGTGGGCGGCATGGCGATGCCGAGAGCCTTGGCGGTCTTAAGGTTGATCGCCAGTTCGAACTTGGTCGGCTGTTCAACTGGAAGTTCGGCTGGTTTGGCCCCCTTCGAGAAAATCTTGTCGACGTGGACCGCGGTCAAGCGGAATGCTTCGGTTATGTCAGGCCCGTAGCTCATCAAGCCGCCGCCCTGGAGATAAGCCTTGTTAGTGAACATCGTTGGCAAGTTCCGCCTCTGAGCAGCGTCGGCGATATGGGATCGATGGCTGATCGTGGCGCTATCTAGACAGGATCAAGATTGCGCCCGCACCAGCCTCCGCGGCTTTTGTCATGGCGCTGTCGAGACCGTCTGGAAAGTGCACGTCAAGTGACACGATTGCGATGCCGAGGACGTGGCCAGCCGCTTCTGCTTCCTTGAACTGGGCAAGGCCGCCAGGATTGAGTGCGTTCCATAATGCGCCAACCCGCGAGAGTTCCGGGCAGCACTTCCTTGACTATTTCGAGACGCTTGCCAGTCAGCTCCGGCGCGTAAACGGATCGCCCCGTCACGTTGCCGCCAGGCCGTGCCAAACTCGCAACCAATCCGTCGCCAACTGCGTCCTGACTGCTGGCCATGATGATCGGAATTGTCGTCGTTGCCTGCTTCGCCACCAGCGTCATTGCCGCGCCGGCAGTAACGATGACATCGACTTTGCGGGCGACCAGTTCGGCTGCCATTGTGGCCCGCTGTTCGGCCTTTCCGTCCGTCCAGCGGTAGTCAATCTCGATATTCTGACCAACAATGTAACCGCGGTCGGACAAACCTCGCACGAATGCTTCTTCGAATGCGCCTGGGCCAGATCGATCCATCAGATAGCCGATTAGTGGCGTCTTCGCCTGACCGAAGGCTGTGACCGGCTCCAAAATCAGGGTCAGAGACACGGCAAACCTGAGAACACTGAAACTCATTCGAGCCTCCGCTTGCCTTAGCCAAAGCGGTTGTCGCGCTGAGACCATCGGATGATGGTTTCATCGTGCGTATGACGACCACCGTCTACTCCACCAATCGTTTCCATCCAGCAGGATATCACTCACCCGCAGGGTGCGGCGTGAGAAATGCCACCGGCAAAACCGCGACAACTGCATTTTTTCCTTGTGGCCCTCCTCGTTGATCGAGGTCTGTCCGTCGAACGTCAGCCCTTGGAGGTATCGCGTCGAGGGTCCTGGTTTGTGCCGCGAACGGTCGATCTCGGGTGGTCGGCGTGAATGCTCGACCACGACCGCGATGCCTCCCCTTACCTCGAACCCGCGACATTGCCGATGCGTGGGCTTGGCCTCGAACTGGCAGAGGCAGCTGTAGTCACAGTTGCAGTTGCCGAATTCGATCCCCTCGATTTGCCAATCTATCCCTGTCATCGCCGCGTCTCCCCATTCACGTGAGCACACCACTGAGCAAGACCAAGCCCGCGACGCAAAGGATGGCGCCCGTGGCCCCAGGCGTCCAACCGGCCCCTCCGACGAGCTTCTCGTAGCCGACATAAACAGCAAGGCCGGCGATCCAAAAGCAGGTTCATGATGCCGCCGACGAACAGCAGGGCCATCAAGCACCCAGCAGCAGCCGAGGCAAGTAGATGCCGTGCTGCGCGCCCGTTAGGAACGCTCCGCCGGCACCGTGTCGCCAATGGCTGCTCAGGAACATGCACGGGGCTCTGGCAGTGCCGCAGACACGCCGCCTTGATCGGTGTCTAACTTGTAGAGGCCGGCGGCCAGCAGCACGCACCCCCCAAGCTCGCGGCTTCGACAGGCGCATGTCCATGGCCATGAGCCCGACAGTCTCGAGCCCCCATTGCAGGCCGGTCGCGAGCGTCGCTGAATCTGCCCAGACGGCAAGATAGCCGGAAACGAAGACTCGTGGCGCCGATCGACGGCTGGCCGCCGGCGGCCTTTCTTGCCTTGAAGGGCCGCAAAGAGCAGCACCGTTGGTGCCGCACTCGGCGCCATCATGGCGATCATCATCACCCACCACATGGCAAACATCAGCAGGGAGTCGTGGCCGGCGACCAGGCCATGGGCGCCATCACCATGCCCGGCATGCTCATGTCCATGCCGGCGCCTGAACAGAATGTAAGAGCCAGGCCAGGAGTGCAACGGCCAGTGAAGGCAGGCCGCGAGGTCGCAGCGGTCGCGCGTGAGCACGGCTTCGAGTAGGTGCTCGCCGTTCCATGACCGCCCCCTCAGGCCTGCTCGCCCTCCAGATCAGGCAACGACCCGCCGCCGCTTCAGGCGGCGACACCCGCTGGTGTCTGCACCACGGTCGCCAGGGAGCTGTGCGTGCCTTTGGTGTCGAACTTGATGGCGCCGAGTCGAGCGGATGTTGGCGGACGCGATCTCGGCCTGCCGATGCTCGAAGCCGTCGGGCATGACGACCTGGATGCGATGGGGTGTCCCGGTCATCGGGTTCTTTATCGGCTCCACCTCCGTCTCGAGCACGCCGTCGCGCGATCCATTCTTCGCCATGCGGCCGTCCTTGTCGAACGTGAACTCGAACGGCGCGAACACTGGATCATAAATCTGGGTGACGATCAGACTGAAGATGTGGAACAGCGTGCCTTCTGCGGAGTGCTTTCCGGACATGATCTTGAACAGTGCATCGCGCTGGTCCGGCTGTCGCGCGTTCATCGATGATGGGCTGCATTGCGCCGTTGCCCAGGTGCAGGGCACCGGGGAAGTCGACGGTCACCGCGAACACCAGTCCATCGAGTGACGTCCCCTCGTAATGCCCTTTCTTGATGCGCATGCCGACAAGGCCCTGGCAGCGGCCGTGGGTCGGCGGGGCGTTGAAATCGCAAGGACAGCCGAACGCGCAATTGCAATTCTTGATCCACTCGCCTTCGAGGCGCCAATCGGATGCCATGGAGGGTCTCCTGTTTCGCCGTGCGTTGTGGCCAGCGATCTTGGCGCCCAGCGTGGGGCAACAGACCGTAGCAAAGTCTACCCTAAGTCACGGCAGCGTGAAATAGCTCTGGTGGGGCCATTGCTTCGGCCACCTGCTCGAGGCGACAAGGAGGTTGAGTATCGGCAGGACGATCCACTGCAGCAGTGGCGAGAGGTCTGGGGTCGATGACCGGAGGATCGGCAACCGCGGTGCGTAGGCGCAGCTTTCGCATGGCCTCGACTGGATGGGCCTGGATGTCCCAACCCAGCAAACTGATGGAAGGTGCGCACCTGCTTGTCGTGGAGCGTGACAACGCCTACGGTTCCGGCGATTGCGAGACCCTGCGGCCGCGCGTCGATCGACGGCGTGCAGAGATGAACCATGGACAAGGACAGGGTGAAGGTGTTCGCCGACAAGGTCTATGCAGACATGGCCGGCGCCATGGGCGTCGGCATGGCAGTCGGGGTCAAGACCGGCCTCTTCCGCGCCATGCATGGAAAGGGGCCCCAACTCCGGCAAAGCGATGTCCCACATACCGGACATGGTCGACGACGCAAACCGCGCCGCCGATCGCGGATCGCTGGAGATCTGCAATAAGGGATAACGTGATGTTGTGCGGTGCAACGCGTGCTGCGCCGCATAAATCTGCAGCTGGCCCAGTCCCACAACGTTCTCTTCGTCTGCATCTCACAGCAGCGGAAGTCGGCGGTCAAGAGATTGCAGAGCGACTGAACGGAAGAGATCGGTCAGTATGGCCCGTCGGAGGCTGCGCCGGCCGCTCACGCTATCCCCTCGGAAAGCTGTCGATCGGAGAACGAGCAGCGAACGAAAACGCGATAAACTCAGCTTCAGACATTGACGGCGACGCGGAACAAAAACGGTCAGGGCCATCTGCAGACACGAGCCGCACAGGGCGTTGTGCGCCGCACAAGGTGACGAGATCCCACATGCGGAAGTCTGCTCCGATCTTATCAACAATGCGTCTCGCTCTAGCGACTATGTCAGCTATTGGGACCATTACATCCTCGACGTCGGCCGTTGCGGCGGAAGCGGCCAGCCTGCCCCATTCCTTGGGTCAAGCGGCCTTGCCGGCGGCTTGATGGATGTCGATAAGGATTGAGCGTGCTTCGATCCATAGCCTCAGGGAGAGGAAGTCTAAGTCCGTGCACATCATCGTTGCGCATATCCGAGCGCTTTGACGTTATTTTGACGTTATCAAGCGCGACAAGGGTAAGCCCGTGCTGAGGGGCAGAGTATGCGGTCAAGGCCCCTGAACAACGCGGCTTCGATGGTTGACCCGAAGCGGTCAAGTTTGATGGAGGCAATCTCGAAACCCAGCTGAAAACGTTCTGGCTTGCTGCTTGATGGGCGGTGACCCGGTGGATTGGTGCGCCCGTAGTGGGATTGTGCGCTCAGGCCACACGAGCCAGATCGTGTGGCCTCGCAACCCGTTGTTTGATTCTCCAGCCTCGTCATTCTGCCTGGAACGGCCTCTGGCCTTCGAAGGCGGCGTTGGGCGGCCCGACTGTGTAGTAGTTCGGGGTCTGGTCACGCGGCATCCTTCGCACTATTGCACGGTGGAAATCAGCGTAGTTTCCACTGAACTTGCCGCCGTTCCAAACTGCTTTGAGCGTCCCTGTGAACAGGCCGTTGAACGGACCGTCCGACGAAAGCTGATTGTCCTGACATCCTGAAATCAGCAAGGCAGGAGCTTTGACGCCGCCTTTGCCCTTGAAGTCCGTGCGCTTCAAAATGTCGTCGTAAAAGCTCTTGTTGGCGAAGTAGACCTTCGAAACGATATCTCGTGGCATGGCCCGATATCGGGTCGCATTCTCCTTCTGTGTGGCGGCGGCCAAAATTGCCGCATCCTTCAGCACCGACCCACTGTGACAACTGTCCGACAGAACTAACACCCGCACGCCCGGCGCCAACATCGCAAGCATGTCGTAGATTTCGTCATCGACAAGCTGACCGTCAAAGAGGCACCACGTCTCGTCGAGACCGTCGTCCTCGTCGCCGTTGAGATCGGGCAGTTGGCCGCCATGACCCGAGTAGGTCAAGAAAAGAAAGTCACCAGTCTTCAACCTTTTGGCGGCAGAACCGAAAGCAGCGCGAAATCCAGCCCGCGTGGCCTTTTCAGTCAATAAGATCTGCGGCTCTATTTTCGCCGCCTGACTGATGAGAGCCATGTCGTGGGCGTCATTTTCGCAAGCAACAAGCTTACCGTCCCAATTGCCGTAGTGCCTGGGGTCTACCGAGTTAGTCCAACATAAATCGAGAGAGCTGTAGGCATGTGTCACCTCAAAGAATTGAATTGCTGTCTAAAACAAGTATTGACCAGTGAAGCGTATGTCCGTTGAAGCGACGCTGTCAATCGCTCCCGCGGTAACGCGCGCCATCAATGGCGCGCGGCGTCATTGATGGCGTTCTTCCATCTCTGCTTTGACGGCATTGGCCACCGCCATTGCCTGGTTTGGATCGACTGCACCTTCAGTCTTGAAGTGTTGTCGCAGCGCCGCCGCCAACGCCGCTGCGTCCATGGGCTCCTTTGATTTGAGCATGAGAGCAGTCTGGACGCAGGCGAGAATGAGTTGAGCAAGACCGATCGCGATGTTCGGATCAAACTTGTGGCCTCTGCCCTCGATCTCGTTCCGCTCGGCCTGTCGCACGGCCAGCACGGCGTCATTGTTGAAACGCTTTGCGACCTCGGCCGCTATGTCATACTTCGTCATCGGCTCCCCATTTATCAGGCATAATTGCAAGCTATCGGCTATTTTCGTTTGACACGCTTGGACTGCTTTTTGGCGGGGCGTGCCTTTGATTTCTTGGTTGTCTTGCGATGTTTGGCGACTAGCGCGACGGCCCGAGGTCGTTGCCGCTCGTTCGCCGCGAGCCATCCGAACGAAGACGACTAATGGCCTCCTGCACCTTGGCGATAATGGTCTGGTCTTGAAGGTCGTGCCATTTTTCGAGGAAGTAGTATCGGTCGAGCGCATCCCCAATCCAGCTGTGGATCGTCCGCACCTCGCCCGATGCACCGATCAAGGTGGCATAGAGGCGGCAATCCCCATTGAGCGGGATCCTCTCTGGAACCTCGTCGATCCACAGTTCGCCGTTTCTCGGTCGCCGCAAATCGATCCAAGCGAAGTCGCTAACATCTATGTCGCCATCTTCGATGTCTTCGGTGTCGACATCGAGAAATAGTACAACCTGCCGAATGTCTTCTGGGCAGCCTGCAATGCCGAGTTCGATTTCCAATTCGCCAGCGTCCTCGTTGAGATCGATCCTCTTGACGTTTTCTTCATCGGACTTCAGTGACCCCACTTTTCGGAGAAGGCAGCCAGCAGCCGCAACGGCTCGGCGAGCGTCGTTTTTGCCGCAGCGCCCAATTGCTGCTCGTAGCGCGTAAGATCGATGCCGACATCTTCGATGCGAACCGTCGCGCGGGCAGCGACGAAGGCCCGCTCGACGCAATACCCCTTTGCGAGCAATTCATAGAATTTGACGGCAGCCTCGCGTGCCGCCGGCACCGAAATGCTGCCCAAGCTGTGCCGATTGAAAATTCGACAGCGCTCACAAGTCTTTTGGCGATGTCGCTCAAAGTGCACGCGCTGGCGAAGATCAGCCGTGGCTTCTTTTCGACGCCATCCAAAATATCGATGAACTGGTTTACATGAAGGCGCCGCGGCCGCTCATCGACATTGGACAGGACAATGCTGTCTTTGCTGCCGTGTGCCGAAACGTGCAGAATATCGGGCTGGTATTTGTCGATGGCACGCGCCAGATCGTGGACCGACAGCTGCGGTAGAATTCGCAGGTCGACTTGTCCCGATTGTGCCTCGAACAATAATCGCTGTTGAAGTGCTGTAATCTCTCGCTCCAGCTCGAGCGATGAGTACTCATCTGGTTGCCCGCCAATCGCCGCCGCGCCGGCGCTTGCTTGGAGTTCGGCTACGCGCCTGTAGGCCACCGGGTTGGAAGCGACGAAAAAAATTTTAAGTCTTCAGCATCCTAAATAATGTGGCGACGACATCAGTGCGAAAAAATACGAGGCTGCCCGCGCAAAATATTGGCGCCACGAGCAGCGCTGCGCCTACGCCCCGTCAGACTACGCTTATATCGGCGGTCGTCGCAAGCAGTGGCTCCGGCCAAATCGACGACGGCCGCGGCGGAAGCATGGACGCGGCATGCTCGATCGACTGATCGCTTGCGCAGGTTGCGAATGATTGCTTAAGATCGACCTATCAGGCCTGGGCTCGCGTACTGACTTAGGTGCTGATTATTTGCTTTGTGTCGTATTCTTTTGATTTCATTGTGGGGTTGGCATTATGGCAAAACGCGTTGTTGCCTACTCGTTTGATGCAGAGGAACTGAGGCGGATACAAGCGCGGGTCAAGAACGCGCACACGACCAAATCGGCGGTCATCGGCGATCTCGAACTCACCGACATCGAGGCGTTGCGCGCGCAAGGGGTTGCGATCGACGTCGTTGCGGATGCCGGCACTGGGGGCGGGCCGAAAGATCGACCGCCGCAACCCGGGCTGCCCCCGCCAGTGAAAGCTCAAGTGCCTGCAAAACCAACTGCTGCCCAGTCCGGCTGGTGGGGTCGTATCAAGAGCGTCTTTACGAAGGCGGAAGTTCCAAAAGGCGGGACTTCGACGCCAGATATCGTTGTCGGGTTGCCGAAATCGGTCGAGCCGGACAAGAGCTACTCATATCTGGTAGCACTCAAAGGTCCTCTCGTGGAGAGTTGGCGCCAGCAACTGGAAGCACTTGGCGTGATGCTCGCAGAGTGGCGAGAGGGGCGCGCGCCCGATCTGCGCTCCGGCTACGTCGCGCGGATGAGCGGCGATCAAGTGCGCGGCGTACAGGCGCTCGACTTTGTCGAGTACGTGGGACTTTATGACTACGCGGACACGCCAAGGCTCGCCCGCTCGAAAAGCGTTGGCGCGCCAGCGACGTCGACTGTCATCAGGTGCCACAATAGCGAAAACCGCGTCGAAGTGGCTGCTTGGCTGCGAAAGAAAGGCGTCCCTATCAGCTCTGAAGGCCGGCTCATGATCAGAGCCGACATCGATAGTACCTCTGCGTTGGCCGACGAACTGCGTGATCAACTTGGTGTCGCCGAGATAGAACCGTATGTCGAACCGCGCTTCTTCAACGATCTGTCGCGGGTCATTCTGGGGCTCGACGGTGCGGCCGCGGCGGTAGGGTCTGTGCCCGGGCTCACCGGCGCGGGGCAGACGGTCGCCGTCCCCGACCACGGCCTCGATGATGCGCATCCTGATTTCGCGGGTCGAATTGCGAAGCTGATCGCACGTGGACGCACCGGAGATGCCAGCGACCCCAACGGCCATGGCACACACGTCTGCGGCTCGGTTCTTGGTGCAGGGCAGGCCTCCGCTGGGCGCTATCGTGGTACGGCGCCGGCGGCGACGTGCGTGTTTCAATCGCTGCTTGATGCGTCTGGTCGGTTGGGTGGTCTTCCCGTCGACCTCGGCGATTTGTTCGAGGAGGCTTACGGTCATGGCGCGCGCATCCACAGCAACAGTTGGGGCGCGGACACGGATTCGAACTACACATTTACATCGCGTGAGGTCGACGAGTTCGTCGCGCGCCGCCGCGATATGCTTGTCGTGATCGCCGCAGGCAATGAGGGGACCGCCGCAATTCGCCTCAAGACCGCGCCCGGCTTCGTCGATTGGTCATCCCTCAATTCACCGGCGACCGCAAAGAATGCACTGACCGTCGGCGCAAGCCGCAGTGATCGCCACGAAGGAGGGTTCGCAGCCCGCAGCTATCGCGATGTGTGGCTTAGAAGGCTCCCTGACAAGCCGATCGGTGACGAAACAGTGTCGGGCAATCCGCTGGAGATCGCCGGCTTCAGCAGCCGCGGACCGTGCGACGATCGCCGCATCAAGCCTGATCTCGTGGCGCCGGGCACGGACATCGTGTCAGCACGCTCGAAAGATGCGCCTGACGAGCATTTTTGGGGCGTGCTGCCAGGGGGCAAGTACGCCTACATGGGCGGCACCAGCATGGCCACGCCGCTGGTCAGCGGCTGCGCTGCACTGTTGCGCGAGTATTTCGAAAAGCAACGGGCGGCATCGCCCAGCGCGGCATTGCTCAAGGCCACTCTGATCA
>CAVUIJ010000034.1:0-10066 GCA_963741505.1 uncultured Alphaproteobacteria bacterium | reverse complement strand
TATTGTGGGCGATCGAAGTGAAGCCGCACAGAGCGTTCTCGCAGCGCGCAACGTGCCCACCGAGGACGGCCGTGCGGCAGTCCTCGATCGCGCTCATCACCTTGAGTTGCGGCACCTGGATCACGCGGACATCGATGTTCTGCTCGAGCAAGTGCGTGGCGAACGAATGCCGCAGCGTGTGCGGTGAGACCCAGGCGGCCAGGCCGGCCAGCCGCGCGGTCTCGTGGACGATGCGGTTGAATTGTCGCGGCGTCATCGGCGAGAACTGGTCGCGCCCGGGGAAGAGATAGATGCTCGGTCGCGCGATCCGATACCAGTCGCGCAACAGCTCGAGCAGCTGCGGCGAGAGCATCGCGCTGGATTCCGCCGACAACGGTACCACTGGAAACCCGATAGGAGACTTTTGACGGCACAGCGCCGCGACAACGGCACCAAAGTAGTCTCTGAGTTGGGCGGCACAGTCGCGGCGGGTGTAACCCGCGGCAACTTCGGACAGAGTTCAAACCCCGCCCGAAAAAACTAAAAACCGTCTAAAATCAATGGGTTATGGCGGAGACGGAGGGATTCGAACCCTCGATACCCTTGAGAGGTATGACGATTTAGCAAACCGTTGCCTTCAGCCACTCGGCCACGTCTCCAGCGCGCGAGCGCGCGCTCCAGCCTCTACACCAGTGTTCCGCCGGAGCGCAACAAGAAGCAACCGGCACCGGTACGATTGTGCATGGCATGCGGTGATCCCGACAGCCGGCAACAAGAAACTGCCGTCGAGCGGTCGGGCCGGATCATTGCTGGGGCATCAGTTGCCGCAGCGACATTACCTGCCGCCTCGACGGCGCCGCAAATGTTTGCGCAATTTGCTGGTTGCTCACGTGCATTGACGGATCGGGTCGACCTGTGGAACGTGTCGGCCAAGCATAACCTTCGCCAGCCAGTTCGATTTGACGCCGGCGGCGCGACGAGGCTTTCAGGTAGGGAACATGGCGGAGCAGCCGTCGCAGATCGAGTGGTATCTGGCGCGTGATGGCAAGCAGCACGGGCCATTGAGCGAGCACGAAATGCGTGCCTTCGTCGACCTCGGCCACCTGCGCGTGAGCGATCTCATCTGGCGCGCCGGCTTTCCAGAATGGCGGCCCGCGCCCGAAGTATTCGCGATCCACGCCAAACAGCCCTCGCCACCGCCACACGTTGGCCCGGCGCCGCAATCTGCTGTGGCACCGACGCCGTCCGAGCCCGCACCTGCGTCAACACAGCCGACGCCGGCCGACCCCGCCGCGCCCGCGACGGCGTCGGCGACACTGCGTGCACCAGCCAATGTCACCGACACTGCGGCTGCGCAGTCGCCCTTGCTGTCACCGGATCAGCTTGTCGTTCCTGCCAGCGCGGTCCCAGCTGCCGCCGCTGAAACGGCCGCCCCTGCCGACCGGCAAATCGCTTCATTTCAACCGGCGGCGCAAAACAAGCCCGCGCCCGCCTCGCCGAGCGCTCCAGCGCCGCGTCCGCAAATGCAACGCGGCCCGACGCAGCAGCCAGCGCGCACGCCGAACAGGCAGTCCCGCGACCAGCGCGCTGCGGCCGTTGATAGCGAATTCGAGGCCGCGTCGCTCGAAGCGGATCGGCCGCCCAGGCGGCGAAGCTTTGGCCGTATTGCCGCAACATTGCTGCTCGCAGCCATGATCGGTGGCGGCGTCACGTTCGTAATGAAACGCGACGAACTCACAAGCTTGCTGCCGCTCGCATTGTCAAAGCTCGGCATCTCTTCCGATACCGCAGTCGCGGTCCGCGCCGCCCCGTTCGCAACCGCCGGCGGCACCATCGAAGACATCGATGAGAATTTCCAGCGCACCCCGATCTGGCGCCACATAAAACAAGAATTTCCCGAGTGGTATGCCGAGCGCGTGCAGGAGGCGGCCAGGTTTGCCGCCGAAAAGCGCGGCGACAGCGCCATCGCCAGGCACCTTGCCGAGGCCGTGGTCTCGCTCAGGCGCAAGCACGCCGAGCAAGCCCTAACCGCCAGCCCGGAGCGGCTGCGGTTCGTCGCCACCGCCTTCCTCGACAACCTGCAGTCGCTCGCCAAGCACAACGTCGACACCTGCTACGGCTTCATCTCGCAGGGCGAGACCTATCCGCAGGTGCTCGAGATGATGCAGAAGCCGGCTGGCAGCGAGGCGTTGCAGAAGCAGGTGATGGCGGTGTTCGAGGCAATCTCGGAGGGCCGCAAAGCGCCGAAGAGCTATCTGCCGCCGCGCAAGTCCGACTACGACGCGCTCGCCACCGAGCTCAACGCCCGCGGCTGGTCCGACAGCGATCTGCGCACCTTCTCAGACCCGCGCGCGCTCGGCCGCGCCTCGCCGCAGCAGGTCTGCCGCATGGTGCAGGACTGGTTCGCCGCCCAAATTGCGATCAAGGACCCCGATTCGCAGCTGCGCCTGCTGGTCGAGAGCCTGCGGCCGGTGGTTGCAGGCTAACCGATCCGCCCGACAGCGGGTGACAAACCGCCCGGCAGCAGCTATTGCCTCGCGCCATGCTGCACATCAATCACTTGACCTATCGCATCGAGGGTCGCCCGATCTTCGACGGCGCCACTGCGGGCATTCCCGCCGGCCACAAGGTCGGCCTCGTCGGCCGCAACGGCGCCGGCAAGACTACGCTGCTGCGCCTGATAACCGGCGAGATCGCGCCTGACGACGGCTCGATCTCATGGCCCAAGTCGACCCGCCTCGGCTACGTCTCCCAGGAAGCGCCAGGCGGCGACGTCAGCCTGATCGACTGGATCCTCGAGGCCGACACCGAGCGCGCGAGCCTGCTCGCCGAAGCCGAAACCGCGACCGACCCGGGCCGCATCGCCGATATCCAGATCCGTCTCACCGACATCGACGCCCATTCCGCGCCGGCCCGCGCCGCCCGCATCCTTTCCGGCCTCGGCTTCGACGATGCGGCGCAAAAGCGCACCTGCCGCGAATTCTCCGGCGGCTGGCGCATGCGGCTTGCCCTCGGCGCGGTGCTGTTCATGGAGCCCGAGCTGCTGCTGCTCGACGAGCCGACCAACTACCTCGACCTCGAGGGCACGATGTGGCTCGAGAGCTACCTGTCCAACTACCCGCACACCGTGCTGATCGTCAGCCACGATCGCGACCTGCTCAACCGCTGCGTCCAGGCGATCCTGCATCTCGACCGCGGCAAGCTCGCGCTCTACTCCGGCGGCTACGACGACTTCGAGGAGGCACGACGCGAGAAGCAGCGCCTCGAAGGCAAGCTGCGCAAGAAGCAGGAGGAGGAGCGCGCCCACATCCAGAGCTTCATCGACCGCTTCAAGGCCAAGGCCAGCAAGGCCCGCCAGGCGCAGAGCAGGGTCAAGGCGCTGGCGCGCATGAAGCCGATTGCGGAACAGGCGGAAGACCGGGTGATCCCGTTCAACTTCCCCAAGGCCGCCAAGGAGATCGCGAGCCCGTTGATCCGCATCGAGGGCGCGGTCGCCGGCTACGAGCCGGGCAAGCCGATCCTGCGCAATCTCGACTTGCGCATCGACCATGATGACCGCATTGCATTGCTCGGCCAGAACGGCAACGGCAAGTCAACCTTTGCCAAGCTCGTCGCCGGCCGGCTCGAGCCGCTCGCCGGTCACGTGTTCGGACCTAAGAAGATCGAGGTTGGCTACTTCGCCCAACACCAGTTGGACGAAGTCTCGTCGGACAAAACGCCATACGACTACATTGTCGAGCTGATGCCCGAGGCAACGGAAGCACAGAAGCGCGCCAAGCTCGGCCAGTACGGCTTCGGTGCGCAAAAGCTGATGACCAAAGCCGACGACCTGTCGGGCGGCGAGAAGGCACGACTGTTGTTCATGCTGACCGCCTTCCGCGGGCCACACCTGTTGATCCTCGACGAGCCGACCAACCATCTCGACGTCGACAGCCGCGAGGCGCTGATCCACGCCCTCAACGATTTCGAGGGCGCGGTGATCCTGATCAGCCACGACCGACATCTGGTCGAAGCCTCGGCCGAGCGGCTTTGGATCGTGCGCAACGGCACGGTGACGGACTACGATGGCGACATGGACAGCTACCGCGAGCTGATGCTGGCGGAGCGCGGCGGTCGCATGAAGGGACGCGCCAACGGCGCGGTGGCGGAGGCGAAGAGCGACCGGAGCGAGCAACGGCGTACCGCCGCCGGCCGGCGCAGTGAACTCGCACCGTTGAAGAAGGCGGTGCAGGCGGCCGAAAAGCAGATCGCGCAATACACCAAGGATCTCGCCGCGATCGACGCGCAACTCGCCGACAGCGGCCTATACCGGCGCGACCCGGGCAAGGCGCGGAAGCTGTCGATCGAACGCGGCATGATCGCCAAGCTGCTCGCCGGCGCCGAAGAGAACTGGCTGAAGGCTAGCGATGCCTACGAGCAGGCGGCGGCGTGAGCGATGCCGGGGGTGGAGGAAACAGCGATTGCACTCACGCCCGCGCCCGCATCTTCTTGATCTCCATGATGCCGCGGTTGATCTCAGCACCGAGCATCACGATCATGGCAGTGACCTGGAAGTAGACGAGCGAGCTCATCAGCTGCGTCAGCGCGCCGTAGAAGCGGGCGTAGTTGTTGATCTCGAGCCAACGCGAGAACAGCCCGGCGAGCATGATCCACAGGATCGTCGACACGATGACGCCCGGCATCACCTCGCGAATGGTTCTGTAGCCGCCGGCGAGCCACAGGTGATAGGCGATCAGCTGCAGCATCAGCACGATCACCGCGATCGCGTAGCGGGTCAGGAACATGAACCAGCTCTGGCCGAGCAGGAAGCTCAAACCGATCCATTCGAAGCGGTCGGCCAGGGCCGGGCCGAGCAAGACCGCCCAGGCCATGGTCAGCATCGCCACCGCACCGACCAACACAAACAGGGCGCTGCGGGCGAGGCAGAACAAATAGCTGCGCGTTTCCACCGCCCGGTAGGCAACGTTGAGCGCCGCCCGCAGCGATTCTACGCTGCTGGTGGCGAAGAACAGCGCCAGCCCGGCGCTCGCCGTCATCAGCCCGAACCGGCTCTGGCCCATCACCGCCATCACCTCGGGCGCCAGCGCCTCGGCGATATCCTTGGGAAACACGTCAAACATCTGCGCCACTGCCGCCTTGGCCAGCGCCTCGCCGCCGAATACGCCGGCGAGGGCGCCGAGGAAGATGCAGAACGGGAACACCGACAGCACGAACGAGAACGCCACCGAGCCGGCCAAGGCGAAGCCGCTGTTCTCGAACAGCTCGTAAAGCGCCTTCCAGAATGTCGCCAGCCGTCGCATGCACCGGATCCGTCGAGGTTCTAGCCCGACCCTCTCACAGGGGCGGGGATCGTCATCGCACGAGCGTGAGTCGATCCGCAAGGAGCGCGCCGAAAAGCGTAGCCCCGCATACGGTTGAGGCGCGCGACATGCTGGAAGCATGCGTCCCGCATAACGCGGGCGGCCGCGATCGTGCGACCCGAAGGGCGGGGCAAATTCGTTTGACAGGGGGCGTCGCGACGCTTGACCGATGACGGCCATCGCTCTGCGCGCCGCTCCTGCCCTGTCAAACGAATTTGCCGCCGTGCCGACCCCACCCCTGTGAGAGGGTCGGGCTAGCCGAGCTGCCTTGTAGAGGCTGTCGAGGGGCTCGTCGAGCCCGCGGTCGACCGCAACACGACTGCCATGGCAGCACCGACGCACCCAACAAAATCAAATCATTTCTGGTATTTACCGACATGGACACGGGGTGCGCCCGGCGGCTATCCTAAGGTTGACTGCACCGGCCGGATTTGACAGTGCGTGCAAATGGTATCGGACGTCGAAAGATCGCTGTCGGTGCTTGAGGCCGAGTTGAAACGGCTCGACGGGTTGCGTGCCCAGTCGGCCGGCGCTGCCGATGCGGCGCTGCAGTCGGCGCACGATGGCGTCGCTCGGGCAATTGGTGCGCTCAAGGAGGCTGCCGGTCACGCGGCGGCGGCATCGTTGCCGACCGAACGCCCGCCCTTGGCTGCCCGAATCGTGACGATCGAGCCCCGGGCCGGCGCCGAAACCTTCCGAACCAAGGTCAAGCTCAAGGTACCCGAGCCGGTCGCAGCGCCGCCGGTCGACGTCACCGAGCCGATGACAGCCGGCTGCGACCTGACCCGCATCCGCGGCATCGACCGGGCACTTGCCGTCAGGCTCGCCGCGCAGGGCATCACTTCGTTCGCCGATATCGCGGCCTGGTCGCATCTGGATGTGCGCCGGATCAGCGAGGCGCTTGCTCTTGGCCGCCAGATCAACCAGCAGAACTGGATCGAACAGGCCGCATTGCTGCATGGACCGGCGACCGCCGGCACGTCGGTTTCAACCGGCAGGCCCGAACGTCGCCCGGCGGCGGCGATGGCCCCGCCGATCGCACCGCCGGCGCCCGATCGTCTCGACCTGATCTGCGGCATCGACGCTACGATTGCCGAAGCCTTGCGTAGCATTGGCACGACCCGTTGGGCCGAGATCGCCGCCTGGCGCCGCGTCGATATCGCCAGGGTTTCGGCTGCACTGGCGACCACCACGGCGATCCCGCAGCAGGGTTGGATCGAGCAGGCCGCGCTGCTCGCCACCGGCCGCCTGTCACACTATGCCCGGCGTTTGCTCGCCGGCGACTTCTCAGCCGTGGTCGCCGCGCCGGCAGCGGAACCGCTGCCCGAACCACACTTCACGCCGTGGCAGACGCCGCCAGCCACTGTAATCGCGACATTTGCGGATCAATCGTCGCCGCCGCAGGCGATCGTGCCGGCCCCGATGCGATCGCCGCTTGCCGAGGAAAGGCCGACGTTCGCACTGTCGCAGGCGGTGATCCCCCCGGCGGAGAATTTCGCCGAGGCGACCGCGCTGGAAGTGGCTCTCGAGGTGCCGTCCAAACCGGGCTCCGCTGCCAATGCCGAGACAACGATCGCCGCCGCACTCGAGCGGGTTGCGGCGCTGGAACAGGAGTTGGCGGCCCAGATCGCCAACGATACCGCAGCCGCGCCCAGACCGGCGCGAATACCGGCCGCATCGCACCAGATCCCGGCCAGCAATCACGAAAGCGAGGACCAGGAACCGCCCGAAATCGATGTCGGCGAGGCCGATGTCGTTATCGTCAGACAAGGCCCGAAGCCAGCTGCCGTTCGCCGGGTACCAGGTGCCGCCGCCCGCGACCCGGTCGCACGCCTGAAGCGCTCGCCGCCGCTCGACGACATCGATCAGGCGACGTACGCGGCTTATCGCGATCAGGTCGAGGAAGCCACTGTCGAGATCGTCACGCCCGGTGTTGCCGCTCGCCCGCTAGTTACGGCGCCAGCCGAGTCGCCACCCGAGCCGGAGCATCGTGTCATCAGACGCCTGCTGCGACCGTTCACCGGCAAGCCGTGAAATAGCAGTTAGCCGCATGGGTCGCCCATTGTGCGTCTGCGAGAAACGGCTATCTTGCGCCGCAGCATGCGCTGCTTCGAGGTGCTGAAATGGCCGTCGCCAATGCCAAGACAGAAGGTCCAAGCGACCATCGCAGTGTGATCGCCGCAGCCGACCGAGTGTTGCTGATCGCCAAGTCGGCAGTTGCCCAGACGGTCAAGCGATCCGGCAGCCTGGATGCCGTGCAGCACACCGCCCATGGTTTTGCCTGGCTCGCCACCACGATCGAGGCGATGCGGCAGCTCGCTGCCTGGGGCGGCCGGCTCGCCGAGGCCGGCCACCTTGGCGAGACCGAGCAACTGATCCTCGACATCGGCATTGCCGAGTATGCGGCCCAGATCGCCGGCGGCATCCCGATGAGCCAGGTCGAGACCATTCGCCTGTCGGCGCTCGGCGTATCGAAAACTGATGCGCGCCGCTTTGAAGATGCGGCCGAGGCGGTGATTGCCGCTGGCAGCTCGGACGCCGCCAAGGCGCGGCTCGCGGCCCTCATCGTCGCCAACCCGGATGCTATTACTTTCGGCGACAGTGGCCTCGACGAGACGCATGCCGCGATGCGCGCTGAAATGCGTCGCTTCAGCCAAGCCGAGGTGACGCCCTACGCGCACCAGTGGCACCTGAACAACGCCTACATCCCGCTCGAGGTCATCGCCAAGCTCGCCGAGCTCGGCGTGTTCGGCGTGTCGATGCCGGAGGAGTGGGGGGGCTCGGGCCTCGGCAAGGAAGCGATGTGCGTCGTTTCCGAGGAGCTGTCGCGTGGCTACATCGGTGTCGGCTCGCTTGGCACCCGCTCCGAAATCGCCGGCGAATTGATCATCGCCCACGGCACGCCCGAACAGAAGGCCAAGTACCTGCCGGCGATCGCGTCGGGCACCATCCTCCCCACCGCCGTGTTCACCGAGCCCAACACCGGCTCCGACCTCGCCGCCTTGAAGACCCGCGCCGTGCGCCAAGGCGACAAGTACCTCATCACCGGCCAGAAGACCTGGATCACGCACCCGGTCCGCGCCGATCTGATGACGCTCCTTGCTCGAACGAACCCCGATGAAAAGGGCTACAAGGGCCTCTCCATGTTCCTCGCCGAGAAGCCGCGCGGCACCGACGCCGAGCCGTTTCCGGCCAAGGGCATGACCGGCGGCGAGATCGAAGTCCTGGGCTATCGCGGCATGAAGGAGTTCGAGATTTCCTTCGACAACTTCGAAGTGCCGGCATCGCAACTGCTCGGCGGCGTCGAGGGCCAAGGCTTCAAGCAGCTGATGGCGACGTTCGAAGCCGCCCGCATTCAGACCGCGGCGCGCGCCGTCGGCGTCGCCCAGTGCGCGATCGACCAGGCCCTCGCCTACGCCCGCGACCGGGTGCAGTTCGGCCAGCCGATCTACGCTTTCCCGCGGGTGGCCAATAAGATCGTGATGATGGCGGTCGAGACCATGATCGCGCGCCAGATCACTTACTTCGCCGCCCGCGAGAAGGATGCCGGCCGCCGCTGCGACCTCGAAGCCGGCATGGCCAAGCTGCTGGCCGCCCGCGTTGCCTGGGCCTCAGCCGACAACGCCGTGCAGATCCACGGCGGCAACGGCTTCGCTTTGGAGTACCCCGTTAGCCGCGTATTATGCGACGCCCGCATCCTGAATATTTTCGAAGGCGCCGCCGAGATCCAGGCACAGGTGATCGCCCGGCGCCTGCTGGAAGGCGGGAATTGAGGCAGCGAGGTCCGCTGTACTCGATGAGCCGACAGAAACGTGAAGGCGGTCAGGGCCAAGAGCGGAAGTCGGTTCGGTTTGTCGGATGCTCATGTGATCGGCAGGCCGTATCGATCAAGGAATACTAGTGTTGAGCTGGAGATACTTCGGTCCGGAGCCCTGAACACGGTATCTCCAAGTCACATAGTGGAGAAAATTAACAAGCACCAAGACATCTCTTGGCCGGACCTTTGTGGTCCCTCCGTCCCTCTCGAAGATTGCAACAACCTTGTCTTTCTCAATCCAGGCCTGCAGCTTCGACGATGGTTTCGATTCGAGCACGCAAATTATACCAATGCCTGGGCTGCGCCCATAGTCCGCGAATGCCCCACCTGGGTCGGCAACGATTCGCCTCGCGTCAACGTCAGCAAAGAAACTCTCAAGGTGTTCGTCTACGCTTTTTCCATAATTACTGCGCTTGACTTCGATGACTCCAAAGGCGCTGCTTCTTGGAACCAGTCCAAAGCCCTCGACATCGAACAATGCCGGCGCTGGGAATGGTGCCCACAGGATCATGTCGATCTGGCGCAGTCGAACGGGCACCGGGTGATCCAGTACCCCGCCCGTGGATACGCGCATCGGTTGGACAATGCGGAGCACCAGACTCCGCACCGCTGCTTCGGTGTATTTGCCTAGCAGGTCAGTGTTAGCCGTGACGCCCTTTATTTCCAGGATCGGCCGCAGCTCATTCACGAGCTGTCCGGCCACAGTGTCTAAGTACTCGCCAATGTCCATAGTTTGACGGCCTAGTGACAGAACTCAGCAACTGCCGCTCGTGAGCCGGCCTAAGCGTGAAAGGTGCGTTCGAATTACTACCTCACATCGGGTCGAGAAGCATAGCGTAGAAAGCGGCGTTCGGCAGCAACGACTTACAACCTCGACCGTTGCCGCCCGTCCAATCGACAACCTGGTCCG
>CAVUIJ010000033.1:0-220752 GCA_963741505.1 uncultured Alphaproteobacteria bacterium | reverse complement strand
AATGCTGTGGGTAGGCCTAAAATCCTGTACGGGGCAGCTCCTTGCTGCTTGTTACCCCTTGCGGATTGCCCGCCGCGGCTTGCGGCTGCCCCGCCCCTCGCTTGCCGAGGGAAAAAAGCAAAACCCAGACCTCACCACTCACAGTAGCGCCGAATAAGTTGCATAAGCACACGATCGTCGAACTTGCTGTTTTCCCATCGACAACCACGCTGCATTCCGCTATTCACCCCCGAAATCTCCCAGCCAATGGGTTGCCCGCACGGGCCGCACGAGCATCGTGTCGACCAGCATTTGGTCGCGGCTGTTCCTCTGCAAAGAACAAAAACACAAGGAAAAACAACGATGAATATCATCGAGACGCTCGAAGCCGAGCAGATGGCCGCGATTACCGCCAAGCGCGTGGTGCCGGAATTCGGCCCCGGCGATACCTTGAAGGTGATGGTCAAGGTGATCGAAGGCGAGACCGTTCGCACCCAGGCCTATGAAGGCGTGTGCATCGCCCGTTCCGGCGGCGGCCTCAACGAGAGCTTCACCGTCCGCAAGATTTCCTACGGCGAAGGCGTCGAGCGCGTGTTCCCGGTGTACTCGCCGTTCATCGCCGAGATCGACGTCATCCGCCGCGGCAAGGTCCGTCGCGCCAAGCTCTATTACCTGCGCGGCCGCCGCGGCAAGTCGGCGCGTATCGTCGAGCGCACCGACGCGCGGGCGAAGCGCCTCGCCGCCGGCTTCAAGGGCTTCAAGAAGCCCAAGGGGCAGGTCGATGATCTGAAGCTGATCAAGGGCATCACGCCGGAGCTCGAGCTGCAGCTGTTGAAGCTCAACGTCGTCCGCTTCGATCAGATCGCAGCGTTCTCTGACGACGACATCGCCAATATCGACGAGACGCTGAAGCTCGGCGGCAAGATCGAGAAGGAAGATTGGATCGGCCAGGCCAAGGCGCTGCTCGCCGAAGTCACCGCCGCCGAAGTGCCGGCCGAGGACGAGGCGCCGAAGGCCTGAGCGCGGCCGCCACGTCACCGACGGCATTTTGAAAAAAGGCTCGCCAAGGCGGGCCTTTTTTGATTGCGACGCTCGACCGCCCGCCGTCGCTCAGAACACGGCGACGTGCACGGTCTGGGCCGCGCCCGAGATCGCGCCGGCGTCGTCGGTCACCACTACTTCGAAGCTGGCGCTGGGGCCGCCCGAGCCGTCGTGCGCGAACACGATGTCGCCGGCCTGCAACTCGGCCTGGGAGAACTGCTCCAGTGGCGACGACGCTGCCGACACCAGCGCGACAAATCCGTTCAGCGGTCTCGACACCGAAAAGACGAGGCTCTGCGCCGGGCTGTCGGGATCGATCGCGGTCAGGTCCTCCGGCATGATCCGTACCGATTGGCCGCGCTTGACCGTGAGATTGAGGTCGCCGGCGATTGCCGGCGGCACGTTGCGCATGTCGGCGCTGAGCTCGGCGCCGGCCTGCATCGAGATCCGGCCATAGTGGACCTCGCCGCGAACACTGCCGGTATCGCCGATCCGGATCAGCTGCCTGACCAGGATATTGCCTTGCACTTCACCTTCGATCTCGGCGCTGCCGGCGACCATCGCACCGTGGATCCGCCCGCCTTTGCGGACGATCACGTGCTCGGCCGAGATCGACCCTTCGACGTAGCCCAGAACCACCACTTCGTCACCGTTGCGGACCTCGCCTTGGATGTACAGGTCGGGGCCGATAATTGCTTGGCGTCTTGCTTTTTCCACGGCAATTCCCTTGCAGGCAGCATGTCCCAATTGTCATTAGGCGAGGTGGGCGCCGCTACGAAGCAAATGTTTGACGCATGCCTAACTTCGCCGGACCGGGCGGAAGTGAGTGGCCAGCCGAGCCGTACTCGTATTGCGGCCACGCTCTCACTACATTATGTCAGACCATGGCCGTGGACGGTCCAGCAAGCGAGGATTATCGCCAGTTGATGAGCAATCTCGACGCACGCCATGAGCAGGCCGGCAACAGTGCCGCCGAGGGCGTCATCCGCCTGCACGGGCCGGAAGCCTATGCCGGCATGCGGCATGCCGGCCAGCTCGCCGCCGCCGCCCTCGACATGCTGACGCCGTGGGTCAAGCCGGGTGTGACCACCCAGCGCCTCGATAGCCTGGTGTTCGAGTTCGCCCTCGACCACAAGGCGCTGCCGGCGACGCTCAATTATCGCGGCTATTCGAAGTCGATCTGCACCTCGATCAACCATGTCGTTTGCCATGGCATTCCGGGCCAGAAGCCGCTGCGCGAGGGCGACATCGTCAACATCGACGTGACGCTGATCCTCGACGGCTGGCACGGCGACACCAGCCGCATGTACCCGGTCGGCGCCATCAAGACGCGGGCCGAGCGCCTGATCAAGGTGACGTACGAGGCGCTGATGCGCGGCATCGCGGCGGTCAGGCCCGGCAACATGACCGGCGACATCGGCGACGCCATCCAACGCTATGCCGAGAGCGAGCGCGTCAGCGTAGTCGAGGATTTCTGTGGCCATGGCCTCGGCTCCGTGTTCCACGACCGGCCGAACATCCTGCACTACCGCCATTCCCGCTCCCGCGACGGCCGCGATCCCGGCGACGGCGTGCCGATGAAACCCGGTATGTTGTTCACGATCGAGCCGATGCTCAATCTCGGCCGGCCGGACGTGAAGTTGCTCGCCGACGGCTGGACCGCGGTTACCCGCGATCGCGAGCTGTCGGCGCAGTTCGAGCACACGGTCGGCGTCACCGAGACCGGCTGCGAGGTGTTCACCTATTCGCCCGCCGGCCTGCACCAGCCGCCGTATGTGAATGCCGCCGCCTGACCGGTAGCGCCTACACTGCGAACCGCAAGCCGTGGTCTTCGGCGATGTGCAGCAGCGTGCGTTCGGCCAGCGCCGTGATCGTCAGCAGCGGATTGACGCCGAGTGAGCGCGGGATCACCGAGCCGTCGACCACGTAGAGTCCGCGATGGACGTTCGTGCCGGCAGTACCGGCGAACACCTCGCCCTTGTGGCTGACGACGCCTTCGGCCGCTTCCCGGCCCATGGCAACGCCGCCGAGCGGATGCGCCGTTGCCGGCTGGTGTCCCATCACCGTGCCGGCAAGCGGGTTCTTGACGTAGGCGCCGCCGACGCCTGCGACGAGGCGGCCGAGCAGATCGTCGAGCCGCTGATGGACCGCCTCGTGCCTGGCGCCAGGCCAATTGAGCGACAGCCGGTCGCCGTCGAGCGAGAAGGTGCCCGAGGCGCTGTCGTGGCTGACCGCGAAGAACGTCTGGAGGCTGGCGAACGGGCCCTTGTAGACGCCTGATATAAGGCTCTGCAGGGCGCCGAGCAGGCGGCCGTTGGGCACGAACATCACCGGCAGGACCGGTGCCATCGCCGACGGCACCGCGCCTTCCTGGATGGTGACCTCGTTGGCGAGATCGTGGGCATCGCGGATCTCGAGCTGGCCCGAAACGCAAGCGCCGACGGTCGCGATGTCGACTCTGGCCGGATGGCCGACGCCGATGGCATTGACCCGGGTCTTGGCGCCATAGCCGAAGGCGATGATGTCGCCGTTGGCGGAAAAGCGCTGCCCCAGCCGGTCGGAAACGTTGAGGCCCTTGTCGCGCGAGCGCAACAGGATCTCGGTGGTGCCGAGGCGTGCCGGCCGACAGGATCACCTGGGTCGCGGACACGGCAAGTGCTCCAGCACCCTTGTTTGCGCCGTCGAGCCGGGAGAAGTGCACGGTCCAGGTGCCGTCGGCGGAGCGGGCGACGTGGCTCACCTTGGCGTGCGTGAATAGTTCCGCCCCGTGCGCCTTCGCGTCCGGCAGGTAGGTCAGCGCGACGGTGGTCTTGGCGCCGACGTTGCAGCCGGCGCAGCAGTCGCCGCAGCGGGTGCAGGCCGATTGCGCGATGCCGGCGGCATTTATCGTATCGGCGAAGCTGACCACGACCCGCGGTGCCACGGGCGTCGCTCCGAGCGCTGCGCCGGCCTTGGCCAGCGCCTGGAACTTGATGTGCGACGTCGCCTGCGGATCGCTCGCGGGCCGAAGCCAGGCTTCGGCGCGACGGTAGCCTTCGTCCAGCAGGCCATCCTGGCGGATCTGGCCCGGCCACACCGGATCGTCGAATACCCGTGCGTCGGGCCTTAGCGCCACGCCGGCATTGACCAGCGAGCCGCCGCCGAGCCCGCAGCCGACCAGCATGTGCATGTCGTCGCCGAGCCGGACGTCGAACAAGGCGGTTTCGGAGCCGGTGCGCATGAGCTTGCCGGTAACCTGCATCTCGGCACGCAGCTCGGGAAACTTCGAGGGAAAGCCACCGGTCTCGACCTCGCGGCCGCGCTCCAGCACCGCAACGCGCTTGCCCGCCCGCGACAGCCGCGAGGCGGCAACGCCGCCGCCGTAGCCGGAGCCGACGATCACCACGTCGTAGTGCGGCTTGATCTCGTCGAGAGAGCGGGCGAGCGGCATGGCGGCATGATCTCTCTAGCGGAACTTCACCGGAAACCTGTAGACGAGCTGGCTCGGTTGCGACCCGGCCGGTGGGGCGGGAAACGTGGCTGACCGGACTGTGGCCAGGGCTGCTTCATCCAGGCTCGCATTGCCGCTCGACAACAGCACCTGCGCCCGCAGCAGCGTGCCGTCGAGGCCCAGCGCGAACGTTATAACGACATCGCCGCGACCGCCGCCACCACGCAGCACCTTTGGCGGATTGCGGGCCACCGCCTGCTGCACCTGCCGGGCGTAGGCTGCGAGGTCGCCGGTCAAGGCAATCGCCGCCGACTGCGCCGCCATCTCGGCCACGGCGGCGCCGCTCGAGAGCATGCCGCCCAGGTTTTCCGCCGGCGCCGCCTCGGCCGGAGCGCTCGCAACTTCGGCGACCGCCAACCCCGGCGGCGCCTTCACTTCTGCCGGCGTTTGAGGTGCCTCGATCTTGTGCTCGGCCTTTGCTGTCGCGATCACGATCTGTGGCACATCCGGCATTTGCGGCTCGGGCTTCACCACCACGTCGGGAATGACGAGATCGGCGGTCTCGGCCTTGGCCGCTGCGGCCGGCTGCTTCTCAGCCTGGTGGTCGGGTGCTTCGGCGGCGGCTGCCTGCTGCCGGTCTGCCCCCTGCTGCACGGCGAGCGGCGCCGCGGCGGGGGTCAGTGCATCGTTCGCGCTCGCAGCCATGCTCTGCAGGGCGGATGCCTGTACGACATCGACGCTGATTGCCTCGAGATCGGTACCGCCGCTGCCGAGCGCGTTGTCGGAAACCGGCCAATTGAGCACCCCGAGCACGCTTGCGTGCAACAGCGCCGCTACCGCCACACATCTCGCCCAGTTCGCGGTATCGGGAGCCGCCGCCGGCGGGATCAGCGGCATTTCGGGCGACAAACCGACATCTGCTGCGAGCACTACCGCTGTAGCGTCGTAGTCTGGCGGTGCAGCGATGTCGGAAACGAACGCCATTGTGGCGTTTTGGGCGATTAGTGGCCGGCGGGTCAAGCCGTCGATGCCGAATTGCCGACCCTTACCGCCGTTCGCGCACCAGCATCATCAAGAACAGCCCGATCACCAGGAATGCGAGAATCGAAGCCATGCCGACGCGCTGGTCGCCGCTCCAGGTCGTCACATAGCCGACCGCCAGCGGCGCGGCAAACGCGGTCGCCTTGCCGGAAAACGCGAACAAGCCGAAGAACTGGGTTACGCGGTCGATGGGTGCCAGCCGGGCGATCAGGCTGCGGCTCGAGGCCTGCACCGGGGCTGCGACGAGGCCGATCAGAATCGCGAAGGCAAGGAACACCAGTTCGCCGACGGCCGTGAACGGCGCGCTGCCCAGCACTTTCGCCGGCACCCCTTGAGTGAACAGCACATGCGTCTTGTCCACCGAAAGAATACCGACGGCGCCGGCAATGATAACCAGCAACGCCAGGATGATGACGCGCTTCGAGCCAATTCTGTCATCGAGAAAGCCGCCGAGGAAGGCGCCGACCGCGCCTGCCAGCACGACGATTATGCCGAACATCCCCTGCTCGCGCAGGCCCCAGTCGAAGACCGCCGAGCCGTAGATGCCGCCGAATACGAAGATCGCGGTCAGCCCGTCGCTGAAGATCATGCGGGCGATCAGGAACGTCAGGATCTCAGGGTGGTGCGGCAATTCCTTCACCGTCGCCCAGAAGCCGCGCAGACCATCGCCGACAGTGCCACTGACCGCATGCCGCGGCGCGTCCGGCGTGAACAGGAACAGCGGCAGCGAGAACAGCAGCAGCCATAGCGCCGAGAACGGCCCGACCAGCCGGTCGCTTTCGTGCGCGGCGGCGTCGAGGGCGAGGGCTGGCGCCAGGCCGAGCATGGTCTTGCCCGTGGTCGGGTCGGTGGCGATGAAGCCGGCCATGAACACCAGGGCGACGAGGCCGCCGACATACCCCATCGCCCAGCCGGTGCCGGACAGCTTGCCGAGCTTATCGCGGGGCACCAGCGTCGGCATCATGGCGTTGAAGAATACGACGGCGAACTCGGCGACCGCGCTCGCCACCACGAAGGCGGCCAGGATCAGCCACAGATTGGTGCCCTTGAGGCCAGGCGTCGCCAGCCACAGCGTCGCCATGGCAGCGGCCAGGATCAGCACAAATATCGCAAGCCACGGCTTGCGCTGGCCCTTGACGTCGGCGACCGCGCCGAGCAGCGGGCTGCCGACCGCGATCAGCACGCCGGCGGCAGCAGCGGCATAGCCCCACAACGCCTGGCCGTGCGTCTTGTCGCCGACCACGTAGTTCACGAAATAGGGGCCGAATAGGAAGGTCACGATCAGGGTGTAGAAGGGTTGCGTCGCCCATTCGAACATCACCCAGCCGGCGAGCGCGCGGGTCGGAGCTGACTGCGTCACGCCGCCTTGCGCAGCGATGCTCGAAACTGCGGTCGGTGCCGACATTGCCATCCCCTGCTCCTGCCCAGGCCCAAGGCGGCCGCGCCGGGACCGTCTTGTGGGGGCGGGCTGCTGCTTGCAAGAGTTTTGTTGCGCAACCCGTGCAATTCCATCGCAACCTGTGTAGGCAGACACGCATGAACTATCGCCATGTCTATCACGCCGGGAACTTCGCCGATGTGCTGAAACACGTCGTGCTCGCCCTCGTCATCGAGCGGCTGAAACAGAAGGACACGCCGTTCCGCGTCATCGACACCCATGCCGGCGTCGGTTTCTATGCACTAAATCATGGTCCAGCCGACAAGACAGGCGAGTGGCGCCAAGGCATCGGCCGCCTGTACGGCGCCGAAGCCCGGCCATTGCCGGTGGACGTTGCAGCGATCCTGGCACCCTACCTCGACCTGATCGCCGCCGAGAACGAGGCCGCAGGTTCAGGCCAGATCACCCGCTATCCGGGCTCGCCGCTGATCGCCCGCCGGCTGCTGCGCCGCGGCGACCAGCTCGTCGTCAACGAGCTCCATCCCGACGATCGTGCCCGGCTCGCCGAGCTGTTCGCCCGTGACGGCCAGGTCAAGGTGCTGGGCCTCGATGGCTGGATCGCGCTCAAATCGCTGCTGCCGCCGAAGGAGCGGCGCGGCGTCGTCCTGATCGATCCGCCGTTCGAAGAGCCAGACGAACTCATTCGCATCACCGAGGGGCTGGCCGAGGCGGTGCGCCGCTTCGAAACAGGCACCTACCTGCTGTGGTATCCGATCAAGGACCCGAAAATCGTCGCCCGCTTCCACCGCGCCATCGCCGAGACCTGTCCGCGTGACTGCCTGGTCGCGGAAGTGATGCTACGGCAGGCGCGGCATCCGGAAAAGCTCAACGGCTGCGGCCTTATCATCGTCAATCCACCGTGGCTGCTCGAAGAACAATTGGGCAAGGTGCTGCCGGCCCTCGCCGAGCGGTTTGCCGAGGGCGACGGCGCCGGGTCAAGGCTGCAACGGCTGGCACGGCCGCAAGCCTGAACGCCGGCGGTATGGCCAGCGCGCCACGGCGCGTCAGAAAATGGTGTTCAGTGCTCGACAGCGTCGCCGCCAAGGGGCACACGATCAGCATGATTTTTTGCTGCGTGCCTGCTTTCCGCCCCTCCCGAGGAGACGAACGATGCGCAAGTCACCCGTTTTGCTAGCCGCCGCCGTCCTGGCCGCCGGCTTCGCCACCACCGCGCCCCGATCGGCCGAAGCCGCCAAGGGCAATTGCTTCAACAAGGCCGCCGAGGGCACCAACACCGACGAGGCCGGCGCCAAATTCCAGGCCTATGAGGCGATCCTGCAGTCGTTCGACTGGGGTGCCTGGGCGTCCTGGATGGCGAACAAGACGACGCCGGGTTACAAGGTCACGACCACCAAGACGCGCTGCACCAAGGGCACCGGCCTCGGCGTCACCTGCGTCACGCAGGCGACGATCTGCAAGCTTTGAAACTGCAACCTCGGAGAACAGGCCATGAAGATCAGAACCGTGTTGATTCAAGGCGTTGCCGCTGCTGCCATCATTGCAGCCGGGGCTCTGCCGGCGGCGGCGGCGAAGTGCGTCAAGGCCGGCGGCCAGGGCACCGGCATCACGCCGGAAATCGCCAAGACAATGTCGACGATCGCCCTCGCCAACGCCATCACCAATATGGGCGCCAAGGCCTCGGGCAAGATCTCGACGAAGTGCGAGACGACCGCATTCGTGGTCTCGACCTGCACCTCTTATCAGCGCGCCTGCAAGTAGGCCTCGAACGTTCTCGCGCTTGGCCGTGCCGGTGCCCCTGCGGTGCCGGCACAGTCGTTTTCAACCGTCGGCACCGTCCGAATCGTGGCGCTGCCGCTACAGGCGTTGGCAAAAGCCGAGCGAGCGACCATGTTATGTTGAAGAATTCGTTCAGGATTCGCGCTAAGCTGCGATGACAGGTTCTGGCTTTTGGCGAAGGAGCGGCACCCATGCTGCGCTATGCAACTTTATCTCTGCTGGCCGGCGCCGCGGCGCTGACAGTGTTTGGTGCTTCTGCCGATGCGGGCAAGAAGAAGCCGGTCAGAAGCGTGGTGGAGGTCCAGGAAGACCGGGACGCGCGCACTTCCCGCGCCTATCGCCGAACTCCCCAAGTGCGCGGCTTCGTGCAGCGCCGCGGCGGCTATTCCTATGCCGCCTCCGACAGCATCAACACCTACGGCGACAGTCAGTCGCGCTATAGCGGCTACAGCTTGTTCCGTAACAATGACTTCGGCCGCCAGAGCAGCGGTGGTCCGTTCGACAGCGACTTCTTCTTCGACAGCGGTGTCTCGCCGCGCGGCGGCAATGCGCCATTTCAGTTCTGATCGGTCGGGACGCGCCCTTGCGCACGCCCCTGAAGTAGTTGCGCAACAATTGCCGGCGAACTGCATGATCGACTGGGGTGTCGGCTAGCCAGATCCAGTGACTTGCCGCTATAGGGGTCGCAGAACCTTCGCAACCGACAGGGCTCCCATGCGACTGCGCGCCTCGATCTCCGCACTGTCCATCCTATTTGTGGTCGGTATGGCCGCCGACGCCGCAAACGCGGCCTGCACCCGGCTCGCCTTCTCCGTCAACGATTACGGCAAGGACGGTCCGACCAAGGACGCCAAGGACCTGCTCGACAAGTACGCTGCCAAATGGACGGCCGAGCGTGGCATCAAGAAGTTCACGGTTGGCAAGAAGGATGTGACCTGCGAGTTGTTCCTCGATGTCGGCCTGTTCGATGAATACACCTGCAAGGCCGCCGCCAGCGTGTGCTGGGAAGGCAGCAAGATGCCGGCCGATGCCGCGTCCCCGGCGATGGGCGTGAAGACCAGGGCCGCATCTGCGAAGCCGGCGGCGCCAAAGACAACGGGCGCCATTCCTGCCCCGAAGCCTCAGTAAGCCCGGCTAGTCCTTCCCGGTTGGCACCAGGCGCTCGGCTCGAAGGCGATGACGGCTATCGGTAAGCATCATCACGGCACCGAGGCCAGCGAACAGAATTGCGAGTGCCGTCGTGCCGGCGATCACGCACAGGATCATGATCTGGTATTTCGCCGCCTCGACCGGCTCGGCGCCGGCCAGGATCTGACCTGTCATCATGCCGGGTAGAGACACTACCCCGGCTGCCGCCATCACATTGATGATCGGCATCATCGCGGTGCGCAGCGCCCCAGCCAGCACTGCCCGCAATGCTTCGAAGCGCGTTGCTCCCAGCGCGAGTCTCGCCTCGATCGCCGGGCGTTCGCGACTGACCGTCGTGGTCAGCGTGTCGAGCACCTGCGAAATCCCGGTGAGCGCATTGCCGAGCACCATGCCAAGGATCGGCAGCAGCGTCCGCGGCGTCCACCACGGATCGGTGGTGATGATCAGCCCGACGGCGTAGAGCGTGCCGGCAAGGCCGCTGAACAGCAGCGCCGCGGTGCCGAGCCCCCAGTGCTGCCAGCCGCCGCCGATACGATGGCGCGAGCGCGCGAGCGCTTCCCAGCTGGCAACCGCAACCATCACCGCCGCAAATGCCAGGGTCAACGGCAACGATCCACGCTCGAACACGAACTTCAGAACAAAACCGACGGCGCCTAGCTGCACCATCATGCGCAGCGTCGAGATCAGCAGCGAGCGCTCGAGCCCAAGCCGGAAGCCCCAGGACAACAGCGCATTGATGCCGAGCAGCAAGCCGGCCAGGCCAAGATCGAGCATGCTCAACGGCTGATAGGTCATGGTCCCCGCTCCCAGCGCTGCGCCAGCGAGGCGACGCGGTTATCGCCGCGCGGCGGGGCGTCCGGCGACGGCGGCACCGTCTGCGGCGCGGCGAGCAGCAGTCGCTTGTGCGCGACCCGGGCGATCTGCGCCGCGTCGTGGCTGACCAGCACGATGGCGCGGCCGGCCAGCAACAGGAATCGGATCAGTTCCTCGACGAGGGCGCATGCCTGCGGATCGAGCGCGCCGGTCGGCTCGTCGAGCAGCAGCACGCTCGGATCGTCGCAGCAGGCGCGAGCGAGGCCGAGGCGCAGTCGCTCGCCGGTCGAAAGCTGCGCGATCGGCCGGTCGAGCACGGCGCGATCGATGCCGAGCGATGCTGACAACCGCTCGAACCGCTGCGTCTCGGATTGCCGCGTCACATGCGCGCGCGCGGTATCGGCCCACCATGCAGGCTCCGCCGAGACGTAGCGAACGCGCTTGCGCCAGAGATTGGCGGCGATTTCGGCGCGCTCGGCGCCTTCGAGAAAGACATAGCCGCCGGCCGGGTCGAGATCGGCGATGGCGCGCAGGATCCGGGTCTTGCCGGAGCCCGAAGGCCCCTCGATCGCGACGCACTCGGACGCGGCCACCTCGAAGGAAAGCTGCGGCAGCCCGGGAATCAGCAGTCGGTCGACCTTGAGCACGTGCTGCCGGCATCCTCGTTTGCGGTCACCCTCTCGGTGGCCCATATCCCCAGCGGACATAATGGTCTAGCAAGTGCATGCCAGCCCCGCCAGCGCCCCTGCCGACTTGTCCTCGCCGCCGCGCGGACAAGTCGCTATCATCGCTGGGGAAACGCACCACGCCCGAAACGGGTCTCGAACCTTCATGCTCAGTCGCATCGCGCGCAAGTTCTTCGCGAGCCCCTATCTGCTGCTCGCGATCGCGCCGCTGTGCTGGGCCGGCAATCACATCGTGGCCCGGGCGATCGTCGGCTATGTGCCGCCGGGCGGGCTCGCGGTGTTGCGCTGGCTGCTGTCGGCGGCGGTGTTGCTGCCGTTCGCAACGAGGCACCTGCGGCGCGACTGGTTCACGATGGGCGAGAAGCCGTGGACGCTGGTGCTGCTGGCAATGGCCGGCGGCGGCGTGTTCGGCACGCTGCAATTCGTCGCTCTGCAACATACCATCGCGCTCAATGCTGCCGTCTTCAATTCGACGGTGCCGGCATTCATCGTGATCGCCGGAGGCGTAATTTTCCGCGACCATGTCCGCATGCTTCAGGTCGGTGGCATCGTAACGTCGCTGCTCGGCGTGGTTGCCATCATCGGCAAGGGCGACCCGGAAGTGCTGGCGGAACTGAGTTTCAACTTCGGCGACCTGCTGCTGATCGCAAACATGGCGTTGTTCGCCGTCTACAGTGCTTGCCTCAGGCTGAAGCCCGGGTTGCACTGGATGACGTTCCTGATCGCGTTTTCGATCGTCTCCGCGCTCGGCAATCTGCCGCTCGCGATCTGGGAGCATTATGACGGCGAACCGCTGGAGCCGACATGGACGACACTGCTCGCGGTGCTCTACGTCGGTATCTGCACCAGCGTCATCGCCTATGCCTGCTGGTCACGCGGCGTCGAGCTCATCGGCGCCGCCCGTGCCGGCGTATTCCTCCACCTCGTGCCGCTATACGGGGCGCTGCTGGCGACGCTGCTGCTGGGTGAGCCGATACGGCTGTACCACATCGCCGGACTGGGATTGATCCTGACCGGCGTCACACTGGCATCGCGTAAGTGATCAGGCCGCCAGTCGAACGGCCTCGGCGATCTTGGCCTTCAGTATGACCCGGTTGAACGGCTTCATCAGATAGGCGCCGGCACCACCAGAGAACGCACGGGCAAGGTCGGCCGGGTCGTTCTCAGTCGTGCAGTAGACGATCAACGGCTGGCGGTCGCAAGCAACCGACTTCAGCGCGGCCATGACGTCGTGTCCGGACATGCCCGGCATGTGCCAGTCGAGCAGGATGATGTCCGGCATGGCCTTGCGGCACTGCTCGATCGCATCTTCACCGCTTTCGGCCTCCAGCACGAGGTAGTTCATATCTTCCAGCACTCGCCTGGCAACTTTCCGGATCACATCGGAGTCGTCAACGACCAGCCAGCAAAGCATCCCGAAGCCCTCTGAAATCGCATGCGCCCGCGCGCGGCGGCGGAGACAGTTTCCGCCGGCCACTGCAATTGAATGATCATACTGAAGGGCAATTGTTAATCGGCGGTTGAGAACTGTCCGCAATCGATCAACTGTGGCGCGGTCGCTTCAGACGCCGGCGGCAAGCAGTATGTCGGCGCCGTCCCTGAGGATCTCGAGTTGCATGCCCGACATGGTGGCGAGCCGCCATGTGTAATAGGCCTGGATGGTCATGGCATCGAGCTGCGGCGGCTGGGTGCCGAGCACGAACTCGGTCAGGTACTGCGGCGGCCTGGCGCCGGTGCCGCGGCAGCGGATCACGAACATCGGCTGCTCGGCGGAGCCAGTGATCACCACCTCGATTTCGCCGCCACGCGGCAACGCGGTGATGGCGCTCGCCACCAAGTTGAGCAACAGCTTGACCCGGTCTTTGGCGGCGTAGCCGGCAAGCCCTTTCCACACCAGCTTGTGTTTGCCATTGCCGACGAAGCCACGCGAGATCTGCTCGGCGGTCGATAGATCGATTTGGGCACCGGCCGAGCCGGCGGCGCCAAATGCGAAGCGAGCGAACTGCAGCTTGGCCGAAGCCTGCTCGGTGACGTTGCGAATGACGTTCAGCGCATAGGTCTGCGCTTCCTGGTTGTCGTCCTCGTCGAGGATCTCAAGGCCGTTGTAGATCGCACCCACGGGTCCGATCACATCGTGGCAGATCTTGCTGGAAATGAGTGCGGCGAGCTCGAGGTCGGACGGCTGCGCGGTGGGGGTCATAGCTGCCTCTTGATTGCTTTGCCGGCCAGGGTTGCGGCCAAGACGGCGGTGGCAAGCTGGACGCCCAGGCGCGAGGCTGCGCTGACGCAAGCGTACGTCTTCCAAATTGCTCCCGCAAATCAGATTACGTGATACATGCGCCGCAGCGATGTTGCAAAGCCTGGAACTGCGTGTGGCCGGGCCACGTTTCGGTTTTTGTCGAGGATGTGCGTCATTGCTGCCGCGCTTGACTGCTATCTGGAGACCGACAGCTCATGGATCTAGAGGGCCTCGATTACAGGGACATGGCCGATCGGCTGCTGCCAGCGGTGCTGGCTGCCGGCCGGCTCGAGATGGGCTATTTCCGCAGCGATCTCGACGTTAGCCGCAAGAAGGACTTGTCGCCGGTGACGCTTGCCGATCAAGAGGCCGAAGCGCTGCTGCATCGCGCTTTGCACGAAATGGCGGCCGATATCCCGGTGGTGGCCGAGGAAGCCGCCGCCGCCGGCATGATCCCGGCGGTCGGTGAGCGCTTCTTCCTGGTCGACCCGCTCGACGGCACCAAATCGTTCATCGAGGGCAAGGATGACTTCACCATCAACATCGCCCTGATCGAGCGTTGCCGCCCGACCTTCGGCGTCGTCTACGCGCCGGCGAGCGGACGCCTGTACGCGGCGCTCGGACCCACCTGCGCCGTCGAGGCGCATGCTCAGCCTGATTCGGCCGCCACCAGTTTCGCCGATATCGCACCGGACCAAATTCGCACCCGACAACCCGACATCGCGGCGCTGTCGGCGGTCGCCAGTCGCGCGCACAGCAACGCGGCGACGGAAGCTTTCCTGGCGCGGTGGGACGTGCGCCAGCGGCTAAACATCGGCTCGTCGCTGAAATTCTGCCTGGTGGCCCGCGGCGATGCCGACGTCTACCCGCGACTTGCCTCGATCCACGAATGGGATACTGCTGCCGGGCACGCCGTCTTGCGGGCCGCCGGCGGCGCAGTCACGCAGGTGGACGGCACCGAATTGCTTTATGGCAAGGCATCCGAAGCCTTCCTCAACCCGCCGTTCATCGCCTGGGGCCGCCGCGAACTCGCCAACCTTATGACGTCCGGCACCTGCTAATTGGCCACACTTTGGTAATACTTTTGAGCAAATGGTTATCCAAAGATGACCGGCGCTCTGGCCGCGCTCGTGCGGTCGGCCGCCCGCAATACTGGCACGGGACTGTGATCATGATGCAACGCAGCCTTGCGACACGAATCATCAGCGGACTTGCCGTCGCCGGCGTCATGCTTTCGGGCCTTGCCGCCGCCGCACAGGATCGTCTGCCTTGGGAGCGCACCCAGCCACCGGCACAGCAGCGGCTCGGTGGCGACGAGGCCGATCAGCTCGATCCGCCGCCCGCGCCCTATCAGGGCGGCGGCTATGGCCAGCAGCGCGGTGCCGACGTCTATGCACCGCGACCACAGGGTGGATTTGGTAGCAGCCCAGGCTACGACCCGCGCGCCTACCGTGCCCAGGGTGGCGCCCTGGCCAATGACGCCTACCGTCCGCCGGCACCATCTTCGGCTGGCAACTATGGCACCGCCAGCAGCGACGTTTATCGCCCGCCATCGCCGCGGGGCGGCGGCTACGGCGAGCCCTATCCTCCCCCGCAGCGCGAACCCTACGAGCGCGACTACGGCGCACCGCCGCAGCCCTATGGCGAGGCCCCGCGCGACTATGATGAGCAGCCAGTTCGCGGCTATTATTCTCAAAATGAGATTTATCAGGCAGGTCATGGCTTTTTCGGCTCGGTCAGCCGCGGCCTTGCCAGCGTGATCGAGTACGCCTTCCAGAAGGCCGGCCGGCCGAATGGCTATATCCTGGGCGAAGATGCCGGCGGCGCCTTCGTCGCCGGTCTGCGCTACGGCGAGGGCCGGCTGCACACCAAGGACGCCGGCACTCACAAGGTGTTCTGGCAGGGCCCGTCACTCGGCTACGACGTCGGCGCCGAGGGCTCGAAGGCAATGGTGCTGGTGTACAACCTGCGCGACCCCTCCGATATCTATCATCGCTTCGGCGGCGTGCAGGGCACCGCCTACTTCATCGGCGGCGTTTCGATCCAGTTCCAGAAGTACGGCGATGTGATATTAGCGCCCATCCGCTCGGGCGTCGGTCTCAGACTAGGTGCCAACGTCGGATATTTAAAGTATACCCGCAATCCGACCTGGAATCCGTTCTGACTCGTTTCGCTCCGCGCCATGCGGCCAAGACGTTCAAAGTACGGGATTTCCGGTTAGGCTGACCGGCTCCTCGCGAGCCATTGCGGCGGACATTGCGCTCCTCCGGCGATGGCGGTGTAGGAACTTGGTTGAAGCCACCAACGCATGAACCGGGAACCCGCTGCTTGATCTCGATTCAGACCGCCATGTACGTCGGCCTCGGCTTCCTGATCGCGAGCTTTCTCGTGGTGTTGTTGACGCCTGCTTACCGCGCGCGGACCGTCCGCCTGACCTCCGAACGCATTCGCGCCTCGCTGCCAACCACCGAAGGCGAGTTGCGGGCCGATAAGGACCGCATTCGTGCCGATAACGCTTTGCGCGTACACCGGCTCGAAACCCAGCTCGAGCAATTCAAATTCGAATCTGCCCGCCAGCAAGTCGAAGTCGGCCGTCGAGACGGCCAGATCAATACCCTGGCCGCCAATTTGGAAGCGTTGCGCAGCGACCTGGAAACGGCGCAGAACGCACGCAATGTGCTCGAGCAGACCATCGCCGACCGGCTGCCCAAGGTCGAGCAGCGGCTGATCGAGGCCAAGAAGCTGCTGTTCCAGCGCGACCGCGAGATCGCCGCCCTGACCCAGGATGCCGAGCGCACCCAGCACGCGCTGATCGAAGCAGTGCAAATCAATACCCAGCAGCGGGCCGAGATCGATCGCCTGACGATGATCCTCGATACCCGCGCCGCCCAGAACCGCGACAGTCTGGCCGACCCGACCTTCGATACCGAATTGGCGCTGCGCTCCGAGATCGAGGCACTGCGCGCCCGCACTGGCGATCAGGCGTCGGTGCTGGAGCGGCTACAGTCCTCGGCCGACGGCGAGGCCGATGTCGGGTCGCCAACCGCAAGCGCTGGCGCCAACGACACCGCCGCGGTGCCTGAAGTGGTGCGGCTGCAGCGCGACTTGGTGCGCGCGGAGGCCGCGCTCAAGGCGATGAAGGACGTTGCCGCGTCGGGCCATGCCGAGCAGTCGAAACACGAGGCGGATCTGCGCCGGCGCGACCAGAAGATCGAGGATCAGACGCAGGAGATCGCGCGGCTCGCCGCAGCGCTCGCAGCGTTCGAGGAAGGGGCCACCGGCGGCGATCGGGCGGCCTCGATCAAGGATAGCAAGATCGCGATGAAGTCGAAGCTGAGCGGGCTGCAAGTGCAGACCCAGGGCCAGGCCGAGACGATCCGCAAGCTGCGGGCCGAGATTGCGGCGTCGAACGAGCGCCTCGCCCGCCAGGCGCAGCACTTCATGGAAGAGATGCGCCGGCTCGGCGCCGGTACGCTGCCAGCCTCCACCCAGGCGCGCCGACCGTTATCCGCCGCCGCCCGCCGATCGCTGTCGCAGCGCATATCCGAAGCCAAGCCCGAACTGGCGCCGAGCCTTGGCGCTGCCAGCCGCCCGGTGCTTGTGAAATCGGACACGCCGCCGCCTGCTGCCCTGCCTGCGCCTGCTCCCGTGCCAGCAGTCGAGGCAGTGCCGCAACGGCAGATTGGTGGCGACAGCGCCGCCGCTGCCAGCGGGCACAAGGATAGCCTCGACAGCAAGCCTGCGGCTAGCAAGGCGGCCGACGTTGTTGAGGTCTCCGAGCCCAAGGATGAGCCCGACGCCGCCCGCCCGGCAGTCGCCGGCCGGCCGCGGCTGCTCGACCGCATCAACGACTACGGCAAGGGCTGACAACTTTTTCTGCCGGCGCATCGATCATGTGGTTCGAAGGTTTCGAGCTCTCCCAAATCAATGTCGGTGACGGCGCGCTGCGAGTGCGCCGCGGTGGCTCCGGGCCGCCCCTGCTGCTACTCCATGGCAACCCGCAGACGCACGCGATGTGGCATGCGGTAGCGCCGGCACTGGCGCGGAAATATTCTGTCGTCTGTCCTGATCTGCGCGGCTACGGCGGCTCGTTCAAGCCGCCGGTCACCGCCGATCACGGCGCTTACGCCAAGGCGGCGATGGCGCGCGACATGGTCGAGCTGATGTCCCGACTGGGGCACGCGCGCTTTTTCGTCGGCGCGCACGATCGCGGCGCCCGCGTCGCGCACCGGCTGGCGATCGATCACCCGCAAGCGATCGAAAAGCTCGTGCTGCTCGATATCGTGCCGACCATCGAGCACTTCGAGCGTGCCGATATGGCCTTCGGTCTCGGCTATTACCACTGGTTCTGGTTCGCGCAGCCGCACCCGTTCCCGGAGAACATCATCAGCGCGTCGCCGGACGCTTGGTTCAAGGCGCATACCTCGCGCGAGGCCAAGGACGAGACCTTCTTCCACCCGGAGGCGCTGGCCGATTATCTCGAATGGGCTCGCAAGCCGGAGACGATCATCGGCATGTGCGAGGACTATCGCGCGGCGGCAAGCATCGATCTGGTGCACGACCGGGCGAGCCGCGCGGCCGGCAACCGCATCCAATGCCCGCTGCACGTGCTGTGGGGCACCAAGGGCAAGATCGGCGTCTGGTACGACGCCTTAGACATATGGCGGCGCTATTGTGACGGCCCGGTTAGCGGCGGGTCACTGCCAAGCGGCCACTACCTCGCCGAGGAGGTGCCGGAAATGGTGATCGCCGAGTTCGAGCGGTTTTTTCGCTAGCGCTTGTCGGTGCGAAAGCCCCGCCAATATGCTCCCCACGGGTGTCGTCCTCGGGGCGAACGCGAGGCTGACAATCTTTGTGTGACGGCCTTCGCCGCCAACCGACAAGTCACATTCGCACCCGACGGCAGTTGCGCTGCCGGCTGGCCGCCCCTGCTAAATTGCATGACAGCACGGCAGGTCCCTGACCTATAACCCCTGGCAAGACCGCATCTTGGGGAGCCTGGGGCGCAATGGAAACGTTCGACTACATCATCGTTGGCGCCGGCTCGGCCGGCAGCGTGCTCGCCAACCGCTTGAGCGAGGAGGCCGGCACCTCGGTGCTGGTGCTCGAAGCCGGCGGCACCGACTGGAACCCCTTCATCCACATCCCAGCGGGCTTCATCAAAACGTTCTACGACCCGAGCGTGAACTGGCTCTATCAGATGGAGCCCAGTATGTGGACCGGCGGCCGCAAGATCTTCGCCCCGCGCGGCAAGACGCTCGGCGGCTCGAGTTCGATCAACGGCAACGTCTACAATCGCGGCCAGCCGATGGACTTCGACACCTGGGCGCAGATGGGCAATCGCGGCTGGGGCTATGCCGACCTGCTGCCCTATTTCCGGCGTCTGGAGCGCCGCATCGGCGAAGGCGAGGACACTTATCGCGGCCGCGACGGCGCACTCACCGTCACCGACAACGAGTGGCGCCATCCGCTGTGCGAGGCCTTCATCGAGGGCGCGGTGCAGGCCGGCATCCCGCGCAATCCCGATTACAACGGCCGCATCCAGGAAGGCGTGAACTACACGCAGCGCACGATCTACAAGGGCCGCCGCATGAGCGCGGCGCGCGCCTTCCTGCATCCGGCGATGAAGCGGCCGAACCTGAAGGTCACGACCCATGCGCACGCGACCAGCATCGTGTTCGACGGCCGCCGCGCGGTCGGTATTAAATACAATCGCGGCGGCCCGCGCGGTACCGCGCATGAGGTGCGCGCCCGGCGCGAGGTGATCCTGGCCGGCGGCTCCTTCAATTCGCCGCAGCTGCTGCAGCTATCCGGCATCGGCCCGGCCGAGCTGTTGAAGTCGCACGGGCTTGAGGTGCGCCAGGCCACCGCCGGTGTCGGCGAGAACCTGCGCGACCACTACGCGCCGCGCTTTGTCGCCCGCGTCAAGAATATCGAGACCATCAATGAGCGGGCGCGCGGCTGGCGGCTCGGCCTCGAGGTCGCCGACTGGGTCTTCCGGCGCAAGGGCATCCTCGGCCTGGTGCCGACGCTGGTCTACGCGTTCTGGCGGTCGGACCCGAGCGTCGCCAATTCCGACCTGCAGCTGACGTTCACGCCGGCGAGCTATCGCGAGGGCGTGCAGGGCGAGCTCGAGCGCGAACCCGGCATGACCGTAGCATCCTGGCAGCAGCGCCCCGAAAGCCGCGGCTGGGTGCGCCTGCGCTCTGCTAACCCGTTCGATGCGCCACTGATCCAGCCGAACTATCTCGCCGAGGAGAGCGACCGGCGCGTGCTGCTCGCCGGCATGAAGCTCGCCCGCAAGCTGCTGGCGTCGAAGCCGCTCGAGCCGTACTACGATCGCGAGGATTTCCCCGGCCCGCATGTGCAGTCGGACGACGAGTTGCTGGGCGCTGCGAAAGAGCGCGGCACCACGACGTTCCACCCGGCCGGCACCTGCCGCATGGGACCCGCGTCCGACAGCCAAGCGGTGGTCGACGATCAGCTCAGGGTGCGCGGCTTCGAAGGCTTGCGAGTGGTCGACGCCTCGATCATGCCGACGATGCTGTCGGCCAACCTCAACGCCGCGACCATGACGCTCGCCGACAAGGCCTCCGACATGATCCGCGGCCGCGGCGCCCTGGAGCCGGTGGTACTGGCGGGGTGAGCGAAACACTCACATCAGCCGCAGTCCCTTGAAGCTTGCGACTTTGTCGCGGCCGACGATGATGTGGTCGTGCACCAGCACGCCCAGCGGCTTGGCCGCGTCCGCGATCATGCGGGTCATGTCGATATCGGCGCGCGACGGCGTCGGATCGCCGGAGGGGTGGTTGTGGACGAGGATGATGGCGGACGCCGACAGCTCCAGCGCACGCTTGACGACCTCGCGGATATAGACCGGCGTATGGTCGACGGTGCCGGTCTGCTGCACCTCGTCGGCAATCAGCTTGTTCTTCTTGTCGAGGAACAGAATTCGGAACTGTTCGCGCGCCTCGAACGCCATCGAGGCGCGGCAGTAGGCGACCACCTGCTCCCAGGTCGACAGCACCGCCCGCTCCATGATCTGCCCCTGCATCAGGCGCAGTGCTGCGGCGCGCACCAGTTTCAGCTCGGTCAAGACGCGGTCGCTGACGCCCTTGACCTCGCGCAACCGCGTTTCCGGCGCCGACACCACTTCGGCGAAACCGCCGAAGCGGGCGATCAGCTCCTTGGCGAGCGGCTTGGTGTCACGGCGCGGAACGGCATTGAACAGCACCAGCTCGAGGAGTTCATAGTCGGGCAGCGCATCGGCGCCGCCGCGCATGAAACGATCGCGCAGGCGCTCGCGGTGCCCGCTGTGGCCTGGCACCTGAAGCGGCGCCTCCCACAATGCGCCCTGATCCTGCTGGTCGTCGTCACTCATCGCTGTTTTGGTATCTCGCCGCCGGAACACTGTTTCACCTGCTACCATGCCACAGGCTGCATCGTGCACAATCGGCTGAGCAGAAATTCGCTTCACCTGCGCCGGCGTCGGACCAATTATCAGGCCGGCACGACGCCGAATCGGTTGTATCATCCTCCGGCGCACAGGATGGCGTTGCCGTCGCCGGAATCACCGTGAAATCTGTGCCCTTTTGCCGAACCACCATATCGGCTATAGAGCGACACGGCCCCGGTGTGCGCTCTTGCGCTCCGGGGCCGTGGCATGACGAGGATGAGGCAATGGCAAACGTGGTCGTGGTCGGCGCCCAATGGGGCGACGAAGGCAAAGGCAAGATCGTCGACTGGCTGTCGGAGCGCGCCGATATCGTCGTGCGCTACCAGGGCGGCCACAACGCCGGCCATACCCTCGTCATCGGCAACGAGACCTATAAGCTGTCGCTGCTGCCGTCGGGCGTGGTGCGGCCGGGCAAGCTCGGCATCATCGGCAACGGCGTCGTCGTCGACCCTTGGGCGTTGGGCGAGGAAATCGCGCGGCTGGAAAAACAGGGCGTCAAGATCAACCGCGACAACCTGCGCATCGCCGAGAATGCGACGCTGATCCTGCCGCTTGCACCGCGAGCTCGACCAGATGCGCGAGGATGCCGCCGGCGAGGCCAAGATCGGCACGACCGGTCGCGGCATCGGCCCGGCCTACGAGGACAAGGTCGGCCGCCGCGCCATTCGCGTACAGGATCTGAAAAACCTCGACACCCTCGGGCCCAAGGTCGACCGCATCCTGGTCCATCACAACGCGCTGCGGCGCGGCCTCGACCAGCCGCAGGTCTCGAAAGAGACGCTGATGGCGCAGCTGATCGAGGTGGCGCCGACGATCCTGCCCTTCATGGATGTCACCTGGGACCTTCTCGACCGCGCCCGCAAGGGCGGCAAGCGCATCCTGTTCGAAGGCGCGCAAGGGGCGCTGCTCGACGTCGACCACGGCACCTACCCGTTCGTCACCTCGTCGAACACGGTCGCCGCCCAGGCCGCAACCGGCTCCGGCGTCGGCCCCGGCGCGCTCGGCCACATCCTCGGCATCGCCAAGGCCTACACCACCCGCGTCGGCTCCGGCCCGTTCCCGACCGAGCTCACCGACGACATCGGCGAGCTGCTCGGCAAGAAGGGCCACGAATTCGGCGTCGTGACCGGGCCGCAAGCGCCGCTGCGGCTGGTTCGATGCCTGCCTGGTGCGCCAGACCATCAAGGTCACCGGCATCAACGGCATCGCGCTGACCAAGCTCGACGTGCTCGACGGCTTCCCGCAGCTGAAAGTCTCGGTCGGCTACATGCTCGATGGCGAGCGCATCGATCGGCTGCCGGCCGGCCACAACGCCCAGGCGCGGGTGCAGCCGATCTACCAGACCTTCGAAGGCTGGACGCAATCGACGCGCGGTGCCCGCAGCTGGGCGCAGCTGCCGGCCGAAGCGGTCAAGTACGTCAAGACCATCGAGGAGCTGATCGAATGCCCGGTGACGCTGCTGTCGACGTCGCCTGAGCGCGAAGACACCATCCTGATGCGCGACCCGTTCCAGGACTGAAATGAGCGGCCGCAGGGCGGGGTAGCGTCAGCATAACCCGCCACTTCGAAACCAACCGCACCCCGGTGGATTACGCTGCGCTAATCCGCCCTACAAAATCCCTGCCGCCACCAGAGCGGTTGGCCGTGCGAGTGGGTTGGCAGTCATGACCGGCATAACAAAGCCAACCGCCGGCCAACTCGCCCGACTGCTGGCGGCACTCGTCACCATGAGCTGCCTCAGCCAGTTCTTTCGCATGTCGAACGGCGTGATCGCACCGGAACTGATGCGCGATCTTGCGATGTCGCCGCAGCAGCTAGGCGTCGCTGGCGGCGCCTTCTTCATCACTCTGTTGATCGCCCAGATCCCGGTTGGCATCTGGCTCGATCGCTATGGCGCGCGCACCACGCTGACGCTGTTGTCGGTGTTTGCGGTGATCGGCGCGGTGATGGTGTCGCGCGCCGCCAGCCCGCAGGAACTGATCATCGCCCGTACCGTCATCGGACTCGGTTGCGCCGCGAACTTCATGGCGCTGGTATTCGTGCTGTCGCGATGGGTCGAGCCGGCGCGCTATACCACCGTGCTGAGCTGGGGCTTCGCGTTGAGCAACCTTGGCACGATCGCGGCCGCGACACCGCTCGCCTGGGCCAGCAACACAATGGGCTGGCGCAATACCTTCCTCGCCCTCGCTGCGATCGCTGGCGCCGGCGCACTGTTCTTTTGGATGGTCGTGCGCGACCGGCCGCCCGGCTCGAACGAGCCGCAAGCGATGCCTGAGCCGATGCGCGATGTGCTGGCCGGCCTGATGACGGTATGGCGCACGCCAGGCCTGGTGCCGGTGCTGGCCATGCACATCTTTGCCTATGCGACGCAGTTGACCGTGCTCGGCATCTGGGCCGGCCCCTACCTGTGGGATGTCCACCAACTCGATGCCATCGCCCGCGGCAACATCCTGCTGATCATGGGCCTGGCGCAGATCGCGGGCGTGTTCGCCTATGGTCCGCTCGATCGGATGGCCGGCTCGCGCAAGAAGGTCGTGATCGCGGGGGCGACGCTGACCGTCGCGACTTTGATTGCGATGGCTGCGATCGCCAAGCCGCCGCTGCTGGTGGCGATCATCCTGCTCAATCTCGTGACCTTCGTCGCCTCGTACGGCGTCGTCATCGTCAGCCAGGGCCGGGCGCTGTTTCCGCTGAGCCTCGCCGGGCGCGGCGCCACCACCGTCAACATGGCGCAATTGCTGGGATTGATGGGGCTGCCGATAATTACCGGCGTCATTGTCGGGCAATTCCCGCAAGTCGATGGCTTCGTGCCGGAGATCGCCTACCGCGCGGCGTTTGCAGCGCTGGCGCTCGGCAACCTGTGCGGCTTGCTGGTCTATCTGCGCGCCGGCGACAGCCGGCCATGAGTTACTGCGCCGTGACGAGGCCGCGATATCGCTGAAGCGCACCCGGCGCCAGTTCGTCAGCGAGAATGCGCGCCGGATCGACCGGCCCCGGCAGCCAGATCTGACCGGGCGGCACACGGACAAAACCGAACCTGGCATAATAGGGCTCGTTGCCGACCAGCACCGCGATCTGCACCCCGGCCGCCTTGGCTTTGGCAAGTGCCTCGGCGACCAGCTGCTTGCCGTAGCCGAGGCCCGAGAATTCCGGCTCGACCGCCAGTGGCCCGAGCAGCAGACCGCCGGCCTCGCCACCGATCCTGACTTCGGTGAAGCGGATCGCGGCGATCAACCGGCCGGGGCTGACTGCGACCAGGCAGAAGCGGGAGATCAGCGGCACGCCCTCGCGGACGCGATAGGCGGTGCGCGCAAACCGGCCCGGCCCGAAGGCGCGCGGCTGCAAGGCTTTGATGGCGGCAAGATCTTCCGGCGCAGCGGGCCGGACCGTGACCTCGAGGGACATGACGAAGCTTTCTCAGCGAAACGTGCAGTTACGGCGGCGGACGCTCAAATCGCGCCGGCTCGTCGTCGCAGTATCCTGGGAAGCAATCGGGTCATCGTCGCGCAACTACCACGCGCGGCAGGCCTGGTCCAGACCGGCACAACCTCTCGTTTACCAATGCCAGTCGGGCTTGGCATTCTCGAGCACCTCGGCGAGACGCGCGCGCGTCGCCCGGGTGATGCCGTCCGGCAGCTCGTCGAGGCCGAAGAAGCCCTGCTCGGCGATTTCGATGTTGGGCTTCGGCACCGCCGTCTGGCGCCAGTCGCGCACCACGAACAGAGCGACGTGGTCATTCGGGAAGGCGGCGAAATTGGCGTAGATGCCGAACAGCTGCGGCTCGCCCGCGATCTCGATGCCGGCCTCCTCCTTGAGCTCACGGCGCAGAGCAAGCTCGATGGTCTCGCTCTTTTCGACGCCGCCGCCGGGAAAATGCCAGCCCGGCCGATAGCCGTGGCGCACCAGCAGAACGCGATTACGATCGTCGAGAACGGCCCCCTGCGCGCCAAGGGTCAACCCGCGCGACAGCCGCCAATAACGCTGCAGGGCTCTCACAACCAAGGGGCGCCGAGCCAATTTGCTTGCTCCGAATCGGGTCTGCCGTCGAACTATGGTGTATCACCCACCCCGCCGATAGCGCGCAATCCCGGAGCCGATACGCTTAAATGTCCGATGCGTTCACCATCGCCCATCTGTCGGACGTGCACCTGAGCCCGGTGCACGGCTTCACGCCGCGCCACTGGAACGCCAAGCGGGCGTTGGGCTTCGTCAACTGGACCACCAAGCGCCGGCACGTGCATCTGCGCCGTATCGCCGACCGGATCGTCGCCGATATCAAGCGCCATCGCCCCGATCACATCGCGCTCACCGGCGATCTCATCAACATCGGCCTGCCGACCGAGTACCATGCCGCTGCCGATTGGCTGGCAAGCGTCGGCACGCCCGCCGATGTATCGCTGGTACCCGGCAATCACGACATCTACACGCGGCTGCGGCACGACGCCGGCATCGGCCGTTGGCAGGCCTACATGGCTTCCGACGACTGGGGGCGGGGCGTGGGCGGCGTTGCCGGCTCCGGCTTTCCCTATGTCCGCAGAACCGGGCCGGTAGCGATCATCGGGCTGTGCTCGGCGGTCGAGACCGCGCCCGGCATCGCCACCGGCCGCCTCGGCGCCGATCAACTCGCCGCCGCGGTGCGTATTCTCGAACGGCTGGCAGCTGAGCCGGTGTTCCGGCTGGTCCTGATCCATCACCCGCCGCTGCCCGGCCAGGCGCGCCCGCGGCACGAGCTGACCGACGCCGCTACCGTGGCCGAGGCGCTTGCCCGATCGAGCGCCGACCTCGTGTTGCATGGCCACACTCACCTGCCGACGAATGTCGCGGTGCCGCGCCAGGGCCGGCCGCTGCACATCCTCGGCGTGGCTTCGGCCTCGGCCGGGGCGCGGCGCGGGCATGAGCCGCTGGCGCAGTACAACCTGTTGCGCATCGCCGGTGGGCCGGGGCAATGGCACGTCGAGCTGGAGCGGCGCGGCATCGACGCCGCCGATGGCGGCATCGTCGAGATCGAACGGGTGCTGCTCGAATGAGAATTCTGCAACAGTGGGGGCGGAAAATTCGTGATCGCCTGTGCGACAGTTCGTGCCATAAGGTCGGCTCGCAAACAGGAGACTTTTCGCCGTGAGCCAGATTGCCGCCACGACTGCCCCTGCAAAGAGCCAACTGCCGGTCTGGGTGGTGGTGCTGGCCGCCGGCGCCATCGTCGGCGTCGCCATGGGGCTGCGCCAGGTGATGGGGCTTTACCTCAAGCCGATGACTACGGAACTCGGCCTCGGACGCGAAGCGTTCTCGACGGCCATGGCAGTGGCCAATATCGTGTGGGGCATCGGCGCGGTGTTTTCCGGTGCGATCGCCGACAAGTACGGCGCCGGTCGCGTGATCGTGGCCAGCGCGCTCGCAACCATGGTCGGGCTCTACTTGATGTACGCCGCGCACAGCAGCCTCGACCTGCTGATCAGCGGCATTCTGCTCGGCCTCGGCGTCAGCGGCACCGGCATCACTGCACTGGTCGGCGCGATCGGACGGGCGGTACCGGCGGAAAAGCGCACCCAGGCGATCGCCTCGCTCGGCATGGCGAGTGGCATCGGTAACTTCATCGCCTTCCCCTATGCCCATCTGCTAATCGAGGCCTACGGCTGGAATGCCAGTCTGCTCGTCCTGATGGCCACCGCCACCCTAATTCTGCCGCTGGCCTGGTTCATGTCCGGCAAGCCGCAAACGCAAGTTGCCGCCACCAAGCCGCTGTCCCTGACGCAGGCGTTCTCGGAGGCGTTCGCGACGCCGAGCTTCTGGCTGCTCACCGCCGGCTTCTTTGTCTGCGGCTTCCACGTCGCCTTCTATTCGGTACACCTACCGGCGTTTGTCGCCGACAAGGGCCTCGACCCCTGGGTCGGGGTGTGGGCCCTGACGTTGGTTGGCACCGCCAACATCATTGGCACCTACATCGCCGGCCAGTCGGGCAAGTTCGTCGAGAAGCGGATCGGCCTCAGCCTGATCTATTTCGGTCGCGTGTTCGTGTTTCTGGGTCTGCTGTTTCTGCCGATCACGCCCGTGACAGTGATCGCATTGAGCATCCTGCTCGGCTTCTTCTGGCTGTCGACCGTGCCATTGACGTCCGGCCTCGTCGGCCTGTTCTTCGGCACCACCTGGATGTCGATGCTGTTCGGCTTTGTCTTTTTCTCACACCAACTCGGGTCATTCGCGGGCCTGTGGCTGGCCGGCCGGCTCTATGACGTGACCAAATCCTACGACATCATGTGGTGGATCTCGATCGCGCTCGGCCTGTTTGCCGCCGCCATCCATTGGCCGATCAAGGAACGTCCGGTGGCGCGTCTGCGGCCCGCGCCGGCGGAGTAGCCGACGGGCAGCGCTTGCTGTATGTTATATTTTATGGAAGCGAGCGAGCAAACGACTGGGCATTCGACCGAGCCGCCGCGGCCGGTAAAGGTGGGCCTGTGGGTCGGCGTCGGCCTGCTCCTGCTCGGTGCGGCCTATCTCTATGCCGTCCGTGGCACCGCCATCCTCCTCGATCTGTCCTCGGGTCTCTCTGGGTTGTTGTGCCTTTAGTCCGGAGGACGCGATGGCGCGCGCGATCTGGCAGGCAACGGCCCGCGCGCTTGGCCTGCTTGCAATCGCAGTTTCATTTGCCGGTCCCGCCATTGCCGATGACATGCGCACCTACGTCAAGCGCGGCATGGCCTATGAAGACGTCAAGATGGACCTTGAGAACGCCATCGAGGGCAAAGGCCTCAGGATCGGCGCCGTCGGCGACCTAGGCGACATGCTCGAGCGTACTCGGGAAGACCTCAAGGCCGGCCCGCTGGTTTACAAGTCGGCCCACTACATGCAGTTCTGCTCGGCCGTATATGCTCACAGGCTCGCTGCCGCCGATCCGGCCAATCTCGGCCATTGTCCGTTCCTGATGTTCATTTACGAGACCGTAGCCAAACCGGGCGAGGTAGTGATCGGCTATCGCTCGTTCGCGCGCACTGGGTCGGCGGCGACGCGGGCCGCCCTCGACGAGGTCGATGCACTGTTCGACAGTATCGCCCGTGACGCATTGAAATGACCCGCATGCCACAGCGGGCCCATGACCGAGCTTATCGGCGCCGCCTTGTGCAAACTCCTCATTGACTCTTCTGACGGTGCTCTGCTCTTGTGCGGGCGTGACGGTTTCCGTGGTCGCCCGCAAGGCGGCCATGGGTGAAAAGGGAACACGGTGACAGGCGCAATGCCTGGAAACCGAGGCTGCCCCCGCAACTGTAAGCGGCGAGCCTGCTTCACCAATGCCACTGCGCCGCCCACCGCCAAGGGCAATCGCGGGAAGGCTGAAGCAGGCGCCAGAGCCGCAAGCCAGGAGACCTGCCGGCACAAGTCGTCCAACCGTCATGCGGGGCGCGTGATGGTACGGAGTATCCGTAGCGGCGACTGATGTGCAACCGGCAGGGAGCCACGTCAGGAATGACCGTGCGGATCGATATAGCCACATCTGGCAATTAGAATAGATAGCGGCGCGTACCGGCTTGTCGGGCGTTGTCAGCATTCACCGCACAAATTCCGGCTTGCGCTCTCCGTCTTCAGTCGCTGAAACGGAGACCAAATGCGATCATCGCAACTACTGAACTCGACGTCACGTATGGCCATCGCGCTGGCCATGTTGACCTGGGTTGGCGCGGCCGCCGCACAAGCACCGCAAGAACTGCCTGGCATCGTCGTGCAGGGCGCGACATTGGCCGTGCCGAAGCCGGTCGCCAAGGCTGCGGAGCCAAGTCCCGAGTCGGCGCGGCAGAAACAAGGCGCGCCGAAGCCCACAACCACTGCCGCAACTTCGCCGCCGCCAATGCCTGCCGCAGTCGAGCCTGCGGTTGCCCTCGAAGGCCAGACAGCAGGCGGCATCCCTATAGAGAACGTCGGTACCGCGGTCACCGTCGTCACCGCCGCCGATCTGAAGAATTCCGGCGTGCGCACCGCCGCCGACGCTCTGCGCAACCTGCCCGGCGTCGCGGTCAATCGCACCGGCGGCTTTGGCGGCCTGACGCAATTGCGCATACGCGGCGCCGAGGCCAATCACACGCTGGTGCTGATCGACGGCATCGAGGCCAACTCCGGCGCCGATGGCGAGTTCGATTTCTCGGATCTCTCCGCAGAAGACATCGAGCGCATCGAGATCCTGCGCGGTGCCCAGTCGGGGCTTTATGGCTCAAAGGCGATCGGTGGCGTCGTCAACATCATCACCAAGGGCGGCCGCGGACCCCTCACCGTCACCGGCAGCGTCGAGGGCGGCAGCTACAAGACCCGCGACATGACCGCCCGCGTTGCCGGCGGCAACGACAATGGCTATGTGTCGATCGGGGTCCATCGCCGCGACAGCGACGGCTTCAACGTCGCGCCCAATCGCGATCCTGCCAACCCGTCGTTTCACGACAACGACGACAGCCGACTGACAAGCTTCTCGCTGAAGGCGGGCGGCCAGATCACGCGCGACGCGAACTTCGATGTCGTCCTGAAGAACATCGCCCGGGACGGCGGCCGCGACGGCTACGGCGGCGCCATCGGCTCGCTGACCACCGCGATCGACGATCCTTCGCGGTTCGCGTCGAACATCTGGCTCGCCGGCATCAATGCCCGCTGGGACATGCTCGACGGCGCGTTGAGCCATGTGCTGCGCGCCAATCATAATTCCACGCGCCGCATCGACGAGGACCGCGGCCCGTTCCCATTCACCAGCGACAACATCAGCGAGGTCGACAAGTTCGGCTACCTCGTGACCTACCGGTTCGCCACACCGATGATGATGTCGGCGAAGCACAGCATTTCCGGGCTCATCGAGAAACAATTCGAGACCTATCAGCCGCGCTCGGATTTCACCTCCGGCGAGGATTTCAAGCGGTCACAGATCGGCAAGGTCATCGAGTATCGCGGCGAGTTCGCCGACCGGCTGTTCGTGACCGCCAGCGTCAGGCACGACGCCAACGAAAGCTTCGAGGACTTTACCTCCTGGCGCTCGACGGCGACGCTGAAGCTGCCCGAGATCGGACTGCGGCCCCATGCGAGCGTCGGCACTGGCGTCAAATACCCGACTTTCTACGAGCAGTATGGTTTCATTCCGGGCTTCTTCCTGCCGAACCCCAACTTGAAACCCGAGACGTCATTCGGCTGGGATGCCGGCGTCGAGTTCACGCTGATCCGCGATCGCGCCACCGTCGATGTCACCTATTTCAAGACCAATCTCGAGAACAAGATCGTCGTCGCTCGGCTTTCCATACTCGCTGACCAACGTGACCGGCGAGGCAACCCGCCAGGGCATCGAGGTTGCAAGCCGCTACAAGGTCTCCTCGGGGTTGAGCCTCGGCCTGAGCTACACCTATCTCGACGCCAAGGAATCGAGCGGTTTGCGCGAGATCCGGCGAGCGCCGCACGGCGGCAAGGTCGACGTCAACTACGGCTTTGACGGCGGTCGCGGCAACTTCAACGTCGCCGCCGCCTACAATGGCCGCAGCGACGACACGGCGTTCCGGCTCGGTCTCGATCCGACGTTCGGCTTCACCACGTTCACACCCGAACGTGTGAAGCTCGACGACTATCTGCTTATCTCGGTGGCGGCTTCGTACAAGATCCAGCCGGGCGTCGAGCTGTTCGGGCGGATCGAGAATCTCGCCAACCAGAAGTACCAAGAGGTCTATGGCTACGAAACGGCGGGGATGACCGCATTCGCCGGCGTCCGTTTCACCTATCAGGAAAAGCCTGTCCTCGATGCGAGATCGAAATGAGGCGAGGAATGTCGAGACGCTTGGCAGCAATCGCGGCACTAGGGCTCCTGGCTTTGCAGCAGGGCATGCCGACGGCCGCCGCTAAGCCCAGCCGCATTGTTTCCCTCAATCTTTGCACCGATCAGATCCTGATCGACCTGGTGCCGCGCGAGCGTATCGCGGCACTGACCACGCTCGCCCTCGATCGCAATGTCTCTGCGATCGCCGACAAGGCCAAGGGCTTGCGCCTCATAGCCGGCGGTGCCGAGGAGGTCGTGAGCCTCGATCCCGATCTCGTGCTTGCGAGCCCGATCGCAGCGGCGCCGACGGTCGATCTGTTGCGCCGGCTCGGCAAGCGGATCGAATTGGTGCCGTTCGCCACCGGCTTCGGCGAAATTCGGGCGACGGTGCGGCAGGTAGCGGCAGCAGTCGATGAGGTCGAGCGCGGCGAGGCGATCGTCGCCCGCTTCGATGCGGCGTTGGCGGCCGCTCGCAGCCGGGCCGAGAAACATCCCGAGGCACTGGTCTACCAGGTCAACGGCCTCGTCTCCGGCACCGGCACCCTGGCCGATGCGGCGCTGAAAGCCGCCGGCCTCGCCAACCAGGCTGAACGCCGGCACATGGCGCCTGGAGCCAAACTTGCACTCGAAAGCGTGGTCGTCATGCCGCCCGATCTCGTGGTATTGGCGCAGGGCATGCACACCTATCGCACCGTCGTCTCGGACAACCTGCGCCACCCCGCGCTCGCTCGCGTCATGGCGCGAACCGCCGGCATGGAATTGCCGATGCCGCTTTGGCTGTGCGGCTCGCCGCAGATCGCCGATGCCGTCAGCCTGCTGGCGGCGGCGCGCGACCGCCTGCCAACAGCTTCGAAGAGCCAATGATGCGACCCGGCACGGCCGAAGCCTGGCTCGCGGCCGTGCTGGTTGTGAGCCTGGCACTGTCGCTGCTGACCGGCCCGGCCGGCTTCGGCTTTCCCGGCGGCGGCGATGCTGCCTGGCTGATCTTCAGCGAAATACGTATGCCGCGCGCCATCCTGGGCGCCTTGATCGGCGCTGCGCTCGGGCTCTGCGGCGCGGCGCTGCAAGGCTATCTGTGCAATCCGCTTGCCGAGCCCGGCCTGCTCGGCGTCACCGGCGGCGCTTCGCTCGGCGCGGTGGTGGCGATCCATTCCGGCGCGTCCGCCGCCTTCGCCCTGGCGCTGCCGCTCGGCGGGCTGATCGGTGCCGGCCTCGCGACTCTGGCGGTCCTGTTGCTGGCCGGCGCCCGCAGCGGCCCGGTGACGCTGATCCTCGCCGGTGTCGCCATTTCGAGCCTCGCCGGCGCGCTGACGACGCTGGCCCTCAACCTGTCGCCGAACCCGTTCGCGGCGGTCGAGATGGTGTTCTGGATGCTGGGCTCGCTCAACGACCGCAGCCTGGTGCACGTGTGGATCGCGAGCCCGCTGATTCTGGCCGGTGGAGCTATCCTCATGTCATTGCGACGCGACCTCGACGCGCTATCGCTCGGTGACGACGTCGCCGCCAATCTCGGGCTCGACCTCAGCCGGCTGCGGCTCAAGGTCGTCGCCGGCACGGCGTTGGCGATCGGGGCGGCCACTTCGGTCGCCGGCTCGATCGGCTTCGTCGGCCTGGTCGTGCCACACCTGTTGCGGCGCCATGCCGGCCACGAGCCCGGCCGCCTGCTGCCGTTGAGTGCACTCGGCGGCGCCTGCCTGGTTTTGGTGGCCGATCTGGTGCTGCGGCTGCTGTCGCCGGTCGGCGACCTCAAGCTCGGGGTGCTGACCGCGTTGATCGGCGCGCCATTCTTCCTGTGGCTCGTCGTCAAGACGCGGCAGGAGCTAGGCCCATGAAGCTGGCGGCGATCGATCTGTCGGTGTCGTTGGGGCGTCGGACGGTGCTCGATGCGGTATCGTTCGCGCTGCGCCCGGGCGAGTTGACAGCGGTGATCGGTCCGAACGGCGCCGGCAAGTCGACCTGTCTGCGCGCCCTGGCCGGACTGCTGCCTGCCGCGCGCGGTCGCCTGACGCTTGATGACCGCGAATTGGCGACCATCGACGCCAGGGCGCGGGCCCGAGCCATCGGCTATTTGCCGCAGCAGCGCATCGTCCACTGGCCGCTGTCGGTCGCGCGTACCGTCCTGCTCGGACGGGTACCGCACGGCAGCGCCGCCGAAACGGATGCTGCCGCCGTCGAACTGGCGATGGCGGAGATGGACATTGCTCATTTCCGCGACCGGCCGGTGACCGAGCTGTCCGGCGGCGAGTTAGCGCGGGTGTTGATGGCACGCGTCCTCGCGCAGGAAACGGCGGTGCTGCTCGCCGACGAGCCGACCGCAGGCCTCGATCCGGCGCACCAGTTGGCGCTGCTCGACCGGCTCGCCGCGCGTGCCGCAGCCGGGCGAACGGTGGTGGTGGCGATGCACGATCTGTCGCTCGCAGCACGCTACTGCCGGCGCATCCTGCTGCTGAAGGACGGCCGCCTGCTGGGCGACGGGACGCCGGCCGAGGTGCTGACGCCGGCGCTGCTGCGTTCCGCATTCGGCATCGAGGCGCGCGTCGAAAGTATCGGTGGGCTGCCGGTCGTGTTGCCGGTCGCGCTGTGCTAGACAGCGGCGACCGCAGTTCTCACGTCGCGAGTGCCTCAGCCGTGCGCAAACACAAGAAAATCATTGTCAATCTGGCGCTTCAAGGTGGCGGCGCGCATGGTGCATTCACCTGGGGGGTGCTCGACCAGCTGCTCGAAGACGAGGCGATCGAATTCGGCTGGGTGAGCGGCACCAGTGCCGGCGCGGTCAATGCAGTCGCCCTGGCCTATGGCCTCGCCACCGGCAACCGCGCCCACGCCCGCGCCAAGCTGAAATCGGTATGGGCCGCCATCGAGAAGGCACAACCGCCCGATCTAACCGCGATAAACCCCTTCATGTCGAAGGCGTTGGCCTCGATGGCCGGCATGGTGTCGCCGTACGAATTCAACCCGCTCGGCTTCGACCCGCTGCGCAAGCTGCTGACCGACGAGATCGATTTCAATGTGCTGCGTGCCAAATCGCCGGTGGAGCTGCTGATCGCCGCGACCAACGTTGCGACCGGGCGGCCGCGCCTGTTTCGCCGCAGCGAAATGAAGGTGGAGGCGATCCTCGCGTCCGCCTGCCTGCCGACGGTCCATCACGCGGTTGAAATCGACGGCAACGCCTATTGGGACGGCGGCTTCTCGGCCAACCCCGATCTGATCACGCTGGCGACCGAGGCGCCGGTCGAGGACACGCTGATCGTGGTGCTCAATCACGCGGTGCGGCCGAAGCCGCCGAAGACTGCGACCGAGATCGCCGCCCACATCAGCGAGATCACCTTCAACCAGCCGTTCCTGCGCGATGTCGAGCTGATCGCGGCGGCGCGTGGCAGCAAGCCAGGCTGGTTCAGCGAGGCCGGCGGCAGCATCGCGCGACTGCGAAAGCACCGCTTCCACGTCATCGAGACCGGGCGGCACACCGCCAACCTCGCCACCATCACCAAAATGAAGCCGGACGCCGAGTTGCTGTCCTACCTGTTCAGCGCCGGCCGCACCGAGGCCGCCAAGTGGCTCGGCCGCAACCAGTCGGCGGTCGGCAAACGCGATACCGCCGAGCTCGAAGTTCGATACCTCGGCGCAACCTCGCCGGTCGCAGCGGCGCAGCGGTAGAGCTTCACGGCCGGCGCGCGTCGGGAACGCAGTCGGTGCTGGCGTAGTATGGCTTGATGTCGATCAGCGGCGTGCCGTCGCGGCAATCGATGTGGCGCACGGTCAGCCGGTTGCCGTCGACCTTCAACAATTCGACCACTGATAGCGCGATCGGGTTCGGCCGCACCGGCGAGCGCAAGGCGAATGTGCCCCGCGGGCGGCCGAGGTGGCCCGGCACCTGTTGAATGAGGTCGCGCCGCGCCTCATCCATCCAGTACAGAACGATCAAGTGCGAGCAGCGCTCGATGTCGAGCAGGCCGGCGGCATAACGCGGATCGATCTCGATGACCGCCTGCGCTTCACTCTCGCGGCCGTTCTTGGGGCAGTCGGCTCGCGTGGCAAACGGTGTTCGGATGCGGCCGATGAAATACACGCCGGCGTCCGTCGCCGGCGGCAGTTCGATACTCTCCTCACCGGGGCGCGGCGCCAAGGATCGCGTCATGCCAAACCTCATTGCGTTCACTGTGATGGACACTATAGCGCTTGCCAACGGACTGCGAATGCCTGACCCCTTTTAGCTCACATCTGCACCGTTGGAGGGCCGATCCCTGATGACCATTCCCACCGCCGCCCGGACATTTCCCAAGCTGCCGATGCCCGGTACGCTGTGCGCGCTCGCTGCGACCTATCCGCTGATCGTGCTCGCCGGCATGATTGCCATCGGCTTCACGGTCCCCGGCGTCGACAGCCGCTTTGCGCTAATGATTTATGCCGGTCTCATGCTCACCTTCATGGGCGCGGTATACTGGGGCCTGGCGATCTGCGAGCCTCCGGCCGAAAACGAAACCGGCTATTGGGGAAGCCTACGTCAATGGCGGATCTACGCTTCGACCTTCGCGCCGGGCCTCGCCACCTGGATCGGCATGCTGCTGCCGATGCGGGCCGGTGCCTGGCTGATGATCGCGGCCTACGGCGGACTTATGCTCTACGACATCCGCTGCATCCGCATGGGCGAGGCGCCATCATGGTTCCTGACGATCCGGTTGGTGCTCGCGGTCATCGCTTCGCTGGCGCTGTTCATCGGCATCATTCTGGTTCGCGGGTAGCGCCTACTTCCCCATCACCAGATTCGGCAGCCACAGCGTCAATGGCGGCCACACCGTCACCAGCGCCAGCACGATCAAGAGCGGCACCAGCCAGGGCAGGATCGCCCGCGACATTTTCTCGAAACTGATCTCGGCGATCCGCGAGGTGATGAACAGCACCACCCCGATCGGCGGGTGGATGGTGCCGAGGATCAGGTTCATGATCATCATCACGCCGAAGTGGACGGGATCGATGCCGAACTTGACTGCCGCCGGCACCATGATCGGAATGAGGATCAGCATGGCGGCCAGCACCTCCATGAAGCAGCCGACCAGCAGCAGCACCAGGTTGCAGGCGAGCAGAAACATCAGCGGATTCTTGATGGTATCGACGATCAGCGGCGTCAGCGTCTGCGGCACGCGGCTGACCGAAAGGCACCAGCCGAGCGCGCCCGCCGCCATCACCAGGGCGAGCACGAGGCCAGTGGTCTCGACGGTCTCGACCAGGATGCCGGGCAGCATGCGCCATTCGAGTGTGCGGTAGACCACGAGCCCCAAGAACAGCGAATAGAATGCGGCGACCGCGGCTGCTTCCGTCGGCGTGAAGTAGCCGCTGAACATGCCGCCGAGCAGGATCACCGGCGCAATCAATGCCCATATGCCATCGCGGAATGTGCGCCAGATTGCGTGAAAACCGGCGAACGGCTCACGGCCGAAGCCCTGGCGGCGGGCGACGACGGCGACCATCATCATCAGCGACAGGCCCATCAGGACGCCGGGAATGAAGCCTGCCAGGAACAGCCGCCCGACAGAGACGTCGGCGGAGACGCCATAGATCACCATCGGCAGGCTCGGCGGTATGATCGGGCCGATGGTCGCGGCAGCAGCGGTGATCGAGGCTGCCGTTTCCGGCCGGTAGCCGACCCGCTTCATCGACTTGATCTCGATCGCGCCGACGCCGGCCGCATCCGCCACTGCCGAGCCGACCATGCCGGCAAAGATCATGCTGGCGACGATGCTGGCGTGGGCATAGCCGCCACGCAGCCAGCCGACCAGCGTCTGTGCGAAGGCGACGATCTTGTCGTTGATCCGCGCCGCGGTCAGGATGTTGCCCATCAGGATGAAGATCGGCGCCGCGACGATCGGAAATGAGTTCACCGCCTGGATCATCTTCTGCGGCACGATCGACGGATTGAGCCCGCCGAAGAATACGAACGCGAACGATGCCAGCGCCATCGACGCGAACAGCGGCAGGCCGGCCAGGATCGCGACGAACCATACGGCGCCGATCTGGGCGATGAGCGTGGTCATGGCCGCTTCTCGTCTTCGATGCCACCCGAGCGGAGCTTCAGCAGCGCCTGCCAGCTCTCGGCTGCCGCCTGCGCCGCCATCACCGCGCCGGCGATGGCGATCGGCAGATAGACCCACGCCATCGCGATCGGCACCGTCATCGCCTCGATGTCGAGATTGCGCCGGATGAGCTCGATGCCGAATACCGTCAGCAGGATACCGCACAGGATCAACGCGACCTGCATCACCGCTTCCGATGCGGCATGCCATCGGGCGGGGAGCAGGTCGTGGAAGAAGCGGATGCGGATATGCGCGCGCCGGCGGCTCGCCATCAGCCAGCCGGCGACGGCGAGCCAGATCATCAGGAAGCGCGAGACCTCGTCGGTCCAGATCAGCGGCTCGCCGAAGCCGCGGGACACGATGCCGAGCATCACGGCGAAGGTCAGAAGGGCCGCAAGCAACCCCGCCACCCAGGCGAGCCCAATGTCGAACGCCTTGACGATTGCAAGCATTCATCCCCTCGCTATGGCGGTGTCACTCGCGTCGCGCCACACCCCATGCCGTCATCCCGGCGCAGGAGCCTGTGAAGAAATCTATGCGGAGGAATTCTGGTGTTGAGCAGAGTGAGGCTAGATATGCTCGGCGAATTCTCCTCGACCACGACATCGTTTTGGGTCACAGAAATTCAACGCGTGCCAGTCTCCAAGAGTCTGCGATTAGATAAATTCGCACGGCTCGCAGGCCGGGACGATCGACAAGTGGCCGCTCACTTAGTGTTCGCGGTTGGCATTCGTCGTCGACACATCACGTTTCACTACCAACATCGAGCCGAGCGCGGCTTGTCGTGGGTCCCGGCCTGCGCCGGGAAGACGGCTGTGGGGATGCGAGAACGCGGTCATCCAATTCCGTTGGCACCAATCATCACCTTTTGCGCCGGCCTCATCAATCTCACAGCGCCTGCAGCTTGTCCCACAGCCCCTTGCCCCATTTGGCCTCGAACTTGGCGGGAACCGTTGCCAGCACCGGCTTGCGGAAGCCCTCGACGTCGGGCTCGATGACAGTCATGCCGGCCTTCTTGAAGGTATCGGCCAGGGTCGCTTCCTGCGCCACGATTTCGCCGTCCTGCCACTTGGCCGCTGACTGGATCGCCGATTGCACGATGGCGCGGTCGGCCTCGGGGATCTTGCGCCAGGCAGGCTCATTTACGATGACCAGGCGCGGCGTGATGATGTGACCGGTCAGCACCAGGAACTTCTGCACTTCGTAGAACTTGCCCGACTGGATGGTCGGCAGCGGGTTCTCCTGGCCGTCGACGGCGCCCTGGCTCAGCGCCAGATAGAGCTCGCCGAAATTCATCGGCGTCGGCTTTGCCCCCCACGCTTCCGCCATCGCCATGAAGGTGTCGACCTCGGGCACGCGCAGCTTGAAGCCCTTCATGTCATCGACCGACTTCACCGCCTTCGTACCGGTGGTAAGGTGCCGCTTGCCGTAATAATTGACGCCGACGATGCGCAGACCGCGCTTGTCAATGAGTATCTTGTTGAAGTCCTCCATCAGCGAGGAGCTCAGCGCCCGCGACATATGCGCGGCATCCTTCCAGATGTATGGCGCCTCGATGATCGACAATTGCGGTACGAACTGGCCGATCAGCGCCGCGCCCTCGGTCACGATCGTCTGCGCCCCCGACGAGGTCGCCTCCACCATGTCGCGCGAGCCGCCGAGCTGGCCGGCGGGGAATGGCTGGATCTCGACGCGCCCCGCCGTCTTCTCCTTGACCTCCGCCGCGGCACGGACGGCCGCCTGCGCGGAAGGGTGGGTCGCCGCCGCGACGTCGCCCCAGCGCAGTGCGATCGCCTGAGCCCGTGCGCCGATCGCCGGCATTGCGAGTATCGCGCCGGCAGCAGCGGTGCCTTGGACGAACTGGCGCTTACTGATCTTGATCGTCTTGATGGCCATGGGCGCTTCTCCTCCGGTGTCGCTTATTGGTTGCGCTATTCGCTTTTCAGGTGGCGATGCCGAGCGCGCGGTTGCGTGAACGGCTGATATGAGCCTCGATCGCTGATGCGGCGCGGGTCGGATCACGCGCCTCGAACGCCTCGATGATGCGCAAGTGCTCGCTCATTACCGGCACGACCAGCTGTGGCTCGAGACGGGTATATTCCTGACGGATCAGGCGGATCTTGATCGAGTTGACGCGATAGGCGTTGGAAATGATTTCGTTGCCGAGCGCGTCGACGATCGCATCATGCAGGCCGTAGTCGACGCCTTGCGCCTCCGCCATCAGCTCGGGCGTTACCGCCTTGCGCGCACGCTTCAGGACGCTCTCGTGCACGCGGCGCAGCTCGGCCAGCTGCTTGTCCGTGGCGTCGGCGGCGAACAGCAGTGCCGCCTCCCGCTCCAGAAACAAGCGGAACTGGAATGCATTGCGCACGAGCTGCATGTCAACGTGGCAGACCTGCATGCCGCGCTGCGGCACCGTCTTGATCAGCCCGTCGGCCTCGAGCCGCGGGATCAGCTCGCGGATGGCGCCGAGCGGCAGACCGGTGATCGCCACCAGCTCGCGTTGCGAGATGAACTGACCGGCACGGATTTCTCGCGCCAGCAGCCTGGTCGTGAAGCTTTCGTAGGCGCGATCCCTGAGCTTCGCAGGCTTTGCTGCGCTGAGCTCGGAGGTGGCGCCGGCGCCGCTCATGCGGCGGCCGCGGCCAGGGCGCGATCGAACGCGGCAACCAGCTTCGACGCGGCAGCGGCATCGAGGTCGACCATCGGCGGCCGCATGCGCGCCCAGGCCGGGTCACCCTTCTGGTGGGCGATCAACGCCTTGATGCCGGGCAGGATCGGGTGCGCGATGATCGCCTCGACCACCGGGCGGATGCGCGGGTCCTCGATGCCGTGCTTGGCCGCGCCGAACAGGATTTCCGGCGCGACATTGGCGACGCCGCAGATCGAGCCGGAGCCGCCCATGCGCACCGACTTCGCCAGATCGCGCTCGTCGCCGACCAGGATCATCAGGTCGGAATGGGCCTTCAATAGCGCTTCCGTATTCGACCACGTCGCCGAGCTGTCCTTGACGCCGACGATGATGCCGGGAAACGCGGCCTTGAGACGGCCGATGAGGTCGACCGACAATGGCATGCCCGTGACGCTCGGCAGGTGGTAGGCAAACATGTCGCGCGCCTCGCCCTTCAGGCGATCGAACAGCTGGCCGAACCAGGCAAAGATCGCGTCGTCACTGACGCCACGGAAATAGAACGGCGGCGTCAGCAGCATGCCGCGGACGCCAACATCCAATGCCATCGCGGCCTGGGCGGCAGCCTCCTCGACCGAGGACGCGACCACCGTCGACAGCAACTGCGTGCGCGGCGCGATGCCGGCCTTGATCATGGCGTCAAACACTCTCGCCCGCGAGCCGAGGCCGACGGAGGCACCTTCGCCGGTGGTGCCGAACAGCGTGATGCTGTCGCAGCCGCGCGCCAGCAATGCCTTGGCGTGATCGACAAACCGGCCGACGTCGACGTCGCCAGCCGCGTCGAACGGCGTGGAAATGGCGCAACTCAATCCGAACCGGCTCGTTATGGTCACTAGTCAGCTCTCCTGTGATGCGCCATCCTTGATCTTGTCAGCCGCAGACTGTCAAGACTAACATGTCAGCCTGTGCGAAATTGGCATTCGGGAACTTCGCTCATGGCACTGGCAAAGCGCAGGCTCGGCCGCACCGGCCTCGACGTAACGGTGATGGGGTTCGGTGGCGCGCCGCTCGGCGACCTGTTCGCCAAGCTCGACGACGCGACCGCGCTTGCCACTGTCGAAGCCGCCGCGCACGCCGGCATCACCCACTTCGATGCTGCGCCCTACTACGGTCAAGGCATCGCCGAGCACCGCTTCGGCACCATTCTGCGGCGCCTGGCTCCAGGCAGCTTCACGCTGTCGACCAAGGTCGGCCGGTTGCTGGTGCCGGCGCCGAACGGACGCAAGAAAACCTCACGCTATGTCGGCGGCCTGTCATTCGACATCGAGCACGACTACGGCTACGACGCGACGATGCGCTCGCTCGAGCATTCGCTGATGCGGTTCGGCCTGCCCAAAGTCGACTTGGCTCTGATACACGATGCCGATGCCTGGTCGCACGGCCCGGAAAAAGGCGAACGGTTCTATCGCGACGCAATGGCGGGCGCCTACAAGGCGCTGGAGAAGCTGCGCGGCGAGGGCGTGATAAAGGGCATCGGCATCGGCCTAAACGATCCGGTCTATGCCGCCCGCTACCTGCGCGAGGGCGACTTCGACTGCATGCTGATGGCGGGTCGCTATTCGCTGCTGGAACAGCCGGCATTGGCCGAGGTGCTGCCGTTGGCACAACAGAAACAGGTCGGGGTGATGCTTGGCGGCGTGTTCAATTCCGGCATCCTGGCGACTGGAGCAATGCCGAACGCGAAGTACAACTACGTCGATGCGCCGCCCGAGATCATGGCCAAGGTGCGCAAGATCGAACACGTGACCGAGGCGCACGGCGTATCGCTGGCGACCGCTGCGATGCATTTCTGCCTCGGCCATCCAGCGGTGGCGACACTGGTGATCGGCGCGGTGAAACCGGACGAGGTGCGGCGCAACGTCGGGGCATTGTCGCAGAAGGTGCCGGCCGCGCTGTGGGCCGATCTCAAGAGCGAAGGCCTGCTCGACAAGAACGCGCCGACGCCGGCGTGAATAGGGGCCGGCCCATGCAGATCGACTCGCATCAGCATTTCTGGCGTCTGGAGCGCGGCGACTACGGCTGGTTGACGCCGGCGCTCGCCGCGATCCATCGCGATTTCGGCCCCGACGATCTGGCACCGATCCTGGCCCGCCACGAGATCGCCAAGACGATCCTGGTGCAGGCGGCGCCGACCGTCGCCGAGAGCGAGTTCATGCTGGCGCTGGCGGAACGGACGCCGTTCGTCGCTGGCGTTGTCGGCTGGGTCGATTTCACTGCGCCGGACGCGCCTGACGTGATCGCGCGGCTGGCGGCCAATCGTCTCCTCGTCGGCTTGCGCCCCATGGTGCACGACATCGCCGATCCGAAATGGCTGCTGCGCCCCGACCTCGCCCCGGCGGTCGCCGCCATGGTGGCGCATGACCTGGTGTTCGACGCGCTGGTCAGGCCACGACACTTGTCGGCGCTGCGCGCCTTCATCGAGCGCTTTCCCAGCCTCGCCGTGGTGGTCGACCACGGCGCCAAGCCCGAGATCGCGAGCCGCGTCGAGGCATCATGGCGCACCGACCTGCGCGCCATTGCGGCGAACAACCATGTCGTCTGCAAGCTGTCGGGCCTGATCACCGAGGCCGCGCCCGACTGGCGGCCGGATCTTGTCCTGCCCTATATCGATCGCCTGCTGCAGCTGTTCGGGCCGGGACGCCTGCTGTGGGGTAGCGACTGGCCGGTGGTCAACCTCGCCGGCGGCTACGACGTCTGGTGGGCACTGACTTCGGAGGCGCTGCAAGACCTGACGCACGAGCAGCGCGCGAACGTCCTCGGCGGCAACGCGGCTCGCGTCTATCTCGGCCGCGGCAGGGGCGTGGCGTGATGCTGAAGGGGGTCGATCCGCTGCTGTCGGCCGACCTGCTGTGGGTGCTGGCCGCCATGGGCCACGGCGACGACCTCGCCGTCGTCGATGCCAATCACCCGGCGGAGAAGATCGCGCGCGCCACCACCAGCGGCCGGTTGATCCGCCTGCCCGGCATCGCCATGGACCGGGCCGTGGCTGCGATCTTGAGCGTTCTGCCAGTCGACGACTTCGAGCCGGAACCGCTGCGCCGCATGCTGGTGGTCAACAATCCGGACGAGATTCCGGAGATCCAATCCGAGGTTCAAGCCGTGATCGACGAGGCCCTGGGCTGGCCGGCGCCGCTCGCCGGCATCGAGCGCTTCGCGTTCTACGAAGCGGCAAGCAACGCCTTCGCCGTCATCCAATGCGGCGACCCACGCCCTTATGGCTGCTTCCTAATCCGCAAAGGCGTCATCGCCGGTGGCAGGCCATGACGCGAGGTGCCTGGCCGTAAGTTGGGTTGGCGCCCACTCGTGCGCATAACCCGACGCCGCGGGCCCGATCGAATTTGTTGGGTTACAGCCGCAAGAAGGCGGCCGATGCCAACCTACATCCTTCAGACAAACCCGATCCCGCCACAGATCAAGCCAACGCGTGCCACAAAGGCTGCCTAGAGCATAACGGCTGCCTGCTTGTTCGAGCGGCAGCAATCGTCTTCGTTGCTCGTTGGCCCGGCCACCCCATGCTCGCCCTCGTTGGATTTCTGCTGCGTTCGAGCGAATTGATCTTCAGTGTGCCGGCCCGGCTGATCCGCGCCTTCGTCACCGGCGTTGCCTTCAATCCCCGGCTCGGCAAGCTGCGCTACGTGGTGTGGGGCGCGGCCATATATCTCGTGTTCGCCCTCGCCTTGGTCTATGTCGTCGCCCCGTTACGCGGCGTGATCGGCGGCCATCTCATGGCCGACAAACTGCGCTACGACGCCGAGCGCTGGCTTGCGACCGCGGTCTACGACGCCAAGGGCAATTTCGTCGGCACCTTCGACCCGCGCCTCGATAGCCGCCGCGACGTCAACTACACCGACGCGGCAATCGAAATCGGCGACTACACGGCGAACCCCGACCACAAGTCGATCCCCGTGCGCCAGGTGCCGCCCGACTATTGGCAATGCCTCGCCTATCACGAGGACCGCTACATCGGCACTGCGCTCAACCCCTACGGCATCGACCTCGCCGGCGTCCTCAAGATCCCCTACTCGACCATCCGCCGCTCAATTGCGCTGCGCCGCCCGAGCCTCGGCGTCGGCGGCTCGACGCTACCGATGCAGTTCGCCCGTGTGATCTATAAGACCCCACCGAGCTCCGGCGAGAGCGGCTTCACCAAGTTGAAGCGCAAGATCGGCGAGTGGTGGCTGGCGCCCGTCATCTATCACGAACTCACCCGCGGCGGCGACGACACGCCCTTGAAGCAGTGGGCCGCGAACCACATCTGGCTCGCCCAGCGCACCGGCGGCGCGCCGCTGCACGGCGTCGAGGTGACCGCGCGGGTCCTGTTCGGCAAGGAGGCCAAGGACCTGACGACGGCCGAGCAATACGTGCTGGCGTCGGCCGTCAACAAACCGGTGATCCTGCTCGAAGGTAACGACAGGCTGAACGAAGTTCGCCTCGACCGCTGGCGCTACATCACCGAGGTGCGCGCGCGCACTTGCGCCGAAAAGCTGATCAAGGACGAGGTTGAGCAGAAGAAGGTGATGTTCGAGCTGGTCGCAATGGCGAGTGGCCCACCCGATCCGAAGGTCAAGCCGAGGCTGCAGGAGGCGCTCGAACACTACGCGCCAACGCTGGCGAAAGCCGGACAGGCGAGCCCGACGGTGCGCGCCAATGCCCTCATTCCGGCCGCCCGCCTCGGCATCCGCGAGGAGATGAAGCAGGCATTCGGCTTCGACTGGCGCAACTACGTGCGCGGCGTGACGACAACGCTCGATGTGATCGAGAACCTCGCCTTCCGCGAGAGCATCCGCGGCGAACTGGCCAAACTCGACGCCCAGTGGGGCTCGAAATTTAATCCCGGCTGGACACTCGATCCGGCCAAGACTGCAGCCGACCGCCGCAGTCCGCACGTCATCGTGGTGGCCGCCAATCACAAGGGCGAGATCGTCCGCTACTACGACAGCACCGAGAGCGCAGCCTACTTCGGCACCGCGTCCGCACGCTCGGTCGAGACCGGACACTACCAGCCGGAACGAGAATCGCGATCGATCGCATCCACCGCCAAGATGCTGGCCGCGATCGCCATCGCCAACGAGCAAAAGGACCGCATCGACACCTCGTATGCCGATACCGAGGCACCCGACAAAGGTGCCGAGACCTGTGCCAAGGGCCCGGCCGGCGAGGCGCGCGGCCGCCGTGCGATCGTCGCTTTCGCCTGCTCGCTCAACCGTCCGCTGGAGTGGCGGCTTGCCCATTTCGGCCAGGAGCGCGTCGCCCGGCTGATCGACACCTTCGGCTACAACATGCCGCCAGGCGAGGGCACAGCTGGCGCGACCCCACCCTCGACCGCCGTGGTGCGCGGCCTCGTCACCGGTTCACCGCAGCGGGTACACCAGATGGCCGGCGTGGTGCTGGCGAGCCTGCTCGACCAAGGTGGCAAGCCCGTTCGCCTGCCGACGCTGGTGCGCGCTTACGATTTCGTCGCGCTGGAGCACGCCAAGCTCGCCGAGCGCGACCGCTCAACCGACATCGTGCCGAACAAGGTGATCAAGCGCGACGGCACCGCAATGTTGAAGGCGCTGTTGCAGGCGCCGATCTGCTACCAATCGGGCGGCCAATCGCACGGCACGCTGAAGGGCTTGAGCCAATGGTGCGCCGAGCGGCGGCCCGACTTGCGTCTGCATTTCGCCAAGACCGGCACGTCAGTGACGGACGACATCAACAGCACCGTCGACACCTGGATCGCCGGCGGACTGCAATTTGGCAACGGCGCTGCCTATTCCTACGTCGTTCTCATCGGCACCGGTACCACTTCGCAGGCCTGGTCGCAGAACCTGCACGCATCGCAAGTGGGCGTACCGCTCGCCAACGCATTGCTGCTGGACCTCGAAGGCCACGCCAGAATGAACGCCGCGGTGGCCCTGCTGCCGCCGAAGCCCGCGCCGCCTGCGACAACAGTGGCACAGAGCCCGCTGACGGCACCTAATCGCTTGACACCGGCAGCCCTGATGCGCGACCAGCTACTGCGTTCCCAGTGAGTGATCCTGAGCAACAGCAGTTAGGCAGCGAGAATATCCGATGGCAGCCGGTCTGGTCCCCCATTTCGCCAATGACAAGGGCGCCGAGAAGATCTTCGTCGGCGTCAAGGAGCTGCAGTGCATGGGCGCGCGGTCGCCATTCGACCACCCGCACGTTTTCCTCGACATGGGTGGCGACGCCCAAGTGCTGTGCCCGTACTGCTCGACGCTGTACATCCATGACTCACGCCTCGCCGCGACCGAAAGCGACCCGGCCGGCTGCATCGTCGACGAGGCCGTGTGAGCGATCGCCCTGCACTGATTGCAGGGGGCGGCATCGGCGGGCTCGCAACCGCGCTCGCTCTGTCGAAAGCCGGCATTGCGAGCCGCATACTCGAGCGCAGACCTGAATTCTCGGAAGCGGGCGCCGGCATCCAGATTGGCCCGAACGGAACGCACATATTGCGGCAATTGGGCGTCGCCGACAGGCTCGCCGGCGGCGTCGGCGTTCCACGCGCGATCAGCGTGCGCGATGGCCGCTCCGGCGACGCCCTCAGCGCGCTGCCGCTCGGAGCCTGGATCGAAGGCCGCCATGGCGCGCCCTACTGGACCGTCCATCGCGCCGATCTGCACGCGGCTTTGCTGGCGACGGCGCGAGCCGCGCCACATATCGAATTCTCGATGGGTTTCGATGTCGCCCAACTTGTCCAGACCGAAGCGGCCGTAACGGTCTCGGCCGTCGATGGCCGACAGGTGGAGGGTCCTTATCTCATCGGTGCCGATGGTGTCGGCTCGACGGTACGGCGCCTCGCCATATCGGACCTCGAGATGCGGCCGGCCGGGCGGGTTGCCGCCCGTACGGTGATCCCGGCGGACGCGGTGCCGGCGCGCGCCTTCGCCAATGACGTGACGCTGTGGCTCGCGCCGCATGTGCACGTCGTGCACTACCCGGTACGGTCCGGCCGCGAGATCGCAGTGGTGGTGGTCAGCGAGGACCATGCCACGCCTGAAGGATGGGGCAGCAGCATTGATGCCGCCGCAGTGCTGGCAAAGGTCGCCGGCCTCGCGCCGGCACTGGTGAGTTTGCTACGAAGCGCCGACACCTGGCGGCAATGGACGCTGCTGTCGGCGCCGCGCCTGGCGCGCTGGTCGAACGGCTGTGTCGCACTGCTGGGCGATGCCACCGGACCGTTCTTTCCGTTCCTGGCACAAGGCGGCGTGATGGCGCTGGAAGATGCCGCCGCGGTTGCCAAGCTGCTGCGGACCTCGCCCGACCACCGGCAAGCGTTCAAGGCATTCGAAGCATCCCGCCGGCCGCGCCGAGAGCGTATGATCGCGACCGCCGAACGCAATGGCCGCATTTATCATCTCGACGGCGCTTTGGCATTGGCGCGCAACCTGACGCTGCGTGCGATGCCCGGCGAGCGAGTGATGGCCGGCTACGACTGGCTCTACGGCTATCGCGGCTGAGCGAGCGTCGCGGCCAGTTCGGCGAAGTTCGCGACGATCAGGTCGGGCTGATGCGGCGTCTCGCCGAAGGGGCGCTTGCGCCGGTCGATGAAGGCGGTGCGCATGCCAAATGACTTGGCGCCGATGCAGTCGAATGCATGGTTGGCGACGAACAGGATGCTCGAGCGATCTACACCCATGATCTCCTCGGCCTTGGCGTAGGTGCGCCAGTGCGGCTTGAAATAGCCGGCTTCCTGCACCGAGATCACTTGGTCGAAGGCAAACCCGATGTGCGGGCCGGCGGCTTCAAGCATGTCGCGGTCGCCATTCGACAGGATCGCGAGTTTGTACCTGGCGCCGTGCAACCTCGTCAGTGCTTCGACGACATCGGGGAACGGCTTCAGCCGCTCGATTGCGGCGACGAGGCCTGCAACCTCAACCTGGGTGTACTTGATGCCGCAGCGGTCCATCACATGGCTGACCGCCCGGTGGCCGATCTGGCGATAGGGTGTGTGGCCGCGATCGAGCAGCGCATCGATCATCGAGTTCTCGAAGTGGGTGCGCCGCCACCAGGTGACGAAGCTCGATGGGTTGCCGCTCCAGCCCTTGCTCTTGAGAAAGGGTGCGGCCGCCTCGGTCAGCCCGCCCTGCATGTCGACGATGGTGCCGTACTGGTCGAATGCCAGCGCCTTGATCTCGCGCCTCAGGATTTCGGGCCGTTCCATGTGTCGCATCTCCTCATCGATCTGCGCCAAGATGTGAGGCATCGGGTGCGGCCGAGGCAAGCGAATGTCGACTGCCGCAAGTCATGGCCGACCTTCACTTCGGGCATGGCATGAGCGCCGCCGCGAGCCGACCGACCGGCGCTCAGCCGGCGGTCGCCCCGCCTTCGCGGGTCTTGAACGCGCGTGCCAATGCTTCCGCCACCCGCACGCTGTCGAGGTCGTCCTTGTGGATGACGTCGGCGGCGCCGGCGCCCATCAGATGGGCGCGGCGTTGCCGGTCGACCTGGCCGCTGACTACCACGATCGGCCCCTCGTAGCCGGCCCGTTGCAGGAACGGGATGGTGTGCGAAGCATTGTCATTCGGCTTCAGATAGTCGTCGAGAAAGACGATGCCCGGTTTGCGGGCGATGACGCAATCGAGCGCGCTGCCGAGCGTCGAGGCACGGCGGATGGTCAGCTCGTAGCCGAGCATGACGTGCAGCGTGGCCTGCAGCCGATCGGCGTCGAATGTCTCGTCCTCGACGATCAGCACGTCGTCGATCGGCGGCAATGATTGACGGATTTTCGTCGCATCGCTCTTGCGCGCAAGGAAATCGCCGCCTGCTCCCGAGCCGCCGGAACTCATGCCTACTCTCCTGAACTTCCAGGCCCTTATACAGGGGAAGCCCGCTGCGACACAAACGAATGCGGCGTCACCGCCGCGGCGGCGTCGAATAGCTAGGAATTGAGCCCAACCGGCCAATGGATAGTAAATTTCGCGCCGCGCGCGACTGTCGGGTCAGATGTCAGCGTCAATCTTGCGCCGACGCTCTCGGCAGCGCGACGGACGAGCGCGAGACCGATGCCGCTGTGCTCGGCGTCGGGCCTGCCAGGCATTGTCTTGAACGGCAGAAAGATCGTCTCATGCCATTCCTTTGGAATTCCGGGTCCATCGTCGGCAACCTCGACCTCGATGGCGTCCGGCGCCGAGCCACAGGTGACACGGATCGTGCCGTGCGTAAGATCGTGGTGGGCAATCGCGTTGCCGATCAAGTTGCGCAGCACCAGGTCGAGTGGCGCCGCATAGGTCTCGAATGTCGGCCAGTCGCCGTCGATGACGACGTCGATCCCCGGCGGCTTCGGGATCGAGGCGACAATGCCCTGCACCAGGGCTGCGGTGTCGACGGTAGCAAGCGCCTCGGTTTGCCGGCCGATCTTCGAGTAGGCGAGCAGGTCGGTCAGCATCTGGGCCATCCGCCGGGCCTGACTGCGGATCTGCCCGGCGTGCACCTTCGGATCATCACCGCCATCCGCCAGCGCACGCTCGAGGTCGTCGACGAAATAACGCATCGCCCGGAGCGGTGCCTTGAGGTCGTGGCTGATGATGTAGGCGAACTCGGCGAGATCGCGATTGGCCCTAGTCAACTCCTCGTTGGCGATGGCCAGTGCCTTCGATTTTTGCGCGAGCTCGGCCTCGGCGATCATGCGCGCGCGCACCTGCTGCGCAAGCCCGATCTCGAGCTCGCCGGTCGATAGCACCTTGGCCACGAGCAGCAGGAATTGCTGACGCTCCGGTATCCAATAGATGAGGATGCTTAGGCGCGGATTGCTGCCCTGCTCGTTGGCCAACGAAACGTTCGGCATCTCGAAAGGCGTTTGCGGCGTCTGTTTCAGCGCCTGCAACGCATCGTCGAGCCCGAGTAGCGGCAGCACAGTTTCGGTCACGCGGCTGCCGATCGGCACGAACTCCGCGAGGCCGCCATAACTGAAAAGTGCCACGAGATCACGGTCGAGCCACGTCAAGCCGAACAGCCGGTGGCGCGCCAGCAACTCGACAGCTTCGGACAGCGCGGCGATCGCCGAATGCCCGTCAGCTGCGCCGGGCAATGATGGCAGCGGCGGCATGGAAGGCCTCTCGGACATGGTCACCCGACTTTGCGCTGGTCCAAATGATCGGGACGCCTGCATTCGCCATCGCGGCGGGCAATTGCCGCGCCGCGCCGTCGGCCAGCAGATCGAGCTTGTTGACGACATAGGTCACGGCCCGACCGGGAAAGGCCTCCATGAAACCACTGCCCAATTGTGCCGTGAGCTCGTGCGTCGCCGGCCGGCTGGCATCCGAGACGATCATCGCCGCATCCGCTTGCCTGGCATAGACGTGCCGAAAAATGGTCTCGCCGAAATTGCCGTCGGTATCCCAGACCACGAAATGGAACGGTCCCTCGACCGGCGACGGCACGACCTCGTAACGGTAGATGTCGGTGCCGATCGTGGCTTTGTAGCTGCCATCGAATTTGTCGAACACCAATCGTCGGGCAATCGAGGTCTTGCCGACGCCGATGTCACCCAGCAGCAGGATCTTGGCGATCCTCATGGCTGGTCGGCCAACTCGCCGTCAAATCCGATTTCGAATTCGACACGGCGGTTGGGGCTCTGGGGGCCGACAACGGAGCTGATATCCGCGCCGGTCGGCCGGCCGATGGCAACGAGAAGCTGGCGCGGCACGCCGCGCTCGATCAATGCGTCGACCACGCGCTGCGCCCGCGTCTGTGAGAGTGGCGAATTGCGTGTCTGCCCGCCGCGCTCGTCGGTATAGCCGACCACCCTGACCAGAACGGCTGCTTCGCGGATCAGGCGGGCAGCCGAGTTGAGGGTGGCCTGCGCCACCTGAGCATTGCGGAACTCGCTAGCCTCGCCAAAGAAGATCGCGCCGGTCTTGATCCATTTTTCCAGCCGGTCGCGGGCCGAGGGTGCGGCAGGCACTGGCAGCGGCGGCGCCACAGGCCTAATCCCGGCCGCCTGGGCAACCGCGACGGCGACCGTTGCCAGCTGCTCGGCCGACAGGCTCAACTCCTCGGCGCTTTCGAGAGCATCTGCCGGTTCGGCATCGGCGTGCGTCAATTCCAGGCCGGACGAGCCGCGCGTGAGCAATGTCGAAAGTTCTACGCTCGCCTGCTTCAGGCGCTCGGAAAGTCGGTGCATCGGTGCCGATAACGCACTCATCTGCGACATGTCGACCGGCCCTGCCCCGGCCCGTGTCAGCAACGTCCGCAGTTCTGAAGCAATCGCCTCGATGGTGCCGCCGGCAGACTTCGCCTTGGCGCGGGCGCCGGCATCTTCGAGCGCGAGATCGAGCCGGCGCAGATGCGGCAGTGTCTGGTCCAGCCGGCGTACCGCCCGATTGAGCGCACGCCTGATCGAGCCCCGCATGGCTTCACCCTCGATGCCGGCCAGCGATCGCCGGACGCTGGTGACCTGCGGCTCGAGCTCGGCGCCGAAATTGGGCAGCACGGTCAGCCGGTCGGCGACGTTGGAACCCGGCAATCCGTCGCGGAGGCGCTTGATGACCTCACTCTTGGCAGCGGCGGTGGGCGCGAGACCGGTCAAGGCGACCTCGCGACCGCGCGGGCCAACGTCGAGCTGCGTCGGGTAGCCAGCGAGCTGCGGTGTCGCGGCGATCGTCCGATCGGCGAAGTCGCGTACCTGCGACGTCTCGTAATTGGTGTAGAGCGTCCAGCCCGCGTACAGCACAAGCGGCACGGCGACGACGAACGCAAGCGCCTTGAGCGGGTTGAATCCAAGACCCGCTTCCGCCGCGATCGCGCGCTGCTGTTCGTCCAGCCTGACGGCCAGGCTTTGCGCCAGCGGCGCCAGCATCAAGGGCGGAGTGCCGTCGGCGGTACCGGACAAGGCCCGGCCGTTGCGCTCGATCAGGCGAAGAAACTCGTCGTCGAGCACCGCTTCGACACCTGCCGGCGCCGCGCCGCGGCATTTCGCTGCCAGCAGAAATGCCGGTGAACCGCGAAGATACATCTGGAAATCGTCGAGCGAAAAGGAGCGCAGATTGCCGCCATCGTCCTTCAGTGCGGCGGCGGCGAAGTCGTTGATCGCGGTCAGCACACCGCTGAGGTGGATATCACTGTTGGAGGGTACACCCGGCCCTTGCGGCCCATCCGGCCAGTGCTGCACGAGTTCGCCGGAGCCGCGCCGAATCAAGAACAGCTCGACCACCTCGAGCCGCTGTGCCTCGGCCAGTGCCAGTTCGGCAACCGAGCGGCCCGTGATCAAGCTGCGCAACCGCAGCATGACGGGGTTCGAGCCACCCGACAGCCGCCGGTTGATCTGATCCATCAGATCCTTCATGGCGCTGGCAATGTAAGCTTTGACCAGCCGGCCAGTGATCGGATAAAGCGCCTCGACCATCTCATCCTGGCTATTGCGAAGCTCGGTCTTGATGGTCCTGACCACTAGCGGCGCGACCGCGCGGGTCAGCTGATCATGGCGCTTGACCTCGGCCTCGCGCAACGCTCCGTCGAGTACGTCGGCGACGCTGGTGCGGAACCGTTCCTCGGTCCCGGCCCGGTGCAACAAGCCGTCGACCTGCCCAGCAAGCTGTTGCCTGCCGGCGGCTTCGGTGGCGACGGCTGACTCAAACTTTCTGGTCAGCGACTGGGCCATTTCCTGCCGGTGCGTTTGCTCGGCCGCCGCCAACTGTGCGACGCGTGCCTGAAGTTCGGCCAGGGTCGCACTCTCGCTGTCGAATAGCAGCTCCTTCAGACGGGCGACGTTTTGCGACATCGGTGGTTTCCGGTTCAATCCCGTGGGATCTGGCGAATACGTTCGCCCAACTCTTGGACACCGCGCGCCAGTTCGTCGAACGCCGTCCGGTGATCGGATTGCGTCTCCCCGGCGAGCGCATCGAACCGGGCCTGCAGGGCGTCGAGGCGATGGCCGAGCGACGCCTCGAGATCACGGATGCGGGCCTCGAGCTGATTGATGCGCAGATCGCTTTGCCGCTGGTATTCTCCGAACAGCAGATCGCGGATCTGCTCCATTTTTTCGTCGGCTGGATCACGTCCGCCGGGGCCGTTCCTGGGTTCGATGACGGTTGTCGAAGTCATGGCTCTGCTGCTCGGTTCCCGGTCGGCTGACGCGGCCGCGCGCGTGCCGTCCCCTCAGCCTCTAGTTAAGCCCGAGAAGGCAGGAAAAGTCCAATATTTCCGTGAGGTTGCCAGTCGGGCGGCGCCCTACTTGGCGAACGTCCGCCCGTACACGCCGCGCAGCTCCGCCTTTTGCACCTTGCCCATGGCATTGCGCGGCAAATCGTCGAGCTGGAAGACCCGTTTCGGCAGTTTGAATTTGGCCAGCCGGTCGCCAAGATGGGCGATGATCTCGGCCTCAGATTGCAGCTTGGCGCCGGCAAGCGGCGTCACCACCGCGACCACCCCCTCGCCGAAATCGGGATGCGGCACGCCGATGACGGCAGACTCGGCTACCCCCGGCAGCGCATTGATCTCGTCCTCGATCTCCTTCGGGTAGACATTGAAGCCGCCGGTGATGATGAGGTCCTTGGCGCGGCCGACGATGGTGACGCGGCCATCCGGCGCCATCACCGAAAGATCGCCGGTGATGAAATAACCGTCGTCGCGGAACTCCTGCGCGGTCTTTTCGGGATTGTTCCAATAGCCCTTGAACACATTCGGGCCCTTCACCTCCAGCACACCGACCTCGCCGGCGGCCAGTACATTGCCCTTGTCGTCGGCGATGCGAACCGAGATCTCCGGCAGCGCGTAGCCGACCGTGCCGGCGAGCCGCTCGCCCTGGTGGTAGGGATTGGAGGTGGTCATGCCGGTCTCGGTCATGCCGTAGCGCTCAAGGATTTTCATGCCGGTGCGCGCCTCGAACTCAACATGCGTCTCGGCCAGCAGCGGCGCCGAGCCCGAGATGAAGAGCCGCATCTTTTTGCAGTGCGCCGGCCCGAACGACTTGTCGCCAAGCAGGCGGATATAGAACGTTGGCACACCCATCATGACTGTCGATTGCGGCAGCGCCTTCAGCACTTCGGCGAGATCGAACTTCGGCTGCCAGATCACCCGGCCGCCGGCCAGCAGTGTCGTGTTGAGGGCGACGAACAGGCCGTGGACATGGAAGATCGGCAGCGCGTGCAGCAACACGTCATCGGCGGTGAACCCCCAGTAGTCGACCAGCGTCAGCGCATTCGAGGACAGGTTGCGATGGGTGATCATCGCGCCCTTCGAGCGGCCAGTGGTGCCCGAGGTGTAGAGCAGTGCCGCAAGATCGTCGGCCGCCCGGATCGTGGTTCGATGCTCGCCGGATTGCGTCGCAGCCAGTGCCACGAGTGTGCCTGTGCCGTCGGCTGCCATGGTGTCGACATGGGCGACGCCGGCCTTGTCGGCGATCGGCTGCAACGCGGCCAGCTTCGAAGGGTCGACGACCAACAGCTTCGGCTGCGCGTCGCCGATGAAATACTCGAGCTCGGCGGCGGTGTAGGCAGTGTTCAATGGATTGTAGATCGCGCCGGCCTTTACCGTGGCGAAGTACAGCAGCACGTTCTGGAACGATTTTTCGACCTGCACCATGACGCGATCGCCAGGCTTCACATCGCGTGCTGCGAGTGCGTTCGCCATGCGCGAGACCTCCTGTCCAAGCGCTGCATAGGTAACGCTCGAACCATCGGCGAAGGAGAACGCGGTGGCCGTCGGCCGGCGAGCGAAGCTCGCCTCCAGAATGGCAAATAGATTGGCATTGGCGGCCATGGCGGTGTTGCTCCAAAACGCGATTGGTAGAGCGTTCGTTACAGGATCGGGAGAAAGCCCGTCAAACGGCGAAAATGGCGGCAGACCACCCCTGCGACAGGCGGTGGTTGCGTTGGCAGCACTTTCGCGCGACGTTCCGGCAGTCCTTGTCCCCCGCCGGAGAGCCGCCATCGTGACCGACCTTGCCCGCCTGACCGCCACCGCCGCCCAGAAGCTGCTGGCATCCCGCGACATCACTTCCGAGCAGCTGGTCAAGGCCTGCGTCGACCGCATTGCCGCGCGCGAGCCGGAGGTCAAGGCGTTCGCGCATTTCGATCCCGACTACGCCATGACCCAGGCCCGTGCGGCCGACGAAGCCTTCCGCTCCGGCAAGGGCGTCGGCCCGCTCAACGGCATTCCGGTCGGCATCAAGGACATCATCGACACCCAGGACATGCCGACCCAGAACGGCTGCGAATTCTTCAAGGGCCGCCAGCCGTCCGCGGATGCCGCCTGCGTCACAGCGCTGCGCGATGCCGGCGCCGTCATCATCGGCAAGACCGTGACGACCGAGATGGCTTCGACCTATCCTGGCCCGACCTGCAACCCGCACAACCTCGGCCACACCCCGGGCGGCTCGTCGTCGGGCTCGGCCGCTGGTGTTGCCGACTGCATGTTTCCGTTGGCGCTCGGCACCCAGACCGGCGGCTCGGTGATCCGCCCGGCCTCGTTCTGCGGCATCTACGGATTGAAGCCGACCTTCGGCATGATCTCGCGCACCGGCGTCACGATGCAGTCGCACACCCTCGACACCGTCGGCGTCTATGGCCGCTCGGTCGAGGATCTGGCGCTGATCGCCGACGTGCTGTCGGCGCAAGACCCGCGCGACGCCGGCAGCTATTCGCGCAGCCGGCCGAACCTGGCGCGCGCTCGCCGCCGAAAAAGCTGCCGGTGAAGCCGCTGTTTGCCTACGTCAAGACGCCGATGTGGCACCTGGTCGACGACATCGCCAAGGAGGCATTCGCCGAACTGGTCGCCGAGCTCGGCGACCAGGTGGTGGAATACGACATGACCGTCGCTCGAGGGTGTCGTCGCCAACCACGCGACCGTCCAGGCCGCGGAGAATGCAGCCTATTACGGCGGCTTGGCAGATGCGGCCGGCGACGCCATCAGCCCCGTGCTGCGAGGCCGCATCGAGGCCGGCCGCAAGGTTTCCGGCGAAGCGTATATCAAGGCGATCAATGCGCGGGAGGCGGCCAGCCGGCACATCGACGATCTGCTGACCGCCTACTCGGCGATCCTCACTCCCGCCTCGACTGGCCCGGCTCCCAAGACGCAGGCCTCGACCGGCAATCCGATCTTCAACGCACCGTGGACCTACCTCGGCCAGCCATGCGTGAGCCTGCCGCTGATGGAGGCCGACGGATTGCCGATCGGTGTGCAACTCGTCGGCGCCCGCCGCGACGACGGCCGCCTGCTGCGCACGGCGAAGTGGCTGGCGGAGCATTTGGATCAGGCGGCGTGAAACGCGTCACGCCACAACTTCTTCAGAGGCTAATGCCGCAGGGCGCGTTAGCGCAGCGTAACCCGCCATTGTCAGCGCGGCGTAACCCGCCATTCCGCCTACCAGCCCAAACGTCGGATTACGCTTGCGCTAATCCGCCCGACAAGTGCGCGCCACTCGCAATCGCCGCAACCGCCCGGCTCGCGGAACGCGTGTCGGCGCACACAAATCAATAAGTGGCACGGCCGCCGGAGATGTCGAATACGGCGCCGGTGGTGAAGGAGTTGTCGGCGGAGGCGAGCCACGCCACCATTGCCGCCAGCTCCTCGACCTTGACGAAACGGTTGCGCGGGATCTTCGACAGCATGAAGTCGATATGCTGTTGCGTGATCTGGTCGAATATCGCGGTCTTGGCGGCGGCCGGGGTTACGGCATTGACGGCGATGTCGTAGCCGCCAACTCCTTGCCCATCGACTTCGTCAACGCGATTACGCCCGCTTTCGACGCCGAGTAGTGCGCCGCATTGGGATTGCCCTCCTTGCCGGCGATCGAGGCGATGTTCACGATCCGCCCGTACTTCTGCCCGATCATCGTCGGCGCGATCGCCTTGGAGCAGATGAAGGGGCCGTCGAGATTGATCTTCATGACGCGGCGCCACTCGTCGACGGTGGTGTCCCAGGTGGTGGCATTGGCGCCGGCGATGCCGGCGTTGTTGACCAGGATGTCGATCTTGCCGAACGCCTTCAGCGTCGCGTCACGGGCGGCTTCGACGGGCGCCAGCTCCGACACGTCGCAGGCGAACACCTTGACTGCCTCGCCAATCGCCTTGGCAGTCTTCTCGGCGAGTGCGCTGTCGCGATCCCAGATCGCCACCTTGGCGCCGGAGGCGACAAAGCGCTCGGTAATGGCGCGGCCGAAGCCTTGCGCACCGCCGGTGACGACCGCGACGCGGCCCTTGAGATCGATGTTGTTCATCTGTTCGCTCCTTGGCGTTTTTCGTTTCAGTGGGGAAAGCGTTTGCGGATCTCGGCGACTTGGGCTGCATCGAGCGGCCGCAGCCGCTCGTGGCGTAACAGGAGGAACAGCTTGGCAGTCTCCTCGAGTTCCTCGATGGCGTCGGTTGCGGCCGACAGCGAGGTGCCGGCGACGACAGGCCCGTGATTGGCGAGCAACACCGCATGATGGCGGCCGGCGAGCTTGCCTACTGCGTCGGCCAGCGCCGCATCACCCGGTGGATAGTAGGGGACGATCGGCAGTGTGCCGATACGCATTGCATAGTATGCGGTGATCGGCGGCAGGCAGTCTTGATGATCGAGCCCGTGAATGCAGCTCACCGCCACCGAGTGTGTCGAATGGAGATGAACCACGGCGCCGGCGCGAGGCCGCTGTGCGTACATCGTGGTGTGCAGGAAGGCTTCCTTGGTCGGCGCATCGCCCGCGATCAGCGCTCCGTGCGCATCGAGCCGCGACAGCCGTTTCGGGTCGAGCGCACCCAGCGACGAGCCGGTCGGCGTCATCAACCAGCCGCCGTCATCGAGTCTGACCGAGATATTGCCGGTCGAACCATGCGTCAGGCCGCGGTTGAACAGCGAGGCACCGGTTGCCACGATCGATTCACGGATCTTGGCGAGTCCGCTCATGCCAGATGTTTCCAGGCTGCGACGAAGAAATCGGGGCCGCCGAAGTTGCCGGATTTCAAGGCGAGGGCCATCGGCTCGCCGTCGCGGGCAAGCGTCCACGGCACGCCGGGCGCGATCTCCGGGCCGATTTCGATCGCCGTCACGCCCAACGCTGCGACGACGGCGCCCGAGGTCTCGCCGCCGGCGACGATCAGCTGTGTGAATCCGTCGGCGCATAGCGCCTTGGCGGTCTCGGCCAGCACCATTTCGACCATGGCACCGGACGCATCGCGACCGAATTCCTTCTGAATCTCGGCGACGCGGGCGGGCTCGGCACTGGAGTAGATCAGGATCGGCCCGGTGGCCTTCTGCCGCTTTGCCCAGGCGACGAGATCGGCCGCACCGAGCCGCTTCGTCGCGATCGCCCGCGCGTCGACCTCGAATGCCGGCATGCCCGCGGCTATTGCGGCCTTGACCTGGCCGCGCGTCGCTTCCGAGCAGCTGCCGGCGAGGATCAATTGCCGGCCTTTCGGCGCGGCCATTTTCTTGGCACCCGACGCGGCCTTCATCAGACCTTGCGCCACGAAGTTTCCCGGCAAGCCCATGGCAACGCCCGAGCCGCCGGTAATGAGCTTGTGCGCCGCCGCCGCTTTGCCGATATCGACCAAGTGCCGGTCGAGAATGGCATCGACGACGACAAAGCGCTTGCCAGCTGCGGCAGCGGCATCAAATGCGCTTTCGATCGCAGCGGAGCCCTGGTCGACCGCCGCGTACGGCACCAGCCCCACCGGCAGTTTGGCTTGCCGCTGCAGAACGCGCACCAAATTCGAATCGCGCATTGGCGTCAGCGGATGGTCCTTCATCGGACTCTCGGCCAGCGGCACGTCGCCGACGAACAGGTTGCCGAGATACACGGTGCGCCTGTTGGCTGGGAAGGCCGGGTTGGCGAGGGCGATTTCGCCGTCCACTTTAAGCAACAACGCCTCCGCCACCGGCCCGATATTGCCGCGGTCGGTCGAGTCGAATGTCGAGCAGTACTTGAAGAACAGTTGCCTGGCGCCGCGCGCCAGCAGCGCATCGGCCGAGGCCAGCGACCACGCCACCGCTTCATCGGCGGGATTGGTGCGCGACTTCAATGCCACGACGACGGCATCGAAACCGTCGAGATCGGTCTTCGGCCCCGGCACGCCCATCACCTGCACGGTGCGCATGCCGGCGCGGGTTAGCATCAGCGCGAGGTCGGTGGCGCCGGTCAGGTCGTCGGCGATGCATCCGAGCAGCATTCAAGCCTCCACTTCGAAACGGCCCGCGTCAGGCATCGGGCTTCTCCGCCCTGAGCCAATCGCGCAGCTCGGTTTTCAGGATCTTGCCATAGTTGTTCTTCGGCAGCTGCTCGACAAAGCGATAGCCCTTGGGCCGCTTGAAGCGGGCAATGTTGTCGAGGCAAAGCTTGTCGAGTTCGGCCACCGTCACTTGGCGCCCCGGCCGCTTGACGACGAAGGCGATGACTTCCTCGCCCCAGTCGACATGCGGGCGGCTCGTTACCGCGCATTCCAGCACGCTCGCGTGGGTGAGCAGCACCTCCTCGATTTCACGTGGGTAAATGTTGGAGCCGCCCGAGATGATCAGGTCCTTGGAGCGGTCCTTGATAGTGAGGAAGCCGCTCGCATCGACCGAGCCGAGATCACCGGTCCACAGCCAGCCCTCCTTCAGCGAGCGCGCGTTGGCCTCGGGGTTGTTCCAATAGCCTTTCATCACGCAGTCACTCTTGGATATGATCTCGCCGACCTCGCCGGCTGGCAACTCGCGGCCGTCCTCGCCGACGATCTTGAATGCTGCGCCGGTGCGGGCGATGCCGGCCGAGCCGAGCCGCGCCTCATAGTCGGGATGGGCGCTATCGGCGTGCATTGCCTTGCTCAACCCGGTGATCGTCATCGGCGCTTCGCCCTGACCGTATACCTGGAAGAACTTCGGTCCGAACAGCGCGATGCCGCGCTTCAAATCCGAGACGTACATCGGCGCGCCGCCGTAGATGAGGGTCTTGAGACCTGTAATATCAGCGTTACCCGCTTGCGGGTGATTGAGCAGACGCACCACCATGGTCGGGGCGGCAAACATCGATACTTTGGCGCGTTCCGCCAGCGTCTGCAGGACCTGAGCCGGCTCGAAGGATTGGAATACGATCTGGTGCGACCCGCGGGCGATGTGCGCCAGCGCGTACAAGCCGCTGCCGTGGGTCATCGGTGCGGCATGCAGCAGGCAATCGCGCTGATCGATGAAATCGATGTCGGCGTAATAGGCGTGGGCACAGAACAGCAGGTTGCGGTGGGTCAAGACCGCGCCCTTGGGCCGCCCGGTCGTGCCGCTGGTGTAGAAGATCCAGCCCTCCGCTTCCGGATCGGACGGCGCATCGAGAACGGGATCGGCGAACAGCATCGCCATCCAATCCCTGCTACCGGCAATGACGACTTGCGGCCAGGAGTGACCGGCAAGCTCCGACATCTTGTCCGCAATTGCCTTCGTCGCGAACACGACCTTGGCGCGGCTGTTGTCGAAGATCCAGGCGAGTTCCCGGGGGTGCAACTTGGAATTGACCGGCACCGCGCACAAGCCTGCCCGCCAGATGCCGTACAACGCCGGCAGAAACTCGAGGCAGTTCTCCATCGCAATGGCGACGCGATCACCCGCCTGCAAGCCGTGCCGGCCGCGCAAGGCGCCGGCAATGCAGCCAGCCTGGTGCTCGAACGCGCCGTAGGTCAGCTGGCGGCCCTCGAAACTGATCGCGGGCGACTGCGGCAGATGCTTCGCGACAGCTTGCAAGGTGCGTGAAAGGTTCATCGGTCGTTTCCATCAGTCTTGGGCGGAACTTGCCATCTGGCCGCCGGCGCGGCAACAAGGTGCAGTTCCAGGGCAGACCTGCAAAGAACGAGGTTCGATCATGCGCACGGAATTCGACACGCTACTCCTGACCAGCCCCGCGCCGCATGTGACCGTCATCACCATGAACCGGCCGGCGGCGATGAACTCGATGAATACGACGATGATGGCGGAGCTGCGCGACTGCTTCGCCGAGTTCTATATCGAGCCTGACGCCGCCCGCTGTCTCGTTCTGACCGGCGCCGGCGACCAGAGCCTTCTGCGCCGGCGCCGACCTCAAGGAGCGCAAGGGCATGACCGATGCCGTCTGGCGGCGGCAGCACGCCATCGTCGAGCAGACCATCCGCGCCATGCTCGATTGCCCGCCGCCGATCATCGCCGCGGTCAATGGCGCCGCCTTCGCCGGTGGTTGCGAACTCGCCATGGCCTGCGATTTCATCTACGCCGCCGAGCATGCCCGCTTCGCCCAGACCGAGGTCGCGCTTGGCATCATCCCGGGCGCCATGGGCACGCAGAACATGCCGCGCGCGGTCGGCGTCCGCCGCGCCAAGGAGGTGATCCTGTCCGCCCAGCCGTTCAACGCCGCCGACGCGCTCGCCTGGGGCCTCGCCAATCGCGTGCTGCCGCTGGCCGAGCTGATGCGCGAGACCATCGCCACCGCGGCACGGATCGCGGCCAACGCACCGATCGCGGTGCGTCAGGCCAAGCGTTCGATCGACAAGGCGACCGACCTCGACCGCTCGAACGGCTACTCGTTCGAGATCGAAGCCTACAACCGCACCGTCGGCACCGAGGACCGCAAGGAAGGCATTCTTTCCTTCAACGAGAAGCGCAAGCCCGATTTCAAGGGGCATTAGCCTCCCGCCAGATCCCTCACGCGCGAGGCTGCAACGGTCAGCCGCGAAACGGTGATCTCGCCGGCGCCGGCGATCTCGTCGAGGCCGGCCTTGGCCTGGGCGAGACGTTGGCTGTTCGATTTCGCCCAACCTTCGAAATCTGCCGCAGCACCATTGGCAGCCTTCAGCACGTCCCGCGTGAGACCACGCGCCGCCGCATCCAGCGTGCTCAGGGCACCATTGACGGCTAGCCGGTCGTAATAGTCGGCGGTCTTGAGCGTGCTCGCTCGCGCCTTCAACTCGCCGATGCGCAGATGTTCGGCGGCGGCGAATTCGACGCGCGCCACCTCGGCCACCGGTCGCCGGGCTTCGGCGGCGAGGCGCGTCAACGCCGGCACCGAGCCCAGTACATCGAGCATGGCGAGGCGGCCGGCGAGTCCTGCCGGCACGCCGGCTGCGGTCCAGCGCGCGACGAAGTCGCTGATCTGGCTACGCTGGCGGGCGGTGAAAACAGTGCCGGCACCGGCGGCCAGCGCATCCATTGTCGCCTTGTTGCGCGCCGTCGTGCGTTCGATGTCATCGACGGCGCCGGTCCGCAGCAGCTCGGCAGTTAGCTCGATCAGCGCGTCCTGGGTCCGAGCGTAGAGATCGAGTTGAAGCTGACCGCCGATCCTGCCTCCGAGCGCGTGCAGTTCGCTCCACACTGGCGACAATTCGAGGAACGAGCGCACCGCCAGGAAGGCGCACGCGATATCGGCCGGCGAACGGCCGGTCTCGTCGCCGAGCCGCACCGCAAATGCCGGCCCGCCACGATTGATCATGGCATTGACAATGAAGGTTGCGATGATCTCGCGCCGCAGCCGGTGCGACTTCAAATCCTCGGGAAACCGCTCCCGCAGTGCCTTCGGAAAATAGCCGACGAGGAAAGGCTGGCACGCCGAGTTGTCAGGCACGGCGCTGGCCAGCAAGTCGTGATCGAGCGCGATCTTGGACAGACTGAGCAGTACCGCGATCTCGGGGCGCGTCAGCCCCTGGCCGGCGGCCTCGCGGGCGCGCATCTCGGTGTTGCTCGGCAACGCCTCGAGCTTGCGATTGAGCAGCTGGCGGCCCTCGAGCTCGGTCATCAGCCGCACGTAGTAGCCGGCATCGCGCACGGCGCGGCGCTCAGCGAGGCTGATTGCGAGCGCCTGATGGATATTGTTGGCGAGACAGGCATTGGCGACGTCCTCGGTCATGGTGGCGAGGAAGGCGCTGCGTTCGATCGCCGGCAGCCGGCCGCTCACCACCGCGGGTCCGATCGCGATCTTGATGTTGACCTCCTGGTCGGAGGAGTTGACGCCAGCTGAATTGTCAATGAAATCGGTATTGATGCGGCCACCGCGGCCGGCGAACTCCATGCGGCCACGCTGCGTCAGTCCCAGGTTCGCACCTTCGCCGACGACCTTGGCGCGCAGCTCGGCACCGGTGACCCGGATGGCGTCGTTGGCCCGGTCGCCGACCTGCTCGTCGGTCTCGTTCGAGGCCCGCACATAGGTGCCGATGCCGCCGAACCACAGTAGCTCGGTGTCGCATTTCAAGATCGCGTTCATCAGTTCGGCCGGCGTCATCGCCGATGCCTTGACGCCCAGCAGCGTGCGCATCGGAAGCGACAGCGGAATCGACTTGGCCGTGCGTGCGAACACCCCGCCGCCTGCCGATATCTTCGATCTGTCGTAGTCCTGCCAGCTCGACCTCGGCAGGTCGAACATGCGTTTGCGTTCGGCGAAACTCTCCGCTGCGTCGGGGGTGGGATCGACAAAAATATCGCGATGGTCGAAGGCGGCGACGAGCTTGATCGCAGGCGACAACAGCATGCCATTGCCAAACACGTCGCCGGACATGTCGCCGACGCCGGTGACGCGGAACGGCGTCGTCTGAATATCGATATCCATCTCGCGGAAGTGGCGCTTTACGCATTCCCATGCGCCACGTGCGGTGATCGCCATCTTCTTGTGATCGTATCCGACCGAGCCGCCCGATGCGAATGCGTCGTCGAGCCAGAAGCCGTGTTCCCGCGCCAGCTCGTTGGCATGGTCGGAAAATGTCGCCGTACCCTTGTCGGCGGCGACCACGAGATAGGGATCGTCGGCTTCGTGGCGCACCACGTTCGCAGGCGGCACGACGCGGCCGTCCTTCAGGTTGTCGGTGATGTCGAGCAGCGCCGAAATGAAAATGCGGTAGCTGGCGACGCCTTCCTTCATGATGTCATCACGGTTGCCGGTGCGTGGCATCTGTTTGGGCAGGAAGCCGCCCTTGGCGCCGGCCGGCACGATCACAGTGTTCTTGACCTGCTGCGCCTTGCACAGCCCCAGCACCTCGGTGCGGAAATCCTGCGCCCGGTCGGACCAGCGGATGCCGCCGCGCGCGATTGCGGCGAAGCGCAGATGGATGCCCTCGACGCGCGGACTGTAGACCCAGATCTCGCGGAACGGTCGCGGCTCGGGCGAGCCGTCGACCAGCTTCGAACTCGAGCTTGAACGAGAGCGTCTTCGGTGTACCACCTGTGGCGTCGGGCTGGTAGAAATTGGTGCGCAGCGTCACCGAGACGAGGTTCAGATAGCCGCGCAGTATGCGGTCCTCGTCGAGGCTCTGCACCTGGGCGAGTGCGCCTTCGATGCGTGCCTTGATGGCGGCCTCGACCTGCCGGCGCTCGTCCATGGTGATCTGACGTGCCGGATCGAAACGCAGGTGGAACAGCTCGATCAAGTCTCGCACGATGCCGGCGTGGCGATTGAGCGTCTCACCGATGTAGCGCAAGCCGAACGGCGAGCGGATCTGGCGCATGTAGGCGGCATATGCCCGCATGACCGCCGCGTCGCGCCAATCGGCGCCGGCAAGCACCACCAGCCGATTGAACGGGTCGCTGTCGGCATCGCCGCGAAAGACCGCGAGGTAACAATCCTCCATGCGCTCGTCGAGTCCGGCAAGATCGATCGGCGTGCCGTCGGCGGTCTCAAGCATCATGTCGTGCAGCGCGACCTCGCGAACACCATCGGCAAACCGCGGATGCACGCGGTAGCTGCGCTCGTCGATCACCGAAAAGCCGAGGTTCTCCAGCACCGGCACCCGATCAGACAGCGGGATCGGATTGTCGAACCGGTAGACCGCGGCGCGCACGCGAGCAGCCGGATCGTCCGCGGCGCGGTAGAAATCGATCGCCACCGGCCGCTCCGGCGACAGCCGTTCGATGCGCGCGATGTCTTCGACGGCGCGGCCGGCCGAGAACGTCTCGGCGTAGCCGGCCGAGAACGCCTGGCCATACTTCGGCGCGAGGTCGGCGTGCGAGCGGCCCGCCGCTGCCATCGCCGCTGCCAGCTGGTCGTCCCAGGTCCGCGTCACTTCGGTGATCCGCCGCTCGAGCGCGGCGACGTCAACCTCCGCCGCCGTGCCCTGTTTGCAGGCGATGATGAAGTGCACGCGCACCAGCGGGCCCTCGGGGAAGAACGGCGTGAACGCCGTCAGGTGCCCGTGATAGGCTTCGCACAGCAGGCCGGCGATGCGCTCGCGGACGGCGGTCGAGAACCGGTCACGCTGGGCGTAGAGCAGCACCGAAACGTAGCGGTCGAAACGGTCGCGACGCGCGAACAAGCGTACCCTAGGCCGCAGTTCGAGATCGACGATGCCGCGGGACCATTCGAGCAGCTGCCCCTCGCCGATCTGGAACAGCTCGTCGCGAGGGAATGTCTCGAGCACATTGGCAAGCGCCTTGCTGGCGTGGCTGCCGGCCGCAAAGCCCGATTGCGACAGCACGTGCTCGACCTTGTGACGCACGAATGGAATCAGCCGCGCTGGCTGGGTATAGGCCTGGCTGGTGAACAAACCGACGAGCCGCAGCTCGCCCGAGAGCGTACCTTGCGCGTCGAACGTCTTCAGGCCGATGTAGTCCATATAGACCCGCCGGTGGATGCGGGACATGATGTTCGACTTGGCGATGATCAGCGGCTGCGGATTGAGCAGCAGCTTGCGGATCTCAGGCGTCATCACCAGCGCGTCGCCACCACGGCTCAGCACGTGCACCGATGGGTCGCGCAATACGCCGAGCCCGGTACCTGCGACCGGCACCTGTTCGCTGGCAGCGCCACCGTCGACCAAACGATATTCGCGGCATCCCAAGAACGTGAACTGACCGTCGCGCAACCAGCGCAGGAACGCCAGCGACTCGGTCAACAGGCCCGGCGCAATCGGCGGCGGATTGCTTTCAAGCGCCTGGATCGCCCGATCGAAGCGCGACAGCATGCTCTGCCAGTCGGATACCGCGACCCGCACGTCGGCGAGCGTCTGTTCGATCGCGGCCACAAGTGCGTCGACCCTTGCCTGGCCGAGGTCATCGAGCAGCACGACGATGAGGCTTTCCTGATGGCCATCGCCCCAGTTGCGATCGCCGGCGCCGACGATCCGCTCCAATTGCCCGTCGTCACGCCGCTGCACCTTGAAGATCGGATGCAGAACCAACCGAGCATGCAGACCTTGCGCATGCACCTCGCCGATCACGCTATCGACCAGGAACGGCATGTCGTCGTTGATGATCTCGACCGCCGCCAAGTCGCCCGAAGCCATTGCGATCTTGCGCGCCCTGACCTTCGGCCGACCGGCGGGCTTCGTCGCCATCCAGTCGAGCGTCGAGGCCGCCAGTTCGAGCCGCGCGGCATCCGCCAGCATCCGGCCGGCATCCTGCTCAAGATCGGAAAAAAGGAGATGTGACAACAACTTCAGGGAATCGATCATGGCAGGACTGTCTTGAGCCATGGGGGCGTACTCCGGTGTTTTGCTTGCGCAGTCGCCAGCGTTAGCAGCAGGGTAGAATTGATCCGATGAATTGACTACTGCTAACGGGCTCCGTCATGACAGGTTGACCGACGCCGGCCACGATTTCATGCGGTGATGCTTCGCAGCCAGGACAGGGAGACCGCCGATGACCAAACATGGCAGCAAGGACACTGTGACGGCGCTCGATCTCGGACGGCCGGCTAAACTGACGCCCGCGCTGCAGGCCTATTTTGATAAGTGCCAGGAAAAGCTCGGCTTCGTGCCAAACGTGTTGCGGGCATACGCCTTCGATAACGTCAAACTGCAGGCGTTCATCGACATGGTCGATGATCTGATGCTGGCCGACAGCGGCCTGAGCAAGCTCGAGCGCGAGATGATCGCGGTCGCCGTCAGCGCCGTCAACCACTGCCATTACTGCCTGACCGCGCACGGTGCCGCCGTGCGCCAGCGCGCCAAGGACCCGATCATGGGCGAGATGATCGCCCAGAATTGGCGAGCGGCCGACTTGCCGGCGCGGCAGCAGGCGATGCTGGAATTCGCCGAGAAACTGACCCGCAGTCCGGCCACCATCATGGAGGCTGATCGTGCGACGCTGCGCGCAGCTGGCTTTTCCGACCGCGACATCTGGGATATTTCGGCGACCGTCGCATTCTATAACATGTCGAACAGGCTTGCCGCCGCCTCGGACATGAAGCCGAACGCAGAGTATCACTTCATGGTCCGCGACAAGCCCAGGACGTGAGACCACACTCGCATGGAACGTGAGCTTGTCGGTCTGCTAGGCGCCGGTCTCACATCGGCAGCTACCGGTTACGGCATTGCCGTTCCGGTGGGCGCGATCGATCGCGGCTACACGCTGGTCGACGTCCTGTCGCGCGAATGCGGGCCGCGGATCGGCGCGGCCTTGAATACCTTGGTGCAAAATCTGTGGCTCGAATGGCAGCGCACGGGGCTCGATCGGGATACCACCGCGCTGCACGCCGGAGCGCTCCCCGCGATCATCGAACTCAATCGGCCCCTGTCTGAGGCTTTCGCGGCAGCCAGGAATAGTGCCGAGTGCGGCCGCCTGCTGGCCGCCGAGGTGCTCGAGCGGGCGCGGCGGTCAGGCGACATCCAGCGCGCCGGGCTCGACGAGGGCATTGCATACGTTCTGCTCGAACGGCTTTATCACGCGATCTTTGCCGAGCAGACCGGCTTGCCGGCGATGATGGCGGCAGTCGACCTCTACCTGCAGACCAATTTGTGGCAACAGGATCTGGCACTGCCGGCACGGCCACAGCCTGCAGCCGAGCCGCCGCCCGCGCCGTCGCCGGCGATCGCCACCGTGCGCAAGGCGGACCCGCCGAAATTGCTGCCGCCGCTGTCGGAGCGCGCCAAAGCCGCAGTCCGCGCCGGCATCGACGCTTTGGGTGCGATGGTCGCCGAGCCGGACGTTCTGGCAGCCGAGCTTTACCACCGCCTCGCCCAACTGATCGATCGCACCGACGGGCTCGCACGGCGTGCGCCGGACGCCTCGCCGCAATTGATCAACGCGGCTCGGCATCTCGCTGACGGCGAACTGTCCGAGGCCGAACGCAGCCTCGCAGCCGGCCAGGAAGCGCTGATCCAGCGTGCAAGTTCGGATCTGTCGCTGGCGCGGCAACTGATGAACTGCGCCGCCGAACTGCTCGCCATCCGGGCCGAACTCGAGGAGATCCGCCTCGACATGCGCAAGGCGGCCCGACACTACAGGGCGGCTATTCGCTGTCTCACCAGCGCGGACGGTGACCTCGCCTGGCGCTATCTGACCCTGCAGGCGCATGCGCTGACGCGGCTCGACCGGCTGCAGCGTGACGATGCCATCCTCGCCGAGGCGGCGCGCACGTGGTCCGAAGCCCTGGCCATAGATCCGCGGCTGATCGGCGCTGCAGACTGGGCCCACGGTCAGTCAAAAGTGGCTGAGCTGCATTTCGAGCTCGGCCAACGCTCGGGCAATCCCCAGGAGTACCTCGCGGCCGCCCGGCATGCGGCGGAGTCCATCGCCGCGCTGCGCAGCTTGGGCGCTGGCGATGATGTCTCCGATATCTGCTTCACCCATGCCCAAGCCTTGTGGTTCGCGGCCGACCGGATCGGCGATCCAGGCTTGCTTGAGGCCACTGCACATGCGTTTCGTGATGCATTGGCGTTTATCAGCCGGGAACAGTCGCCGGTTCGTTGGGTAACCGCCCAGTCGCTTCTCGGGCAGGCGCTGCTGCGCTTGGCAACCTTGCGCGCGGAGCCAGCGCTGCTCTCGGCTGCGACCGGACATCTGCGCGCTGCCGTCCAGTTCGCATCGACCTGCAATGTCGCGTTCGACACCTTGGCGACCGAGGCTGCCCTCGGTCGTGCCCTGCTCGGCGAGTATAGCGCGGGCGGCCAGCCGCTGCTGCTCGACCTCGCCGCCACCGCTTTCCGGCGTGCCATCAAGGGTGCGACCGCCAGTGGACAATCAAATACCAAGGCGGCGCTGCAGCACGAGCTCGGCATGACGCTTTGGGCGATGGCCGAGCGCGCTCACGACAATGGCGGGCTTGCCGCCGCCATCGAAGCGCTGGAAGCGAGCATCGCGACCTACGAAGGCATCGGCTCGACCACGGCTGCCGCGACCGTTCGGACGGATCTCGGCAAGCTGATCGCAGCAGTGCCGGGCAAGGCCGGCGCTGCAGGCGTCGACAACGCCGGCCAATATTCGTAAACCGGGGCCGAAAACTCGGCATTGGCAATTTTGGTAACGTTCACAACATCTGTGGTGAGAGCACGCGAACCCGATCGCGACGGGATATCGGAAGGGGCGCGTTTCATGCCCCTTTTCTTTTGCCGTGACGTCGTGCATCACAGGTTCGTATATCGTTGTCCGTGGCGGTAATCTGTGTTGATTTGCACAACAGGTCGCCATATTTGCTCTCGACAGTGATAGGTATCACGCGAATTCAGACAATCGAGCGGCAGGACCCCGGCAGATCATGCGGAATACGATTGCCGTGATGAATACCAAGGGCGGCGTCGGCAAGTCCACGGTCGTACTGGCCATCGCCGAGACCATGTCGACGTTCCACGGCAAGAACGTGCTGGTGATCGACTCCGACGCACAGGCGAGCGTCAGCTCCATGCTGATGACGCCCGGCAACCTCCACAAGCTGCAGTCCGAGGGGTTGACGCTGGTCGATTACCTGATCTCGTCGGTGCTGAACAATACACCAGCCGAATGGCCGCGCTTCGTCGTTCGCGGCGTCTCCGACATTGACGATGCGCGCTCCGTCTTCCTGATACCGAGCGACATGCAGCTCACCTTGTTCGAGCGCGAAGTTTCGAAAGAGAGCCTGCATGGGCGGCTGCGCACCGCGATCGCAGCGCTGCTCGCCAATGTCCGCACGGTATTCGACGTAGTCCTGCTCGACTGCCCGCCGGGGCTGTCGGTATTGACCGAGAGCTGGCTGCGCGAGGCCGATTTTCACATTTCCCCGACCAAAGCCGACTATGTCTCGACCTGCGGCCTCGAGGTATTCCGCCGGTTCAAGGCACTCAATCCGGAAATGGGCTTCGCCCAGAACCTTGGCGTCTTGATCAACATGAAGGATGCCAGCTCGCCGACTGATGGCGAATATCACCGCTGGCTCGCCTCCAATCCGGAGAACTTCTGCTTCGAGCAGACCATCCCGCGCATGTCGGCGCTGCAGGACGCGGCCCGGTTCCAGGTGCAGGACCGGTCCTATCAGGCGAAGTATCCCGGCGACTCGGGCAAGGCGCTGAAGGCGGTCACCATCGAGATCCTCGAGCGGATGGCGGCGGCCAACCTCGAGCCGGCGGCCAAGCGGGCGTAGTCCCGGCAATGCGAAACGGCACCAATTGCCGCGTTTCCAGCCATCGATGATTGGTGATATTGGAGCGGGCGAACGGATTTGAACCGTCGACCCTCACGTTGGCAACGTGATGCTCTACCCCTGAGCTACGCCCGCGTCCAGGCGAGCGGTATGGCGGAAATGGCGGCGCATTGCAAGAGGGGTCTTCGAGAACGGTTCACAGCGGTTCTGTGACGGCGATTTGGTCAAGTCGTGCCGGCGCGCTGGCCGCGCGCGAACATCCGGCGGAACTGACCCAACCGCAGCACGCCGGTGACGTGAATCAAGGCGAAATAGACAGTGCACCCGGCAACGATCAGCAGTCCTAGCGCGGAAAACTTGACCACCACGTTTTGCCGGGCGTCGAGGTAGTGCGCCAGCAGCGGCGCGCCGAACCACAGCACCACCGCCATCACAAGACTAGCCACCGCAATCAACGGCAGGTTCTTGAGCAACCGGGCATCGGCCAAGAAATGATCGCGCTTGATCAGGCCATGCCATAGCATGAGAGCATTGACCCATCCGGCCAGCGTCGTCGCGATGGCGATGCCGAGATGCGGCATGACGCCGATACGGCTGAACAGCGCGAACAGCGCCAGCGAAGCCAGCACGTTGATGACAAAATTGACCCCTGCCAGCCGCATTGGCGTCTTGGTGTCCTGGCGCGCGAAATAGCCCGGCTGGAACACCTTCTGGATGACGAATGCCGGCAGGCCGAGGGCGAAGATCGCCAATGCCATCGACGTCGGCCGCACGTCGGCGGCGGTAAAGGCGCCGCGCTGGAACAGCACCGAGATCAGCGGCGAGGCGAGCACCATCAGGGCAGCGGCGGCCGGTACCGTCAAAAGCAGCGCGAATTCGAGCGACCGGTTCTGCGAGTCGAGCGCGGCGGTGTCGTCCTTGCGCGAGAGATGGCGCACCAGATCGGGCAGCAACACGACCCCGATGGCGACGCCGACCACGCCCAGCGGCAGTTGATAGAGCCGGTCGGCGTAATACAGGAAGGCCCGCGCCCCGTCCTGGAACGACGCGATGACGCCGCCGATCAGCAGGTTGATCTGGGTAATGCCGCCTGACACCACACCTGGAATACCAAGCCTGATGAGTTGGCGGATATCGTCGTTCATGCGCGGCCGGCTGAGCCCAAGCCCCATGCCGGCCCGATAGGCCGCGATCGACAACATCAGCAGTTGGGCGACACCGGCGATGGTGACGCCCCAGGCGAGGATCAGTCCAGCCTCGTGACTGCCGGTCATTCCGAAATAGATCGCGAGCAGCATTACGATCATCAGCACCAGATTGAGCAGGATTGGTGCTGCCGCGGCGGCGGTGAACCGGCCCAGCGCGTTGAGTACCCCCGACAACAGTGCCACCAGCGACATGCAGGTGAGGTAGGGGAACGTGATCTGCGTCATCACGATCGACAGGTTGAATTTGTCGGGCGTGTCGGAAAATCCCGGCGCGATCGCGTACATCAGCCATGGCATTGCCACGATCGCCACAGCCGAAACCAGCAGCAGAACGAACAGCAACCCCGCCAGCGCGGCCTCGGCAAAGTCGCGCGCCTGCGACTTGCCCGCCGCGGTGAGCTTGGCCGTGAACAGCGGCACGAACGCCGAATTGAATGCGCCTTCGCCGAACAGCCGTCGAAACAGGTTCGGAAACTGGAAAGCGACGACAAAGGCATCGGCGGCCGCTCCCGCTCCCAGCACCCTGGCGATCAGAATGTCGCGGCCGAAGCCCAGGATTCGGCTCACCATCGTGAGGCCGCCAACGGTGGCGAATGCGCGGTAGAGTTTCATGATCGCCGGAAGTAGCCGAGCCTTGCCGCTACGGCAAGGCGGTAGAGGCCATGCCCCTGACCCTCAGGCGTGATGCTGCGGCAGGCCGATGCGGCCGAAGCCGGGCAGCATCACTGCCGGCGACAGCACGTCGATGCCGAACACCAGCCCGAGGATGTTGATCTCGAGGCCTTCAGCGCGGCCGATACTCACGCCAAGCAGGCCGTTGAGTGAGAACTGATAGCCGGTACCGCTCGCTGTCGGCCCGAACCAGCGCTGGTCGGTGCGCCAATCCTTGCCGATCGCGGTCGTCGGCAAGGCAACGCGCGCCTCGGGAATGTGGGACAACACATGGGCCGTGAACGAGTTCGAATTCGGCCCTGGCCAAAGCGCATATCCGCCCCGGCGATTGTGCGGGTAGGCCGCAACCGCTGCCCGGATCTTGGGGACGAGGGCTTCGGCGGCCGCCCCTTCCAGCGCCCCGATCAGCTCGGGGGCGTGTCCATACCATCGCCCGTCCGGCGCCCAACCGTCGGTTTTCACCGGCATACCCCAGGCAACCTTGTCGAAGCGGGTGTAGTGCGTTGCCCCCTTCTCCTTGACCACGATCCAGGTGTGGTGCGCGAAAACACCGCGCCAACCGCCGACCCGCCCTGCGTAGACGTGCACCAACGCCTCGGGCTTCTCGGCGGGCGACGGCAGCAAGCCGGCACTCGACCAATCGGCCTGGGCCCAACCATGGCCGTGATCGACCGCTGCCCAATAGGCGGCGTGCAGCCCGAGCGGCGCCAGGAAGCAAACGGCAAGGGTCGCGAACAACAATCTCAGCATGGCAGCATCTGCCAATGATTCCGGGGCGCATTCAAGGCGGGTTGCGGCACGAGCCGTTTGTCTACTATATTGGAATTGTCCGCCACATGGATTATACCCTCATGCCCACCGTGCGTGCTCTTTCGCCCGACGAGGCTATCGCGGCGATCCCGGCCCTCAGCGAAATCCTGATCGACTGTGTTCATGGCGGCGCCTCGGTGAGCTTTCAACCGCCAATCGATGCCGAAAAGGCATCCCGCTTCTGGCGAAAGGTGGCGGACGGCGTGGCGGCGGGAACCACGATACTGCTGGTCGCCGAGCACGAGGCTAGGATCGCCGGCACCGTGCAGGTGCAGTTTGCGCCGCAGGAGAATCAGCCACACCGCGCCGACGTCGCCAAGATGCTGGTGCACCGCCGAGCCAGAGGCCAGGGGATCGGTTCCGCGTTGATGCGCGCGGCCGAGGCGGCAGCCAAGAGCGCGGCCAAGACCCTGCTGGTGCTCGATACCGAGACAGGCAGCGCCGGCGAAAGGCTGTACTCGGGCCTCGGCTGGACCCGCGTCGGCGTCATTCCAGGTTACGCGCTGACGCCGTACAATGGACCATGCGATACGACGTTCTTCTATAAGAAGATCTAGACCATCATATCACCAGCGGACATGATGGTTTAGGTACGGCACCCCTTGCTCCGCCCTTGAAACGGCGACGCCAGTCTCCAAATATCCGATTGGTCGAATCAGGTTTTTTGGTCATAATCGCCCCCGCTTTGGCTTGCCGCCGAGCCCGGGGTCGTGTGCCCACAGGAGCGCGCCCACACGATGGAATTCCTGTTTGGTGTCTGGTTCGGAATGCCGATCTGGGTGTGGGCTGCGTTTTTGCTCCTGATACTCGCGATCCTCTACATCGATCTCGCCGTACTGCATCAGGACGCGCACGAAGTCAGTGTGCGCGAGAGCGCGCTAATGGCCGCGGCATGCATGGGTCTGGCCGTCGCGTTCTCCGGCGTCGTCTGGTACCTCTATTATAAGGGCGTCAATACCGGCGGGCTCGATCCGACCATTGCCGGCCAACTGAGCGACCGGGCGCGAGCCTGGACAGCTTGGGAACTCTATATGACCGGGTGGGTCGTCGAGCAGACCCTGGCTTTCGACAACATCTTTGTCATGTCGCTGATCTTCGGCTACTTCGCAGTTCCGTCGAAGTACCAGCATCGAGTGCTGTTTTGGGGCATCATCGGCGTCATCGTGCTGCGCGCCATCATGATCGCGGCCGGCGCTGCTCTGATTCAGCACTTCCATTGGCTGCTCTACGTATTCTCCGCCTTCCTGGTCTTCACTGGCATCAAGATGTTGTGGCTGGCCGATCACAAGCCTGACATTGCGGCCAACCCAATCCTGAGATTGATGCGCCGCCACATGCGGATCACCGACCAGATCGAAGGCGAGCGCTTCTTCGTGCGCCGTCGGGATCCCACCACCGGCATGATGGTGAACTGGGCGACACCGTTGTTCGTGTGCCTCGTACTCATCGAGTTCGCAGATTTGATCTTCGCCGTCGAACTCGGTGCCGGCGATCTTCGCACTGACCACCGATCCGTTCATTGTGTATACGTCGAACATCTTCGCGATCATGGGCCTGCGCTCACTTTACTTCGTGCTGGCATCGATGGTGCACCGCTTCCACTACCTGAAATATGCCTTGTCGCTGGTCCTGATTTACATCGGCGGCAAGATATTCCTGCAGCAATTGACCGGTAAAATCCCACCAGAGGTCAGCCTTGCCGTCACTTTCGCGCTGCTCGGCGGCGGCATCGCGCTGTCGCTGTGGTCGACGCGAACGAAGTCTGCCGCTGAAAAGTCGGCTTGACCAAATGCTGACAAAGGATCGCGAGCGGCGCATGATGCGGCGATGATCAGCATCGTCCATGAGGCCACCTACGTGCCCTTGCAGAACCGCGTCCGGCCCGACGGCGAGATCGTCGCGGTAGCGAGCCGCGGCACGATGATGGGCAATCGCGGCGGCGCATTCCATACCGCCGAACAGGTGCTGCTGCCCCGCCATTGGCACTCGCGGCAATGGATCTGCTGCGTCCTCGATTTCAACGGCCGGCGGCGGCAGGTGATGCAGCCACGCCGCTACACCGAGCTGTTCTTTCTCGACGAGGCAACCGCGCTCGCCGCTGGCCACCGTCCGTGCTTCGAGTGCCGTCGCGCCGCCGCCGATCATTTTGCACACTGCTGGAATGCCGTTCGCAAGCTCCGGGGCCGGGCTCGCGCAGCGCAAATGGATCGCGCCCTGCACGCCGAGCGTACCGATCGACAGGGTCGCAAGCGCAGCCACGTCGCCAGCCTCGACGCGCTACCCGATCACAGCCTCATCCGCCATGGCGCAGGTTTCGCCCGCGTCGGCGGCGGCCATCTGCAGATCTGGACTTTCGACGGCTATGGCGCGCTGGAGGACCGCCCGCAAGGTCACCATGTCGAGGTTCTGACCCCGCCGTCGATCGTCGCCGTACTTGGCGCCGGCTTCGTGCCTATGCTTCACAAGTCTGCCGCAACCTGACGCGACGATCCCGCACTGCCAGCTTCCTGCCGAGGTTCCTCAAGGCCCCATGACCCGCAAAAGCCTCAGCCGCACCATGCGGCGCGTCTATTTCCTGCTGTTCTCGGTGCTGGCGATTTCGCTCGCAGCCAAGCTCGGCGACAACATTCCGGGGCTAAAGGGCTCCCCACTCGATGGCATCCTGAAAGACGTCTACGATTACTTGAAGGATATGGCGCTGGTGTTCGTCACGGTGGTCGCCGCTTACCTCGCCAACGTGTTCCAGAAGCGCAACAAGTTCGTCGAGAGCCTCGAAGAGGAGTGGCGCGGCATCGTCCGCACCAAGTCGGCGTTGTTCGCGTTCTGCGAAAAGTCGTTCCCGACCGCCGACGACTACATCTCGGCCTTCTGCCGCATCAGTGAGACGCTCGACAATATGCGGATCGTCTATCGCAATGTCGGCGAGACCGACGAACTGATCGGCCTCTACCCCTATGCGCCGCTGCACGACATGCGCCGTGCCCTGCAGACCATCGACCCGCGCAACAACCAGAGCATCTCGCCCGAGGCGCGCCACCTCGCCCGCGAGGCGATATTGCAGGGCTTCTACGCGCTCAGGGAGAATTTCCTCGAGGAGCTCGATCTCGAGCAGCCATCGCATCCGCTGCTGATCTCGGGCGGCCGGCGACTGAAAAAATCGGGAGCTAAGCGCGCCGCGGTGGCCCTGCAGGAACGTCAGCGCAAGCGCCAGGATGGCAGCCCTGCCGAGAGGCCGGACATCGATGCCATGCTGGCGGAGCAGCGCCGGCGCGAACCGTGAGCAAGCCGATCGGTCAGCTCGCTTTCGGCATCAGCACGGCGTGGTGGGCGAGGTAGCGGAGCGCTGAATCGACATCGCCGGTGGCTCTGGCGAGCTGCTCCTTGTCGATGGACCCAGTGGCATCGGCCCCCGCCGCCCGTTGCTGTACGTCGCCGTCACCGAAAGTCTCGGCAAGCTTGCGAGCGAGCGCCGGCCGGTCGCTCGCCCCGGTCATCTCCTTGAGCAGGAACCGCAGCCGTGGATTGAGCAGCACCGGCGTGTGCCGCAGGCTGCTGACCCACGGCTGACGGGTCGCCGCCTCGGCACGGGCGAGCGGCCAGGCGACCGGCCGGGACTCTTGCGGGGTGCCGGCCAACAGCGGCAGGCTGGAGATATTGACACGGCCGTTGACGATTAATTTGACGAGATCGGCGCGGATGCGCGGCTCGGAACCGGCATCGACCGCGATCAAGTCGGCCAGAGACACGGTTGCCGGATATCGCTGGCCAAGCGTCGCCATCATGCCTGCGGCAGCGGCACTCCTGGTGCGAATTCGTTTGCCGCTGTGATCGATGAAGCTTTTCACGCCGGCCGCCGGGCTCTTCTCGTCGGGTCTGAACACACCGGCGAAATGCAGCCCCGTCAGGCGCTCGGTCGCCGGACCTGCCGTGCCATTGCGAACGGCGCCCGATCTGACGAGCACCGAGCGCCGGAACGTGCGGCCGGTGAAGCTGTCGAGATAGTGCTGCGCTTTCGCCGGATCGTCGCCTGCGAGTTCGCGGATCGCCCCGGCTGCCTTTGGCGCCATCTGCGCGACGCTCGATGACGGCACATCGCCTTCGCACACGTAGCTGAGGCCATGGCGTTGGGCGCGGCCGGCGAATTCTACGAACGTGCACGGCGCGTTGAATGCGGCCAGGAACTCGCCGAGGATGTAGGAGGCCGGCATCCTGGCGAGCCGCTTGGCTTCCGCGACTACAAGGTGGCCGTAGGGCGCCGCCGTCCCGGACGACGTGGCGACGCGCTGCAGAATGGCGCGCGCCCGTGCCACCCGCTCGTGCGGCCTGCCGGAACCAGCGTGGCTGAGGCAGATGTCACGCACGACCTGCCGCAGATGCCACCCCGGCAGTACATTGTAGCTGATGGTCGCGACGCCGTGGTCGGCCAGGTGCCGGCCGCAGATGCGAAGGATCGCCTCCTGCGCCACCGGCGGCACCCAGCTGAACACGCCATGGCAGATGACGTAATCGAAGCGCGCCTCGCCAAGATCGACGGTCGCAAGGTCGCCCTGCCGGATCTCGATGTTGCCGAGACCCAGCTGCGCGATGCGGCCGAGGCCGTCACGCACGTGCTGGCGCGACAGGTCGAGGCCGAGGAAACGCGCATTTGGAAAGCGGGCGGCGAGCGGAATGATGTTGCCGCCACTGGCACAGCCAAGTTCGAGCACGCTGGCACGGTCGGCCGGCGGCGCCTCGAGACCAAAGATCTGCGCCAGGGCGGCCAGCCGCGACGGCTGCGTGTGGACGATCGGCATCGAGATATAGGGCAGGTGGTCGTAGTCGTCGCCACTTGCGGCAGCGGGCAGCGAGCGGCCCGGCAATTTCGCATCAGCATGTGCGTCGGGCATCGGGCATCGGGTCCTCATCGCGGGTGCGCCGGGGACAGTATACCGATTTGCCGTCAATGACAGTCGTGGTCAGCCGCAAACAATGCGGAAGTAATTCCGGCCCGCCCGCTCGACTTCAAAACTTGGTCGCGCCATCGAAATCGACCTCGACAGCGAGCGATCTTGCATCTTCGAGCAGCCGAGCCACCTGGGCAAGCGGGAGTTGATCGGCGGTGAGATATTCACCGCCCCCGGCGAGCACGGACGCTGGTGCGTCGGGTATGACCGGATAGGCGTATTGCATGATGGAGTAGATCTGCTGGCCGTCGCGCGAAACCAGATACTCGATCAACTTCATTGCCAGCTCGCGCTTGCGCGTGTGTTTCATCAAGGCAATGCCGGACACGGTCACATGACTGCCGCGGTCATGCGCGTTGGGGAAAAGCAGCCGCACCGCCGCCGCCCATTGCTGCTGTTCGCCGCCGGCCGCCTCCATTTCCGCCATGTAATACGAGTTTGCGATCGCCAGCTGACAAATGCCCGCGGCCAACGCCTTCACTTGCGATCGGTCGTTGCCTTCCGGCTTCCGTGCGAGGTTGGCCTTCAGTCCGGCGAGCCAGCGTTTGGCCCCGTCGCGACCATGATGGGCGATCATCGAGGCGATCAGCGACAAGTTATAAGGGTGCAGCCCCGACCGGATGCAGATCTTGCCACGCCACTTCGGATCAGCCAATTCCTCGTAGGTGATCGCCGCCTGCGTCGCCTGCGCCTTCGCCGCGTAGACCACGCGTGCGTGACGCGACAGGCCGATCCAATGCCGATCCGGGTCCCTGAAGGCCGCCGGCACGACGCCGCCGACCTGCGCAATGTCCATGGCCTGGGTGATACCGGCCGTGCGCGCTTGCAGCAGCGGTCCAAACTCCTCCACCAGCAGAACGTCGGCCTCGCTGCGGTCGCCCTTGGCCGCAATCTCGCCGATGATGTCACCATCCCGGTGCACGACAGCGACTTCGATCCCGCTCTCGGCCGCGAAGGCGCGCATTGCCGGCGCCACGTGCCAGACGTCGCGAGAGGTCAGCACTGTCAGCGTTTCGCCCTCGCCGGCGTTAGCCGGACCAAGCAGCACAACACTTGCGGTGAGCGCCATCGCGCGAAAATAACGAAGCAAAATCATGGCGGCCCTCGACAATGGCATAACCCGAGTAGGTCCCCGCCGACGCCGCCACGGCTTGGATGGAGAAATTGGGCAGAAAAAGGCTGCAGACAGCCGTTCAGACCAATGACCACAAGTTCGCCCGACCAAAGGCTGCGCCCGCAGCCTTCAGCTGAGGACAACGCGCCGCATCCGGTTGAGTGCCGCCCGCGGCTGGGGTAAGCGCAAGCCATGAACACCAGACCGATTCCACCGGGCTCCGGCAACGGCGGCCCAATCGAGCCTATCGCGCTCAAAGATGCCATCGAGCAGCGCTATCTCGCCTATGCGCTGTCGACGATCATGCACCGCGCCCTGCCCGACGTGCGCGACGGGTTGAAGCCGGTGCATCGGCGCATCCTCTACACCATGCAGCGGCTGAACCTCGAGCCGCCGGCGAGCTACATGAAATGTGCCCGTATCGTCGGCGAGGCGATGGGCAAGTATCACCCGCACGGCAATCAGGCGATCTACGACGCGCTGGCGCGACTGGCGCAGGACTTCTCGGTGCGCTACCCGCTGGTCGATGGCCAGGGCAACTTCGGCAACATCGACGGCGACAACCCGGCCGCCGACCGCTACACCGAGGCCCGTCTCAACACGACCGCCGTCGACATGCTGGCCGGCCTCGACGAGGACGCGGTCGACTTCCGCCCGAACTACGACGAGCGCGAGACCGAGCCGGTGGTGCTGCCGTCGGCATTCCCCAACGTGCTCGCCAATGGCTCCTCCGGCATCGCCGTCGGCATGGCGACCAACATCGCACCACACAACGTCGACGAGCTGTGCGCGGCGCTGCTGCACATGATCAAGCATCCGAACGTGACGGTCGAGAAGCTCGTCGATTTCATCCCCGGCCCCGATTTCCCGACCGGCGGTGTGCTGGTCGAGCCGCGCGACAGCATCATCGAGACCTATCGCACGGGCCGCGGCGGCTTCCGCCTGCGCGCCAAGTGGGAGAAGGAGGATACCGGCCGCGGCGGCTATCAGATCGTCATCACCGAGATCCCCTATCAGGTGCGCAAGGGCGTCCTCTACGAGAAAATCGCCGAGCTGATCAACGACAAGAAGCTGCCGCTGGTCGGCGACGTGCGCGACGAGAGCGCCGAGGACGTGCGCCTCGTCATCGAGCCGAAAAGCCGCACCGTCGACGCCGTGGTGATGATGGAGAGCCTGTTCCGCGTCACCGAGCTCGAAATCCGCTTCGGCCTCAACATGAACGTGCTGTCGGGCGGGCAGATCCCGAACGTACTGTCGCTGCGCGAGGTGCTCGGCCAATGGCTCGAACATCGCGTCGAGGTGCTGATCCGGCGCAGCAACTACCGGCTCGAGAAGATCAACCATCGGCTCGAGGTGCTCGACGGCTACCTGATCGCCTTCCTCAACATCGACGAGGTGATCCGTATCGTCCGCTTCGAGGACGAGCCGAAGGCGGCGCTGATGGCCAAGTTCAGTCTCACCGAGGTGCAGGCCGACGCCATCTTGAACCTCAGGCTGCGGTCGCTGTCGAAGCTCGAGGAGCAGGAGATCCGCGCCGAGCACGATCGCCTCGCCAAGGAAAAGCGGGCCCTGCAGACACTCTTGAAGTCCGATGATCTGCAGTGGGAAAAGATCGCCGATGAGATCCGCTCGACCCGGGAGCGCTATTCGAAGAAGACCGATCTCGGCCGCCGCCGCACGCTGCTTGCCGATGCGCCGGTGATCGACATCGACCTCGAGCAGGCCTTCATCGAGAAGGAGCCGATCACGGTGATCCTTTCGAGCAAGGGCTGGATCCGCGCCATGAAGGGCCACCAGGACGACCTGTCGAAGCTCGAATTCAAGCAGGGCGACAGCCTGAAGAAGGCGGTCAAGGCGCACACCACCGACAAGCTGATCGTGTTTGCGACCAATGGCCGTTTCTATACGCTCGGCGGCGACCAGCTGCCGGGTGGGCGCGGCCACGGCGAGCCGGTGCGGCTGATGGTCGATGTCGAGGAGAACCACGACTTCCTCGACCTGTTCGTCTACGAGCCCGGCCGCCGCCTGCTGGTCGCCTCGACCAGCGGCTACGGCTTCATCGTGCCGGAGGACGAGGTTCTGGCCTCGACCCGCAAGGGCAAGCAGATCCTCAACGTCACCGAGCCCGAGGAGGCGAAGGTGTGCGTGCCGGCCGAGGGCGACATGGTCGCGGTGGTCGGCGAGAACCGCAAGATGATCATCTTCAGCAAGGACGAGTTGTCGGAGATGACCCGCGGCAAGGGCGTCATCCTGCAGCGCTACAAGGACGGCGGCATCTCGGATGTCCGCGTCTTCGTCAAGAAGGAGGGCCTGACCTGGCTCGACGCCGCCGGCCGCACCTTCACGCTGTCGATGTCGGATCTGCGAGACTGGGTGGGCGCGCGCGCCCAGGCCGGCCAGCTGGCGCCCAAGGGCTTCCCCAGGTCGAACAAGTTCGGCAATGGGATGGGGTGAGCTGCCACTGATGGTAGGATGCACAGCAGGCCTTGCCGGAGAAATTGATGCTCAGCGACGCCCTGAAAACCGATATTTCATCGAGCCGCTCGCTGACTTACAGGCGGAACGTCCTTGCAATCGGTTCGGTCCTAGCGCTGTTGTACTGGTACCCCAAGATTAACCGCCTCCTCGCTATTCCGAGTGGGTGTAGTTCACTCCGGTTGAGCGGTCAGGTTGCGACTTGATCCTGATGGCAGAGCGCTTGGCGTCGTGACGGGCGGCGGTCAAGGACGGCCACTTCGGCCGCCCCCATCTTCCTTCAAGTGGGGGCTTTGTCCTTGAGGGCCGGCCGGCATGGCGGCACACTGAGCGCCAGGATCGAACTCCAACCCTGGTTCCCTCATGCGCGACAACGACCTTTTCCAGCTTGCCCTTGGCATCACCTCTCCCTGGTTCGTGGCCTCGTCCGCCTTCGATCAGGCCAAGAAGCGGCTCGATATTGGCGTCGACTTCAAGGCCGGTTCGCGCTTCGCGTGCCCGGATTGCAAGGCCGACGGCTGCCCGGTGCACGACACGACCGAGAAGACGTGGCGGCACCTCGACTTCTTCCAGCATCAGGCATTTCTGACCGCCCGCATGCCGCGCATCAGTTGCGGCAAATGCGGCGTGAGGCAGGTCGATGTCCCTTGGGCGCGCAAAGGCTCCGGCTTCACGCTGTTGTTCGAGGCGCTCGCCATGGCGCTGGTGACGCACATGCCGGTCGCCGCCGCGGCCCGCCTCATCGGCGAGCACGACACGCGCCTCTGGCGTGTCGTCTTCCACTATGTCGAAGCGGCGGTCGCGCGCATGGATCTTGGCGACTTGCGCCGCGTCTGCATCGACGAGACGGCGGCAAAACGCGGCCACGACTACATCACTCTGTTCGTCGACATCGACCGCCGCCGTGTCGTGTTCATTACCGATGGGCGTGAGGCCAAGACGGTTGCGGAGTTCGCCGATCACGTCGACGCCCACAACTGCGACGCGTCCCGCATCAAGCAGGTCTGTGTCGACATGAGCGGCGCCTTCATCAAGGGCGTCACCGAAAACCTCACCGAAGCCGAGATCACCTTCGACAAGTTCCACGTCATGAAGCTGATCGGCGACGCCGTCGACAAGGTGCGCCGCGCCGAGAGCAAGTCGCGCCCCGAACTCAAGCGCTCGCGCTATCTCTGGCTCAGGAACGAAGCCAATCTCACGGCCGAGCAGTCCGCTCACCTCGGCTCGCTTGCCAAAGCCAACCTGAAGACCGCTCGCGCCTATCATCTGCGGCTGGCCTTCCAGGACATCTACAAGGAGCGCTCACGCGACTGGGCGGCAATGCTCCTGGACAAATGGTACTCGTGGGCCCGGCGCTCGCGCCTCGAGCCGATGAAGCAGGTCGCCGCTACCATCGACCGGCACCGCGACGGCATCCTCGCCTGGTTCCACAGCGGCATCGCCAACGGTCTGATCGAAGGCATCAACTCCCTCGTCCAAGCCGCCAAGGCTAAGGCGCGCGGCTATCGAAACCGCAAGACCTTGAAGGCCGTCACCTATCTCATCGCCGGCAAACTCGACCTCAGACTACCCACTTGAAACAGCGGGGAACCGATTAACCTCAATGAATTGAGCTTTTTCGGCGTGAAGCCGCCGAGCGGGAGCGACAATCACGCGCTGGTGTTTGGAGCGGTGTGGGTGATCTTGCTTTATCACTTCGCGTTCTTTGTCTACTACGCTTGGCGTGATTGGCGCCGGTGGCTTAAGATTGCGTTGAAAACATCACCAGACCAACAAAAAACGAAAGGCTTTCCGGAGCTTCAAATGTATTTCGGCAGCGGTCCACGAAGCGTCGATCACCGGGCCCAGTCAGATGGGACAGTACCAGCAGATTGGATTATACAAATAACTGACAACAAGCGAGACGTGCTTTGGATGCCCGCGCAGATCAGTGCAGAAAGCAGAAGATTGGGCCGGTTTCATGGGTATCAGGTATCAAAGAGCGATATTGGACGTCTAAGAGAGGACGTGTGCTGGTTCTTCGCCAATGATGTCGGCCTCCCGACCTTGGCAATTGCATTCTGCACGCTGCTTGCTGCCATCTATTGAAAACACTTAGAAAATTGGCTTACGTCGCCGCGTCGCGCACCACCCTACCGAAATGCGGCTTGCTACAGTCAAGATCCTCACAACCCTCGACTTCGGGCACGCAGCCATCCCCTCTCCCCGTCCGGCCCGTGGCCGGAACGGGGAGAGGGTTAGGGTGAGGGGCGGCTGCTTGTTCCGTGGTCGCCACAGCGGCCTTGGAGTGGCGCGAAATTGAATTCGAGCAAGCGGCCGCCCCTCACCCTCGGCCGGAACGACTGACTGGAGGCCGCCGCAATAATCGGGGCCGGCCTCTGCCCTCTCCCCCGAAGTGGCCTACCGGATTCACACATGTTGCGGCTCATGAGCGATGGTGAAGCCTTCGATGCGGTCGAGGAGGCGGTCGAGGCCGCGGGCCATGGTCTTCGGCCCGGGCGGTTTGTAGTAGCAGTTCCAGCCACCGAGCCTGGCCACGATCCAAGCCAGCCAGGCCAGCGAGCCTTTTACATGATGGTTCTTCTGCCGCGCGGTCGCCCCTTCGAGTTTGGCCCCGATCGCGGCGGCGGCCTCGATATGACCGGCGTCGATGATGTCGGTCGCCGGCCGCTCGCTGCCGTCGCGCGCGTCCACCAGCTGGATGATGCGGGCGGCAGCGACGAGGCCGAGGGCGGCCAGCTTGAACAGCCGGTCGGCGCTTTCGACCTGGCTGTCCTCGAGCTTCAGGCCGTCGCTCTTCAGCGCCCGGAACACCTCCTCGATCCGCCAGCGCAGGCGATAGAGCCGCACCGCCTCCTGCGCGTCGTCGAGCGTCGCTGCCGGCAGCGTCGTCACCAGCCGCCACAGCAGCGGCCTGGTCACGCCCGGACCTGCGTCGACCTCGCGGGCCTCGACGAGACCGAGCGTCAGGGTGGCCGGATCCTGTCGGTGCCCGCTGCTCTTCGGTCGACAGATCGTCACGGTACCGGCCTTGAGCGCGACCGTTGCCGTGCGCCCCTTGTCGCCCGGCCCGCGCGGCGCAACCCGCACCGCCATGCGGCCGAGCTCGGCCCACGCCGCGGGCGCGGCAAACAGCGTGCCGCGGTTCGTCAGTGCGCGGTCATGGCAGCTGCGCACCACGAAGTCGATGCCGGCCGGCGTCCTGGCAAACAGCGGATAGATGTCGCCCTCGCGATCGGCCACCATGACGACCCGGGCCGCGACCGCCCCCAGATTTTGCCAGGCCGTCTCGGCACCATGCAGCCAGCGCAAACTCTCCTTGTCCTCGAAGGCGCGGCCCTGGTGGGGCGGCGTCGGCGCCTCGTCGCGGGTCCAGATGTGCGCACCGGCGATGCCGAGCACCGCCTCGCTGTCGGCGTCGACGGCGACGACGGGATGGATGAAAAAGCCTTTGGCCGTGCCGTTGCCAGCGGGCCCGAGGCCGCAGCGGCGGGCCTCGCGGCCGGCGAAGTTGATCTCGGTGGTATCCTGCACCGCGACGATGCGGCGGCCGTGGGCCGCCTCGGCCGTGCGGGCGATGTGCGGGCCGAGCAGGCTCGCGGCATCGCGCTTGGCCGAGCCCAGCAGCCGGTGCGCGGCGATCTCGCCCTTGCGGGTCTCGCCGACCTCGCGCACCACCAGCGAGCGCTTGGCCACGATCTGCTCCAGCAGCCAGTCGGCGCGAGCTTCGAGCCGCACGTCGCGCGTCGTCGCACCGCGCCGCGATGGCGCCGGCCGCTTCGCCGAAGTCTCATTCGCCGCCGCCATATCCGCCTCCTCGCGAATCAGCATCCAGGCCTTTCGATTCTCACAAATGCAGGCAGTTGTGAATCCACGACTTAAATGTGTGAATGCCGTAGCCGAAGTGGCGGGGGAGAGGGAAAGAAGTGCGCCACAGTGCGTAGGTCGGGTAGAGCCCACTTGCGAGACCCGACGCGGCTGGCACCGACCTTGGATGTCGGGTCGCGCAATTGGGCTTGACCCGACCTACGAGACTGCGTCCAGGCGCGCCGCGTCCGACCCAGGCGAAAGTATACCGATTTCGGCGCCCACACCGATTGCGATTCGCGACAGCCGCGGCGACGCCGAAATTGGTATACTGTCCCCTTCATGGCGCTCTTCATGGCGACCGGCAAGTTCGCCGCACGAATAGTGCCTGCTTTTAGCCTGGCACGATCGGCCCTGACAGAGCCAGGCTGAAGCCAGGCTCCGAACCGCGGTCACGGCCGCCGCCCTTGTTACCCCGCCGCATGGCCGATACAGTCGCGGCAAAAACCGGGCGGGGGAACGGGTTTGGCCGACGTCGAGCTCATCAATGTCACCAAGAGCTGGACGGGCGTTGCCGCGGTCGACGCGGTCAGCTTCCGGGCGGCAAGCGGCAGCTTCGTCGCGCTGCTGGGGCCGTCGGGCTGCGGCAAGTCGACGACGCTACGGCTGATTGCCGGGCTCGATACGCCGTCGCAAGGCTCGATCAGGATCGGCGGCCGCGACGTGACGCATGCTGCCGCCGGCCGAGCGCGGCGTCGCCATGGTGTTCCAGTCCTACGCCCTGTTCCCGCACCTGTCGGTGGCCGAGAATATCCTGTTCGGACTCAAGGTGCGCAAGGTGCCGGCGGATGAGCAGAAGCGGCGGCTCGACCGCGCCGCCGAGATGCTCGGGCTCGGCGCCCTGCTCGAACGCAAGCCGTCGCAGCTGTCCGGCGGCCAGCAGCAGCGTGCAGCGCTTGGCCGCGCCATCGTCGCCGAGACCGCCGTCTGCCTGATGGACGAGCCGCTGTCGAATCTCGACGCCCAGTTGCGGGTCGAGATGCGCCGCGAAATCCGCGAGTTGCAGCAACGCCTGCAGATCACCATGCTGTATGTCACCCACGACCAGCTCGAAGCCATGACCATGGCCGATCAGGTGGTGCTGATGCGCGAGGGCCATATCGAGCAGGATGCGCCCCCGGGCGAGCTCTACGAGCGTCCCGCGACCGTGTTCGCGGCGCGCTTCATCGGCACACCGCCGATGAACGTGGTCCCGCTTGGCGACCTGGCCGCAGCCGCCGCGGCGGTCAAGTCGAGCGCGCCCAAAAGCATGCCCCCCGAGAAACTCGCGCTCGGCATCAGGCCGGAGATGATCCGGATCGGCGACGCCGGATTGCCGGCGCAGATCACCGCCATCGAATATCTCGGCGCCGACAGCCTGATCGAGACCAGGGCCGACAATGCCAAGCTGCAGGTGCGGATCGCTGGCAAAGCGCCGGCCAAGGCGCGGCGATACCGTGAAACTATCGTGGGACCAGGCCGCGACGCATTGGTTCGATCTGTCGTCAGGCCGTCGCCTGACTTGAGTAGTCGTAGCAAAATCTAAACCAGGGAGAGACAGCGCATGAAACGACGCACATTCCTCAAGGGCTCGGCCGCCACCGCCGGCGCCACCATCGCCATGCCGTCGCTGCTGCGCGCGCAAGTCTGCCACCGAGATCTCGTTCTTCTTCCCGGTCGCCGTCGGCGGGCCGATCACCAAGCTGATCGACACCTATGCCAGCGACTTCGAGAAGGAGAATGCGGGCATCAAGGTGAAGCCGATCTACGCCGGCACCTATCAGGAGACGATCGTCAAGGCGCTCACCGCGCACAAGGCCGGCACACCGCCGGCAACGTCGGTTTTGCTGTCGACCGACATGTTCACGCTGATCGACGAGGAGGCGATCGTCGCCATCGACGAGTTCGTCAAGACCGACGACGACAAGGCATGGCTGAAGAGCTTCTTTCCGGCTTTCATGCTGAACAGCCAGACCGGGGCCAAGACCTGGGGCATCCCGTTCCAGCGTTCGACGGTCGTGCTCTACTACAACAAGGACCTGTTCAAGGAGGCCGGCCTCGATCCCGAGAAGCCGCCGAAGACTTGGGGCGAGCAGCTGGAATTCGCGCAGAAGCTGACCAAGCGCGACGCCGGTGGCACCACCACGCAATGGGGCATCCAGATTCCGTCGTCGGGGTTTCCCTACTGGTTGTTCCAGGGCCTATCGACCCAGGCCGGCGCGATCCTCGCCAACGATGCCGGCGATAAGACCGCCTATGACGACCCCGGCGTGGTCGAGGCGCTGCAGTACTGGATCGACCTGGCGACGAAGCACAAGGTACACCCGCCCGGCATCGTCGAATGGGGCACGACGCCGAAGGACTTCTTCGAGAAGAAGTGCGCGATGATGTGGACCACGACCGGCAACCTCACCAACGTGCGCACCAATGCCAAGTTCCCGTTCGGCGTCGCCATGCTGCCCGCCGGCAAGCGTCCGGGCAGTCCGACTGGCGGCGGCAACTTCTATATTTCGGCCAAGGTGCCGCGCGCCGCCCAAGAGGCCGCTTTCAAATTCGCCCGCTGGGCGACGAGTGCCGAGCGCGCGGCGCAATGGTGCGTCGATACCGGCTACGTGGCGGTGCGGCCCGACGCGTTCGAGACGCCGGCCTTGAAGAAGTATGCGAGCGAATTCCCGCCGGCGCTGGTGGCGCGTGACCAGCTGGCGCATGCCGTCGCCGAGCTCTCGACGCACGAGAACCAGCGCGTCACCAAGGCGCTGAACGACGGCCTGCAGGCCGCCCTCACCGGTGCCAAGCCGGCCGCCCAGGCGATGAAGGACGCGCAGGCCGAGGCCGACCGCATCCTGAAGCCGTTCCGGAAGTCATGAAGCTATTTTGCCTCTCCCCCGAAAGCAAGGGAGAGGCAAATTTCATTTGAATTCGCCGATCGCGCAGAGAAGTCATCGCCCCCCAGATGAAAGGCTTCGCCGATGCAGGAAATCGCGCTGCTTACAACATTCGCCGCCGCATCCGTGGCGCTGGTGTGCATGCCGGGGCCGGACATGGTTCTGATCGCGTCACGCAGCGCGAGCCAGGGCCGCGCGAGTGGCTTCGCCTGTCTCGCAGGCATTCAGTGCGGAACCTATTTGCATGCACTGGCAGCAGCAATTGGATTGTCGCAACTTTTTCTTGCAATCCCAACCGCCTATGATGCCGTTCGCCTCGCCGGTGCGGGCTATCTACTTTATCTCGCCTGGAATACGGTCCGAGCGGACCCATTCACGTTCGCGCCGAGTGCGACACTGGCTGGAGCTTCGATATGGAGCATCTTCTGGCAAGGGCTCCTGACCAACTTGCTCAATCCAAAGATGGTGCTGTTCGTCGTCGCATTGTTCCCGCAGTTCTTACAGCCGGAACACGGCACAGTGATTGCGCAGATGCTGATATTGGCGACGATCATCAATATCGTCGGCTTGGCGGTCAACGGCACCGTAATCCTCGGCATTGCTGCGATGCGCCGACGCTTTTCGACAAGCCGCCAATTGTCACGATGGCCACAGTATCTATTGGGCAGCGTATTCGCGGGGCTGGCGATGCGATTGGCGTTCGACGGCAGACGATGATGTCATCACGCCTGCAACAGATCCACGCCTGGCTATTGCTGTTGCCGGCGCTGGCGCTGCTTGCCCTGTTCACGCACTGGCCGGCGCTCGCGACCCTCATCGACAGCTTCTATTCGACGCCGAAGGCGCGGCGGCCGGCCGTCTTCGTCGGGCCGGACAATTATGCCCAGATGCTGTCCGACCCGGTGTTCTGGCAGGCCGCCTGGAACAATCTCTGGTTCGCACTCGGCACCATCCCGGTTTCGATCGCGCTCGCGCTGCTGATGGCGACCTGGGTCAACGATCGCTTTCCCGGCCGCACCCTGGTGCGTATGGCGTTCTTTACGCCCACCATCCTGCCGATGATCGCGGTCGCCAACATCTGGCTGTTCTTCTACACGCCGCAATACGGCCTGCTGGAGCAGATCCGCGGGCTGTTCGGGCTGCCGGCGGTGAACTGGCTCGGCTCCCGCGACACCGCACTCGCGGCCGTCACCGTGGTCGCGATCTGGAAGGAGGCCGGCTTCTTCATGATCTTCTATCTGGCGGCGCTGCAGGCGATGCAGCCGAACCTCGCCGAGGCAGCAGCGCTCGAAGGCGCCTCGCGCTGGCAGTTCTTCCGCCGCGTGCAGTTCCCGCTGCTGATGCCGACGACGCTGTTCGTGCTGGTCAACGCCGTCATCAATGCATTCCGCATGATCGACCACATCGTGGTGCTGACGCGCGGCGGCCCCGACAACGCGACGACGCTGCTGCTGTTCCACATCTACACCGTCGGCTTCAGCTTCTGGGACACCGGCTACGCGGCAGCGATCACCGTCGTGCTGCTGGCGATCCTCGCCGGCCTCGCCCTCATCCAATACGGCGTGCTCGAGCGCCGCATCCACTACAGGTGAGCCAGATGGCACAGAGCACATCCAGCGACGGACCCTACCAGCCGAAGGGCTTAGCCCTGGCGCTGGAGTCCGTTGCCGCCTGGGCTTTGGCGGCGATCTGGATCATGCCGCTGCTCTATGCGGTGTGGGCGGCGTTCCACGCGCCTGAATTCGCGACCAGGCTGTCACCGTTGTCGCCGCTGACGCTCGACAACTTCGCCCGGGCCTGGATCGCGGCGCCGTTCGCGCGCTATTTCCTGAATACCTTCATGCTGGTGACGCTGGTGCTTGGCTGCCAGCTCGTCCTGTGCACGCTCGCCGCCTACGCCTTTGCCCGCTACGAGTTTCGTGGCTCGGGACTGGCCTTCGCCCTGGTGCTGGCCCAGCTGATGATCATGCCGGACATCCTGATCGTCGAGAACTACCGCACCATGGGCCGCCTCGGCATCCTCGATTCGATCCCCGCGATCGCGCTACCCTACGTTGCCTCCGCCTTCGGCATCTTCCTGCTGCGGCAGACCTTCAAGCAGGTGCCGCGCGAACTCGATGATGCCGCCCGCGTCGAGGGGGCCTCTGCTTTGCAGACGCTGCTGAAAGTCTATGTGCCGCTCGGACGGCCGGTCTATCTCGCCTACGCCCTGGTTTCGGTCAGCTATCACTGGAACAACTTCCTGTGGCCGCTGATCGTAACCAATTCGGTCGAGGCGCGGCCATTGACTGTTGGCCTGCAGGTGTTCTCGTCGGCCGACCAGGGCATCGACTGGTCGGTGATCTGCGCCGCCACCTTGATGACCTCAGGTCCGCTGCTGGCGGGTTTCCTGCTGTTCCAGCGCCAGTTCGTGCAGAGCTTCATGCGGTCGGGGATCAGGTAGGATAGCAGCTTCACCCGAACCCCAACATCGCCTCCAGCGGCCCCTTCGGCAAAGGCACCAGGAACCAGCGCTCGAACATGAAGAACAGGGCGAGCGGTACGCCAATGCCGACGCCCACGGTCTTGATGATGCCCTCGCGGCCAAACACCATCATGAAACCCATGATGAAGATCGCGGAAGCGACATAGATGCCGAGGTACTGGATCAACCCGACGTATATGATTGTCGGGATCAGCACCTGCATGACGCGCGAGAAACCGATCTTGGACACGAATGCATCGCCGGCATCCTGCCTCGCGACGAAAACAGCGCGAATGAGATTTATCATACTCGCTGCCGCCATACCGATAGCGATGTAGAAGGGGAAGTAGCCAGGTGCCGGCCCCTCCCCTTCGCGCCAACCGAACCCGAGCCGGTTGCTGTCATAAATAAATATGGCGCTGACCAGCAAGAACAGCAAGGCGACGACAATGTCGACGGCACGGTTGGACACCAGTGCAGGCTCGTCCGCGGCTCCGTCGTCGTTGTGGCTCATGGTCGTCCCCTTGCACGGCTCTTCGATTAGCGGTCGACGTCGGACGTTATTTGCCCGGCGCCAGGAAGCCGGCTTCCTTCATCAGGTCGTAGTGGGTCTTGTCGTTCGCCTCGACCCACTTCTTGAATTCGTCCCCCGACATGAAGGTCTGGTTGAACGCGCCCTCCTCCATGAACCTCTTCCAGTCGTCCGTCGCCAGCACCTTCTTGAACAGATCGACGTAATACGCGACATGCTCCGGCTTGACGCCGGGCGACATGAAAATGCCGCGCAGCATCTGGTACTGCACATCGACGCCCGCCTCCTTGCAGGTCGGGATATCGGACCAGGCCTGATCCTTGGTCACCTTGGTGGTGTAAATGCTGCGCTTGGCGTCAAACAGGCAAAGTGCGCGCAGCGCCCCGGCCTTCCACTGCGAAACGGCCTCGATCGGATTGTTGACGGTCGAGTCCACATGCTTGCCGACCAGCTGCGTTGCGACAGCGCCACCGCCGGCATAGGGGACATAGGTCAGCTTTTTCGGCGCCGTGACCTTTTCCAGTGCCACGGTGATGATCTGGTCTTCCTGCTTGGAGCCGGTGCCGCCCATCTTGAATTTCTTGTCCTCGCCGGCTTTGACGGCATCGACGTAATCCTTGGCCGACTGGTACGGCGTCTCGCTGTTGACCCATAGGATGAACTGGTCGAGCGCCAGCATCGCCACCGGCGTCATGTCCTTCCAGTTGAACGGCACCCCGGTGGCGAGCGGCGTCGTGAACAGGTTGGAAAGAGTGATGATGATGGTGTGCGGGTCGCCGGTGCCTTTCTTGACTTCGAGGAAGCCTTCGGCGCCGGCGCCGCCGCCCTTGTTCAGGACGATCATCGGCTGCTTCATGAGATTATTCTTGGTAACGACGCCCTGGATGAAGCGCGCCATCTGGTCGGCGCCGCCGCCGCTGCCGGCCGGGATGATGAAGGTGACGGGTTTGGTCGGCTCCCAGGACTGCGCCGAAGATACCGAGGCGAGCGAGATCAGGCCTGCTGCCGTGCAGGCAATAGCGATCACGGCTCTCGATGCTAAGCGAACTGCATTCATATTGGTGTCTGCCTTCCCTGGTTGAACGTCCTCGGCGGATTTGTTGTCAAACCTGACATTCTGCTCCGCCAAGCAAGTCAGGAATTCGCTCAAAGCGGCGCTCACGGATACCACCCGACCGCCCGTCAGGCTGAAACAGTTTTCGTGCCGAAGACACGCGCTTTCAGCCATGTGAAGAGCGGCCAGAACAGGAGAATGAGCCCGAGCCCCATGATCGTGCCGACGAGCGGGTTCGACCAGAAGATCGCGATACTGCCCTGGCTGCCGAGCATCGCCTGCCTGAACCCCTCCTCCGCCTTGTCGCCCAGCACGATGGCGAGAACGAGCGGCGGCAACGGATAGCCGAGTTTCTGGAACACGTAGCCCATGACGCCGAACACGAGCATCAGCCAGACATCGAACATCGAGTTGTGGACCGTATAGGCGCCGATGGCGCAGATCACCAGGATGACTGGCGCAATGATCGAGAACGGCACCCGCAGGATCGCGGCGAACAGCGGCACGCATGTCAGCACGACGATCAGGCCGGCGATATTGCCGAGGTACATCGAGGCGATCAGGCCCCACACGAATTCCTTCTGCTCGATGAACAGCATTGGCCCGGGCTGCAATCCCCAGATCATCAAGCCACCGAGCAGCACTGCCGCGGTCGGGGAACCTGGAATGCCGAGCGTCAGCATGGGTAGCAGTGCGCTGGTGCCGGCTGCGTGCGCCGCCGTCTCCGGCGCGATCACGCCTTCGATCTCGCCCTTGCCGAAGTTGTTGCCGTGTCTTCGAGAATTTCTTTGCCAACCCGTAGCTCATGAACGATGCCGGCGTGGCGCCCCCCGGCGTGATGCCCATCCAGCAGCCGATAATGCAGCTGCGGATCGAGGTCGCCCAATAGGACAGCAGCTTCTTCCATGTCAGCAGCACGGCGTTGAAGCGGATCGTCGCGTGCGCGCCGGAGAATTTCAGGCCGCTTTCCATCGACGACAGGATCTCGCCAATGCCGAACAGCCCGATCACGGCGATCAGGAAGTCGAAGCCACTAAGCAGCTCATCGTGACCGAACGTCATGCGCAGCGTGCCGGTCATCTTGTCGAGGCCGACGGATCCGAGCGCGAACCCCAGGCACATCGACGCAATCACCTTGAACGGCGAACCTCTGCCCATGCCGATAAAACTGGCGAACGTCAGGAAGAAGACAGCGAAGAACTCCGCCGGGCCAAATTTCAAGGCGAACTTGGCAACCAACGGGGCCAGGAACGTGATCAGGATCACGGCAACGAGCGCGCCGACGAACGAAGAGGTAAAGGCAGCGGTCAATGCTTCGTCGGCGCGGCCTTGCTGGGCCATCGGATGACCATCGAACGTAGTGGCGACCGACCACGGCTCGCCCGGAATATTGAACAGAATCGAGGTAATTGCGCCGCCGAACAACGCTCCCCAGTAGATGCACGAAAGCATGATGATCGCCGAGGTCGGCGGCATGGTAAACGTCAGCGGCAGCAGGATCGCGACGCCGTTGGCACCGCCGAGGCCCGGGCAACACGCCGATGATGACGCCGAGTAAGATGCCAATCAGCATCAGCATCAGGTTGTAGGGCGTCAGGGCAATGGCGAAGCCCTGCATCAGCGAGCTGATTTCTTCCACAGGCATCCCCTCCTCGAACGTCGCCGGCTATGCTGCTGGCTAACGTTCGCGCAACTGTTTGGTATACCGTATGCCTGAAGAACTCAATCGTGCAATAGTCTCGCACGAAAATTCGATGACAACCGTGCCGGAGGCAATTTTGCCCGCTTTTTCCAATCGTTGAGTCGCCCGGCCCGAAGTCGTGCGGTCCGGCATCGAGCCGGATGTGACGAGAATGTCGATTTCGTTCTAGCCAAATTCGCGCAGCTTGGCATATGGTATACCAAAGCCCACAAATTTGTTGCCCTACTGACTTTCGGTCGAGTTCTGCATGTTCCCGCAATGCAGCACACAGGTCGCCAACGATGACGAGCACACAACTCAAGATAATGCCGATCGGTGAGCCGCAGAGCCTGAAGGTGCGTGCCTACGAGGCCCTGCGCGCGGCGATCATGGAGCTGAACATCTACGCTCCCGACGCCGAATTGCGGCTTGACGAGCGGGCTCTCTCGGCCAATTTCGGGGTCAGCCGCACGCCGCTGCGCGAGGCGCTGGCCCAGCTCGACCAGGAGGGCCTGGTGCGCATCGTGCCGCGCCGAGGCATCTACATCGTGCGCCGCACCAAGGCCGAGGTGCTGGAAATGATCACGGTCTGGGCGGCGCTCGAAAGCATGGCGGCTAGGCTCGCGACCCAGGTCGCGACCGACGCTGAACTCGCCGGCCTGCACGCCCTCGTCGATACCTTCTCCTCCGACGCCATCGCCCTGAAGCTCGGCGAATACTCCGACGCCAACATCCGTTTTCACCAGGCGATCATTGCGCTGTCGAAGTGCGCCCTAGTGGCGGAAATGACCGACAAGCTGTTCTTCCACGTGCGGGCGATCCGCCAACGTACGATCGTCGAGAAGGACCGCGCCAAGCGCTCGATCGCCGATCACACCGAGATCGTGGCGGCACTCGAGGCGCGCGACACCGAGCGCGCCGAGCGGCTGGTGCGCGAGCACACCTTGAAGCTTCGAGATCACGTGGAGCGGTTCGTCGATATAGACTGAGCTGACATGGATTGAAGCGAAGGCCCGCGGCGGGCTGCCCGCAAGATGCTCGCCAAAGTCAAAAAAATTCTTCGATGGGGAAACAGGAGAGGTTGCAAAAATGTCGTCAGATACACAATCGCAGAACCTGACCGATGGCTTCCATCTCGTCATCGACGCGCTCAAGCTCAACGGGATCAACACGATCTACGGTGTGCCGGGCATCCCGATCACCGACCTCGGCCGTTTCGCGCAAGCCCAGGGCATGCGGGTCATCTCGTTCCGGCACGAGCAGAACGCCGGCTATGCGGCATCGATCGCCGGCTTCCTGACGCAGAAGCCGGGCGTGTGCCTGACGGTGTCGGCGCCGGGCTTCCTCAACGGCCTCACCGCGCTGGCGCACGCCACCACCAACTGCTTCCCGATGATCCAGATCAGCGGCTCGTCCGAGCGTGAGATCGTCGATCTGCAACAGGGCGATTATGAGGAGATGGACCAGCTCGCCGTCGCGAAATCGGTGTGCAAGGCTGCCTTCCGCGTGCTGCACGCAGCCGACATCGGCATCGGCGTGGCACGGGCCATTCGCGCGGCCTGCTCGGGCCGTCCGGGCGGCGTCTACCTCGACCTGCCGGCCAAACTGTTCGGGCAGGTGATGGATGCCGACGCGGGAAAGAGGTCCCTCGTCAAAGTGGTCGATCCGGCACCGGCCAGTATCCCGTCGTTTGAATTGGTCGCGCGCGCGCTCAGCCTGCTGAAATCCGCCAAGAAGCCGCTGATCATCCTCGGCAAGGGCGCCGCCTACGCCCAGGCCGACGCCGACATCCGCGCCTTCGTCGAAAAGAGCGGCATCCCCTACCTGCCGATGAGCATGGCCAAGGGCCTGCTGCCCGATACCCACCCGCAATCGGCCGCCGCGGCGCGCTCGACCGTGCTCAAGGAAGCCGACGTCGTGATGCTGATCGGCGCACGGCTCAACTGGCTGTTGTCGCACGGCAAGGGCAAGACGTGGGGGGCGGCCGGCACCCAGAAGTTCGTCCAAATCGACATCGATCCGAAGGAGATGGATTCGAACATCGAGATCGCGGCACCCGTCGTCGGCGACATCGCCTCCAGTGTCTCAGCCCTGCTCAAGGGCATGGGTGATAATTGGCCAAAGGCGCCGGCTGCCTGGACTGGCATGGTGCGCGAGAAGGTCGACGGCAACGTCGCCAAGATGGCGCCGAGGCTACAGAACAACAACGTGCCGATGGACTACCATGGCGCGCTCGGCGCGTTGAAGCGGATCATCAAGGAGCGGCCTGACACCATCCTCGTCAACGAAGGCGCCAACACGCTCGATTTCGCGCGCTCGATCATCGACATCTACCAGCCACGCAAGCGCCTCGACGTCGGCACCTGGGGCGTCATGGGCATCGGCATGGGATATGCCGTCGCCGCCGCGATCGAGACCGGCAAACCGGTGCTCGCGGTCGAGGGCGACAGCGCCTTCGGCTTCTCCGGCATGGAGATCGAAACCATCTGCCGCTACAAGCTGCCGGTCTGCGTGGTGGTGTTCAACAACGGCGGCATCTATCGCGGCACCGACAAGAACCCGTCGGGCGGCGACGACGTCGCGACCACCGTGTTCGTCAAGGATGCGCGCTACGACGTGATGATGGAAGCTTTCGGCGGCGTCGGCGTCAATGCGACGAGCCCGGACGAGCTTGGCGCGGGCGGTCAACGCGGCCCTGGATCGCGGCAAGCCGACGCTGATCAATGCCGTCATCGACGAGAAGGCCGGCACCGAGAGCGGCCGCATCGGCAATCTCAATCCGCAGAGCGTGGTCGGCAAGAAGAACTTAGAATCATTCAAGAAAGCCAGGAGTCCCGAGGAAGATAGAAGGCATTTGCCATGTCGGTAACAGCGAGGAAGTTCACCCATATTTCCGCGGCTGAATATTTGGCGTCGGATAATGATGGCCAGATGCGGCATGAGTTCATCGATGGCGCTGTGTACGCCATGTCAGGCGCAAGTGCCCGACACGGTCTCATCCGAGGTAATGTCTTTGCTTTCCTGATGAATAAGGTTCCGAAGCAAATTCCATCAAACAAGTTCAAGACATATCAGCAGGAGCACGCAATGAAAGCCCTGGAGGCATCCGCATCCTCGACTTCACGCATGTGCAGTCGGGCCCGACATGCACGCAGCTGCTGGCCTGGTTCGGCGCCGACGTGATCAAGGTCGAGCGGCCCGGCGTCGGCGACATCACCCGCGGCCAGCTGATGGACGTGCCCAACGCCGATGCGCTCTATTTCACCATGCTCAATCACAACAAGCGCTCGATCACCCTCGACACCAAGAACAAGACCGGCAAGGGCGTGCTCGAACGGCTGATCAAGGAGTGCGATGTGCTGGTCGAGAACTTCGGCCCCGGCGTGCTCGACCGCATGGGCTTCCCGTGGGAGACGATTCATGCCTTGAACCCGCGCATGATCGTGGCTTCGATCAAGGGCTTCGGCCCCGGCCCCTACGAGGACTGCAAGGTATACGAGAATGTCGCCCAGTGCACCGGCGGCGCCGCCTCGACCACCGGCTTCCGCGACGGCCTGCCACTCGTCACCGGCGCCCAGATCGGTGACAGCGGCACCGGCCTGCATCTCGCCCTCGGCATCGTCACGGCGCTGTTCCAGCGCACCGTCACCGGCGAGGGCCAGAAGGTCACCTGCGCCATGCAGGACGGCGTGCTCAATCTGTGTCGCGTCAAGCTGCGCGATCAGCAGCGGCTGGCGCACGGGCCGTTGACGGAATACAGCCAGTACGGCGAGGGCGTCCCGTTCGGCGATGCGGTGCCGCGCGCCGGCAACGACTCGGGCGGCGGCCAGCCGGGCCGCATCCTCAAGTGCAAGGGCTGGGAGAGCGACCCCAATGCCTACATCTATTTCATCACCCAGGCGGCGGTCTGGGAGAAGGTGTGCGATGTCATCGGCGAGCCCGGCTGGAAGACGCACCCGGACTACGCCAAGCCGGCGGCGCGGCTGCCTCGCCTCAACGAGATCTTCGGTCGCATCGAACAGTGGACGATGACCAAGACCAAGTTCGAGGTCATGCAGATCTGCAATCCGCTCGACATCCCGAGCGGGCCGATCCTGTCGATGAAGGAGCTGGCGGAAGACCAATCGCTGCGTGCCACCGGCACGGTCGTCGAGGTCGATCACCCCAAGCGCGGCAAGTACCTGTCGGTCGGCAACCCGATCAAGCTGTCGGCGTCGCCTTCGGACGTCAAGCGTTCGCCGCTGCTCGGCGAGCACACCGACGAGATCCTCGCCCAGGTACTCAAGTATACGCCCGACGAGATCGCCAGCATCAAGGCCAGCGGTTGCACCGAGCCGGTAAAGAAATGAGGGAATGGGGAGTAGGGAATAGGGAGTAGCGAAGAAAAAATTCGCAGAGCCGGCTTTGTAATGGCGCCCTATCCCGCTCCCGCTCGTCTTCCTACTCCCTATTCCCCACTCCCTACTCCCGTCTGCACTTATACCCGAGGGAACACCCACAATGCGTATCGTCGTCCACGGCCAGGAAGCTTTCGGCAAGGCGGTTCTGGAGAAGCTGCTCGAGCGCGGCGAGAACGTCGTTGCGGTGTTCTGCGCACCCGACAAGGAAGGTCGGCCGCAGGACCCTTGCGCGGTGTACGCACGTGAGAAGGGCCTTCCCGTGCACCAGCCGAAGAGCTGGAAGACGCCGGAAGCACTCGAGCTGATGAAGTCGTTCAAGCCCGACCTGTGCGTCATGGCCTATGTGACGCTGTTCGTGCCGCAGCCGGTCATCGATGCGCCGACGCTCGGCACCATCCAATATCACCCCTCACTGCTGCCGCTGCATCGCGGACCGTCTTCGATAAACTGGCCCATCGCCTGGGGCTCGAAGCAGACCGGCCTCACCATCTTCTGGCCGGACGAGGGCCTCGATGAGGGCCCGATACTAATGCAGAAGACCGTCGACATCGGCCCCGACGAGACGCTCGGCGACGTCTACTTCAAAAAGCTGTTTCCGCTCGGCGTCGACGCCATGATGGAGTCGGTCGATCTCGTCCGCGCCGGCAAGGCACCGAAAGTCGCCCAGGACCATTCGAAGAAGACCTACGAGAGCTGGTTCAAGCGCGACAATGCCCAGCTCGATTTCTCGAAGCCGGTCGCGGAAGTCTACAACATCATCCGCGCGGCAAATCCGGCACCGGGTGCCTGGGCCGTTATCAAGGGCACCGAGCTGCAGATCTTCGATGCCGCCAAGGTGCCGGGCGACGGCAAGCCTGGCCAGATCATCGCCATCGGGGCGGATGGAATCAGGATTGCAGCCGACGGCGGCGCCATACTCGCCAAGCGCGTGAAGTCCGCCGACACCAAGAAGATCGCGGCCGCCGAGTACGCAACCAGCGCCGGCCTCAAGGTCGGCGACACGTTCGATGCCTACAAGCCGGCCCCGCCGCCGGCGCCCAAGAAACCCAAGACCGGAGAACCGCCAGTGACAGCCAAGACCGTCGGCAGCGATATCGAGATCGCGCGCGCCGCCAAGATGAAGCCGATCGCCGAAGTTGCCAAGAAGATCGACATTCCGGCCGACGCGCTGCTGCACTACGGCCCGACCAAGGCCAAGATCTCGTTCGACTTCATCAACTCGGTGAAGGGCCGCAAGGACGGCAAGCTGATCCTGGTCACCGCGATCAACCCGACGCCGGCCGGCGAAGGCAAGACCACGACCACCGTCGGCCTCGGCGACGGCCTCAATCGCATCGGCAAGCGCGCCATGAGTTGCCTGCGCGAGCCGTCCCTCGGACCCTGCTTCGGCGTCAAGGGTGGCGCCGCCGGCGGCGGCTATGCCCAGGTGGTGCCGATGGAAGACATCAACCTGCACTTCACCGGCGACTTCCACGCCATCACTTCGGCGCATAACCTGCTCGCCGCCTTGCTCGACAACCACATCTACTGGGGCAATGCCCTCGGCATCGACCAGCGCCGCGTCGCCTGGCGCCGCGTCATGGACATGAATGACCGCGCGCTGCGCTCGATCGTCAATTCGCTCGGCGGCACGGCCAACGGCTTCCCGCGCGAGGATGGCTTCGACATCACGGTGGCCTCGGAGATCATGGCGATCTTCTGCCTGGCGACCGACCTCAAGGACCTCGAGCGCCGCATCGGCAAGATCGTGGTCGGCTATACGCGCGAGAAAAAGCCGGTCTACGCGCGGGAACTGAAGGGCGACGGCGCCATGACCGTGCTGCTCAAGGACGCGCTGATGCCGAACCTGGTGCAGACCCTGGAGAACAACCCGGTATTCATCCACGGCGGGCCATTCGCCAACATCGCGCACGGCTGCAATTCGGTGCTCGCGACCCAGACCGCGCTCAAGCTGTGCGACTACGTCGTGACCGAAGCCGGCTTCGGTGCCGACCTCGGTGCCGAGAAGTTCTTCGACATCAAGTGCCGCAAGGCCGGCCTCAAGCCGTCCGCCGCCGTCATCGTCGCCACCATCCGCGCCCTCAAGATGCACGGCGGCGTCGCCAAGGACGCGCTCAAGCAAGAGAACGTCGAGGCGGTCGCCAAGGGCTGTGTCAACATGGAACGGCACATCGAGAACGTGTCGAAGTTCGGCGTCAAGCCGATCGTCGCGATCAACAAGTTCGTCACCGACACCGACGCCGAGATCGCGGCGGTCAAGGCGTCGGCCGAGCGCATGGGCGCGAAGGCATTCCTGTGCACGCACTGGGCCGACGGTGGCGCCGGCGTCGAGGAGCTCGCCCGGCACGTGGTCGAGGTCTGCGAGAAGGGCGAGGCGAAGTTCAAGCCGCTCTATCCGGACGCGATGCCACTGCGCGACAAGGTCAAGACCATCGTCACCGAGATCTATCGCGGCGCCGATATCGCCTGCGATGCCTCGGTCGAGGCCCGCTTCAAGGAACTCGAAGCGGCGGGCTATGGCCATCTGCCGGTCTGCATGGCCAAGACCCAATACTCGTTCTCGACCGATCCGAACAAGCGCGGCGCGCCGACCGGCCACATCGTGCCGGTGCGCGAGCTCAGGCTTTCGGCCGGCGCCGAGTTCGTGGTGGTCGTCACCGGCGACATCATGACCATGCCGGGCCTGCCCAAGGTGCCGAGCGCCGAAGTCATCCGCCTCAACGAGGCCGGTCACATCGAAGGGCTGTTCTAGCCAAATCGAGGAAGCCGTCACAAAGCCGTCGTGATGGCTTCATCTTTACGTGTTCAATCAAATTCGCTTGCGCTCGATCTGTCCTGTTGGCATGGGTCGGGTGTAAAGCCGTTTCGACGGGCGGTGACGCAGATGCGCACCGTCCGTCGGCGCGTCTGAGGCTTACATTGGAGAGATTATCATGAGCGGGCACGCACCACACGAGCACGGCGAGGGCAACAAGACGGTCGCGCTGGTGATCTCGATCCTGGCGTTGCTGCTCGCGGTGTCCGAGATCTTCGGTCAGAAGGCGCAGACGCACACGTTGCAATCGAATATCGAAGCCTCGAACCTGTGGGCATTCTACCAGGCCAAGACGATGCGCAAGACGGTGACCGAGAATTTCGCCGAGGAGATGGAATTGGTCGCACTCGGGCGTCGCCGATCCGGCGCAGAAGAAAGCTATGCAGGACCGCGTCGCCAAATGGAAGGCCACCGCCGCCCGCTACGAGAGCGAGCCGGGCAAGACGATCGTCGACCCGAAGACCAAGAAGGAGACCGGCAAGTTCGAGCCGGGCGAGGGCCGCAAGGAGCTGATCGAGCGCGCCAAGGAGGCCGAGCACGAGCGCGACAAGTATGGCCGCAAGCACGTCCGCTTCGAGTTCGCCACCGGCGCCTTCCAGATCGCGATCGTGCTGGCGTCGGCCTCGATCATCACCGGCATGGTGGCACTGCTTTGGGCGGCCGGCGGCCTCGGCGGCATCGGCCTCTTGCTGCTGTTTGCCGGCATGATCGCCTGACGCCAGCAGAAATCCGCTTTTGCTCGCTTTGCCATGTCGCAGCAAGCATGCCATTATTGTGAGCATGCCGATATTGTTTACGCGCCGAGCGGTTGCCGCGCGCGGGCTGATCGCAGCCCTCGCCATGCTGGTTGTATTCGCATGGACGAGCTTCGCCGGGCCTGCCGGCGCCCAGCAGCCGGTCGATCTCGAACTGGTCCTCGCGGTCGACGTCTCATATTCGATGGATATCGACGAGCAACGCTTGCAACGTGATGGCTACGTTGAGGCGTTCCGCGACCCGGAAATCATCAAGGCGATCCAATCAGGCGCACACCGCCGCATCGCCGTCACCTACATCGAGTGGGCCGGCTGGGGCATTACCCAGATCGTCGTCCCCTGGACGGTTGTCGATGGGCCTGCCACCGCCGAAGCGCTTGCCGCCAAGCTGTCGCAGGCGCCGATTTCCAGGCACCGGCGGACATCGGTGTCGGGCGCCCTCGATATCTCGGACAAGCAGTTTGGCCAGGGCGGTTTCAAGGGCGAGCGGCGCGTGATCGACGTCTCCGGCGACGGGCCCAATAACTCCGGCCCGCCGGTCGGGCCAATGCGCGACGAACTGGTGGGCAAGGGCATCGTCATCAACGGCCTGCCGATTCTGCTGCGGCCAGGCGGCCCCGGCAGCATGTTCGACATCGCCAACCTCGACGAGTATTACGCCCAATGCGTAATCGGCGGGCCGGGGTCATTCATGCTTCCCATCCGCGAAAAGACCGAATTCGCCTCCGCCACCCGGCAAAAATTGCTGATCGAGATCGCCGGCATCGATCCGCCGCTGCAGTTCATTCGCGTCGCCGACCAGCCGAAGATCGATTGCACCGTCGGCGAGCAGCTCTGGCGCCGATACTTCGACGACCGGCTCCGCGAGTAGGGCATCGAGCGGCGCATTGACCCGTCGTCGCGCCGAGTGCCATGGTCGTTGTCCATTGATCACGGATCAGCGCCCGATGCTTCTCAACGGATCACAGATCGAGTTGCGCGACGTCGCTCGCGAATTCACGCGACGCGAAATCGTGCCTCACGCGGCCGACTGGGACCGCCGCCGCCATACCCCGCTCGATGTTCTCGAGCGGATGGGCAAGCTCGGCTTATTTGGCGTGTGCGTGCCGCAAAGCTGGGGCGGTGCCGGCGCCGATTTCGTGTCCTATGTGTTGATCATGGAGGAGATCTCCTACGGCGATGCCGGCGTCGCCAACATGGTCGCCGCGACCAACTCGCCCTATTGTGCCGCGGTGCATGGTTTTGGCACCGACGCGCAAAAGCAACGATGGCTGCGCTCGGCCGCCAGCGGCCAAGCGGGCGGCGCCATCCTGCTCACCGAGCCGCAGGCCGGGTCCGACGCCGCAAACCTCAAGACCCAAGCCCGCAGGCGCGGCGATCGCTATGTTTTGAACGGCACCAAGTGCTTCATCACGTCCGGCAAGAGTGCGAAGGTCGCCATGGTGCTGGCGGTGACAGACCCGGACGCCGGCAAGCGCGGCATCTCGTGCTTCCTCACCCGAACCGACGTGCCCGGCTACAATGTCACCCGCGTCGAGGACAAGCTCGGCCACCGCAGCAACGACACCTGCGAGATCGCACTCGATAATCTCGAGATCCCGGCCGAGGACCGGCTCGGCGCCGAGGGCGATGGCTTGCGGATCGCCCTCGCCAGCCTCGACAACGGCCGCATCGGCGTCGCCGCGCAGTCGGTCGGCGTGGCACAGGCGGCCTTCGATGCGGCGCTTGCCTACGCCCGCGAGCGCGAGACCTTCGGCAAGATAATCATCGAACATCAGGCGATCAGTTTCACGCTCGCCGACATGGCGACCAAGATCGAGGTGGCGCGGCAGATGTATCTCCATGCCGCCGCCCTCAAAGACGCCGGCACGCCCTGCATCAAGCAAGCCTCGATGGCCAAGCTGTTCGCCTCGCAGATGGCGGAGGAGGTGACATCCGCCGCGATCCAGATCCACGGCGGCTACGGCTTTCTCGAAAGCTATCCGGTAGGGAAATTCTGGCGCGACATGCGCGTGTTCCAGATCTACGACGGCACCAACGAGGTGCAGAAGATGTTGATCGCGCGCGAACTCGCTGCCGGACGATAAGAGCGAGTGGCGACCTCAAGCCACCGTTACGCCCTCGATGGCGTAGACGCGCGAGGGTGCACCGTCGGCGCCGGGGATCTTCAGTGGCGCGGCGCACAGGAACGTGCGCGGCCCGGGAATTGCAGTCGTATTGACGAGGTACTCGATCAGGGTGATGCCCTGCCTGAGGCAGACGTCGTGGGTGACGTGCTGGTCAAAGGCGACGTGCTTGTTGTCGAGCAGCAGGCGGATCGGGAAGTCCTGCGGGAAGTCGAAGGCGATTGCCGTCGGACGGCGTGCCGCGAGCCATTCCGCTGCCGAGCGGTTGAGCCACGGCGCATCGAGCCAGAACTCGCGCGTACTCCAATCTCGCTGCCGGTCCCAGCCCGACGACAACAGCAAGATCTCGCCCTCCGGTCCGCCCGGATCGATCTTCGCCAACCGCTCGGCGCCGATCTCCTCCATTGGCCGCACGTCACGCAGGTCCAGCACACGCGCCGGGCCGACCACTTGGCCCAGCGGCGTCGCCTCGATCGTCGGCGCGTTGGCAAGGATGTGCGCCTGCGCGTCGACATGTGAGAAGCCATGACAGGTGGCGTGCAGCCGGGTGACGCGGAACTGGTCGCCAGCGGCAATGTTGCCCTTGATCGGGGTTTCCGTCGGCCACCTGAAATGCGGGCCGATCGGCATTGAAAGATCGATGATCTGCATAACGCGCCTCATGCGGCCTTGAGGATGGCATCGAGCGTATCGGAGCCGAACTTGGCGACGAACTCCTTGCGCACTTCCTCGGTGACGATCTTGGCAAAGGAGTCGCGATCGGGCTGCTCGACCACCTGCATGCCGGCCTTCTTCAGGCCTCGAGGCTCGAGCCCTCGCTGTCCTCGTTCATCTTGCGTTGCGCGATGGCAAGCTCGGAGGCGGCCGAGGTCAGCGCCGTCTGCAAGTCGGGGCCAAGCGCGTCGAACTTCCTTTCCTTCCCGCGGTCGAATGCATTTGCCGGCATTTTGGCCTACATGCGCATCGCGTGCCGGTCAATGTCAACCGGCCGGCGCGATTGCCTGATCACGCGCCCGCGAATGCCTCGTCTTGCCGATAGCGCAGTGCCAACAGCGACGAGCCGTCGTCAATCGCAAGATCGGACAGGCGAATGGCTTCACCTGCACGCACTACGCGCGCCAGCCGCCGGTTCGCCACCAGGTAATAGGGTGTCGTGCGATCGGCCTTGATCGGGCTCGCTGGCCGCATCTCGGCGGTGACGCCGTCGATGGTGTGGTGATGGCCGCGGGCGTCGAGTGCCGTGCCGGCCGGCAGATCGCGGGTTGCGACCGCCACCAGATCCATGCGTGGACGGTAGTCGTTGCCGTAGCCGGACACGCCTAGTCCGCCCAAGTCGAGGATACTGGTCGCGGCTTCGAGGCCGAGCAGATGGCGCGGCAGGTAGACCATCGCGGTCGCACCATCGGCGCTGACGGCGTGGCCCTTTTCGGCCAGTACTTGCCAGCTCGTCCGGTCTTGGCAGGCGACGACGATGAACACGCCGCCGGCGAAGCTCGCCTCGTCGGTTGCGCGCAGATGATGGAACACGTCGAGGCGCCGGCCGCCACGCAGCAGGCCATCGCGCTGCGAGGTCGACAACAGCGCCGCGACCTCGGGGATGCGAGCGACCGGCGCGTGGAACGGCGGCGTGTCGGCGGCGAAGCCGGTGGCGTTGGCGACCAGCGTCATCTCGCACAAGTCGGGTACGGCCTTGAGCGGATAGGCGGTGCGCAGGATCGCGGCGCGGGCGACGGCGACCTCGCGCAGCGACCGGTCGCCCGGATGCCAGGCGCCAGCTAGCTGCGGCATTACCGCGATGACACCATTGCTCGTCACGGTGCCGTTCGCGCGATCGAAAACGAAATCATACTCGCTCGACTTGCCCGCCGCGATGATCTCGAAGCCGAGTGTCTCACCCCAGGTAATGAGATCGATCAGCAGGCTCGGCTGGTCGCCGTCGACCGGTGTCACGCCGACGCCAGCCTCGCGCGCCAGTCGCGCCAGCATCGGCCCGGCGACGCTGTCGGTCTCCTTGGTCACGAGCAGCACGTGGCGCTTTTCCGTAATGGCGAGCAGGGCGTGCCGCGCCGCCGCCTCCGGATGCCCCGTCGCCTCGACAAGCATCTGGAACGGCAGCCCGATCACCGTTTCCAGGTTGCCGGCGGCAACGAAGTGACCGGCGTCCCACGCCGCCTTGGCCTCGGCTGCACTTTCACACGCACGAATGCGGTTCTTTTCGATGCCTGCCGCCGCAAGCGCAAGCGCCGCAGCTGCGGCAGTGAGATCAACCGCGATCCGCGCCGATACCAACCGGATGAAGCGTGCCTGTGCCAGGAAGCTCTGTCCGAACGCACCACCGCCGACGATGCACGTTTCGATTGGCTGTCGGATAGCTGCGTAGCGGGAATGGTAGTTCATGACGACCCTCGTCTTCCACCTGCATGTTGCATGCAGCATACTTGAATGGCAACGGGGTGCATGGTACGGGCTGAGCAACCCGCATCCGTCCGGCGATAACAGACCTGAGGCAACGGTCGAGACGCCGGAAGGGACCGATGCCCACCTGTCCGGAGGAACAATCATGAGGATTGCAGCTATAGCAGCAAGCGCCTTGTCGGCACTCGCGGCCCTTTCGGCGCCGGCGCTCGCCTGGCAGCCGTCGAAGCCGATCGAGTTCGTGGTGACCTCCTCGCCCGGCGGCGGCACCGACAATTTCACCCGCATGATCCAGTCGATCATCACCAAGTACAAGCTGATCGAACAGCCGATGGTGGTCGTCAACAAGGGCGGTGGCAGCGGTGCCGAAGGGTATCTGACCGCCAAGACTTCCGCCGGCGATCCGCACAAGGTGATCTTCGGCACCAACAATGCCTATCTGCTGCCCTACGTGGCGAAGCTCGGCTACAAGTTCTCCGACCTGACGCCGGTTGCGACGCTCGCGCTCGACGAGTTCCTGCTGTGGGTCAAGGACGACGCTCCCTACAAGACCAGTAGCGAATACCTCGCGGCGGTGAAGGCCAAGCCCGAAACCTTCAAGATGGGCGGCAGCCAGTCGAAGGACACCGATCAGACGCTGACCAGCATGATTTCGGCGGTGACGGGGGCAAAGTTCATCTATGTACCGTTCCAGGGCGGCGCACTGGCCGGCACCCAGCTTGCCGGCGGCCACGTCGATAGCAACACCAACAACCCGAACGAGAGCATCGGTCAGTGGAAGGCCGGCCAGGTGCGGCCGCTGTGTGTGTTCAGCCCCACCCGTCTGCCGAAAGGGTCGAATGTCACCGCCACCCAGGGCTGGCAGGATATCCCGACCTGCAAGGAGCAGGGCATCCCGATCGATCAGTTCCAGATGCCGCGCACGGTGTGGCTGCCGGCCGGCGCACCCGCCGACGCGGTGGCCTTCTATGCCGGCGTCCTCAAGAAGGTCAGCGAGAGCGACGAATGGAAGGACTACATCACCCGCACGGTGCAGACCGGCCGCTTCCTCGCCGGCGACGAGATGAAGGCGTTCGTCGCTGCTGACGAAAAGAATTCGCGCGAGGTGTTCGAACGCGAAGGCTGGATCGTGAAGTGATGGCGACCATGCCGGCGACGCGGAGGCTGACATGATCACCCGCCGGTCTGCCGAAGTCGGCATGGCGACCCTGACAGCGCTGTTCGGTTTGGCGACGATGATCGGCGCCGCCGAATATGGCATCGGCTGGAGCCCGTCCGGCCCACAGCCAGGCACGTTTCCGTTCGCAATCGGCCTGCTGATTGCGCTCGCCAGCATCGGCAATGCGTTGACGGCGCTGCTGCATGGCGCTTCTCGGGCTGCAGGCCAAGCGGCATTCGTCAGCCGGCAACAATTGAAGCTCGTTGCCGGTTTCGCGCTGCCGATGGTCGGATTCGTGATCATCAGCCTACTGCTCGGCCTCTACGTCGGCACCGCGCTCTACATGTTCGCGACGCTGGTGTTCCAGAACGGCTACTCATGGGCCAGAGCCTCGATCATCGCCGTCGGCCTGCCGGTGTTCTTCTATCTCTTGATCGAGCGCACATTCCAGGTCGGCATGCTCAAGGGGCCGCTCGAAGCGGCACTGGGACTTTGAGCGATGCAAAGCCTTGCCAACCTGATGCATGGCTTCTCCGTCGCGCTGACCTGGTATCACATAGCCCTGATGATCGTCGGCGTGCTGCTCGGCATTCTGGTCGGTGTACTACCGGGACTCGGAGCGCCAAACGGCGTGTCGCTGCTGCTGCCGTTGACCTTCAGCATGGACCCGGTGGCGGCGATCATCCTGCTCACCAGCATGTACTGGGGCGCGCTGTTCGGCGGCTCGACCACGTCGATCTTGTTCAACATACCTGGCGAGCCGTCGTCGGTCGCGACCACCTTCGATGGTTATCCGATGGCGCAGCAGGGCCGCGCGACCGAGGCGCTTAGCTACGCGTTCCTGTCGGCCGGCTTCGGCGCGCTCGCCGGCGTCATCCTGATCACGCTGCTATCGGGCTGGGTGACGACGTTCGCCCTGAAATTCAGCTCGCCGGAGTTCTTCGCGGTCTATTTTCTCGCCTTCGCGAGCTTCGTCGGCTTGAGCGGCGCGCCGCCACTGAAAACCGCGGTATCGATCGGCATCGGCTTTGCGCTGGCAGCCGTCGGCATGGATTCCGTTTCGGGCAGCCTGCGGCTGACCTTCGGCTTTGACGAGCTGCTGTCGGGGGTGAGCTTCCTGGTCGCCGTGATCGGTTTGTTCGGCATCGGCGAACTGCTGCTGACGATCGAAGAGGGCCTCAATTTGCGGGGCCTGCACGCCCGCGTCACCCCGCGCGATGTGCTGCGCACTGCCCTCGCCATGCCGCGCCACTGGGTGACGCTGATCCGCAGCGCCGCCGTCGGCTGCTGGATGGGCATCACGCCGGGCGGGCCGACCGCGGCCTCGTTCATGAGCTATGGCCTTGCCAGGCGGTTCTCGCGCAACGGCGACAAGTTCGGCAGCGGTGAGGCGGATGGCATCATCGCGCCGGAAACCGCCGACCACGCCGCCGGCACCAGCGCCATGCTGCCGATGCTGGCGCTCGGCCTGCCGGGCTCGGCGACTTCGGCCGTGATGCTCGGCGGCTTGATGATCTGGGGCTTGAACCCAGGGCCGATGCTGTTCATCGAGAAGCCCGATTTCGTGTGGGGGCTGATCGCCAGCATGTACCTCGGCAACGTCGTCGCGGTAATCCTGGTGCTGACGACGGTACCGCTGTTCGCCTCGATCCTGCGCATTCCGTTCGCGGTGATCGGACCGGCGATCGTGGTGGTGTGCTTCATCGGCGCCTACACCATCGCCGGCCGGCCGTTCGATCTGTGGCTGGCGCTGCTGTTCGGCTTCATCGGCTATGCCTTCAAGAAACTCGATTACCCGATCGCACCCCTGGTGCTGGCCATGGTGATCGGCGACAAGGCCGAAGACGCCTTCCGCCAGTCGATGATCATGTCGAAGGGTTCACTGGCGATTTTCTGGTCGAACGCGCTCGTCTCCACGCTTATGCTGGTCGCGGTGGCGTTCCTGATCTGGCCGCTGCTCGCCCGCTTGATGCGGCGCCGGATGCCGACGTCCGATTGACCGACTTTGATCGATTGGAGACCTCTCCATGTCCAACTCCATTGTTCTGGCGACCGCGCCGATCGACGACTATGCCACCGCCGCGCTTGCCGAGTTCGGCACGTTGAAGATCGCGCCCGACATCCAGGAGGCGACCATCGCCGGCATGATGGATGGCGTCGTCGCGCTCGTCGTGCGCGGTGCCGCGCCGATCACCGCGGCGGTGATCGACAAGGCCGACGCCTTGCGCGTCATCGGCCGCACCGGCGTCGGCTACGACACGGTCGATATCGCTGCCGCGACCCGACGCGGCATCCCGGTGGTCTATACGCCGGGTGCCGGCGCCCGCGCCGTGGCCGAGGCCGCGATCGGTTTCATGCTGGCGCTGAGTAAACGCATGCTGTTCTTCGATCAGCAGCTCAAGGCCGGCAACTGGAAGAGCAGATACGAGGTGCAGGGCGGCGACCTCGACGGCAGGACCCTCGGCATCATCGGGCTCGGCCGCATCGGCCGGCTGGTCGCTGCGATGGCCAAGCCGTTCGATATGACCGTCATCGCCTACGATCCCTACCTGACGGCGCAAGAAGGTGCGGCGCGTGGCGCGCGCCTGGTCGCGCTCGATGACCTGCTGCGTCAGTCAGACTTCATCTCGATGCATTGCCCGATGACAGCCGAGACCAAGGGCATGATCAATGCCCAACGATTGCAGGGCGTGAAGCCCGGCGCCTATTTCCTCAACCTTGCTCGCGGCGGTGTCGTCGAAAGCCTGGATTGCATTGACGCCGCGCTGCGTAGCGGCCGCCTGGCCGGCGCCGCACTCGACGTATTCGATCCGTCGCCGCCCGACACCGCGCATCCGCTGTTCGCCAACCCCAATTGCCTGACCTCGCCGCATGCGATTGCGACCACGCGAGCGGCAATGACACGCATCTTCAAGTCGATGGCGGACGACATGTCGGCGATCCTGCACGGCAAGGCGCCGCAACACGTGGTCAATCCCGAAGTGTTGTTGCAGCGCTGAATCCCTGACCATCACGCGAACTCGTTGCGCAGGCGGGTCTCGCCGCGCTCGAGCCGGGCGATGTTCTCGAGCAGTATATCGATCACGTTCTCCTCGTAGGCAGCGGTCTCGCCGGCGGTGTGTGGGGTGACGATGACGTTCGGCATGGACCACAGCGGCGACGACAACGCCAGCGGTTCCTCGACCGTCACATCTATGCCGGCGGCGCCGAGCCTGCCCGACTGCAGCGCCGCTATCAGCGCCGGCTCATCGACGACGGCGCCGCGCGCGACGTTGATGAGCTTGGCGCCGGGCTTCATCGAAGCGAACGCTGCCGCGTTCATCAGATTGGTGGTCTCGGGCGTGATCGGGCAGGCCAACACGACAAAGTCGGCGCGCGGCAGAACCTTCGCGAGATCGGTGTCGGCGAACACCTCGTCGGCACCGGCCGCGCCCTTCGATGGATCACGCCGGGTGCCGATGACCTTCATGTCGAACGCCTTGGCCAGTTGTGCGAGCCTGCTGCCGATACCGCCCAGACCAGCGATCAACACCGTCTTGCCCTGCAGCTCGTCCTCGCGCGAGCCCGGATCGCCGATCATGCCGCGCCAGAATTTGTTGTGCTGGTTGTCCCGCGCCAGATGCAGTTGCCGGCTGAGGCTCAGGATCAGCGCGATCGCATGCTCGGCGACCGCACGGGCATTGACCCCCTGTGCACTGGCGAGCCGCACGCCGGCCGACTTGAAGCGGGCGATGTCGAACTGATTCATGCCGGCGCTGACCGATTGTACCAGCGCGAGCTTGGGCGCCTTGTCCAGCCAGTCGTTGCGCCACATCATCGAGACCGTGATGACGTTGGCGTCGGCGATCCGCTCCAGCACCTCGTCGGGGTTGCGGGCCTCGAAGTAGCGGATCCCGGTATTTCGCCGCGCAAATGCGTCGCCAAGACGATAGGCGGCATGGGCGAACAGCACGACGGTGTCGGTGCGGGCAGGCAATTTGGCGGCGGTCATGGGTTCACAATTCCTTTGCTGAAGGATGCCGATTTACTTGGGCCCGACTGACACGGCATCGCGAGCGTACCGGACAGGGCTGCGGCGGCATTTTGTTGCGTTTTCACCATGTGGATGGCCGCCCCGCTTGCAATCGGCTCGGCACTGGCAGGATAAGCACTATGCATCTGCCAGCAACACCCAAAGCCGCATCGGAGCCAACTCATGCCAGCCGCACGCCCCCAGGCCAAGCCGACATTGCTGATCCAGAACGACCGCACGGTGACAACCGAATGGCGCTTCGCGCCGGGTGCCGAGACCGGTTGGCATCGCCACGGCATGGACTACGTGGTGGTACCGATGACCACCGGCAGGCTGCTGCTGGAGGAGCCGGGCGGGGCCACCCGCGAGGCACAGCTCACTGCCGGCAAGCCCTACTACCGGGGCGAAGGCGTCGAGCACAACGTTGTCAATGCCAACGCTTTCGAGTTCGTGTTCATCGAGATCGAATTGAAGAAGTAGCGCGCAAGCGCCTCAAGTCGCGGGGCGGCCGGCCTAATAAATCCTGGTCCGGAAATACTGCAGCATCAGCTCGTCGAAGCGCCCGCTCGCACGCACCCGTTTCAGTGCGGCGTTGAGGTCGGCCTTGAGCTTCGGATCGGATTTCGGCACCGCGATCGCCAGCCCTTCGCCGAAGAAGCGCGGCTCCAGGAACGGCCCGCCGCGCAGCTCGCAGCACTCCTTCGAGGCGGTGCCGTTGATCCACAGCACGAGGCCGATGCCGTCATCGAACACCAGGTCGACCTTGCCCTGGGCGAGCGCGTCGCGGGCCCGCTCGGCGCTGTCGAATGGTTGGATCTGACCGAACTTGAAGAACTCGGCGAGATAAGCCTCGTGCGCGGTGCCGCGGGCGACGCCGATGCGACGGCCCTCGAGGCCGTCCGGCGTGATGTCGAGCTTGGCGCCGTCGCGACGGCCGGCAAAACGGGCGGCGGTGTGGAAATAGCGGTCGGTGAAGTCGACCTGCCGCAAGGCCCTCGCCGTGACCACGTGGCCGGCAATGACGGCGTCGACCTCGCCCTTGGCGGCCGCCGGCAGCAGCTCCTCCCAGGCCTTGACCTGCAGGTCGCAGGCGACGTTCATCTCCAGGCACAAGGCCCGCGCCAAGTCGACGTTGAAACCGGTCAGAATGCCCTCGTCATCGTAGTAGTTGAAGGGCGGAAACTCGGCTTCGGTGAGGAAGCGCAGCAGTATCCGCCGCTCGACCGGCACCACTGGCGGCTCGGGCGCCGGTGGCGCGCTTTGGGCAAGCCCCGGATGCCCGCCGCAAGCAGCCGCAAGTAGCGCCAGCATGGCGAATAGCCACTGCCGCATAAGTGCTCGCGTCGATTGTGCGTCAGGTGTCGTCATCGCAGGTTCCGTCGTCGTTCAGCGCCGGTGAAGCTGGGCGAGTACCGGGCTCGCGGCCGGCCTGAATAAGAAGCTAGTGATGTGGCCGAATGGTGCCGCCGATCACAACCCGGCGGCAGCCAGCGATCCAGATGAAATGTACTCCCTACGTGCGTACCACTCCTGTAGCGCGATTCACCGATGATATCGACTACCTCGGTGCGCCGCGGCGTGGCGATCGCGAACCGCCATTTCATGATGGCGACTATGCCTTCCTGCTTGGTTCCGGCATCGATGGCGCGGCGATCGCGCGGGCCGAGGACTTCGCACGGCAGCTCAACGTCGGAGCACACGAAATCTTGCTGTCCGGCGGCGCCATCGGTTCGCAGTCGTACGTCGCAGCTGTTGCGGCCCATCTCGGCGTGCCGGCGCTGTGGCCGGGTCAGCCACCGCTCGGGCCCACTGCGATTGTCGATGGCACCGCCAATGGTCCACGCATTCTGCGCGCACTCGTCCGCGACCATCAGGCTCGCGGCCGCAAAGTTGCCCTGGCGACACCCGATGTGATCGACAGCCTGGAGGCCGAGGAGGTTCGCGGCGCTCGTCTCAAGCAGGCGGTTGGCGGCTTGCGGCGGCTCGATCCGGACCTTTCGGCGGCGGGTCCGATCCAGCTATGGCAGCTGGCGACCGTGGTCGGCATTATCGGCCTCATCATCGGCGGTATCGCGGTGGCACCCAGCGCCACCCGCGCGGTCTTGATGGCGTGTGTCGGCGTCCCGTTCTTACTGGTGGTGCTGTTCCGCGTCGTGGTGCTGCTGACCGTGATCGCGCGCGGACCCGGCGGTGCCAGCCAGCGCGCCGGCCGCATCGATGAAGGCGATCTGCCGGCCTACTCGGTGATGGTGCCGATGTTTCGCGAGTTCGCCGTGCTGCCGGATCTGGTCGAGGCGTTGTCGCGGCTCGATTATCCTGCCGCCAAGCTCGACTGCATGCTGGTTCTGGAATCCTCCGACCGGGAGACGATCGCGGTTGCCCGGTCGATGATGCTGCCGCCGTTCATGCGCATCGTGGTCGTGCCCGATTGCCTGCCCCGCACCAAGCCCAAGGCCTTGAACTACGCGCTGCAATTGGCGCGCGGCGACTACATCGCCGTGTTCGACGCCGAAGACGTGCCCGATCCGCAGCAACTGCGCAAGGCGGTGCAGGCGTTCGCAGAAGGCGGACCCGAGGTAGTGTGCGTGCAGGCAAATCTCGCCATCCATAACGCCCGCTCGAGCTGGTTGACCCGTCAATTCGCGCTCGAGTACTCGGCACTGTTTGCCGGCCTGCTTCCAGCGTTGGCGCGGTTCCGGTTGCCGGTGCCGCTCGGCGGCACCTCGAATCATTTCCGCCGCTCGTTCCTCGATGCCGCCGGCGGCTGGGACGCCTACAACGTCACCGAGGACGCCGATCTCGGCATCCGGATCGCCCGCTGCGGCGGCCAGATCGCGACCATCCCATCGGTCACCTGGGAGGAAGCGCCGAGGCGGCTGCGGCCGTGGATTGGGCAGCGCACCCGCTGGCTAAAGGGCTGGATGCAGACCTATCTCGTGCACATGCGGCATCCAGCCGAGCTTTGGCGCGAGCTCGGCACGGCCTCCTTCATAGCCTTCCAGGCACTGATGGGCGGCGTTCTGCTGTCCAGCCTGCTGCATCCCGTATTCTATGTCTGGATGGCATGGGAGCTGTGGAGCGGCGAGTTCCTGTCGGCATCGGCGGCGCCGCTCGAGCAAGGGATACTGCTCCTCGCCTGCTTCAATCTGGTGGCAGGGTTCATCAGTGCGATGGCGACTGCCGCGATCACTTCCGGCCGCATGCGCGGTTCGTTTCTGCTGCCCCATGTCTTGCTGATGCCGCTCTACTGGCTGCTGGTGTCGTGGGCGGCGTGGCGGGCGATGATCCAGCTTGGCACCGCGCCGCACTTCTGGGAAAAGACCGAGCATAAGGCGAGACGGCGGCGGAAGCCGGCGGGGTGAATTGAGCGCGGCACTTGCACCCGGGTTGCCGATCCCGCAAAGAGCGGCTTCAATGTCGATGGTGCGTCGCCAGACGCGACACGTCATGAAAGGTCGCCATGCCCATCCGCATCGTCGACGTACGCGAGGTGACGAAGCCGATCTCGTCGCCGATCCGCAACGCCTACATCGACTTCACCAAGATGACGACGAGCCTCGTTGCCATCGTCACCAACGTCGTGCGCGACGGCCGCCCGGTGGTCGGCTATGGCTTCAATTCGAATGGCCGCTACGGCCAGGGTGGGCTGATCCGCGAGCGGTTCGCCCCCCGCCTTCTGGCAGCCGAGCCGAGGTCGTTGCTCGATGCCACGGCCGACAATCTCGACCCCGACAAGGTGTGGGCGGCGATGATGTCGAACGAGAAGCCGGGCGGTCACGGCGAGCGCTCGGTCGCGGTCGGCACCCTCGACATGGCGGTATGGGATGCGGTCGCCAAGATCGCGGAAAAGCCGCTGTTCCGGCTGCTGGCCGAGCGGCATGGCCGCACCGCCGATCCCAAAGGTGTTCGTCTATGCCGCCGGCGGCTACTACTATCCCGGCAAGGACAACAGCGCGCTGTGCCGGGAGATGCGCAGCTACCTCGACCGCGGCTACAACGTCGTCAAGATGAAGATCGGCGGCGCGCCGCTCGACGAGGATCGTGGGCGTATCGAGGCGGTGCTGAAGGCGATCGGGTCGGAGGCCCGGCTCGCGGTCGACGCCAATGGCCGCTTCGATCTCGAGACGGCAATCGCTTATGCCAAGATGCTCCGGCAGTATCCGCTGTTCTGGTACGAGGAGGCGGGCGACCCGCTCGACTATTGGTTGCAGGCGAACCTCGCCGACTTCTATCCAGGGCCGATGGCGACCGGCGAGAACCTGTTCAGCCACCAGGACGCCCGCAACCTGATACGCTATGGCGGCATGCGACCGGACCGCGATTGGCTGCAGTTCGACTGCGCGCTCTCATACGGCCTGTGCGAGTATCAGCGCACGCTGGAGGTCCTGAAAATTCACGGCTGGTCGCCGTCGCGCTGCATTCCGCACGGTGGCCACCAGATGTCGCTCAACATCGCAGCTGGCCTCGGCCTCGGCGGTAACGAAAGCTACCCGGATCTGTTCCAGCCCTATGGCGGTTTCCCCGACGGCGTGCGCGTGATCGACGGCCACATCACCATGCCCGACCTGCCCGGCATCGGCTTCGAGGGCAAGTCGGATCTCGCCAAGGAAATGGCGGCGCTGAGCGCGTAATGGTGCCTGGCTTCAGCCTGGCACCACTGTGCAGACGGTGCCAGGCTGAAGCCAGGCACCGTTCTACCCGAAACAGGTCGAACCTGAAGGAGTAAGCAATGACGATCGGCGTGGGCGGATCGACGGCTGAAACGGAACTGGCGGCGATGAAGTCGATGCGCGGCGATGCGCCGCCGATCGACATGGCCGAACGACAGCGTCGCATCGAGCGGGCACAAGCCTTGATGCAGGCGCAAGGCATCGACGCGATCTGGCTCGACGTCTCGACCAGCCTCACCTACTTCACCGGCCTCAGGCTCGGCCGCAGCGAGAGGCTGCACGGCGCGTTGCTACCGGCGAAGGGCAACCTCACGTACCTGAGCCCCGCGTTCGAGGTCGAAAAGCTCAAGACCATGATCACCATTCCAGGCGATATCGCCGCCTGGGACGAGCACGAGGACCCGACCGCGCTGGTCGTGGATGTCTTGCGCCGGGGCGGCATCGCGCGTGGCCGCTTGGGGCTCGACGAGGCGACGCCGTTCGCGACCTTCGATGGCTTGCGCCGAGCCGGCAATTCGTACGACTTCGTCAATGCCAGCCTGATCACCGCCGCCTGCCGCCAGCAAAAGACCGACCGCGAAATCGGACTGATGCAGACGGCGAAGGACATCACGCTGGAAGTGCACAAGGCCGCTGCTCGCATCATGCGCGAAGGCATCACCACCACCGAGGTGCAGGCGTTCATCGTCGAGGCCCATAGGCGGCTCGGCGCCGAGGGGCCGCCCGCCTTCAACATCGTGCTGTTCGGCGAGGCGACCGCCTATCCGCACGGCGTGCCCTACCCACAAACGCTGAAGGACGGCGACATGGTGCTGATCGACATCGGCGCGCCGGTCGACGGCTACCTGTCGGACCTCACCCGCAGCTATGTGTTCGGCACGCCGAATGCCCGCCAGCGCCAGGTGTGGAACCTGGAGAAGGCCGCGCAGTTGGCGGCCTTCGAGGCGGCCAAGCTCGGCGCGCGGTGCGAGGATATCGACATCGCCGCCCGTGGCTTGATCGAGCGTGCCGGCTTCGGTCCCGGTTACGCCACGCCCGGACTGCCGCATCGCACCGGCCACGGCATCGGCCTCGACGTGCACGAAACACCCTACATCGTGCAGGGCGACAAGACGCTGCTGGCGCCCGGCATGACGTTCTCGATCGAACCGATGATCTGCATCTACGGCGAGTTCGGCGTGCGCCTGGAAGACCATATCCACATGACCGCGGCCGGCCCGCGCTGGTTCACGTCGCCCGCCCACTCGATCGACGACCCGTTCGGTTACGAGACCTGAGTTGCGGCGACATCCTGCAGAATGCCTCGTTTTTGAAATCCTGTTTCGGCAAGATCGCGCAATTGGCGACTCCGTTTCTCGGAGCCTAAGCCTCGCGCAATGGCACTAGCGAATTGCGCCGATCGCGAAAACGCGCTTCAATGCAAACTTGGGTTGCCTTCGGCGGTCCAAGGGATTGACCCAGTCAGGGAGAGACATATGCGATTGAAGGCAGGACGCCTTTGTGCGGCCGGACTCGCGGCATTTTGTGTCGCGGCGGCGCCAGCGATGGCCAAGACGTTGGTTTACTGCTCCGAGGGCTCGCCCGAAAACTTCACGCCGGCGATCAACACTACCGGCACCAGCTTCGATGCGGCCCGGCCGGTCTACAATCAGCTGGTCGAGTTCGAGCGCGGCTCGGCCAAGGTCGTGCCCGGCCTGGCGGAGAGCTACGAGATCACCGAAGGCGGCACCGTCATCACCTTCAAGCTGCGCAAAGGCGTGAAGTGGCATTCCTCGGCGACCTTCAAGCCGACCCGCGACTTCAACGCCGACGACGTGTTGTGGTCGTTCAATCGCCAGTGGAAACCGGACCACCCCTACGCCAAGGTCTCCGGCGGCAAATACGACTATTTCGCCGACATGAAGATGGGCACCTTGATGAAGTCGCTCGACAAGGTCGACGACTACACCGTCAAGATGACGCTCTCCGAGCCCAACGCGCCGATGCTGGCGAACCTCGCCATGGATTTCGCTTCGATCCATTCGGCCGAATACGCCGACGCTCTGACCAAGGCGGGCAAACCCGAGCTGATGGACCAGCAACCGATCGGCACCGGCCCGTTCTCGTTCGTCGCCTATCAGAAGGACGCGGTCATCCGCTTCAAGAAGAACCCCGACTTCTGGGGTGAGAAGGCGATCGTCGACGATCTCGTCTACGCCATCACGCCGGACCCGACCGCGCGCTATTCGAAGCTCAAGGCCGGCGAATGCCACTTCATGATTGCGCCGCGCCCGGCCGATCTCGCCGAGATGCAGAAGGACCCCACCCTCAAGGTCATCAGCCAGGCCGGCCTCAACATCGCCTACTGGGCATTCAACGTCGGCAAGCCGCCGTTCGACAAGAAGGAGGTGCGTCAGGCCCTCAACATGGCGATCGACAAGAACGCCATCATCCGCGACGTCTATCTCGGTGCCGGCCAGGCGGCCAAGAACCTGATCCCGCCGATCCTGTGGTCGTACAACGACGCGGTGAAGGACTACCCCTATGATCCGGAGAAGGCCAAGGCGATGCTGAAGGCGGCGGGCGTCGCAAGCCCGCTCGAGATCGACCTGTGGTATATGCCGGTGCAGCGCCCGTATAATCCGAACGCCAAGCGCATCGCCGAGATGATGCAGTCCGACCTCGCCAAGGTCGGCGTCAACGCCAAGCTCGTCACCTACGAGTGGGGCGAGTACCGCAAGCGCGCGCAGCAGGGCGAGCACATGACGGCGCAGCTTGGCTGGACCGGCGACAACGGCGATCCCGACAACTTCTTCTTCCTGCGCGGTTGCACTGGTGCCCGTGCCGGCGGCCAGAACATCACCAAGTGGTGCAACAAGGAGTATGACGACCTGCTGACCAAGGCCGCCAAGCTCTCCGACGTCGCCGAGCGCACCAAGATCTACGAGCAGATGCAGGTGATCGAGCACGAGGAGGCGCCCGACCTCAAGCTCGCGCACTCGGTGGTATTCGAAGCCATGCGCAAGGAGGTCGAGGGCTTCAAGCAGGGCCCGTTCGGCGGCCACAAGTTCAACGGCGTCGACGTGAAGTAACGATAGGGCTCACTTCCCCTCTCCCCGTCCACTTACGGGGAGAGGGCAGAGGCCGGCCCTGCTGGTCGAGTTGGACATCGGTGTAACAATCCGGCCGAGGGTGAGGGGCGGCTGCTTGCTCTGCGCCCGTTGCCGCCCCTCACCCTAACCCTCTCCCCGCGAAGGGGCGGGGAGAGGGGATAACGCTCCAAACCCACCTCGAGAGCCATGCTCCTTTATTTCCTCAAGCGCGCGGCACTGACGGTCCCGACATTCATCGCGCTGATGTTTCTGACCTTCGTCGCCATCCGCCTGGTGCCCGGCGACCCGGTTGAAGTCCGCGTCGGCGAGCGCGGGATTTCCCCCGAACGGCTCGCCCAGTTCCGCCACGAGCTTGGCCTCGACCAGCCGGTCTGGAAGCAATTTTTTGACTACGTCTGGGCGCTATTGCACGGCGACTTCGGCACCTCGGTCGTCACCAACGAGAAGGTGCTGACCGAATTCTTCACGCTGTTCCCGGCCACCGTCGAACTGTCCCTGTCGGCCATGCTGTTTGCGGTGCTGATCGGCGTGCCAGCCGGCGCCACCGCCGCTGTCAAGCGCGGCAGCTGGTACGACCAGACCTTGATGGGCATTTCGGTCACCGGCTTCTCGATGCCGATCTTCTGGTGGGGCCTGCTCTTGATCATGTTGGTCGCCGAGCGCCTGCACCTGACGCCGGTATCGGGCCGCATCGACCTGATCAAATACTACTTCGAGCCGGTGACCGGCTTCATGCTGATCGAACTCGGTACTTTCCGGCCAGAAGGGCGCCTTCCTCGACGCCCTGCATCACCTCGTCCTGCCGATGATCGTACTCGGCACCGTGCCGTTGGCCGTGATAGCCCGCATGACGCGCTCATCGATGCTGGAAGTGCTGAGCGAGGACTACGTGCGTACCGCCCGCGCCAAGGGCCTATCCCCGTTCCGCGTCATCGGCCTGCACGCGCTGCGCAATGCGCTGATCCCGGTGGTGACGGTGATCGGCCTGTCGGTCGGCAGCCTGATGGCCGGCGCTGTGCTCACCGAAACCATCTTCTCCTGGCCAGGCGTCGGCAAATGGCTGATCGAGGCAATCGGCCGGCGCGATTATCCCGCACTGCAGGGCGGCGTCATGCTGGTGTCGGCGATCGTGATCTCGGTCAATGTCCTGGTCGATGTGATCTACGGCATCATTAATCCGAGGATCCGCCATGGCCGATAGCAGCGTCATCGCGACCGCGGCGGAGCCCACGACCTACGCGCCGCAGTCGCCACTCGCAGCCTTCTGGTCGGCGTTCAAGGAGAACAAGGGCGCGGTTGCCGGCATGTGCGTGCTGGCCTTCGTCGGCCTGGTCGCGATCCTCGCCGATTTCGTCGCGCCGCACTCGCCGCTGGAGCAGTTCCGCGATGCCGTGCGGGCGCCGCCGGTATGGGAGGAGGGCGGATCGTGGAAGTTCATCCTTGGCACCGACGGTCTTGGCCGCGACATGCTCTCGCGCATCATCTACGGCGCCCGTGTGTCGCTGTTCATCGGCCTCACCGTGATGTGCGTGTCGTTCGTGATCGGCGTGGTCCTGGGGCTCGTCGCCGCCTTCTCCAAGCCCTGGGTCGACGTCGTCATCACCCGCGCCATGGACCTGATCATGGCGGTGCCGGGCCTGGTGCTGGCGATCCTGATCGTCGCCGTGCTCGGCCCGAGCCTGACCAATACCATCGTCGCGGTGACTGTCGTGTTCCTGCCGCGCTATGTGCGGCTCGTGCGCGCATCCGCGATGAGCGAACTCAGCAAGGAGTACGTGACCGCCGCCAGGGTGATCGGCGTCGGCAGACTGCGGTTGATGTTCTCGACGGTGCTGCCGAACTGCCTGGCACCGCTGATCGTGCAGTCGGCGCTTGGCGTGTCGGAGGCGATCCTGGAAGCCGCAGCGCTCGGCTTCCTCGGCCTCGGCGCGCAGCCGCCGGTGCCGGAATGGGGCGCGATGCTCGCCGACGCCCGCGAGTTCATCCGCTCCAATCCATGGATCGTGACCCTGCCCGGCCTTGCCATCCTGGTCACCGTGGTGTCGATCAACTTGATGGGCGATGGCCTGCGCGACGCACTCGATCCCAAGATGCAGAGGTCTTGAGCATGGCCTTGCTGGAGATCCGCAACCTCACGGTATCGTTCGCGACGCGGCAAGGCGGCTTCCGCGCCGTCGACGGCGTCGACATCGTCGTCGATGCCAACGAGGTGCTGGGCGTGGTCGGCGAGTCGGGTTCCGGCAAGTCGGTCGCGATGCTCGCCGTCATGGGCCTGCTGCCGTGGACCGCAACGATCACCGCCGACGCCATGAACTTCGCCGGCCGCGACCTGCGCACCCTCTCCGACCGCGAGCGCCGAACGATCGTCGGCCGCGATATCGCGATGATCTTCCAGGAGCCGATGTCGTCGCTGAACCCCTGCTTCACGGTCGGCTTCCAGATCGGCGAGTCGCTGAAGACGCATCTCGGCATGGACAAGGCGGCGCGGCGCGTGCGCTCGCTGGAACTGCTGAACCAGGTCGGCATCACCGACCCCGAGCGGCGGCTGTCGGCATTCCCGCACCAGTTGTCGGGCGGCATGTCGCAGCGGGTGATGATCGCCATGGCGCTCGCCTGCAAGCCGAAGCTGCTGATCGCCGACGAGCCCTCGACCGCGCTCGACGTGACCATCCAGGCGCAGATCCTCGACCTGCTGTTGAAGCTCAGGCAAGAGACCAACATGGGTCTCGTGCTGATCACCCACGATATGGGCGTCGTCGCCGAGACCGCCGACCGGGTGATCGTGCAGTACGCCGGCCGTCAGGTCGAGCAGAGCCCGACGCGAACCCTGTTCCGCGATCCGCACCACCCCTACACCTACGGCCTGCTTGCGGCACTGCCCGAGCGCGCCACCGGCCGGCGGCTGCCGGCGATCGCCGGCGTCGTGCCTGGCCAGTTCGACCGGCCGCCTGGCTGCCTGTTCGCGCCGCGCTGTCCGTATGCCACCGAGCTGTGCCGCACCAAGAACCCGCCGCAGGCCGGCGCCGACCTCGGCCGCGCGCTGTGCTGGACGCCACTGGTCGCCGGTCAACCGGTCAAGATCGAGAAGGCTCCGGCATGACCGTCGTCCTCGAAGCCCGAAACCTGACGCGCACCTACGAGGTCAGCCGCTCCTTGTTCTCAGGCCACGCCTCGGTGAAGGCGCTGGTCGACGTGTCGTTCGCGCTGGAATCCGGCAAGACGCTAGCGGTGGTCGGTGAATCCGGCTCCGGCAAATCGACGCTCGCGCGTCTCATCACGCTGATCGAGGAGCCGACCGGCGGCTCACTGGTGATCAACGGTAAAGATCTCGGCGCCGTCGGCTCGGACATGCGCCACGAATTGCGTCGCCAGATCCAGATCGTGTTCCAGAACCCCTATGGCTCGCTCAACCCACGCCAGAAGATCGGCAAGGCGTTGGAAGAACCGCTGCTGGTCAATACCGACATGAGCCAGGCCGACCGCACCGCGGCCGCTCGCGCCATGATGGAAAAGGTGGGTCTGCGGCCCGAATACTACGACCGCTATCCGCATATGTTCTCCGGTGGCCAGCGCCAGCGCATCGCCATTGCCCGGGCGCTGATGCTGAACCCGAAGATCCTGGTGCTCGACGAGCCGGTCTCGGCATTGGACGTGTCGATCCGCGCCCAGGTGCTGAACCTTCTTGCCGAATTGCAGGAGGAATTCCAGCTCGCCTACCTGTTCATTTCGCATGACCTGTCGGTGGTCCGCCACATCGCCGACCGGGTGATGGTGATCTACCTTGGCCATGCCGTCGAGATCGGCACCCGCGAGGCGATCTTCAGTGCGCCGCAGCACCCCTATACCCGCGCATTGCTGGCGGCGACGCCGGTAGCCGACCCCGACGCCAAGAAGGAGCGGATCATCCTCAAGGGCGAGCTGCCGTCGCCGTTCAATCCGCCGTCGGGATGCGCCTTTCACCCACGCTGTCCGCTGGTCGTCGACCGCTGCCGCACACAGGAGCCGGCACTCGAGGACAAGAACGGCCGCGCCGTCGCCTGCTGGCAGGTGTGATGCCGACCAGCGTTTCGCGGGCCCGCCGGCACTCGACCAAGTCTCAACCGCATGTTCCGTTGTCGATGACCTACCGCCCGACCTTGGCCAGCACGTCGGCCCGCAGGAAGCGCTCGATGACGAGCATGAAGGCGACCGAGGGCACCAGCAGGATCAGCGCCGTGATCGAGGCGATCTGGTAATTGCCGCCCATGCTGGCGTTGTAGAGCAGCAGCGGCAGCGTGGTGACCTGCGGCACGCCGACAAAGAAGGTGCCAGTGAACTCGTCGAGGCTTTCGAGGAACACGAAGATGGCACTCGCCATGATGCCCGGCGCGGCGAGCGGCAGCGATACGGTCCAGAAAGTGCGCCACGGCGAGGCGCCGATATTGCGCGCCGCCAGTTCGAGATCACGATCGACGGCGGCAAACGCCGCGCTCGCAATCCACACCGAATAGACCAGGGCATGCGCCGCGTGGATCAGGACGACGCCGGTAATTGTGCCGGTCAGCCCCAGTGAATAGAACACCCGCGCCACGTTGATGTAGATCGCGATCGACGGGAACGCCTGCGGCAGCAGGAACGCGATCATGATCAGCGTGCGCGCCGGCAGCCGCAACCGGGCGAGCGCGTAGCCGGCGGGTATCGATACCGCCAGCGCCACCACCACCACCAGGCAGGCGATCGCGACGCTGGTCGTGAGCGCGCTCATGGCGTCGCCGGTCGGCCGGAACACCACCTCCCAGTATTTGAAACCGTATACCACCGGCAGCTTGTAGGGCGTGTACCAGCGCTCGGCGACGGACCACAGAATCAGGTTTGCCAGCGGTCCGATCAGCGCGAAGGCGAACAGCGCCAACGCCGCGACCTTTACGCCGATGGCGAGCAAGCTCCTCATGTCCGCGCGCGCTCCTCGGCGATGTTGTGGCGCAGGTAGATCCACGCCGCCAGCGCGGTCAGAAGATAGGACACCACGCCCAGCGCATTGGCGACGTGATAGTCGCTGTAGGAGTTGATGCGGAAGGCCATGTCGACCGTGATCATGGTCGGCTGCGAGCCGGCGACCATCAGCGGCACCGACAGCACCGACAACATCGTCACGAACGACAACACCAGGCCGACCATCAAGGTGCGTGCCACCTGCGGCAGCACGATCTCGATCAGCACGCGGACGCGCGAGGCGCCGAGATTGCGGGCGGCCTCGATCGTCGCGCGGTCGAGGGACGCCATCGCACCAGCGAGCAGCAGGGCGACAAACGGCGTCTGCTTCCAGGCGAAGGTGATGACCAGGCCGCGCCAATCGAGCAAACTCTGCGTCGTCGCCGGGTCAAGAAGCCCAAGCGACACGAAGGTGTTGTTCATCAACCCGTTCTTGGCGAGGAACGTACGCATGCACTGGGCCGCGACGATGAAGGGGATGAACAGCGGCCAGCGATAGAGCCAGGCGAGAATTGCAACGAGCCATGGCGTTTCGCTCAGCGTCAGTGTGCCGGCAATCAGCACCGATGCGACCGCAATCACAATGGTCGACAGCCCGACGATCATAATCGTGAACAGGATGTCGCCGGAGTAGAGCTCATGCGCCTTGGCGAAATTGGCGAGCGTCGGTTGGCCTGCCGGATCGGTGAAGGCCGACACCACCGACAGTACGAACGGCAGCACGAACATGGCGCCGACCATCAGCAGGGCGGGCGCCACGAGCAGCAGGCCCGCGACGGGAAACGACGACGCACGCCCGCTCATTCGATCACCTCACCGTCAGTCCGGGAAACCCGCAGGATCTGACCCCGTCACGCGCGCGGGCCGCGTCGTCAATAGGCCGCCATCAGCTTCGGAAACATCGGGAAGTGCTTGACGTTGCGTGTCGCGAGCATGAGCCCGTGATGCTCGGCAGTGGCGGCGATCAAGGCGTCGGGGTCGGTCACCCCGTGGCTGTTGCGGTAATGTTTGAGGAACTGTCCGGCGCGACGCGCGATCGGGTCGGTGACATCGAACGGAGGCGCGTGCTGGAATAGTTTGTCGATCGATCGCTCCTCTGCGCGACTGCGCGCACCGGCGAGAAGCTCCATGGCGCAGATGACCGATGTGCTCGGACGTTTGCCGAGCGTTTGGATGAATCGCCTGGCCTCCGCACGCCCGCGCAGCAGGTCGATCAGGATGTTGCTGTCGAGAAGCATGCGCCCTGCGCTCCTGCCTATCGCTGCTGGGCCTGCCGACGCCGGCCCCAGCTCTTGCGGCCCGCCGCGACCCTCTCCTCGATCTCGGGATAGTCCGCCCAGATGCCGGCGAGGCCGAGCAGCCCCGCTTTCCAGGCCGCCTCGTCCGTCGTGTTGCGGGCCATCCAGTCGTCGATCGCCTCTCGCACGAGCTCGCCCTCGGGTCGCGCCATCGCGGCGGACAGCCTCTTGAGCCGCCAATTCTGCTCGACGGTGACGAAGATCTGCTTGCGCACTTTGCGCTGCTGCCTCGGGGCGACGCGCTCTTGCATACACACATCCTATGTGTCGGCTAGGGGTCTGTCAAACCGTCATTCGATCACCTCGTCGGCACGTATCACTCCCTCGCCGTTCGCGCGCGACGAGGCATCGGGCGCCTAGGGGCGACGGTGCCAGGCCGAAGCCTGGCACCATGCGACCAGTTCGACCTAGTTCGCCACCTTCTTCTCGTAGCCTTCGAGGATCTCGTTGAAATACTGGCCGAGCGGGAACGGCTTGCCCTTGGCGGCCAAATCGTCCGGGCTGATGTCGCTGAACAGCTTCTTCCACGCCGCCGCATCGAGCTTGCCCTCGAGGTGCTTGGCGTCGATGCCCGGATACCAGTTGAAGCGCTTGACGATGCCCTCGGCCTGCACTTCCGGGCTCGTCGCCATGGCGATGAACTTCTCGGCGAGCGCGGCGTTGGCGGCCTTGGCGGGAATCGCATAGTACATCGGCTGGCCCGGCATGCCCGGCGAGACGATCTTGAGTTTCAGGTTCGGCGGCAGCTTGCCGTCGGCGAGCCATGTGTAGAACATGTCGACCCACACTGGGCCCATCACGATCTCGCCGCGATTGAGCATGTCGAGGGTGCCGGCGTTGCCGGGCGTGATCACCACGTCCTTGTTGAACTCTTTCAGATTGGCGAACGAGCCGTCCCACGAAGTCTTCGAAGCAGCATCATAAGGGCCCTGCATTAGCTTGCCGGCATCGCCGCCGAAGGCATAGACCCAGCCAGTTACGAATGCGACGCCCGACATGCCGCCCTTGATGCCGTTGTAGCCGAATTTCTTCGGGTTCTTCTTCACCCACTCGGCGAGCTCGGCGTAGGAGTTGGGCACATCCTTCACCAGATCGGCGTTGTAGGCGATTGCGGTCTGGCTATGAAACATCGGCATGACGAAGCCTGAGACATTGGCGCCGAGCGCGTTTTTGGCGGTATCGCGCGTCACCAGCGCTCCCGTCGGGATCTTGCTCGTGTAGCTGGCGAGCAGGCTCTCGCCGACCATCTGACCGGCCATCTTCTGGTGCACCACGACGACATCGAAGTCCCACTTGTCGACGCCCGCCTTCGACTGGGCGGACAGCTTCTCGTAGATCTTCTGCGAGCCGCCATCGCCAGGACCGGTGCCGACGGCAACTATCTTGGTACCGGGGTTGGCCTTCTCGAATTGGGGAGCGAGGAAGTCCTTGATGTAGTCGACCATGTTCTGGTCGCCGGCGGTGGCGACGTTGATGGTCTGGGCGCCGGCCGGCAAGACGCCGATTGCCGATACCAGGGTCGCAATAGCAAGCATGCGCTTCATGGCTGTTTCCTCTCCATGTGTTGTGATCCGCCTACGGGGAAGATGTGCAGATCCTTTATTGCAAGACCAAGACTAACGGGCGTGTCCGGCTCGCGGCTCTCCGGGTCGTTGACCGAGTAGTTGCGAGCGCCGACCGCGACGCCGTAGCGATAGTGGCCGCCCGGGTAGGCGCGGGAGACAATCCGCGCGGGTAAGATGAGAGTATCAGCCGCCTCCGCGCCGTCGGCCATGAGTCGGGCCGCGTCCTCGCGGAAATAGGCGCGCGACCGCCCGGCCGGCATCCGGCCCTGCCACAATACCGGTGCGCGCGCGCCCTCGGCGCTGATCTCATTGCCGCGTGCAGTCACCGCAACCTCGATATCGATGGTGTTGTCGGCGCCCATGAAGGAGGCGATGAACGGGCTTTGCGGCTGGTCGTAGACCTCTTCCGGGCGGCCATATTGGACGATGCGGCCGTGATCCATGACCACGATCCGATCGGCCATCGTCATCGCTTCCTCGCGATCATGAGTGACGTGGATGGCGGCAAACCCGAGCTTGCGCTGCAACGACTTGATCTCTGCTCGCAACTGCAGGCGCACCTTGGCATCGAGATTGGACAACGGCTCGTCGAGCAACAGGATCTTCGGTTCGATCGCGAGCGCGCGGCCGAGCGCCACCCGTTGTCGCTGGCCGCCCGACAGGTCGGTGACCTTGCGTTCGATGAGGCCAGACAAGTTGAGCATGTCGAGAACCGCCTCGACACGACTGCGGATCTGGTCGCGCCCGACGCCGCGCAGCTTCAAGCCGTAGCCGATATTGCCGAGTACCGTCATGTGCGGCCACAGCGCGTAGGACTGGAATACCATCGCCAGATCACGCCGTTCCGGCGGCGCGGTGGTGACGTCGCGACCGAACAACTTCACTTCGCCGGAAAGCGCCGTCTGGAAGCCCGCGATCGTCCGCAGCAGCGTGGTCTTGCCGCAGCCCGAAGAGCCCAGGATCGCCACGAACTCGCCCGCCGCGACGTCGAGATCGACATCGTGCAGCACCGCCCGCCCGCCATAGCCGGCGCTGAGGCGGGTCACGCGAATTGCAGGTGGGCCGCCACTCGTCATCAGGTCCTGCCGTCCGCAACGGTCCAGTCAAGAGCGGTAGGATAAGCTGCTGCCCCTCGGAATTGCCAAGCCAAAATGCGGTTGCAGGCGGCAACGCCCCTGCTGCGATGCAGCATGCGCCGTCGCCTCAGGCGTCGCCCAGCAGCAGTTCCGCGCCTTTGACGCCGACCATGATCGCCGGCGCGTTGGTGTTGCCGGAGGGTACGGTCGGGAAGATCGAGGCATCGATCACGCGCAGTCCTTGGACGCCGTGCACCTTGAGGTTCGGATCGACCACCGCGTCTGCCGGGTCGGGCCCCATGCGGCAGGTGCCGCAGGGATGGAATACCGAATAGGCCCGCTGGCGGATGTCGGCGACGAGGCCGTCGTCGTCGACGTAGCCGGGGCCAGGTTTCAACTCCTCGGCGATGATGCCGCGCATCGTCGGTGTCGCTGCCAGCCGCCGCAGGAAGCGTGCGCCGGCCAGCAGATCGCGAACATCCTCGGCGGTCGACAGGTAGTTGGCATCGATCGCCGGCGCCTGCGCCGGGTCGCTCGAGCGAATGTTGATCGCGCCGCGGCTGGTCGGCCGGCACGGTGAAACGCTCATCAGGAAGCCCGGGAACGGGTCCGGCCGCATCAGCGCCCGCACATTGGGCGGCGCCCGCTCGTAGGACAATGGCGAGAAATAAAGTTGCATGTCCGGCCGCTCGACGTCGGGCCTGGTGCGGAAGAAGCCGCCACCCTGGTTGACGCTGAGCGACAACGGACCGCGACGGCGCAGCAGATAATGCAGGCCGACCTTGATCTTGCCGGCGAGCGGCAGCAGTTCCTCGTTGAGGCTCGGCAGGCGCGACCGGTAGGCGTGGTCGTAGCACAGGTGATCCTGCATGTTCCGGCCGACCGCGGGGCGGTCGCAGACGACGGCGATGCCATGCCGGCCGAGCAGCTCGGCTGGACCGATGCCGGAGAGCTGCAGCAGTTGCGGCGAATTGATCGCCCCACCGGCGACGATGATCTCGCCGGCGGCGCCCACCCGATGCGCCATGCCGCCCCGGCGGTATTCGACCGCCGCCGCCCGCCGGCCCTCGAACACGATGCGGGTTGCGAGTGCACCGGTCATCACCTCGATCTGGCCGCGGCGGATCGCCGGCCACAGGTAGGCGCGCGCCGCCGACATGCGCAATCCGCCCCGGGTGTTGATCTGGTAGTAGCCGACGCCCTCGGGGCTCTCGCCATTGAGGTCGGGATTGAACGGCAGGCCGGCCTCGCATCCTGCCTTGACGAAGGCGTGGGTCAGGGGATGAACCGCATCGGCGATATTGGTCACGTGCAGCGGGCCGCCGGCGCCGTGCAGCTCGCTGGCGCCGAGCGCATGATCCTCCATGTTCCTGTAGCAAGCGAGCACGGAGTTCCAGTCCCAGCCGGAATTGCCCATCGTCGCCCAGCCGTCGTAGTCGGCCGCCTGGCCTCGCGAATAGACCATGGCGTTGATCGAACTCGAGCCACCGACCACCTTGCCGCGCGGCTGGTAGATTACCCGATGATCGAGGCCCGGCACCGGCTCGGTGCGGTACATCCAGTTGACCTTCGGGTTGTAGTAGGAGCGGCCGTAACCGATCGGCATCTGGATCCAGATGTTGCGATCGCTTGGCCCGGCTTCGAGCAGCAACACCCGGAAGCGGCCGGTTGCAGCGAGCCGGCCGGCGACGGCACAACCGGCCGAGCCTGCCCCCACCACGATATAGTCGAAATCGCTCAAGCCGTTGCCCCCGCCACCGCAGCCCCGCCACCTTGCCCAGGTAGCACCCCACTATAGAGAGCCGGGTCGGCCGGGCACAATATTACGGCATTTCGCCCAGAGCGTTTTGGATCGTGCCGGCAACGAGCCCGGCGACGCCAGCGGCGGCCCCGATCGGACCGCAGTAGCGCGCACGTCCGCCGTTCCTGGCGATAGCGGCTGGAATATCGTCGCCGGCGTGCAGACCCTCGCCCGACAGGAAGCCGACGACCACGGTCTGCGCCGGATCAGCGGCGAGGCACGTGTCGACCAGTGGCGGTTCCTCCAGGAACGCGGTCTCGACCGACCTGAACTTGCCGAGCGCGGCAACGGCCGCGGCCGCGGCATGGGTTGCCTGCGCCGAGGCGCGCGAGAACTTCGAGCCGTGCCCGACCAGCAGCAGCCGCGTGTGCGACGCCGCCCAGCCGACCGCTCGGGCAGCTTCGGCCGCCTCGCCACAAATGACCTGCGGCAAACCGGGATCGAGCCCCAGCGGCGGCAGGATGCGCCACGCAATTGCGGAGCGGGTCGCGGCCAACCGTTGCGGCACCACGGTGCGCACGAAGTAGCCGTCACTCATGAAAAATGGAAAGACCAGAACCGCCTTGCAGCGTCGCTGTTCGATGGCAGCCCAGGCCTGCTCTACCGTTGGCTCGCCATTGAGGGCGCCAGCGTGCACGGCACCTACTGCGGTCATCGCCGCGACCCGGTCGCGCAGCGTCAGCAGCACCTGGTTGTCGGCGCGTCCGCCCCGTTCGCCGTGGGCGACAATCAGAACATCAACGTCGCAAGCCGCATCGCCCATCGAAGTTGTTTGCCTTTCGCGAGTGCTCGCACGATAGCACATCTCCTGAGAAATTTGTTCGCATGCTGCGCCGAGATCGCCCTTGCGGTGCGCGGGACCAGGCCCGAAACTGCTCCAGGCTGCGTCGCGCAATAAGGGCCGCGCCGGATCGCCGGGAGACAATAATGACAACCGCACTGACTTCACCGCCGCAGCACGGCCACAAGACATTCCTGTTCTCCGAGCTGGCACTCGATCTCGACAACTTGAAGGCCGACATCGCCTTCCTGGGCATCCCCTACGGTTCGGCCTATTCGGTCGCCGACATCACCAATGACCAGAGCAACATGCCGACCGCCATGCGCCAGGCGAGCGACCGCATCACCCGCAGCCTCGAGCGTTATGACTTCGACGTCGGCGGGCCGCTGTACGACGGTCGCGACATCCGCGTCGTCGATTGCGGCGATGTCCGCGCCGACATCCACGATCTGAAAAGCCACGTCGTCCGCGCCGAGCACGCCGTGCGCAAGATCCTCAAGGCCGGCGCGATGCCGATCGTGCTTGGCGGCGATCACGCGATCCCGATCCCGGTGCTGCGCGCTTTCGAGGGCCAAGGACCGATCACGCTCGTCCACATCGACCAGCACCTCGATTGGCGCGACGACGTCAACGGCGTGCGTGACGGCCTTTCGAGCCCGATCCGCCGTGCAGCGGAAATGGCCCACATCGGCGAGATCTTCCAGATCGGGCTGCGCGCCACCGGCAGCGCGCGGCAAGAGGAATACGAGGCAGCCAAGGCCTACGGCGCGCATCTGATCCCGGCCTATGAGCTGCATGATGTCGGCATCGACGCGATCCTGGCGCGCATCCCGAGCGGCGGCCGCTATTATCTGACCGTCGACATGGACGGCATGGATCCGGGCGTGGCCCCGGCGGTGGCGGCACCGATGCCGGGCGGCGTCACCTACCTGCAGGCGCGCAAGCTGATCCATGGCCTCGTCAAGAAGGGCCGCGTGGTCGGCATGGACGTGGTCGAGATCACGCCGCGGCACGACGTCAACCAGATCACCTGCATCACCGCCGGCCGGCTGATCACCAACCTGATCGGCATGGCGGTGCGGGCCGGCTATTTCGACAAGCGCTGATCGGCGCCACTCATGTCGAGGTGACAGGCAATGCGGTGGCTGGCCGAGCGCACGACCTCGGGCGGCACCTTCGTATCGCAGATCTCGCCGATGCGGCGCGGGCAACGCCCGGCGAAAACGCAACCGCCGTGTGTCATGCTGCGTCGTGGTTCGAGCGGCAGTCTTATCCGGCTGCTCTCCCGGGCATCGACGTTCGGTACTGCCGACAGCAGGGCTTCGGTGTAGGGGTGCATCGGCGGCGCCAGCACTTCAGCTGCGGTGCCGATCTCGACGATGCGGCCGCGGTACATCACGGCGATCCTGTCTGCCAAATGCGCCACCACCGAGATGTCGTGCGAGATGAACAGGTAGGCGACGCCCAGCCGGTCGCGCAGATCGGCCAAGAGGTTGACGATCGCCGCCTGCACCGAGACGTCGAGCGCCGACACCGGCTCGTCGCAGACGATGAACTGCGGCTCGGTCGCGATCGCCCGCGCGATGCCGACGCGCTGCTTCTCGCCACCGCTCAGCTGATGCGGATAGCGGTTGGCGAAGTGTGACGGCAGCCGCACCAGGTCGAGTAGTGCGCGAACGCGGGCTGCCACCTCGCTGGCCGGCACGATGGCGAAACGCTGCAGCGGCCGGGCGATGATGTCGCCGACCGTCTTGCGTGGATTGAGCGAAGAATCCGGGTTCTGGAATACGATCTGCGCCTGCCGGCGCATGTCGGTGAGACGCGCTTGCGTGAGCCCGGTCACCTGGGCTCCGGCAACGCTGATCTCGCCGCTGTCGGGATCGATGAGGCGCAGGATGGTGCGCCCCAGCGTGGTCTTTCCGCAGCCGGATTCGCCGACGAGACCCAAGACTTCGCCACGGCCGATGGTCAGCGTCACGCCGTCGATGGCGCGAATTTCGACCGGCCGGACGACGGGCCGCCAGCCCTCGAACCGCAAGCTGGCGAGCCCGCGGGTCAGCCGGAACGTCTTGCGCAGATCACTCGCTTCGACGACTGCGCCCAAATCCGCGGCTGTCGGCGCCGCTCGTGCGGGTGCACCGGGATCTTCGGCAAAGACCGGCCACGGCTCTGCCTGGACCTCGTCGGCGCGGACGCAGCGCACCTGACGGCCGGCGCCCACCCACAGCGACTGCCGCGCCGCGCAGGCCGGCTGCGCAAACGGGCACCGGCGGGCGAAGCGGCAACCGGCCGGCGGATGTCTGAGATCGGGCAGGCGGCCGGGGATTGACGCCAAGCGATCTTGGCGTGCCACCAGCCGCGGAATCGCCGCCAGCAGACCCTTGGTGTAGGGATGGCGCGGCTGCTCGAAGACATCGGTGGTGGCACCGCGCTCGACGATCTCGCCAGCATAGAGCACGGCAACCTCGTCGGCGATCTGGCGCACGACGCCGAGGTTGTGGGTAATGAACAGCATCGACAGCCCGCGCTTGGCCTGCAGATCACGCAGCAGGTCGAGGATCTGCGCCTCGACCGTCACATCGAGCGCCGTCGTCGGCTCGTCGAGGATCAGGAAATCGGGCTCGGCAGCGAGCGCGCCGGCGATCAGCGCACGTTGGCGCATCCCTCCCGAAAGCTCGTGCGGGTAAGCGCCGGCGATCGCTTTCGGATCGGCGATGCCGACCTCGGCCAGCAGCTCCACCGCTCGTGCCAGCGCCGCGTCGTTCGACAGGCCGCGATGATGCACGAGCCCTTCACCGATCTGCTCGCCGACCCGCATCGACGGATTGAGCACGGCGAACGGGTCCTGGAAAACCAGCGCCATGCGCCGTCCGCGCAACTTTCGTCGCGCTTCGTCACCGAGAGTGAGAATGTCGGTGCCGTCGTAAACGATATGCCCGCCGGCGATGACGGCTTCGGATGGCAGCAGGCCCATCAGCGCCAGCGCCACCGTGCTCTTGCCCGAGCCCGACTCGCCGACGATCGCGAGCGTCCGCCCCTTGCCGACGTCGATGCCGATGTCGCTCAGCGCCGAGACCGTGCCGCCGGCGGTCCGGTACTTCACGCTGAGGCCGGTGATCGAGAGCAGTGGCGCCGTCGTCATGCCCTCACGCCCTTGCCAGCCGGCTCTTGAGGCGCGGATCGAGCCGCTCGCGCAGGCCATCGCCCATTAGATTGATGCCGATGACGAGCAGGCACATCGCCGCCCCCGGCGCCAGGGCGATCCACGGCGCGCGATCGAGAAAGGCGCGGGCCTCCGAGATCATCAACCCCCAGTCGGAACTCGGCGGCTGCGCGCCGAGCCCGAGGAAGCTCAGGGCCGAGCCGAGCAGGATGGCGTAGGTGACGCGCAAGCTCGCCTCCACGATCAGCGGCGGCCAGGCATTGGGCAGGATCTCGCGGAACAGAATGTAGGCATTGCTCTCGGCCGCGAGCCCGCGCCGCCTGCACGAACTCCTCGCTGGCGAGACCGAGCGTCACCGCGCGGGTGACGCGGGCGATCGGCGGGATGTAGACGAAGCCGACCGCCAGCGCCGTTTTCCACAATGCCGGCGGCGTCACCGCGAGCACCAGCAGCCCTAGCATGATCGCCGGAATTGCCATCAGCACGTCGGCGATCCGCATCAGGATCTCGTCGACGGCGCCACGGAAATAGCCGGCTGCCAATCCCACCGGCACGCCGATCGCAACGCTCACCAGCGTCGCGCCGAGCCCCATCGCGAGCGACAAGCGCGCACCCATCAGCAGCCGGCTCAGACATCGCGGCCATAGTCGTCGGTGCCGAGCCAGTAGGTCGCATCCGGCGGCCGGAAGCGGGTGCGGATCGAGATCGTGTCCCACGGGATGCGGCGCGATCCAGGGCGCGGCGAGCGCCGAGCACGACGATCGTCGCCACGATCGCGAGGCCGATCTTGAGTTGCAACGGCCATGGCTTGCGCGCCGGCCCCGCGTCGATCGTCAGGCGAAGTTCACGGCCATAGCGGATCTTCGGGTTGAGCCAGGCATAAAGCAGGTCGGCGCCGAGGTTGGCGAGAGCATAGATCGCGGCCACGACCAGGATCGAGGCCTGCAGCGTCGGGATATCGCGGCTCTGGATCGAGAACACCAGCAGGCGGCCGAGGCCCGGATAGGCGAACACGGTCTCGATCACGACGATGCCGCCCATCAGCCGGCCGATGTCGAGCGCCAGCACGGTGATCGTCGGCAGCAGTGCGTTGCGCAGCGCGTGGCGCACGACGACGACGCGCTCTGGCAAGCCCTTGGCGCGCGCCGCCATCACGTAGGGGCTTTGCAGCACCTCGATCATGCTGGAGCGGGTCAGCCGGGAAACGTGCGCCAGGTGCCCGAACACCAGCGTCATCACCGGCGCAATGATATGCTGCGCCCACTCCACGAAACCGACGCTTGCGATCGGCTCGTAGCCCGATGCCGGCAGCCAGCCGAGCCAGGCCGCGAACACCATGATCACCACGATCGCCCAGAAGAACTCCGGCACCGCGATGCCGAGGTAGGTCGCCACCGAGATCGTATGATCGAGCGGCCGGCCATGGCGCAGCGCCGCGATCACGCCGAGCGCGATGCCGATCGTGGCGATGAAGACGAACGACACCAACGTCAGCGCCAGCGAGCGCAGCTAGCGCCTCGGCCACCAGCGGCGCGACCGGCCGGCTCTGCAGGATCGATTGGCCGAAGTCGCCGGCGACGAACTTCCTCGCCCAGCGCCAGTACTGCACCAGCACCGGGTCGTTGAGGCCGAACTTCAGCTCGAGCGCCTTGACCTGCTCGGGCGGGGCGAACTGGCCGAGGATCAGGTTCGCGACATTGCCGGGCAGTATGGTGGTGATCGAGAAGACGAGAAGCGACACGGCAGCGAGCACCAGCAGCACGAGCAGCAATCGGCGGATCGTGTAGCCGGCCATCGCACTGGTTCCCTGCCGTTGTCGTCAGCCTCAGTTCTTGATCGAAACCTCTTTCAGCTCGAGCCACATCATCGGCGTCGACTTGAAGCCCTCGACGTTCTTGCGCACGCCGTTCACATGTCCCGACGAGAACGCGATGATGCTCGGCACGGTCTCGTCCACCACCTTCTGGAACTCGGCGAAGATCTCGCGCCGCTTGGCCTCGTCGTTGGTCTTGCGGGCGGTATCGAGCAACTCGTCGACGCGGGCGTTCTTGTAGAGCCACAGCTGGCGGTTCCAGCTGCCCGACGAATGATAGAATGGATAGAGCGCGGTATCGATGGTCGGCCGCGCGAAATAGCCGTCGACATACATCTGCGCCTTGCCCGCGACGTTGGCGGTATAGCTCGCGAACGGCACGCGCTCGACGTTGATGCGGATGCCGGCAGCCTTGGCCATGTCGCGCACCGCGACGCCGAGGCGAACGCGGCCGTCGCGCTCCTGCGGCACCTGCAGCGGCACGTCGACGCCGCCGGCGAGGCCGGCTTCGGCCATCAGCTTCTTCGCCTTTTCGATGTCGGGCTTCTTGAAGCCGATATCCTTGTTGAAATAGGGGTGGCTCGGCGGGATCGGACTGTGGGTCGGGGCACCCTGGCCGAACAGCGCCAGTTCGACCAGGGCGTCCTTGTCGAGGGTCAGCGCTAGCGCCTGCCGCACGCGCACATCGTTGAATGGCGGCCGCTCATTGTTGAGGATGACGCCATCCCAGGAGGCGGTGGCGACGGAGTCGACACGGATGGTGGTGCTGTTCTTGAACTTGTCGACCGCCTCGTAGGGCAGACTCCAGAGAATATCGACGGCGCCTGATTCGAGTGCTGCCAAGCGCGCCGCCGGCTCGGGTATGATGCGCAAGCTGACCGCGTCGGCTTTCGGCAGGCCTTTCTCGAAATAGTCGCCGTTCTTCTCGAGCTCCAGGCGATCGCCCGGCGACCACGACTTGAACTTGAACGGGCCGGTGCCGATCGGCGCGGTCGAGATGGTGTCGATCTTGTCCTTGGCCAGGATGCGCATCTGGCGCTCGCCGAAAATGTCCTGGAAGCCGGCATAGGGAATGTTGAGCGTGAAGCGCACCGTCGACGCGTCGACCGCTTCCACGTTGGTCACCATCGAGATGTTGGCGCGGGCCCGCGAGCCGGTGCCGGCATCGAGAATGCGCTTCATGGTGAACACGACGTCGTCGGCGTCGAGCAGGCGGCCGTGATGGAACTTCACATCCTTGCGCAGTTTGAAGGTCCAGGTCTTGAGGTCGTCGGATGCCGACCAGCTCTCGGCGAGGTCCGGCTTCACCGTCAGATCGCGGTCGATGCGGGTCAGCCCGTTGAACACCAGGTGGACGTAGATGTACTCGTCGCCGATCGTGGTCTTGGCCGGATCGAGCTGCGTCAGCGTCGTGCCCAACGCGACACGGATCGTGCCCTGCGCCTCAGCACTCGCGGCCAACGCGACACTTGCCAATACGCCCAACAGGAACTTGCGCATCGTATCCTCCACCTCGACCACACTCAGCTCGACTTCGGCGCCGGCTCGGCGGCGATCATCGCCGCCGGCCGCGTCGCATTTTCAGGATCGACCGCGCGCACCACGTAGGCGTCGGCTTCAGGCTGGTAGCCGGCCCACAGCCGCGCCAGCTCGGCGATCGGCGCCGGATGATCGTCGACGCGCAGATCGACATAGGGAAAGGTTTCCTGGTGCGCCACCAGCAGTGCCGCCGAGGTCACCGGCTGGAACTCGCCGCCGGCTGCCTCACCGGCTTCGAGGGTGGCGATGAGACGAGCGGCGAGCGGCGCATCGGCCCTGGCCTCGAACGCCCGCACCATCGCCTGCGGCAGCTCGGCCGAGCGCACGATGTTGGCGATCGCGACACAGCCTCTGCCATGCGCCTCGCCGCGCTCGGCACGAACGTTGGCGCCGGAATAGGCGGCGGTGCGCCCGCTAGCATCGATCAAGGCCAGCTGTCGCCAATCGCGATGCGGCGTGCCAGCGACGATCGCCTTCATCGCCTCATCGGCAGGAAACCCGCGCGCCAGCAGCTCGAGCGCCATCGGACCCAGTCTCGGATCGGTGCGGTGTTGTGTCAGCGCGGCGCCGGCCCCGGCGCGCACGTGCGGGCAGCGCGACCCGACCGCCATCGACGATGTCGTGACGACCGCACCGAGCATGCCCGTTCGCGCGCAGCGCCCGACAAGTGAGAAAGTCATTCCTCAGGTTTCCGATGTGACGGCCGTCACATCAACTTCCATCAGCAATTCAGGGCTGGCAAGCCCCTTGATCACCACGGCCGAGAACGCGGGCAGAACGCCGCCCAGTTGAGCGAGCACCGCATCGCAGACGCCGGCCAGGAACGCCCGATCGGTGACGTAGACCGTTGCCTTGACCACGTCGCGCATGGCGGCACCGGCCTCACCAAGAAGCGTGGCGACGTTTTCCATCGCTTTGTGTGCTTGGGCGGATGCGTCGCCGGCGCCATACATGACATCGTCGAGGCCGTGGCCGGTCTGGCCGCGCAAAGTGACCACGTCGCCGGCCCGAACCGCCATGCAGAAATCACAGTCCAACGCCTGTTTTTGCGTGCCGTAGCGTACCTGTCCTGAGTGATAGGGTCTCACCCGCCGATGCGGCTTGCCTGCGACCTTGCGCGCCGCCTGCACATCGATCTCGAACAGGATCTCGGGCCTGGCGAACGCCGGTGTGATGAGGCCGGTCGAAACCGGATGCACGCCGCGGAACGCCTTGCCGATCATCGGATAGACGGCGGTGCGATAGGCGCGGTCATTGATGTGGACGGTGATCTTGCAAACGTCGTCCATCCCCGAACCGGCCTCGCCAAGCAGCTGGGCCAGATTGGCAAGTGCAAGCTCGGCTTGCGCCGCCGCGTCCTTGGGGCCACGGCCGAGGCCAACCATCGTCTTGCCATCGAGGCTGGCGCCGGTCTGGCCGCGAATGAAGATCTCGGCCGGTCCGGCCGCAACCATCGCGCCCTGCCAGGCGATGTTCTGGCTGAACCAGTCCTTGAGCTCGAAGCTGCGGTGGCGCTTGACCGGCGCACCGATCACCGCCTCGGCGTCGATCTGCACCATCAGCTCGGGCCGTGGCAGGCCGGCGACGACGAGGCCGGTGCTGACCGGGAACACACCTTGCAGGCGGCGGCCGATCACCTCGTACACCGCCTTGCGGTGATCGCGATCGATGAGGCAGGTGGTGAGCTTGGTGATGTCTTTCAGCGATCCGCCGGTGGCCGTCAGCGCCGCCTCGATCCGGTCGATCGCCGCGTCGGTCTGGCCGGCGGCATCGCCCAATGCCACAACGCCGCCGGCCGGCGACCAGGCACTCATGGCCGACAGGTAAACCCGTTCTGATGCGCGTACAGCTGCGGCGTGTGCTGCCGGTCCAGGCGCGGCATCGGCGTATGGCGCGCGCTCGATCGGCAGCGATCTTTCAATCGTCACGTCGCAATCCCTTCCGACAGTTATGCCGCGCTGCCGAAGCCCACCTGGCGATACCGGCTACTTCATTTCCGCCAGTCGATGAAGCTCGGGCGTTGCGAGATCGAGCGCCTTGCCGAAGCGGGCGACCGCCTCCTCGGCCTCGGCCTTGGTCATCATCAGCGGCGGCGAGAACGAGTTGACCTCGATGAACGGCAGCGGCCGCGACAGGATTCCGCATTCGAGCGTGCGCGCCGCAACCACCTTGTGCGGCCCGGCCTTCGGATGGAACCAGCGCTTGGTCGCCTTGTCGGCCACGTACTCGACCGCATTCATCTGGCCGATGCCGCGCACGTCACCGACGAAGGGATGATCGCCGACCCGCTGCTTCAGGCACTTGAGCAGATGCGGGCCGACCTCGGCCGCCTGCTCGACCAGCCCCTCGCGCTCGAAGATCTCGAGGTTGACGAGGCCCAGCGCGCCGCCGGTGGGATGTCCCGAATAGGTGAAGCCGTGCATCACCGGACCCATCTCGGGCGAGGCATCGCGCAGCACGTCCCAGATCTTTTCCGAGATCACCGAGGCCGAGACCGGGAAGTAGGCCGAGGTAATGCCCTTGGCGAGCGTCACGATGTCAGGCTTGAGGTTCATGCCGCCAGTTGCGAACCAGTGGCCGGTTCGACCGAAGCCGGTGATCACCTCGTCGGCGATGAACAGGATGTCGTGCTTCGTCAGCACCTTCTGCAGCTTCTCGAAATAGCCCTTGGGCGGCGGCAGCACGCCGCCGGTGCCCATCACCGGCTCGGCGATGAAGGCTGCGACCGTCTCGGCGCCCTCCTTGGCGATCATCGCCTCGACCTCGGCGATCATGCGGTCGGTGAACTGCTCCTCGCTCTCGCCCTTGTTGCCGAAGCGATAGTAGTGCGGGCACGAGGTGTGCAGCACGCCCTCGATCGGCAGATCCCACGCCTTGTGGTAGACCGGGATGCCGGTGAGGCTCGCCGCGGCGTAGGTCAGGCCATGATAGCCACCGAGCCGGGAGATGAACTTCTTCTTCTCGGGCTTGCCGCGCAGGTTGTTGTAGTAGCGCACGAGCTTGTAGTTGGTATCGTTGGCGTCCGATCCGCCCATGCCGAAAAAGATCTTCGACAGATGCCGGGCATTGGCCTTCTCGTGAAACAGCTGCAAGACCTTCTCGGCGAGCCGGATGATCGGCTCGTTCGACGTGCCGCCGAAGATGTGATGGTAGGCAAGATCCATCACCGCCTTCTTGGCGGCCTCCGCCATCTCGGGGCGGCCGTAGCCGATGTTGACGCACCACAGCCCGGCGCCGCAGTCGATCAGGTCGCGGCCATGCTGATCGTTGATCCACACGCCACGGGCGTTGGAGACGATCATCGGGCCTTTCTTCAGGTGATCGGAAATCGACGTGTTGGGATGGAAAATCGACTCGCGGTCGATGTCCTCGAGCGAATAGTTGCGGTTGAGGTCGTCCATCGCAAGTCTCCAGTTGTTGGCGCCGATCATGGCGGCAGGGTCGGGTGGATTCTGGAGAATATCGAAGCCACCTTGGACCAGTGGCGAGGTCATGAGAAGGCGCAAACGCGAACGTCGGGTCTGCGCCAACGACGCGGGCAAAGGCGCGCCGCGCGCACGACAGCGCGCGGCGGCGGCGGCGATCACGCCCAGCCCCAGTCCTGCACGTTCCAGGTGTTGTCGACCACGTACGGGTTCATCTTGATGCCGGTCAGGCCGGTATGCCGCAGGAACCCCTGCTGCACGGCACCTTGTGGCGCGAACGGTACGTCGCGCAGCAGGATCTCCTGAATCTTGGCGTAGGTCGCCTTGCGTTCCTCGATGTTGGTCTGGGTGACGCCGAGATCGAGCAGCTTGTCGACCTCCGGATTCTCGTACTGCACGTAGTTCGAGCCGTTGCCGGCCTTGGCCGGGATGAACTTCGAGTGGCAGCGGGCGGTGTAGTCGGGGTCCATGCCGACGGTCGGCTCCCAGGCGACCAGCAGGGTATCGAACTGCGACTTGATGGTGTACTCGCCCCACACCACCGAGGCCGGCATGTTCTTGATTTCCATGTCGACGCCGATCTTCTTCCAGTTCTGCTGGAACAGCTGCTGCGTGTTGGCCCGCGTCGGGTTGCCGGCGGTGGTCGAGCAAGTGAACTTCATCTTGACCCCATCCTTCTCGCGGATGCCGTCGGCGCCGACTTTCCAGCCGGCCTCGTCGAGCATCTTGGCCGCGAGCTCGGGGTTGCCGGTCTCCTCCTTGAGGTTGGCGTTGTAGGCCCAGTGCGAGGGGTGAAGGTAGGAGAAGGTGCGCTCCCAGGTGCCGTAGTAGACGTCGTCGAGCGACTTCTTCATCTCGAGCGCGATGTAGAGTGCCTTGCGCACTTTGGGGTCGGCGAACTGCGGCTTGCCGCAGTTGAAGTAGACGAACTGCACGAACGGCATCGGGTTGGCCCAGAACACCCGGTCCTTGATTTCCTTCGCCTCCTTCCAGCGGTCGTTAGGCACACCCTGGGTGGCGAGGAAGTCGACTTCGCCGGTCTTGCCCTGGCCGAACAGCACCAGCTGGTCGGGCACGAACTTATGGATGAACTGGCGGACCTTGGCTGGCCCGCGGTGATAGGTCGGGTTGCGCTCGTAGACCATGTGGCTGCCGGCGGTGCGCGTCTTCAGCAGGAACGGGCCGGAGCCGATCGGCATCGCATTCCAGGCGGAAGTCTTGAGGTCCTTTTCGTCCTTCAAGAGATGCTGCGGCACGATGTGCATGTTCTGCCAGGCCCACATGAACGGCACGTAGGGCTTCGACAGCTCCATCTCCAGGTTCTGATCATCCACCACCTTGAAGTTCTTGATCAGGTCGAAGCCCGAGCGCGAGCGCACCGGCACGTTGGGGTTGATCACGGTCTGATAGGTGAAGGCGACGTCCTTGGCGGTCAGCATCTGGCCGTCGCTCCATTTCACGTCGCGCTTCACCTTGACCTTGATGACGGTGCCGTCGGCGGAGATGCCGCCGTTGGCCTGGGTCGGGATCTCGGCGGCGAGGTTGGGGACGAACTCGCCCTTCTCGTTCACGTCCCACAGCGCGTCGAACATGCAGGCCTCCGGCACATTCTCGGTGCCGGTGTTGGCGTACAGCAGCGGATTGAACTGCACCGGCTCCTGCGTCATGCCGATGATGATGCGGTCCTTGTTCTGCGCCGATGCCGAGATCGGGTATGTCGCAGCCGCAGTCGCGACCGCCGCCGCGCCTTTGAGCGTATCGCGCCGTGTCAACTTGCCTCGTGTCATGGACGTGTCCTCCGTTGGGGGGTGCTGCCTATTGATCCATCTTCAGCCGCGGGTCGAGCGCATCGCGCAGGCCGTCGCCGAGGAAGTTGAAGCTCATCACGGTCAAGGTGATCATCACGCCGGGCAGGATCGCAAGCCACGGTACGGTGTCGAAGTAACCCTGGGCATTGGTCAGCATGTTGCCCCAGGAGGCGAGCGGCGGCTGCACGCCGTAGCCGAGGAAGGAGATGTAGCTTTCCATCAGCACCGCGGTTGCGACTTTCAATGTCGCCGCCACCAGCACCGGCGCCATGATGTTGGGCGCCAGCTCGCGCAGCATGATGCGGCTGCCGGTGGCGCCGAGCGCCTGCGCCGCCTGGATGAAATCCTGCGCTTTGAGCCGCATGATCTCGGCCCTGACGATGCGCGCCACCTCCATCCACGAGGTCAGCCCGATGATCAGCGAGATCGACAGCAGCGAAGGCGTAATGAAGGCTGCCACCACCAGCAGCAGGAACACTTGCGGGAAGCACAGCATGGTGTCGACGAAGCGCATCAGCAGCGTGTCGATGAGCCCGCCGCGATAACCCGAAACGATGCCGATCAGCGTACCGGTCACCACTGTCGTCACCATCGCGACGAGGCCGACCGCCAGCGACACCTGGCCGCCGAACAGCAGGCGCGAAAAGGTATCGCGGCCGAGTTCGTCGGTGCCGAAGACATGCGACCAGCTCTGGAACGGCGCGATGAACCGCCGCGAAGTGTCGAGGTCGGTCGGGCTGTGCGGCGCGATCACGCCGGCGAAGGCGGCAACAAAGCACAAGACAGCGACAACCACTGCGCCGACCACCGCCAGCCGATGATGCATGAAGCGACGCAGCACCATCCGCGCGTAGCTCTCGTGCGGGCTGAGCCCGATTTCGTCCGGCTTGGACCCGCCCGTTCCGCGGTCGAGGATGATTTCAGTCATGCCCCGTCCCTCACTCGAGCCTGACGCGCGGGTCGACCATCGCGATGCCGATGTCGGCAGCCAAGTTGCCCACGATCACGAATAGCGCGGTGAACATCATCATGCCCATCAGCACAGGGTATTCCTTCATCGTCAGGCTGTCGACAAACAGCCGCCCCATGCCCGGCCAGCCGAAAATCGTCTCGGTGACGAGCGCGCCCGAGAACAAGGTCGGCAGCTGGATGCCGAACAGGGCGATCAGCGGCACCACGGCGTTCGGGAAAGCGTGTTTCAGCATCACGTCGCGCTCGACGAGGCCCTTGGCGCGAGCGGTCCGAATATAGTCCTGGTGGATCACCTCGAGGAAGCTCGAACGGGCATAGCGGCTCCAGGTCGCAACCAGCACCAGCGCCAACACCAGCGTCGGCAGGATCAGATGGCGAACGAGATCAAGCGGGTCGCCCTCGCTGCCGAGCTCGAACATGCCGCCCGACGGCAGCCACCTGAGCTTCACCGCGAACATGTAGATCGCCATCAGCCCGAACCAGAAGGTCGGGAACGAAAGGGCGAACAGCGCACCGGTGGTCGCCAGATAGTCGAACAGCGAGTAGCGCTTGACCGCACCCAGCATGCCGATCGCGGTGCCGATCAGGATCGCCAGCGACAGCGCCGACAGCATCAGCACGAAGGTCGCCGGCACCCGCTCGACGATGACGTCGAGCACCGGCCGGCCGCCGAAGAAGGTGTGGCCCCAGGTGCCGCTGAACATGCCGGCCGCCCATTTCAGGTACTGGATGTGCACCGGCTGATCGAGCCCCAGCGCCGTCTTGATGCGCTCGATGTCCTGCGCCTGGATGGTCGGGTTGAGGGTGTAGACCGCGAGTGGTCCGCCGGGCGCCAGATGCATCAATCCGAAGCCGATGATCGAAACGCCGATGATCAGCGGGATCGCCTGCAGGAAGCGACGGAAGATGAACTTCAACATTGCGATCCTCGTCCCATCATGTGTTGTGCAGGTGGCAGGCGACCTTGTGCTCGGCACCAGCCGTGGACGGCGACTTCAGTTCGGGATCATCGCTCTTGCAGCGTGCCATTACCTTTGGACAGCGCGGATGAAACCGGCAGCCGGTCGGCGGCCGGATCGGCGACGGCACGTCGCCCTTCAGGATGACGCGGTTGCGCTTGCGCCCGACGGTCGAGGACGGTGCCGCCGACAGCAGCGCCTCGGTGTAGGGGTGGAGGGCGGAGAAATAGAGCTGCTCGCGCGGCGCGATCTCGACGATCCGCCCGAGGTACATCACCGCCACCCGGTCCGAGATGTGGCTGACCACGCTGAGGTTGTGCGAGATCAGGATGTAGGTGAGGCCGAGGTCGGCCTGCAGCTGCTTCAACAGGTTGATGATCTGCGCCTGGATCGACACGTCGAGCGCCGACACCGGTTCGTCGGCGATGATCAGTTTCGGGTCGAGCGCCAAGGCGCGAGCGATGCCGATCCGCTGGCGCTGACCGCCGGAGAATTCGTGCGGATAGCGCCGCGCCGCATCGGGGCGCAAGCCGACGAGGTTCAGCAGGCGGCCGACATGGTCGCGCTTGGCCTGGCCCTCGGCGATACCGTGGATCTCGAACGGCGCCGAAAGAATATTCTCGATCGTCAGCCGCGGATTGAGCGAGGAGAACGGGTCCTGGAAGATGATCTGCATCTGGCGGCGCAGCGGCGCCATCTGCGCGCGATCGAGACCGGTGATGTCGTCGCCCTCGAAGCGGATCTCGCCGGCGGTCGGCTCGACCAGCTTCAGCATGGTGCGGCCCATGGTGGTCTTGCCGCAGCCCGACTCGCCGACCACACCCAGCACCTCGCCCGGCCGCACCTCGAGATCGACGCCGTCGACCGCGTGCACCGTGCCTGCGACGCGCGACAGCAGCCCCTTGCGCAACGCGAAATGGGTCTTCAGCCCGCGCACGGACAGCAGCGGCACGCCGGCGGCCTCAGTCATCGTTGGCCCTCCAGCAGGCAACCGCGTGGCCGCCGGCGCCATGCTCGAGCGGCGGCGCCTCGGCCCGGCAGCGATCGACGACGCGACCGCAGCGGCTGGCAAAGGCGCACCCTGGTCCCAGTCGCACCAGGTTCGGCACCGTGCCGGGGATCTCGTTGAGCTTGGCCGGCCGGTCGCGCACGATCTGCGGGATCGAACGCAGCAGGCCCTGCGTGTAGGGGTGCCGCGGCGCCGCGAAAATTGCCGCCACCGGCGCCAGCTCGACGATCCGTCCGGCATACATCACCGCCACCCGATGCGCCGTCTCGGCGATCACCGCGAGGTCGTGGGTGATAAGCAGGATGGCCATGCCGAACTTATCCTGCAGCCCGACGATGAGGTCGAGAATCTGCGCCTGGATGGTGACGTCAAGTGCCGTCGTCGGCTCGTCGGCGATCAGGATCTTCGGCTCGCAGGCGATCGCCATCGCGATCATTACCCGCTGCCGCATGCCGCCGGACAACTCGTGCGGATAACGGTCGATGGTTTCCGCCGGCGCCGGTATCCCGACCAGCTCGAAGAGCTCGCGCGACCGCTCCCGCGCCTGGCCCGTGGACAGCCCCAGATGCCGCACCAGCGGTTCCGACACCTGCACACCGACGCGCTTGACCGGGTTGAGCGAGGTCATCGGCTCCTGGAAGATCATCGCGATCTCCCGACCGCGCAGACTGCTGAGCTCGTCATCGGCCATCTTCAGGATGTCATGGCCGCCGAACATCACCCGGCCCGACTTGATCTCGGCCGGCGGGCACTCGATCAGGCGCAGCAGCGACAACGCCGAAACCGTCTTGCCGCTGCCCGACTTGCCGACCACGCCAAGCGTTTCACCGCGTGCCAGTACGTAGGAGATGCCATCCACCGCCGGCAGCACGCCGTCTTCAATCCGGAAATGCACGCGGAGATCATCGACCTCGAGGGCATGCGACGTGCCGTCCGTCATCAGCGACAGTGCCTCCAGCGACCGATCCAGCCGACATTCGGGTGAAAATCCGATTATGCCCGAGCCGGTCGCGCCGGCAAGGCCCAATCGGGCGAACCGGCCACCGCCTATTTGATCGGCGCGCGGGGCAGCACGGTCTCGCCCCGCTCCATGACGTAGGTGTAGTCGAGCGAGTACCACGGCGCGGTAACACTTCGGTCGGTTGGATGCGGCTCGTCGTGACGCAGATAGTCACCGAGCAGCGCTTTCGTCACCCCGAACTGCACATCGCTCTCGATGTGCGGGTCGGCGGGATCGTAGACTTGGCTGATCAGCACCTTGTAACCTGGTTTGACGATCAGTGCGTGCAGATGGGCCGGGCGAAAGGCATGCCGGTTCTGGGCGTGCAGCAGCCGGCCGACGACACCGTCCGTTGGCAGCGGGTAGCCGACCATCTTAACCGTGCGCAGCCAGAAGCGGCCCTGCGCGTCGGTGGTGAACTTGCCGCGCAGGTTCATGTCGGCCTGGTCCGGGTCCTGGTTCTCGTAGCGGCCGACCGGCGAGGCGTGCCAGATGTCGACCTCGGCGTCGGCGATCGGGTTGCCGGATCGGTCGATGACGCGGCCTGACACCAGCAACGGGTCGCCCGGCGTATCGGAGCGGATGATTGAGCCGCCGTTTTCGACCCGCGGCGAATTGAGCCGCCAGAACGGCCCCAGCAGCGATTGCGAAGTCTCGGTATTGCCGTTGTCGCCGTTGTTGAGCAGGCACACCAGCGACGACACGCCGAGCGAGCCGGCCATCAGTATCGCCTCGTTGTGGGTGTCGGTCGAGCGCTGGCCGATCTCGTTGAGGATCGCGGCGGCCTCGCGGAACTCGGCTTCGCTCAGCCGCACGTCGCGGACGAAGGCGTGCAGGTGCTTGACCAGCGAGGTCATGATGGTGCGCAGCCGCGGATCGGTGGTCCGCGCCATCACCGCCAGTGCGTCGGCGGTGACGTCTTCATGGCTTTTCAAGATCATGGCAACCTGCTGCTGAACCGCATTGCGATGAGGAATCTCGTAGCGCCGATCGGCTCCGGGCGCTACCGAACTCCATCGACAGTCCCGACCGCCCACCCCGGACAAAGGTAGCCTTTGCATCGCCGCCCCAGCGGGCTAAGAGAACACGTAAAATATCTACCCACCGACGGGAACCGACCATGAACATCCATGAATACCAGGCGAAGGACCTCTTTCGGCAGTTCGGCGTGCCGACGCCCAAGGGCATCCCTGCGTTCACGGTCGCCGAGGCCATGACGGCGGCGCAGGCGTTGCCGGGGCCGGTGTGGGTGGTCAAGGCGCAGATCCATGCCGGTGGTCGCGGCAAGGGCCGGTTCAAGGAAGCCGATGCCGGGAGCGCGGGCGGCGTCCGGCTGGCCCGCTCGCATGACGAGGTCCGCGCCTATGCCCAGCAGATGCTCGGCAGCACGCTCGTCACCGTGCAGACCGGCGATGCCGGGCGCGTCGTCAAGCGACTTTATGTCGAGGACGGCAGTCAGATCGAGCGCGAACTCTATCTCTCGGCCGTCGTCGAGCGCGCCGCGTCGCGGGTATCCTTCATCGTGTCGCAGGCCGGCGGCATGGACATCGAAAAGGTCGCGCACGACACGCCCGAGCAGATCGTTTCGCTGTCGATCGATCCGGCGTCCGGCTATTGGCCGTTCCACGGGCGCAAGATCGCCTTCGCGCTCGGCCTCAAGGGCGATCAGGTCGGCCAGTGCGTGAAAATGGTCGGCGACCTCTACCGGATGTTCGTCGAGAAGGACATGAGCATGCTGGAGATCAACCCGCTGGTGGTCACCAAGGACGGCAAGCTGGTCGCGCTCGACGGCAAGATGGACTTTGATGGCAACGCGCTGTTCCGCCACCCCGAGATCGTCGCCTACCGCGATCTCGATGAGGAGGATCCCAAGGAAATCGAAGCCTCCAGGTACGACCTCAACTACGTCAAGCTCGACGGCCAGATCGGCTGCATGGTGAACGGCGCCGGCCTCGCCATGGCGACCATGGACATCATCAAGCTCTATGGCATGGAGCCGGCCAACTTCCTCGACGTCGGCGGCGGCGCCACCAAGGAGAAGGTCGCAGCCGCCTTCAAGATCATCTTGTCCGACCCAAACGTGAAGGGCATCCTGGTCAACATCTTCGGCGGCATTATGCGTTGCGACATCATCGCCGAGGGCGTGGTGGCGGCGGCCCGCGAGATGGCGATCAAGGTGCCGCTGGTGGTGCGTCTCGAAGGCACCAACGTCGACCTCGGCAAGAAGATCCTGTCCGACAGCGGCCTCAAGATTGTCCCCGCCGACAACCTCGCCGACGCCGCCAAGAAGATCACCGATGAGGTGAAGGAGATTGGGTGAGTGGCGATGTTGGGGATTGGCCTCGGCCTACTCATAGTGGCGTATCTTGCGGCTCCTTTGCCGGCCGCAAGACACGGCAAGTTTGCCTTGGCGTTGGCCTCTCGGCCACGGCTCCATTGCGCCGTGCAGGCTCTAGCTGATAGTCGCCACGTAGACACGTCCGACAGCATGCCAGCGAAGTTGTAGGGTGCAATAGCGTTATCAGCGTATTGCACCTGATGCACGCTCCGCCCCAACGACCGGCGCAATACGGCTTCGCTTATTGCGCCCTACGGATGTGCCCGCCCCATCAGCGACCGCTCGGCCCCATCCCCAGCGTCGAGCGCATCCAGGAGTTCGACCACGGCAACCGCTGCTGCGGCAACGACGGCGATGGCGCCACTGCCGCGATCTGGGTCGGCGCAACAGCACCAGCAGACTCCGTGCGCGCGCGCTTTGCCGGCCTGCTGACCGCAGGCTTCGGCTCGGCTGCCGTGATCTTGACGGGGGCCGGCGTAGGCTTCGGCTCGGCCTTGACGATCTTGACCGGTGCTGGCGCGGGCTGCGGTTCGGCCTTGATAACCTTCACCGGCGCCGCCACGGGTTTCGCTCCGGCGTTGATCACCTTCACCGGCGCGGCAACGGCTTTCGCTTCGGCGTCGGCGGCCACCTCGACGGGGTTGGCGGGCAGCGTCGCAGCGGTACCGGCGGTAACACGGATTGGACGCGGCGCGATGATCGGGGTTGCCTCGACGACCGGCGCCTCCGCCGCTGCACTGGCATTCGTCTTGTCTTCGCTTGCGAACAGCGTGGCAATCGCCGCCGGCGCTGCGATCACCGGTTGCTGGTTTGCCGCAGCGGCCGAGACCGTGACCCGGGTATGGGCCGTGGCAAGCGGCTTGCCATCGGCATCGAGCCATTCGATGCTTACGTCCTGCGGGCCTGACTGGGCGGCATACGCCGTCATTCTCAAGCCAAGGGCCGCCTCGGCATCGACCAGCCAGGCGCCGCTCTCCTCCGGCACCCCGGCCGAAAGCCCGGCATAGGGTGGCAGGTCACTGATCCTGACCTGGGTCGCACGTTCGTTGAGCGAGACATCGAGGGGGAATGGCACCGCATGACCGACCGGCGCCTCGATCTCGCCGGCGACATCGATCGTGGCCGCGCGCTGTTCGATAGCGTGCGGCACCGCCATGAGCGGCGCAGCGGCAAAGGCGGAAGTGCGGTTATCGACGGCGATGATAGCCTGCTTCGGCGCCGGGGTACCGGCGATGATCTGCGACGATTGCAGGGCAACGCCCAGCACCACCACCCCGACCGAAGCCATGAAGCCGAATGCGTACGCCGTCAGCAAATGCTTCTGATCGATCAGAAATTGCCGCGTCGCACTCGACCGGGCGGCCATAGGCAGCAATTCCGAGAGCTTGGCCGGCGCCATCGGGGCGGGCGGTGAGTTTGGCGATCGCGGCGCAGGCGCAACCGGAAAACGGTCGGCACGTTCCAGGATCGTGCGCAGGCGACCGTCGCTGGCAATGAGGGGTGGCGAAAGCGGGGCTTGGGACATCTTGGCAGCTTTCAGTTTGAAGCGAGGACCGCGCGATCCAGATCTGCCCCCCTCCCAAGCAGGCGCAACCGGGATCGTCAGTACCGCCTACCCTCGCGGACAGTGCGGCGAAGTTGGGGCAACACTTGAACAAAATACGCCAACCATCGAAATTAACTACGCAATTACTTGATATGTGTGCCGCTGGAGAGGGCAATTGCATCGACGTGGTAAACTTGCTGGTGTGCTGCCGCTGCAATGCCGCAAATGCTGTAACCTTCTGCGATGAGGGTTGTCGTGATCGGCCTCGAAGCGCTAGTTTGGGTGCCATGAGCAGTGCACAATTGAAGACGGCAGCAGAGGCCGCCAAGGTCATTTCCGTTATTGTCAACGGCGAGCGGCAGTCGACGTCGGCAACGACGCTTGCCGGGTTGCTCTGCGAGGCCGGCTATGGCGAGGACAAGGTCGCCACCGCCCGCAACGGCGATTTCGTGTCTGAGCGGCGGCGCGCCTCGACGCCGATCGCCGACGGCGACCGCATCGAGATCGTCAGCCCGCGACAGGGCGGCTGACATTGCCGATCGCGCCTTCCGCCCCCATCTGGAAACCATGATGACGACCGCCCAGCCGCTGACCTTCTACGGCACGCCGTTTTCCTCGCGCATGCTGATCGGCACCGCGCTTTATTCCTCGCCCGATGTCCTGAGCCAATCGGTAAAGGCGTCCGGAGCGGGCATCGTCACCGTGTCGCTGAGGCGCGAGGCGGCGCGCGCCAAGACCGGCCAGCGCTTCTGGGAGCTGATCCGGGCACTCGGCGTGACGATCCTGCCGAACACCGCCGGCTGCCGCACCGCCCGCGAGGCGATCACGACCGCCGAGATGGCGCGCGAAGTGTTCGCCACCGACTGGATCAAACTCGAGGTGATCGCCAACGACGACACGCTGCAGCCGGACCTGTTCGGCCTCGTCGAGGCGGCAGCACACTTGTCCAAGCAAGGCTTCAAAGTCTTCCCCTACACCACCGAGGACCTGGGTGCGGCCGAGCGGTTGATGGCGGCCGGCTGCGAGGTGCTGATGCCGTGGGGGGCGCCGATCGGCTCGGGCCGCGGCCTCAATAACCCCTATGGCCTCAAGACCATGCGCAACTATTTCCCCGGCGTGCCGCTGGTGGTCGACGCCGGCATCGGTGCGCCTTCGCACGCTGCGGCCGCCATGGAACTCGGCTACGACGCGGTCCTGCTCAATACCGCCATCGCCAAGGCCGGTGATCCGCCGCGCATGGCCGCCGCCTTCGCCGAAGCGATCCGCGCCGGCCGCACCGCCTACGAGGCCGGCCTGATGGAGATCCGCGACATGGCCGCACCTTCGACGCCGGTGGCCGGCACGCCGTTCTTCGATCTCGGCGGCGCCTCATGACCGGTCTCGACGTCTTCTACCCAATCGTCCCCAATGTCGATTGGCTCGATCGCCTGGTGCCGCTCGGTGTCCGCACCATCCAGCTGCGCTTGAAGGATGCCAGTGCCGACGAGATCGCGCGGCAGATCGATGCCGGCCTCGAGATCTGTGCCCGCTGCGGTTGCCAGCTGATCGTCAACGATCACTGGCGGGAAGCGCTCAGCGCTGGCGCCGACTACGTCCACCTCGGCCAGGAGGACCTCGCCGCTGCCGACATCGCCGTGCTCAAGGCCAATGGCGTGCGCATCGGCTTGTCCTCGCACAGCCCGGAGGAACTCGACGTCGCGCTGGCGGCCAAGCCCGACTACATCGCTCTCGGACCGATCTGGGAAACCAAGCTCAAGGCCATGAAGTGGGCGCCGCAGGGGCTCGGGCGCATCGGCGAATGGAAGCGGCGCATGGGCTCCATTCCGCTGGTCGCGATCGCCGGTATCACCCTCGAACGCGCGCCGCTGGTGCTGGCCGCCGGTGCCGACAGCGCCGCCGTGATCACCGACTTCATCACCCACCCCGACCCGGAAGCGCGTGTCCGCGAATGGCTGACGTGGGCCGCAACCGCACGGCTGTCATTGAAGTGATATAAAGAGCAGGCATACTGACGGCAGACGTGGTTGGTGCACGGTGAATTCGCGCTTTCGGGCCGGGTTTGCTGTTGCCTGCCGCGTTGTGCGTACGTGGCGCCCTCCACGTGCAGTCTGATCTGGTGCGCGATGGCCTACCGACTGAAGCTCAGCGAGCCCATGGATGTGGGCATTCGCCGGATCGCCGCCGAACAGATCGATCGTGCCATCGTTCATATCGAGGCAACGGCGGGCGAAGAGGCCGTCAGTTCGGTGCACGAAGCCCGCAAATGTCTGAAGCGCACTCGCGCGCTCTTGCGTTTCGGTCGCCCGAAGATAGAGCCCGAGGCCTACAAGCAATCCAATGCCTTGCTGCGAGATGTTGGCCGTGCCATGTCAGGCACGCGCGATCTGGACGTCCTGGACCAGACGCTGGCGGACCTGCAACTGGCCAAGGCACTGAAACCGGGCACATCGGCTCGATTAGTCCGCATGCTTGCAGCCGCCCGTGCGGGGGCCACGACGGATCGGTTAACTGCCGAGGCGCGCGGCGCGATGGTCGACCGGTTAAGGGCCTTGCGAGAAGGTTTGCCTGAACTGGCCATCGCCGCCGACGATCATCGACTGGTCACCGTCGGCATCGCCAATTGCCTCGCGGATTGTCGTAAGGCTTTCGAGAAAGCCTTCGAGTCCGATCACGGCGAAGCCTTTCACGACTGGCGCAAGAGCATCCAGTTGCACTGGCGCCAGATGCAGCTCGTGGAACGTGCCTGGCCGGCTTATTGCCATGCCCGCATCGTGGAAGCGCGCGCGATCTCGGAGCTGATCGGCCGCGATCGTGACTTGGGGCTGCTGCTAGCGTTCGTCGCCGCCCAGCCGGTGCCGAAAGCGATGCAGAGCGAGGTCAACCGGCTGGTGGCGCGCCGGCAGGCGCTGCTCCGCTTGGAGGCGAAAGCCATGGGTGAGCGGCTACTGGCCGAGGGTACGGGCGGGTTCTGCCGCCGCCTCGAGCAATACTGGGCCGCCGCCTGCGCGCTGCGCAAGGCCAAGAAGGAAGATGCCGCCGTCGCCACTGCCCGCCGGCCGGTAAAGCCGCGGCATCAAACAGGCACTTGATCCGCGGTCGCGCTTGGGTCGTTATGCCTCCAAAGAGGATACGATCGCCAATGAACCAAGTGCCGCCCGCCGCAGCCCATGCCAATCCAGCCCATTGGCCCGCGGATCATCCGCAGGTCAAGCATGGCCGGATCGGCGTACTGCTGCTCAATCTCGGTACGCCCGACGCCACCGACTACTGGTCGATGCGGCGCTACCTCAAGGAATTCCTGTCCGACCGGCGGGTGATCGAAGTCAACCGGCTGATCTGGTGGCCGCTGCTCAACGGCGTGATCCTCACCACCCGGCCCGGTCGCAAGGGCCGCGACTACGCCACGATCTGGAACAACGAACGCAACGAAGGCCCGCTCAAGACCATCACCCGGGCGCAGGCGGAGAAGCTCGGCGCGCGTCTCGGCGGCGACGATCGCATCGTCGTCGACTGGGCCATGCGCTATGCCAATCCCTCGACCGAAAGCCGCATACGCTCGCTGCAGGAGCAGGGCTGCGACCGCATCCTGCTGGTGCCGCTCTATCCGCATTATGCCGCCGCCACCACCGCCACCGCCGCCGACCAGGCGTTTCGCGCGCTGATGAAGATGCGCTGGCAGCCGTTCGTGCGCGTGGCGCCGGCCTGGGCCGACGACCCGGTCTACATCGAGGCGCTGGCGACCTCGATCCGCAAGCATCTCGGCACCCTCGATTTCGCGCCGGAGGTGCTGCTCGCGACCTTCCACGGCATGCCGAAGAAATACCTGCTCGCGGGCGATCCCTACCACTGCCAATGTGTGAAGACCGGCCGGCTGCTGCGCGAGGCGCTCGGCTGGCCCGAGGACCGCTACGTGGTGTCGTTCCAATCGCGCTTCGGCAACGACGAGTGGCTCAGGCCCTATACCGACGAAACGGTGGCGGCGCTGGCCAAGAAAGGCGTCAAGTCGCTGGCCATGGTGGCGCCGGGCTTCACCGCCGACTGCCTGGAGACGCTGGAGGAGCTCGACGTCGAGAACCGCGAGATCTTCATGCACAACGGCGGCGCAGAAATTCAGCTACATCCCCTGCCTCAACGACAGCGACGAAGGCATGGCGCGTGATCGAGACCGTGGTGCGACGGGAATTGATGGGGTGGGTGTGAGGCGGCTAGTGGCGCAGCTGAGGCGGTGTTGCACACGCCTGGATGTTTGCGTACGGATTGTGATGCTTCCGAGCGTGGAGATGGGTTGACGTTCGACTATTGACCCGGAGACGAAGTCCCACTTCGCCTCCCCCTGGAGGGGGAGGACGGCTCGCCATGATTAGGCCGCGCGTCTGCCGGCCGTCCAACGGGCATCGAGCGCGGCCTAACTCTTCCTGGGCGCGCCGAGGTGGGGGTGACGGGGCAGCGCGTACCGGTCACAACCTCGCCGGCATGGTCAACGATCTCGCCCGCCAGCTACGCCGTGACATGACCGACAGTGAGCGCAATACTCTGGCGTGAGCTGAGCAATCGCCAGCTCGCGGGCAATCGCTTTCGCCGCCAGCATCCGCTCGGGATCTACATTGTCGATTTCGTCTGCCTCGAAAAGCGCTTCATCGTCGAGGTCGCTGGCGGGCAGCATTCCGAGCCCGCACAGCAGGCGCATGATGCACGGCGCACGGCATAGCTCGAAGCACAGGGATTCCACGTGGCCGGGTCTCGAACACCGAGGTTTTCGACAATCGCGACGGCGTCGTCGAGACGATCTACCAGCAGCTGATCCGGCGGCCTGTGGTGGCTGCGATCACGGCGCCACGCTCGCGACCCCCGCCTAGCCGCGCCGAATGAGTTAGCGCGCGCTCGAGATTGATCCAACGTCATCGCCGCGCGCTAACTCATGGCGCGGCGTCCTCCCCCGTCGAGGGGGAGGCGGACCGCACGTGTTTCATCCGCACATGCCCCAATGCCGGCATCGCTAGCCCACGTCCGCTGTCTGAGCGTATGCGCTCGTGCCCGGACGCCGAAAATCGCTCCGGCCCATCTGGCCGGCAGTGCCGCCTCCCGAAATGCGCGTCGACGCTCACACGCCCCACTGCGCCTTGGCGAAGCCGGGGTAGGTCTCGGCAACCTCATTCGCCACGCGTGAACGCAGAATGCCGAGCGCCTCCGCCGAAGGCGCGGGCGTCACCGGCACCGCGCTGGCGCCTCATAGGCAAAGCCGGTGGCGGCGCGCACATCGGCGGCCGTCACGCCTGGATGGGTGCTCGCCAGCCTGAAGCCACCACGCGCCTTGTCATAGTCGAACAGGCACAGCCCGGTGATCAGTGCGTGCGGCCCGCCGGGGCGGAACTCGCCTGCCGGCGACGAGCCCGCCGCGCTGACGAAATCGACCTTCTCGACCAGCGTGCGCGGCGAATGCTCCTCGCGGAACAGGATCACGCGCGGGATGATGCTGTACAGATAGGCCGAGCCGAACGAGCCGGGAAACCGCACCTTCGGCCGGTCATGCTCGCCGAGGCCGACGAGGTTGATGTTGCCGCGACCGTCGATCTGGCCGCCGGACAGGAAGAACGCATCGATGCGGCCCTGCGCGGCGCAGTCGAACAGCTCCTTGGCCCCGTCGGTGAACGGATTGTGCGCCTCGCTGCCGAGCAGCGACACCCGCATGCGACCTCCCGACAGCGCCCGCGCCAGCAGCGCCGCCGAGCCGGGGATCGGCGACGACGCGCCGACCGCGACGTGGCGCAAACCTTCCAGCATGCGCGCGATGGCGCCGATCATGATCTCAGGCGTCGAGACGGCGGCGGTGGTCATGCGTGCTCGCTCGCCAGCACGTTCGCGTCCATCCAGGCGCGAAAACCATCCGCGGTGGCGGCGGCGCGGAAATAGTCCTTGAGCGCGGCGCGGTCCGGTTCGTAGGCACCGGCGAGACCGACCGGATCGCCGCCACGCGGCGCGTGAGCTATGCCGCTGATATAGAGCGCCGGGATGGTGCCGGCGGCCTTGGCGTCGTCGATCAAGAAATCGGTGTCGACGATCTCCTCGACCGTGACCCAGGTCTCACGCGCCGCGTGCGCCATCAACATCAGTTCACGGCGGATGCCGATCCAGACGTTGCCGCGAGTGTCGGCATAACGGGCATGAAACAGCGCAACGTCAGGGCGGATCGCTGGAATGATCACGATCGGATCGCGGGTCGACGAAAGCGGATTGTCGATCACCTTCCAATCGGGCCGGATCTTGAGCAGGTCGGAGCCCAGGATGCCGCGCAACGGCATGAACGGGACGCCCTTTTCGGCTGCTTGCAGGCCGGCATGGATAGCCGGGCAGGTGGCGTCGCGCATCTCGATCTCGCCGGCTCTTGACCGCAGCGGCGAAGCGCGGCGGCATCGAGAGCTCGCCGAGCGTCATGGCGGCAGCCTCCATGGTCTTGACGCAGCCCGCGCCGATCAGCCAATCGGCCTGCAAGCCGCCACTCGGTACGCCGACGAGGTGGAGATTGCGGGCTTTACGTTTGATCAGCGCCGCAACTACCGTCATGGCGCAGCCCGAGTAGTCCGGCGGAATGGCGATCATCGCGCCGTCGGCAATACGGTTCGCGATTTCCGCGATGGTAATCGGCTTGGTGTCTGGCATCATGGCGACGGCATCCCCTTTGGCGCGTCGCCCAATACAGACCTATTCGGGCGGCGTGCCAAGGGGCTGGTGCATCAAAAGCCGGAAAGCACGGCAGGGCGGTGTTCGCCGCTTCGTCTTGCTCCGTGATACGGTGCGAGCGGTTGGCCCTTGGCGGCGGTCAGGCCGGTATCAATTCAGTACCGGCCACCGGGTCGGCCCTACCCGCTGGAAGCCGCCGGCTTGGCCTGCAGCGCGGCGACAGGAGGCGTGCAATGTCAGAAAACGACAAAGTGTTCGCAGGCTCGATTCCGGAAAACTACGATCGCCACCTGGTGCCCTTGATCTTCGCGGAATTCGCCGACGATCTGGCACAGCGCGCGGCTTCGTTTTCCCCGATCGACGTTCTCGAGACCGCCGCCGGCAGCGGGGTCGTCACGCGGGCGCTGGCACCGCAGCTGTTGCCGGAAGCCAGCTACACCGTTACCGACCTCAATCAGCCGATGCTCGACTACGCGGCGAGCCGACAGGCGGCCGACCGTCGCATCCGCTGGCTGAAGGCAGATGCACAGGCGCTGCCGTTCGAAGATGCCACCTTCGATCTCGTTTGTTGCCAGTTCGGCGTGATGTTCTTTCCCGATCGCCAATGCGGATACCGCGAGGCAAGGCGGGTGCTCAGGCCCGGTGGACGCTTCCTGTTCAACGTGTGGGATCGCATCGCGGACAACGAATTCGCGAACGATGTCACGAACGCCCTGGCGGAGCTGTTTGCCGACGATCCCCCACGATTCCTGGCGCGCACGCCGCACGGCTACCACGACACCACCCTGATCCGTCGCGACCTCGAGGCGGCGGGATTTGCCGGCGTTGTCGTCGAGACCCGAGCCAAGCAGAGCCGCGCACCATCGCCGCGCGAGCCGGCTGTCGCCTACTGCCAGGGCACCCCGCTTCGCAACGAGATCGAAGCCAGAGCCCCAGGCAAGCTCGGGGCTGCTACCGACCATGCCGCGTCAGCGATCGCGAACCGGTACGGAACTGGCGAAGTCGCTGCCAAGATCCAGGCGCACATCATTTTGGCCGTCGACCTGACGGCGCATCCGCCAACGTCAACTGACGAGCTTGAGGCCGATGATCGAGCCGATCAGGGATGTGAGGAACAAGAGACGCACCGCCGTTGCCGGCTCGCCGTACCAGAATATGCCGACGATCACCGTACCGGCGGCGCCGATGCCGGTCCACACGGCATAGGATGTGCCGAGCGGGATGGTCTCGGAAGCCACCGCCAGCATTACGAAGCTCAGCAGCGAGAACGCCAGGAAGATTGCGGTCGGTACGACCTGGGTGAAGACACCTGGATAGCGCATCGCGGTGGTGAAGCCGATTTCCAGCAGACCGGCAAGCAAGAGGATGAACCAGGCCATTTGCACGCGTCTCCGATTCGGTTCACCGCGTGCTGTCGAGGCTTTCGAGCACCAGATTGCGATTGGTGTAGACGCAGATGTCGGCGGCGATCGCCATCGCCTTGCGGGCGATCACTTCGGCGGTCTGGTCGGTTTCGATCAGGGCGCGGGCGGCGGCCAGCGCATACATGCCGCCGGAGCCGATGCCCATCACGTCGTGTTCCGGCTCCAGCACGTCGCCGGTGCCGGTGAGAACGAGGGTGGTGCCGGCATCGGCGACCAGCATCATCGCTTCGAGCCGGCGCAGGTAGCGGTCGGTGCGCCAATCCTTGGCAAGCTCGACGGCGGCGCGGGTCAACTGGCCCGGATACTGTTCGAGCTTGGCTTCGAGCCGCTGGAACAGGGTGAATGCATCGGCGGTGGCGCCGGCAAAGCCGCCGATCACGTCGCCGTGGCCGATCGAGCGGACCTTCTTGGCGTTGGCCTTGAGTACGGTTTGGCCGAGCGTCACCTGGCCGTCGCCGGCGATTACCACCCGGCCCGCCTTGCGGACGGTCAGGATGGTAGTTCCGTGCCAGGTCGTGGCATCGTTGCCGGTCGTCGTGCTCATCGCATTACCTTTCCTTGACCGAAGCCCTTTTCTCTTAGTCCCCAGGGTGATAGATGCGCATCGATCCCGACGCAAGGAAGAGCCCGTGGCCCGCACAGCGACGATCACCCGCACCACCAAGGAAACCGACATCAAGGCCTATGTGGCCCTTGACGGCACCGGTTCCTACGAGATTTCGACCGGCGTCGGCTTTCTCGACCATATGCTGGAACAGCTTGCCCGCCATTCGCTGATCGACATCAAGCTCGAGGCGAAAGGCGACCTGCACATCGATTGCCACCATACCGCCGAGGATTGTGGCATCGTGTTGGGGCAGGCGATCGCTAAGGCGCTCGGCGACAAGGCCGGCATCACCCGCTATGCCGACGTGCATCTGCCGATGGACGAAACCATGACCCGCGTCGCCATCGATGTCTCGGGTCGGCCGTTCCTGGTGTGGGACGTGAAGTTCACGGCGCCCAGGCTTGGCGACATCGACACGGAGCTGTTCCGCGAGTGGTTCCAGGCGTTTGCGCAGAACGCCGGCTTGACGCTGCACGTCATCAATCTCTATGGCGTCAACAACCACCATATCGCCGAGACCTGCTACAAGGGCCTGGCCCGGGCGCTGCGGACGGCGTTGACCGTCGACCAGCGGCAGGCCGGCCGGGTGCCCTCGACCAAGGGCAGCCTGAGCGTTTGAATTTGCGGCCAGCTTCGAGGGCTTCACCGTTGCGCACCATCACCTACACCGTGCACGAGCCGCCGAACCCGCCGGCCGACCGGATCGAGCGGGCCGAGCAATTGGAGTTCGTGCGCGACGGGTTCTCCCCCCTTGCCGCCGCCATTCCGCCGCTGTGGATGGCGTTCAACCGACTGTGGCTGGTGCTGCTGCTCTATCTACTGGCGGCGATGGGCCTCAGCCTGGCCCTGGCCATGCTCGGCGTCGACAAGTCGCTGATCGGGTTGATCAATGCCGCAGCCAACGTTGTCATCGGGTTCGAGGCGTCGAGCCTCAAGCGCTGGACGCTTTGGCGCGGCGATTGGGTCGAGGTCGGCACTGTGGTCGGGCGCAATCGCGTCGAATGCGAGCGCCGCTTTTTCGACGGCTGGCTCGACGCCCAGCCGGTGCTGCGACGGCCGTCCAACATCGCCGTGCCGCCGAGCAGCCCGGGCTCTCTGGGGGCCACGCCGCCGCAACCCCAGCCGCCGCTGTGGCGTCGTCTGCTGCGCAGCTGACCGGTCGTTCGAGACAGGAAAAATCGCCGTGGCACAATGTGTTGCCATCATCGACTACGGTTCGGGCAACTTGCACTCGGCGGCCAAGGCCTTCGAGCGGGCGTCACGAGATGCCGGCGTCGCCGCTGATATCGTCGTCACCGCCGACCCCGCTCGCGTCGCCAAGGCCGACCGCATCGTGCTGCCCGGCGTCGGCGCCTTCGCCGATTGCGCGCGCGGCCTCAATGCGGTTGCCGGCATGCGCGAGGTGATTGAAATGGCCGTGATCGAGGCCGGCCGGCCGTTTCTCGGCATCTGCGTCGGCATGCAGTTGCTGGCGACGCGCGGCCTCGAATTCGGCGTGACGCCCGGCCTCGACTGGATCGCCGGCGACGTGCGCGCGATCGCGGTGTCCGATCCGGCGCTGAAAGTGCCGCACATGGGCTGGAATACCATCGACGTGGTCCGCCCGCACGCGCTTCTCGCCGGTATCGCGACCGGCGGCCAAGGACTGCACGCCTATTTCGTGCACTCGTTCCACCTGCTGGCGGCCAAACCGGAAACGGTGATCGCGACGTCCGACTACGGTGGCGCGGTGACGGCGATGGTCGGCCGCGACAACATCGCCGGCACCCAGTTCCATCCCGAGAAGAGCCAGGCGTTGGGGTTGAAACTGATTGCAAACTTCCTGCGGTGGCAGCCCTGAGGGCTGTCACCGCCGGTCCGTTTGGCTGCGCGTCTCAACCCGCCTGCGCCAGCGGCAGTTCGGCCTGGGCCGCGACCACGCCGGGTAGCGGGAAGGCGATGATATTGGTCGAGGTCTCGATGTCGAACGGGGTGCGGCGCTGACGGAACCAGCGCAAACTGGTGTTGGTCAGCTGCGCGTCGTCGCTGACCGCCTGCACGATCAGGCCGTCATCGGCGTCGAGCAACCCGGTCAGCCGCTGCTCGATGTCGGTCTCGGCGGCATCGGCACGCACGTACCAGGTCTGATCCAGCGGTCGCGCCCAGGACGTGCCCAAGCTCATGATCGCGGTCGCCAGGACGTGCTTGTTACGGTTTGGGTGGGCGAGATCGTAGGAGATGAGGAACGTGCGCATGGGGGTGGCTCTCTCGGGGCAAGAGTGGGGGCTTTTCGGTACGCATTACAAGAACTCCGACACGACATCTATCACGCCCAACGGGGGCATTTCGGGGGCAGAGACGACCCCGAGCACGCAGGGCAGCTGCTCGGGGTCAGGGGCACGCAAACCACTGCTAGAGGGGGTCGGGTTTGCTCGTCGTCCTCCGGGGCAGGAGAAGAACGTAAAAAGAACATGCCACGAATCAGGGCAGGTGTAAAGCATAAGTTGCACGTTTGTTCTGTTTTGTTCTTAGCCCGGGAACATCGCCCCTGAGTCAGTCGAATAGCCCCAATTGGTTTGGATCGATGGCCCGGGAAAGGCGCCGGTGGCGGCCAAAATCGATGCGATCGACGATGCCCGGATGGCGCTCGGCGAACAGCGCCCGCGCCTTCGCCTGGGCGGCCGGGAAGCGGCTGCCTTCCCAGATCTCGTAGAGCCGGCGCGGATCGCAACCATAGCGCAGACACAGATCCTTGCGGCGCACCCTGAGCCAGCGCGCGATCCAGATGTCGACGGCATCGGCTTCGGTCAGCGGCCGGGTGTTGCCCTGAACACCGGGCGCAGTGGTGGCGGCGACTTCGGGAGAGGCATTCATATCTGTGGCGCTGCTTGACGGGCGATGGCTCTGCTGATTGAAGCCAGCAAACCGTAGCAACACGATGGCGTGCCGTCGCCCAGGGCAATAAAAGTCGAGCCATGATCCTGTTTCCCGCGATCGACCTCAAGGACGGCCAGTGCGTGCGGCTGAAGCACGGCGAGATGGGCTCAGCGACCATCTTCAACGACGATCCGGGGGCGCAAGCGGCGAAGTTCGAGGCCCAAGGCTTCGGCTGGCTTCATATCGTCGATCTCGACGGCGCTTTTGCCGGCCGGCCGGTCAATGGCCAGGCCGTCGATGCGATCCTCAGCGCAGTGAAGATCCCGGTGCAGTTGGGCGGCGGCATCCGCGACCTCGCGACGATCGAGATGTGGCTCGCCAAGGGCGTGCGGCGGGTCATTCTCGGCACCGCCGCGGTGCGCAAGCCCGAACTGGTGCGCGAGGCTTGCATCAAGTTCCCCGGCCGCATCGCGGTCGGCATCGACGCCCGCGACGGCCGCGTCGCGGTCGCGGGCTGGGCTGAGGAATCGAATGTGATGGTCGCCGAACTCGCCCGCCGCTTCGAGGATGCCGGCGTCGCCGCGATCATCTTCACCGACATCGGCCGCGATGGCGCGCTCGGCGGCTTGAACCTCGAAGGCACGGTGGCGCTAGCGCGAGCGACGGCGATCCCGGTGATCGCGTCCGGCGGCTTGGCGTCGATGGCCGACGTCGAGGCGCTGCTGCGGCCCGAGTACGCGGTGCTCGAAGGTGCGATTACCGGCCGCGCGCTGTATGATGGCCGCATCGATCCCGCCAAGGCGCTGTCTTTGATGGCCGCATCCGACCGGCAACCGCGATGACACTGTCCCGCCGCATCCGGCCGGCTCCGCGAAGCGGAGTCGGATGCGGCAACCAAAGAGCCTTCTCATGCTGAAGACCCGCATCATCCCCTGCCTCGACGTCAAGGACGGCCGCGTCGTCAAGGGCGTGAATTTCGTCGGGTCTGCGCGATGCCGGCGATCCGGTCGAGGTCGCGGCCGCCTATGACGCTGCCGGCGCCGACGAGCTTTGTTTCCTCGACATCACCGCGACGCACGAGAACCGCGGCATCATCTTCGACATCGTCACCCGCACCGCCGAGCGCTGCTTCATGCCACTCACCGTCGGCGGCGGCGTGCGCACGCTGGCCGATATCCGCGCCCTATTGCAGGCCGGCGCCGACAAGGTGTCGATCAACTCTGCCGCCGTGAAGGATCGCGACTTCGTCCATGCCGCGTCGCAAAAGTTCGGCGCCCAGTGCATCGTCGTGGCGATCGACGCCAAGCGAGTGTCGAAGCCCGGCGAGCCGGCGCGGTGGGAAATCTTCACCCACGGCGGGCGGCAGGCGACCGGCATCGACGCCAGCGAATTCGCTCGCGAAGTGGTGGCGCGCGGCGCCGGCGAGCTGCTGCTGACGTCGATGGATCGCGATGGCACGAAGGCCGGCTTCGATCTCGAATTGACCCGCGCGATCTCGGATACGGTAACCGTGCCAGTAATTGCCTCGGGCGGTGTCGGCACCCTCGATCACTTGGTCGAAGGCATCCGCGAAGGCCACGCCAGCGCGGTGCTGGCGGCCTCCATCTTCCACTTCGGCACCTACACCATCGGTGAGGCCAAGCGGCACCTTGCTGCGGCGGGCATTGCGGTCAGGATGGACAGGTCGGACGCCGCCGCTGGCCATTGAGAAGGCTCGTCGCGACAGCCGATTGCACGATCACAACCGCTGCCGTCGCTGCCGTCGGGTCACGAGAGAAAAGAGAAAAATGCGACGAACGCGGCAAATGGACCAGGTCCGATCAGTTGTATCGCCGCCCTATCAGGTCGCCGACTTTGCCCGCCGGTGAAGGCATGCTCTTATCTCAGCCGTCTCGCCAGGCCCACCGCCCACACAACAATGAGATGCTGATGCCCATTACGCTCTATGACCTTGCCGCCGCCAATCCGGCAATCCGCTTCAGCCCCTATGTCTGGCGCACGCGGTTTTGCCTGCTGCATAAGGGCCTCGCCTTTGAGACGGTGCCGTGGCGCTTCACCGACAAGGACGTGCTGGCGCCCTCCGGCCAGGGCCGCGTGCCAGTCATCGTCGATCATGACAGGGCCGATCGCTGGGTCAGCGACAGCTGGCAAATCGCGCTCTATCTCGACGGCGCCTATCCCGACCGGCCTCGGCTGCTGGCGACGGAGGCGGAGCGTGCGGCCGGACGACTGACGGCGGTGTGGGCCGAGACCGTGGTACACGCGGCGGCGTTCCCGCTGATCGTCGGCAACCTGTTCGCCCATCTCGCGCCCAAGGACCAGCCCTACTTCCGCGAAAGCCGTGAGCAGCGGTTCGCAACGACGCTCGAGAAGCTGACGGCCGAGCCCGCGGCCGGTATCGCCGCCCTGCAGAAATCGCTGGGACCAGCCGAGGCAGCGCTGGCGGAATCGCCGTTCCTTTCCGGCGCCGCGCCGGGCTTTGCCGACTATGCCCTCGCCGGTTCGTTGATGTGGATCTGGATCACCTCACCGGTTACGCCGCTCGATCGCGGCACCGCCGTCTGCCGCTGGTTCGAAATCATGCTCGACCGGTTCGACGGCCACGCCCGCCGCGCACCGCTGATGCGATGAGGCGCGGGCCAATTCGGCTGGAAACCGCAGCGGTGCTATTGCTGATTGCGCGCGATCAATGAACTTTGCCACGCAGTGAGCGTTTGCTAAATCGGAGTGGCTTTGGAACAATGGAGGGAGCGATGAAATTCTGGCTTGCAGGCGCATTGACGGCGATCGTGAGCATCGCGGGGGCCGCATCGGTGATGGCCGAGCCGGGCGCTATGCTCGGCTCCAAGGCACAGATCGCCGGTGGCGCCTCGATGATCGAGCAGATCCACGGCTGCCACCGATCGGCCCAGGACGATCTGCGCGGCTGGCATCGTCATGTTGGCCCCAACTGCCGTCGCGTGCATTCGGGACCCGAGGAGCGCAACCCCTACGCCCGTTGCCGCACCAAGTGCTATTATATCGGTCCGATCAAGCAGTGCGATCGCATCTGCGATTGAGAATCGCGCCAGCGGCGGTATGCCGATTTCGTGGCCGGCGAGGCGGCTTGGCGCGCCGGCTGATGACGCGAAATCGGGCTTACTGCCCCGACGCTTGTGAGCGCCGGCGGTAGACCTGGCATGGCGCTCGGTCATTACATACCGGGTCATGAATTCTGATCCGACGCTCCTGATGCCGCGCCGGCCGCCGGGGCTGCGCGCGACTCGCGTTCGCCCGTCCGGCATCGAGGTCATCCAGCATTACCTCAAGAGACTGCCGTCATCGCCCGGCGTCTATCGCATGATCGATGCCGCCGGCGACGTCATCTACGTCGGCAAGGCGCGATCGCTCAAAGCGCGCGTCTCGAACTACGCCCGCCCGCGCGGCCACCCGAACCGCATCGCCCGGATGATCGCGGCGACGGTGTCGATGGAGTTCGTCACCGTCGGCAGCGAAGCTCAGGCACTGCTGCTGGAAGCCAACCTGATCAAGCGCTTCCGGCCGCGCTTCAACGTGCTGATGCGCGACGACAAGTCGTTCCCCTACATCCTGATCGCCCGCGATAGGGAAGCGCCGCAGATCCTCAAGCATCGCGGCGCGCGCAATCGCCGGGGCGACTATTTCGGCCCGTTCGCCTCGGCCGGCGCAGTCGGCCGCACCATCAACATGCTGCAGCGCGCGTTCCTGCTGCGCTCATGCTCGGACAGCGTCTACGAAAGCCGCACGCGGCCGTGCCTGCTGTTCCAGATCAAGCGCTGTTCGGCGCCGTGCACCGGCGAGATCAGCCACGCCGATTATGCCGGGCTCGTCGACGAGGCGGTACGCTTCCTGCGTGGCGAGAGCCAGAACGTCCGCCAGATGTATCAGAGGCTCATGGAAGAAGCGGCCGACAGATTAGAGTTCGAGCAGGCCGCAAAGTTCCGCAACCGGCTGTGGGCCCTGGCGCACGTCACAGCCGACCAGTCGATCAACCCGGAGGGCATCGAGGAAGCCGACGTGTTCGCCGCGCACCAGGAGGGCGGCCAGACCTGCATCCAGGTGTTCTTCTTCCGGACGGGGCAGAACTGGGGCAATCGCGCCTACTTCCCCAAGGCCGACCGTGCGCTCGATGTCGGTGAAGTCCTCGACAGCTTCATCGCCCAATTCTACGACGACAAACCGGTGCCACGGCTGATCCTGCTGTCGCACGACGTGCCCTCGCGGGCGCTGCTGGCCGAGGCGCTGTCGATCAAGGCGGAGCGGAAAGTCGAAATCAGCGTGCCGCAGCGCGGCACCAAGATCGGCCTGGTCGAGCACGCGACGCAGAACGCGCGCGAGGCATTGGGCCGCCGCATGGCCGAGACATCGTCGCAGAAAATACTGCTGGAGGGCGTGGCCGATCGTTTCGGCCTGGCCAAGGCGCCGCGCCGCATCGAGGTCTACGATAATAGCCACATCATGGGCACCAGCGCGGTCGGCGCCATGATCGTCGCCGGCGCGCAGGGGTTGGCCAAGAACCAGTACCGTAAGTTCAACATCAAGTCGGATGACCTCACGCCCGGCGACGACTACGCGATGATGCGCGAGGTGCTGACCCGGCGCTTCAAGCGGGTGGCGGCGGAGTTGGCGGGCGAAACCGGAGTGACGGCGACGGTTCCCCTCTCCCCGCCCCCTTACGGGGAGAGGGCAGAGGCCGGCCCATCTTGGCCGGCCGAGGGTGAGGGGCGGACGCAGCCTCCGAACCCGTTGCCGCCCCTCACCCTAACCCTCTCCCCGCAAAGGGCGGGGAGAGGGGATGAGTCCCCTCTGCCCCTGACGGAGGAGGAGAGGGCATCCCGGCTAGCCGCACCAGCCCCGCCCACCGGCGAGCGCGGCGCTGACGCCATCGCCTTCGGCGTGCTGCGTGCCGACAACATCGACCCGCCGATCGACGTCGACGACGAGGAGGACGACACAGAATCCGCCGAGCTGGAAGAAATGCCCTCGATCCCCGATCTGGTGCTGATCGACGGCGGCGCCGGACAACTCTCGGTCGCTCGCGAAGTGCTGGCCGGCCTCGGCCTTACCGACAAGATCCCAATAGTCGGCGTCGCAAAGGGCCCCGATCGTGATGCCGGCCGTGAGCATTTCCACGTACCCGGCCGGGCGAAGTCATTCATGCTCGAACCGCGCGACCCGGTCCTCTACTTCGTGCAGCGGCTGCGCGACGAGGCCCACCGATTTGCCATCGGCACCCACCGGGCCAAGCGCGCCAAAGCGCTCGGCGTCAATCCGCTGGACGAGATCGACGGCATCGGTCCAACCCGCAAGCGCGCTCTGCTCAGCCACTTCGGCTCGGCCAAGGCGGTGTCGCGCGCCGGCATCGAGGACTTGAAGGTAGTGCCTGGCATCTCGGCGCAGATGGCCCAGCAGATCCACAATTTCTTCAACGAGAAGAAAGGGTAGCCGCATGACCGCAGCCGCGTCCGCCCTCGATCCGCTGATCCTCGATCTGGTCGAATGGATCGCGCGCGAGCCACGGCCCTATGCCGACGTGATCGACGCCTGGCGAACGTCGTGTCCGCGCCTCACCGTCTGGGAGGACGCCGAAGAGCGCGGATTCGTCACGCGGCGCTCGACGGCGGGCGCCGGCGTGATGGTTCACGCAACCGCCGCCGGGCGCGATTTCCTCAGAGTGAATGGCCGCTGACCGCCGTCAGAACAACGAGCCTTGCGGTCCGCTGCCGCTGCCGCCACTCGACGAGCGCCGCGCCGGTTTTGCGGGCGGGGCGAGCCTGGGCTTGGGTCGCGTGCCGCCGCCGCTGCCCGCTCCCAGCACCTCGGCATCGACGCGACCGTCGGCGAATTCCATCTCGACGCGAGCACCGGCCGCGAGTTGGCCGGCCGAGCGCACTGCGGTTCCCGCTTCGTCGCGCACCAGCGCGAAGCCGCGCCGCAGAACGCTCTGGTAGCTGAGCGAGGCCAGCATCTGGCCCTGGCCCTCGACGTTGCGGCGCCAGGCTGCCAGTCGATTTGCCAGCGCCTGCCGTGCGCGCACATCGAGTGTCGCCAGGCGTTCGCCGGCGCGAGCCACACGGGCGCGCGGGATTTCCGGATTAAGCCGGCCGGAGACGCGCTCGAGCCGCGATCGGCGTTGACTGGCGATTCGGGCGAGACCTTCGCCGCCGCGACGACCGAGCGTCTCGATCCGATCATGCGCACGCTGCAGCCGCAGCTCGATCAGACGCGGATGCAGGCGGCTGGCGACGCGGGCCTGCCGCATGGCATGAGCTCGAGTGTTGGCAAGCAATGCCCGACCGAGCCGCTTCTCGACCGCATCGAAGCGCTGGCGCGGCATCGACACCAGATCTTCCAACCGCGGCAGGCCGCGTCCGGCTGCGCGCAATTCGGTGCGCTTCGCCTCCAGCGAGCGGCGAATGGCGGTAGCGCGACGCGAGGTGAGATCGGCCAGTTGCTGGATCAGGTCGGAATACTTCGGCACCGCCCATTCCGCGGCCTTGGTCGGCGTCGGCGCGCGAGCGTCGGCGGCGAGGTCGATCAGCGTCCAGTCGGTCTCGTGGCCGACGGCTGCGATCAGCGGGATGCGGCTTTCGGCCGCCGCCCTGACGACGATCTCCTCGTTGAAGCCCCACAGGTCTTCGAGACTGCCGCCACCGCGCGCCACGATCAGCACATCGGGGCGCGGGATCGGGCCTTCAGCGGCAAGCGCATTGAAGCCGCGGATGGCGGCGGCGACCTCTGCCGCACTGGTCTCGCCCTGGACACGCACCGGCCAGACGATCACATGGGTCGGGAAGCGCTCGTCGAAGCCGTGCAGCATGTCGCGGATCACGGCGCCGGTCGGCGACGTGATGATGCCGACCACGCGCGGCAGGAACGGTCTCGGCTTCTTGCGCGCCTCGTCGAACAGGCCCTCGGCGCCGAGCTTGCGCTTGCGCTCCTCGAGCAGCGCCATCAGCGCGCCGACGCCGGCCGGCTCCAGCGCCTCGATCACGATCTGGTACTTCGACGAGCCGGGGAAGGTGGTGATGCGGCCCTGCGCCACCACTTCCATGCCTTCCTCGGGGCGGAAGCGCAGTTTCGAGAACTGGCCGCGCCAGATCACCGCCTCGATCTTGGCCTTGTCGTCCTTGAGCGCAAAATAGCAGTGACCCGACGAGTGCGGCCCGCGGTAGCCCGAGATCTCGCCGCGCAGCCGCACGAAGCCGAAACCGTCCTCGAGCGCCCGCTTGATTGCATTCGCCAGCTCGCCGACCGAGAATTCGGCAACGTTGGCGCGCAGGTTGGTGGTGGCGTTGGCTGTCAAGCGATCAATCTCCGGTAGCGCCGTTCAAACCCGAACCAAATGATCCGTTGCCGTAGGTTGGGTTAGGACGCCCACTTGCGTCCGTAACCCAACGACTTCGACCACTCGTGGAATGTTGGGTTACGACCAGCAAGGGGGCTGGTCTAACCCAACCTACAAGCGACAATAGCGGGCCGCTTGGACATGGCCATTCCAATTACCCTTGATTTGACCGGTTGAACAACACCCGAGCGGTGGGCAATGCTGTGCACAACGATGGCAAGGAGGGCACAGGATGGCGGCTGGCAGGCAAGTCGTGGTGGCGATCGACCAGGGCACCACGTCGTCGCGGGCGATGGTGTTCGGATCCGATCTGGCCGTCAAGGCGGTGGCCCAGCAGGAGTTCGCCCAGCATTACCCGCAATCGGGCTGGGTCGAGCATGAGCCCGAGGACCTGTGGCAAACGACACTGGCGACGCTGCGGGGCGCCGTCAGCAAGGCCGGCATCGGTGCCGACGAGATCGCCGCCATCGGTATCACCAACCAGCGCGAGACGACGATCGTGTGGGACCGCGACACCGGCAAGCCGGTGCACCGCGCCATCGTCTGGCAGGACCGTCGCACCGCCGACGTCTGCGCCCGTCTCAAGGCCGACGGTGTCGAGCCCGCCGTCACGGCCAAGACCGGATTGCTGCTCGATCCCTATTTCTCCGGCACCAAAATCGCATGGATCCTCGACCAGGATGCGAGCCTGCGGGCCAACGCGGAAGCGGGCAAGCTCGCCTTCGGCACCGTCGATACCTACCTCTTGTGGCACCTGACCGGCGGCCGAGTGCATGCCACCGACGCGACCAATGCCAGCCGCACGCTACTGCTCGACATCCACAGCGGCCAGTGGGACGACGATTTGCTGCGGATCTTCCGGGTGCCGCGCGCGATGCTGCCCGAGGTGCGCGATTCGTCGGCCGACTTCGGAACGACAGATGCCGCAATCCTCGGCGCCCCGGTCCACATCGGCGGCATCGCCGGTGACCAGCAGGCGGCGACCGTCGGCCAAGGCTGCTTCTCGCCCGGCATGATGAAATCGACCTACGGCACCGGCTGCTTCGCCCTGCTCAATACCGGCAGCATCGCGGTGCCATCGAGGAATGCGTTGCTGACCACCATCGCCTACCAGCTCGGCGGCCGCCGCACCTACGCCCTCGAGGGCGCGATCTTCATCGCCGGCGCCGCAGTGCAGTGGCTGCGCGACGGCCTCGGCATCATCAAGTCGGCCGCCGAGACCGGCGCGCTCGCCGCCGGCGCCGACCCGACCCAGGACGTCTATTTGGTGCCGGCCTTCGTCGGCCTCGGCGCGCCGTGGTGGAATGCCGACGCGCGCGGCGCGATGTTCGGCCTCACCCGCAACACCGGCCCGAAGGAGATCGCCCGTGCCGCCCTGGAGGCGGTCGCCTTCCAGACCGCCGACCTGCTCGACGCCATGCGCCGCGACTGGGCGGGCGCCAATGCCGGCGTGGTTGCCTCGCCGGTGCTCAGAGTCGACGGCGGCATGACCGCGTCCGACTGGACCATGCAGTGCCTCGCCGACATCCTCGATGCCGCGGTCGACCGCCCGAAGGTGCTGGAGACCACCGCGCTCGGTGCCGCCTACCTCGCCGGATTGCATGCCGGCGTCTATCCGCAACCGGCCGAGTTCGCCAAAGTCTGGGCGCTCGACCGCCGGTTCGAACCTCAGATTGCGGCCGCGGATCGTCAACGCAAGCTCGACGGCTGGCGCAACGCGGTTCGGCGGGTGTTGGCCTGAGCAAAAAAAAATGGCCGGACGCGATCCCCCGATCGCGTCCGGCCTCCCCCTCTTTCAGGCCCGAACAGCTGGGCCTGCCTCTAACTGGTCAATTGTGCCTCATGCCCCCGTCGGCTCGGTCTTGCCGACCGGATGCGGCAGATATGCTGGCGAGACGATACCCGGCTCGCGCACGTCGCGGCGGCGTGGCTGCGGCGGCTGGAAGGCGCGGCGAGCATGGAACTCGCAATAGGGCAGGCCCGGAACCTTGTCGCGATTGCAGAAATGGAAATCGGCCATCTGCGGATCACCGATCGGCCAGCGGCAGTTGCACTCGCTCAGCGTCGCGATGGTGCGGCGCTCCTTCAACGGAATATCGAGTTCCTCGACGGTCGGCACGAACGGCTCGGCGTCGAGCTGGTAGAGACCGCGCACCGCCGGATTGCCTTGCGAGGGATAACGGGGCTTGGCCAGTCGCTTGGGCTGCTGCTGCGCGACCCGGGCGCGCGGCCGGTGGCTCTTCATGCGCGAAGTGGTGGCCCGACCGGAAAGGCCGAGGCGATGGACCTTGCCGATGACGGCGTTGCGGGTGACGCTGCCGAGACGGCCGGCGATTTGGCTGGCGCTAAGTCCCTCGGACCAGAGCTTCTTCAGAAGCTCGACGCGCTCGTCGTTCCAACCCATAATCGTTTGCTCCATACCGAATACATGCGCGCATTCGCAGCCGCACGGGCGCGAACGTCGACGAGGTCGAAAAAGGCTGAAGCAGACGCACAAACGAGCTGGGCTCATCCGGCACTCGCAGCACGCGAGATCGACCGGTTACAGACGCTGAACGGGAGAACGCAACACTGGGGACTGGCGCCACGCGGCGATACACACGCCGCGGATCTGTGCCTACACTTGCACTCTATGCGCCTTACGCTGTGCTGAAATGCACTTTACTGGCACTCAACATCTAGAGACAGGCAGACGCCCTGCTCTATGTGTAGACAATACTCCACCTTGGATTTGCCGTACAAGCCAAGAGCCGGCGCGACTAGGCTATTGACATCCGATGGTGTCTCAATCGCCACAGAGCGATTCGAGTTCGCTGTATGTTTCTGTACAACTCGAACTATGATGCTGGTCAGCCGACGACCCGGATGATCGCCTCGATCTCGACGCTGATGTTGCCCGGCAACGAGCCCATGCCGACGGCCGAGCGGGCATGCCGTCCACGATCGCCCAGCACCTCGACCAGCAGGTCGGAGCAGCCGTTGATCACCTTCGGCTGGTCGGCGAATTCGGGCACGCCGTTGACCATGCCCAGAAGCTTCAGGAACTCGACCTTGCCGAGATCGCCGGCGGCGAGCTTGGCGGCGGCGAGCAGCTGCAGGCCGATACGCGGGCATGCTGGTAGGCCTCATCGACCGTGACATCGCGGCCGACCTTGCCGGTGAACATGCCGCCATCGGGCTTGCGCGGGCCCTGCCCGGACAAATAGATCGTATTGCCGTCGCGCTTGAATGGAACATAATTGGCGATCGGCGTCGGCACCGTCGGCAGCACCAGGCCGAGTTTTGCCAGCTTTTCTTCCGGGGTCATTCGCTTGCCTCCCATCGATCGCGAGCGCCATGCGGCTCGCTCGCCTCTGACGTGCACGCCCGCCCACTGCCTTGCCGCCGGCCAAGCGCGCATCTAACGCTATTGCAACATTCTTGCACCGCCGGGCAGCGACGACAACTGCCAGAACCGGAACGACCGACCCGCATGCAGGCACAGACCCCGGCCGCATCGGCCAAAGCCCGCGAGCCTCTGCTGCCGCTGTTGGCGCTTGACGACGGCGGTGCAGGCGCTCGGCACGTTCTCGGTGTTCGCCCTGCCGACGCTGGCGCCGAAAGCTGCGGCGACGTTCGAACTGCCGCCGCAGATGGTCGGCTACCAGGTCAGCGTCATCTATCTCGCCGCCGCCTGCATGTCGGGCTACGGCGGCCTGCTGGTGCGCCGCTTCGGCGCCGGCACGACGAGCCTCGCCGCCCTCGGCCTGGCATCGATCGGCCTGATCGGCCTCGCCTCCGGCAGCCTTGCCGTGACCATCCTCGGCTCGCTTTTCATCGGCGCCGGCTACGGCAGCGTCAATCCGGCGGCGGCCCACCTGCTGCTGCGCTTCGCGCCACCTGGCCGCCGCAACCTGATTTTCGCGATCAAGCAGGCGGGCGTGCCGCTCGGCGCGATGCTCGCGGCCGGCATGCTACCACGGCTGGCCGAACAGGTCGGATGGCAGGCCGCCATAGCAGCGAGTGTCCTGCTGCCGGTCGCGCTCGCCCTGCCGCTGCTGCTGCGCCGCCGGCGGTGGGACGACGACCGCGATCCGGCGACCGTGCTCAGGGCCGGCGCGCTCGCCGGCGCCGCCCTCATCCTGCAGCATCCGATACTGCGATCGCTGGCCATCACCGGCTTCTGCTATGCCGCCTTCCAGGTCTGCCTGATCGCCTTCGCGGTTACGATGCTCGCGACCGAAATGGGCTGGACGCTGGTCGAGGCCGGCGCGATCGCCGCGGTCATGCAGGCCGCCGGCATGGCCGGTCGCATCACCTGGAGCGTGTTCGCCGACCGTTACGGCAACGGCTTGACGATCCTCGTGCTGCTGGGCGCGGCATCGGCTGGCTTTGCGCCTGGCGACCAGCGCCATGACGGTGGCCTGGCCGGCCTCGGCGATGCTGCTGGTACTGTGCGCATTCGGCGCCTGCATCATCGGCTGGAACGGCATCTACATGGCCGAGACCGCTCGCACCAGCGGGCCGCGCGAGGTCGGCCTCGCCACCGGCGGCGTGCTCATTTTCAATTTTGCCGGGGTAATACTGGGCCCGGCGATATTCGGCATCTTCGCCAAGTCGATCGGCAGCATCGCCGTTACCTTCGGCGTGTTCGCGCTGCTGCCGCTGATCGGGGCGCTAAGCCTGCTGCCGATCCTGAAGCACGATCGAAATCGCGCCGGCAGGCAATAGGGCGGTCTGGAGGGATCACGGCTCGCCACGCATCAGGCCTTCGACGAGGCGCTTGTGGCGGGCCAGTATCGGCACCATGTCGAGCGTTGCGATGCGGCCCTGACGCACCACGCAGCGGCCCTGTACCACAGTGAAGGCAGCGGCCAGCGGCGCGCAGAATACGAGCGCGGCCAGCGGGTCCCAGGCCGCGCCGGCAAGCTGCACCGCCGACAGATCGAAGGCGGCGAAATCGGCGGCCATACCCGGACCCAGCATGCCGATGTCGTCGCGACCGAGCACCGCCGCGCCGCCGCGGGTCGCCAGCCGCAGCGCTTCCCGCGCGGTCATTCCCGCGCCTGACGTCAGCACCCGCTGCAGCAGCATCGCCTGCCGCGCTTCAGACAGCAGATGGCCCGCGTCGTTCGAGGCCGAGCCATCGACGCCGAGCCCCAGTCTGACCCCGGCATCGAGCATGCGTCGCACCGGCGCGATGCCGCTCGCCAACCGCATGTTCGACGATGGGCAATGCGCGACGCCGGTGCCGGTGCGGGCGAACAGCGTGATCTCGTCGTGGTCGAGGCAGACGCAGTGGGCATGCCAGACATCCGGACCGGTCCAGCCCAGCGCCTCGGCGTAGGCACCGGGGCGCATGCCAAACTTCGCCCGCGAATAGGCAACGTCCTCGGCGTTCTCGGCCAGATGCGTGTGCAGGCGAACACCGTACGACCGCGCCAGAGCGGCGGCATCGCGCATCAGCCCTTGCGACACCGAGAACGGCGAGCAGGGCGCGACGACGACCCGCGTCATGGCATGAGGATCTGGATCATGGTAAGCTTCAACCACGCGGCGGCAGTCAGCGAGGATGGCGTCCTCGCGCTCGACCAGACTGTCCGGCGGCAGCCCGCCGGCGCTGTCGCCGATGCTCATGGCGCCGCGCGCCGCGTGAAAGCGCATGCCGATGTCGCGTGCCGCCTCGATCTCGTCGTCGAGGCGGGCGCCGTTCGGGAACAGGTAGAGATGATCGGACGACGTGGTGCAGCCGGAAATCGCAAGCTCGGCTAGGCCGACCAGTGTCGAGATGCGAACGTGCTCCGGCCCCATCCGCGCCCAGATCGGATAGAGCGTTCGCAGCCAGCCGAACAGGGCCGCGTCCTGGGCCGCCGGCACCGCTCGCGTCAGGTTCTGGTAGAGGTGGTGATGGGTGTTGACGAGGCCGGGGATGACGACATGACCGGCAAGATCGATGATCTCGTCCGCCTGCGACGGCAATGCCGCCGACGGACCGACGGCTTCGATCACGCCGTCGCGGACGAACAGACCGCCGTCGCTTATCTCGCGGCCCGCTTCATCCATGGTCGCAACGAGCGATGCGTTTGTGGCGAGCAGCGTGGCCATCGGATATCCTCAACCATTCCAAATCACGATAGTAGTGCAGCGGTCTGCGGCAGCAAACGAGCGATACGTGTCCGAAACCTACGACATTGCCATCATCGGCGGCGGCATCAACGGCTGCGGCATCGCCCGCGACGCCGCCGGACGGGGGCTGTCGGTCTACCTGTGCGAGATGAACGACCTCGGCAGCGGCACCTCGTCGTGGTCGACCAAGCTGGTGCACGGCGGCCTGCGCTACCTCGAATATTATGAGTTCCGTCTGGTCCGCGAGGCGCTGACCGAGCGCGAGGTGCTGTGGAAATTGGCTCCCCACATCATCCGGCCGCTGCGCTTCGTGCTGCCACATCATGCCGGCTTGCGGCCGGCCTGGCTGCTGCGGCTGGGGCTGTTCCTCTATGACCACATCGGCGGTCGCAAGCTGTTGCCGGCCACGCGCACGCTCGATCTCGCGACCGACCCGACCGGGGCGCCCTTGAAGCAAGGCCTGTTCAGCAAAGGCTTCGAATATTCCGATTGCCGGGTCGACGACGTCCGCCTGGTCATCGCCAATGCCCAGGACGCCAGCGCCCGGGGCGCCATGATCAACACGCGGACCCGCGCAATCAAGGCGTCGCGCGAAGGCGAGCAGTGGCGCGTCGTCACCGAGAACACGACGACCGGTGAAACGGCGTCGATCCGCGCGCGTTGCCTGGTCAATGCCGCCGGCCCCTGGGTCGACGAGGTGCTGACGCAGCGCTTCGGCATCAGGGCCGGCGCCCATGTGCGGCTGGTGCAGGGCTCCCACATCGTGGTCGCAAAGCTCTACGACCACGACCGCGCCTACATCTTCCAGAACGCCGATGGCCGTATCATTTTCGCCATCCCTTACGAGGGTGACTTCACGCTGATCGGCACCACCGACAAGGACGTGCACGGTGACCCGGCCAAGATCGCGGCCAGCCAAGAAGAAATCGACTACCTATGCGCTGCTGTCAGCGAGTACTTCGCCCGGCCGGTGACAAGCGCTGACATCGTGTGGACATTTGCCGGCGTCCGGCCGCTCTACGACGACGGCGCCAGCGAGGCGAAGTCGGCCACCCGCGACTACGTTTTCGAGCTCGACGGCGAGGCTGGCGCGGCACCGCTGCTGTCGGTTTTCGGCGGCAAGATCACGACCTATCGCCGCCTCGCGGAAGCGGCGCTGGACAAGCTTGCGCCGCACCTTGGCGCATCCGCCCTACGGGAATGGACGGCGACGGGAACATTGCCTGGTGGCGACCTTGCGGTCGACGGACTTGACGCACTCGCGGGCAGCCTGCGCAAGGCAGCGCCGTTCCTCGACCCATCGCACGCGACGCGACTTGCCCGCACGTACGGCACGCGAGCTTCACAGATACTGGGGCAGGCGAAGGCCGGCGCCGATCTCGGCCGCGCTTTCGGCGCCACGCTGACCGAGGCCGAGGTGCGGTATCTCGTCCGGCACGAATGGGCGCAGACCGCCGACGACATCGTCTGGCGGCGCACCAAGCTCGGGCTGCGCATGTCGCGCGCCGAAATCGATGCGCTCGATGACTGGCTGAAGGAAAGCCGCCTCAGCGCTGCGACAGCTTGAGACCACTGCCCGACGCGGCGGTCTTGGTGATCGACGACGTCGCTACGTTCGTAGTCCAGGCACCGGGGCCAATGGCAGGTGCCGACCTTGGCGCGGCCTGCGGCTCGGCGCGCACCATCTGGCGCACGTACTCGACATTGGCCGAGGCGGTGTCGGCCGGCACGTCCTTGGCCGCAGTGGCGCGGGCTTCGTCGTACTTGCCCTGCAGGCTGAGCACGAGCGCCAGGTTCTGGCGCACCTTCGGGTCGGCATCCGGCGCATCGGCGATCTTGCGCAGCATGACTTCGGCACGCGGCGCATCACCGTCGGCGGCGATCGCCATGGCGAGGTTGCTGGTCACCGATGCCTGATTCGGCGCCAGCGACAGCGCCCGCTCGAACAGCGGAATCGCCTGTTTGTATTGGCCCTGCTTGGCAAGTGCGGTGCCGCGGGCAGAGATGATCTTCCAGTCGGGCTTCGCCGGATCGTCGGCGGCCTCAAGCAGCCGCTGCGCCAGGCTCGTCTGGCCCAGCTCGAGCGCCAGGCGACCGTACTCGGAAGCGAGCATCCGGTCGGCGCCATGGTAGGTCGAAGCCGACTGCAGCACGCCGAGCGCGATATCCTTCTGGCCGGCGGCCTTTAAGTTCTTGGCGTAGTTGATGGCGGCGGTCAGATTGCGCGGGTCTTTGGCGTTCTGCTTGCCCCAATATTCGATGGCGCGCTCGAGTTCGGTCTGCTGCGGCTTGGCTGGGTCGGCGGCTTCAGCCTGTCGAGCATCGGCAATGGCGAACTGCTCGCCGATCTTCGGCAGATTGGCGCAGGCACCGAGCAGCAGCGCCGCAATCGCGACCGGTGCCACCGAAACGAGCCGGCGCTTGAGCGCCAGGCGCGCCAAATCGACTCCAACGTCCCCGCCGCACATCCCAGGCAACTCCCCGCAATCGAATCGGGACGCAATCGTCCCGCGACCGTCATGTTCCGATACATCGGTCAATAAACGCTTAACCGCGGCGCATTTGGACCTTTTGGGGCAGCGGCAGGCCTGCGCGACGCTTACTCACGGGCGGGCGGCCTTGCATGTTGCCTGCCCCACCCGGAACGTGCGATCCGAGAGATCGCGGACACTTGGTCCGTCGTGGGAAAGTATGCGCATGGCCGATCCGGTACCGAATCCGCAGATGGCGAGCTGCCGCCAATGCTTCGACCTGGGCCCAGGCAGTGCACCGGCGCTGCCGATATGGCTCGTGCCGCAGAACCGACCGCTCGACGAGTTGCAGGGACTTGCGGCTCATCATCGGGTCTGGCTCACCGCCCAGGGCTTCACCGGCCAGGCGAAGCGGCACGTATTGCTGCCTGGTCCTGACGGCCAGCCGCAGGGCGCTGTCCTGGGTGTCGGCGAGGGTGCGACAGGCGAGCCGTGCGGCCCGGCCGAGTTGCTGGTCGGCCTGCTGCCGGGTGTCCTGCCGGCCGGCGTGTGGACGATCGCTGGCGCCCCCGGCCAGGCCGAGCTGGCGGCGATCGCCTGGGGCCTCGGCGCCTATCGTTTCCGCCGCTACAAGACCAGCAATGGTGCTTCGGCACAGCCAGCGCTGCGCCTGCCGAGCAACGTCGACGCCGGTCGCGTCAGCGCCATCGTCGATGCGATCTGGCAGGGACGCGACCTGATCAACACGCCGGCCAACGACATGGGACCGGCCGAACTCGAAGCAGCGACGCGGGCGCTCGCCGCCCTGCACGGCGTCAGCGCCACGGCGATCGTCGGCGAGGACCTGCTGGCCAAGGGCTTCCGCCTGCTACATGCGGTCGGCCGCGCCAGCACCCGGCCGCCGCGGCTCATCGACTTCAGCTGGGGACGCGCGGACGCGCCGAAAGTGACGCTCATCGGCAAGGGCATCTGCTTCGACACCGGCGGGCTCGACATCAAACCGTCCGCCGGCATGCTGCTGATGAAGAAGGACATGGGCGGCGCGGCAAGCGTTCTGGCGCTGGCGCATATGATCATGTCGGCGAAGCTCGACCTACGCCTCAGGGTGCTCGTGGCCGCCGCCGAGAACAGCATCGCCGGCGACGCATTTCGCCCTGGCGACATCATAAATAGTCGTGCTGGCAAGACGGTCGAGATCGGCAATACCGACGCCGAGGGCCGCCTCGTACTGGCCGATGCCCTGTCGCTCGCCGACGAGGACGCGCCGGATATGGTGTTGACCTTCGCGACGCTGACTGGCGCCGCCCGCGTCGCACTTGGGCCCGACCTGCCGCCGCTGTTCTGCGACGATGAGGACTTGGCCTGCGACATTCAGGCGGCCGGTCTCGCAATCGGCGATCCGGTCTGGCGAATGCCGTTCTGGCCGGGCTACGAGCGCCACCTCGACAGCGAGGTCGCCGACATGAACAACGTCTACGACAGCCCGTTCGGCGGCGCCATCACCGCCGCCTTGTTCCTTCGCCGCTTTGCCGCCAAAGCCAAGCGCTATGTTCACATCGACATGTTCGGCTGGCGGCCGGCGTCGCGACCGCTCGGTCCCAAAGGTGGCGAGGCGCATGCCGCCCGCGCCGTGTTCGAAGCGCTCCGCCGGCGTTTTCCGGCACAATGAAGGTCGATGCCAGTACCCGGAATCACAAATGGCTGGTACACCTGATCGCGGAACCACGAGTCGATCCGGCAGGAGGATCGCCGAAGGCCGTAGCCTTAGCTACGGACGAGGCGTCCGACGCCCCGGGCGGCCGTGGACCGCGACCTAAGCAGGCGATCGAGGATGATCGCCGGCCAGGAGCGGCGCGCCGGCCGCATGACGCGCCGCTCATCCGATGAGGCAAATCGGCCGGCGCGACGCCCTGCCGGCGATCATCCTCGATCGTCATGTGTGCCAGCCATTTGTGATTCCGGGTACTACGATGCCGCCTGCCCCACCGCCGCTACCGCCCAAACCGCACGCGAACAAGCCCGATCCGCGGGTCACGGCGTGGCGGCCGGACCTCGCGGCGAAAGAGCTCGAGGGCCTTGTCCAGGCCAAGCGCTACGTTACCGGAACGCCGCGCCGGGTGGCCTGGGCGATCGCGCCGCTGCGACGCAATCCGGTGGCCAGCGCCGGCCTCGATACCGAGTTGCTGTTCGGCGAAACCGTCACACGCTACGACGAGACCGAAGGCTGGGCATGGGTGCAGGCCGAGCGCGACCGCTATGTTGGTTATGTCCCGGCCGCGGCGCTGCAGGAGCGTACCGCCGCCCCGACCCACTGGGTCAGTGCGCTCGGCACCTTCGTCTATCCGGTTGCCGACATCAAGGCGCCGCCACTGACGCACCTGAGCATGGGCAGCCAGATCATCGTCGAGGAGCGTCAGGACCGATTGAGCCGCCTCGCCACCGGCGGCTTCGTCATCAATCGCCACATCAGCGAGGCTGGCCGCCACGCCCGCGACTTCGTCGAGATCGCCGAGCGCTTCATCGGCACGCCCTACCTGTGGGGCGGGCGCTCGCGCATCGGTCTCGACTGCTCCGGCCTGCTGCAGCTCGCCCTCCAGGCCGCCGGACGGTCGGCACCTCGCGACAGCGACATGCAGGAGGCATCGCTCGGCCGCCGGTTCAAGCTTGCGGACGAATATGAGGGGCTGGAGCGCGGCGATCTCGTGTTCTGGAAAGGCCACGTCGGCATCATGGTCGATGGTGTGATCATGGTGCACGCCAACGCCCACCACATGGCGGTCGCGGCCGAACCACTGGCCGAGGCCGCTGCCCGCATCGCCAAGACCGGCGGTGCGATCACATCGGCAAAGCGCTTCGCGCCGGCTGCGCGGGCGGCAAGCGCATGATCAAACCCCGCTTGCCGGCTGGTCCGCCGCCGAAGCCGCTCGACGCCCCTGAGCTTGCCCGCGTGCTCCGCTGGCAGCGGCACATGTACGCCTTCTACGGCGTCGCCATGGTGATGATCGCCGCTGGCTTCTACCTGATGACCGTATTCGCCCAAGCGCCATGGCTGCGACCGCTGCTACTGGCGATGCTGCTTGCCTTGATGCTCGCCGGTGCCTGGGTCCAGTTTCGCGAGCGCTGCCCGCGCTGCGGCACCCTGCTCGGCCGGCAATCGCGGTTCATCCTGCCCAACAAGTGCAAGAGCTGCGGCGTCGGCTTCCCGCGCGCTGACGAGGCCGATCATGCCCCACGCGCATAGGGCGCGTAATGGCGTTCATCGCGGATCAGGTTGGCTGCATTTGCCCATCCGACCAGGCCAATTGCCCGACTTCGCTGCCAGTGAGCACCGCCGTCCGGCGAAACGCGCGTCGCAACTCGGACCAGGGTTGCCGTCGCGGCGGTGGTCCAGCGGCATGTCTTGACCTTGCCGGCAGCAATCGCCGCCAACAGGGGCTGGAACATATCGAGCGTGTCGACCGGCTGATCCTCGTAGGTCTCCGGTCCAACGCTGAAATCGAACTGCCGGTCGGTGCGAAGGACAAGCTCCAACGGGCAGGCTTCGACGACATGCGGATTGATCGCGACGCGCCAGCAGGCCTCGTCGCGCGCGGTCTCGACTGTGGCCAACGCGCGCAGGCCGAAGAGCCATTGCTCAAGCGCCGTGACCGTCGTGCGCAAGCGTGTCTGATAGACGTCGTCTGAAAGCATGCCGCATGGATAATATGCGTCGGCCCGCCCTGTCGAGAGCCTTACCCGGCCGGCACCACGATGATATGCACACCGAGCCCCTCGGCGGCATCGATCAGCAGGTGCGGCGCGCCGAGCGAGCCCGGATGCAGCCCGTTCGACAGGAACACATCGCGCGTTCGCTCGATATCCGACGATGACAGCGTGATCGCAGCAACGCTGGGGTTCGGCGGCAAGGTGCGCGCGCCAAACAGGTTGGATGCACTTTGCCGCTTGATGAAGCGCACCCGGCCACGGTCGAGCAGGATCAGCCGATCATCCTTGTCCGGCAGCACGCCGCGACCGAGGAACTTGGAAAAGCGGGCGGCGCACTCGGCCGGCTCGTCGACGACAAGGGTCGCTTCGACCAGCCCGGTAATGCAGCTTTCGGTCGGTAGATACCGCTTTTGCCACATGTGCTCGGGCGAATGATGGGTCAGGATCTGGCAACGCGCCTCGGGAAAGGTGTCATAGCCAGTCCGCACTACCGTGAAAGCCACTTCAGCCGGACTGCCGTCCTCGGCCTCGATGGTGCGGCGCAGATGCACCGTCGGCTGCAGCTTGAAGCCCTCGGCTTCGAGCCGCTTGGCGTCGGCCGCTGCGTCGGCAACGGTGAATGCCAGCAGGTGCACGCCGATGTGCCGGGCGATCGAGGCCTTTAGATGCGCAACCGTCGGATTGTCGATGTTGCCATGCGGGGTGAGGATCTCGAGATAGCCATGCTGCAGCATGGCGAGGCGATTGGCCGTGCCGGTGGCTTTACGTTCGCCGGTTGCCGGATCGCTGACCCCGTGGATCGACAATGGCGTCAGCGGCAACCCAAGGATATCGAAGGCCTTTTCCGCCATCGCCATGTCGGGCACCATCCAACCCACATGGTCGAGGAAGATCCGGCCTGGCGCGGGCAGTTGCTCAAATTGCTGCGATATCGTTGTGCCCGTCATGCCCTCACCTCCCTGGCGTCCGCAGTCGGCGGCAACAGTACCCCGCAATGCAGCAATTTGTACATGCATCGTCCGCGCCTCGCGCACGCCGCAACGCTGCCGCCGCGACAATGGCGGTTGAAGCCGTCGGGACAGCGCGCAACAGTGCCGGCATAAGCAATCTGGAGATCGGAATGCGGCCATGACCGGAACAGCGAAGCGAATGGAGGTCGGCATCGTCGGCACCGGCGCCATGGGGCGCGGCATCGCCCAGGTTTCGGTCGAGGGTGGCGCCGAGGTGCGGCTGTTCGACGCCCAGGCAGGCGCCGCTGAGAAAGCCCGCGACTTCATCAAGTCGATGATCGACCGCGCGGTTGCAAAAGGCACCCGCACCGCAACCCAGGCCGAGGAGATCGCCGGCCGGATCGCCATCGTCGACAAGCTGGAGGCCCTTGCCGGCTGCGACCTGATCGTCGAAGCGATCGTCGAGAAGCTCGACACCAAGCAGGCGCTGTTTGCTACGCTCGACGGGCATTTGCGGGCCGGACACGATCCTCGCGTCCAATACCTCGTCGCTGCCGATCACCGCGATTGCCGCGCGCTGCAAGACGCCCGAGCGCGTCGCCGGTCTGCATTTCTTCAATCCGGTGCCGCTGATGAAGCTGGTCGAGGTCATTCCCGGCCTCAAGACCCGGCCCGACGTGGTCGACCGGCTGGTCGCGGCCGCCCGCATGATGACGCGCGAGCCGGTGGTGTGCACCGACAGCCCCGGCTTCATCGTCAATCATATTGGCCGCGCCTACGTGCCCGAAGCCGGCCGCATCGTCACCGAGGGCATCGCCAGCCACGACGAGATCGACCGCATCATGACCGCGACCGTCGGCATGCGCATGGGACCGTTCCAGCTGCTCGACCTGGTCGGCGCCGACGTCTCGGTGGCGGTGATGGAAAGCCTCTATGGCCAGTTCTACCAGGAGCCGATGTATGCGCCGCAGCCGCTGCTGCGCAGCCGCGTCGATGGCGGCGCCTACGGGCAGAAGACCGGCGGCGGCTGGTATGCATACAAAGACGGCAAGCGCATCGATCCGGCGCCGCGGCCGGCTCCGGCGGCGCGGCCGAAGATCGGTTTGGGTGTGGCCGAGCCAGAGCCATGCCGATCTGCAGCAGCCGTTGATCGAGCTGTTCGAGAAATCCGGCATACCGGTCGAGACTGGCGCAAGCCCAGTGCCGAGGCACTGATCGTCATCACGCCGATCGGCTATGACGTCACCACCGCCGTCTCGGAGCTGAAGCTCGACGGCAGTCGCACGGTCGGCGTCGACGTGCTGTTCGGGCTCGAAGGCCCGCGCACGCTAATGGTGACGCCGGCGACCTCCGCCGCCATGCGCGACGCCGCCCACGGCCTGCTCGCGGCCGACGGCGGCGGCGTCGTGGTGATCAACGACAGCCCTGGCTTTGTCGCCCAGCGCATTGTGGCACACATCATCAACGTCGCCTGCCAGATCGCCCAGCGCGCTGTTGCGTCACCTGCCGACATCGACAAGGGCGCGAAGCTGGGCCTCGCCTATCCGCATGGTCCGCTGGCCTGGGGCGACAAGATCGGCCCTGGCCGGGTGCTCTTCATTCTCGAACGCCTGGTGGCGTTCTACGGCGAGCCGCGCTATCGGCCCTCGCCCTGGCTGAAGCGGCGCGCCGCGCTCGGCCTGTCACTGCTCGCGCCGGAAGGAAAAGGTTGATCCTGTTATGAGCTTCCAACGTCTGTTCCATCCGCGCGGCATCGCCATCATCGGTGCTTCGGCCGATCCGACGCGCATCGGCGGCCATCCGCTGCGGGCGCTGCAGAAGGCCGGCTACAAGGGCGGGATCTTTCCGGTCAATCCGCGTTATCCGGAGATCGCCGGCCTTGCCTGCTTTCCAACCTGCACCGCGATCAAGGCGCCATGCGACGTTGCGATCGTCGCGGTGCCGGCCGGCCTCGTCGCCCAAGCGATCCGTGATTGCGGCGAAGCCGGCATCGGCTTTGCCATCGTCTTGACCGCCGGCTTCCGCGAGACCGGCGCCGAAGGCGCCAAGCTCGAAGCCGAACTGAAGGCAGTCGCGGCGCAGTCGAACGTGCGTCTGATCGGACCCAATTGTCAGGGCCTGATCTCGTTGCAGGAACGGATGTGGGCGGTATTCGGCTCGGTATCGGAAGAGACCGAACTGCAGCCGGGCGGCGTTTCCTGCGCCTTCCAGTCAGGCGGCTTCGGCTATGCCATCGTCAATCTCGCCGAGGCCCAGGGCGTCGGCTTCCGCTATTGCGTATCTTCCGGCAACGAGACCGACGTCGCCATGCCCGAGTTGCTGTCGGCGTTTCTCGACGATCCCGGAACGCACATGGTGTTCGGCGTGATGGAGGGAACGCCAGACGCGCGCGGCCTGATCGCGCTCGGCGCCAAGTCCTTGCGCCTGGGCAAGCCGGTGCTGATCTGGAAGAGCGCCACCTCCGAGGTCGGCGCCAAGGCGGCGCAGTCGCACACCGCCAACATGACCGGCCGCACCGACCTCTATCGCGCCGCCTTCCGTCAGGCCGGCCTGATCGAAGTCGGCGACGTCGAGCCGATCGTCGATATGGCAAAGCTCGTCGCCCACGGCCGCCTGCCGAAGGGCCGCAATGTCGGCGTGTTGTCGATCTCGGGCGGCTCCGGCATCGTCTTCGCCGACCGCGCGGCACAAGGCGGATTGGCCCTGCCGCCGTTCTCGGAAACGACACTGCAGGCCCTGCGCGGCATCATCCCGGCGTTCGGCTCGATCCAGAACCCGGCCGACGTCACCGCCGGCATCTTCAACGACATGTCGCTGCTGACCCGCACCATCGAGATCGTGCTCAAGGACGACAGCGTCGATCAGCTGTGCGTGCTGCTGGCCTCCATCCCCGGCGCGCCGGCGACCCGAGCGGCGGAGGCGATCGTTGCCGCCGCCAGGACCACGCAAAAGCCGATCCACGTCGGTTGGTCGGGCCGTCGCTCGAAGTCGGAGGACGCCTACCGGCTGCTGGAGGCGGCGCGCATCGCCATCATCCCGACGCCGGTGCGGCTCGCCGAGGCGGCGAGCCGGCTTGCCGCCTTCGCAACCGATCAGCAGCGGTTGCTGCCCCGCATCACCCCGCCTGCTGCCGCCTGGCCCACTCGGATTGAAGCTGCCGGAAGGCGCCGCCACCCTCGACGAGACGCAGAGCAAGGCACTGTTTTCGGCGTTCGGCATCCCGACGCCGCGCGAGGTGATGGTGGCGCCGGGCTGCGACATTGCTGCTGCGACTGCGCATCTGCAGGCAGCCGTTCGCGGTCAAGGTGTCCGCCAAGAACATCGCTCACAAGAGCGACGTCGGCGGCGTCAAACTCAACATAGCCGCCGGCGCTGCCTTGGCCGCAGCGGCGAAAGAGGTGGTCGCCAGCGCCCGTGCGGCCAAGCCCGATGCCAGGATCGATGGCGTGCTGGTGGCCGAAATGGCGAGCGGCCTCGAAGCCCTGGTCGGCGTCATCAACGACCCGGCGTTCGGCCCCTGCGTCGCCCTCGGCCTCGGCGGCGTGATGACCGAGCTTTTGCACGACATCACCTATCGCATCGCGCCATTCGACGCCGCGACCGCTCGCGACATGATCGACGAACTGAAAGGCGCGCGCCTGTTCCAGGGATTTCGCGGCAGCAAGCCGGCTGATACCGAGGCACTGGCCGAACTGCTCGTCACGGTCTCGCGTATGGCCGTCACCCTGGGCGACCGCCTGCGCGAGATCGACATCAATCCGGTGTTCGTGCGCGCCGTCGGCGAGGGCGTGGTGGCCGCCGATGGCCTCGTGGTGCTGGGCTGAATGGTCTGCCACCCGGCTGATCGTCCGATGGCGAACGCCAATTCGACACGTGAACCTAGCTCATGAGGCTCTTTGCCCTGATTTCCCTGGAAGATCGTTCTCGACGCGCCCGCGTCATGCACGCTATCGTGCGCGTGATTTGCATGACTGAGGGGCCACAACAGCCACTCTCTGGGATCGAAGATGCTCGATGCGCATGACGCGGAACGGCCGTTGAATATTCCGAACTTCATTACGGTCGGGCGCGTGATCCTGGTGCCGGTCGTTTTCTGGTTGCTGGTCTCGGGCCGAGTGCAGGCTGCGTTTTTCGCCTTCGTCGTCGCCGGCATCAGCGATGGCGTCGATGGCTATCTCGCCAAGCGGTTCGGCTGGACAACTGAGCTTGGCGCCTATCTCGACCCGCTCGCCGACAAGCTGTTGCTGGTTTCGATTTTCGTCGCCATGGGCGTGCTCGGCGAACTGCCGTCCTGGTTGGTGATCGGCGTCGTCACCCGCGATATCATGATCGTCGTTGCGGTGATGCTGTCCTGGCTGATGGACCATCCGGTGCGAATTCGTCCGCTGGCGGTCAGCAAGGCGAATACCGCGGCGCAGCTGATCCTCGCCTCCACTGTGCTGGCCGATGTCGGCTTCGGTTTGGGGCTCACCCAGTTGCGCGTGGTGCTGATTTGGGTGGCAGCCGCCCTCACACTGGCCTCCCTCGCCGCCTACATGAGGGCTTGGCTGCTGCATATGACCGGTTATGTTCCCGCTGACGGCGACCGCTGAACCGGTTTGGCCTAAGCTCGATACGGACCGCCAGCGTTTGGGGGAGGGGGACAGCAGCCATGCGAGTCGAACGCCAAGTACTATTCTGGCTGGCGGCGATGCTTGCGGTAGTGCTCGCGCTGCTGGCATTGAAAGACGTGCTGCTGCCGTTCCTGATCGGCATCGTCATTGCTTACGCACTGAACCCTCTGGCCGACCGGCTGTCGGCCATGGGCTTCAATCGCACCCTGGGTTCCGGCCTGATCGTCGCCGCCCTCGTCGTCGTCATTGTGCTCATGCTGGTGTTCCTGGTGCCGATGCTCGCCAACCAGCTGCAGCAGATGGGCCTGTCGCTGCCGGCTGAGTTCGATCGGCTGCGCGGCCTGGTCGAAGGCTGGGCGAAAGAGCGGCTCGGCGACCGCTTCGGCGACTTCAAGGCCGCGCTCGATCGCGCAGTCGCCGATCTGTCGAGCAACTGGTCGGGGCTGGCGGGCGTCGTTGCGAAGTCGGTGTGGGCGCAGGGGCTGGCGCTGGTCAACTTTCTGTCGCTGTTGCTGATTACGCCCCTGGTCGTGTTCTACCTCCTGGTCGACTGGCATCCGATGCTCGAGCGAATTGAAACCTGGCTGCCGCGCGATCACAAGTCGACGATCACGCGGCTGGCGGCAGAGATCAATGATGCGATTTCCGCTTTCATCCGCGGCCAGGGGCTCGTGTGCCTGGCACTCGGCATCATCTATGCGCTTGGACTGAGCTGGGTCGGACTACGCTATGGTCTCTTGATCGGCCTTGCCACCGGCGTATTGAGCTTCATCCCATTCGTCGGCTGGGCGCTTGGCCTGCTGACCGCGGTCGTCCTGGCCATGCTGCAATTCTGGCCGGATACCGTGCCACTGCTGAAGGTGCTCGGCGTATTTGCGTTCGGCCAGGTGGTCGATGCGGCGTTCCTTTCACCGAAGATCGTCGGCTCCAAGATCGGCTTGCACCCGGTGTGGCTGATCGCTGCCCTGTTCGTGTTCAGCTACCTGTTCGGGTTTGCCGGCATGCTGGTGGCGGTGCCTGTCGCGGCCGCGATTGCCGTGCTCGTTCGCTTCGCGCTCGAAGTCTACCTGCGGTCGACGATCTACAAGGGGCGAGGCGATGCGCCGCCCTCGAATGCCGCCTGATGCCGCCGGCGCCACAACAGCTGGTCCTCGATCTGCCGCACCGGGCTGCACTCGATGCCGAGGATTTCCTCGTCTCGGACGCCAATGCAGCGGCGATCGCAGTGGTCGACCGCTGGCCCGAATGGCAGCACTGGGCGGTGGTCGTCTCCGGTCCGGAGGGCTCGGGCAAGAGCCACCTCGCCAATGTCTGGCGGCAGCGCTCGGGCGCCGGGCGCATTACCGCTGCGGACTTCAGCGAGGCGGCATTGGAGGCGCTCAGCCGATTGCGCGGTCTCGCGGTCGAGAACTTGGAAAGCGGCGTCGGCGACGAGCGGGCACTGTTCCATGCGCTTAATCTTGCTCGTGAGCACAAGCACTCGATCCTGCTGACGTCGCGTGTCGCGCCCGGCGACCTGAAGATCTCTCTCCCCGACCTGCGCTCGAGGTTGCGGGCCCTGCCGCATGTCGCCATCGATCCGCCGGACCAGAGCCTGCTGCAAGGGTTGCTGGTAAAACTGTTCGCCGACCGGCAGCTTGCGGTCGAGCCGCAACTGATCGCCCACCTCGTCCGCCACATGGAACGATCTGCCAGTGCGGCGCAAAAGCTAGTGGCCGAGATCGACCGTCGGGCGTTGGCGACCCATCGCAAGGTGACCCGGGTGTTGGCGGCCGAAGCGCTCGCCAGTCTTGGCGGCGACGAGACTTGAGCCATCGAGTAACCCGCTTGTCATGATGTTGTCGTACACTATTTATTGACGCCGTTTTCAGCCGCGAGGGAGCGTATGAGTTCGACGCGCAGCAAGAGCAAGACCGCCGCCCAGACCGAGCCGGTCAAGGCCGCGCCGCAGCCTGTTCCGACCGGTGCCGATCGGTTCTACAATCGCGAGCTTTCCTGGCTGCAGTTCAACCGGCGGGTGCTGGAAGAAGCGATGAACTCGCGCCATCCGCTGCTCGAGCGCCTGCGCTTCCTGTCGATCTCCGCGTCGAACCTCGACGAGTTCTACATGGTGCGTGCCGCCGGTCTCTATGGCCAGGTCGCCGCCGGCGTCTCCACATTGAGCACTGACGGCAAGACGCCGTCACAGCAACTGACGGAGATCAACCGCTTCGCCGCCGGCCTCGTCGCCGACAAGCAGGCGTGCTGGAACAACCTCAAGACAGAACTGGCACAGGCGGGGTTGCGCATCGTCGAACGGCAGGAGTTGTCGCCGCAGGACCTGGCCTGGCTCGAAGCCGAGTTCATGAGCCACGTCTTCCCGATCCTCACGCCCATGAACGTCGATCCGGCGCATCCCTTCCCGTTCATCCAGAACAAGGGGCTGACGCTTGCCATCGAGATGGCCAATCGCGAAAACAAGGCAATGAGCGGGCTCATTCCGATCCCGGCGCAGGTCGACCGCTTCATCCGGCTGCCGGCCGGTCCACAGGACCCCAAATCGATCCGCTTCATCCGTATGGAGACGGTGATCGGGCTGTTCATCTCAGAGCTTTATCCGAACTTCGAGATCAAGTCGCAGGGCGCCTTCCGGGTGCTGCGCGACAGCGACGTCGAGTTCCAGGAGGAAGCGGAAGACCTGACACGCGCCTACGAGACGCAATTGAAGCGCCGCCGCCGCGGCACTGTGATCCGTCTCGAGATCGATGCCGCCATGCCGCCGAATCTGCAGCGCTTCGTGATCGATGAACTCGAGGTCACGGACGAGTCGATCTTCGTCAAGAATGGCCTGCTCGGCCTTTCCGACACGACGCAACTCATCGTCAACGACCGTCCCGACCTGTTGTTCAAGCCGTTCCACCCGAGGTTTCCCGAGCGCATCCGTGAATTCAACGGCGACGTCTTTGCCGCGGTGCGGGCCAAGGACATCGTGGTTCACCACCCCTACGAATCATTCGATGTGGTGCTTCAGTACCTTCGCCAGGCGGTCAACGATCCGCAGGTGATGGCGATCAAGTGGACACTCTATCGCACTTCGCGCGAGAACAGCCCGATCGTCGCCGCGCTCAAAGAGGCGGCCGACATGGGCAAATCGGTCACTGCCGTGGTCGAATTGAAGGCCCGGTTCGACGAGACGACCAACATCTCGGTCGCACGCGAGCTGGAAAAGGTCGGCGTGCATGTGGTCTACGGCTTCATCGAACTGAAGACGCACGCCAAGCTCGGCATGATCGTGCGCAAGGAAGGCAGCAGCATTGCTACCTATTGCCACATCGGCACCGGCAACTATCACCCGCAGACGGCACGGATCTACACCGACCTGTCGTTCTTCACCGCCGATCCGGCAGTTGGCCGCGATGTCGCCCGCATCTTCAACTTCGTGACCGGCTACGGTGAGCCGACCGAACTCGAGAGGCTGGCCGCCAGCCCGCACGGCATCCGCGCCCGCATCGTCCAGCACATTGATGCCGAGATCGCCCACGCCAAGGCTGGCCGGCCGGCCGCGATCTGGGCCAAGATGAACTCGCTCGTCGATCCACAAATCATCACCAAGTTCTATGAGGCCAGCGAAGCCGGCGTCGAAATCGACTTGATCGTTCGCGGCATCTGCTGCCTGCGCCCGGGCATTGCGGGGCTTTCCGGCAACATTCGTGTGAAAAGCATGATCGGCCGCTTCCTCGAGCACGCGCGAATCTATTGTTTTGGCCAGGGGGAGGGGCTGCCATCGCCAGGGGCGGCCGTGTATATCAGCTCGGCGGACATGATGCCGCGTAACCTCGACCGTCGCGTCGAGGCTATGGTCCCGATCCAGAACGCCACCGTCCATGCCCAGGTGCTCGATCAGATCATGGTGGCAAACCTGAAGGACAACCAACAGAGCTGGCGTATCGCAGCCGACGGATCATCCAAACGGATCGTACCGCAGGCAGGCGAGGAACCATTCAATGCGCACCAGTACTTCATGACCAATCCGAGCCTTTCGGGGCGCGGCCAGTCGTTGAAGGAGAACATGCCGCCGCGCTTCGCACTCGACCGCGGCGATCAGGATTGAACAGAGAGACTGCGTGACGGAAACCTATTCCAGCCAGGCAACCAGAGGCCGCATTGCCGAGCTCGAGCCGCTTGGCGTGATCGACATCGGATCGAACTCGGTGCGCCTCGTGGTGTATGAAGGTGCGGTCCGGGCACCGACACCACTGTTCAACGAGAAGGTGCTGTGTGGCCTCGGCCGCTCGGTGGCGACCACCGGCAAGCTTGGCAGCGAAGCGATCGAGCGGGCGCTCGCCGCCTTGAGCCGGTTCCGTGCCATTGCGCGCATCCTGAAGGTCAAACATCTGCGCGCCATCGCCACCGCCGCCGTCAGGGATGCCCAGGACGGCCCTCAGTTCATCGCCCGTGGCGAGAGGGCCTGCGGCGTGCCGATCCAGATCCTGTCTGGCGAACGCGAGGCCGAGCTTGCCGCGCATGGTATCCGCATGGGCTTTGCCGACGCCGATGGCGTTGCCGGCGATCTCGGCGGCGGCAGCCTCGAGCTGATCGACGTGCGCGGCGACGCGCTCACGGAAGCGGTCACGCTGCCGCTCGGTGGCCTGCGCCTGATCGACACCACCGGCAACCGCCTCGACAAGGCGCTCGAGTTCACCGATGCGCAGCTGGCGCGTATCGATTGGCTGCCGCGCGGCCGCGGCCGGACGTTCTATGCCGTCGGCGGCAGCTGGCGTGCGCTCGCCAAGCTCCACATGGAGACGATCGGCTATCCGCTACGGGTGATGCACGGCTATGCCCTGCCGACCAAGGAAGCGATCGATTTCTGCGAGCAGTTCCGCAAAGGCAAGAAGCTGCCCGGCCTGGAAGAGATCTCCAGGGCTCGCCGTGAGACACTGCCGTACGGCGCGCTCGTCATGGAGCGCGTGCTGAAGCGGCTGGAACCGTCGCGGGTGATGTTCTCGGTGTTCGGGATTCGCGAGGGCCTGTTGTTCTCTTTCCTGTCGCCACATGAGCGCGCCAAGGACCCGCTGCTCAGTTTCTGCGAGGATTATGCCCGCCTGCGCTCGCGCTCCGTCGCCCATGCTCAGGAGTTGTGCGCCTGGACGGCCCCCCTCTTTAGCGATCCCGACGGTCTCAAGGAAACGCCAGACGAACGCCGGCTGCGCCACGCCGCCTGCCTGCTGTCGGATATCGGTTGGCGCGCCCATCCCGATTACCGCGGTGAGCAGAGCTTGAATGTCATCGCGCATGCAGCCCTGACCGGCGTCGACCATCCGGGACGGCTGTTCCTGGCGCTCTCGATCTATTTCCGCCATGTCGGCCCCGGCGAACAAACCGGCGACGAGTTCTTCGCCCAGCTCAAGAAGTTGATCGACCGGCGCGCCTTGAAGCGGGCGCGCATCATCGGCGCGGCGATCCGCGTTGCCCATATGATATCCATCGGTATGGCCGGCATCATCGACGAAACCCAGCTCGTCTTCGAGAAGGGCAAGCTCGTGCTTTGCATTCCACAGGCCTACGCGGCGATGAACGGAGAACGCCTCGCCCGGCGCTTCCAGACGCTCGGTGAGATGCTGGAAAGGCCAACCGAAATTCGCCTCAAGCGTTGATGTGATATAGTCCACTTCGACTCGCAGGCATCCGGATTCGAGAACGTAATGACGGACGACCCCTACAAAGTGCTGGGCGTGCCTCGCACCGCGACCCAGGAGGAAATCACGCGGGCCTATCGCAAACTCGCCAAGGAGTTGCATCCCGATCTCAATCCCAACAACAAGACCCTTACCGAGCGATTCAAGAAGGTATCGGCGGCCAATGAGCTGCTGAGCGATCCCGAGAAACGGCGCAAGTACGATCGCGGCGAGATCGACGCCAGCGGCGAGCCGCGGCGTGGCTTTCATCCCCACGGCGCGCCCTATGCCCCCGGTGCCCGCCGGCACGCCCGCGCGGCTCCACCCGGCAGCGAGGACTTCGGTTTCGGCGATATTTTTGACAGCGTGTTCGGCGCGCGCGGCGGCGGCATGCGCGGCCAGGCAATGTTTCGCGGCCAGGACGTGCGCTACACGCTCGAAGTGGAGCTCATGGAGGCCGTGACCGGCGCCAAGAAGCGGGTGACATTGCCCGACGGCGGCGTACTCGATCTCACCGTGCCCGAAGGCGTCGACGACGGCCAAGTGCTGCGGCTTAAAGGCAAGGGACAGCCCGGAACCGGCGGCGGCGAAACTGGCGATGCGCTGGTCGAGATCAAGGTACGGCCGCACCCGCAGTTCAAGCGCCAGGGCCAGGACTTGCTGGTCGAGGTGCCGATCACGATCTATGAAGCGGTGCTTGGCGCCAAGATCGAGGTGCCGACGGCCACCGGCCGCGTGCAACTGACGCTGCCCAAGGGCACGAGTTCGGGCCGTGCATTCCGGCTGAAGGGCAAAGGCGTCGCCAATCGCGCCACAGGCGTCACCGGCGACCAGATCGTCACGGTGCAGATCGTGCTGCCGGAAAAAATCGACGATGGCCTCGCCTACTTCCTTTCCGAGTGGAAGCAGAAGCACGGCTACGATCCGCGGAAGTAGGTTGGGTTAGGACGCCCGTTTGCGTCCGCAACCCATCACCCGGTCAGTCCGCCGAGTGAGGCAAGCCGCGTCAGGTGGTAGTCGGCATCGCCGAACATCTTGTCGATCATCGTCATGCGCTTGAAGGCGTGGCCGACGCTGTATTCCATGGTCATGCCGATGCCGCCATGCAGCTGCACCGCCTCCTGGCCGATCTGCCGGCCGGAGCGACCGATCTGGACCTTCGCCGCCGACATCGCCCGCGCCCGCTCGGCGGCATGTTCCTCGCCCGCCATCATGGTCGCGAACATCGCCATGCTGCGCGCCTGCTCGAGAGCGACGAACATGTCGGCAGCGCGATGTTGCACCGCCTGGAACGAGCCGATCGTGACACCGAACTGCTTGCGGGTCTTGAGATAATCGAGCGTCGTCGTGTGCATCACGGTCATGACGCCGACGGCTTCCGCGCACAGTGCGGCGATGGCTTCGTCGACCACGCGCTCGACCAGGGCCAAGCCGTTGCCGGCATCACCAATCAGGTCAGCGGCAGCGACCTTCACGCCAACAAAGGTGAGCTGCGCGGCGCGCAGGCCATCGTGGGTGACATACCCACGCCGCGATAGACCCGCCGCCTTGGCATCGACCATGAAAACGCCGATACCGTCGCGATCACGTCGAGCGCCGCTGGTGCGTGCCGTGACGAAGATGCGATCGGCGACATCGCCGCCGAGCACCACGCCCTTTTCGCCGTCGAGCACCCAGCCGCTGCCGTCGCGCTTGGCCGTGGTCGTGACGTCGCCAAGATCGTAGCGCGACTGCTTCTCCTGGAACGCCAGAGCGAGCTTCGTTTCACCTCCCGCAACGCCTGGTATGATGCGCGCCTTCTGCTCCGCCGAACCGCCATGCCGCAGGATGCCGCCGCCGAGCACCACCGTTGCGAGAAAGGGCTCGAGCGCCAGCGCCCGGCCGAGCGCCTCCATCACGATCATGATCTCGGCCGCACCGGCGCCGACGCCGCCGTCGGCTTCCGCGAAAGGAAGGGCCAGCAGACCCAGCTCCGCGCACTTTGACCACAAGGCCGCGCTCGACCCCGTCGCACTCGCGGCATAGGCCTTGCGCTTCTCGAACGTGTACTCGGTGGCCATCAGCCGGTCGATGCTGTCTTTCAGCAGCCGCTGCTCTTCATTGAGATCGAAATCCATTGTGTGGTGCCTTGTCTATCAGAGTCCAAGAACCGCCTTGGCGATGATGTTGCGCTGGATCTCGTTGGAGCCGCCGTAGATAGAGATCTTGCGCCAATTGAAGTAGGCCGGTGCGATGGTGCCGGCGTAGTCGGGCGCCACCGGCGGCTCGTTGGAGCCCTGGCCATCATCCATATCAGCCGGCATCGCGTAGGGCCCGATGATGTCCATCAGCAATTCGGTGGTCGCCTGCTGGATCTCGGAACCCTTGATCTTCAGCACCGAGGATGCCGGATCAGGCTTGCCGCTGCCGCGATTGCGCTCGGCGGCGACGACCCGCAGCTGCGTCATCTCCAGCGCCTTGAGCTCGATCTCGAGCGCGGCGAGTTTCTCGGCAAAACGCCGATTCTCGATCATCGGCCGGTCGCCGTCGAGCTCGATGCGGGCCAGTTCCTTGATGCGGCGGATGCGCTCCTTCGAGACACCGACGCGGGCGATGCCGACGCGCTCGTTGCCAAGCAGGAACTTGGCATAGTCCCAGCCCTTGTTCTCTTGCCCGACGAGATTGGCGATCGGCACCCGCACGTCGTCGAAGAACACCTCGTTGATCTCTTTCGAACCATCGATGGTCTGGATCGGTCGTACCGTGACGCCGGGTGTCTTCATGTCGATCAGCAGGAACGATATGCCCTCCTGCTTCTTTGCCGCCATGTCGGTGCGCACCAGGCAAAAGATCCAATCGGCGTACTGCGCCAGAGTAGTCCAGGTCTTCTGGCCGTTGACGATGTAGTGGTCGCCATCGCGCTTGGCGGTGGTCTTGAGCGAGGCGAGGTCGGACCCTGAGCCCGGCTCCGAAAAGCCCTGGCACCACCAGTCGTCGAGCGCGGCCATGCGCGGCAGGAACCGCTTCTTCATCTCTGCCGAAGCGAACTGGATCAGCACCGGGCCGCACATCTGGACGTTGAACTGCAGCGGCTGCGGGCTGCCGGAGCTCTGCAGCTCCTCCATGAAGATATACTGCTGGATCGGCGTCCAGCCGCACCCGCCCCATTCCTTCGGCCAGTTCGGCGTCGCCCAGCCCTTGGCGTAGAGGATCTTGTGCGTGGTGACTATGTCCGCCTTCTCGAGCTTGCGGCCCTCGATCGTCTTTGAACGGATTGCCACCGGAATTTGCGTATTGAAGAAATGCCGAACCTCGTCGCGGAAGGCGATTTCGTCAGCCGAAAAACGCAGGTCCATTGCGTATCCCTTCACGTCTTGCTTGTAGGTTGGGTTAGACTGGCCCACTTGCCGGTCGTAACCCAACATTCCACGGGCGGTCCAAGTTGTTGGGTTACGCGCCAAACGGGGCGCTAACCCAACCTACGATATCTCGATTAGGTCTTACGAGACGATTTCGAACAGGCCGGCGGCACCCTGGCCGCCGCCGATGCACATGGTGACTACAGCATACTTGGCGCCGCGACGGCGGCCCTCGATCAGCGCGTGGCCGGCGAGGCGGGCGCCGCTCATGCCGTAGGGGTGGCCGATCGAGATCGCGCCACCGTTGACATTGAGCCGATCCTGCGGGATGCCGAGCTTATCGCGGCAATAGAGCACCTGGCTGGCGAACGCCTCGTTCAGCTCCCACAGGCCGATGTCTTCGATCTTGAGGCCGGCGCGCTGCAGCAGGCGCGGCACCGCAAACACCGGGCCGATGCCCATCTCGTCCGGCTCGCAGCCGGCCACCGCGAAACCGCGAAATACACCCAGCGGCTTCAGGCCGCGCTTTTGAGCTTGCCTGTCGGACATCATGAGGCAAGCCGAAGCGCCATCCGACAGCTGGCTGGCATTGCCGGCGGTGATGAACTGATCGTCGCCGCGCACCGGCTTCAATTTGGCAAGTCCTTCGAGCGTGGTGTCGGCGCGATTGCCTTCGTCCTTGGCGAGCGTCACCTCGCGGTGGCTGATCGCCTTGGTCTCCTTGTCCTCGACCGCCATGATCGACGGCAGTGCTGCGATCTCGGCGTCGAACTTGCCGGCGGCCTGGGCGGCGGCGGTGCGCTGCTGGCTGGAAAACGCATACTCGTCCTGGGCCGCGCGGCTGATGCCGTAGCGCCTGGCGACGATATCGGCGGTCTCGATCATCGCCATGTAGATCGCCGGCTTATGCTCGACGATCCAGGGGTCCTTGTAGAATTTGCTGTTCATGTTCGGCGCGACGAGGCTGATCGACTCGAGCCCGCCGGCCACCGCGACGCCGACGCCATCGTTGCGGATGGCGTTGGCCGCAAGCGCGATCGCCTGCAGCCCGGACGAGCAGAAGCGGTTGACCGTCATTGCCGCAGCCGTAACCGGCACGCCGGCGTGGATCGCCGCGACTCGGGCGATGTTGCCGCCGGTTCCGCCTTCGGGAAAGCCGCAGCCGATCACGACGTCCTCGACCTCGGCGGGATCGACGCCTGCACGCGCAATCGCATGCTTGATGACGTGGCCGCCGAGCGCGCCGCCGTGCGTGGTATTGAAAGCGCCGCGAAAGGCGCGTCCGATCGGGGTTCTGGCGGTCGAGACGATGACGGCGTCGGTCATGACTGGCTTCCTCCGGCGGGCTTCGTGACAAGCCTGTTGCGCTCTTCGTTGCGCAGTTCCAATCGCGACAGCTTACCAACCGGCGTGCGCGGAAGGCTATCGCGGAATTCGAGCGCGGCCGGTAATTCGTGACGGCCAACCTTGTCGGCGAGGAACGCACTGCAGTTCCTCCAGCGTGAACGGCTTGGCGCCGGTGCGCAGCGTGACGAACGCCTTGGCCGCCTCGCCACGGTAGGCATCGGGGATGCCGACGACGATCGACTTCGTCGACACCCGCGTGCTCGTAGATCGCCTGCTCGATCATCTGTGGGTAGACGTTGAAGCCGCCCGAGATGATCAGGTCCTTCTTGCGGTCGACCAGGAAGAAGAAGCCGTCCGCGTCCATGTAGCCGACGTCGCCGGTGAGGAAATAGCCATCGGCGAACGCGGCGGCACTTTCTTCCGGCCGGCCCCAGTAGCCGGAAGTGACGTTCGGCCCCTTGATTCGGATCTCGCCGGTTTCGCCGGGCGGCAACAGGCGCGTCGGATCGTCGAGCGCGACCACGTCCATCTCGACGCCCGGCAGCGGCAGGCCGATGGTGCCCGGACTTGGTGCGCGGCGAAGATCGGGATCAGCGTACCGGCGGGACAGGTCTCGGTCATGCCCCAGCCACCGCCGAGTCTGCGGCCGGTCAGCCGCTCGAAGCGGCTCTGCACCTCCAGCGGCGAGCGGCGCGCCGCCCGACGAGCACAGCTTCGAGCGATGAGAAATCGCAGCGTCTCGATGCCGGGATGATTGGCCAGCGCGATCCACATCGTCGGCACGCCGGGAAAGCTCAGTCGCCCGCTTCACTTCTCGATGTCGCGCAGCGTCGTCTCGACGTCAAAGCGCGTGCGCAGCAAGATCTCGTTGCCGTTCGAGCATCTGCTTCAGAAGGATGGTGGTCAGCGCGTAGATGTGGAACAGCGGCAGCACGCAGATGATGCGCTCGGCGCCTTTGCGGACGACCCCCTGCCGGCCGTACCACTCCTCGTACATCTGCAGCGCTGCGGTCATATTGGCGTGCGTCAGCATCGCGCCCTTGGGCTCGCCTGTGGTACCGCCGGTGTACTGCAGCAGGGCGACATCGGACGGCTGAACCTGCGGCCAAACAGGCGGTGGCGCGTCGGCGAACCGAAATACTCCGGGCAAGTCCGGAATCGGCTCGGCTGGCAGCGCCGACGAGCCGAAGCGGTCGTCCTCGCCGATGAAGATGCGATCGAGCAGGCCTGCCGCCAGCAGCTTCAATGCCATCGGCAGCAGGCCTGCGAGATTGGCCGTCACCAGCGTGCGGGCGCCGCTGTCGGCGAGCTTGTGGCGCAGCGTGCGCTCGGCATCGAGCGGTGACAGATGTACGACCCGCCCGCCGGCCTTCAGCGTAGCGAAGAACGCAATCGGATGCCACGGCAGGTTCGGCAGATAGAGCGCCACCGCGGTGCCCGGGCCGACGCCGTGACTGATCAGTGTCGCACCGGCCCGGCCGACCTCGAGGCCGAGCTTCGCATAGCTGATCCGGCCGTCGCGGAAGTCGATTGCCGGCTTCGGTCCGAATTCGGCGACGGCGGCGTCGAATTTGGCCGGGATCGTCGTCGGCGTGATCATGATGTCCCAACTCACCCCGGGTGGGTACGACTTCTCCCAGGCATAGGGACGGTGCGTCATCAAGTGCTGCTCCGGCCAAGCGAGTTAAAGCCCTTGCCCGCGGCGGCGAGGCGTGCGAGCAGCGGCGCTGGTGCCAGCGACTTGTCGCCGGTCAAACCGGCATAGTGGGTCAGCCGCGCAGCGATCTTGTCGAGACCGACGGCGTCGGCATAGTGCATCGGCCCGCCGCGCCATGCCGGCCAGCCGTAGCCGTAGACCCACACCACGTCGATGTCGCCGGGACGTAGCGCAATGCCCTCATCGAGAATTCGCGCCGCCTCGTTGATCATCGGGAAGGTCATGCGCTCGACGATCTCCTCGTCGCCGACCTGGCGCCGCGCGATGCCCAGTGCCTTCGCCTTGGCCTCGGCAATCTCGGTCACCTCGGGGTCGGAAATCGGCGTCCGCGAGCCCTTCTCGTAGATGAAGTAGCCCCGGCCCGCCTTCTGGCCGAAGCGGCCGGCCTCGCAAAGCGCGTCCGACACCGGCGCCGTCGTGCCGCGCGCCTTGCGGATGCGCCAGCCGACATCGAGGCCGGCAAGATCGTACATGGCAAACTGGCCCATCGGGAAACCGAACGCCGTCAATGCCGCGTCGACGACAGCTGGTTCAGCGCCTTCAAGCAGCAGTCGCTCGGCTTCGACGGTACGTTTCGCCAGCATGCGGTTGCCGATGAAGCCGTCGCAGACGCCGGAGACCACCGGCACCTTGCCGAGCTTGCGGCCAACCGCCATCGCCGTCGCCAGTGTATCCCTGGCCGTATGCCTGGCCCGCACCACTTCCAGCAACCGCATGACATTGGCCGGCGAGAAGAAGTGCATGCCGACGACGTCGCCGGGCCGGCTGGTGGCGGCGGCCATCTGGTCGACGTCGAGCGTCGAGGTGTTGGTCGCGAGTATCGCGCCGGGCTTGGCGAGGCGATCGAGCGTGGCGAACAGCTTCTGCTTGACGTCCATTTCTTCGACAATTGCCTCGATCACCATGTCGGCACCGTCCACGGTCGCGAGGTCGGTCGACGGGCTGATCAGGCCGAGGCGCTTGCCGGCCTCCGCCTCGGTCAGGCCACCGCGTTTCACGGTATTGCGGTAGTTCGCCTCGATGACGCCGCGACCTCGCGCCAGCGCCGCCTCGGTGACATCGATCAACGTCACCGGAATGCCGGCGTTGGCGAAGCACATGGCGATGCCGCCGCCCATCGTGCCGGCGCCGATGACGGCGGCGCGGGCGACAGCGCGCGGTTGGATCTCGGACCCGAGATCGGGGATCTTCGCGGCCTCTCTCTCGGCAAAGAAGATGTGCCGCAGCGCCTTCGACTGCGCGCCCGCCACCAGTTCCAGAAAGATATGCTCGCTCGGCGGCGATACCCTGATCGAACGGCAGGGTGAACGCATTGGTGACCGATTGTGCGCATGCCGCCGGCGCCTTCTGGCCCCGGCGGCGCTTCAGCAGCTCGGCGACCTTGGCGTCGAATGCACTCCGGTCGGCGCGCACGGGGGCCAACTTGTCGTCACGATCACGCAGCAGCGGCACAGGTTTTCCTGACGCGGCGGCTTTTCCGGCAAGCTCGACTGCGGCGGCGGTCAAGTCGCCGTCGGCGATGCCCTGGATCAGACCGTCGGATAGTGCATCTGCCGCCGACATCGGCTCGCCGGAAACGATGCGCTCGACCGCCTTCACTGGTCCGATCGCGCGCGGCAGCCGTTGGGTGCCGCCGGCGCCCGGCAGGATACCGAGCTTGACTTCCGGCAGGCCGAGCCTGGCGCTCGGCGCGGCGACCCGCAAATGGCAGGCCATGGCGAGTTCGAGCCCGCCACCGAGCGCGGTACCGTGAATGGCGGCGACCACCGGCTTGCCCAGCCCCTCGATGGCGCTGATAACGTCCTGCAAACTGGGTGGCTTGGGCGGTTTGCCGAATTCGGTGATATCGGCGCCGGCGCAGAATGTGCGGCCGGCGCAACGGATGACTGCAGCCGCGACCGCCGAATTGGCTTTGGCCGCCGACAGTGCCTCCGCGAGGCCGGCGCGCACCGCGTGACCGAGCGCATTGACGGGCGGGTTGTCGATGGTGATCACGGCAATATTGCCGTCGAGCGCAGTGCTCACTGCTGCGGACATGTCGGGCGGTCCTCCATCAGCGTCCGGCAATGGCCTGCCAGAGCTGCAATGCATGCTTGACCGAAACGGTAAGAAGTGGTCCCTCGACTGTCAATCAACGGCGCGCGAGCAATCGCGCAAGCAATCACTGTCCGTCGTAGGGTAATGCATGGGGTCCAGCGAGCCATTGCTCTCGGTGCGCGACGTCGCCGTCACGTTCGGCGGCATCAAGGCGCTCGACGGCGTGTCGTTCGAGATCGAGCGCGGCAGCATCGTCGGCCTGATCGGACCGAACGGCGCCGGCAAGACCACCCTGTTCAACTGCTTGAGCCGTCTCTATACGCCAGCGAGCGGCGACATCCTGTTCGACAATCACTCGATCCTGAACCTCGCGGCCCACCGGATGGCGACTATCGGGATCGGCCGCACGTTCCAGAACGTGGCATTGTTCGGCAACCTCTCCGTGCTCGACAACGTCATGATCGGCGGCCATGCCACGAGCCGCAGTGATTTCCTCTCGGACGCGCTGCACCTGCCCTGGTCGCGAGCGCGTGACCACGATCTCGAGCGAACCGCCCGCGACCTGCTCGGTTGGCTCGGGCTGGAAGACTTGGCCCATCGCCCGGTCGCCAACCTCGCCTTCGGCACGCAAAAGCGCGTCGAGCTGGCGCGCGCCATGTGCGGCCGGCCGAAGCTGCTGGCGCTCGACGAGCCAGCCGGCGGCCTCAATCACGATGAGGTGGCGGGGTTTGCGGGCTTGATCCGCCAGATCCGCGACGAGCGCGGCGTTACCGTGCTGCTGGTCGAGCATCACATGGGCCTCGTCATGTCGATCTCGGACAAGGTCGTCGCCCTGAATTTCGGACGCAAGCTCGCCGAAGGGCCGCCGGCCGCCGTGCAGGCCAATCCGGCGGTGATCGAAGCCTACCTCGGGGCGGAGGCGGCTGCTTGACCGCACTCCTCGATATTCGTGGACTGAGCGCCGGCTACGGCCGCGCCGACGTACTGCATGAGGTCGATCTTGTGGTTGCGGGCGGCGGCGTCACGGCTCTGCTCGGAGCCAATGGCGCCGGCAAATCGACGATGCTGCGGGCGGTCTGCGGCATGATCAGACGCACCGGCATCGTCACCTTCGACGGCCGACCGATCTCGAACCTTGCGACCGAGGAAATCGCCAGGCTCGGCATCGCGCACGTGCCGGAGGGGCGCGGCACCTTCCAGCGCCTCAGCGTGATCGAGAACCTGCAGCTCGGCGCCATGCCACGACGCGATACCGCCGGGATCAGAGCCGACGTCGAGAAGATCTACGGCTATTTTCCGATCCTGGAGCGGCGCCAGAACCAGGCGGCGGGGCTGTTGTCGGGGGGCGAGCAGCAGATGCTGGCGGTTGGTCGCGCGTTGATGCTGCGGCCCAGGCTGGTCCTACTCGACGAACCGTCGTTCGGCCTCGCGCCGCTGGTGGTGCGCAGCCTGTTTGCGATCCTGGCGCGGGTGCGCCGAGAGGAGCAGGTCGCGATGCTGATCGTCGAACAGAACGCGGCACTGGCGTTGGCGCTCGCTGATGACGCCTACCTGCTGGAAACCGGCCGCATCGTGCTCTCGGGGCCTTCGGCGCAGGTTGCAAGCCACGAGCGTGTACGCAGCGCCTACCTCGGCGCCTGAGCACGGAAGGATGGAGATGGAACTCTTCCTGCAGCAAGTGATCGCCGGCGTCGCCACCGGCAGCATCTATGCCTGCATGGCGCTGGCGGTGGTGATGATCTACCAGGCGATCGACCATCTCAACTTCGCGCAAGGCGAGTTGGCGATGGTTTCGACCTTCCTCGCCTGGCAGCTGATGGCATGGGGCCTGCCGTACTGGGCGGCATTTGCGATTGCGGTCGGCCTGTCGTTTGCCGGTGGCGTCATGGTCGAGCGGGTGGTGTTCAAGCCGCTTGCCGATGCGCCGGTGCTGAGCCACGTCGTCGCCTTCATCGCCTTGTTCGCCATCTTGAACAGCGCCGCCGGTTTCATCTGGGATTTCTCGATCAAACCGTTCCCGACCCCGTTCGGCACCAGGCCGCTATTCGGCTCGGCGCTGATCGGCGCGCATCAGGCCGGCATGATCGCGGTTACCTGCGCCTTGCTGGTCGCGCTGTTCGGCTTCTTCCGCTATACCCGGATCGGCCTCGCCATGCGCGGCGCCGCCGACAATGCCGCGTCGGCGCGGCTCGTCGGCATTCGTGTCGGCTGGATGGCAGCACTTGGCTGGGGCATGGCGTCCGCCATCGGCGCGATTGCCGGCATGCTGATCGCGCCCGTCGTTTTTCTCGAACCAAACATGATGCTCGGCATCCTGCTGTACGGCTTTGCCGGCGCCGTGCTCGGCGGCTTGACCAGCCCGCCCGGCGCCGTGCTCGGCGGCTTCGTGGTCGGCATCCTCGAGAATCTCGCCGGCACCTACATCCCGGTGATCGGCGGCGAATTGAAACTGCCGCTCGCCCTGCTCGTCATCGTCGGCGTGCTGGTGCTGAAACCGGGCGGACTGCTGGGACGCGCCCGGGTGCAGCGGGTATGACCACCGCGCGCGCAACACCGTCCGGCAATGCCGACACCCGTACCGGCGTGGTGCGCTGGTTGCCGTGGGCGCTGCTGGCGGCGGCGATCGCCGCGCCCTTCGCCGTCAAGGGCTTCGTCACCTTCCAGCTGACGATGGTGCTGGTCTACGCCATCGCCATCATGGGGCTCAATCTGCTGACCGGCTTCAACGGCCAGTTCTCGCTCGGTCACGGCGCATTCTATGCCATCGGCGCCTACACCGCGGCGATCCTGATGGAGCATGGCGGCATCTCCTATCTGTGGACGCTGCCGGCGGCTGGGATGGTGTGCTTCGTCGCCGGCTTCCTGTTCGGCCTGCCGGCTTTGCGGCTGGAGGCCATCTATCTGGCGCTTGCCACGTTCGCTTTGGCGGTCGCGACGCCGCAGGTCTTGAAACTGTCACCGCTGGAGCGCTGGACTGGCGGCGTGCAGGGCATCGTCATCGCCAAGCCCGATGCCCCTGCCTGGCTGCCGCTGAGTCAGGATCAGTGGCTGTACTTCGTGACACTGGCAGTGGCGCTCGGCCTTTACGTGCTCGCCCGCAATCTGACCCGCAGCCGCTCGGGTCGCGCCATAATGGCGATCCGCGACAATCCGCTGGCGGCCAAGGCGATGGGCATCAACGCGCCACTGTTCAAGGCCTCGACTTTTGGCGTCAGCGCACTCTACGCCGGTGTCGCCGGCGCGCTCGGCGCCATCGCGGTGCAGTTCGTGGCGCCCGACAGTTTCACGCTGACGCTGTCGGTCGCGATCCTGGTCGGCCTCGTCGTCGGCGGCGTCGGCTGGCTGCCGGGCGGCTTCGTCGGCGGCGCCTTCGTCATGTTCGTGCCGAATATCGCCGAGCATGTCTCGAAGGGCTTGTCCGGCGCCGTCTACGGGCTGATCCTGCTGCTGCTGATTTATCTGATGCCGAAGGGCGCCGGCGGGCTCTATCATCGCCTCACTGCCGCGAAATACGAGCGATAAGAAATTCCTGGAGGAAGCCATGCTGTCTTGTCGAAGCCTGTGCGCAATCTTCGTCATGGTCCTGGTCACCGCGCCGGCCCAGGCGCAGTCGAAATACGATCCCGGCGCCAGCGACACCGAGATCAGGATCGGCAACATCAATCCCTACAGCGGACCGGCCTCGGCCTACGGCACCATCGGCAAAACGATCGGTGCCTATTTCGACAAGGTCAACGCCGAGGGCGGCATCAACGGCCGCAAGATCAAGTTCATCAGCTATGACGACGGCTACAGCCCGCCAAAGGCCGTCGAGCAGGCGCGCAAGCTGGTCGAAAGCGATGAAGTGCTGCTCGTCATGCAGTCGCTTGGCACCCCCTCCAACACCGCCATCCAGAAATACATGAATGCGAAGAAGGTGCCGCAGCTGTTCGTCGCGACTGGCGCCACCAAGTTTGGCGATCCAAAAGGTTTCCCCTGGACCATGGGCTGGCAGCCCAACTACCAGAGCGAGGCGCGAATCTACGCCAGGTACATTCTCGACAAGCACCCTGCGGCCAAGATCGGCATCCTGTTCCAGAATGACGACTACGGCCGTGACCTCCTGAAGGGTCTCAAAGACGGTCTCGGCGCGAAGGCGGCCAGCATGATCGTCGCCGAGGCGCCCTACGAGGTCAGCGAGCCGACCATCGACTCGCAGATCCTGAAGCTCAAAGCCGCCGGCGCCGACGTCTTCGTCAACGTCGCAACGCCGAAGTTCGCCGCCCAGGCGATCAAGAAGATCGCCGAGATCGGCTGGAAGCCGGTCCACATCCTCAACAACGTGTCGAACTCGGTCGGCGGCGTGCTGAAGGCGGCGGGCCTGGAGAACTCCAAGGACGTGATCTCGACCACCTACCAGAAGGACCCGACCGACCCTGCCTGGAAGAACGACGCCGGCTTCAAGGCTTGGACTGCCTTCATGGAGAAGTACTACCCCGACGGCGATCGCACCTCGACCTTCACCACCTACGGCTACTCGGCGGCACAGACCATGGTGCAAGTCTTGAAGCAGTGCGGCGGCGATCTGACACGAGAGAACGTGATGCGGCAGGCAGCGTCGTTGAAGGACTTCCAGCTCGAGATGCTGCTTGCCCGGCATCAAGCTCAATACCAGCGCAACCGACTTCTTTCCGGTTGAGCAGATGCAGCTGATGCGCTTCAACGGCGCCGAATGGGAACGCTTCGGCGAGATCCTGAGCGGCGAGATCGGGGGGTAGGCGGCGCGCGGAGCCAGGGTCGCGTCGTCGGCGATGGGGCACCTCACTTGCCAGGGCTCCGCGCAGTGACACCGCGTCCGGCCCGCGGGACGTGATCCCGGATAGCCGCGTGCTGCATTTGCGGCACTATGGGTCCCGGGGACGAGCCCCGGCGTGATACCCGGCGTGTGTTTGCCGCCGTGCCAGCATTGAATCTGGAGGTTTCTGTGAGGTCGCGGGCTGTGGCCAAGCGGCTGGCTCCATCAGCGACCTCACAGAAACCGGATTGAGCTGAACTGCGGGCAACGGGCGCGATTTTTTGAAACACCCTGACAATATTCCGTCGCTGTCTGGCGTCCGCCTGCATTGTGCTCTAGAATTTCCAGCTGTATGCGGCAATTGTACAGCGTGAGACACGCGCGTCATGAAAGCAATAAATCGTCGAAAGTTTTTGCGGCGCGGCACGGCATACGTCGCGGCATCGGGGCTGATCGCCAGCCCTGCAATCGCACAGACTGCATTTCCGAACCGGCCGCTTACACTGATCGTGCCGGCGCCCGCCGGCAGCCGCACCGGCGTGGCCGCGCGGCTGTTTGCCGGGCACCTCGAGCACAACCTCGGTCAACCGATCCGCGTCGTTAGCCCGGATGGCACCAGCGCTCAGGGCCACGCGGCACTGGCCGCAGCGCCGGCCGACGGGTACACTCTGGGCGTATTGCCGGCCGACGTTGCGATCATGCACTGGCGCGGCCTCACTCCGCTCAAACCGGCAGACTTCACGGCGCTGGCCCTTTTCGCCGAGGATCCGGCGGCGATCCACGTCCATGCGGACGCACCCTGGCAGACTGCCAAGCAGTTCATCGAGCATCTGCGTGCCAACTCGGGCAAGCTCAGGGTCTCGAGTACGCCCAAAGGCGGCATTTGGCACCTCTCGACCGTGGGCCTGCTGACGCTCTGGGTCTGGGGCCGGAGGCCATGCCGTGGACGCCTTCGGCAAATCCCGTCGAGGCGCTCGAGGATCTCAGCGTGGCCGGACTGGACGTCGTTGTCTGCTCGGTGCCGGAGGTGCGGGGAACGGCGGGCGCCAGGACGACCAAGACGTTGGCGGTGATGGCCAACAAGCGCAGCCCACGGTTCGGCGATGTCCCGACCCTGCAGGAGGCAACCGGCATTCGCTACACGTCCGGAAACTGGCGCGGCCTTGCTGGTCCCAAGGGGCTGCCGGCCGAAGTCGCCACCATCGTGACGGCAGCCGCCAAGAAAACCTGGGCCAACAAGGAGTTCCAGACGGCGATGAACAATCGCGGCTTCGGCCTGGTGTGGGCCGGGCTCAAGGATTTCGACCGGTTCATCGGTGCGTCGGACCAGAAGCTGGGCGATGCCGTCAAGGCTGCCGGCATGCTGGCCAGCTGAGAGCCTGTCGGCTACCCCTGTCTGCTGGCAATGCGTGCCGTGGACGCGCGTCGCGCACCGCTTGACAGTATGTCACCCCGCGGCATTACTAATTGCCGACGTTCAAGATGAGACGCGGCCTGCGCCACCAATCCGAAGACCGGCGTGCAAGCCGCGCCACAGTGCCCTGCTGGGTTTTGCTTCCCCGCACCCCAGTCAGGGCAACGGGCGGCGGCGCCGGCCACTCTGTCAGGCGCCGCCGTTTATCAATCGGCTGACTTGAGCGGCGGGACCCGGCACTTTACCGGGCGCCGCCGCCCTTCAATCAATGGTAAGTATACGACTTGAGTATAACTGGGAGTGTGCCATCGACAGAGGCGTGCGTCTGTAGCACAAATGTGCGCGCTGAAACGCGAGGGCGGTGATGGAGTGGGGTCGACATATCAAGGACTACCGTTCGCGCAACGGCTTGACGCAGGAGGTGTTTGCCGAACGGTTTGGCGTCGACCGAACCACGGTCAGTCGCTGGGAGAATGGCCGCGAAACGCCCGCCCTGGTCTACCGCAAGCGACTGCAGGCGCTGACCATGTCATTCTCGGAAACGATCGTTCGAGGTCTGATGGACCATATCGACGGGCTTGACAGCACGGCGACGCTGCTCGACGGCAAGTTTCGGGTACTGCGCACCTCGCGGCTGCATCAATCGATCCTGAAATATGATCCGGCGACGATCTATGGCCAGTCGTGTGAGCGCTACTGGTCGGAAGAAATGGAGCGGGTGATCAAGGATCTTGGCGGCTTGGACAAGCTGCGCAAGATCGGCGTCTACTGCATGGATCTGACGATCGTGCGCAAGCCGGGGGAGGGCGGGTTCAAGACCAACCGGTCGCTGGTCTCAGTCGGGCGCACGGTCGCAGTTGGCGACCCCTGCGATCCGGTCGCCTACCTCACGACGCTGCGGCAGATCGAGGATGAGGTGGTCGGCCCGGTGCCTGCGGTCATTCAGAGCCTGGATGGAGACATTTGAACAGGCGCCTCGGGCCGAATCCTTTCTCGTGACCTTTGCCCGGCGGCCCGCAATGCCTTGTTCCCGGTGACGGGTCAATTGCGCAGTTCCGGCAGGGGTCGCGATTGTCATTGGCACCGCGAGCTTTTCGTCTGTTCGTGATGACTGCGAAAGATCATCCGACCGTCGCTCTCCCCGTGCCGGCCAATGGACTGGACGGGGAGAGCGACTGGTCCACTACTTGATCAACCCGGCTTCCTTGTAGAACTTCTCGGCGCCGGCATGCAGCGGCACGGCGAGACCCTTCAGGGCATTGGCGGGGGTGATCAGCTTGCCCTTGGCGTGGCCGGCGTCGAGCACGGCGCGGGTCTTGTCCGACCATAGCGACTTCGTGACGGCGTACACGAGGTCATTCGACATTTTCGACGACGTCACCCATTGGGCGCCGACGGCGAGCGTCTTCACCGCGCCGATATCCTTGTAGGTGCCGGCCGGGATTTCATCGGTGGCGAAAAACGGCGCCGCCTGCATCAGCTTTTCGGCTTCCGGTCCGGTGATCGATAGGATTTCGACTCCACCGGCTGAAGTCACGAGTTCGGACACGGCTGCCAACGGATAGCCGCCGGTGATGAAGAAGGCATCGACCGAGCCGTCTTTAAGCTTATCGGCGGCCTGGTTCGGTTTCACGTACTCCGGCTTGATGTCCTTCTCGGTGATGCCATAGGCGGCGAGGATTGCACGCGCGTTGATCAGCGTGCCTGAACCCGGCTCGTCGAGCGAGACGCGCTTGCCCTTGAGATCGGCGACCGACTTTGCGACGCCCTTCTTGACGACGATATGAACGCTCTCGGGATAGAGATTGGCGATCGAGCGCAATTCCTCGATCTTCGGCTTGCCTTCGAACGAGCCAGTGGCAGTGAACGCCCAATAGGCGACATCGGCCTGGCTGAAGCCCGATTCCATATTGCCGCCGGCGATGGCATTGACGTTTGCCACCGAACCGTTGGTCGCAACCGCAGTCGAGACCAGCGCCGGCGGGTTCGAAATCGCATTCGCGATCATGCCGCCGACCGGATAGTAGGTACCGGCGGTGCCGCCAGTGCCGATGCGGAAGAAGGCCGGAGCCTGGGCGATGGCGGCGGTGACCCCGGCAAGTGTCAGCAGTGCGAGCCCGGCCACCTTGACCCTCGATCCAAAGTTCATGCGCGCGTCTCCTTCTGGTGTGGCGACCGCCCGTCGCGGTTTCGCCGGAACGGTATGTGGCCCGGACACCCCCTGTCAAACGGCCGATTTAAGGCGGACGGCGGGTATGACTTCACACGGCTGTGACGGGCGGGGATCTTGCCGTCGGGCCGCGGTTGTCGTCTGCTGCGTCGCCGACCGCACAACTTCGAAAGGACAGCGCCATGATGATCGTACGCAGCAATGGATTTCCGGTCACCATCGCCGCGATTGCCGTGCTCGGCTATGCGGCGATAGCGACCGTTGCGGCGCCGGTGCGCGCTGACGCCGTCCCGGGCAAGTCGGCGCCGGACTTCACCGCCACCGACAGCAACGGCCGGTCGCACAAGCTTTCGGACCTAAAGGGCAAGACCGTTGTGCTCGAGTGGACCAACGATGGCTGCCCCTATGTGCGCAAGCACTACGGCTCGGGCAACATGCAAGCGCTGCAAAAGGATGCCGCCGACAAGGGCATCGTTTGGCTGACCGTCATTTCGTCGGCAAAGGGCGAGCAGGGTTATGTCGACGGTGCCGGCGCCAACAAGCTGACTGTCGATCGCAAGGCCACGCCCGCCGCCGTGCTGCTTGATCCCGCCGGCACCATCGGCCGCGCCTACGGCGCCAAGACCACACCGCACATGTACGTCATCGATAAGGACGGCAAGCTCGTCTACAACGGTGCCATCGACGACAAGCCGACCGCGAACACGGCCGACATCAAAGGCGCCCGCAATTACGTCAAGGAGGCGGTCGCCACCGTCACCGAAGGCAAGCCGGTGGCCGTCGCCTCGACCCGAGCCTATGGCTGCTCGGTGAAGTACCAGTAGGGCGAGCAGAGCCCAATTGCCCGACCCGATATTCTTGTGGCGGCTGCCGACACGCATTCTGTGCGGCAGCCGGCAGCCGCGGAACACCTATTGCGGCTTTGGCGCAGCAGGAGTGGCCGGAGCGGTCTGCGGCGCACTGGGGGCGGCGCCTTCGCCGGTTGTCGGCTGCATCATCCGGCCGCGGCCGCGCATCGGCAGATTGGCGAGCGCCTGGGCGCACGGCGGCGATACCTTGGCCTCATTCTGACGCAGGCAGCGCATCACTGCACCACGACCCTTCTCGGCGGTGCTGCAAAGCGTCTGAGCGTCGGTCTGGCAGGCCTGCTGCGCCTGCTTGCGGGCGTGCCTGGCCGCGCCGTTGTCCATGCTGGCCGCCATCGTCGCCATGACCGCCTGGCATTCGGCCGATGCCTTGGCCTTGTTCTCGACGAGGCAGTTCATCCGGCCGCCGCCGCGACGCTCGACGTTGCCGCACAACGCCTTCATGTCGGCGCGGCAGGCGGCCATCGGTCCAGGACCGTTGCTGCCGATCGCAGCAGATCCTGGTTGCGGCGCCGGCGCGGTCTGCGCGAATACGGCAAGTGTGGCGGCGACAAGCGCCGCCGACGACAGCCCGAGGGCTCTAAAGGTCGCTCCGATCATGGCAGAAATCCTTGCTGCTGGTATGCGGTTCGCTACGGCACGGGCTGCATGAAAGCCCCCGTCGTTATGATCAAAGACGCCGCGCACGAGCAGCTTCCGTCGCCGCGTGGAACAGTTGCCGGATTAACTCTTGGTTAGATTGCGCTGGCCCGGACGCGCGGCACCGGCACCACTTCGCCACCGTCGATGGCGAGCGCGATCTCGCCGCGCTTCAAGCTGAGTGCCGTCTCGCCGAACAGTTCGTAGCGCCAGCCCTTGAGGGCAGGAATGTCGGGATGCTCTTCCGTCGCGATACGTTCGAGATCATCGCTATTTGCGATCAGGCGCGACGCGACGCCCTTCTGTGCCGCCAGTGACTTGAGCAGAACCTTGAGCAGTTCGACCAGCGCTGCCGCCTCGGCCGAGATCGCCTGCCCCTTGGGCAGTGGCGGCACCGACTTCAAATCACGGGCGAGGCCGAGCTTCACCACCTCGACGATCTCGCGAGCACGGCCGGAACGGGCAAAGCCATCCGAGAGCGTGCGCAGCTCGCCGAGCTTGGCAGTATCGACCGGCGATTGGTTGGCGATGTCATAGAGCGCCTCGTCACGCAGAATCCGCGCGCGCGGCACGTCCTGCGCCTGGGCCAGGCGCTCGCGCCAGGCTGCGAGCTCCATCAGCACGGCGAAGGCGCGGCGGCTCTTCACCCTGACCTTGAGCCGCCGCCAGGCGTCCTGCGGGTTCTGGATGTAGGTCGAGGCGGTGGTCAGCTCCGCCATTTCCTCGGTGAGCCAGTCGGTGCGGCCGCTCGCTGTCAGCTCCGCCTTGAGATGATGGTAGACGTCACGCAGATGGGTGACATCGCCGAGTGCGTAGGTCAGCTGCTGCGGGCTCAAGGGCCGGCGGCTCCAGTCGGTGAAGCGCGACGACTTGTCGAGATCGGCACCGCAGACGCGCTTGACAAGATTGACGTAGCTGATGCTGTCGCCGAAGCCACACACCATGGCGGCGATCTGGGTGTCGAACAGCGGCTCGGGGATGACGCCCGCCTGCACGTAGACGATCTCGACATCCTGCCGGCCGGCGTGGAACACTTTCTCGATTCGCTTATCGTCCATCAGCCGATAGAACGGTGCCAAGTCGAGGCCCGGCGCGATCGGGTCGACGAGATACTCCGCTTCCGGCCCCGCCATCTGGATCAGGCACAGCTTCGACCAGAACGTCTGCTCGCGCAGAAACTCCGTGTCGACCGTCACATAGGCGTGGCGGCTAAGCTCGGCGCAGGCGGCGGCGAGCTCATCTGTACTACTGATCAGTCGCATGGGGCCGATATAGCTGAGGGCCGCGGGTCTGTCTCATTCTTGGTTGCCGCATCCTAAGTGCCGCATCCGACTCCGCTTCGCGGAGCCGGCCGGATGCGGCGGAGCAGTTGTAGGTTGGGTTAGGCCGCCCAATTGCGGCCGTAACCCAACAACTTCGACCACTGATCGTGGAATGTTGGGTTACGCGCCAAGTGGCGCGCTAACCCAACCTACGATTACCAACTTCAATTCCGGTCGCGGCGTGGCGGACGGCGGTCTCCGCCACCTTCACGGCGCGGCGGACGGCTCTCGAACACTTCTTCCGGCTCGCCCTCGGCGCGCGGAATCTCCTTGCCGGTCTCCTGGTCGACGATCTTCATCGACAGCTTGGTCTTGCCGCGATCGTCGAAGCCGAGCAGCTTGACCCAGACCTCCTGGCCTTCCTTCACCACCTCGTTGGGGTGGTTCGGACGCATCTTCGAGGTCAGCTGCGAGACATGGACGAGACCGTCCTTGGCGCCGAAGAAGTTCACGAACGCGCCGAACTCCATCAGCTTCACGACCTTACCCTTGTAGATCGTGCCGACCTCGGGCTCGGACGTGATCTCGCGGATCATGCGCAACGCGGCTTCGATCGAGTCCTTCTTGGCGGCTGCCACCTTGATGGTGCCGTCATCATCGATGTCGACCTTGGCGCCGCTCACTTCGACGATATTGCGGATCACCGAGCCGCCCGAGCCGATCACTTCGCGGATCTTGTCGGTCGGGATCTTGATCGTCTCGATGCGCGGGGCGTGCTCGCCGAGTTCGGCGCGAGCGCCGCCGAGCGCCTTGTTCATCTCGCCGAGGATGTGCAAGCGGCCGTCACGCGCCTGATCGAGCGCGACGCGCATGATCTCCTCGGTGATGCCGGTGATCTTGATGTCCATCTGCAGCGAGGTGACGCCCTTCGAGGTGCCGGCGACCTTGAAGTCCATGTCGCCGAGGTGATCCTCATCACCGAGGATGTCGGACAGCACCGCGAACGAGTTGCCTTCCTTGATCAATCCCATGGCGATGCCGGCGACCGGCGCCTTCAGCGGCACGCCAGCGTCCATCAGCGCCAGCGAGGTGCCGCAGACCGTCGCCATCGACGACGAGCCATTCGACTCGGTGATCTCCGAAACGACTCGGACCGTGTAGGGGAACTCCTCCGGGCCCGGAATCAGCGGGTTCAGCGCGCGCCAGGCGAGCTTGCCGTGGCCGATTTCGCGGCGACCGGGTGAGCCCATGCGGCCGGTCTCGCCGACCGAGTAGGGCGGGAAGTTGTAGTGCAGCATGAAGCGCGCCTTCTTGGTGCCTTCGAGGCTGTCGATGTACTGCTCGTCCTCGCCGGTGCCCAGCGTGGCGACGACCAGCGCCTGGGTCTCGCCGCGGGTGAACAGCGCCGAGCCGTGGGTGCGCGGCAGGACATGGACCAGCGACTCGATCGGACGCACAGTCTTCAGGTCGCGGCCATCGATGCGCTTCGAGGTGCGCAGGATGTCGCCACGCACGACGTCGGCCTCGAGTTCCTTGAACACGGTGCCGAGCAGCACCTGCTCGTCAGGCGCCGGCGCCTTCCGGCAGCAGCGGCTTGATCTTGGCCTTGGCGGCGGCAACCAGGTCCTGACGCTTCTGCTTTTGCGGCGTCGCAAAGGCGGCGCGCAGATCGGCCTCGACCAGCTCCTTTACCTTGGTTGCATATTTCGACTTGTCCGGCAGCGCGATGTCGACCGGCTCCTTGGCGGCCTTCTCGGCGAGCTTGATGATCGCCTGGATCACCGGCTGGGCGTGCTTGTGGCCGAACATCACGGCTTCGAGCATCTGCGTCTCGGTCAGCTCATGCGCCTCGCTCTCGACCATCATGACGGCATCGTGGGTGCCGGCCATGATGAGGTCGAGCTTGGTCTTGGCCATCTCGTCGACCAGGGGGTTGAGCACGTACTGGCCGTCGATCATGCCGACGCGGGCGGCGCCAATCGGGCCGAGGAAGGGCACGCCGGACAGCGTCAGGGCTGCCGAGGCCGCGACCATACCGACGATGTCGGCGTCGTTCTCGTTGTCGAACGACATGACGGTGACGACGACCTGGGTCTCGTTCTTGAAGCCGTCGACGAACAGCGGGCGGATCGGACGGTCGATCAGGCGGGAGGTCAGCGTTTCCTTCTCGGTCGGCCGGCCTTCGCGCTTGAAGTAGCCGCCGGGGATCTTGCCGGCAGCATAAGTGCGCTCCTGGTAATTGACGGTAAGGGGGAAGAAATCGATGCCGGGCTTCGGCGTCTTGGCGGCGACAACGGTCGCCAGCACACTGGTCTCGCCATACTGGCAAACCACGGCGGCGTCGGCCTGGCGCGCCATGTGGCCGGTCTCGAGGCTTGAGCTTGCGCCCACCCCATTCGATTTCAACGCGATGAATGTCAAACATGAGTTTCGTCTTTCGTTCGGTTTCGTTCATTGGCGTGATCGCCCGCGGATCGAGGATCAACGCAGACTGCGCCGGACCTCCGGAAAGCCGGAGCCAGCGCAGCCACTATTCAAGTGTCGCAAAGCGCAATCGGCCGCCCTGCGAGTGGGTACAGCCTTGGCCAACGGTTGGTGGCTAAGCGCTGTCGGCGTGCCATCAGCGGCGGATGCCGAGCTTGTCGATGATCTTCTGATAGCGCGGTTCGTCCTTGCGCTTCACGTAGTCGAGCAACTGCCGGCGCTTGCTGACCATCTTGAGCAGGCCGCGGCGCGAGTGGTTGTCCTTCTTGTGGGTCTTGAAGTGCTCGGTCAGGTAGTTGATCCGTTCGGTCAGGATCGCAACCTGCACTTCGGGAGAGCCAGTATCGTTGGCTTTCGTCGCATTCTCTTTGATAACAGCCGTCTTTGCGTCCTTGCGGACGGGTCTGATCAGCGACATCGGGCATCCTTTCTGGTTGAATATTCAAGGATGGGGCCCTCGTTCAGGGCGCCCTGGAAGCGGCCACGGCCGGGATGTCGTCCAGCCGGGTCACAAGTTGACGCGTGGCCCAAAGGTCACGCGCTGCGGGCTATATAGCTGAAAACGCGCAAAATGCGAGGAAATTGTGCGACGCAACGGCCGGCCGCGTCAATCCAGGTTGAACACCCGGGTCGGGCGCAGCTCGCCGCGCTCGATTTCGCCCATGGCAACGAGCTGGCCTTTGCAGACGGCGTAAACCTCGCCCTTCATGATCGGCGCATCTCGGCCACGCATCAGCACCGGCTGCCCGAGCCTGAGCCGGCCGGCATCGGCAGAACTCACCTGCAACTCGACCATGCCGGCGAGTGCGCTCTCGATCGGCATCAGGCAGCGCCTCAGCTCGACGCCGCCATCGTCTCGGCTCGCCAGTTCCTCGAGTTCGGCGAGCGTGATCGCCTGATCCTCGCCGAACGGTCCGACGCGAGTGCGCCGCAGCTTGATGACGTGGCCGAAGCAGCCGAGCGCGCGGCCGAGATCGCGGGCGATGGCGCGCACATATGTACCCTTGCCGCAGGTCGCCTCGAACACGGTGGTGGCGTCGTCAGGCATGTCGGTGATGCGCAGCGTGTCGATCACCACGGGGCGGGCTTCGAGAATGACCTCCTCGCCGTCACGGGCGAGATCGTAGGCGCGCTGGCCATCGACCTTGATCGCCGAGAACGCCGGTGGCGTCTGCATGATCTCGCCGATGAAGCGCGGCAGCAGTGCTTCGATCGCGGCGCGCGACGGCCGCACGTCGCTGGTCTCGACGGCTTTGCCCTCGGTGTCGTCGGTGGTGGTCTCGACACCCCAGCGCACGGCGAAGCGGTAGGACTTCTCGCCATCGACCGCGAACGACACGGTCTTGGTCGCCTCGCCGAGCGCGATCGGCAGGATGCCGGTGGCGAGCGGATCGAGAGTGCCGGCATGACCGGCCTTCTGGGCTTCGAACAGCCAGCGGATCTTGCCCACGGCCTGCGTCGAGGTCATTTCGAGCGGCTTGTCGAAGATCAACCAGCCGTTGATCCGATTGCCTTTTTTGCGGCGTGCCATGTTTTCGACTGGGAGTAGGGAATGGGGAGTAGGGAGTAGGTTTTGATTTCAGGAAAATCTCGGGAGTGAGGGTTCGAAGATACCCTACTCCCAACTCCCTATTCCCCACTCCCCTTCTTCGTATCCTGCCGAACCTTCGGGCTCGCCAGCAGCTGCTCGATGCGCATCGCCTCCTCGAACGTGTTGTCGTCCTTGAAGCGGATGTCGGGCGAGAACTGCAGGTCGAGCGCTCTGCGCGATCCGGCCGCGAATGAAGCGGCGGTTCTTTTCCAGCGCCGCGATAACCTTGCGCCGTGTCCTTGCCACCGAGCGGCATGACGAACGCGGTGGCGAGCCGCAGATCCGGCGACATCCGCACCTGCGTCATCGTGATCACGTGGCTGGCGATGACGTCATCGTGGATCTCGCCCCGCGCCAGCAGTTCCGCGATCACGTGACGGATCTGCTCGCCGACGCGCAGCATGCGCTGCGATGGCGCGCGGCTTGAACTCGAGTTCTTACGAGGCATGCGAATTCGACCTCTTGACTGCCGCTGACCTCGACAATGTCGGGCGTAGCTTGGGGCAGGCCCTCGTGCGCGACCCGACATGGCGGGTTCTGCCCACGGATGTTGGGCCGCAGCTCGCGCTTGACCCAACCTACGCGCCAGCCCGGGCGGGATCATCATCCTTACAAGCTGCGCTTGATGGTCTCGATGTTGAAGCACTCGATGACGTCGCCCTGGCGGATGTCCTGGTAGTTGGCGAAGCTCGCGCCGCACTCCTGGCCCGCCGGCACCTCCTTCACATCGTCCTTGAAGCGCTTCAGGATCGACAACGTGCCTTCGTGGATCACGACGTTATCGCGGATGAGCCGCACCTTGCCGCCGCGCTCCAGCTTGCCGTCGGTGACAAGGCAACCCGCGACCTTGCCGACCTTGGTGATGTTGAACACCTCCTTGATCGTCGCGTTGCCGAGGAACACCTCGCGCAGTGTCGGCGCCAAGAGGCCCGACATCGCCGCCTTCACGTCATCCACCAGGTCGTAGATGATGTTGTAGTAGCGGATCTCGATGCCCTGCATATCGGCCGCGGCCTTGGCCTGGGCGTTGGCGCGGACGTTGAAGCCGATGACGATCGCCTTCGATGCGTTGGCGAGTGCCACGTCCGATTCGGTGATGCCGCCAACCCCGGTATGGACGACGCGGGCCATCACCTCGTCAGTGCCGAGCTTCTTCAGCGAGCCAATTATGGCTTCGACCGAACCCTGCACGTCGCCCTTGACCAGCAGCGTGAACTCCTTCTGGCCGGCGGCATCCTTGAGCGACTGCATCATCTGCTCGAGAGTGCGCGGCGTGCCGGCCGATCCCAGCGTCTCACGGCGCTTGCGGACACGATAGTCGGTGATCTCGCGGGCACGGGCCTCGCTCTCGACCACGGCGAACTGGTCGCCGGCTTCCGGCGCGCTGTCGAAGCCGAGGACCTCGACCGGCACGGACGGGCCGGCGTCCTTCAGTGGTTCGCCCTTGTCGTCGAGCAGGGCGCGAACACGTCCCCAGGCCATGCCGGCGACGACGATGTCGCCAACCTTGAGCGTGCCGCGCTGCACCAGCAGCGTGCCGACCGGTCCGCGACCGCGCTCCAACTTGGCCTCGATCACGAAGCCTTCAGCCGAACGCAGCGGATTGGCCTTGAGTTCAAGCACCTCGGCCTGCAGCGCGATGGCCTCCAGCAGTTTGTCAAGGTTCATACGCTTGGTCGCCGACACCGGCACATCCTGCACGTCGCCCGACAGGCTCTCTACCACGATCTCGTGTTGCAGCAGGTCGGTGCGCACCCGGGTCGGATCGGCGTCCGGCTTGTCGATCTTGTTGATCGCAACGATGATCGGAACGCCTGCCGCCTTGGCGTGATTGATCGCTTCGACAGTTTGCGGCATGACGCCGTCGTCGGCAGCGACGACGAGGATGACAATGTCGGTCACCTTGGCGCCGCGCGCGCGCATCGCGGTGAACGCCTCGTGGCCTGGCGTGTCGATGAAGGTGATCTTCTGGCCATCCGGCGTCGACACCTGGTAGGCGCCGATATGCTGGGTGATGCCACCGGCCTCGCCGCTCGCCACGTTGGCTTTGCGAATGGCGTCGAGCAGCGATGTCTTGCCGTGGTCAACGTGGCCCATGATGGTGACAACAGGCGCTCGTGGCTCGAGGTGATCATCCTCGTCCTTGGCACCGATGAAGCCCTCGAGCACATCGGCATCGGTCACGCGCTTTGCCGTGTGGCCGAATTCGGCTACCAGCAATTCGGCGGTGTCGGCGTCGATTACGTCGGTGATCTTGTGCATGGCGCCGCTCTTCATCAACACCTTGATGAGATCGACGGCGCGCTCCGTCATGCGATTCGAAAGCTCCTGGATGGTGATCGCCTCGGGGATGATCACCTCGCGTACGACCTTGTCGCGCGCCTGCGGCACGCCCATTGCCTTGAGCTTCTCACGCTCGCGCTTGCGCTTCAGCGACGCCAGCGAACGCTCGCGCTGTCGCTCGTCGAAGGCGTTGGTAATGGTCAGCTTGCCGCGAACCCGGCCTTCCTCGGACCCGGGTTTCGGCACCGCGCTGCGGACGATCTTGCCGCCCTTTTTCTTGGCCCGATCGTCGTCGTCGGCCTCCGGCACCATGGCGAGCTTGCCGGTGCGGCGGGCGACTTCGGTTTCGCCCTTCTTGGCAATGCTCTCCGGCGGCTTCGGGCTTGGCCGATCCGCGCGCGACACGATCATCGGCCGGGTCATGCCGGCCGGACGGGCAGCCGCATCATCGGCTGCCAACTCAGGTGCCGCGGCAGCGGTCCTCTGGGCAGCAGGCTCCGGCGCTTCCGCTATCGCTTGAGCAATCGGTGCAGCCGGTTCGGCAATCGGAACGGGCGGCGGTGGTGCTACTTCCGGTTCCGGAGCGGGCTCACCCTTGGCCTTAGCTTCGGCCAGCGCCGCGGCATTGCGCTCGGCACGTGCCTTGGCCTCGATCGCCTCCTGGCGCTCGCGCTCGGCGCGCACCCGCGCTTCCTCGACCGAACGCTCCTGCGCCGCGGCCAGCGCCTTGGAGCGTGCAATCCGCTCTTCCTCCGACAAGGTGCGCAGCAGCGCGCCTGGCTTGGCGGTCTCGGGCTTTGGGCTCGCCGGCACAGCGGTCTTGGCTGCCGGTGCGCGCGTTGCTGGCGCGGCGGTCGGCGCGCGTGCAGCCGCCTCGTCGTCTTTCAGGGTCCGCGAACGCTTCTTTTCGACCACCACCGTCTTCGAGCGGCCATGGCTGAACTTCTGCTGCACATGGCCGGACTCGACCCTCTGCACCAGGCTCAGAGGCTTGCGCCCGCCTGCAGCAGTGGTCTTCTCGGCAGTCTCTTTCGGTTCGCTCATACTAGATCCGTTTTCCCGACACTCGAACGGATTGATCCCCGCGGATCGCCTGCCCCTTGGCAGTCGTCCAGATCAATCCGTCAGTTCAAAACTTCGGCGACACGACGGCCCGCTTCGACCCTGAGGATCGATGACCATCAAGACACCGAACGACCAGCAGTTCACTCTGCTGCAAATCCACTTGCAGGCGCGGAATTTGGCGACCGATAGCGGTTAAGGCGCCCGGCTTCAATCGAGAACCTGGTTGTTGCGCCACCAGCGCTCAAGCCAGCATGTACCACATTTTCCCTGCCTGTCGCCAAATCCAATTGCGCGATCGTCAATTCCTTTACGATGCGTGGTTCGCGCCCCAGGTCCGCCGCAACTGCCTTCCACTTGCGGTCGAGTTTGCCGCAGCCATCAACCGCCGCCTCCGCAGCATGGATCAGGACTGCGACAGTGCCTTTACCAAGTTCGGCATCTAGCTTGGAAAAGCCAGTGACGAGCAGTCCCGCCTTGTTTGCCAGCGCCAACGCCTCGACCACCCGGCCGACCATCAGGCGCTCGACTTGGCTAGCTAGGTCGCTCGGCACATTCACTTGACGTTTCAAGCTCTTGGCAAAGGCCTTCTTGGTCACGGCCGCGGCCACGCAATCGGCATTAGCCGTTACCCAGACGCCACGGCCCGGCAGCTTGCGGGCGAGGTCGGGGGTAATGGTGCCATCGGGTGATGGCACGAACCGGATCAGCTCAGACGGCAACCGCTCGGCACGCGTGACGATGCACGTGCGCAAGCTGGGTTTGTGCCCCTTGCGCACGGCATTCTTGCCCGCGATTGCCGCCTCTGCCGTCATTGCTATCTTCGATTGCTCTCACAACACGTGCTACGTCAGGCCGCAGGTGCCGAGCCTTCGGCCGCCTCTTCGGCGGCTTCCGGCTGCACCAGATCCTCGGCCTTGACCCAGCCGGCGAGCACGCGCGCCGACATGATGATATCCTCGGCACCCTTGCGATCGACGTCGAAGCCGTCGAGAAAGCCCTTGTGGCGCACCGGTTCGGCGTCTTTTTCCTTCTTGCGTTCGGTCCAGCCGATGAGGTCGTCAGTGGCGCAGTCGGCCAGATCCTCCAGCGTCTTGACGCCGTTCTCGCCCAGCGCCACCAGCATGGCGGTGGTGACGCCGGCGACCTGTGCCACCTCGTCGGCCACCCCCAGCTCCCGGCGCCGATCGTCGCGAATCTTTTCCTGCTTTTCCAGGTATTCGCGGGCGCGGGTCTGGATCTCTTCCGCCGTGTTCTCGTCGAAGCCGGCGATATGCGCCACTTCCGACGATTCGACGAACGCCACTTCCTCGACGCTGGCAAAACCTTCGGTTACGAGCAGCTGCGCGATCACCTCGTCGACATCAAGGGCTTCCATGAACATCGCGGAGCGCTCGGCGAACTCCTTCTGCCGGCGCTCGCTCTCTTCCTGCTCGGTCAGGATGT